>NZ_JAGEPF010000028.1 GCF_017573465.1 Actinomadura violacea
GTGCTGCGCCTGACCGTCGCCCTGTCGAACCGGGGCGAACGGGGTCTGCAGGCACGCGACGACTTTCTCGCCGAACGCACCCGGTTCGTGCAGGCCATGCTCGACCGCGCCGCCGGACGCGGCGAGCATCCACCCGACGTTCTGGACGTGCTCGACCACGTCATGGCCCCGATGTACATCCGCGTCCTGTTCGGCGCGGGCCCGCTCACCCCGGACTACATCGCCGGACTGGTCGACCGGCTGCTAGAGCAGACCTGATACCCGCCTCCTGGCAGAGATACGGATCGTTGCTGCCCATGTCCGCGTTCGCCCCTCCCGAAGGCCTGAGCGGCCGTCTGATCACGCCGGAACCCTCGGTGTTCGATGACTCACCTGCGTCCGAGCCGGTGTTGTGGGTCACCGACGACCTGCTGGACGTGGAGGAGGCCGGGCTACTGTGGGCCGGCCTTCTTCGTCGCCATGGCCAGACCGGTCAATGGCCGCTACTGCTGGGGGCCCGCGATCGTAGCGGCAGGCCGTGGCACACGGGCGAGCTCAACAACCCTCTCGCGCAGGGCAGCGCGGAGGCGGTCGACGTGGAGGCCTATCTCGCCGAAGAATGGACCGAGGCGTTCAACGACGCGGAACCCTCTCCCTTCGAGGCGTGGCCCGGCCCGGCCCCGGCCGGCGAGCCGGGACCCGACCCCGACCAGTGGGCCATCGAGCTGGCGAGCAGCCCGTCCGGTATCGCGGACATGCTCACCTGGCTCGACCACGGTCCCTATCTCGGCCTCGTGCACGCCCGCGACGGCGCCGAGGCCGTCCTGGCGTCCGGCTGGCCCGCGGACGTGATCCACGAGGGGCTCAGCGCGGTGCTGCGCACCTGGCAGGAGCGTTACGGCGTGCGTGTCTGCTCCCTTGGCGGCGCCGCCCTCAACGTCACCGTCGCCTGGCCGCCCCGGACCCTCGAACACGCCCGCCGCGTCGCCGCCGAGCACCACGCCTTCTGCCCCGACCTCAGGCAAGCGTTCTTCGACTTCGAGGAGTACGCGGAATCCATTGTGAACGCCCCGGTCTGGTCATTCTGGTGGGACTGAGAAGCGGTCGGCGATCCAGGCGAGGATGTCGGGCATGGCGCCGTCGTCGATGCCGCTGATCTGGCCGGGATAGGTGTCGTGTCCCAACCCCGGGTATGTGCGGTAGTCGACAGTGGAGCCGGTGCGGTGCAGCGCGTGGGCGACCTGGTCGGTCATCGCAGGGGTGACGACCGTGTCCGCCTGGCCCTGCAGGAGCAGGACAGGTCCGGCCACCGGGCGTGTGCTCGGCGATGGCGGCCAGGTTGGCGGTCGGGGAGGTCAACACGGCGCCGCGCCGGCGCTCGGGTGCCGCACCAGGCGTTCGGCGACGGCGAGCGCGGCACCGCCGCCCTGGGAATGTCCCCACAGAACCCAGTCGCGGGCGAGGTCGGGCAAGGCGTGGCGGGCGGCCCGCAGTGAGTAGAGGACGTCGTTGACTGCCGCGGTCTTGTCGCCCCGTCGCCCACGCGCCCCAGCCCGCGAGGCGGCGGCGAGGGGAATCGCGGCGCCTCCGGGCGGGGCGGTGGTCGCAGCGCCGTTACCGGGCGCTGCCTTGGTGACTCGTCCAGTGTCAGGCGACTGTTACTCCACCGTCAGTGGAGTCGGTGGAGCGGCTGAGTTCCTCCCAGGCGTCGAAGTCGTCCTGGACGCGTTGGCGCCCGGCGGCGACCAGGCGTAGCGCGTCCGAGCCGAGCAGGATGTGCACGGGCGGCTTCTCTGCCTCCAGGAGGGCGAGGACGGCGTCGCCGGCGCGATCGGGGTCGCCGATGCCCTGACCTGCGAGGGTCTGGCGGCGGGTCCGGATCGGGTCGAACAGCGCGTCGTAGTCGGCGATACTGCGGGGCGCGCGGACCAGTGACCTGCCTGCCCAGTCGGTTCGGAACGCGCCGGGAGCCACGGCGGTGACCCGCACGCCGAACTGGGTGACCTCTTGGGCGAGGGTGCCGGTCATGCCTTCCAGGGCGTGTTTGGTGCCTTCGTAGTACGCCAGTCCGGGGAAGGTGGTGTGCCCGCCCATCGAGGTGATGACGAAGATGTGGCCGTCGCGCCGCTCCCGCATGCCGGGCAGGACCGCTTTCACGGTCGCCACCGTGCCGAAGACGTTGACCTCGAACTGGCGGCGGACATCGGCCATCGATGTCTCTTCGAAGGTGCCTTCGAGCCCGTAGCCGGCGTTGGCGACGAGCACTTCGACCGGGCCCAGTTCCGCTTCGGCGGCCCGCACCGTGGGGTCGATCCGGTCCTCGTCGGACAGGTCGAGGACGTAGGCCCGGGCGCGGTCGGGGTCCAGTGCCCGGAAGGCGGCCGCGTGCTCTTCGGTGCGCACGGTGCCCGCGACCCGGTGCCCGGCCGTCAGGGCCCGTCGGGCGATGGCCAGTCCGAGGCCGGTGCTGACGCCGGTGATCAGGAATGTCTTGCTCACTGCGGGTGTCCTTTCGTGGATGAGTGTCAGGCCGCAGGGCGTGCGTGGGCACGGCGGCATGGACCCCGCGGGTACGGCGGGGCCGTGGTGGTGCTGGATCGCCCGGTTCGGGCGGTGGTCAGGACTCGGCGATGGCGTCCGAGGTGGTCGCGGTGGCGGGTTCGCTGCCCCAGCTGGCCAGCAGTCGCAGGCGTTCCTGAGACGGCGAGCCGGACGGCGCGGTGTAGACGACGAGCGATTGGCCCGGGTCGGCGACCGAGGTGAAGATCTCGTACTGCAGTTCCAGGTCACCGACGACGGGGTGGTGGAGGCGCTTGAGGCCGGTGCTGCGTTCCTGGACGCGGTGTTCCGACCACCACGCCGGGAACTCGGGTGAGCGCATCATCAGCTCACCGATCAGGTTGGCGATGCGCTGGTTGCGCGGCTGGGCGGCGGCGGCCAGCCGCAACCCGTGCACGTAGTCGCGGGCGACGCGTTCCCAGTCGCACCACACCAGGCGAGCACGCGGATCCAGCAGCGTCCAGCGCGCCATGCTGCGTTCCCGGCGCGGCAGTTCGGCCACATCGGGAAACAGCAGCGCCCACAACGGGTTCCCGCCGACGACGGTGAGGTTCCGGTCGCTGACGAAAGCAGCGGCCAGATCCATCGACTCCAGCACCTGCCGCAGCGCCGGCCGTAGCCGTGACGAGTGCTCGGCCTGGTCCTTGCGCCCGGCCGCGGCGCCCGCGAGGGCGAACAGATGCCGCCGCTCGATGTCGTCGAACCGCAGTGCGTCGCAGAGGGCGTGCAGTACCTGTTCGGACGGCTGCCGGGCGCGGCCTTGCTCCAGACGGGTGTAGTACTCGGTGCTCACCCCCGCCAGTTGCGCGACCTCACCGCGCCGCAGACCGGCGACCCGGCGACCGGCGTCGAACTCGACCGGCAGACCGATCTCATCCGGCGTCAGTCCAGCACGGCGGGCCCGCAGGAAGTCGCCCAAGTCGTTATCGCCCATGCCCCAAGTCTGCTGTTCACCCAGCCGATCACCAAGGGCGAAGCTGGTCCTGCCAGTACTACGCACCAGGTCGTGCGAGGCCGCGAGACCCCTGCAAGGGCCGCCGGGAACGTGATCGTGCGTGGTGAGACCGGCCGATCGGCGGTGGCCGTGCCGCCTACTGGCCGATCAGGCCGGGTGGGCTCACTGAGCCGGCGCCACTGCGGTTGGTTGCGCGTCCTCGGGCTCTTGCCGGGTCCGGTGCCGGCGCATCGGAGGGTTGACGAGACCGACGGTGATGACGGTGGTCGCGGCCGCCAGGCCGCCCGCCAGGAGAGCCACGGGCGCGGAGGTGAGGGAGGCGAGGAGTCCTGCGCGGAAGTTGCCGATCTCGGGCCCGGCGATGCCGATGACGTGTTCGACCGAGGAGACCCGGCCCCGGTAGTGGTCGGGTGTTTCGAGCTGGACGAGCGCGCCTCGGGTGATGACGGCGATGGTGTCAGCCGCGCCGGCGGCCGCCAGGCAGGACAGGGCGAGCCACAGCGGCCCGGCCAGGCCGAAGCCGGCGAGGGCCAGGCCCCATGCCGTCGCCGCGACGAGCTGGACCAGCGCGCTGCGGCGCAGCCGGGTGACGGTGCCGGAGAGCGTGCCGGCGGTGAGTCCGCCGACCGCGATCGCGGACAGGAACAGCCCCAGGGTTCGGGGGTCGCCGCCGAAGCGGAGTTCGTTGACCAGGGGGAACAGTGCGACGGGCATGGCCAGGCCGGTCGCCGCGAGGTCGACGGCGAAGGAGCCCCACAGGGTCGGGCGCCGCAGGATGACGCGCCAGCCCCCTGGGAGCGGCCCGCGGCGTTGACGCGCGCCCGGCCCGGGGTGCTGCTCATCGCCGGTGCGCGGCGGGGGCATCGCGGGCAGCCGGACCACGGCGGCCAGTGACGCGGCGGTGGTCAGGGCCTGGATGGCGTATGCGGCGGGATACCGCCATTGCGCGAGGACGATGCCGGCGATGGCGGGTCCTATCAGCATCGCCGCCTGGAAGGCGAGGTTCTGCAGGGCGAGCCCGGCGGCGACCTGGTCGGCGGGCAGCAGCCGGACCGGGAAGGTGCGCCGGGCCGGTGCCCCGAGGGCCGCACAGCCGGCCTGGGCGGCGACCAGTGCGAGCAGCAGCGTCACCGATCGGTTGTCCGCGGCGGCCTGCACGACGAGGCCGATGGCCGCCAGCGCCTGGCCGCCGGTGGCGGCGCGGACGAGGCTCCGGCGGTCGACGGTGTCGGCCAGCGCCCCGCCGACCAGGCCGAGGACGAGGAGCGGCACGCCGGTGGCCAGCCCGATGGCCCCCGTCCACAGCGGGCTACGGGTCAGCTCCCAGACCTGCTGCAGGACGGCGACGACGGCGATCTGCTGACCGATCGAAGCGAGCGAGGCGCCGATCCACAGGGCGCGGTACGGCCGGCTGCTGCGCAGCGGGCGGACGTCGAGGAGCGTGTCACGCCAGGCCACCGCTACGGCCGGGTCGTGGTGGAAGGCGCTTCGGGCCCGACGGCGGGCAGCAGCCCGTCGAGGTGGAGAAGGATCCGTTCTCTCATGGGCCGCCTGGCCAGGGCGTTCTCGAGTTCGGTGACGGCGGCGCTGAGCGGATGGGGCGCCTCGTCGTCGAGTTCGGCGATCGCTGCCTCGGTCGCGCGCCATTCGGCTTCGAGGAAGGGGATGAGGGCGCGGCCGCGGTCGGTCAGGGTGATGCGCCGCGTGCGGGCGTCGGCGCCGGGTTCGGAAGCGACCAGGCCTTCACGGCGCATCGCCGCGATCGTCTGGCTCATCGCCGAGTGCGAGCGCTCCAGCGACTCGGCCAGTTCACGGATCGTCAGCGGGCCGGCATGGGCGAGCCGGATCAGGGGGTAGGCGAACCGGGGGCGGACGCCCTCGATGCCCCGGTCGGTGTACAGGGATTCGATCTGGCTATCGATGTCGGCCAGCAGGGTGTGCAGCGCGTGCCACCGGCCCGGCGAAGCGGTGGGGTCAGAAGATGTCACAGCACTAATATAACAGCGCTGATGCTTTCTGTCGGGCTGGTGGTGGACGAGGGCGGCGGAGGGCAGGAGACCTGGCTTACAGGCCGTTCAGGTGAGGCGAGGAGACGAGCACTGCCATGAAGCCGATCGTCGCTCCGTACGGCCGCTGGGAGCCGGCGACCCCTGCGCAGGTCGCCTCGCTGTTTTCGGCCCGGCGGATCCAGGTGATGCTCGACGAGACAAGACACGGCGAATGGGCATCGCGCCGCGACTCGGGTCTCCGCCGCCCCTGGGCCGACATCGGGGACGTCAGCCCGGACGGCGTCCCCTACCTCGCACCCGAAATCCAGCTGTACTACAAAGCCGAACAGCCTCGGCCAAAGGACGAGATCGATTTCCTCGCGGCGTTGCCCTTCCTCACCGCTGAGCGGCGGCGCTGGCTGAGCGAAGCCTTGTCACGCGGCTTCGGAGAACACCCCTGGCAAGAACGGCTCACCTGTTGAACCAGGTCATTTCGCGACCGGTCAGAGGGCGGGGACCGTGGCGTCCTCGCTGGGTTGGCGCTGTGGTGGGCGGGAGGGGATGAGCAGGGCGAGCACGATGGAGATGGCGGCGAAGCCCAGGACCCACCAGAAGGTGCGCCCGTAGGCGCCGGCCAGGCCGTCGGGGGTGATGGTCTGGGTGTCGACGAGGTGGTCGATGCGGTTCTGCAGCACGATGATGAGGACGGCCGAGCCGAACGAGGAGCCGAGCTGCATGATGATCCGGTTCGCTGCGCTGGCCCGTGGGATCGCCGGTCCCGGGATGTCGCGGATCGCGGCGGCCATGGCGGGGACCATGACCATGCCGATACCGGCGCCGCTGAGCACGAGTGCGCCGCTGAGCAGCACCTCGTTGGTGTGCGTCCCGAGCTGGGTGAACATGGCCGAGCCGGCGCCGGTGAGGGCCAGGCCGCAGATGACCAGCAGCCTGGGGGCCGCTCGGTCGGCGAGCTTGCCGACGGCGAACAGGGAGACGGCCATGCCGAGTCCCTGCGGAGCCAGGAGGAGCCCGGCCTCCAGCACGCTGTGCTGGCGGGCTTGCTGGTAGTAGAGCGGCAGGACCCCCACCGCGCCGAACAGGGCGACGCTGGCGAAGAACAGCACGCTGGAGGAGGACAGGAAGCTGCGGACCTTCAGCAGCCGCAGGTCGACGATCGGGGTGTCGATGCGCAGGGCGTGCACGCAGAACGCCGCGAGCAGCGCGAGGCCGATCATCAGCGGGATCACGACGTGGCGGTCGGTGAACGTTCCGTACTTGCCGGCCTCGGTGAGCGCGAAGACCACCATCGCGCAGCCCGGGGCCAGCAGCAGCAGGCCGAGGACGTCCAGCCGCCCGGCGTGGGGCGACCTGGCGGTGGGCATGGCCCGCCAGGCGAGGACGATGGCGGCCAGGCACACCGGAACGTTGATGAAGAAGATCCAGCGCCAGTTCCAGTCCTCGACGATGACGCCGCCGAGGACCGGGCCCAGCACCGGGGCCAGGGCCGAGGGGACCCCCATCACGCCCATGACGCGGCCCAGCCTTGACGGGCCGGCCTCTTGGGCGAGGATCGCCATGCCCAGGGGGAGCACCATGCCGCCGCCCAGGCCCTGCAGGAGGCGGAACGCGATGAGGCTGGGCGCGTCCCAGGCGGCGCCGCACAGCACCGACCCGAGCAGGAACAGGCCGATGCTGATGATCCACATCGTCCTCGCGCCGAAGCGGTCCAGGGTCCAGCCGGACAGGGCCATCACCGCGGCCATCGCCAGCAGGTAGCCGGTGGTGACCCACTGGATGGTGAGCAGGGAGGTGTCGAACTCCTTGAGCAGGGTGTTGTACGCGATGTTGGTCATCGTCGCGTCCATCTGCATCATGATCGCGCCCAGCGTGACGGTGATCATGAGGGTGACCAGGCGGGCGGGCAGCCGTCCGCCGTCCGCTCGTTCGTTGATTGTCACCAGGGGGCTTCTTCCTTTGAGGGCGCCGGCACCACCGATTTGGGCATGCCGGATGGCGCGGTCACCAAGGAGGCGCCGCGGGCGCGAACGAGGGGGAGGCGGTGGGGTGCTAGCGGGGTGTGTCGGCCGGCGGCATCGGCAGGCCGGCCGCCAGTTGTCTCAGCGCCTCCCGCAGCAGTTCGGTGAGCGGGGCCGGTGGGTCGGACCGCAGCCACCGGTCGGTGGCGACGTGAACGGCGGCCGTCACCGTGGCGGCGACCAGCCGGGGGAACAGGTCGCGATCGGCGTCGGTTCCGGTGCGGTCGGCGACCGCCGCGGTGAACTCGTTGCCGGCCGCCATGCCGATCCTCAGGGTCTCGGCCTGCAGGGCCGGCTCGGCGGCGATCAGCCGGATGCCGGCGAGCGTCTGCGGATCAGGGGTGCCGTGCGCCTGGTCCGAGCCCGCCAGCGGAGCGAGGACGGCCTTCGTGATCGCTTCCCACAGTGGCTCATCGCCGGGGCGTTCTCGCAGTTCCCGGGCTGATCGCCGCATCCGGTCGACGTGACGCGCCGCCAGCGCCTCGTACTTGCTCGTGAAGTAGTTGTTGAAGGTCCGCGTCGACACCCGCACCTCGGCGGCGATGTCCTCGACCCGCACGTTCTCCAGCCCCCGCTCGACGGCCAGCCGCACCGCGGCCAGCGTCAACGCCTCCCGGGTCGCCTGCTTCTTCCATTCCCGCAGCCCGGACTGCGGACGGTCCTCCTGTGCACGGTCGATCGCCATGACCCCACTCTACAAAAACTTTCTGGCTCGGCAAAGTTTCTGAGCCGGAAAGTTTGAGCCGGGCTGATCGTCCGGAAGACGGGAGACTCGGCACCGCGGCCAGGCGCGGCCGATGTCGCTTCCGTCCAGGTCAGCGGTCTGATCCAGCACTGAGGCGCCGGCCACGGTGTAGGCGCTGCTTCATGCACTGTCTTTATGTGTGGCGGTGAGGTAGCCGACGAAGCCGGCGATGATGACGGCGAGGGCCAGGCTGACCGGCCCCGTGCCCAGGGCGAGGCCGCCCCGATCGTGTGACACCCCCATCCAGTCGGCGAATGATGCGCCGAGCGGCCGGGTGAGGACATAGGCCGCCCAGAAGGCGAAGACGGCGTTCATTCGCAGCAGGCCGTATGCGAGGGCCGGGAGCGCGATAAGGACGGCGAACACGACGCCCGAAGCCAGGTAACCGAGGTGGAGGGTGACCGCGGACATGTCGCCGGTGGCGGTGCCGAGCGCGAATGTCGTCATGACGGTGGCCCAGTAGAACAGTTCGCGGCGTGCCGTCACGATGCCGTGAATGGACAGCGTCTTTTCGCTCACATACCAGATCGCGAAGACCGCCGTCAGTGCGATCACGAAGAATACGGTCGAGGCGAGGTACGGGATGCCGAGGACGACGTGCAGCGCGTCGGCGGCCATCGTGCCGAAGACGCTGACCATGGTGACGGATGTCCAGTATATCCAGGGGACATATCGTCTGGCGCGGAACTGAAGTGCCAGTGATGCCGCGAGAAGGGCACCCGCCAGCAGGACCGCGATGATCGGATCGAGGCGGTGGGCCAGGTAATCGGAGGTCGTCTCGCCCATGCCGGTGGTCAAGATCTTGATGATCCAGAAGTAGGCCGTCACTTCCGGGACGTTGCTTAGCGCCCGCTGGGCCGCGCTAACGGTGCTTGTTTGAACTTGACTCGTCGCCATGTCGATGATGATGGCATAAGTGATGCCCTCTGGTGGGGATATTCATCAATTCAATACGCTATCCAATGTTCTGTACGCACATTTTCACAAGGTGATGCACGGGTTATTTGAAACCGGCGTGAAAGGTAAGTGCTGAACCTTTTCTCATCCGGTGGGGGCGCGGTTCACGGCGGTCGCAGCAGTCCGGTCTGGTAGGCCAGCACGACCGCCTGGACGCGGTCGCGGAGCCCGAGCTTGGGGAGGATCCGGCTGACGTGCGTCTTCACCGTCGCCTCGGAGAGCCCGAGTCCGGCGGCGATCTCGGCGTTGGACAGCCCCTTGGCCATCTCGATCAGCACTTCGCGCTCCCGGTCGGTGAGCCGGTCGAGGCGCGGATCGTCGGTCGAGGCCGGCGGCGCGCCCGCATGGCGGGTGAAGGTCTCGATGAGCACCCGGGTGAGCCGGGGCGCGACGACGCCGTCGCCCGCGGCGACCGTGCGGATGCCCGCGATCATCTCGGCGGGCTGGACGTTCTTGAGCAGGAATCCGGCGGCGCCCGCTCGCAGGGCCGCGAAGGCGTACTCGTCCAGGTCGAACGTCGTCAGGATGAGGACGCGCGAGCCGGCGTGGTCGCGGGCGATCCGTTTGGCGGCCTCGATGCCGTCCATGCCCGGCATGCGGACGTCCATCAGCACCACGTCGGGGCACAGCGCGCTCACCTGCGCGACGGCCTCGGCGCCGTCGCCGGCCTCGCCGACGACGGCGATGTCGGGCTGTGTCTCCAGCACCAGCCGGAAACCCATGCGCAGCAGCGGCTGGTCGTCCACGAGCAGAACGCTGATCATCGGGTGCTCTCCGGCTGGGACGGTTCGAACCGGGCGTACACGCGCCAGCCGCCCCCGGGGAGCGGGCCGGCCTGCATCATGCCGCCGTAGACGGCGACGCGTTCGCGCATCCCGGCGATGCCGTGCCCGGTGCGCCGCTCCTCGGACGCGGCGCCGGCGGGCGGTCGTCCGTCATCGGTGACCTCGACCTCGATGTTCGCGGTGGTGCAGGCGAGCCGTACCTTCGCACGGGTCCCCGGCGGCGTGTGCTTGCGGACGTTGGTGAGCGCCTCTTGGACGAGCCGGTAGACGGCGAGCTCGGCTCCGGAGGTCATGGCGGGCGGGCGTCCCGTCGTCACGAACTCGACCGGGAGCCCGGCGGCGCGCACCTCGGTGAGCAGCGCGTCGAGCTGGCTCAGGCCGGGCTGCGGGCGCCGGGAACCGGCCGCGAGCGAGGTGTCGCGGCGGAGCACGTCGAGGACGCGCTGCATCTCCGCGATGGCCTGACGTCCGATCTGCGACGCCTTGGAGACCGCGTCGGCGGCCTGGTCGGGCGCGGTCGGCAGGGTGTAGGCGGCGCCGTCGGTCAGCGCGACCATGACCGACAGGCTGTGCGTGACGATGTCGTGCACGTCGCGGGCGATCCTCGCGCGCTCCTGCGCGGCGACGATCTGGGCCTGCTGGTCGCGTTCCTTCTCCAGGCGGGCGGCGCGGTCCTCCAGCGACGCCATGTAGGCGCGGCGGGTACGCATGTTGAGCCCGATGACGGCGGCGGCCGTCGTCATGCCGGACAGCAGGACGAAGACCTTCAGCAGGTGGCCGCGCGGGGCCCATTGGACGGTGGCCATCGCGACGCCGAGTTCCACGACGCCCGCCGAGACGATCAGCCGGCGCAGCGTCGAGTGGGCCGCGACCGAGTACAGCGCGATCAGCACGGCGACGTCGCCGGTGGACAGGAGTACTCCGCCGAGCCATTGCACGAGCGCCAGCGCCGCGACCACGCCGAAGGCGGCGAACGGCGCGCGGCGCCGCCAGATCAGCGGCACCAGGAGCGCGATCTGCAGGCCCCAGCCGACGAGAGGCTGCTTCGGTGGCTCTCTGAGCAGGTGCGGCACCCCGGACAGGAGCACGAGGAGCGCGAACGCGCCGTCGGCGGCGGCGGGATACCGGTCGGCGAGCGCGCGCAGCCGATGGACCCGGCGTGTTACGAGCGTGCCGGAACCGGGCTCGGGCCAAGAGCCGCTCATCGACTGTCAGGCGTCCCTGCGCTTGAGCAGGTAGGCGGCGACCGCCATCGCGGCGGCGGTGTAGAGGACGAAGACCCCGAATCCCGTCCACGGGGCGAGCGAACCCGGGTCGGGGGCGTTGGTGAGCAGGTCACCGCCGGCGTTGCTCGGCAGGTAGGGCGTGATGTGCTTGCCCCAGGACGTGAGGTTGAGGACTTCGCCCAGGACCGGGAGCACCAGCAGGATGCCGAACAGCGCGGCGATGGCGCCGGCGGTGCTGCGGATGATGGTGCCGAGCGCGGTGCCGAGGAGGCCGACGACCGTCAGGTAGAGCCCGACGCCGATGACGATCCGCAGCGCCTGCGGTGAGGAGAGCGTGGCCTGGACGTGCCGGGTGGAGAGGATCGCCTCGCCGCCGAGGAAGGCCGCGAACGACGCGATCTCCATCATGACCAGGACGACCACGCCGAACACCGCGGCCTTGGCGCCCAGCACGGGGAGGCGGGCGGGGACCGCGGACAGGGTGGCGCGGATCATGCCGGTGGAGTACTCCCCGGTGATCACCATGACGCCGAGCACGCCGACCGCGAGCTGTGCGATGACGTAGGGCCGCAGCGGCACGGTCACCGCCATCGTCGCGGCGTGCTCGACCGGCCGGGCGCGGTCGCCGAGGCGGCTCGCGAAGCCCCAGCTGAACAGCATCCCGAGGGCCACGGTGGCGACGATCGCGGCGAGCAGCGTCCAGAAGGTGGAGCGCAGCGTCCAGAGCTTGATCCACTCGGAGTTCAGGACGCGCGGCAGGGTGACCCTGCCGGTCCGGAGAGGGGGCGTGGCGGTGGTCATGCGGCGGACTCCTCGGCGGCCCGGACGGGGGCCCGGTACTCGACGGACTCGCCGGTCAGCTCCATGAACGCCTCTTCCAGCGATGCCTGCTGCGGTGCGAGTTCGAACAGCGTGATGCCGTTGCCGGAGGCGATCCGGCCGATCTCGTCGCTGGTCATCCCGCTGACGAGCAGGGTGCCCTCCTGCGGTTCGGTCACCGTGACGGACGGGCCCGCCAGCAGGTCGCGCAGCCGCGCCGCCCGGGGGGAGCGGACCTTCACGCGTCCGGTGGAGGCGCGCTCGACGAACTCGGCGACGGAGGTGTCGGCGATCAACCTGCCCCGGCCGATGACGATGAGGTGGTCGGCGGTCAGGGCCATCTCGCTCATCAGGTGAGACGAGACGAAGACCGCGCGCCCTTCGGCGGCCAGATCCTTCAGCAGGTTGCGGATCCACAGGATGCCCTCGGGGTCCAGGCCGTTGACCGGCTCGTCGAGGATCAGCGTCCTGGGATCTCCCAGCAGCGCCGAGGCGATCCCGAGACGCTGGCCCATCCCGAGGGAGAACCCGCCGGCGCGCTTGCGGGCGACGTCGCGCAGGCCGACCAGGTCGGTGACCTCGTCGACCCGGCCGCAGGGGATGCCGGTGGTCGCGGCGAGCGCGAGCAGGTGGCTGTAGGCGGTCCGGCCCGTGTGGACGGCCTTGGCCTCCAGGAGGGCGCCGACCTCGTGGAGGGGGGCCGCGTGGCCGCTGTACGGCCGGCCGTTGACGGTGACCGAACCGGAGGTCGGCCGGTCCAGGCCGAGGATCATCCGCATCGTCGTCGACTTGCCCGCCCCGTTCGGACCGAGGAAGCCGGTGACGACACCGGGGCGAACGGTGAACGACAGGTCGTCCACCGCCGTCTTGTCGCCGTAGCGTTTGGTAAGGCCCCTGGCCTCGATCATGTCCGTGTCCTTGGAAGCGTCAGCGGCGTGCTCAGCATGAACGCTAGGGCGCCCGTCCCGGCCAGCTCGTCCCCCGACCGGATGATTCCGGCAGGTCGCGAAGCTCCATCCCCCGATGTACGGCTACATCGGGCGATGGACGGAGCACCGCCCGTCGACCGTCGGTGGCCTATGGAATAACGCTGAAGAGACGTCGGCTGTAACCACCGACGAAGGACACGAGGGGGGCAAAGAGCATGGCAACCGAGAGGGCACTGCTCGCCGGCGGCTGTTTCTGGGGGATGGAAGAGCTGTTCCGCCGGCAGCCCGGAGTGGTCTCCACCCGGGTCGGCTACAGCGGCGGCGACGTGCCGAACGCCACCTACCGCAACCACGGGTCCCACGCCGAGACCATCGAGGTCGTCTACGACCCGGACCAGACCGACTTCCGGGCGCTGCTGGAGTTCTTCTTCCAGATCCACGACCCCACGACGGTGGACCGGCAGGGCAACGACATCGGCACGAGCTATCGCTCCGCGATCTTCTACACCTCGGACGGGCAGCGGAAGGTCGCCGAGGACACCATCGCCGACGTCGACGCCTCCGGCCTGTGGCCGGGCAAGGTCGTCACCGAGGTGACCGCCGCCGGCGACTTCTGGGAAGCCGAGCCGGAGCACCAGGACTACCTGCAGAAGTACCCGAACGGCTACACCTGCCACTTCCCCCGCCCCGGCTGGAGACTGCCCAAGCGGACCGCCGGAGCCTGACGCTGCGGCCCGGGCGGCGGGCGCCGGGACGACCCAGGCGCCCCTGCCGCAGGCGGTTGTTTCCTAGCGTGGAGGTAGAGCGTGGCCGCTTCTTCGAGAAGCGGGACGGCCTGGGGGAGCATCTGGTCGGCGCAGAAGAGGGTGCCGAGGTTGTGCAGGGTTTGGGCGAGCGCCGTCGTTTGGGCACCCGGGTCGGTCGCGACCAGTTCGCGCCGAATGGCCAGGGCCTCCTGGAGAACCGGGAGAGCCTCGGAGGATCGCTGCGCCTGGGCGTACGTCTGCCCAGCGACGTGATCGGCGTCAGCGAGTCGGCGGGTGAGGGCTTCCGCTTCGTTCAGCGCGGTTCGCGCCTCGGGGAGACAGCCCAGGTCCCCGTAGGCCTGGCCGAGATGGCCGAGCGAGAATGCAAGATCGACCTGGAATCGGAGGTCCGTCGTCACGAGGTCACGGCGGATCCGAACGGCCTCGGCGGCGGCGACCGCCCTGTCGGTGTCACCGAGAGCCCGATGGCTGAGGGCCAGGTTGTGCAGCGCCTGCGCCAGGCCCGGTCGCGCCTCCTCGGCCTCGTCGGCCGCCAGATCGCGGAAGGCGGCGACGGCCTCCTGCGTGGTCTGCAGTGCGTAGGGGAGCTGACCGGCCTCCCAGAGACGGACTCCGAAGTCGAGCAGCGCGCCGGCGAGGTGTCTGCCGTGACCGTGCGGTTCCGCTGCGGCAAGTGTCCGAGCGTAGACGCCGGGATTCGGCGGACAGGCCGCGGAGCATTCCGACGGCCTGGAGGTTGGCGGCGAGGGCCGTGTCAGGATGGCCTGATCGTGCGTAAGTGATCGCAAGCGTGCTCAGCGCGTTCGCGAAGTCGAGCTTGTACTGGGGGGGCGGCGCCGGCCAGTTCGCTGAGGTGCTTGACCGCCTCCTCGTGGCGACCGGCGTCGGTGAGGTTGACCGCATGGTTGTCCAAACGCCCGACCTGGCCGTCGAGACGCTCGCCGGGCTGACCGTCGGGGCCTCGCCGGAGATCGTGGAGCGGATTCTGGCGCCACTGCTCGACAATGCGCGCCCCCACGCCGCCACCACGGTCGTCGTCCGACTGGAGCCCGGTGTCGTGGAGCCCGGCGTCCGAATCGTGATCCACGACGACGGCGCCGGTGTGCCCGAGTCCGCGCTTCGAGCCCGAGTTCCGGGCCGAGCCCGCTGACGGGCATCAGGGCGCCGGCCTCGGGCTCGTCCTGGCCCGCAGGCTCGCCAGGTCCGCGGGCGGCGACCTGACGCTCGAGAAAAGCGCGGCCTTCGTGGTCACCCTGCCGCCCGGCTGACCGGACCGGCGAGATCACCTCACGCCGCCCTACCGGAGCCGGCCCCCTTCCGGGCACGCTGAAGGCGGCGATCACGGCCCGACGACGAACACGTTCCGGGCCGTCAGTCGAGGTCGGCGATGGAGGTCAGGAGCGGGACCAGCAGGACGGGGAGATCGGCGTGGGGACGGCCCAGGTCGGCGGCCATCGCGTCGCAGGACGGGAAGGACGTCACCGCGGCGGCCGCCGCGCTCGCCTCCAGCACTCCGAACGGCGGGCGCAGGCGTCCCGCGCCGTCCAGCCGCTCGACCGCGGCGGTCACCTGCGCGAGCCGCCAGCGCTCGCGTCCGGCGATGACGTCGCGGACCTCCGGATCGACCTCGGCGAGGCTCACCAGGCGGCGCAGCAGATCGGGATCGGTGCCCCAGAACCGGCAGATCCCGGTCACGGTTCCGCGGAACGCGTCCGGCGCGTCCGGCCGGTCGAGGGCCTCCCGCAGGTGCGGGACGACCTCGGAGCGGCCCGCGAGGTCGTCGGCGACCGCTTCCAGGAGGCCGGGCTTGGAGCCGAACCGGCGGTAGACCGTCACGCGGGTGACCCCGGCCTCGGCGGCGACCCGTTCCATGCTCAGCCCGTGGTAGCCGGCCTCGACCAGGTGGCGCCGTGCCGCGTCCATGACCGCGCGGCGGGTGCGCTCGATCCCGGCTGCTCGCTGCATGCCCTTGATGATACAGCTTGTATATTGAGATACATCCTGTAACGCGAAGGAGGATGCCATGGGGACCACAGCGCTCGTGACCGGGGCGAACAGGGGACTGGGCAAGGAGACCGCGCGGCAGTTGGCGCGGCGGGGCATGACCGTCCTGCTCGGCAGCCGGGATGCGGACCGGGGCGCCGAGGCCGCGCGGGGCCTCGCGTCCGAGGGCGACGTGCGGCCGCTGCCCCTCGACGTCACCGACGCGCCGAGCGTCGCGGCCGCCGCCGCCCGGATCGGCGACGAGCACGGCCGTCTCGACGTCCTCGTCAACAACGCCGGGCTCATGGCCGAGGCGCTCGCCACCGAGATGACCGCCGACGACATGCGCCGCACCTACGAGGTCAACGTCTTCGGCGCCGTCACCGTCCTGAACGCGATGCTGCCGCTGCTGCGCCGCTCGGCGGCCCCGCGAGTGGTGAACGTGTCCAGCACGACGGCGTCCCTCACCCTGACCGGCGGCGGCGCGGACTTCGGCGGCGACGCGCACCTGCGGCTCGCCTACTCCAGTTCCAAGGCCGCGCTGAACATGCTGACCGTCCAGTACGCCGCCGCCTTCGCCGCCGACCCCGACCTCGCGCACGTCAAGATCAACTCTGCGACGCCCGGGTACGTCGCGACGGACATGAGCGCGCACCGCGGCACCCGCACCGTCGAGGAGGGCTCCCGGATCGTGGTGGACCTCGCCACCCTGCCCGCCGACGGCCCCACCGGCGGATTCTTCCGAGAGCAGGGCCCCGTCCCCTGGTGAGGCGGACGATCCCGCGCGGCGGAGCTACCCGGTCGTCCTGTTGAAGCCGGGGGACGGTTAGGCCCCCAGCCAAGCCCCCGGCGCGACCATGAAGTTTCGGAGGGCGCAGGCAGGCCGGCCGTGGTGGTCATGGGGCCTGCGACATCACCGGTGATGTGACGAAGAGCGCGTGAACCGCGGGGCGGATCTGGGCGGCGACCACGTCGGGGCTGGAGGCGTCGAGCTTGCCGTCCAGGTGCGGGAACGCCGGACCTTGTGCGCTTTGTCGTCGGGCCGGAGCAGCGCGGGCCTCTGAAGTTCGTCGATCAGCATCTGTTCTTCCCGCCCGTCCGGCTCTCTGTGGTCGCCTTGACCTGCTCGCCGGCCATCGGCGAGGTGCCTGTGCTCCACCCGGGGCCGAGCGCGCGGCGCAGGTGGTCGTTGGTGAAGGTACTTCGCCGATCAAGTTGCGACCGGACGCTCTGGACCCGCTGGAAGTGCGCCTCGAGTTCGAAATCTGTGATTAGTTCAGGCGAATCGAAAAGTGACCGATTGGGCCGGCCCGTTGTCGTGGCATCGCGGCCTTTGTCGTGCCGGGGCCGTGTGGCCGAACGAACGTCGGCCTATCTGTTTTCTGCGTTCCTGGTGAGGCGCGCTGGAGCATCGGTGCCGACCGGGTGGGCGGCTTCGTCGCCAGAGGTCAGGGCGGCTTGTTGGGCGTCGACGATGCGCCTCAGCTTGGGCACCTGGAGGCGAATCAGGACGAGCGCTCCAGCGAGCAGGATGATTCCCGGTACCTCCTGGGCCCAGACCGCGTCGGCGACCGAGGAGGCGGTGAAGATGATGACCAGGCGCAGGGCCGCGTAGGCCAGCATTCCGATCCCGACAAAAGAGCTGAGGCGTGTGTGGATGCGCCGGAACTCGGCCGACTGGTCCCAGGTCGCTGCGTAGGCGCGGGCGCGGACGGGGTCGCCCTTGGTGGCCATCGGCTCGGCCGCCGGGTAGGTGATCGGACGCCCGGCCGCGCTGGAGGCCAGCAGCGCCCCTCCGCCGATGGCGAGGTAGAACGCGGCGCGGGCCAGGACGAGGCGCGGGCTGTCGGTGGCCAGGGCGAGCACGACCGACAGGACCAGTTCCGCGCAGACCAGCGCGCCCAGCAGGTCGACTCGGCGCCTGCGGACGCTGTTGACGACCGTGGTGACGCCGGCGGCCGAGCCGGCGACGGTGAGCGCCCAGACATCGTCCATGCCCAGGGCGTGGAGCAGGAAGTAGCCGGCGGTCGGGACCACCAGGTCTAACAGGAGGGGGAGGAGGGTGGCGAGACGCTTCAACTGTGTTCCTTAGCGGCTTTTCCAGCCAGGTGCGCTGGGAGGGGGGTCCTTCTCGTTGACGGCCTGCGCGGAGGCGCGGAACTTCTCCAGCAGGCGGGCGAGTTCCGCGACGTCCTCGTCCGTCCAGTCCGCGACGAAGGACGCGAAGCGGGCCTTGCCCTGCCGGGTGAGCCGGTCGACGGTCTCGCGCCCGGCATCGGTGAGGGTCAGGATCGACGCGCGCCGGTCGGCGGGATCGGGGGCCGCGGTGATGTACCCGGCCTGGGTCAGCGCCCGCAGGTGATGGGTGACGGCCGAGCGGTGCACCTCAAGGTGGTCGGCGATCTGTGAAGGGCGGACGCCCTCGCGGGGATCGTCCCGCTGGGCCGCGCCGATGACCTGCAGGACGGCGAGCGCCGCGGCGTCGGGGATCGCCTTGCGCGCGCGCTGCATGTTGTCCAGCACCGCGAACAGGGCCTCGGTCAGACGTGTGACTCCGGCTTCGCGTGGCGGCATGACCGCACCCTACATAAAGTTGATTTAGTAAATCAACTATCTGCGCGCCTAGTCGGTTGGTGAGCCTGTGGGGCGGCCTTGCCGGCGCCGGCCGGCGCCCTCTGGGCTATCGGGACCGTGTCCGGCGTCTCGGCGTTGTTGCTAGCTCAGGGGTGGAGCACGATGCGGCCGAAGACCTTGGCCGCGTCCATTTCGCGGTGGGCTTGCGCCGCTTGGTCCAGTGGTAGGACGTCGTGCACGACCGTGCGTAGATCTCCGCGTGCGGCGTCCGCGAACTGGGACGACCGGACGGCTTGGCGGTCGGTGCCTGGCACGGTGTCGGCGCTGAAGGTGGCGAATGACAGCGATCTGCGGAAGGCGTCCATCAGCCGCATGCCGAAGTCCGCCGGCGGCCGCCCGGCGACCACACCGACCGCGACGTATCGCCCGTTGGGGTTCAGCTTGTCCAGGAAAAGGGGAAGCTGGGGGCCTGCCACGACATCGATCACCACGTCGAAGCCTGCCGGTGCGTCCGGGCCGCCCTCGCCGGAGCGGTCGAGGACGTGGGTCGCGCCCAGGTCCCGCAGGCGCGTGCCACGTCTCGCCGACGAAGTGGTGACCGCCACGGCGCCCGCACCGGCCCTGGCCGCGAGCTGGACCGCCGTGATCCCGATGCTGCCCGCCGCGCCGCGCACGAGCACCGACTCGCCGGGGGTGAAACGGGCCCGGTCCAAGGCGAAGTGGGCGACCACGCCGGAGCCGCCGAGCGTCACCGCGTCCGCGCCGGTCAAGCCGTCGGGCAGCGCGAGGACGTCCTCGACCGCGGCGACGGCCTGTTCGGCGTAGCCACCGGACAAGCCGGTGAACGCCCACACGCGCCGTCCGATCCATGAGGCGTCCACGCCATCTCCCGTCGCGGTGATCCGTCCCGCGACCTCGCTGCCGAGGAGATGGCCCTCCCGGAAGCCGTGGGCGGCGAGCGCTCCCCGGCGGATCACGGCGTCCACGCCGCCCACCCCGATCGCCTCCGTGGCGATCCGCACCTGCCCCGGCCCGGGAACGGGCATGGGCACATCGACGACCTCCAGGCCATCGGGGTCTCCGAACGTCCTGATCACGACGGCTTTCATCTCTTCTCCTCAGGTCGGTGGCACTGCCATCGGACCGTAACGGACGCCCCCGTCCGTTTGGCTAAAGTGAGAAACGATGACCAGCCATTCGTCTCGGATCGCGCGCTCGGACGCCCGCGATAACCGGGCCCGCATACTGGACGCCGCCCGCGCGGTGTTCGGCGAAGAGGGCCTGAGCGCGCCCATGCGCGAGGTCGCCCGGCATGCGGGCGTCGGCCCCGCAACGCTGTACCGGCACTTCCCGACCAAGCAGGCGCTGATCGCCGAGACGTTCGCCGAGCAGCGGCGAGCCTGCCAGGCCGCCGTCCGTGACGCCCTCGCGGACTCGGACGCCTGGCACGGATTCCGGACGCTGATCGAGCGGATCTGTGAACTCCACGCGCACAGCCGGGGATTCGCCGACGCGTTCATGACGGCCTTCCCCGAAGCCATGGACTTCGCCGCCGACCGGGAGCGGACCCTGCGCGCGGTCGGTGAACTGGCCCGCCGTGCCCAGGAGACCGGCCGGCTGCGCCCCGGCTTCGTCGTCGACGACCTGGTCCTCATGCTCATGGCCCACCGGGGCCTCCAAGACACGCCGCGCACCGCCCGAGTCACGGCCTCCCGTCGCTTCGCCGCCTACGTGTTCGAGGCGTTCCGCGCCGAACCGGAGACAGGAGCGCCCACGCCGCTGCCGCGAGCACCGCGCCTGCAACTCACGCCCGAGGTGCAGCCACCACCGAATGCACCAGGGCGATGGGCTGGGCGCCAGAACGGGTGGGCGCGGCTCCAGTTCTCCGCTCCGCCGGACGCGGTGCCGCTAGGGGCTGTCTGCGGTGATGCCGAGGACCTCGTGCAGATGGACACCATCGGTGGCCCAGCGGATGAGCGCGGTCTTGTCGATGAGGTGGACGCCGGCTTTCGCGGAGAAGGCACGGGCGTCGCGGGTGTAGCCGCTCGTGGTGACGACGAGTTTCATCCGGGCTTGGTAGATGGGCCAGGCGGCTCCTGAGACCTTCTGGACATCATCGGACCTGACTCTGTTGTTCGGGTTGTAGTGCTTGACCTGGACCATCCAGCGCTCGTCGAGGGCGGGGTCATAGCCGGTGACGTCGCCGGAGAAGTCACCGGTCTTGCCGGTGTGCTCCGCGTCGATTCCGTCGCAGCGCATCAAGTACATGACCGCGACTTCGAAGTCTCGCCAGTGCATGTCTCGCATCTGCTCGAACGTCAGGCTGTAAGAGGCGACCCTTCTGCGGCGCTCCTGTTCAGCCGCCCACAGCGACCGCCAGTACCGGTCGGCGCCGAACGCGGTCACTGCGAGAGCCGGCAGCACCAGGTACCAGTAGGTGATCGAGAGCCGCCACGCAAAGGTGCCCAGCCACGCCAAGGCCAGCAGCGTCAGGGCCCAAGCCACCAATCCTTCGACGCTACGCGGCCGCCCGGGGGAACGTGAACCAGCGTGGCAGCCACCAAGGGTGCGCTGCCCAATGCTCCTCTTCGGGCCAGTCGGGACCCATGCGCTCCTCCTGCCCGCCGCGAGGCCACGCGCCCGTGGAAAGGATCGAAACACGCCGGACCGACAGAACCCGTCACGCATCCGGGACGGTAAGAACAATGTCGACCAAAAGAAAGGCGGACGCCCTCGATCGGCACCGGATGTCCGGGGCTGTAGGCCCTGGCTGCATTGCCAGGTCAGACGGGTCGCTACGTTGTGGGATGAGTACCACGAGGTGGGTGAGCCCGGGCCTGCCATCTGTCGCACGCCGCCGTCATAGCGGATCTAAATCTATCTACAGCGGTCCTTTACAGGTAGGTAGTGAGCGCGGACGATGCGGTCCTGCTTGTTCCGAGGAGGGCGCGTGGCCCACAACAGCAACTGCGCTCACGCCAGGCGGCCCGGTTGCGAGTGTGACTGCGGCGGCGCGATGCACGGCTGCCAGGGGGCGTTCGAGGTCGCGGGCGCCTCACTCGCTAAGGTTCGCGCCTATCTGCAAGAGCAAGAAGCGGATTGGATCAACAGGCCTTCAGGGGTGAACCGTCAGCAGGCGGCGATCGGCTGCGCCAGGGCGGACGTCGTCGCCTGGTTGCATCGCGATGGCCGGCTTCTGGAATGCGCGAGGGCCGCCGAAGAGGCCGCGTTCGAGGACACTGGGGATCTGCCCGAGCAGGGTCTGGTGCTGAGGGGCCTCAGAAAGCAGTTCGGCTCAGGGCCGATGAAGGAATTTCAGGAGTGGGCGAACAGAACGCACTTCTGGTGTGAGTTGCTGGCCCAGATGGTACGGGCGATCACCGACTATAGGGTTCTCCGAGGGCGAATGATCCCCAGCGTGGAGAAGGCCATCTCACGCGGAGAGGCCCCGGCATTGCCGGATAGGTTGGCGGAGGCCGGGATCATCGGCGTTGCGGTGAACTCGGCCTGGAGGTACGTCCTTCACTACATCCTCGAGACATCGAGTCTGCAAACGACGCTCATGTCGTTGCTGAACAGTGGGCATGTGGAGCCGCTCATCTGGCCGATCCGACGGTTCCTCGCTGGCCGCGCCGTGACCTGCCTGCATGGCGCCGGCTGCGGGGCAGCAAGGCTCTCGCGTCGTCCGCAGCGGCTGCGGTCGGCCCGATCGCCACGTTCGCGGAGCTGCTTGTCGATCGAAACCGAGTCAGGTGCTCTTGACCTCGGCGATCGCGCCGCGCAGCGTGTCCAGGAACGCCTTGCCGTCCGCGTCGTCGCCCAGGCCGATGTAGAACGAGGCGGGCTCCGTCGCCGCTGTCCACAGCCCGGTCGCGCTGACCCCGGTGTCGATGTTCGAGGCCAGGCCCCGACCGACGCTCACATCCTCAAGGCGGATCGAGCGGACGTGCACGCCCCGCTGCTCTCCGGCCACTGCCACGACCAGGTAGCGGGGCAGGATCAGGGCGACTGTGGTGTGCTCCTTGTCGGGATCGCCCGACTTCGTCAGCCGCGCCAGCAGGCCCGGTCGCTTCAGCCGCGTGCTGCGCGTCTCGCAGCACCACCACGCCGCGCCCAGCACGTCGCCGAGCTGGTGCGCCTCGGCGTGCGCGGCGATCGCGTCCCGCACGACCGGATCGAGCGTCCCGGCCTCGCACCGCCTGCTGGAACGTTCGTAAAGCCGATCCATCCACGACCTCCCGAGATCAGCGCAAGCGTATGGTGCCGCAACCTCGAAGACCCTCCTCCGACCTGCGGATCCGCCGTCCACAAGTGGTCGGCGGGCACCGGCCCTGCCCTTCCGCCGGGCCGCCCGGTGTCTGGCTGGCCTTCTGCTGAACGAGATGGCCCCGGGCGATGCTTCCAACCGCGAAGTGATGATGCGGGGCGTCTTCGACAAGGTCAGGCTGCGCAATCACCTCGCCCCCGACGTCGAAAGCGGCTACACGAGCTGCGCCGGCGCCACGACCACCATCTATAGAGCAGCCGAGACCGGCACACCGATGATCGTCATCACCGGCCGCAACAACGGCGCCGATCCTTTTCGTTCTCGTTCACCCCGCCCGGCTATGACCGGGGACCCGTGCCGCACGTGCGTTCGGGGAGTTCCGTGCGCTACGCCTCGTTCGCCGTCCGCACCGGATGGCGGCCGTTCGCGCGTCGCCGACGTCGGCGAGGCTGACCGGTTCCTGGCCGACCTGCTCTGAGGAACACCGGCCGGGTGGCGTCGTCCACGCCCTCGGCGCGAGGTTCTCCTGCTCGCGGGTCAGCGCCACCCGTGCGCATCTGGTCGGTAGGGCCGGTAGGGCCTCGGTCCGGCGAACGGCGCCGGCGGCACAAGGCCGTCGCCCGGCCAGAACGGCGCCCGCGCCACGAAGGCGCGGACATGTCCCTCCAGTTCGCGCAGGCGCGCTACCCGGTCGGCGCCGCCGTACTCGGTGCTCGTCCCGTCCGGGTGGTGCATCGTGAGGGTGGTATGCGGGCCGTTGGCCAGCAGCGTCGCCGACAACTGCGGCAGCCCCAGCGGCATTGCATCGCACTGGTCGGCGCGCCCGAGGGCCACGACGGCGTTGCTCACTCCCTCCCAGTCACCCACAGCGCCCCACAGTCGGCCGCCATTCAGCTCGTACGTCAGCGTCGAGACCGGCACCACGCATCCGGGGCTGCGGTCGGGGAACTCGGTCAGGCACCGGTACATGCGACCGCCGTCGGGCTGCGGTACCGACGGATGCAGGAGCGTGGCCGCGTGCACGATCGTGGCGTTGATCGGCACCGGATGCCGCGCCTCCTCATAGGGCTCGTGCAACGTCAGCAGGTACACGTCGACGCACTCGCGATCATCATCCAGGCCGGCCATGCGCGGCACAGTAGCGGTTCAAGGCGCCCACCGTCGGCCGGCCCCGAGGACCGCCGAGATTCCAAGGCGAGACCAGTACGCGCATGTATTGGCTCAGCAGGTTAGGCGGACCTGAAGGCGTTCGTACCGCCGGACGTCGTCGCGGACCCGAAGGAAGCCGCGTCGGGCGTCCAGCGGTGTCGTCCTTGAGAGTCGGCGCCGGCCGGCTGTTTCAGGGGCCCGCGAGTTGCTCGGCGGAGGCCGGGGAGTTGGGGAGGGGGCCGTCCAGTACGGGGACCTTCGGTCCCAGGTCGCGGACGGCCGCCGTTGTCCGGTCGAGCGCCGCGCGGTATCGGGCGCGGGTTCCGGCGGGAAGGTCGCCGCGGGCGAGAGCACGGGGCAGGTCGACGAGCCGGATCGGCGGGCCCGGCTCCACGAGGGTCGGGACGAACGACGCCGCCGCGCGCCAGCGGCCCGCCGCGTCGCGGGTCAGCCGGAACCGGGCGACCAGGCCCTCGTGGGTGTCCTCACTGTTGGCGATCGGGTTGGCGATCTGGTTGCCCATGCCGTACGCGACCCACTTGCCGTTGATCTGTTCGAATGGCTGCACGACGTGCACATGGTCGCCGATGATCAGGTCGACGTCGGGTGAGGCGAGCAGGCGGCGGGCCAGCGCCCGCTGCTCGCCCGTGGGCGCGTGCTGGTACTCCTCGCCCCAGTGCAGGCTGACGATGACGATCGCGGCGCCACCCGCTCTGGCGCGGGCGGCGGCGTGCAGGATCGCGGGCGCGTCCAGCCCGGAATTGACCAGCCACGGCCGGTTCGACGGGATCGGAACGCCGTTGGTGCCGTAGGTGTAGGAGAGTTGCGCGACCTTCACACCCCGTACGTCGAGCAGGTCGGCGCGTTCGGCCTCGGCGGGACCGCGCGCCGATCCGGTGTGCTTGACGCTGGCGGCGTCCAGGGCACCGAGCGTTCGCCGTACCCCGGCGTCACCCTGGTCGAGGGTGTGGTTGGACGCGGTGGAGCAGGTGTCGTAGCCGAGGTCGCGGATGGCGTCGACGATCTGCGGCGGGGAATTGAACGCGGGATACCCCTCGAACGGGCCGCTGCGCGTGGCCAGTGGCGTCTCCATGTGGCAGATGCCGATGTCGGCGGTGTCGATGAGGGGACGCAATTGGCTGAGCATGGGGACGAAGTCCCAGCCGTGGTGGCCGCTCTTCGCGGCGTCCTCGGCGGCCTGCGTGATGAGCGGCTGGTGCAGGAGGAAGTCGCCGGTGGCCGCCACTGTGATCGTGGCGGGCACCCTGGCCGCGGCAGCACGCCGAGCGGACGGAGCATGGCTCACGTCGGCCGTGCATCCCGCCAGGGTCGTGGCGACCGCCGCGGCCAGCAGGAACGTCGTCGTCCGAGAAGTACTCATCACACCGACCGTCATTCCTGGCATAAGTGCGATCAACCGACTATTGCTCAATAATGTGATGCTCTTGAAATTTAGCCGGTATCGGAGAGGAGTCTCCCTTGCGGGTTCCTCGCGCGATAGTCCGGCAAAGCAGGTAAATTCGCCCTAAATAGGCATCTTCCTGCAGGTGGAGGACGCGGCCGACGACGATCTGGTGACCGCCGGCGTCGTGCAGTTGCTCGGTGACGCAGTCGATCCAGGCGACGGCGCCGTTGATGATCGGGTTGCCGGCCGGGGGCGGCCTCCATCCGATGTCGCGGAACTTGTTTGTCTTTCGCATGGCCACGGCGCGGCAGACGTCCTCCTGGCCGGCGGACAGGACGTTCACGCAGAACCGTTCGCCCGACTCGCGTGAGCGCGCCTTCTACGGCGGCGCCTCGACAGGCGACGCCCTCGCCTGGGCGGGGCGTCCGCCGGCGCCGCCCGCGACTGCGCCACCTTCGACGACCTTGCCGCCTGCCTCGGGCGGACGGCCGAGGAGACCGGACGCACCCTGGCCCCGCTGCCCGGTCGCCGCCGGCTCGCCGTGCCCTACCGTCTCGCCTGGGTCACCCACCACCCAGGGCGGCCTGGTCATCGACCCGTCCGGCCGCGTCCTGAACCAAACCGGCGACCCGATTCCCGGCCTGTATGCAGGCGGCAGCACCGCCTGCGGCCTCGCAAGCCCCCACTCCGACGCGTTCTTTGAAGGCGGCTGTGCGGGGCGCCGGTTCAATCGCGGATCTCGCGTTGGCGCTGTTCGGCCTCGAGTACGTCGGCGAGGGCCGAGCGCTCGGCCTGATGGCGACGAAGGAGCTCGGTGCTGAACTCCGTCCACGCGGCATCTTGCTCGTCGGTCATCTGGGCCGTGTGAACTTCGGACTCGACATCGGGATGTGCGTCGAGGAACCTTGCGAACAGGGCACCCATCTCCTGGCTGTGCCGCCGGTTGAGCGCGATGCGTCGCGAGTCCATCGTCCTCACCTTCAGCAGTCGGCGCCCTATGCGCCGCAGCCCACGAGACTGATCGCGGGCCTGCGCTAAGTCAAGGCCTCCCTCTCCGCGCTTCTCGCGGCGCGGGCGGTGGTTGCCCGCGCCGATGGCGTCTTCAGTCGGACGGGTGTGGCCGGACGGTCGGGAAGGCGTGGACGCGGGCGCCGGCGATGGCGGCGAAGGCCGGGACCAGGAGCAGCAGAACGCTCCAGGGGAGGGACGCGGCGCCGAGCGCGTCGAGCAGGACGCCGCCGATGATCCCGCCCGCGGCCATCGCGACGTTCCACAGGGTGACCAGCATGGCCTGGGCGGCGTCGGCGGCCGGACCTCCGGCGTCGGCGGCGGCCGTCTGGAGCAGGGTGGGGACGCCTCCCCAGCCGAGGCCCCACAGCATCGCCGCCAGGTAGACGAGCGCGTCGTGGTGGACGGGGACGGCGAGGACGGCCGCCGCGACGCCGACCAGCAGGACGCTGCCGATGGCGAGCGCGCGCAGGCGCCGGTCGATGCGGGCTCCGGTGAACCAGATGCTCGCCAGCGACGCGATCCCGAAGACCAGCAGGACCAGGTCGGTCGAGCCGCCCATTCCGACGTGCCTGAGGAAGGCGGCGATGTAGGCGTAGAGGATGGTGTGGGCCAGGACGAAGGCGAGCGTCACGAAGAGGACGGGGCCGACGCCCGGGACGGTGAGCGCCCGCAGCATCCCGGGCCGCTCCTGTGAGCGCCGCCCCGGGTGGTCCGGGACGGTCGCGGTGATCCAGCCGAGCAGGACGAGGGTGAGCCCCGTCATCACCAGGAAGGGCGCCCGCCAGCCGAGCGACTCGCCGACGAAGGTGCCTGCGGGGACGCCCAGGGACAGTGCGACGGGGATGCCGGACATCGCGACGGCGACCGCTTTGCCCTGGAGCCGGGCCGGGGCCAGGCGGCGGGCGTAGCCGGCGAGCAGCGCCCAGGCGAGCCCCGCGGCCACCCCGGCGACGAACCGGGCGACCAGGGTCAGGGGGTAGTCGGACGAGACGGCGGTGACGGTGTTGGCCGCGGCGAACCCGGCCATGGACGTCAGGAGCAGCCGCTTGCGCCGCCATCCGGCGGTGGCGGCGGTCAGCGGGATGGCGGTGAGGGCGGTGCCGGCGGCGTAGACCGTGACGGCCTGGCCCGCAGCGGACTCGCTGACGTGGAGGCCGCCGCTCATGCCGGGGAGGACACCGGCGGGAAGCGTCTCGGTCAGGCTGGTGATGAAGACGGCGGTGGCCAGGGCCGTCAGCGCGGCCATGGGCAGTTTCTCTTCGCGGACCGGCACCCGCGGAGCGGCGGGCCGGTCGATGCTCTCGGTGGACATGCCGGGTATCGTCGAACCTTCACATCCATGTGAAGGTCAACCCGGCATCGCGTGAGGTGGGACATATGCGCATCGGGCAGCTCTCCGAACTGACCGGCGTCTCCCGGCGGCTCCTGCGCTACTACGAGGAGCAGGGCCTCATCATCTCGCAGCGCTGCGCGAACGGCTACCGCGACTACGACGAGCAGACCGTGGACCGTGTCGTGCAGGTCCGCGGGCTGCTGGACGCGGGACTGCCGACCCGCATCATCAAGCAGATCCTGCCGTGCCTCGACAAGCCGCGGAACATCGTCTTCTCCGACGCCACGCCGGAGATGCTCACGACGCTGGAGGCCGAGCTCGACCGAATGAGCCGGCGGATCGAGTGCCTCGCCCGCAACCGGGACGCGATCGCCGACTACCTCGGCGAGGTCCGCGCGCACGCCCGCGCGGACGTCGCCTGAGACGTCCCCCCCCGCGGCGGGCATTCACCCGGCGGGGTCCGGACGGTGCCGTCCGATCGGGATGATGAGCGGGGTCCCGGCGACGGGGTCGACGCCGACCTGGCAGCGCAGCCCGAACACCTCCTCCACCAGGTCCTCGTTCACGATCGCGGACGGCGCGCCCTCGGCCGCGACCCGGCCGTCCTTCATGGCGACGAGGTGGTCGGCGTAGCGGCAGGCGTGGCTGAGGTCGTGCAGGACCATCACGACGGTGCGCCCCTCGCGCCGGTTCAGGTCGGCGACCAGGTCCAGGACGTCGATCTGGTGGGCCAGGTCCAGGTAGGTCGTCGGTTCGTCGAGCAGCGGCAGGGGCGTCTCCTGCGCGACGGGCGACTGGGGCAGGATGCCGAGCCGCCGAGCCAGCTCGCGGGTGCGGACCGAGCGCAGTGCCCGGCCGTCGAGCAGCACCGACCCGCCGCGCGGCGCGAGCAGCCGGGCGAGGGGCGAGCCGCAGCCCGTCGGCGCGCAGCCGCGGCGCGTCCCCGTCCGCGGCGTCCGGGTGCGGGCCGGTGCCGGGCCGGGTGTCGTGTGCGGTCATGGTGTTCAGCCTCCTGAGCCGGCGCGGGTGGCGCGGACGAGCAGCCACAGCAGAACGGGCGCGCCGAACGCGCCCGTGACCACCCCGACCGGCAGTTCGGTTCCCGGGATGACGACGCGTGCGGCGATGTCGGCGCCGAGGACGATGGCGGATCCGGCGAGGCCGGACGCGACGGGCGGCGGCCAGGCCGTTCCGGCGAGCCGCTGCGCGATCTGCGGGGCGGCCAGGGCGACGAACGCGATCGGGCCGGCGGCGGCCGTGGCGAGCGCGACCAAGCCGACGCCGGTGACCATCAGCGCGAACCGGGTGTACTGGACGGGAGTGCCGAGCCCGCGGGCGACGTCGTCGCCCAGTTGCAGGGTGCGGGTCCAGCGGCCGAGCGGCAGCGCGGCCGGCACGAGCAGCGCCAGCGCGATCGCGAGCGCGTGGACATGGCTCCACGCGCGGCCGTTGAGGTTGCCGACGAGCCGGCCCGTCGCGGCCTGCGCCTCGAACCGGCCGCCGCGGGCGACGAGGAAGTCGGTGAGGCTGCCGCAGATCCACGAGAGGCCGACGCCGACCAGCACGATGCGGTAGCCGGTGGTGCCGCGCCGCCACGCCAGGGCGTAGACGAGCAGGGCGGTGGCCAGCGCGCCGCCGATGCCGAGGACGATTCCGGCGACGACGGCGCTGCCGGCGCCCTGGGTGATGCCGATCATGTCGGGGCTGGCGAGCGGGTTGCGGGCCATGGTCTGGAACAGCGCTCCGGCGAGGCCGAACGCGAACCCGGCCAGCAGTCCGGTGAGGGCGCGGGGGAGCCGGAACTCGCGGACGATGAGCAGCGTGCCGCCGTCCCCGGAGCCGGTGAGGGCGCGCATCACGTCGTGGAGCGGGATCGGGACGTCGCCCATCGCGATGCCCTGGCAGAACGCCAGTATGGCCGCGGCGGCGAGCGCCGCGCACGTGATCAGCAGCCGCGGGCGCAGCACGCCCGACACTGCGGGCCGGGACAGCCGGAATGCCATCCCGGTGGCGGGCGAGGCCATTCCTCACGCCTCCGCGAGGCGCCGGCGGCGGACCAGCGCGATGAAGAAGGGCCCGCCGATGACCGCGACCAGCACTCCGGCCTGGAGCTCCGTGGGCGAGTCGATGAGGTGCCCGGCCAGGTCGGCGGCCAGCAGCAGGCACGGCGCCAGCAGCGCCGAAAGCGGCAGCAGCCACCGCTGGTCGGGGCCGAGCCCGGCGGCCCGGGCGAGGATCCGCGCCGAGTGCGGGACGATCAGGCCGAGGAAGACCACCGGGCCGATCACCGCGACGGCGCCGCCGGCCAGCCGGGTGATCGCGGCGGCGGCGACGTCGTCACCGAGGACGAGGCTGTTCAGCGCGGGCGCGCAGGCGAGCGCGAGCACGGCGCCGGCGGCCAGGAGCGGCAGCACCCGCCGGACCACGCCGGCGTCCTGCCCGGCGAGCGAACCGGCGGACCAGAACCGGTACCGGTCGAGCGCGTCGGGGCCGGTCCGCACGATGCCGTTGGTGAAGGAGTTCAGCATCGCGGTGACGGCGACGCCCGCGAGCGCGAGCTTGACCGGCGTGGACCCGGATCGGCCGAGCCCGGCGAGCAGGTACACCACGGCGCTGGCGGCGAGCGCGCCCGCGAATCCGAACCAGATGTAGCCGTAGAGCGAGCCGATGCCGAGCGCCCCGACCGCGAACACGATGGCGAACGTCGCGCCGGCGCTCACCCCGAGGATGCCGGGGTCGGCGAGGGGGTTGCGGGTGAGGGCCTGCATGACGGCGCCGGACAGGCCGAGCACCGCGCCCGTGGCGACGCCGAGGACGGTGCGCGGCACCCGCACCGACCACACGACGTGGTCGATGCGGGTGCTGGACGGGTCGCCGAACAGGGCCCGCACGACGTCGTCCACGGGGATGCGCAGCGCCCCGTGGCCCACGGGCCGATGGCGCCGGGGTAGCCGCCGAGCCACTCGGTGGTGCCGACCGGGACGGTGCCGAGCGCGAGAACGGCGTCCTGGTCGGTGAGGCCGACGGTCACGACGCGCTTGGGCGCGGCCGGGACGGTCGTCGAGCCGTACTTGTGCTGGATCGTGGCGGGGAACGCGGTGCCGGCCGCGGCGCTCTTCGCGGAGCCCTTGGTGCCGGTGCCGTCAGGCGCGGTCGTGCTCCCGGGTGCCGGACCATGCACGCCACAGGTCGGCGTACCGCCCGCCCGCCACGCGCAGTTCGTCGTGCGTGCCGCTCTCCACGACCCGGCCGTCCTCCATGACGACGACGCGGTCGGCGGACGCCGCCTGGGTGAGCCGGTGGGCGACGACGAGGGCGGTGCGGCCCGCGACGGCACGGTCGGTGGCCTGCTCGAGTTCGCGGGCGCCGCTGCTGCCGGCCTCGGCGGTCGCCTCGTCCAGCACGGCCACCGGCGGGTCGGCGAGGATCAGCCGCGCCAGCGCGAGCTGCTGGGCCTGCGCGCCGCCGATCCGGTGGCCGCCCCCTCCGACGACGGTGTCCAGGCCGTCCGGGAGCGCCCGCGCCCACTCCAGCGCCCCGACCGCGGCGAGCGCCTCGGACAGTTCGGCGCCGGTGGCGCCGGGGCGGGCGAGCCGCAGGTCGTCGGTGAGCGGCCCGGCGAAGACGTGCACCTCCTGGGTGACCAGGGCGACGGCGCGCCGGGCGGCGGCCGGGCCGAGGTCCTCCAGGTCGATGCCGCCGATCAGGACCGTCCCGGCGGTCGGGTGGTGCACGCCCGCGACCAGCCGGGCGACGGTGGTCTTGCCCGCGCCGCTCGCGCCGACCAGCGCGACGCGCTCACCGGGACGGACGTCCAGGTCCACGCCGTGCAGGACGGGCCGTCCCGGCACGTAGGCGTGGCCGAGCCCGGCGGCGGTGACCGAGGCGTCGCGCGGGGAGAGCCGGCCCGCGGGCTCGGGTGCGGGCCCGTCGGCGACACCGGCGAGGCGGGCGAGCCCCGCGGCGGCGGACTGGGCGTCGTCCAGCAGCGCGAGCGCGGTGTTCATCGGCGTGAACAGGTTGTGGAAGTACAGGGCGGCGGCGGTCGCGGCGCCGATGGACACCGACCCGCCGCGCACCAGCAGGAACCCGGCGACCAGCACGGCGGCCAGGCCGGTGTACTCGGCGACGTGCAGCCGCATGTAGAAGCGCAGGACGAGGGTCACGCCGCGCATCGTCAGGTCCACGACCGCCGACGAGCGGCGCGCGACGAGACCGGCGTGCTCGTCCTCCAGGCGGAGCGCGCGGACGGTCGCGCCGCCGCCGATGCTGTCGAGGAGCTGCTGCTGCTGGGCCCCGTTCGCGACCCGCTGCTCCGCGTAGAGCGGCACTGCGCGCCGCACGTACCAGCGAGCGGTGTACGCCTGGACGGGCGCGGCGAGCAGCGCGGCGACGAGGAAGCGCCAGTCCAGCACGGCCAGCCCGGTGAGCGTCAGCAGGATCGCCAGCACCGAGCGCACCAGCTCCGGCAGCGCCTTGCGGACGGCCTCGGCGACCAGCGACACGTCCCCGGTCACGCGCGCGACCAGGTCACCGGATCCGGAACGTTCCACCCGCGCGAGCGGCAGGTGCAGGGCCCGCTCGACGAACCGCTCGCGCAACCGCGCCAGGACCGTCTCGCCGAGCCGCGCGACCAGCGTGAGCCCCCATGCGGTGGCCAGGCCCTGGACGACCGCGACCGCGGCCAGCAGCACGATGACCGGTGTCACGGCGTCCGCCGGCCGGTGCGCGGCGACCAGGTCCACGACCCGCCCGAGCAGCGGCGGTGTCAGCATCCCGACGGCGGTCGCGGCGGCCATGACGGCGGCCCCGGCGGCGGCGAGCCCCCGATGCGGCCGCAGCAGTTCACCGAGCAGCGCGCGGACCCGGGCGCCCGAGGCGACGGGCAGCAGCTCGGTTCCGCCGGCTCGTCCGGCGTCCTCCTGCGGGCCGTGTGCCTGCGCGACGCTCTCCTCGTCCCGGACGGTCATGACAGCACCGTCGCCCGGTAGCCGTCGTGGCGGGCGGCGAGTTCGGAATGCGTCGCGGCGTCCTCGGTCCGCCCCTCGGAGATCAGGACGACGCGGTCGGTGACGGCCAGCAGAGCCGGGCTCGTCGTGACGACGACCGTCGTGCGTCCGCGCCGCAGCGCGCGCACTCCCTCGGCGATGCGCGCCTCGGTGACCGCGTCCACGGCCGTGGTGGGGTCGTGCAGGACGAGGACCGGAGCGTCCGCGGCGAGCGCACGGGCGAGTGCGACGCGCTGGCGCTGCCCTCCCGACAGCGACCGGCCCCGTTCGCTGACGGACGCCTCGACGCCCCCGGCGCCGTTCCGCAGGGCGGCCGCCACCTCGTCGGCGCCGGCCGCCGCCATCGCACGGTCCAGGTCGGCCGACGCGGACGCGGCTGCCGCGACGTTCTCGGCGAGACCGCCCGCGAACAGGTCGGCGTCGTGCGCGGCGACCAGGATCGCGGTCCGCACCGCCGCCGGATGCAGCGCGGTGAGGGGAACGCCGTCCAGCTCCACCGTGCCGACGTCCGGATCGATGTCGCGTCCGAGGCAGTGCAGCAGCGTCGCCGCGTCCCGCGGATCCGGGGCGACGACGCCGAGCAGCTCACCCGGCCGCGCCTCCAGGTCCACCGACCGCAGGGTCCCCGCCGCCACGCCGTTCAGCCGCACGTGCCCCGTGACCGGGTCGGACGGCGCGCCGTGCCCGTCCGGCACGGCGTACGGGGAGGCGAGCACCTCCGCGATCCGTGCGGCCGACGCGCGGCCCTGCGCGAACTCGGCGTTCACCCATGCCAGGACCGACAGCGGGCCGAGCAGCAGCAGCGCCAGGCCGACGGCCGACACCAGCTCGCCGAGGCTGATCTCGCCCTGTGCGGCCAGCCGTCCGCCGACGAGCGCGACCAGCGCGATGAACAGGCCGGTGAGGGCCAGGACCGTCCCGTTCTGCCACGCCTCGGCGCGGGCGGCCCGCAGGGTCGCGCCCAGCGACTCGGTGCTGGTGCGCCGGTAGCGGTCGACGGCCGCGGACTCGGCGCCGATGCCCTTGATCACCCGCAGGCCGGCGACCAGGTCGGCGGCGACGGCGGACGCGTGCGCGGCGCGTTCCTGCTCGGCATGGCTGCGACGTTCCAGCGGGCGGCTCAGCAGATGCCCCGCCCCCAGCAGCAGCGGCGTGCCGACCAGGACGATCAGGCCGAGCAGCACCGAGATGCTCAGCAGCACCGCCGCGCCGCAGGAGACGCCCACGAGCGCCGCCATCCCGGCCATCAGCGCCACGTTCACGGCACCGACCCGGCGGGCGTCCTCGGTGGCGATCGACGCGAGCGCACCGGGCAGCCGCCCCGGCTCCGCCCCGCCGCGCGGATCCAGGACCCGGCCGACGATCGCGACGCGCAGCGCGTGGGCGGCCCGCACCCCTGCCCGCTCTCCCGCGTGGGCCCCGATCCGGAACCCCCACGACAGCGCGAGATACACCGCGGCGAGCACGGCGAGCCACATCGCGAGGGCGAGCCCGTCGCCGCCGGCGATGCCCTGGTCGATCGCCGCACCGATGAGCACGGGTACCAGCGTCTCGCCGATCTGGTGCGCCGAGGCCAGCGCCGCGCTCACCGCCACCCCGCGACGCTGCGAGCGGATCGCCCCGCCCAGCACCGACCGCCCTGTGGGGACCTCCGCCTTCACTGCACCTCCGCGCGACCGCCGTCCCCGATGATCAGGACGATGAATTAGGTAAGGCTAACCTCACATGTGCGCGCTGACCAGAGGCAAGGCGGAGTAATCCCGGCAACAGTGCGCGGCCACCCTCCCACCGCGCGGCTCTGTGGGCGCCGGCGTGCGGCGGAAGCGAGGCGGTGATTCTCACCCGCGGGAGGGAGAGGGTCCGTCGCGTGGGGGAGTCGCCGCGTGCCCGCCGGATCGCAGAATCCTGGCATGGCTACCCCCCTTGCCCGCCAGACCCCGGACGGCGCCGGTCAGGTCGCCGGCGACGCCGCGTCATGGCGGCAGGTCCTCCGGCGGCGCCTGCCCCTCATCGCGCTCGCCTGGGCCACCGGCTACGGCCTGCTGCGCGTCTTCTGGGCGTCAGGCCACCAGCCGGACACCAAGCTGTCGCCGATCGGCACCGACCTCGTGGCGTTCACCGGATGGGCGAGCGCCGCGCTGTGCGGGGCGGCCGCGCTCGTCCTGCTGGCGCTCGCCCATCCCCGCGCGAACCGCCTCGGACGGCTGCCTCGCGCGGCACTGCTGCTCGCCGCCTGGACGGCCGCAGTGTGCCTGGTCGCCTCGGGCGCGCTGCTCCTGCTGGATGTGATCGGCGGCATCCTGCCCGGGATGGGCCTCCGCTTCTACCCGGTCGGCGCGCTCAGCCGCGCCGCCTGCGTGGCGACCGGGGTTCTGACCGGACTGTCCGCCCGCGCGTATGCCCGCCGCACGCGCGCCGGATGCGCCGGCTGCGGGCGCCCCGAGAACGCGCCGGGTCCGCTGGCGAGCACACCCGCCTGGGCGTTCTGGGCGGCCTACCTCGCCGTCGCGGGATGCGTCACCCGGATCGCCGCGCAGGCCGCGGTCGGGTTCGGGGAGTCGCCGCTGTCCGGCGGGGTCTCGGCGAGCCTCTTCGACATCGGGTTCGTGCTGGGCGGGAGCCTGCTGCCGCTCGCGCTCGTCCACCGTTTCGGGCGGACATGGCCACGGTGGGTTCCGCGTCTTGCCGGACGCCGCGTCCCGCGCCGGCTGGTGCTGTGGCCGGGCGCCGCGATCTCCGGCGGGATCACCGTGTACTTCGGGCTGATGCTGCTGCAGATGTTCTGGGAACGGCTGCACGGCCGCAACCCGTTCCCTCCCGACGGCGGCCTGGACCTGCCCGAGGCGTTCTTCTGGGTCGCCGTCCCCGCCTACCTGATCTGGGGCGCCGGGATGGCGGTCTCCGCGCTCGCCTACGCGCGCCGTACTCGCGTACCTTGCCCGGTGTGCGGCCACTGATGGCCCTCCTGGCTGGCGAGAAACCTACCCGGACGTGCCTTAGGCAGGCACACGGCTGAGGCGGTTCACGGCGGGACCGAGGGTAGGCTACCGCCCGCGGGCCTCTTGGTGAGGCCCGCGGGCGGCGGCTCGGGGTGTCAGCCTTGGAGCAGCCAGGAGACGATGGCGTGCATCGTCCCCGAGGCGACTCCGGCGAGGACGCGGCCGACGAGTGCCAGCCGCTCCTTGCGGTTCGGACGGGGGATCATGGTGGCCTCCCTGGGTCGGTTCCCCCTCAATGCCGATCCCGGGTTTTCCGTGGCTCACTACTGCGCGACGACCGCGGCGTACGCGGCCAACTCCGCCAGGAAGGGCCGTTTGTAGGACGGGTCCGTGGTGGCGTTCGGCTGGACGGCCGCGTCGGCGACGCGGCCGATCAGGAGCCGGTCGATGGCGAACCGTTCGTCAGGGAGGTTCCTGCGTTCGTCCCCGAGTCTCGGGGGGTGCACCTGCGACTCGGTGTACACGTCGATGGCCAGGGTGTGCGGGGCCCTGAACGGGGCCAGGCGGGTGACGCCCTCGAAATGGCCGTCGCGGTAGTCGAGTGCCCAGACCGCGACGGGCAGGGGCAGCGGATGGTCGGGGGCATAGGCGCGCGCCCAAATGCGGGGCGCTTCCGGTGGCCGGAGCGTGACGGCGGCCGGGACCCGGGCCCGCAGCTCCCATTCGCCGCCGCGGGCGGTCACCGACCAGGTGACGTTGTTCTCGCGGGCGTCCAGGACCCGCGGTTCCAGTTGCAGCCAGTCAACGGTGTCATCGCCGGCGGCGATGGTGGCGGGAGGTTCCTCGGAGTCCGCTTCCCCGAGGTACCGGGCCCGGCCCAGGGACGGGAGCACCTCGGCCACCATGGAGGCCAGGGCATCGCCGCCCAGCAGCGCCGCGATCGCTTCGTGGCCGTGCGACGTTTCCGCGCGGACGCGGATCTCCTGGGCGTCGATCTCCTCGACCAGCCGCTCCAGGTCCGTGAACCCCGGTGCGGCGTCGTCCACGGAGTCGACGGCGGACCGCAGCGCGTCGTAGAGGACCTCCGCCGCGGTCTCGCCGGCGGCGCCCACTGAGTTCTCCCGGGCGCTTCGTACCAGGTCCCCGAGGACCCGGGTGTGGGGGCGGAGCAGTTCGGCGGCCTCCGTCACACCGCCGAAGCACGGTTGCAGGTGCCAGGCGAGCGCACCGAGTTCGATCTCCAGGAGCGGCACGTCCAGGGCGGGCAGTTCGCCGCGGCCGGGCGCCTGCCACCAGCGGTGCATCCAACTGCCGAAAGCCAGCCGCACCAAGGGTGCGACGAGGGGGCCGCACTCGGCCTCCACGGTGACGGTGCGGGGGCGCGTGCCGCCCGCCAGCTCGTCGATCGCCGTGCCGACGCGCTCACCGTAGACGGGCGCCAGCCACTCGCGCGCCCGCGACAGGTCGTCCAGTACCGCGGACGGCACCAGTTCCGGTTCGTTCACGCCGACGACGATGTCGCCGCCTGCGGCCTCCAGGCGCGCGATGTCGGCGACGCCGGTCGGCTCCCGGCGGGCCGTGTCCCGGATCGTGATGAGGCCGTTCTCTTCGATGGCCAGTTCCACCCGGCCGTTGTGCGCCGTCATGGGCGGTCGCTCCTGGTCGCGGGGGCGTTCTGTGCGAGGTATGCGCAAGCCATGGCGAAGTCGGGATGCTCCTGACCGGGCCGTCCTTCGGGGAGTGTGCGTTCAGTCGCCGCACACCACGAGTCCCACTGCTCGCGGAACTCGCCACTCACCGTATAGTCGCCGCTCAGGCACGCTTGGGCGAACCGCCATACGGCGTCCGTCCCGCTCAGTTTCCGGCCGGACTCCACGATGGACACGACCGCCGCGGCGATCACGGCCTGATCGAGGTTCGCGGACAGGTCCGGCCGTCCTGCGTCCTGCAACTGTTCTTCGCGCAATGGGGCCATGGCGGCTTGGGGGCGCCGGACGGTGGCGTCCTTCAGCACGGAGTAGAACGTCCACCGCAAGATGCTCCACAGGTCCTCAGCGTCCGGGATGGCCAGGTGGGACGCCTCGTGATGGTGCAGCCGTTGCCAGAGCCTGTCCACGTAGCGCGGAAGCGGGTCGTCCATGGCGTGCGCGGTCCGGTCAGCCGGCCCACCGGACCTCTTGTGCAGGAACCTGGCCATGTATCCGTTCAATGAACGGGCCGCGCGCGGCAGACCGGGGTTCTTCGGCATGGAGGCCGATATCCCCATCGCCATCTCCGCCCCCACGATCAGCGCGGCGCGGTGCTGCGCGCTCGCAAGCCCGAGGGATGCGGCGGAACGGTCGATCTCATCAGTGAGAAGTCGCGCATCACCCGGAAGGTCGGCGCGGTTCTTCCTGCGGTTGGCGAGCAGGGAGCAGGCGCGTTCCTCGATCGCCTGGTCGAGCCGGCGGTCTTTCGTCCTGTCCTGCCGTTGCGGCGTCCGCCTTCGCCGGAGCGGCGGCGGGGGAGGCCGCCCATCCGACAGATCCAGGGCCACGATGTCGGCGTGCCAGAGTTCGATGTCCGCGTCCGCGACGACCTCCGCCCAGCGTGCGTCCGCCGCCGGGGACATCCAGTCCAGCGCCATCTCGTCGCCGAGGCATTCGTGGAGCGCCTTGATCCGCTCCCTGGCGCCGGTCTTGGAGCCGTCCGGCGGTGGCTTCCTCGCCGCCCACACCTTCGCGAGCCGCCGGGAGAGCCGCTCGTGCTCGGCCGGATCGGAGAGCACCTTGCGCACTCCGTCGGCCGACGGGACGCCGCCGGGATACCGGAGTGCGATCTCGCGCCGCGCGATGTCCGCGACCGCCGGTTCGCCGTGCTCGGTCGCGAGCCGCCAGGCGATCGGCAGCAGCTGCTCCCGCCGGTCGCCGCTGGTCGTGGCCGCGTCGTGCCAGGCTTGTTCGAGGGCCTTCATCCAGGCGACCGTGGCGACGAGCGCCGGCCCGGCATCCCGGATGTGCCGTCCGATCTCCGCCGCCTCCGTCTCGGAGACCGTCACGGCCACCCTCCTCGGCCAGGACCTGCGGACGTGGTCGGGCAGGATCCTCCGCAGGAGGGTCCGGCTGACCCGGTCGGAGGGCCGCCGGCCGATCGTGGCGTTTCCGCTGGTGAGCCTGGCATCGTGAGCCGCCTCGGGCAGCGCCGCCCACGCCTCCTCGATCGCCTCGGAGATCAGCACGCTTCGCGCTCCGGAGAGACGGGGCGCCCGGTGCCCACGTACACGTAGGGCTGCCAGGACAGCGGCCTCGCGCGATCCCCGGCCCGCCACCGGCGCAGTTCCTCCCGCTGCACGTCGCGCAAGGCCCGCAGGGGGTCGTGCGTCGTCGCGAGCGCGTGCGCCAGCGCATGGTTGATGCGAACCGCGTCATCGAGATCGCGGATCAGGTGGAGAGTGCAGTAGACGTGCTGGGCGCCCGCCATGAGCATCCCGGCGCCGATGCCCAGCCACTCGTTGTGCAGCACGTGACCGCCGTCCGGTTCGCCGCGCGTCGTCACCTGGCCGAGGCTCTCGCAGCACACGAGGACGGCGCGGGACGGCATCGGGAAGCGCGCGGTTCCGGCGGCCGACTGCAGCAGATCGCGGGAGCCGAACAGGGAACCACCGGCGATCTTGATTCCGCCGCTGCCCGGTTCGTCCTTGCGCGGGGTTTCCACGTGTCCCGCCACGTAGAGACAGGCCGGGACTTCCTCGGTGAACTTCCGCAGCAGTTCGGAGAGCGCCTCCCTGTCCAGGGGGCCGTGAACCGTCTCCTGCGCGAGGGGAGGCGGTTCCAGGCTCGACCTGATGTCATTGCGCCCCTGCAGGTACTGCTTGGCGTTGTCGGGCCCCAGCAGCGCGAGATCGACCGCTCCCGGAGCCGCATGCTCGGCTCGTGCTTTTCGGCTGTGCGCGACGACGGCCCAGGACGGCACGTGGGCCACGGCGGCGACGTCGGCTATCCGCACGTCCTCGCCCGCCGCCGATCCCGGCAGCGGCAACGCGGCGACGGGAACGGCGACGAGCGAGCCCGACAAGGACACGGCCAGAACCGAGTCGCGCTCCGGGGCGGTGGCCAGTCCTTCGATCAGCGAAGCCGGCAGCAGCTCTTCCGCGATCGAGTGCAGGAGGGTGAACTCCGGGTCGTCTCCGAGCCGTCGCCGTGCGGGACTGCTCAGCGGCGACCTGGCCATCCGATCGTCGAAGGCCCTCGTGTCCTCGCCGGGCCGTCGGATGGGCAGTGCGTCGAGCAAGGACTCCAGCCGGTCCGTCTCCATCGCCGGACGCTCCGCTCGTTCGACGGTCCACGCGCCGTCATGCGCGGCGACGCGGTAGAACCAGGGCCCGACGAACGCGGCGCTCAGGTACCAGGTGCGGGGACCGAAACCGGCGAGCTCGGCGTCGATGTCGATCGGCCGCTCATCGCTCATCAGGCACCACGAGCGGCCGCCCACCACGACCGGGAAGGGAGCCTCCAGCGGGTCGGCGGCCCGGACGGGCCCGCGGGACGCCGACTCTTCCGCGCCGTCCGGGATGAGCCCGGCCGTCTCGGCCAGCAGCGCGTCCAGGAGCCCGGCGAGTGCCGTTCCCGCCGCGTCACGCGGGATCGGCAGGGGTTGGGCACGCAGGGTCTCCAGCAGCTCCGCCAAGCAGAGCGCATCCTGGCACTCCCACGCGTTCTCGACGGCGGTCACGAAGGCCATCGCATGCAAGGTCAGCCAGCGTTCGCGCCATGCCGTCGAGGGAAGCTGGAACCGCAGGGCCTGCACCGTCCGCAGGGCCTCCAGAGCGTGTGCCAGGGCGTCGCGCCGGTCTCCCCGCCGAGCCCGTGCCTCGGCGAGGACCAGGTGAGCGGCGGTCTCCGCAGCCGGACGGTCGAGATGCCGCAGCCCGAGCAGGGCGTTGCCCGCCAGCTCGATCACTTCGTCCGCCACCTCGTCCGCGGGGACGGACGCCGCCTGGTCGAGCAGCAGCAGCTCCGCACGGAGGAGGTCGTGCTCGGCCGCCTCCGCCTGCCCGGCCCCCGCCACCCCGCGCCGGCCGTGCGCGGAGCCGAGCCGTTCGAGCGTCTCCCGGGCGCCGTCGGCATTGCCCACGTCCAGCATCAGGCGGGCGAAGTACATCTCCGTCCGGACGATCAAGGGCAGGTCGGTGTGCCGCACCGCCAGCCCGCGCAGGCGGGCCAGGCCGGCCAACGCGGCACCGGACCGTTTCTCGCGCACCGCAAGATCCACGGAGCGGGTCTCGGCGATGATCAGCCACGGTCGGCACCGCCGGCCGCGCAGCCGCGACCGGGCGCGTTCGTAAGCCGCCGCCGCGTCGGCGTGCTGTCCCGCCATCACCAGCAGGTCTCCCAGCTGGAGGTCGCACCAGCCGCGGACGGGGGCGCTCAGCTCCTCGTCCTCGCCGACGACCGCGACCAGCCCGAACCCCTCGTCGAGCCGGCCCCGCTTGCCCTCGCGAATCGCTCGCGCCGTCTGGACGATCGCGCGGCTCGCGGCGGGCAGATCGGCCGGGAGCCGGCTGAGGAACGCCTCGGCGCGGTGCGTGTCGTCGTGCACGGCCTTGTCGACGCCCAAACGGAAGTCCGACCACCGGCCGATGAACCGCAGGGCGATCTGGTCGCGGAACGGGACGAACGCGAAGGGCGCGACGCCCATGCTGGCTTTCGGAAGGACCTCCCTGAGGCTCGCCGACGCCCTCATGAAGAAGAGCGCCACGACGACGATGCCGGGGATCCAGATGAGTTCCCAGTCCGTCCAGAGCAGGCCGCCGAGCGCCGGGACCCACAGGTACCAGCGGCGCCACCAGCTCAGGGCGAACAGGGCCAGCAGGGCGGTCGGTACGGCATCGGCGCCGAGGATCCAAGAGATCGCCACGGCGACGATCGCGGCGCCGAGGTGCTGGAGGACCGGAGGGAGCTCGAGTCTGCGGAACTCCCAGTACCGGAGGTCGGCGTCCAGGGTTCCGAGGGCGCTGCCGATAGTGCGCGCCGACGCCCGCCCGGGGCGCAGGACGTCCGGCAGCGATGTGCCGGTTCCCGGACGCCGTCGGAGGAGCCATCCCGTCACATCGTTCCCGGCGGTCATCGTGACCCCCTTGGGGTGATCTTGGCGCCGAGCGCCGACCGCGACCTGCGGACGTCCATGTTCAGCCGGGCGACGCCGTAGCGGGGATCGGCCAGTGCGGACCTGCGCAGGAGAAGGATCTGGTGGATGCCGTACAGGGCGCACAGCACGTCCAACGCGATGACGGCGCGGAGCGTCCAGGAAGGGGCCAGGATGAGCGCGACGAGTTCGGCGCCGCCCCATGCCCACCGCGGCCAGGAGTCACGGGCGATGAGCACGGGCAGCCACGTGAGCGCCGGCCACCATGATCCCGCCGTGCCGCAGACGATGATCGTGACGGTCAGCCGTGCGAGGTTCGCGCAGTTCTGCAACGTCTGGAGACGTATGTACCAGGACACCTGATGCCAGGCCAAGGCCGAGTTGTCGATGGTCCCCGGGCTGGAACCCGACATCCATCCGGCGATGATCCACCGGCGCGGCGGCCGGCCCCGCCCGGTCTCCCTGGTCGGCGGCCGGGGAGGGGGCTCCCCGACCCGCCAGGGGAACCAGCCCGTCCGGTCTCTGTCGTCCGCATACGTCTCGCGTTGGATCGCCTGGATGTGGAAGAGGTCCGCGGTGACGCCGGCGGACCGCATCGCCCTGGCGTTCGACCGCCTGGACGCGTTCAGCGGGCTCGCCGGGTCGATGCAGGCCAGGAACACGTGTGCGGTGTCCACCCAGCGATCGCCCATGCGGTCGGCCCACTGCTCCGCGGCCGCGACGACGATGTGCATCTCATGGTCGCCGGGCGACGGGATGGCCGACAGCTGCCGCGCGATCTCCTCTTCGTCGACGCTCTCGAGGGCCTCGGCGTTGAGCACGTCGTCCTTACCGAGGTTCAGGCCGATCATCGCCTGCGCGAAGCGGCTCGTCCCCTCCGGAGACGTCAGCAGGGCGAGCATGAGGTGCATGGACGAGGGGGCGGTCTCGTCCATCGACAGCGCGAGCGCGGAGGCGCGCCGGCGCACCGACCACGCCATCGGCGTCCAGCGCGTGTAGCCGGCGGACGCGCCCTCGGCGCGCTCCACATCGGCGATGACCAGGCGCGGGTCGGGCGCGAACTGGCGAGGGGCGAACCATTCCTCGCGGACGCCGAAGCCGTCGAGGACGCCGGACGCCGCGTTGGGCGCCGCTCGCAGCGCCTGGAACAAGTGCCAGGTGTAGATCTCGTCTTCGCCGTCCGAACGCGCCTTTTCCCGCGCCTGTCGGAACAGCTCGGCGGCCTCCTCGACCTGAGGCGGCCCGGAACGGGAGGAGTCGCCGGGCCCGGCGGCCTCGACCGCGGCGTCGCGGAGCGCCTCCGGACGGACCCCGTGCTTGCGCAGCAGCAGGTTCCCGCTCATGTAGTCGGCTATCCCGCACATGCCGATCAGCAGGTGCAGGCCGGTCACCTCCGCGTGCCGCCTTTCGTCGGCCGCTTCCACGGCCGGTTCGACCATCCGGCGAACGAGACCGGTGGGCCGCGGGCCGTCTTCAGTGAACAGCGCCGAAAGGGTTGCCTCCATGGCAGAACACTAAGTTCCCGCCCTCGCCATCCAGACGATGCAACCGAAAGCGGCCTACTTGGTTTGATGGCCTTACAGATTCGGCGGCCACCTGGTACAGCGCTTCTGCAACTGAAATTCCGTGCGGAAATCCATGCTGGGTGGATGGTGAGGACGGGGCGGTCGAAGGGCCGTTTTCGGTGACCGCGGCTGAGCGGGTGGAGTTGGAGCGCGGGAAGCAACGAGGTCTCCGCTGGATGGGCAACGGTGAGTCGAGCCATCTGCACGGAGACCTCGTGGCCAGGGTGAGCGTCAGACGCCGGAGTTCCAGCGGTTCAGCGCGGCGTAGGCGGGCTGCCACTGGGCGGCGTAGGCGGCGCGGGCGGGCGGGGGCAGCGGGGCGAGCATCACCGCGGCGTTGTCCTCGGTGGCGCCGTCCAGCAGCCACGGCAGCAGCCGGGGCGCGTTGGGGCCGATCTTCTGGCCGTGGACCTGCCCGAAGTGCGCCCACTGCTGCGGGGTGGCGACCGCCTGGATCAGCGGCAGCGTCTGGTCCTCCTCGTGCCCGAGGTGCCCGTTCAGGCCGGTGACCAGGGCGTCGACCAGATCCCCGAGCCGGTCGAGCGGGCCGTCAGGGTCGGCCAGCGCCGCGTCGATCGCCGCGATGACCTCGTCGACGGCGGCGTGCTCGGCTTCCATCGCCTCCAGCAGCGCCAGGTCGTCCGGCCGGTCGGCCAGCGTCCGGCGCAGCGCGGGCCACAGCGCGTCGTCCTCGGCGGTGTGGTGGACGTGCAGGGAGGTGGTGAACAGCTCCCAGCCGGCGGCGGTACGAAGCAGCGCGCGGGGGTCGTCGTCCGGGCGGGCGGTGGCCTTGGCCAGGTGTTCCAGCTCGCGCCGCAGCGCGTCGTGCATGACGTACATCGCCGTCATGTCGAGCGTTTCGCTCACTGCAGACTCCTATCGTCGTGGGAGGGTTCAGCCCCAGGTGGCGCCGGCGGGCTCCTTGATGGAGGCGTTGAGGCGGTTGAACATGTTGGTCACGCCGATCAGCAGGATCAGCGCGGCGATCTGCTTCTCGTCGTAGTGGTCGGCGACCTGGTCCCACAGCCGGTCGTCCACCGCGTCATCGGAGCGGTCGGCCAGCCGGGTGACCGCCTCGGTCAGCGCCAGCGCGGCCCGTTCGGCGTCGTCGAAGAACGGCGCCTCCCGCCACGCGGCGACCGCCGCGATCCGCTCGGTGCTCTCCCCGGCCTTGGCCAGGTTGGCGTTGTGCGCGTGCACGCACGCCGAGCAGCCGTTGATCTGACTGGCGCGCAGCCCGACGATCTCCTGCAGCTCGTGGGAGATGCCGCCGGCGTTCACGGCCTTGAAGATCGCCCCGATGCCCTTCATGCCGTCGGGCAGCACGTAGGCGGGGTTGGTCATCCGCGCTTGCATGATCGTTTCCTTTCGTGGAGGGAAGCGGCCGGCCCGGCCGTCACATCGGCTCGGTCCGATCCGTCGATCGGTGTGACGGGCCGCCGCTGACCAGCACCAACCCTCACCGGGGCGCCGGCCGCGATCAACGTAAACTTCGCGCACGTGCTGATAACGCACGGCTTATCACCGCAGATGGGGGCACAGATGGAGCTGCGGGACATCGAGATCTTCCTGGCCCTGGCCGAGGAACTGCACTTCGGCCGGACCGCCGCGCGCCTGCACGTGACCCAGGCGCGCATCAGCCAGGCGATCGGCCAGCAGGAACGCCGCCTCGGCGGAGCGTTGTTCGACCGCTCCAACCGCCGCCAGATCCGTCTCACCCCGCTCGGCCGCCAGCTCCGCGACGACCTGACCCCCGTCTACGCGGGGCTGCGCGACAGCCTGGAACGCGCCCGCCTGGCCGCCCGGGGCATCACCGCCGTACTGCGCATCGGCCTGATGCCCTTCAACATCGCCGAACTGCACCCCTACTGGAAGCGATTCCGCGAGCTGCATCCCCAATGGCAGTTGCAGATCCGTCCCGGATCACTGACCGACCCGTTCGCCGGTCTCCGCACCGGCGACGTCGACGTCCTCGTCGCCTGGCTGCCCGTGGAGGAACCCGACCTGATCGTCGGCCCGGCCCTTCTCGTCGACCGCCGGATCCTGGGCGTCGCAGCCGACCACGAACTCGCCGAGCGGTCCTCCGTGCCGCTGGACGCGTTCGCCGACCATCCCCAGGCCAGCGCCCATCTCAACCTGGACTACTGGGAGGACCAGTACCTGCCCTTCTACACTCCGAGCGGCCACGCCATCGAACGCAGCGAGTTCGTCGCCGACGCCGGCGAACTCATCAACCTCGTGGCCACCGGCGAGATCGTCCATCCCTTCCCCGGCCATGTCACCCGCTACTGGTCCCTGCCCCACATCACCTGGATCCCCATCCCGGCCATGCCGACCCTCACCTACGCCCTGATCTGGCGCGCCGACGCCGAGACCGACGCCATTCGCGCGCTCGCCGGCACCGTGAGGAAGATCGGCCCGACCCGCCTCGACGAGCGCTGAACGGAACACCCCTGCAACTGCGGAAAAGGTGAGCCGGCGAGGGCGGCGTGGCCGTCCTCGGCGTCCGCGTCCCCGCATTCGCCCTGGTCGGCGGACGGGACGTGAACGATGAAGGTCAGACGGGCGGCATCAGATCGCTCTCGCTGATGGTGTACGTCAGCGGGGGATAGACGAAGTCCGTTTCATTGTTCTCCCGGCGGCGTAGCCGGTAGAACTCGCGGCTCTGCTCATCGTCGGCCAACGTGAGCGGCACATCCTGTGGGAGGAATGCGTGCCCGTCGCGGAACCGAACGAGGGTCTTTGACGTCCGGAAGGTCACGCCCAGCCATTGGTCGTCCGCCGTCTGAGCGGACGAGTCCAGTACGATCTTGTGCTTGAGTCGCCGGTTCGAGTCGATGGAGAATGCGACGATGCTGTTGTGGGCGAGTGGAATCTCGAACCTCTCGCCGGTCTCCTTCGATTCGCAGATCAGTTTCCTCGGCGGATTCGCTTCGGCCTGCTGATAGCAGGAGAAGACGGCGATAAAGGACCCGTCGGCCAGATCGAGGGCCTGGTCGGAATGGCTGCCCATGGTCTTGTAGACGTTCGTGTAGTTCTCGATGAGAGCGTTGTTGAAGCCGACCGGAAACGCCGCCCGTTCTTGAATCCGTTGCGCCAGCCGTTCGTGCACCGCCCGGAAACGCTGCGGCGGGACGCTGTATCGAGTGGTGGTACGGACGAGAGGCACGCAGTCCGCCTCGTCGACCTTGGTGAGCACGGCGCCACGCCGGCCTTTTCCCACGTCTTCCCAACGAGTCGACGCGGACAGCTCGGCGAAGAGGTTCTCCTCGGTCGTCAAGGCGTACGAGAGGATCTCATCCGAGATGCTAGGCGTGGGGGGCAACGTAGTCTCCCGTGTTCATGCTGAAGAAGAACGCGTCGCCGTAATCGATGAAGGACGAGGTCCTGTTCTCCTCGGCGTACAGTCTGCGCAGTTCGTTCATGCCCTCCGGTGTGGGCGGCTCCAGCCTCACCAGATCTCCGTCCGCTTTGAGGAACGTGCGGCCGTTCTTGTGGACGGCTTCGGCGCTCGAACAGCGCACCACGTATCCCATGCGGGTCGGGAGCAGCCCGGCGTCCAACGCCGAGGGCCGGATCTCGTGCGTGTACAGGCGGTTGGTGGACAGCGGCATGAAGAACACGGAGCCTGGATAGAGGGTCACGGTGAACTGCGGGGGGAGTGCGCCCCCGTCGCGTTCTCCGGTCGGCTCCTTGAGGCGAAAGTGGAGCTTGGTCAGCCCGCTGATGCCCTTCACGCCGTGGTCGAAGGCATCCTCGGCCAGGGGTTGCAGTTTGTCGAGCCCCTCATAGAAGGTGCAGAAGGCCATGATGCCGTTGACGGGCATGTCCTTGGTCTTGTCGGCATGCGCCGAGATCTTGGCCTTGGATTGCTTGCGCTCGTCGGTGGCGGGGGTGTTGTGGTAGATCTGAGCGAGCACGTGATTCAGCGGCGCCTGGTTCCGGAAGACGGCGGCGGCCTCGCGGTTCAGCGCCTCGACGATGCGCGTGTCGGTCGGACGGAAGCCCTCGGTCGGCCCCGAGAGATTCGTCGAGCACCGGAGCAGGCGGAAATGCAGCTCGTCGCCGTTTCGCGTGACCGGCGTCAGATAGATTCCCTTGCGATGGGCTGTTCCGGGCTTGGTGGACTCCGTCAGGGACTGGAACGCGTGCTCCGCGCGGATCCGGTTGAAGTGATCGGAGCCGAGGTCGAAAAAGCGGCGATAGTGCACGCCGGCGCCGTGTACGCGGATGGGAACCTGGCCGGGGTCGACGAAGGACCAAGGTTCGTCGGCGTCCTCGCGGTACCCGTGCGAAAGCTCCCGGATAACGAATACCCGGGCCGCCGCATGCAGTTGGCGGCCGCTGATCCCGGATACATCGCCACACAAATAGACGGTCTTCTGTGCGAGGTCGAGGGAACCAGATGCAAGGTCCTCTTGCGTGATCGTGGACCCGAAAAAATCCTTGACAAATTCATGGTCCCGCAAGGTCGAAGGCGCGACCAAGATGTTGCGCGCATCTTCGAGGCAGGCTTCTGCTGGTTCCGTCATGTGACCTGTACCCGCCATTCGTACTCCCGGACGGTAGAGGGTATAAGATTATCACTCTTCAGCTTGGCGACGCCTTGGCCGAACGGTGCTCGCCTCGCGAAGGGCTATTCGAATGAGCGGCGATGATCCGGAGGGGATCGTGCTGGAGAAGTTGCCGGACGCTCTGTGGGCCACTCGGTACGTCGGTGATCGCTTTCCGGCGTCGCCGCTGGTGGCCGCCAGGCCTGGGCTCGCCGATGGGGCCAACTGCCAGCTGTTCGCTTATGAGGTGCTCAGACTGTTCCAACTCGACCCGCCTGACCTGCGGTCGAGTGAGCTCTGGGCTGACGCGGAGTTCACCGAGCGGGTCCCGGAGGCTCGTCCTTTGGACCTGGTCCTGTTCAACGCCACTCAGCAGGCGTGGGGTGCTCATGTGGGAGTCTGCGCCGGTGACGATCGGATCCTGCACTTGTGCGCCGAGGTCGGATACCCCGTCGTCTGGAGCTGGCGGGAGTTCTCGGACCGGAAGCGGTACGGGACTTTGGTCGGCATCAAACGGGTAGTGCGTCGCCTGCACGAGCGTCCGCAGCCCTCGGAGGCATAGGCGGCGCTGTTCAGCCGGGCTGATCCACTGGCCGCGGAGCGGCTGATCAGGGGGTGTGGGCATAGCCGAAAGTTATGTTTCGGCTGATGCCGCGGAGCACCGAGGTGCGGCGATACTTCCGGTGCCCCTCCGACCGGGTGGTCGGCGGGGCGTGCGGCCGGGGCCGCGGTCCCGGACGCGACCGCGTCGGCGACAGAAGGGAGCCGGACCCGCCGGCCGCCGGGAGGGCTCCTCCTCACCGCGAAGTCTCCCGGCGGCCGGCCGTGCGGCATTCCATGGCGGGCGCGCTCGGTCAGAGGCGTCCGTGGACGGCCTCGGGGCCGGTGACCGGGACCCCCGTCCTCAGCGTCTTCGCGTTTGCCGTCGGCTCGATGTACGACGGCTCCGGATCCGGTTCGGGCGTGCAGGTCTTGGCGATGAAGCCCTTCCCTGAAGGCAGGGTCCCGTCGCGCAGGTATGCGGCGAACGTGTCGTCCAGGCAGGCGTTGCCGTGGAACAGGATCTCGTGGAAGCTGCCGCCGTTCTGGACGACGAGCTTCGAGCCGGGCAGCGCCTTGTGCATCGCGACGCCTCCCGGGTACGGGGTGGCCGCGTCCTCGGTCGCCTGGAACAGCAGGACGGGCGGCAGGCCCTTACCAGTGATCTTGAGGCGGCCCTTGCCGGCAGGCGAGGGCCAGAACATGCACGCGGCGTTGTACCACATGTTGTTGTAGGTGTAGAAGGGCGCGACCGCGTTCACCTTCGCCTGGTCCTTCTTCCAGAACTCCCAGTCGCGCGGCCAGGTGCTCTCGGTGCATTGCGCGGCGTTGTAGTTGGGGAAGGCGCCGTCGTCCGGGCCGGGCGCGGCGTACCGGTTGTAGGCGATGTTCAGCGGCTTGGTGTCGTGCTTGGTGAAGTACGCCGACAGGACGGTCGCCATCCGGGGCCAGCGCAGGAAGTTGTAGCCGCCACCGTAGAAGGTGTCCTCGAACTCGGCCGGGCCGATGTTCCCGGTGGCGGGCGCGGCGGGCACCGGATGGGCGCGCAGGGCGTCCTCCATCGCGTAGTACTTCTTGATCACCTCCTTCGCGTCGCCGCCCAGGTGGTAGACGGAGTCGGCTTTGGCGGTCCATGCGGCGAAGGCGTGGAAGCGCCGTTCGTGCTCCTTGTCCTGCAGGATGTTGTGGTCGTACCAGGAGATGGCGGGGCCGACGATGCTGTCCAGGACCATGCGCCGCACGTGGGACGGGAAGAGCTGGCCGTAGGTCGAGCCGAGCGAGGTGCCCCACGAGCCGCCATAGAAGTTGATCTTCTGGACGCCGAGCGCGCGGCGGATCGCGTCCATGTCCCGCGCGTTGTCCTCGGTGGTCATGTGCGGCAGCACGCTGCTCCAGTTCGCCGCGCAGTCGGCGGCGTATTTGGCGGCCTTCTCCAGCCACGCCTTCGCGGTGCCGTGTTCGTACTGGTAGTCGGGCCGTTCGGCGTCGAAGTAGTGCGGGTCGCAGACGACGTGCGGTTCGCTGCCGTTGGTGCCGCGCGGGTCGAAGCCGATCCAGTCGTAGGCGGCGGCCACGTCCGCCGGCATCTGGCCGGCGATGTAGGCGGGCATCCACAGGCCGCTGTCGCCGGGGCCGCCCGGGTTCAGCAGGATCGGGCCCTGCCGCTTCGCCGTCGGCGCGGTCGCGGGCAGCCGGTCGAGCTTGATCTTGATCTTCGCCCCGTGCGGGCGGGCGTGGTCGAGCGGGACCGCCAGCATCGCGCACTGCAGCGCGGGCGTGGCCGGATCCCCGCAGGACGACCAGTTCAGCCGGTCCGGGCCGGGGGCGCCGGCCCCGGGGGCCGCGGCGGCCGGGCTCGCGGCGCCCAGCGCGGTGGCCGCGAGGCCCGCGGTCAGCAGTGCCCATCGTTTCCTCACATGTCCTCCTTCGGTGAGCGCGCCGCGGACGGGCGCGCTCCGCGACGGATCATCAGCGATGTGCAATGTCACATACCACACTTCAGGAACAGGCGTTACCTAACCGTGATCATTGTGCCCGGTGATGGCACGGGCTCTTCTTGCAGGGGCAATTCCGAGCCGCGGCACCGGGCCCGGTGAAAAGCAGGACGGCGCGGTCATAGCGAAGGTTTATGGGGTCGCTTATGACCGGCGATCGGTTTCCGCATTCAGACTGCGGGCGCACGTTCCCCCCACCCCCGGAGGAAGCCCCCCGTGAAGAAGCACAGATCCCGCAGAAGCCTGCCGGCGCTGCTCGCGCTGGCCCTCGGCATCGGCCTCGTCCAGCTGGGTGCGGCGCCCGCCCAGGCCGCTCCCAAGCCGCCGCCGGTGCGGACGGCGATCGCAGGCGGCGACGCGCGGCACGTCCAGAAGGCGCCGCTCCCCGCCAAGGACCGGCCGCCGCTGTCCGCCGACTCCAAGCAGGCGCTCCGGCAGGACATGGACAAGCCCAGGCCGGCCACGGACCACCCCCGACCGTCCATGAAGAAGGCCACCGGAAAAGGCAAGCTCAAGTCCCAGGCGGCCGCGAGCTGCAACGTCGGCGACTTCACCGGCCGCACCGGCGGCGCGCTGGTGCAGCAGATCGAGTCGTCGACGACCGACTGCGTCAACACCCTGTTCAGCCTCACCGGTACCGACGCCTACTACGCGTTCCGCGAGGCGCAGATGACGACCGTCGCGTACGCCCTGCGCGACAACGCGCTGAACTACCCGGGCGACAACAGCACGGGCACCGCGCAGCTCGTCCTGTACCTGCGCGCCGGGTACTACGTCCAGTGGTACAACGCCTCGACGGTCGGCACCTACGGACAGTCGCTCAAGACGGCGATCGAGGCGGGGCTGGACGGCTTCTTCGGCAACTCCAAGTCGTCGACGGTCAGCGACGCCGACGGCGAGGTGCTCGCCGAGGCGGTCACCCTGATCGACAGCGCGCAGGAGAACGACCGCTACCTGTACGTGGTGAAGCGCCTGCTCAACGGCTACAACAGCTCCTACGACGCGTCCTGGTGGATGCTGAACGCGGTCAACAACGTGTACACGGTGCTGTTCCGCGGCCACCAGGTGCCGGCGTTCGTCACGGCCGTCGAGGCCGACCCGAGCGTCCTCGACGCACTCGACGCGTTCGCGCTGAACCACCTGTCGCTGCTCGGCACCGACCGTGCCTACCTGGCGTCCAACGCCGGACGGGAGATGGCCCGGTTCCTGCAGCACGCCCCCTTGCAGGCCAAGCTCCGGCCGATGGCGAAGGGGCTGCTGGCCAAGAGCGGCATGACCGGGCCGACCGCGCCGCTGTGGGTCGGCGTCGCCGAGATGACCGACAGCTACGACAAGGCCAACTGCTCGTCCTACGGCACCTGCGACCTGCAGAACCGGCTCGCGGCGAGCGTCCTGACGATCAACTACGCGTGCAGCTCCAGCATCCGGATCCGCGCGCAGGAGATGTCGGCCGCCGAGCTGAAGGACACCTGCACCAGCCTGCTGAACCAGGACGCCTACTTCCACGGCATCGTGAAGGACGGCGGCAAGCCCGTCGCGAACGACCACAACTCGACGATCGAGGTGTGCGTCTTCGATTCCAGCACCGACTACCAGACCTATGCCGGCGTGATGTTCGGCATCGACACCAACAACGGCGGCATGTACCTGGAGGGCGACCCGGCGGCGGCAGGGAACCAGCCCAGGTTCATCGCCTACGAGGCCGAGTGGGAACGACCCACGTTCGCGATCTGGAACCTCAACCACGAGTACACGCACTACCTCGACGGCCGCTTCGACATGTACGGCGACTTCAACGCCGGCACGACCACGCCCACCGTGTGGTGGATCGAAGGGTTCGCCGAGTACGTCTCCTACTCCTACCGGCAGGTCGACGACACGTCGGCGATCGCCGAGGCGGCGAAGCGCACCTACGCGCTGAGCACCCTGTGGGACACCACCTACGCCAACGACACCACCCGCATCTACTACTGGGGTTATCTCGCGGTCCGCTACATGCTCGAGAAACACCCCAACGACATCGCCACACTGCTCGGGTACTACCGGTCGGGCGACTACAACGGTGCCCGCACGTTCCTGACCGGCACCATCGGCGGCCGCTACGACGGTGATTGGTGGACGTGGCTGGACGCCTGCGCGGCCGGCGCATGCTCGGGCGGCGGGGGCGGCACGAACAAGGCGCCCACCGCATCGTTCACGTCCACGGCGAACGGCCGGGCCCTGTCCTTCACCGACACCTCCACCGACTCCGACGGCACCATCGCCTCCCGCCGGTGGGACTTCGGCGACGGCACCACCTCCACGTCGGCGAATCCGTCGCACACCTACTCGGCGGACGGCAACTACACCGTCTCCCTGACCGTCACCGACAACGACGGCGCCACCGGCACGGCGACGCGGCAGGTCTCGGTGTCCGGCGGCGGTGGCGGGACGACCCCGGAGTGCACGGGGAGCGACACCCGGCAGCTCGCGCAGAACTGCCAGCGCAGCAACCTTTCCGCGGCGCAGGGCGGCAACGCCTACCTGTACCTGTACGTCCCGGCCGGGACGAAGTCCCTCACGATCACCTCGTCGGGCGGCACCGGGAACGCCGACCTGTACTACAACGCCGCGAGCTGGGCCACGTCCACGTCCTACACGCAGCGCTCCACCGGCAGCGGCAACGACGAGACGCTGACGATCGCCAACCCGCCGTCCGGCTACAACTACATCACCCTCTACGGAAAGGCGGCCTTCAGCGGCGCCGCCGTGAAGGTCGAGTACTGACCTTCACGACCCTGACCGCATGAGCCAACAGAAAAGTGCCGGGACCGGACAATGGAGTCCGGTCCCGGCGCCTTTCCATGCCCGGTTATCCGTGCTCAGTGCACTTCGGGGAAATGGCAGGCGGCCTGCCGGCCGGCCACCTCCGCGAGCACGGGCCTCTCGACGCGGCACCGGTCCTGCGCCTTGAAGCAGCGCGGGTGGAACGCGCAGCCCGCCGGCGGCTCCGCAGGGCTCGGCGGGTCGCCGCGCAGCACGATCCGCTCACGTTCCCGCTCCGCCACCGGGTCCGGCAGCGGGACGGCCGACAGCAGCGCCTTGGTGTAAGGGTGCGCGGGCGCGCCGTACACCGTGTCGCGGTCGCCGATCTCGACGATCCGGCCGAGGTACATGACCGCGACGCGGGCGCACACATTTCGCACCACCGCCAGGTCGTGAGCGATGAACACGTACGCCAGGTCCAGGTCGCGCTGGAGTTCGGCCAGCAGGTTGACGATCTGCGCCTGGATCGAGACGTCCAGCGCCGACACCGGCTCGTCGGCGACGACGAGCCGGGGCCGGGTGACCAGCGCGCGGGCGATGCCTGCGCGCTGCGCCTGTCCGCCGGAGAACTCGTGCGGGTACCGGTCGGCGTGCTCGGCGCCGAGCCCCACCCGCTCGAGCATCTCCCGGACCCGCGGGCCCGGGTCCCGGACGCCCTGGACGCGCAGCGGCTCGGCGATGATCGAGCCGATCGTCCGCCGCGGGTTCAGCGAGGAGAACGGGTCCTGGAAGATGATCTGCAACTGGCCGCGCAGCGGCCGCATCCGCCGCGGCGGGAGCCGGGTGATGTCGCGGCCGCCGAAGGCGATCCGGCCGCTCGTCGCGTCCAGCAGCCGGACGAGCATCCGCCCGGTCGTGGACTTGCCGCAGCCCGACTCGCCGACCAGGCCGAGCGTCTCGCCGGCGCGGACGGTGAGGTCGACGCCGTCGACGGCGCGGACGGTGCCGCGCCGGGTGCGGAAGGTGCGGGTCAGCCCGTCCAGTTCGAGCAGTGCGGTCACGGGGCGGCCTCCTCGGGGGCGGAGAGCAGGTGGCAGGCGGCCGGGTGCGCGCCGCCGGTGAGCTCGGGACGGACCGTCGCGCACCCGTCGATCCGCTCGGGGCAGCGCGGATGGAACGGGCACCCGCCCGGCGGGGACAGCAGGTCCGGCGGGTTGCCCGGGATCGGGGCGGGCGCGCCGGGCGGGCCGTCGAGGCGGGGGAGCGAGCCGAGCAGCCCGCGCGTGTAGGGGTGCCGCGGTCCGGTGAACAGTTCGGCGACCGCGGCCTTCTCCACGCTCCGTCCCGCGTACATCACGAGCACGTCGTCGGCCACCCGCGCGACCACGCCGAGGTCGTGGGTGATCAGGACGACGGCGAGGCCGCGGTCGCGCTGCACGCCGGCGATCAGCTCCAGGATCTGCGCCTGCACGGTGACGTCCAGCGCGGTGGTCGGCTCGTCGGCGATCAGCAGGTCGGGTTCGCAGGCCAGCGCCATCGCGATCATCACCCGCTGCCGCATGCCGCCGGAGAACTGGTGCGGGAAGTCGCGGGCGCGCTCGCGCGGCGCCGGCACGCCGACGTCGGCGAGCGCCCGGACGGCGTCCTCGCGGGCCCGCCGGCGGGACGCGCCGAAGTGCAGCCGGCGCGTCTCGGCGATCTGCTCGCCGACCCGGTGGTTCGGATGCAGCGAGGACATCGGGTCCTGGAAGATCATCGCCATCCGGCGGCCGCGCAGCGCCCGCACCGCCTCCCGGCCCGCGCCGACGATCTCGGTGCCGTCCAGCTCGATCGAGCCGCCCACCCGGGCGGCGGCGTGCAGTCCCATGATCGCCAGGCTGGTGGCGGACTTGCCGGACCCGGACTCGCCGACGATGCCGAGCGTGCGTCCCCTCTCCAGCGCGAACGACAGCCCGTCCACGGCGCGGACGGTGCCGCGCGGGCCGGGGAACTCGACGGTCAGGTCGCGGACGGTCAGCAGGCTCATGCGTACCTCACCTGGGGGTCGAGGAGGGCGTAGACGAGGTCCACGACGAGGTTGGCGAAGGTGATGAAGAAGGCGGCGAGCAGCGCCACGCCCATCACGACCGGCTGGTCGGACTTGTCGATCGCGTCGATGGTGAGCTGCCCGAGGCCGGGCAGCCCGAACACGCTCTCGGTGATGACGGCGCCGCCGAGCAGCGCGCCGAGGTCCATCCCGAACACCGTGAACACGGGGGTCAGTCCGGCGCGCAGCCCGTGCTTCACCACGACCGTCCGCTCGGGCAGGCCCTTGGCGCGAGCCGTCCGGATGAACGGCTCGGCCATCGTCTCGACCATCGAGGCGCGGGTCAGCCGCGCGTACATCGCGGCGTACAGCAGCGCGAGCGCCGCCCAGGGCAGCACCAGGTTCTTCGCCCAGCCGACCGGGTCGGACCCGATCGGCACGTACGACGAGTAGGGCAGCAGCCCGCCGATCTGCACGACCAGCACCATGAGCGTCATCGCGGTGAAGTAGACGGGCAGCGAGGCGGAGGTGAGCGTGCCGACCATCATCGCCCGGTCGAGGAGCGTGTCCTTGCGCAGGGCGGACAGCACGCCGGCGGCGACGCCGCCCGCCAGCCACAGCAGCGCGGCGCCCGCGGCGATCGACAGCGTGGTGGGCAGCCGGTCCATCATCAGGTCCCAGACCGGGGTGTCGTTCTGGTAAGAGAAGCCGAGGCAGGGGAAGTGGCACTGCACGGCATGGGGCCCGTCGCCGTACGTCCGGCCGGCGAGGACACCGGTCAGGTAGTCGGTGAACTGCCGCCACAGGGGCCGGTCCAGCCCCATCTGGTGGTGCAGCATCGCGAGCCGCTCGGGCGTGCACGACTTGCCGCACGCCTGCAGCGCCGGGTCGGCGGGGAACACGTAGAAGATCGTGAAGGTGGCGGCGCAGATGACCAGCAGGACGCCGGCGACGCCGAGCAGCCGGAGCGCGAGGTAGCGGATCACCGGTTGCCGCCCCGCGGGTCGAGGGCGTCCCGGAACGCGTCGCCGAGCAGGGTGAACGCCAGCACGGTGAGCAGCAGGCAGACGCCCGGGACGACGAAGTAGGCGGGGTCGACCTGGTACCAGCCGATCGCCTTGGACATCATCTGCCCCCAGGACGCGGTGGGCGGCCGGACGCCGATGCCGAGGAACGACAGCGCCGCCTCGGTGCCGATGTTGACCGGGATGGTGAGGGTGGCGTAGACGAGGACGGGCGCCATCAGGTTCGGCAGCACCTCGTGGAACACGATGCGGCGGCGGGTCATCCCGGTGGCACGGGCGGCGTCCACGAACTCCCGGTTGCGCAGCGAGAGCGTCTGGCCGCGGACGATCCGCCCGATGTAGGGCCAGCCGAAGAAGCCCATGACGAGGACCAGCTCCAGCGTCCGGTTCGCCTCCGGCAGCACCGACACGAGCGCGATCATGAAGATGAGCTGCGGGAAGGACAGGACGAGGTCCATCACCCGGCTGATCAGCAGGTCGGTGCGGCCGCCGGCGAACCCCGCGGTCAACCCGAGTGCGGTGCCGGCCGTGGTGGCGACGGCGGTGGCCAGCAGGGAGATCAGCAGCGAGATGCGGGCGCCGTAGACCATCCGGCTGAACACGTCGCGTCCGGTGCCGGGCTCGGCGCCGAGCCAGAAGTGCGCATCGATGCCGCCGAACGAGCCGCGCGGCGCGCCCGCCAGCGCGTCGTCGATCTTCTCGGGGTGGAACTCGTTCGGGCCGTGCCCGTTGAGCGCGGTGAGCAGCGGGGCGGCCAGCGCCATCAGCACGAACAGCGCGACGATGGCCAGGCCGAGGAGCGCGGCGCGGTCATGGCGCAGCCGGGCGCCGGCCAGCCGCCAAGGGGAGCGGCCGGCCGGCGGCGGCGCGGCATGCCTGCCGGGAGTGAGGGGGAGCGCGCTCAACTCTTCACTCCGATGGTGGCGAAGTCGTACTCGCCCTCCCAGATCGGGTGACCGATCGCACCGGTGACCTTGGAGCCGCGCAGTAACGGCAGCTTGTCGTAGATGAGCGGGATCATCGGCGACGCCTGCATCAGCGCCTGGTCGACGCCCTGCCAGTCCGCCGACCTCCCGTCCTTCACCGCGGTCTCGATCCTGGTGTTGAGCACCTTGTCGTCGAGCTGGGAAACGGCGGTGTTCCCCTTCGGGGTGATGTTGTTCCCGTCGAAGACCGGCTGGACGAACGAGGACGCGGACGGGTAGTCGGCGCACCAGCCGTAGAAGACCAGCTCGTCCTCCTTCCGGACGTCGCCGATCGTGCTGTAGTACACGCTGTTGGAGACGGGGTTGATCCGCACCTTCACCCTGACGCGGGCGAGCCCCTGCTGCACCGCCTCGGCTTCGGCCTTGCCCTGCTCGGTGCTGGTCGTGGTCAGGTTGATGGAGAATCCTGCGCCTTTGCCGGCAGCGGTGAGCAGCTGCTCGGCCTTGGCCGGGTCGCCCTTCGGCGGGGCGTGGTAGACGTCGAGGGTCTGGCCGTTCATCAGCGTGGGCGGGAGGTAGGAGCCGGCCGGCGCGCCGATGCCGCTGCCGCCGTGCGCCGTGCGGTAGGCGTCCTTGTCCACCGCGTACTGCATCGCTTGCCGGACGCGCGGATCGTTGAACGGCGGCTTCGCGGTGTTCATCGCCAGGAATCGGGTGCACAGGCCGAGCTCGCTGGTGAACCGCCTCTTGATGTCGGGCCGGGTGAGGATCCGCGCCATGCTCGACGCGGCCACGCTGTAGAGCGTGATCGCGCGCTGGTCGGCGCCCTGGTCGGCGATGAGCCGCTGGTCGATGGTGGCCTGGGCGAGCCCCTCCTGCACGTCGATCCGGTCCGGCCGGGCCTGCCGGACGGAGTCGGTCGCCTTGCTCCAGTAGGGGTTGCGGACGAGCAGCAGCCGCTTGCCGCGGTCGTAGGTCTGGATCCTGTACGGCCCGGACGAGAACGGCCGCTTGTCGAAGTCGACGCCGGAGTCCTTGGCCTTCGGGACCGGCGCGAAGGTCGGCAGCGTCGCGATCTGCGGCCACTCCATCGACGGTCTCCTCAAGTGGAAGACGATCGTCCGGGCGTCGGGGGTCCCGATCGAGTCCAGGCCCTTCGGATCCTTGTAGGGCCCGTGGTACTCGTCGCCGCCGGCCAGCATCGTCCGCGCGTAGCCGGGGCCTTCGGGCAGGTCGGGGGCGAACGACCGCTCGACGCCGTACTTGACGTCCTGGCTGGTGACGGGGGAGCCGTCCTCGTACTTCAGGCCCTGTTTGAGGTGGAACGTCCAGGTGAGGCCGCCGTCGCCGGTCCGGCCGGTGTCGGTGGCCAGGTCCGGGACGACCTTGGTGCCGGCCTGTCCGGAGGCGGCGGCGTACGTGGTGAGCGTCCGGTAGAGGAGGCGGGTCCCGAAGTCCATCGCGAACATCACGTAGTTGCGCTGGGGGTCCAGGTGCTCCATGTCCTTGGTGTAGAGGACGGTGAGCGTGCCGCCGTTCGAGCCGCCCCGCCCTCCCGATCCGGACGAGCCGCCGGAGTCGCAGGCGGACAGGGCGCCGGCCGCGAGGGCCAGGACGGCGGGCAGGGCGGCGGGCAGGGCGAGGCGGGTGCGTGGAGGGCGTTTCATGCGGCAACTCCCGACGTCGTCGTTGAAGTGCCATATAAAATAGTACAGTAAAATTGTACCCTCCCGACCCGTTACCGAATCTCCATCAGGGACCCACATGGAAGACCGCCTCGCCACCGGCAGCCACGACCTCCCGGTGTCCGCCGCACTCGCCGCGTCCATGACCCGGGACTGGGCGCCGCCGCGCCCGCCCGCCCCCGCGCGACTGCCCGTCGCCGCACACGCCGCCCGCCGCCGCGCCGCCCTGTCCGAGCGCTTCCCCGGCGAACGGCTCGTCCTCCCGGCCGGAACGCCGAAGGCGCGCAGCAACGACTGCGACTACCGCTACCGCCCGCACACCGCCTACGCGCACCTCACCGGCGACACCGCCGCCGACACCGGACCCGGCGCCGTGCTCGTCCTGGAGCCGTCCGCCTCCGGGCACGACGCCGTGCTGTACCGCCGCCCACCCTCCGCGCGCGGCGACGACGGGTTCTTCCGTGACCGCCGCGACGGCGAGTTCTGGGTCGGGCCGCGCGAACCGCTCGCCGTCACCGAGAGCAGGCTCGGCATCGACTGCGCGCCGCGCGGCGACCTCGCCGGCGCGCTGCGCGCCGGCGGGCCCGCCCGGGTCCTGCGCGGCGCCGACCCGGACGTGGACGCCGCTGTGCCGGTGAAAGACCCCGAACTGGACCGCGAGCTCGCCGCCGCGGCCGCCGAACTGCGGCTCGTCAAGGACGCCTGGGAGCTCGCCGAGCTGCAGAGCGCCGTCGACCACACCTCCCGCGGCTTCACCGAGGTCGCCGCCGCGCTGCCCGGACTCGTCGCCCGGCCGCGCGGCGAGCGGTGGGTCGAGGGCACCTTCGACCGCGTCGCCCGCGCCGAGGGCAACGGCACCGGCTACGACACCATCGCCGCGAGCGGCGCGCACGCCTGCGTCCTGCACTGGACCCGCAACGACGGCGTGCTGCGGATGGGCGACATGCTCCTGCTGGACGCCGGCGTCGAGACCGACACCCTCTACACCGCCGACGTCACCCGGACCCTGCCGGTCAGCGGCTGGTTCACCCCTCGCCAGCGGCAGGTTTACGACCTCGTGTACCACGCGCAGGAGGCGGGCCTCGCCGCCGTCCGCCCGGGCCGCAGCTTCCGCGAGTTCCACATCGCCGCGATGCGCGTCATCGCCGAGGGCCTCGAGGAATGGGGCGTGCTGCGCAGCGCGGAGGAGGCCCTCGAATCAGGGACCTACCGCCGCTACACCCTGTGCAGCAGCGGGCACATGCTCGGCATGGACGTGCACGACTGCGCGAAGGCGCGCGCATCGCAGTACCTCGACGGGGTGCTGCGGCCCGGGCACGTCCTGACCGTCGAACCCGGCCTCTACCTGCAGCCCGACGACCTCACCCTGCCCCCGGAGCTGCGCGGCATCGGCGTGCGGATCGAGGACGACGTCGTCGTCACCGAGACCGGTGCGCGGCTGATGTCGGCCGGGCTGCCGCGCCACCCTGCGGAGATCGAAGCGTGGATGGGCGGGCTCGCCTGACCCCCGCCCCGCCGTCCGGCGGGCAGGGCCCGGTCAGGTCCAGGCGCCGCGCACGTGGCCGAGGTGCCGCAGCATGATCTCCTCGGCCCGCGCGGCGTCGCCCGCGACCAGCGCGTCCAGCAGCTCCCCGTGCTCGGCGGCCGCCGCGACCAGCTCCGTCCCGGGCGACACCGTGGCAAGCCCGTACATGCGCGAACGGCTGCGCAGGTCGAGGACCGTCCGGACGAGCGTGCGGTTCCCGGTCCGCTCCAGCAGCTCGGTGTGGAACCGGCGGTCGGCGTCGAGGTAACCGCCCACGTCGCCGTCGCCGGCCCGGTCGGCGGCCTCGCCGGCCAGCGCGCGCAGCCGGTCCACCGCGTCGGGCGGCAGCGCGCCCGCCAGCCGGGTGACCGCCGGCACCTCGACCATCTCGCGGATCTCCGTGAGCTCGGCCAGGTCGCGGGCGGACAGCGCGACGACCCGGAAGCCGCGGTTGCGCACCGCCTCGAACAGCCCGTCCCGGACCAGGTCGATCATGGCCTCGCGGACCGGAGTGGGCGACACCCCGAACTCCTCAGCGAGCGCGGGGGCGGAGTACACCACGCCGGGCTGCAGCTTTCCGCTCAGCAGCGCAGACCTCAGCGCCGCGGTCACCTGCGCGCGCAGGCTGTCGCGTTCGCCGAGGCCCGGCAGGCCGATATGAGCGGCGGCCACCGGATCCATAAGCCCTCCTCACCGGGCATCAGGATACCGTTCCGGCCCGCCGGGACAGGGCCCGCCGGCCGCGCCGCCGCGCGTCCCGGGGTCAGAGGAGAGGGTGCACCTCGGGATGGGCGCGCCACCACGCGCCGAAAGACGGGTTGTCGTCCACGTGCGCGGTGAACGCCTCGGCGAGACCGCGGTAGAGGGCCGCGGCGTCCCGCTCGCCGAGCCGGTCCCGCCGCCACGCCACGATCAGCCGCGCCACCTGCGGCTCGCCCGCCAGCGGGCGCACCACCGTGCCCGGGTGCGGCGGCCACGTCGGATCGACGAGCCGCACCCCGTGCCCGCCCGCGACCAGCGTGGACGCCGCGCCGCTCGGCGCCTCGTAGCGCAGCCGCGGCTCGAACCCGGCGGCCCGGCAGGACGCGCGCAGCGCCGCGAGCGAGCCGTCGTCGGAGCCCGGCGGGGCCACCCACGGCTCGTCCCGCAGGTCCGTCAGCGCCACCTCGTCCCGGCCGGCCAGCGGATGGCCCGCCGACAGCGTGATGAAGATCGGGTAGCGGGGGACGAGGGTGCGGCTGACCACCGGCTGCGCCAGCGGCACGTCGAAGCCCTCCATGATCCCCATCAGCGCGGCGTCCAGGTGCCCGCGGGCCAGCGCGTCGGCGAGCAGGGCCGAGGACGGCTCGATGCGCAGCGACACCTCCCGGCCGGGCAGCGCCTCGCCGAGCATCCCGACGATGCCGGCGACGCAGCCGGTGTGCACCGAGCCGAGCGCGACGGGCTCGCCCGCCCCCGAGTCGGCGTGCAGGTCGCCGAAGAGCGCGTCGATCTCCGCCAGCACCATCCGGGCGCGCGCGATCACCTGGGCGCCGAGCGGCGTCGGCTCGAGCCCGGACCTGCTCCGCACGAACAGCGCGCCGCCGACCAGCTCCTCGACCCTGCGCAGCTGGTTGGTCATGGCCGGCTGGGACATGCCCATCCGGGCGGCCGCCCTCGTCACGCTGCCCGTCTCCGCCATCGCGCAGATCATGCGGAGATGCCGGATATCGAGATCCATAGGCAAAAATTATGCACGAGCCGATGTTTTTTGGCCCTATTTCGCGTTGATACTGCCGGTCATGTCGGGAACCACCCTGCCGGGAACCTCATGGTCGGCCCGGGCGAGGACCTGCCGCCTGCGCGACGGCGGCTTCCCCGGCCTGCCGCTGCCGTCCGGCGACGGCGCGCCCGCCGCGGCGCGCGCCGCCGTGCGCGCCCTCCTCACCGAACTCCGCATGCCGCCGGACGCGGCGCACGACGCGAAGGTGATCGTTTCCGAGCTCGCCACCAACGCGGTCCTGCACTCCGGCCGCGCCCGCGGACTCCCGCCCGCGGGCGGGCTCGAGCTCTGGGCCCATCTGCGGTGGCGGACGCGGCCCGAGATCGTCGTCACCGTGTTCGACCCCGGCCCGTGGCCGGGACCCGGCGTCTTCGCGGCGCCGCGTTCCGCCCCGCCAGGTGCCCTCGGCGGCCGGGGACTCCAGGTCGTGGACGCACTGACCGCCGCGGCGGGCGGCCGCTGGGGCGGCCACCCGACTCGGTCCCGGCTCGGCGCCCGGCCGGCACCCGGCAAGGCCGTCTTCTTCTCCCTGCCGCTCCCGGACGGCGCCGCCCCCGGACCTCTCGCGGGACTGCGCCCCGCCGAACGGATCGGCGCGCTGCTCGTGGCCCGCGGGCTTGAGCCCGTCCTGACCGGCGGGCCCGAGGCGACCGAGCTGAGCGTCCCGGACGGGCCGTCCTGCCGCGTCGTTACCGGCCGGCTGACGTGCACCTTTCCGGGCTCTGCGCCCGTCGGCCACCCGGCGGCCGACGCCGTCGAGGTCGCCGAGCAGATCGTCCGCTGGCACGAGGAGAAGGCCGCGGCCGTCGTCCCGGCCCCGCGGCCCGGCGCCTGACGACCGTCCGCCTGCTTCGCCGTCAGGACCGGTGCCGCTCCGGGTGGTCCGCCCAGATCCCGCGGATGTGCTCCAGATGGCGCCGCATCAGCGCGCCCGCCGCCTCGGCATCGCCCGCCGCGACCAGCTCCAGCAGCTCCTCGTGCTCGCGCGCCGACGGCTCCAGCTCGCCGCGCTCGGCGAGGCGCGGCACCCCGTACAGCCGGGACTTGCGGCGCAGCTCGCCCACCAGCCCGACCAGCTGCGCGTTCGCCGCCAGCGACAGCAGCTCCAGGTGGAAGCGGTGGTCCGCCTCGATGTAGCCGCGCATGTCGCGGCGGCCGGCGGCCTCGACGATCCGCCCGGCGAGCGGCGCCAGCTCCCGGACCCGCCCGGGCGGCGCGGTCCGCGCCACCCGCGCCACCGTCGGCACCTCGATCAGCGCGCGCACCTCGGTGATCTCGTCGAGGTCCCGGTCGGACAGCTCGGTGACCCGGAACCCCTTGTTGCGGATCGCACTGACCAGGCCCTCCTTCGCCAGGTCGAGCATCGCCTCGCGGACGGGCGTCGCCGAGACGCCGAACCCGGACGCCAGCAGCGGCGCCGAGTACACCACGCCCGGCCGCATCTCCCCGGTGACGATCGCCGCCCGCAGCGCGCGGGCGACCTGCTCGCGCACGTTCGGGCGCGCACCGGTCGGCGGCTCAAGCTCCATGATTCGCTCTCCCGTCCGGGCAGGCCGCCCGCCTCGTCCCGCCTCCGCCGTCCACGCCACCGTGGACGTCAGAAGACATGCAGTGCTGCACGAAGACATAGCGGACGATGAGCAACAGCGAAAGAGCCGGCGCTGCCGCTACCGGCCACGAGGGCCCGCTTCAGCCCAGCGCGACCGTCAGGATCGGCGCGCTGGTCGGCTGAGGGGAGCCGCCCTCGGGTTCGACTGTGACGCCGAGGCGCCGCGCGTCGCCGAGGCCCGGTGTGATGACGGTGCGTGCCTTGCCCGTCAGGTCTGGCGTTCCTGCGGAGCGCGGCGCGGTGCGGCCGAGCCACCACATCTGGTAGGTCTTCGTCGGCGGCAGATGCCGCAGCCCGGACGTGGTGACGACGGCCTTGCCGAGCGAGCGCGACGAGACGACGGTGACGGTCGCGGCGCCTTGCGCGCGAGTGCTGGAGGTGTCGGCGTCCGGTGCCGTCAGCACGGCGGTGACCTGCCGGTTCAGGGCCTGTGCATGCTCGGCGGCCCGGTGGGAGCGCCACGCCGCGCCGCCGCCGATGAGCGCCAGGACCAGGAACGCCGCGGCGGCGAGCCAGGGCAGCCCGCCGGTGCGGAGCGAGGGCAGGCGGCGGGTGAGCGGCGGGGGCGACTGCCGGGTCCGGGCGATCTCGGCCAGGACGCGTCCGCGCAACCGCTCCGGCGGGCGGCGAGACGCGGCGGCCGCCAGCCGGGCCGCGGTCTCGCGGAGTCCGGCGGTCTCGCCGGCGCAGGCCGGGCAGCCGGACAGGTGGCGTTCGAAGCGGCGGCGTTCCGGACCGGTGAGGGCGTCCAGGACGTAGGGGCCGGTCAGGTCGAGCGGGTCGTGGGTCATGGCTGCACTCCCAGGCAGTCGCGCAGGCGGATGAGTCCGTCGCGCATCCGGGTCTTGACGGCGGCGAGGCCGACGCCGAGCAACTCCGCGACCTCCCGGTAGGTGTAGCCGCCGTAATAGGCGAGCGTGATCGACTCGCGCTGCGTCGCGGTGAGCCCGCGCATGCAGCGGCGCACCTGCTGGTGCTCCAGCCGGGTGCCGACCTCTTCGGCGACCTCGTCGTACTCGCGCGACGGTGCGGTGGCGCGCCCCTCCCGATCGCGGTCGGCCTGGCTGGAGCGGACGCGGTCGACCGCGCGGCGGTGCGCCACGGTCAGAGCCCATGACGTCGCGCCGCCCCGGTCCGGGCGGTAGTGCGACGCCTTGCGCCACAGCTCGACCAGCACGTCCTGCGCGATCTCCTCCGCCTGCGCCGGGTCGCGCACGACCCGCAGCGCGACCCCGTAGACCGGCCCGGACAACCGCTCGTACACCTGCGCGAACGCGTCCTGGTCACCACGCGCGACGCGGGCCAGCAACTCGGCCAGGTCCGGGGGTTCCGCGCCGACCGCCCCTGCTCCGCGCGGCCGCGGTCCGTCGACCGGTTCGTTCATCTCCACCTAGGTGGTTCGGTGCCGGCGGGGCGAAGGATGGGTCCGGAACGCGGCGGAGATTCGACCCATCCGCCGCCCGTCCGGCCCCGAACACCGGATGTGACGGGCGAACGAGCGACAGGACCACTGCGGTGGGTGACCGCCGCGCTGTGCGGGCTCCTGGCAGCCGCGGCCGCGATGGGGATCGCGGAACTGGCGGCCGGTGTGCTCGGACGCACGTCATCGTCACCGCTGCCGGCCGTCGGCGCGGGCTTCATCGACCTCACTCCGGTGTGGCTCAGGGACTTCGCGATCCGGCACTTCGGCGGCAACGACAAGGCCGTCCTGCTCATCGGGCTCGGAGCCGGGATCACCATCGCAGCGCTGGTCATCGGGCTGGTGAGCCGGATCCGGCTCGCCTGGGGCCTGGCAGGGCTCGCCGCCTTCGGGGCCATCGGGGTCATCGCGGCGCTGACCAGACCGGTCGCCGAACCGGTCGACGCGGTGCCTTCGGGGGTCGGCGCGCTCGCCGGCATGGCCGCCCTGACCCTGCTGGCGCGCAGCGCCCGCCCGTTCCTCATCGCGCCTCCCGCCATGGGCGAAGCCGCCCAGAGCACCGCTACCCCCGGCGATGGCGGCGCAATCGAGGTCTCCGACGCCAAGGGCGGGCCGCAACGCCGCCCCAAGGACACCGAACCGGGTTCCTGCATCGACCGCCGCCGCGCGTTGCTGACCGGCGCCGGTGTGGTCGGTGTCGCCGCGGCGAGCGGTGCAGCGGGGCGGGTACTGCTGCACCGGGGCGACGTCTCGTCGGCCCGGGCGGACGTGCGGCTGCCGCGCCCGGCCAGCCCGGCCCGTCCGGTGCCGGCGGGTGCGCAGGTTCGGGCACCGGGCATGACACCGTTCCGCACGTCCGACCGGGACTTCTACCGGGTCGACACCGCGCTCACCCTGCCGCAGGTCGACCCGCGTGACTGGACGCTGCGGATCCACGGCATGGTCGCCCGGCCCGTCGAGCTTTCCTTCGAGGACCTGCTGCGGCAGGCGCTGATCGAACGCGACATCACCCTGTCGTGCGTGTCGAACCAGGTCGGCGGCGACCTGGCGGGCAACGCCCGCTGGCTCGGCGCGCCGCTGGCGCCGCTGCTGCGCCGGGCGGGGGTCCGCGGCGGCGCCGATCAGATCCTGTCCCGCTCGTCCGACGGGATGACGCTGTCCACTCCGATCGAGACGATCCTGGACGGACGGGACGCGATGGTCGCCGTCGGGATGGACGGCGAGCCGCTCCCGATCGTCCACGGCTTCCCCGCGCGGCTCGTCGTCCCCGGTCTGTACGGCTACGTGTCGGCCACCAAATGGGTGGTCGACCTCAAGGTCACCCGCTTCGCGACCGACCGGGCCTACTGGACCAGGCGCGGCTACGCCGAGCGGGCGCCGGTCAAGACGTTCTCCCGCATCGACGTGCCCAAGCCGCTGGCCACCGTCAGAGTGGGGCGGGTCGCCGTCGCCGGCACCGCGTGGGCGCAGCACCGCGGCATCGACGCCGTCGAATGGCAGGTCGACAACGGCCCCTGGCGGCAGGCGCTCCTCGCACCCGTCCCCGGTCTCGACACCTGGCGCCAATGGGTCGCCGAGTGGGACGCCGCGCCCGGCTCCCACACCCTGCGCTGCCGAGCCACCGACGGCACCGGCCACACCCAGCCCGAACACCGCACACCGCCGTTCCCGGACGGCGCGACCGGGTGGCATTCGGTGGTGGTCACCGTCACCTGACCCGGCTCGCACGAACTCAGAACCCATCCTTAACCGAAGCAAGGAGTTCACCATGCACCGCACCCGCATCGCTGTCGGCGTCCTGGCCGCGGTCGCCGTCACCACCGGAGCGGCGGCCTGCTCCAGCAAGGACGACGGCAAGGACGGCGGCACCGCCGCCGCCCCGGCGACCACCATGAGCAGCGCGCCGTCCGGCGACCAGCCGTTCGGCCCCGCCTGCTCGGCCGTCCCGGCGTCCGGCAAGGGCAGCTTCACCGGCATGTCCACCGACCCGGTCGCGACCGCCGCGTCCAACAACCCGGTGCTGTCCACGCTGGTCGCGGCGGTGAAGAAGGCCGGCCTGGCCGACACGCTCAACTCGGGCGAGAACATCACGGTGTTCGCGCCGACCAACGACGCGTTCAAGAAGATCCCCAAGGCGACGCTCGACAAGGTCCTGTCGGACAAGAAGACCCTCACCGGGATCCTGACCTACCACGTCGTCGGCCAGCCGATCGCCCCAGGCCGGCTGTCGTCGGGTGACTTCAAGACCCTTAACGGCGCCATGCTGAAGACCAGCGGCTCCGGTGAGTCGTTCACGATCGGTGACGGCGCGCATGTGGTGTGCGGCAACGTCCACACCGCCAACGCGACCGTCTACATCATCGACAGCGTGCTGATGCCTCCCAAGTGATGCCGGCCGACACGGCGGCCGGGCCCCGAAACGCACGGGTCCGGCCGCCGGGGTACGGCTTGTTGAGGGGATGTGCCACCGAGCCGGTCGCCGACCTTTCAGTCGGCGTTTTCGGAGGTCAGAGCCAGTCGCCGGGGCGGACCCAGGTGATGAACTCCTCGTGCGGGACGGTGGGGACCGGCGCGCTCTCGGTCACCGTGTAGCCGCCCCGGTAGAACAGCAGCGGCCGGTCGGACGGGCCGGTGCCGAGGGCGGTCACCCGGCCGACGGCGATGACGTGGTCGCCGCCGTCGTGCACGGCCTCCAGAATGCAGTCCAGCCAGGCCGGCACGGAGTCGAGCACCGGTGCGCCGCCGGGCGAGAGCCGCCAGCCGGTCGCGGTGAACTTGTCCGGCCGGCTGCGGCCGAACACCGTGCTCACCTCGCGCTGGGAATGGGCGAGGACGTTGACCGCGAAGTGCCCGGCCCGCTCGATCACCGGCCAGGTCCGGGAGGTGCTGGCGGGGCAGAAGAGCACCAGCGGCGGGTCCAGGGACAGCGCCGAGAACGACTGGCAGGCGAAGCCGGCGGGGCTGTCGCCGTCCATCGCCGTGACGACGACTACTCCGGTGCAGAAGTGTCCGAGGACGTGGCGGAACGTAGCGGTGTCGGCCGGGTCGAGGGCGAGATCGGTCGGGTGGCTCATGGCCGCCTCCTGTGCGTGGGCGGTGTGGTCACAACATGCCGGCGGTGACCTGCTCGCCGAACTCGCCGTCGCCGAACAGCTTCAGCGCCGCCTCGGGGTCGTTGGCCACGTGCACGCGGGCGGCGTGGGCGTCCCGCCAGAACCGCTGGATCGGGGTGCCTTCGGCGAGCGCGGACGCGCCCGAGCTCTCGAACAGCCGGTCCACCGCGGCGATCGAGCGCTCGGCCGCGCGCACCTGGTCGCGGCGCAGTCGCAGCCGCAGCGAGATCGGGATCGGCCGTCCCGCCTTGGCGGTGTCGAGCACCTCGCTGATGTTGCGGGTGAGCTGCAGCCAGGCGGCGTCGATCTCGCTGCCGGCCTCGGCGACCCGCACCTTGACGAACGGATCGTCCTTCGCCTTCCCGCCGCCGAAAGCCCGCACCCGGGCGCGCTGGTGGTCCACGTGCGCGGCGTACGCGCCGGTGGCCATCCCCACCAGCGGGGTTGTGATGGTGGTCGTCATCAGCGAATACAGAGGCACCTTGTACAGGGCTGCGGTGTTGACCTCTTGGCCGGCGCACGTGCAGGCGAACGAGTCGCCGAACGGCAGCACCCGGTGCGCCGGGACGAACGCGTCCTCCACGACGATGTCGTTGCTGCCGGTACCGCGCAGCCCGACGGTGCGCCACACGTCGTCGACCCGGTAGTCGGAAGCCGGGACCAGGAACGCGACCCAGTCGGTGGGCTTGCCGCCGGCGTCAAGGACGAGCCCGCCGACGATGGCCGCACCTGCATGGTCGACCCCCGACGAGAAGCTCCACGTGCCCGACAGCCGGTAGCCGCCGTCCACGCGGACGGCCCGTCCGACCGGCGCGTAGGCGGAGGAGACCAGGGTGTCGGGCGCGTCGCCCCATACGTCGTCCTGTGCCCGTTCGGGGAAGGTGGCGAGGTGCCAGGCGTGCGCGCCCAGGACGGAGGCGACCCAGCCGGTGGAGCCGCACACGCTCGCGATCGCCTTCACGGCGGTGTAGAAGGGCACCAGGTCCGCCTCATACCCCCCGTACCGCTTGGGCTGGAGCAGCCTGAAGAACCCCGCCTCGCGCAGCAGCCGGACCGAGTCGTCCGGGACTCGCCGGGCGTCCTCGGTCTGTTGGGCGCGCTCCCGCAACGTCGGCAGCAGCGCCTGCACGGCTTCGAGGACCTGATCGCTCATGGGGGAATCCCTCTTCTCTCGGAACACGGCGGCCGGTCTCGTGGAGACCGCGGGTGGTGCACCTGATAGTGGGATACCGGTATGGGGGAGGGGTAATGCCGCTTTTCGTCGGCGCTATACCCGGTCCTGCATAGCTTCCTGGTCGCACGCCCGTAGTCCAGCCGCGCGTCCACGGGGCCGGCGACGGCGGTGGCCCACGGCAACGTGCGGCACTGCAGGTCGAGGTCTGAGCTTGGAACGGAATGATTTGTTCTGCTATTCTGGGAACAGAACGTTCCGTTCGGCAGAGGGGTAGAGCATGACCGAGATCGAGCCGTTCCGCATCGAGATCCCGCAGGCGGACGTCGACGACCTGAAGAGCCGGCTCGCGCGCACCCGCTTCGCCGACGAGCTCCCCGCCGAGGAGTTCGCCGGGAAGCTGGAGGGGATCCCGACCCCGCCCGGATGGGAGTACGGCGTCCCGGGCTCGTACGTGCGGCCCCTGGTCGAGCGCTGGCGCGACGAGTTCGACTGGCGCGCGCAGGAGGCCGAGCTCAACCGGTACCCGCAGTTCACCACGGAGATCGACGGCCAGCGCATCCACTTCGTGCACGTGACGTCACCCGAGCCGGGTGCGATCCCGCTGATCCTCACTCACGGCTGGCCGAACATGTTCACCGAGTACCTCGGGCTGGTCGACCAGTTGACCGAGCCGGAGGCCGGCGGTCAGGCGTTCCACGTGGTGATCCCGTCCATCCCCGGCTTCGGCTTCTCCGGGCCGACCCGGGAGAGGGGCTGGAACGCCGCCCGTACGGCCGCCGCGTGGGCCGAGCTGATGAGCCGTCTCGGCTACGAGCGGTACGGCGTGCACGGCAACGACGCGGGCGCCATCGTCGCGCCGATCCTTGGCGAGCTCGACCGGGACCACGTCATCGGCGTGCACGTCAACCAGATCTTTTCGTTCCCCAAGGGTGAACCGGGCGAGTTCGAGGGGCTGACCGAGGCGGAGGTCGGCTACCTGCGGTTCGGTCAGGCGTTCATCGAGCACGCGATTCACGACCGGTCGCAGGCCAACCAGCCGCAGACCCTCGCGCACGCCCTCGCCGACTCCCCGTCCGGCCAGCTGGCCTGGATCGGGCAGCTCCTCGGCGACGCGGTGGAGCCCGACGACCTGCTGACCATCGCCTCGCTGTTCTGGTTCACCAACACCTCGGCGTCCTCGGCCCGGTTCTACTTCGAGAACCGCGACTGGTTCGCCACCCACCAGGGCGACGGCCAGGGCGGCCGGACCTCCGTCCCGATCGGCCTGGCCTCGTTCGCCTTCGACTTCAAGCCGATCCGCAAGTTCGCCGAGCGCGACCACGCCAACATCGTCCACTGGAACGACTACGACCGAGGCGGCCACTGGGCCGCGCACGACGCCACCGACCTGCTCCTCGGCGACATCCAGGAGTTCTTCGGCAAGGTCGCCTGACGCCCGATGGTCCAGGCGCCGGTCCCTCCGCGGACCGGCGCCTCCCCGCGGAGCGGGAAGCGAGGCTCTCTTCGGTGGTCATGAGGTGACGATGGGTGGTGGCGGGGCCCATCGGTTCGTCGCGGGGACGCCGTGGTCGGGTTTGAGTTCCTCGGGAATGGCGTAGTGCATGACCCGGCCGCGGGTCAGGGACGTCAGTTCCAGGTTGGTGACCAGGCGTCCGAGCCGGTCGGAGAGCTGGGCGGCCCAGGGGCCGCGGTCCTCGAAGCGTTCGATGACGCCGAGCAGCGCAGGGGCGACCTTGATGACGTCGTCCCAGCGGGACCGGGGGACCCGCAGCCAGTCGGCGGCGGTATCGCCGACCAGGAACCGGATCAGCGCCGGGACCACCGGGTCGAGCAGGGTGCCGGGGACGACTTCCTCGTACAGGTCGATCAGCTGGCGGGTCAGGTGCGCGCCCTCTTCGGACGGTCCCATGTGGCGCAGCATGTAGCGGTCGGAGAACTCGCGGGCGGCCTGCAGGTCCGGCGGGATGACGGCAGGGTCGCAGCCCAGGATCGCCCCCACGACGCGCCAGGCGTAGTAGTAGGCCTCCGCGCCCTGCTCCGTCATGTGGATGCCGAGGCGGTGCAGGGCGTCCAGGACCTGGATGCTGAACATCATCAGTCCGCCGAGCATGTCCTCCTGACAGATCGCGACGGGCTCGGGCCAGCGGCCGGCAGTGCGCAGGTGGCGGCGGATGGAGGCGTGCAGGAGCCGCACCTTCTGCGCGGACGGCAGGAACCGTCCGCCGGCCTCGAACGCGTCCGGCTGCATCAGGTAGACGGTGAACTGCCCGGTTTCGGCCATGCGGCGTGACGGGTAGTCCAGCGAGTGCGTCGCCGACAGCAGTCGCGCCACGTGCGGGACCATGTAGCAGGCGGGCATGGACGCGAACGACAGCGCGGTGGAGATGTGCACGTCGTTGTCGATGAAGAACCGCCGGGCCTCCTCCATCATCGTCCAGTCGACCCAGTCGGGTGCGGTCGCGGTGGCGTTCAGGTAGTCGCGTGCGGGCTCGGGCAGCCCGTCGGGAAGCGGCTGCCCGGATGTGGTGAACCAGCGCATCAGCGTGTTGAACCGGGCGACGTGGCCGCCGGTGAACAGCGCTTCCACGGTCGCGTCGGCCAGTTCGTCGCCCTGGAGGCGCAGTGCGTCCATGAAGGCGTCGTCATAGCTGTCAGGCATCCGCGGTCACCTCATCGATCAGCAGGGTCAGGGCGTGGACGGCATCGGGCGGCAGCCGGAGGCGGGCCAGTGCGGTCCGCGCGGTGCCGGCGCGTGCGCCGATCATGTGCCGGATCTGGTCGGCGGCACCCGACCGGAGCATGATCTGCCTGATCCGGTCGGCTTCGGCCGTCCCGACCGCACCGAGCAGCAGGTCCCGCAGCTCCTCGCGGTCGGCTTGGCCGGCGTGCTCGAGCGTGAGGGCCAGTAGTGCGGTCGGCTTGCGGCCGGCCAGGTCGTCCAGGTCGGACTTGCCGGTGACGGCCGGGTCGCCGAACACGCCCCACAGGTCGTCGCGGAGCTGGAACGCCTCGCCCAGCGGGCGCGTGTATCCGGCCAGCGCCTCCACCGTCGCGGGGGCGGCGCCGCCCAGCACCGCGCCGATCCGCAGCGGCCATTCCACGGTGTAGGAGCCGGTCTTGAACCGGACGATCCGCAGCGATCGCCGCAGGTCGGAGGGCCCGCCGGTGCTCAGCAGCTCCAGGCATTCACCGGCGATCAGCTCCCGGCCCATCGCCGTCCACAGCGACACCGCGCGCGCCAGGAACGCGCGCGGCAGCCCCGAGGCGTGGAACAGCTGCCCGGCCCAGCCGAGCAGCAGGTCCCCGACCATGATGGCCAGCCCGTCGCCGAGCCGCTCATGGGCCGTGGCACGGCCCCGCCGCAGCGGGCTGCGGTCGATGATGTCGTCGTGGACGATCGCGGCCGCGTGCACCAGTTCCAGTGCCGCGGCGGCCCGCACCATCGACTCGGCGTCGGGCTGCCCGGCCGCCCGCCACCCCCAGTAGCAGAACGCGGGTCGGATCCGCTTGCCGCCCGCCACCGACACCCGCGCCTGCTCGGCGACCGGCGCCAGGTCCGCGTCCAGCGCCACCAGTTCGGCGACCTCACCGTCCAGGAACTCCTCCAGCGCCCGGTCCACCCGGGCCTGGAGATCACTCACCGGCATCACTGACGCGCGGCGCCCCGCGCTCGCCGGCCCGCCGGGCCAGCACCTCCATATGGGACTCGGACACCGGCGCCGTCCGGCCCCATGCCAGTTCACCGCGCGCCCGCAGCTCCCGGCGGACCTCTCCCAGCCCGGGCAGCCGCCGCAGGACGCTCCGCGCGCCGCCCAGCACCACGTCGGCGACCCCCGCCGCCAGATACACCACCTCGTCGTGCGATTTGGCGGTCTCATCACGACTCATCGGCACTCACCGTTCCGTAGGCGACACCGACAGTAGTAACACGAGGTCTCGCGCCTCGTCCTCGAAACGCTCGACGCAGGAAGGCAGGACTATCGGTGTGAACGTTCGTCGACCCGGTGAGTCGGTGGGTGGAGGAAGACTTCGGCTGTGCGGTGGCCGTAGGAGACGTTGAGGGTGTCGAGCCGGTAGTACCGGCCGCGTTCGGTGGTGAGGCGGTGGTCGATCTGCCAGCGCAGGGTCTGCCGGGGCCGCATGGTCACGGCCGTCGGCCGCCAGGCGAGGTCGAGTCCGTTGCTCGCCCACTCGGGTGCGGTCCGAACCGGGAGGACGTGCAGGTGCCCGTCGGCCTCGATGATCTCGACTCGCGATTGCGGCGGGAGTCCGCTGGTGACGGTCATGCCGGGAGAGAACTCGTTCCACTCGAGCATCTGCACTTCATGAACGAACGGCGGCTCGGCATCCGGGAGCGGGAACGCCTCGGGGAGCGCGCTGCGCCGGACGGCTCCCGCCCCTCCGCGGGAGTCCTTCGTCCAGTAGACGCGCACCCACTGCACCACGGTGTCCACCGGCTCATGATCACACTCGTGACGTGACGAAGACGGTCGGTTTCCGTGCTGGTCGCCGATGGTGCGTCGGCCGCGGCGAACGGGGGCAAGGGCGGCCGGGGCCGTCAGGTCCCGGGTGTCCGGGTCACGCGCCGGGGTCGTCGTGCGCCGCGTCCAGGCGCTCGCGGATGCCGCCGAAGTGCGCCGCCATGGCGGTGGCCGCCGCCGCGCGGTCGCCGGAGACCAGCGCCTCGTAGATGTCGCGGTGCCGCTGCGCCACGTCGGCCGCCTCCTGCCGGACGGGCGCGAGGTCGTGCTGCAGCGTCCGGTACACGTCCCAGAACGCGCCGAGCAGCTGGTTGACGATCGGGTTGGCGAGCGGCCGGTACAGCAGCTCGTGGAAGAGCCGGTCGGTCTCCGGGGTCACCTGGCCGGCCGCGGCCTCGGCGTCCATCCGGCGCATGATCTCGTCCAGCTCGGTGGTGTCGGACGCCAGGCCGCGGTCGATGACCTGCTCGACGAGGCCGCGTTCGAGGACCTCGCGGACGTCCACCAGGTGCGCGAGGTCGTCGCGGCCCTGCCGCTTGGACATGCGGGCGTGGAAGGTCAGCTCGTCGACCAGCGCGTCGAGCGACATGCTGCCGACGTACATCCCGAAGCCGTGCCGGATCTCCACGATCCCGACGGCCTGCAGCGCCTTGAGCGCCTCGCGCAGCGAGTTGCGGCTGACGTCCAGCTCCTCGACCAGCTCGAACTCGGTGGGCATCGGGTCGCCCGAGGCCAGCCCGCGCTCCAGGATCAGCTGCTTGACGGCCTGCTGCACCTCCTCGGTGCGGCTGCTGCGGCCGCGCGTCGCACGTCCCCGCGTCCGAGCTGCGGTCATCGGCTCACGCTCCCCATCCTCGATCGGTCTCCGGGACCCGCCACTTGACCTGGCCGGTGCCGGAGCCTACGGTACACCGACGAACGACGTTGGATGTCCTACCTCCCCTCCCACCTGCGGTCGCCTACCCTGCGACCGCCCCACCCCTTCCTTCCAGGAGACGACGTGACCGATCTCCAGCCGGGCCGCGGCCTGCACCGCCGCGACTTCCTCCGCTACACCGGGCTGCTCGGCGCGGCCGCCGCGATCACCGCCGGGGTCTCCGCGTGCGGCGGCCCGTCCTCCACCGGATCCGGCGGGTCCGGCGGCTCCAAGGACACGATCCAGGCCGCGCTCGCCTACGCCCTGTCCGGCGGCTTCGACCCGATGACCTCCTCCAGCGCCGTCGCCGTGGCCGCCAACTTCCACGTGCTGGAGTCGCTGGTCGACCTCGACCCGGTGACCCGGCAGCCCTACAACGCGCTGGCCAAGGCCGCTCCGGAGAAGGTGGACGACACCACCTACCGCGTCCGGATCCGCGACGGCGCCACCTTCCACGACGGCTCGAAGGTCACCGCCGACGACGTCGTGTTCAGCTTCGAGCGCATCCTCGACCCGAAGAACGCCTCGCTGTTCGTGCAGTTCCTGCCGTTCCTCGACAAGGTGAAGAAGGTCGACGACGGCACCGTCGAGTTCAAGCTCAAGTACGCGTTCGCGCTGTTCTCCGAGCGGCTCGCCGTCGTCCGGATCGTGCCGAAGAAGATCGTCCAGGCGGACCAGAAGAAGTTCGACGCGCTGCCCGTCGGCTCCGGGCCGTTCAAGCTCACCTCCGCGAGCGCCACCGCCGGGCTGACGTTCGCCAAGGCCGACGCCTACAACGGCCCGCGGCCCGCGAAGGCCGCCAAGATGACCTGGCTGCTGCTGTCCGACCCGTCCGCCCGGGTCACCGCGCTGCAGTCCGGACGCGTCCAGGCGATCGAGGCCGTCCCGTACCTGAACGCCGGCGAGCTGAAGAAGTCCGCGACGGTCGAGGCGGTGCAGAGCTTCGGCCTGCTGTTCATGATGTTCAACTGCAAAATCAAGCCGTTCGACGACGTGCGGGTGCGGCAGGCGCTGCACTACGCGCTCGACACCGACAAGCTGATCAAGACGGCGCTGCTCGGCAACGCCGCCGCGGCGACGAGCTTCCTGCACGCCGAGCACCCCGACTACGTCAAGGCGTCGACCGTCTACGGCTACGACCCGGCCAAGGCGAAGCAGCTGCTGTCGCAGGCCGGGGTGAGCGGGCTGAAGATCGAGCTGATCCTCACCGACACCGACTTCGTCAAGGACTGCGCACCGCTGATCAAGCAGAGCTGGGACGCGGTCGGCGTCGCGACCACGCTGAACATCGGCCAGTCCGGCGGGCAGTACTCCAACCGCGTCGACACCGGCAAGTACCAGGTCATGGTCGCGCCCGGCGACCCGTCGGTGTTCGGCAACGACGTCGACCTGCTCATGCGCTGGTTCTACGTCGGCACCTGGCCCGAGCACCGCAGCTACAACTCCGGCACCCCCGAGGCCAAGAAGGTCGTCGAGCTGCTCGACCAGGCCGCCCGCGAGGCCGACCCGGCGAACCGCAAGAGGCTGTGGAGCCAGGCCATCGACATCGTCGCCGAGCAGGCCGCGCTGTACCCGATCTTCCACCGCAGGCTCGACACCGGCTGGAAGGGCAAGGAGCTGCCCGGGTTCCGGCCGATGGCGACCACGGGCCTGTCGTTCCTGAACGTCGGCCGCGCCTGACCGTCCCGGACCGAAGAAGGGACCACCCGGATGGCGACCATCCTGCGCATGGCGCTCGGACGGCTGCTGACCCTCGTGCCGATGGTGCTCGGGATCACGCTGTTCGTCTTCGTCGTGCTGCGCTTCTCCCCGAACGACCCCGCCTACAACGCGCTCGGTGAGGGCGCCACACCGCAGGCGCGGCACGCCTACGCGGCCGCGCACGGGCTCACCGACCCGCTGCCGGTCCGCTATGTCCGGTTCCTCGGCGACCTGCTGCACGGCGACCTCGGGCTGACCGCCCCGCCGAGCAGGCCGGTCACGAACGCGATCGGCACGGCGTTCCCGCTCACCCTCCAGTTGACGCTGCTGTCGGTGCTGGTCGGCGTGGTGTTCGCGGTGGTGCTCGGCGTCACCGCGGCGCTGTTGCGGGACCGCTGGCCCGACCAGGCCATCCGGGTGCTGTCCATGGCGGGCGTCGCGATGCCCTCGTTCTGGCTCGGCATCCTGCTGATCCAGTGGTTCGCGCTGCGGCTGGGCTGGTTCCCGACCGGCGGGTACGTCAACCCGGGCGACTCGGTCGGCGGCTGGCTGCGCAGCCTCGCGCTGCCCGCGATCGCCGTCGGGTTCCCGGTCGGGTCGCTGCTCGCCCGGGTGGTGCGGACCGCGATGGTCGAGGAGCTCGACCGCGACTACGTGCGCACCGCGATCGGCGGCGGGCTGCCGCGCATCGTCGTGGTCGGCCGCAACGTGCTGCGCAACGCGCTGATCACCCCGCTGACCGTGCTCGGCCTGCAGATCGGCTACCTGCTCAGCGGCGCCGTCGTCGTCGAGGCCATCTTCGGGCTGCCGGGCCTCGGCACCCTCATCATGCAGGGCGTGACCGCCGGCGACCCCGCCCTCGTGCAGGGCGTCGTGCTGTGCATCGCGCTGACGTTCCTGGTCGTCAACCTGCTCGTGGACGTGCTGTACCTGTTCGCGAACCCGCGGCTGAGGGGAGCGGCGCGATGAACGCCGTCGTTCGGGGATGGCGGCGGCTGCGGCCCGCGTCCCGGATCGCGCTGGGCGTGCTGCTGGTGATCGTCGTCGCGGCGCTCGCCGCGCCGCTGATCGCCCGGCACGACCCGCTGACCACCGGGATCGCGGGACAGGGACCGTCCGGCGCCCACTGGTTCGGCACCGACCGCGTCGGCCGCGACGTGTTCGCCCGCGTCCTGTTCGGGGCGCGCTGGTCGCTCGCGATCGGTCTCGGGGCCGCGTTCCTCGCACTGGGCGCCGGCGCGGTGCTCGGCTCGATCGCCGCCACCACGCACCGCGTCGTGGACGAGGTCGTGATGCGCTGCCTGGACGTTGTCATGGCGTTCCCGGCCGTTGCGCTCGCCGCCGTCCTGGTCACCGTGTTCGGCAAGAGCCTGCCGGTACTGATCTGCACGATCGCGTTCCTGTACGTCCCGCAGATCGCGCGGGTCGTGCGCGGCAACGTGCTGTCGCAGTACGGCGAGGACTACGTGGCGGCCGAACGCGTCCTCGGTGCCCGGCGCGGCCACATCCTGTGGCGGCACGTCCTGATCAACTGCGCGGCGCCGATCCTGGTGTTCGTCACGATCGTCGTCGCCAACGCGATCGTCTTCGAGGCGAGCCTGTCGTTCGTCGGCGCCGGGGTTCAGGATCCCGACCCGTCCTGGGGCAGCGTGATCGCCTACGGCAAGACGCTGGTGCTCGCCGGCGGCTGGTGGGCGACGTTCTTCCCCGGCCTGTTCATCCTGGTCACGGTGCTGGTGCTGAACGTCCTGTCCGAGGGCGTGTCGGACGCGTGGGCGGCCCCCGCAGGCCGGGCCGACACCGACGCCGGCAAAGAGCCCGGCGCCGAGCCCGTGCCCGTGGCCGTCGCCCGGTCGGCCGCGGTCTCGGCGCCGTCCGCCGCCCGCGTGGACGGCGACCTGCGCGAGGCCGGACGCCGCCTCGCCGGCCGCGCCCGCCCCCTCCCTGGAGGCGAACCGCTGCTGCGCGTCGACGACCTCACCATCGGCTTCCCCGGACGCTACGGAGACGTCGACGTCGTCGACCGGGTGTCCCTCGAAGTGCGGCCCGGCGAGGTCGTCGGGCTCGTCGGCGAGTCCGGCTGCGGCAAGAGCCTCACCAGCCTCGCGATCATGGGGCTGGAGCCGCGCGGCGCCGCGATCGGCGGGCGGCTGCTGTTCGACGGCCGCGACCTGCGCACCATGCCCGCCAAGGAGCGCCGCGCGCTGCTCGGCCACGACATGGCGATGATCTACCAGGACGCGCTGTCCTCCCTGAACCCGGCGATGACGATCCGCGCCCAGCTCCGTCAGCTCACCCGCCGCGGCGGCACCCGTACCCCCGCCGAGCTGCTCGAACTCGTCGGCCTCGACCCCGGGCGGACGCTGCGCTCCTACCCGCACGAGCTGTCGGGCGGGCAGCGGCAGCGGGTGCTGATCGCCATGGCGCTGTCCCGCGACCCGAAGCTCGTCGTCGCCGACGAGCCGACCACCGCGCTCGACGTCACCGTCCAGGCCGCCGTCATGCGGCTGCTGCTGCGGCTGCGCGCCGAACTCGGGTTCGCGCTGATCCTCGTCTCGCATGACCTCGCGCTCGTCGCCGACGTCACCGACCGCGTCGTGGTCATGTACGGCGGGCAGGTCGCCGAGGCCGGCGTCACCTCCGAGCTCGTCGGTGCGTCCCGGCACCACTACGCGCGCGGCCTGCTCGGCGCGGTCGTGTCGCTGGAGGCCGCCGGGGAGCGGCCCGTGCAGATCCCCGGCGTCGTGCCCTCGCCCGCGCACTTCCCGGCGGGCTGCCGGTTCGCCGACCGGTGCGCCGCCGCCACCGAGGTGTGCGCGACGACCCGTCCGGAGGCGTCCGGCGAGCCGCGCCGGCACGCGTTCGCCTGCCACCACCCGATCGGCGCGGCCGACGCGCCCCTCACCGCCAAGGCGGGAGAACCGCGATGACCACACCCGTCATGGAACTGCGCGGCGTGCACGTCCGGCTGCCCGTGCGCGGCGGCAACCCGCTCCGCCGGGACGTGGTGCACGCGCTGACCGGCGCGGACCTCGCCATCGCGCGCGGCGAGACCGTCGGGATCGTCGGCGAGTCCGGCTGCGGCAAGTCCACGCTCGCGAAGGTGCTGGTCGGGCTGACCAGGCCGACCGAGGGCACGGTGCTGTTCGAGGGCGACGACCTCGGCGCTCTGAAGTCCCGCGAGCGGTCCGCGCGGCTCGGCGCGTCCGTCGGGATGGTCTTCCAGGACCCGGCGACCGCGCTGAACCGGCGGCTGCCCGTCCGGGCGATCCTGCGCGACCCGCTCGACGTGCACCGGCGCGGCGCCCCCGCCGAACGCGACGCCCGCGTCCGGGAGCTGATGTCGCTGGTCGGACTGCCGCCGCACCTCGCCGAGGCGCTGCCCGGGCAACTGTCGGGCGGGCAGCGCCAGCGCGTCGCCATCGCCCGCGCGCTCGCGCTCGAACCGTCGCTGCTGGTCGCCGACGAACCGACGTCCGCGCTGGACGTGTCGGTCCGCGCGCAGATCCTCAACCTGATGCTCGACCTCAAGGACCGGCTCGGACTGTCGATGGTGTTCGTCTCGCACGACATCCAGACCGTCCGGCGCATGTCCGACCGGGTCGTCACCATGTACCTCGGCCGCATCGTCGAGGACGCCCCGGCCGCCGTCGTCGCGCGCGGCGGCACCCGGCACCCGTACACGCGGGCGCTGCTGTCGGCCACGCCGAGCCTTCTCGACCCGATGGAGCCGATCAGGCTGGACGGGCCCGTCCCGTCCGCCGTCCACCCGCCGAGCGGATGCCCGTTCCGCACCCGCTGCTGGCGCGCCACCGACGAGTGCGGCGCGGCGATGCCCGGCTTCACCCCGGCCGGCGACGCCGGGCACGCCCACCGCTGCCTGCACCCCGTCACCGACCCGTCCGACCTCGCCCTTTCCCCCGTTTCCCAGGAGATCCCGTGACCGCCGCTCCCACCGCACCGCCCCTCGGAGGCGTCGTCCCCCCGGTCTGCACGCCGCTGACCCCCGACCTGGACGTCGACGCCGCGTCCCTCGAACGGCTCGTGGACCATCTCGTCGGCGCCGGCGTGGACGGGCTGTTCGTGCTCGGCTCCACCAGCGAGGTCGCGTTCCTGCCCGACGCGCACCGCCGCACGGTGCTGGAGACGGTGGTCAAGCACGTCGCCGGGCAGGTCCCGGTGCTCGCCGGCGCGATCGACATGACCACGCTGCGGGTCATCGAGCACGCCCGCGCCGCCGCCGAGCTCGGCTGCGACGGCGTCGTCGCGACCGCGCCGTTCTACACCCGCACCCATCCCGCGGAGATCGAGGCGCACCTGCGCCGCGTCGCCGCCGCCGTCCCGGTCCCCGTCTACGCCTACGACCTGCCGGTCTCGGTGCACTCCAAGCTGGACGCGGCGATGCTGCTGCGCCTGGCGGACGAGGGCGTGCTCGCCGGCGTGAAGGACTCCAGCGGCGACGAGGGCGGGCTGCGCTCCCTGCTCGTCGCGCTCCGCGACGCCGGGACCGGCGGGTTCAGCGTGCTGACCGGCTCCGAGCTCACCGTCGACTCGGCGCTCGCGATGGGCGCGCACGGCGTCGTCCCCGGCCTCGGCAACGTCGATCCCGGCGGGTACGTCCGGCTCTACCGGCTGTGCCGCGAGGGCCGCTGGGACGAGGCGCGCGCCGAGCAGGAGCGGCTGCTGCGCCTGTTCGACATCGTCAACGCGGGCGGCACCGCCCGGATGGGGCGCGGCTCGTCGGCGCTCGGCTCGTTCAAGGCGGCCCTGCACCTGCGCGGCGTCATCGACTGCCCGGTCACCGCGCCGCCGCAGATCCAGCTGGACGCGGGCGAGACCGAGCACGTCCGCCGCACGCTTGCCGCCGCCGGACTGCTGTGAGCGAGGGGACCCTCGCCGCCCTCGACATCGGCGGCACCAAGATCGCGGCGGCGCTGGCCGACCCGGATGGAACGGTCCTTTGCCGCGGCCGGGTCCCCACGCCGGCCGGGGGAGGGGACGCCGTCCTCGCGGCGGCGGCCGCCCTCCTCACCGGACTCGCCGGCCCCGGCGGGCTCGCCGGCCGGGGCGTCCGGGCGGTCGGCGTCGGAGCACCCGGAGTGATCGACGCCGCGACCGGACGCGTCGCCTCCGCCACCGGCGTCCTGCCCGGCTGGGCCGGGACGGCCGTGCGGGACGTGCTCTCCGCGACGACCGGGCTGCCCGTCGCCGTGGTCAACGACGTCCGGGCCATGGCCTACGGGGAGGCCCGGGCCGGCGCCGGGACCGGGTACCACCGCGTCCTGCACGTATCGGTCGGGACCGGCGTCGGCGGCGCGCTCACCACCGGCGGCGACCTCGACCACGGCGCGCACGGCACCGCCGGGGAACTGGCGCACCTGCTCGTCCCCGAACAGGGGCCGGTGCCGTGCGGCTGCGGCCGGCGCGACCACCTGGAGGCCGTCGCGTCCGGCCCCGCCATCGCCGCCACCGGCGACGCGCCGCGCGCCGGCGCGCTGCTGGGTCGTGCGCTGGCGGGGCTGCTCGCCGTCGTGGACCCCGACGCCGTCGTGATCGGCGGCGGCGTCGCGCAGATCGGCCCGCCCTACCTGGACGCCGTCGCCGCCGCGTTCCGGGACGAGGCGCTCCCGCCGCTGCGCGCGACCCCGATCGTCCCCGCCCGGCTCGGCACGGACGCGCCGCTGGTCGGCGCCGCCCTGCTCGCCGCGTCCGCACCACCGCCAGGGAGCGCCCGTTGAACGCCGAGACCTTCGCCGCCGCCGTCGCGGGACGGCTCATCGTGTCCTGCCAGGCCCCGGACGGGCACCCGCTGCGCGACACGGGCGCGCTCGTCCGGATGGCCGAGGCCGCCGCCGGGGGAGGGGCCGCCGCGATCCGCTGCGGCGGGGTCGGTGGGACACCCGACGTCGCCGCCATCGCCGCCGCCGTGGAGGTCCCGGTCATCGGCCTCACCAAGGACGGCACCGACGGCGTGTTCATCACCCCGACCGTCGAGGCCGCCCGCGCCGTCGTCCGGGCGGGCGCACAGGTCGTGGCGGCCGACGCCACGTTGCGCCCGCGCCCGGACGGCCGCCCGCTCACCGAGACGATCAAGGCCGTGCACGAGGAGGGCGCGCTGTTCATGGCGGACGTCGCGGCCCTGGACGAGGGCGTCGCCGCCGCCGAGGCGGGCGCCGACCTGGTCGCCACGACCCTCGCCGGCTACACCGTCCCCGGCACGCCGCCGGACGGCCCCGACCTCGGCCTCGTCCGGGCGCTGCGCGATCGGCTCCCCGACGCGCTGATCGTCGCCGAGGGCCGGTACCACTCGCCGGCATCGGCCGCCGCGGCGATCGAGGCGGGCGCGACCTGCGTGGTCGTCGGCACGGCGATCACCGACCCGCGCTGGATCACCGCCTGTTTCGCCGCCGCCCTGCGTTGAGCGCCGGCGGCCGGATGAGGGCGGCACGCCGCCGCTCAACGAGAGGACAGGAGGGTGCGGAGGTCGGCGGCGGCTTGGCGGGCCGCCTGGCCCGCGGTCGCGGAGACACCACCGAGTCCGAAGAAGCCGTGGTTGAGCGTCGGCCACTCGCGGTGGACGACCGGTACGCCTGCGGTGTTCAGCGCGGCGGCGTAGGCGTTGCCCTCGTCCCGCAGCGGGTCGAAGCCGCCGGTGTGGATCGCCGCGGGCGCCACGCCGGACAGGTCCGCGGCGCGCAGCGGCGACACCCGCCAGTCGTCACCGCGGCCGGGGGGATCGTAAAGCTCGGTGAACCACCGCATCCCGGCCATCGTCAGCCCGTAGCCCTCGGCGCGTTCGGCACGCGACGGGTAGAGCGCGTTCACGTGCGGATCGGCGTATCCTCCGGTCACGTCGGTGACCGGCACGACCAGCAGCTGGCCCGCGAGCGGCACGCCCCGATCGCGGCAGGCGAGCGCGACGGACGCGGCGAGCTGGCCGCCCGCGCTGTCGCCCGCCACGGCGAACGGCCCGGGACGGGTCTCCGCGAGGTGCAGGGTCGCGGCGAGGCAGTCGTCGAACGCGGCCGGGAACGGGTGCCCGGGCGCGAGCCGGTAGTCCACGCCGATCACCGCCGCGCCGGCCTCCACCGCGAGGCGGCGCATGTGCTGCCGGTGCGTCCGCAGGTCGCCGGCGATCCATCCGCCGCCGTGGAAGAACACGACCGCGCCCTCGGCGGGACGCGGCGCCGGCTCGACGACGAGCACACGGACCGGCCCGGACGCGGTCTCCAGGACGGCGGCGTGCTCCGCGAACGGGACCGGCGGGTCGGGCAGCAGCGCGAGCGACCGCTCGTTCACGGCCAGCGAGTGGCGGCGCGCGCCCTCGACGGAGGTGTCCGCGGCGGTCGTGTCCGCGTCGCGGCGCCGCAGCCACTCGGCGATGGCGGGGTCGAAACCGGTGCTCACGGAAAGGCCCCCTCATGGGACGTAGGACATCCTACAGGGCGGGACCTTGGGAGCGGCATCGAGTTTCGGCACGACCGAGTCATACCGAGGTGCCAACCGAATTCGGATACCGGTGTGGGACGCGGAACGAGCCGTCGGCACACCAGCCTGGAGACGCAATGCCCGCCAAGCGTCCGAGGAGTCGAGTTGCGTTTCCGCCGTTCCGCCCTGCCCGTCCTTCTGCTGGCCGTAACGGTCGCGGCGGGATGCCAGGAGAGCGCGACCCCATCGTCCGGCGGGAAGGCGTCGGCCGGTCGGCCGACCGTGGCCGGGCAGGTGGCGCTGCCCCCTCCGACCGGGCCGTACAAGGTCGGTACGACGTCCCTGCATCTGGTCGACCATGGCCGCCGTGACCCGTGGACGCCGTCGCGGGCCAGGGAGCTGATGGTCAGCGTCTGGTATCCCGCAAGCGCCTCGTCAGGGAAGAAGTACGTTCCGCAGATGACGGCGAAGGCCGCCGCGCATTTCGGTTCGAAGCAGGGCGCGGCGACGTCCAACCTCGGGATGCCGCCCGGCAAGGCGGACTGGGGCGCCGTGCGCACGCACGCCACGGCGGACGCGCCCGTCGCCCGGAAGGCCGGACGGCTGCCCGTCGTCCTCTACTCGTCCGGACTCGCCGACCCGCGGACGTGGAACACCACTCTGGTGGAGGATCTGGCCAGCCGCGGCTACGCCGTGGTCACCATCGACCACACCGCTGAGGCTTCCGAGGTGGAGTTCCCCGGCGGGCGGCTCGTCACCGGCCGGTTGACCGAGGGCGGCCCGCCGAGTTCCCCCGCGGAGGTCACCGCACTGCTGAAGAAGACCATGAGCGCGCGGGTCGCCGACGCCCGGTTCGTCCTGGACCGGCTGCCGGGCATCAGCCGAGGCCGCTTCGGCGGAGCCTTCGACCTCGGCCGCGTGGGCATGGCGGGGCAGTCGGCCGGCGGGTTCACCGCCGCGCAGACGATGCACGACGACCGGCGCGTCCGCGCGGGTGTCAACATGGACGGCCAGATGGACTACACCGGCGGCAAGCCTGACGGCAGCGAGCTCAGCACCGTCGCACGCGACGGCCTTGACCGTCCGCTGCTGCTCATGGGCACCGACGCGGAGGGCTCCGGTGACCACACCAAGCAGCCGTCCTGGAACGCCTTCTGGCGCAACACCCGCGGCTGGAAGGGCGACGTGACGATGACGGGCTCGCGGCACGCCACCTACACCGACGCCGAAGCGCTGCTCCCGCCGCTGGCCGAGCAGGGCATCGTCCCGCAGGGCGGCCTGACCGGCGCGGTCGGTACCGTCCGGCCCGCGCGCGCCATCGCGGCGGAACGCGCCTATGTCGCCTCGTTCTTCGACCGCTGGCTGCGCGGCCGGGACGACCACCTGCTGGACGGCGCGTCCCCCCGCTTCCCCGAGATGCGCTTCACCGCCTGACAACCTCAACCGTCCGGGCGAGAGGGCCGTGAGAGAGGTGGAGCGGAAGCGGGTCACGGCCGTGGTCGGTGCCTTCGCTGGACGGCTTGCAGGCGGCAGGCCGTCCCGAGCGGTCAGGCGACGAGGGCGGTTGCGGGAAGATCCGGCGGACGTTGACCGTGTTGTGCGCTCTGCGGGCTCTCAGGGTGGTCCGCAGGGTGCGGGCCGGGGGGTCAGGGGCGGTGGGTGGGGAGGACGGTGCGGGGGATCGGGCCTTTGTTGCGTTGCCCGCTCTGGGTCTCCTCCCAGGCGTGGGCGAGGATGCCGATGCTGCGGCTGAGGACGAACAGGCCGCGTGCGAGGGGGGCGGGGAAGCCGAGTTCGGCGTAGATGATGGCGGTGGCGCCGTCGATGTTCATCGGGACGGGCTTGTCGCGGCCTTCGGCGAGGAGGGCCTCCAGGGACTTGCCGGCGCGGAGATGGCGGCCGGGCACCACGCCGTCGCGGACGGCGTCCTCGACGAGGGCGAGGAGCGGGTCGCGGCGGGGGTCGCGGGGGTGGAAGCGGTGACCGAAGCCGGGCAGGTAGCGGGGCCAGTCCGCGATGGTCCGCTCGGCCGCCGTGCGCAGGTCCAGGCCGGTCGCTTCGCGCTGGAGCACGGCGTCCAGGAGCCGGACGCACTGCTCGCCCGCCCCGCCGTGCGCGTCTCCGAGGGTGTTGACGGCGCTGGCGACGGCGTTGTTGAGGCCGACGCCGCAGGTGGCGGCCATGCGGGCGATGGCGATGGAGGGGGCTTGTGGGCCGTGGTCGACGGCGGCGACGAGCGCCGCTTCGAGAAGCGCCGCCTGGCGGGCGGTGGGCAGGTCGCCGCGCAGCATCAGCCAGATCATGGGCGTCAGGCCCGTGGTGCCGATGAGGTCCTGGACGGGACGGCCGCGCAGTTCTATGACGCCGGGCTCCATGCGGGATATGCCGGTCGCCCACCAGTCCGCGACGGCGCCCGTCGGGTCGATGTCGTTCATGGGAGCCTCCTGCGCTGGGCTGTCGGTCATGAGGTGGCGGTGATGTCGGCCTGGCCGTTCCAGCGGTGCGCGAGGGCGGTGCGTTCGGTGTTCTGCTGGCCGAGCAGGGGCGGGGGAGCGGCGGGGCGCAGCGGTTCACCGTCGTGCAGGACGCCGCTGCCGGCGACCTTGAGGACGCGTTCGGAACCGTCGGGGAACGGTAGTTCGGTGAAGAAGCCGCGGTGTTCGAGCTGGTCGAGTTCGACGGCCTGGGGGACGGTGACGACCCGGGCGGCGGGGACGCCGGCGGGGCTGAGGATCCGCTCCCATTCGGCGGCGGTGCGGCGGCGCAGGGCGAGGTTCAGCTCCTCGGTGAGTTCGTCGCGGTGGAGCTTGCGCTGTTCCCGGTCGGCGAACCGGGGGTCGGTGCGGAGCTCGCGCCGGCCGAGGAGGTCGCACAGCGTCTCGAACTGCTGCTGGCGGTTGGCGGCGATGTTGAGCGGGCCGTCGGCGGCCTCGAAGGTGCCCGAGGGCGCGGCGGTGGCGTTCTGGGTCCCCATCGGTTCGGGCGGGACGCCGCTGACGACGTAGTTCGAGATCGCCCAGCCCATCGCCGAGACCGCGGACTCCAGCATGGAGACGTCAAGGAACGTTCCTTTTCCGGTGCGCGCACGGCCTGCGAGGGCGGCGGAGATGTGGAGCGCGGCGGTCAGGCCTCCCACGGTGTCGCAGACGGGGAAGCCGATGCGCTGGGGAGCGGTCTCCTTGGTGCCGGTGATGCTCATCATCCCGGAGAGGCCCTGGATGATCTGGTCGTAGGCGGGCGCCTGGCTCATCGGACCGGTCTGCCCGAAGCCGGAGATGGCGCAGTAGACGAGCCCGGGGTTCAGTTCGCGCAGGCGGGGCCAGCCGAAGCCGAGCCTGGCGAGGACGCCGGCGCGGAAGTTCTCCACGAGGACGTCGGCGCCGCGGACCATGTCCTCGAAGCCGGCGCGGCCGGAGGCGTCCTTGAGGTCGATCTCGACGGACTTCTTGCCCGCGTTCTGCGCCAGGAAGGAGGCGCCGAGGCCGGACCGGTTCAGCTCGGCGTCGGGCCCGAGGTGCCGGGCGAGGTCGCCGTGCCCCGGAACCTCGATCTTGACGACCTCGGCCCCCAGCAGCATCAGCTGGTAGCCGCAGTACGGGCCGGCCAGCACGTTGGTGAGGTCGAGGACCCGGATGCCGCTGAGCGGTCGCTTGGGCATGCGCATTGCTCCTTCAGGTCACGGCGGGCGTCCGGTGCGCGGGTCAGCGCGCGGGACTGAGCGGGTGGTCGAAGCCGCGTTCGGACATCTCCTCGGCGACCTGGCGCAGGTCGGCGGCGTACTGCTCGACGACGTCGTCGGGGAACCGGACGGTGGGGCCGCTGAGCGACAGGGCCGCGATGACCGCGCCGGAGCGTCCGATGACCGGGACGGCGACCGCGGACAGGCCGTCCTCGCGTTCGCCGTGGCTGACGGCCCATCCCCGGTGGGCCGCTTCGTCGATCCATTCGCGCAGCCGCTTGACGTGGCCCTCCCCGTAGGGGGAGCTGACGGCGATCCGCTTGAGGAGGGTGTCGGGGGCGTCGCGCAGGAGGGCTTTGGACGAGGCTCCGGCCCACAGCGGCAGTTCGTCGCCGATGTGGACGACGTGGCGCAGCGGTTGCGGGCTCTCCTGCTGGGCGACGCAGACCCGGTAGATGTCGCGGAGCATGTAGAGGTTGACCGTCTCGCGGCGGCGGGCTCCGAGGTCGCGCATGAACTTGCGGGTCTCGGGCGGCAGTTCCCAGCTGCTGCGGGCCAGGTGGGCCCAGCGCCAGAGGCCGGGGCCGGGGAGGTAGCCGTTGGGCGCCGCCCACAGCAGCCCGTTCTGCTCGAGCGTCTGCACGAGCCGGATGACCGTCGTCTTGGCCAGGCCGGTCGCCTCGACGATCTCGCGGATCGAGATCACGGGGCGTTCCTCGCCGAGCAGCGACATGATCTCGACGGCGCGCTGGACGCTGCGGACGCCTTGGGCGTCGGCCGCCGGCTCGGCGCCGGCCTTCTTCGCTGGGCTCACTGGTCCTCGGTCTCCCCGATGTCGGCGGTAACGTCCGGAAAGCTTGGCGCACTTCGCCCGGCCGCGGCGGGAGAACGCCGGGGCGGCGCGCGGCCCCCGATGCGGTCGGGACGGCTCGTACGTTACACGCAGTCCATACAGCGGTCTAGTTGGACCGTCAGTCGGTCTTTTGAGGCGTGTGCGGGAAGTTTCGACCCTCCCCTTCCCCTGGTGAGCCACGTCACCTATAACTAACTCACTGGTTCGAACATTAAGCGCGTGCCGGGGAGGTGGTGCGGGTGCCCGGCCGGGAGATCCGCGGGGTCGGTCGCCGCAACTTTCTCGCGGAGGGCCCTTGTCAGCCGTCGGTGCGGCCCCGTACGTTGACTCGAAGTCCGCACAATGGCACTAACAGTCCGCTTAGCGGATCGGGAGGCACGGATGCTTGAAGCGGTGCTCGCGGCGGCGGCCGAGGGCGAGCCGGTGCAGGCGGCGGCACTGGTCGGTGGCCGGTGGAAGCGGCAGGGGCCGCAGAACGAGCGCATCGGGCCCTACCTGCGCAGCCCGGTCAGCCAGGCGCCGGCGGCGGGCGCCGCGGACGTTCGGGCGGTCCGCGACCACGCGCGTTCGGCCGCCCGCACGGTGGCGAGGCTCGCGCCGGCGTCGCGGGCCGAGGTGCTGGAGAAGGCGTCGCGCGCCGCCACCGAGAACCGCGACGGGCTCGCCCGGCTCCTCGCCCTGGAACTGGGAAAGCCGCTCAAGGACGGGCGCGGCGAGATCGACCGGGTCGCCGACACGTTCGCCGTGTGCGCCGCCGAGGCCCGGCGGATCGGCGGGGACAACCTGCCGGTGGCCGGATGGGCGCGCGGCACCGGCAACACCGCCTTCACCTACCGGGCCCCGGCCGGCGTCGCCCTGGCCATCACGCCGTTCAACGCCCCCGCGAACCTCCTCGCGCACAAGCTGGGCGCCTCGTTCGCCGCCGGCAACACCACGATCGTCAAGGCACCGCCCCAGGCGCCCGCCGTGTCCACGGCGATCGTGGCGCTGCTGGTCGAGGCCGGGATGCCGTACGAGGCCGTCCAGCTGCTGCACGGGGACGGGGCCGTGGGCGCCGAGCTGTGCGCCGCGGACGAGGTCGCCGTCATCAGCTTCACCGGCAGTGCCGCGACCGGGAACGCGGTCGCGAGGGCGGCCGGGGCCAAGCGCCTGGTGCTGGAGCTGGGCGGCAACGCCGCGACGATCGTGTGCGAGGACGCCGACATAGCCGAAGCCGCCCGGATCTGCGCCCGCACCGGCTACAGCAACTCCGGCCAGAGCTGCATCTCCGTCCAGCGCGTGTACGTGCACCGGTCCAGGTTCGAGGAGTTCCTCGACCTGTTCACCGGCCACGTGGAGTCGCTGACCGTGGGCGACCCCCTGGACCCCGGCACCGACGTCGGCTCGATGGTCGACGACGACGCGGCCGAACGCGTCGTGCGGTGGAGCGCGGAGGCCGCCGAGGCGGGCGCCCGCGTGCTGCTCGGCGGCAAGCGCGACGGTGCCACGGCGATGCCCACGATCGTCGCCGACCCGCCCGCCACCTGCTCGGTCGTCAGGGAGGAGGCCTTCGGCGCACTCGTCGCGGTGCTCCCGTTCGACGATCTGGACCAGGCGATCGAGCAGTGCAACGAGAGCCGGTACGGGCTCCAGGCCGGCCTGTTCACCCGGGACATGGACCGGATCATCACCGCGTGGCGCGACCTGGAGGTCGGCGGGCTCGTCGTCAACGGGTCGTCCAACTTCCGGCTGGACCACGTGCCGTTCGGTGGCGTCAAGGATTCCGGCTTCGGGCGCGAGTCGCCCCGGTGCATGATCGACGACTACACCGTCGTCAAGACGATGATGCTGCGCGGCACCTCCCTGTGGGGCACCGCGTGAAGGCGGCCGTCCTGCTCGCGCCGGACGACGTCGCCGTGGTCGACGACCGGCCGGAGCCGTCCTGCGGCCCGCGGGACGTCGTCGTCGCCGTCCACGGTGTCGGCCTCTGCGGGTCCGACCTGGCCGTCGTCTCGGGGCGCCGCCCGGTGCCCGCCCTGCCCTGGGTGCTCGGGCACGAGGCGTTCGGCGTCGTCGTCGCCACCGGCGACGAGGTCGCCGACCGGTCGCCGGGGCAGCGCGTCGTCATCGAACCGAACTATCCCTGCCTGGAATGTTCGGACTGCCGGACCGCTGCGACGGCGGGCTGCCGCCGCCGCCGAGCCGTCGGCATCACCGAGCCCGGACTGCTCGCCGAACGCGTCGCGGTCCCCGCGCGGTTCACCTGGCCCGTTCCCGAATCCTGGGACGACGCCGACGCGGTGTGCGTCGAGCCGTTCGCGGTCGCGCTCAACGCCGTCCGCATGAGCGGCCTCGCCAGGGGCGACAGATGCCTGGTCGTCGGCGCCGGCTCGCAGGGGCTGCTCGTCTCCCTGGCCGTCGCGCACGCCGGTGGAGAGCCCTACATCATCGAGCCCCACGAAGGACGCCGCGCCCTGGCGCTCGAACTCGGTGCGCACGATGCCGGCTCGCTCGCCGCGGCGACGGCCTTCCCCGCGGTGATCGAGACCTCCGGCGCACCGGAGGCGTTCGAACGGGCACTGGAACGCACCGCGCCCGGCGGTTCCCTCATCGCCGTCGGCCAGAGCCCGCGCCCCGCCCGGCTCACCACCTTCACCCTCGTGCAGCAGCGGCTGACCGTCCGCGGCTGCCTCATCTACGACCACCCGGCGGACTTCCGCCGCACCATCGCGATGCTCGACGAGCACGACCTGCATCCCGGCCGTGTCCTGCGCGAACGCTTCGAGTTCGCCGAGGCGCCGAAGGCGTTCGCACGCGCCGCCGAGATCGCCGGCAAGACCTGGATCAGCCTGCCCCGAACCGAGGAGATGCCCTCATGACCGTGGACGTCCGGCCCCAGAGCGACCCCGCGGTGGCGGTGTCCGCGGCGGAGGCGCTCGTCCGGCAGCTCGAAGGCTACGGCGTCGAGTACGTCTTCGGGACCTGCGGCCACACCAACATCGCCCTGCTGGACGTGCTGGGCCGCAGCCCGATCGAGTTCGTCATCGCCCGGCACGAGCAGGCCGCCGCGCACGCCGCCGACGGCTACGCCCGCGCGTCCGGACGGCCGGGCGTCCTGCTCGTGCACGTCGGGCCCGGCATGATGAACGCCGTCACCGGCGTGGCGACCGCCGCGCTCGACTCCGTCCCGCTGGTCGCCATCGCCGGGGACGTGCCGTCCTACTACCGGGGGCGGCATCCGCACCAGGAGGTCAACCTCCACAACGACGCGGACCAGACCGCCATCTACCGGCCGTTCGTCAAGCGCGCCTGGCATGTGCACCGCGCCGAGGACCTCGGGCGGTTCACCGAGCGGGCGTTCTGGACCGCCACCTCCGGACGTCCCGGGGCGGTTCTGCTGAACGTCCCCATGGACCTGTTCTCCCGCCCGGTCACCCCTGCGGACCATCCGCTCCCCGCGTACGAGTCCATCCCCGACCTGCCGGCCTCGACCGCCGAGCGCATCGCGGCGCGCCTCGCCGAGGCCGAGCGTCCGCTGATCTACCTCGGCGGCGGGCTGCGGGGTGAGACGGGCCGTCGCGCGCTGCTGTCCCTCGCCGAGCATCTGGACGTTCCGATCGTCCATTCGCTGATGGGCAAGGGCGCCGTCCCCGACGACCACCCGCTGCTGCTCGGCATGCCGGGCTTCTGGGGACTGCGGACCACCAACGACTACGCGCGCGACGCCGACGTCGTCCTGGCCCTCGCGACCAGGTTCGCCGAGACCGACGCCAGCTCCTGGGACGACCGCTACACCTGGAACATCGGCGGCCTGGACTCCCCGGAGCCGTCGGGCCGGCTCATCCAGATCGACATCGACGCCGCGGAGATCGGGCGCAACTACCCGGTCGAGATCGGCGCCGTCGCCGACGTGACTCTCGCGGTCGAGGCGATCGGCAAGGCCATGCTGGACGTCCACCCCGACCCCGTCGACCGCCCCCAGTTGCGCGAACGGATCCGCATCGCCCGCACCGAGCTGTTCGAGCAGAGCCGGGAGCGGGGCCGCGCCGCCGACTTCCCGCTCCGCCCCGAACGCATCCTCGCCGACCTCCGCGATGCGCTGCCGTCCGACGCGGTGCTGGTCACCGACGTCGGCTGGAACAAGAACGGCGTCGCCCAGTGCTACGAGCTGCCCGCCGAGGGCCGCTTCATCACGCCCGGCGGCGCGTCCACGATGGGCTTCGGCCCGGCGGCGGCGGTCGGTGTGCAGATCGGCGCCCCGGACCGCGTCGTGGTCGCGCTCGTCGGTGACGGCGGGATGAGCGCGCAGCTCCCCGCGGTCCCCATGGCGGTCGAGCAGGGACTGCCGGTGATCTTCGTGGTGATGAACAACCGCGCCCACGGCACGATCGCCGACCTGCAGGCCGCCAACTTCGGTGCGAGCCACGGCTGCGAGTTCCGCGATCCCGAAGGCCGCCCCTACAGCCCCGACTTCGCCGCCTACGCCGAGGCGTGCGGAGCCGACGGACACCGGATCACCGCAACGGACGCCCTGCTGCCGGCGTTGCGCGCTGCCATCGCCGCACGCCGCCCGGCCGTCCTGGACGTCCCGATGGTCAACGAGCCCGTGCCCACACCCGGGCACTGGAACATCAACGACATCTACCAGGGTGTCTTCCCCGACGACAGCGGCCACCCCTCGCCGTCCACCGCCTGAGCCCGCCTTCCGGGCACCCATCCACCCCGACATCCCCACCCACCGAGGTGAATCCATGCGCACCACCCCCCGACTCCGTGTCTCCGCCCTGGCCGCCGGAGTCCTCGCTGCGGGCCTGACCGCGGCCTGCGGCGCCCCCGGTGAGTCGAAGGACTCCGGCTCCGGCGGCAGCGGCCCCATCAAGATCGCAGTGGTCGACGCGCAGAGCGGGCAGCTCAGCTCGCTCGGCAAGTGGGAGTACAAGGGCGCCAAGCTCGCCGTCGACGAATGGAACAAGGCCGGCGGCATCAACGGCCGCACCGTCAAACTCGACGTCTTCGACGACCAGGGCGACCCGACCGTCGGCACGAACATCGCCCGCAAGATCGGCAGCCAGCACTACATCGCGATGATCGGCACCGCGGAGAGCGCCGTCACCATCGCGATGGCGCCGACCCTGCGCCAGGAGGGGATCCCGAACATCGCCTCGGGGCAGTCCAACGGGATGGTGGCGCTCAAGAGCCCGTTCCTGTTCCTCAACGGGCCCACGTCCACGACCTACGACGAGACGCTCGCCAAGTACGTCGTGGACACCAGGAAGATGAAGAAGATCGCGATGATCAGCAACAACGGCTCCTACGGGAAGGGGGAGCACGACGCGTTCCTCAAGGCGCTGACCGACCGCGGCATCAAGCCGGTCGCCGACGAGACCGTCACCACCGACCAGAAGGACTTCAGCGCCCAGCTGACCAAGATCCGGCAGAAGTCGCCGGACGTCGTCTTCATCGGCTCGGAGGAGGTCGAGTCCGGCCTCATCGTCAAGCAGGCCCGCGACCTCGGCATCGACGCGCCGTTCGCCGGCGCCGCCCCGCAGGGCACCCCCGTCTACCGCGACACCGCGGGCGTGAAGAACGTCGAGGGCACCATCGTCAGCTCGCCCTACCTCAGCAACGACGTCAGCGACGCGTCCAAGAAGTTCGCCGCCGCCTACAAGGCCGCCTATGGCGAGGACGCCGAACTGCACGGCGCCAAGGCCTACGACGGAACCTCGATCCTGCTCACCGCGCTGAAGAACAGCGGCGTCGCGACGGGCAAGAAGCTGGCCGAGGCGATCCGCGCCGTGCAGTACCAGGGGCTGCTCGGCGACTTCCACTACGACGAGACCGGGGTCGGGATCAAGGCGACCTCCATCGGGATCATGAAGAACGGGACCGTCGTCAAGGCCGGCGGCTGACCGGCGGACGCCCCGGACGACCGACGGCGGCCGGGCCCCGCGCCCGGCCGCCCGCCCTCGTCCCCGCCGGTCCGCGGGCCGGCCGCGCAGAAAGAGAACCATGCAGGTCTTCCTTCAGACGCTGATAGGCGGGCTGAGCCTCGGCGCGATCTACGCCCTGGTGGCGATGGGGTTCTCCCTCGTCTACCGCACGATGGGCCTGGTCAACTTCGCGCACGCCGACGTGCTCATGATCGGCGCGTACGCCGCGTCCACCTTCTACATGTCGACCAAGCTGCCCTTCGCCCTGGCGATGGTGCTGGCCATCGCGGTGACCGGGCTCATCGGGCTGTTCATCGAGCGGGTGCTGCGCCCGCTGGAGAACAAGGACTTCACCCTGATGCTGATCGGCACGATCGGGTTCGGGATGGTGCTGCAGGCCGTGGCCGTGCTGATCTGGGGCGCGACCGGACGGGCCGTCCGGACCCCGGTCGGCGGCGCGCCGCTGGAGTTCTTCGGGCTCCGCGTCCGCACCTACGACCTGGTCGTGCTGGCCATCGCCGCGGTGGCGGTGTTCCTCCTGGTCGCGTTCCTGCAGCGGACCAAGATGGGCGCCGCGATGCAGGCGGTCGCGATGGACCACGAGGCGGCCACCGCGGTCGGCATCCACGTCGGCCGCAGCAACGCGATCGCGTTCGCGATCGGAGCCGGGCTCGCCGCGCTCGCGGGCGGGCTCGTCGGCCCGCTGCTGTACGTGAACCCGACGATGGGCGGCACCATCGGCATCAAGGGCTTCGCGGCGGCGATGCTCGGCGGCTGCGGCAACATCCCGGGGGCCATCGTCGGCGGCTTCGCGATCGGGGTGCTGGACTCCTTCGCCGCCGGCCACTTCCAGGGCTACTCCGAACTGGTGGTGTTCCTGGTCTTCACCGTGGCCATCATGATCCGCCCGACGGGCCTGTTCGGCGAGACGACGGTGAGCCGGGCATGAACGCTCTCCTCAGGAACCGCAGGGCCCCGAAGCTCGGGACGCTGGCGGTGTTCGTCGTCATCGCGTGGCTGCTGCCCTACACGGTCGGCAGTTATGCCATCCACGTCGTCGACATCGCGCTGGTGTTCGCGCTGCTGGCGATCGGCATGGGCCTGGCCATGGGCATCGCCGGGCAGATCAACCTGGCGCAGATCGCCTTCTTCGGCGTGAGCGCCTACGCGACCGCGATCCTCACCACCCACAACGGGCTCGGGTTCTGGCCCGCCGCCGTGCTGGCGCTAATCGCGTCCGCGCTGATCGGGCTGCTGGTCGGCGTCCCGGCGCTGCGGATGCAGTCGCACTACCTCGGGATCGTCACGCTCGGGCTCGCCCTGGGCTTCATCAACTGGACGACCAACGCCGAGGTGGCGGGCGGCGCCGAGGGCATCTCGGCGATCCCCGTCCCGCCGATGTTCGGCGTCGACCTGTCCAGCGAGTACCTGTACTACTACCTCGAAGTGGTCGTGTTCGCGCTCGCCCTGGCCTTCGGGCTGTTCGTGGTCCGCACCGGTCTTGGCCGCCGGCTGATGGCGATGCGCGACGACCCGCTCGCCGCCGGCGCGGTCGGCGCGGAGATCCCGCTGCTGCGGATGACGGCGTTCATGCTGTCGAGCGTGTTCGGCGGCCTCGCCGGCGTGCTGTACGCGGGCCTCATCCGCTACATCGCACCCGACACCTTCAACATCTCCAACATGTTCCTGCTGCTGGCGATGGTCGTGATCGGCGGCCGGCAGAGCCTCGTCGGCTGCGTCGTCGGCGCCGTCGGCCTGACCCTGATCCGCGAGCAGCTGGTGGACCATCCCACCTACGCGCAGCTCGGCTTCGGCATCGTCGTGGTCGTCATGGTGGTGTTCGCGCCCACCGGGCTCGCGGGAATCCCCGCCCGCGCCAAGGCGCTTCTGGACCGCCGCCTCGGCAGGACCGCGGAACGGTCCGTCCTGCGGCCGTTCGAACCCTACGAGCCCGCCGCGGTCGGTACCCGGGAGGCCGGCGATCCGGCGGCCGGCGGCTCGCGCCCCATGCTCGAGATCAGCGACATCGCCAAGCAGTTCCGCGGCCTCAAGGCGCTCAAGGACGTGTCGCTCACGGTCGAGCGCGGCGAGATCCGCGGCATCGTCGGCCCGAACGGTTCGGGGAAGACCACGCTGTTCAACGTCATCAGCGGCTTCTACCGGCCCTCCGGCGGGCGGGTGCTGATGGACGGGCAGACCGTCTCCGGGGTCCGGCCGTACCGGCTTTCGCGGCACGGTCTGGCCCGCACCTTCCAGAACCTGCGGCTGTTCGGGGAGCTGACCGTCCGGGACAACCTGCTGGTCGCCCTCGACCGGTCCCGGACGCATGCGATCTGGCGGTACGCGCTGTGGCCCGTCGGCGTCTGGCGGCAGGAGCGCCGCCTGCACCGGCAGGCCGACGACCTGCTTCGCCGCTTCGGGCTGGCCGAGTTCGCCGCGGCGGCGCCCGGCTCCCTGCCCTACGGCATCCAGCGCCGGATCGAGATCGCCCGCGCGATGGCCGGGTCGCCGCGCCTGCTGCTGCTCGACGAGCCCGCCGCCGGCCTCAACGGCGAGGAGGTGCGCCAGCTCTCGGAGATCGTGCGGTCCATCCGCGACAGCGGCGTCACGGTCGTGCTCATCGAGCACAACATGGGCCTGGTGATGTCGCTGTGCGAGCGGGTGACCGTCCTGGCCGGCGGGTCGGTGATCGCCGAGGGGACGCCCGCGGAGGTCGTCGCGGACCACGCGGTGATCGAGGCCTACCTCGGGGACTCCGCGATGGCCGGCATGCCGCTTCCGAACAGCACCGAGGTGAGCTCATGAACGCCGACACGACCGCCGGGAGCGGCGAGAGGACCGAGTCCGGCGCGGCCTCGGCGACCCTGACCGTGGAGAACCTCTCCGTCCACTACGGCGGGGTCTGCGCGGTCAACTCGATCGGCTTCACGGTGGAGCCCGGCCGGTCGGTCGGGATCATCGGGGCGAACGGTGCGGGCAAGACCTCGACGCTCAAGGCCCTGATGGGGCTGGTCCCGCGCAGCGCGGGAAGGATCGTCTTCGGCGGCACGGACCTGACCAGGGTCAAGCCGCGCGACATCGTCCGGCACGGCATCGGCTACGTTCCCGAGGGCCGGCACGTCTTCCCCGGCCTCACCGTAGAGAAGAACCTGATGCTCGGAGCCTACGCCCGTCCGTGGCGCAGCACTGAGACGAAGGGGTCGCTCGCCGAGGTCTACGAGCTGTTCCCGGTGCTCGGGGAGATGCGGTCGCGGCTCGCCGGCGCGCTGTCCGGCGGGCAGCAGCAGATGCTCGCCGTCGGCCGGGCGCTGATGGCCCGGCCGCGGCTGATCCTGCTGGACGAGCCGTCCATGGGGCTGTCGCCCAAGCTCGTCGAGGACATCCTCGCCGTGCTGGTGCGGCTGCGGGAGGAGGGGTTGAGCCTGCTGCTGGTCGAGCAGAACGCGAAGCTGACGTTCGAGGCGACCAGCGACTGCGTGGTGATGGAGAACGGGGAGGTCGCGATGACCGGCACCTCCCGCGAACTGCGCGACGACGTCCAGGTCCGGCGCATCTACCTGGGGCTCTAGGTGGCGGCGCGGTCCAGGGGCCGCGCCGTGCGCCGATGAGGCGCGGCCCCCTCGTCCCGTCGGCGGTGTGCGGTGCCCTGTTCGGGCCGTCGTACAGGCGCGGACGCCGATCGGGTGGTCATGCGAAAGCCCGCCGGCGGCCGGGGACGTCCCGGCCGGCCGGCGGGCGGAGGATGCGGGCGCCCGAGGGGTGCGGGTCAGCGGCAGAAGGGCTTCATCCCCGCCGCGGACTCGATGCCGTTCAGCACCAGGCTCTGGAACTGCTTCGCCCCGGCGAAGCCCGTGCCGTCGTCGGTGAAGGCCTTGGCGTCGTGCCCGAGCGTGGTCAGCCAGGCGCGGCCGCCGTCGTAGTACTGGCACCAGGCCACCGGGTGGAACGAGCCGTGTCCGGGGTGGTTCATGTTGCCCGCGACGCCCTGGGTGAGGGTCTTCTCGTCCACGGTGGCCAGGAACCGCACCTCGCTCGGGAACGGAACGAGGTTGTACCACTCGTCGCTGAAGTTCCACCGGCCCGGCAGCCCGGCGGTGGAGACGTCCTTGCGGTCGACGGTCTGGACGGTCCCGGGCTGCGCGCGCCCGTGGTCGTAGAAGTTGGCGCCGCCGAGCAGGCCCTCGTACCACGGCCAGTTGTACTCGGTGCCGAAGGCGTTGTGGATGCCGACGAACCCGCCGCCGCCGCGGACGTACTGGCGCAGCGACGTCTGCGCCGCGTCGTCGAGGGTGTCGCGGGTTGTGCTCATGAAGACGACGGCGTTGTAGCGCAACAGCGTCGACGGCGAGGCGAGCTGCGACACGTCCTCGGTCCAGTCGACGCCGAACCCGTTGTCCTGCCCCATCTTCACCAGGGCCTTCTGGGCCACGTTGGCGTCGCTGAGCGGCGGGTTCATGCCCGCGCCGAGCGCCGGGCCGAGGTTGGCGTGCCGGGGGCCGGCGGTGCGGCTGTAGACGAGGATCTTGTAGCCCTTGGCGGGGTCGAAGTTGCCCCAGTCGTGGTAGCAGCGGGGGTTCGTGCCCCGGCAGACGCCGTAGACCGGGTCGCCGAGTTCCTGGGCGCCGGTGTTCTTCGGCTGGGCGATCGGGCGGGCCGTGGCCGGCAGTCCGGTGGACAGCGTCGCGGCGGCCAGTACGGCCGCCGTGCCGATCGCCGTGCCGATCGCGGTGCGCACAGGGAACGGGATTCTTCTCATGGGGTGGGTTCCTTTCCGGCATTCTCCAGTGCTGGTCCATCTAGTGGACCAAAAGAACCGTCTAGAGGTTCTTGGACGATCTCACGCCGATCTGCCGTCGGCAATACCCGGACATCACCCGATGGTGCGGAGTCGCGGAGATGCTCCCCGTCATGACTGGTGAAATTACCGATGTGCGGAAGCCGTTCGAGGCGCAGGCTATTGCCAGGGCGCTGCGAGCGGCTTACCGTGTCGTCCGTCGATCGGACCATAGAGTCCGTCTAGTGGACCACGGAATGGGAGAGAGCATGGATCGACGGAACTTCCTGACCGGGGCGGCCGCGGTCGTCGGCGGCACCGTGGCCTTCACGCCGCTGCGCGCCCCGGCGGCCAACGCCGACGCCGCCTCGTCCCGCCTCGCCCTGCCCGTCCCGCCGCAGCCGACCGCCTTCGGTGCCACTGGGCGCGACTTCCCCAAGGTCTGCGGGAACCTCGGCAACCAGAACCACTCGACGCAACGGACGATCGACCGCGGCAACGTCAGGCACCTCGGCGGCGCATGGCACGTCAACCTCGAAGGCGGCAGCACCTCCGGGCGCTCGCAGCAGAGCACGATCGTCGCCCAGGACGGCGTGCTCTACGTCCAGACCGCCCAGCAGAACGTCTTCGCCGTCGACGGCCGCACCGGCGAGGCCAAGTGGAAGACCAACGTCGGCTCACAGCAGACCAACATGCGCGGCGTCGGACTGGGGGAGGGGCTGGTCTTCACCACCTCCGGCTCCAACATCGTCTACGCCCTGGACCAGAAGACCGGCGCCGTCGTGTGGCAGCGCGAACTGCTCGTCGCCGGTGAGGGCGACCCGAACTGCGACCCGCAGGAAGGGCAGTGCGGCGGCAACCGCGGCGGCCTCGCCGGCGCCATCGTCTACTTCGACGGCCTCATCTACGTCGGCACCGAGGGCAGCACCGCCGGCGCCCGGGGCCGCGCCTACGCCCTCAACGCCCGCACCGGCGAGATCGCCTGGACGTTCTGGGGCCCACCCGGACCCGGCGAGTACGGCAACGACACCTGGGAGGGCGACACCTGGAAGACCGGCGGCGTCGTCTGCTGGATCCATCCGGCGATCGACCCCGAGCTCGGCCTCGTCTACTGGACGTTCGGCAACCCCTATCCCCGCACGAACGGCTCCACCCGCGGCGGGACGAACCTGTTCGCCAACTGCCTGGTCGCCATCGACGCCAAGACCGGCGAGCGGCGCTGGCACTTCCAGTCCGTCCACCACGACATCTGGGACTTCGACAACGTCATGGCACCGGTGCTGATCGACCTGAAGATCGGGCACCGCAAGCGCAAGGTCGTCGTATACGGCAGCAAGGTCGGGATGTTCTACATCCTGGACCGGGAGACCGGGAAGGGCGTGCACGGCATCACCGAGCGGCCCGTCCCGCAGGAGCCGCGGCAAAAGACCTGGCCGACGCAGCCGTTCCCGGGCGGTGAGCCGTTCGTCCACCAGTCGCCGAGCTTCCACGACACCACCCGGCCCGTCCCGTACTACCCGACCGGCGAGATCTTCACGCCCTTCTGGGACGACGCGACGATCCTGTTCCCCGGCGCCGGCGGCGGCGCCGACTGGTCGTACATGTCGTTCAGCCCGCACACGGGATTCGTCTACGTCGGATACGGGCTCGTCAACTCCTCCTACTCCAACACCAACGGCGGCCGCGTCAACACCGCGCGCCCACTCGGCGAGTACTTCTCCGGCGGCATCGTCGCCGTCGACCCGCGCACGAACAAGCCCGTCTGGCGCAAGGAGGGCGAGTGGTCGCTCGCCCACGGCAACGGGATCCTCACCACGGCCGGACGCGTCATGTTCCAGGGTGGGCCGGACGGGGTGCTGCACGCGATGGACGACGCGACCGGCCGCGACCTGTGGAGCTGGCAGTGCGGGGCCGGCGTCCACACCAGCCCGATCAGCTACGAGATCGACGGCGAGCAGTACGTCGCGGTCTTCGCCGGCGGCAGCTGGCTGCCCTACCCCGACATCCCCAAGGGCGACCACCTGTGGGCGTTCAAGCTGCACGGCAAGGTCGCCCCGGCGCCCGCGCCCACCCCGCCGTCCAAGCGCAACCAGATCCGCACCGCGGCCGTCGCCGGCGCGGACGCGAACAACACGATCACCCTCGGCCGGATCTGGAACTCCGCCGCCGGCGCCCCCGGCGACGCGGAGAACACCGTCGCGCAGAACGCGATGTCGCCGCAGAACATGACCGTTCCCGTGGGCACCGAGGTCACCTTCGTCAACCCGTCCGGCAACGAGCACTCGCACGGCGCCGCGTCGTTCTTCGAGCACGTGTTCAACTCCGGGCGGCTCAAGCCGGGCGAGTCCTACCGGCACACCTTCACCAAGCGCGGCGAGTACTTCTACAACGACCCGGTCTTCCCGCAGAGCACCGGAAAGATCGTCGTCCAATGACCCCCGGGGCCGGTGAGCCCCGGGCCCTGCCGGTTCCCGCGGCAGTCCCCCCACGGAAGGAGCAGAGATGACCCTGCACATCCCCGACGCCGAGACCGCGCACACCGAAGTCCCCGAGGCGCAGGACGCGGCCGCTCAGCGGACCGCCTCCTGGACCACACCCGACTACCAGGTGGTGGAGACCTCGCTGGAGGTCACCGCCTACTTCGGCGCCGAGATCTGATCCCACGCCGATGAGGGTGCGGATACTCGGCACCGCCGCGGGCGGCGGCGTTCCCCAGTGGAACTGCGCATGCGAGGGATGCGCCGCCGCCCGCGCGCACCCGTCCCGGCGCCGCCTCCACGCCTCGATCGCGGTCGAGGCGTCCGAGGGACGCTGGTACGTGGTGAACGCGACGCCGGACATCGCCGAGCAGATCGAGACGAGCACGGAACTGCGCCCGGGACCGGGCCTGAGGCAGAGCCCGGTGGCGGGAGTGGTCCTGACCGACGCCGAACTCGACCACACGCTCGGATTGCCGCGGCTGCGGGAGGCGCCGAGCCTGCACGCCATCGCGACCGCCACCGTCCGCGACGCACTGGCACGCGGACTGCGCCTGGACCGCGTGCTGGCCCCGTACGCCGGGCTCACCTGGACGGACCTCACGGAGGAAGGCCCCGTTCTACTCGACGACCGCGAACACGTGGAGTTCCGGGCCGTCGGAGTCTCGGGCAAGCGCCCCCGCTATGCGGCCGACCTCGCGATGGGCGACGGTGCCTGGTCGGTGGCCTTGCACATCACCGACCGGCGCAGCGGCAAGAGCCTCGTCTACGCACCGGCGGTCGCCGGCTGGCCGCCCGCACTCGACCGCGCGCTCGCGGCCGCGGACTGCGTCATCGTCGACGGGACGTTCTGGGACGACGACGAACCGCGCCGCTCCGGGTTCACCGAGCGGACCGCCACCGGCATGGGACACCTGCCGATCAGCGGCCCGGACGGCACGGCGGAACGGCTCCGGAAGCTCCCCGCCGCGCGGCGCCTGTACACCCACCTGAACAACACCAACCCCCTCGTCGACCCCGGCCACGACGGCCACCGCACCCTCGCCGGGATGGGCATCGAGGTCGCATCGGAAGGCCTGGTGATCGAACTGTGAACGCGGCATCGGCGCACGCCCCGCACCGGAGCACCCGCCCCCGGCCCTGGACGCCCGACGAGCTGGAGCACCGGCTGCGCGGGCTCGCCGCCGAGCGCTACCACCACCGGCACCCGTTCAACCTGCGCATGCACGACGGCCTGCTCTCGCCGGAGGAGCTGCGCTGCTGGGCGCTGAACCGCTTCCACTACCAGCGGCACATCCCGATCAAGGACGCCCTCATCCTCGCCAAGCTCGACGACCGGGAGCTGCGGCGCGACTGGATCCGGCGCATCCACGACCACGACGGCCGGGACGCAGACGCGAACGGTCCGGGCGACGCCGGCGGGATCGAGCGGTGGCTGCGCCTCGGCGAAGCGGTCGGCCTGGACCGGGTCCTGCTGCTGTCGGGAGAGGGCGTCCTGCCGGGCGTGCGCCTCGCCGTCGAGGGCTATGTGAACTTCTGCCGCCTCGGCACACCGCTGGAGGCGATCGCCTCGTCCCTGACCGAGCTCTTCGCGCCCGACCTGATGGTCACGAGAATCGGCGCCTGGGAACGCCACTATCCATGGATCGAACCGGACGGGCTGCGCTACTTCCAGGTCCGCGTGCGGCAGGGCCGCCGCGACGCCGACGAAGCCCTCGCGCTGGTGCACCGGTGGGCGGAGACGCGCGCCGACCAGGAACGGGTGCTGGCCGCCTTCGCGTTCAAATGCGATGTGCTCTGGTCCCTGCTGGACGCGGTCGAGCACGCGGTCGCCCTGAACCCTGGATCCGCGGATGCGCACTGAGCCCGCTCCACCGATGGCGGCGACCGGCCGGCCGGCGCTCGTCCCCGCGGTCATGCTCCGCTATGACCGGGTCCGCCGCGCTGACCTGCTGCTGATGCCCGAGCGCGCCGTCCTGCTCAGCCCGGAAGCGGGCCGCATCCTGCGCCTGTGCGACGGCCACCGCACGATCGCGGACATCATCGCCGCTCTCGCCGTCGACCATCCGCACGCCCCACTGGAACGGGACGTGCCCGAGTTCATCGACAGAGTCCGCGCCGAAGGGTGGCTGCGATGACCGGACCCGCCGCACCGTGGGCGCTGCTCGCCGAGCTGACCCATGCATGCCCCCTGCACTGTCCCTACTGCTCCAACCCCCTCGAACTGGTCCGCCGGAGCACCGAACTGGCGGCGGACGAGTGGGCGCGTGTCTTCACCGAGGCCGCCGACCTCGGGATCGTCCAGGCGCACATCTCCGGCGGCGAGCCGCTCCTGCGTTCCGACCTGGAGCAGATCGTCGCGGCGGCGCACCATGCCGGCGTCTACACCCAGCTCGTCACCAGCGGCCTCGCGCTCACCGCCGACCGGCTCGGCGCGTTGGTCGGCGCGGGACTCAACAGCGTGCAGCTCTCGGTACAGGACGCCGACCGGAAGAACTCGGATCTCATCGCGGGACGCACTTCGTTCGCGGCCAAGGAACGGGCCGCAGGGATCATTCGCGCCACAGGACTGCCTTTCGGGCTCAACGTCGTCCTGCACCGGCACAACCTCGACCGGCTGGCCCAGATCATCGAACTCGGAGAAAGCTGGGGAGCCGACCGGATCGAACTGGCCAATACCCAGTTCTACGGATGGGCCCTCCGCAACCGGGAAGCGCTGCTCCCCAGCAAAGAGCAACTCGACCGCGCCAAGCGGACGGTGGCCGACCACCGCGCGAAGTCCCGGGGCCCGGAACTCGTGTGGGTCCTTCCCGACTACTACGAAGGAGTGCCGAAACCGTGCATGGGCGGCTGGGGCGCCCGCTCCATCACCGTGGCGCCCGACGGCACCGCCCTGCCGTGCCCCGCCGCCTACGCCATGACGGACCTGCGTCCGCCGAACGTGCGCGACCATTCACTGGCGTGGATCTGGCAGCGGTCCGAGGCCTTCGACGCCTACCGCGGAACCGAATGGATGAGCGGACCGTGCAGTGAATGCCCGCGCCGCGAGACCGACTTCGGCGGATGCCGGTGCCAGGCGTTCGCCCTCACCGGCGACGCCTCCCGTACGGACCCGGCCTGCGCACTGTCGCCCGACCACCACCTGGTCCGTGACCGTGCCGCCCTGGCCGGCGGCGAGGCGGGAACTGCGCCGGACTTCGTCTACCGGAGACCCGGTGGCGCCCGGCGCGCCACCGCGGACCAGGAGGGTTGACGCACGTCGGCAGGCGATCAGGGGCGGGCGGCTCGGCGGCCGGCACCCGTGAGATACGCGACGACCATTTCCCCGATCATCTCCCGGTGACGCTCCCGATGCTCCGGAGCGGTCATGTTCCGCCCGAACAGCGCACCAAAAGTGTGCTGATTGGCGATCCGGAAGAAACAGAACGAGCTGATCATCATGTGCACGTCGATGGCGTCCGCCTCGGCCACGAAGTCGCCGGCGGCGCGCCCGGCGTCGAGGATCTGCGAGATCAGTTCCGCCACGGGGCCGCTGAGGTTCTCCAGCGCCTCCGATTTGCGCAGGTGCTCGGCCTCGTGGATGTTCTCGATGCTGACGAGCTTGATGAAGTCCGGATGCGCCTCGTGGTGGTCGAACGTCAACTCGGCCAGCGTGCGGATGGCCTCCACCGGCGCCAGATGCTGGACGTCGATGGTCGACTCCAGTTTCCGCACCTCGCTGTAGGCCTTCTCCAGCACCGCGAGGTACAGCTTCTCCTTGCCGCCGAAGTAGTAGTAGATCATCCGCTTGGTGGTGCGCATGAGCGCCGCCATCTCGTCCACCCGCGCGCCGGCGTACCCGTGCCGCGCGAACTCCCGCTGCGCGACCTCGAGGATCTCCGCGCGGGTGCGGTCGGCGTCACGCCGGCGCTCGCCCGAAGCGGGGGTGACGGACTGCGGCGACATGTGACTCCATGAGACGGTTGCGGACGAGGACACATCCTATGGCGACCCGGACTCGGCCTCCGCGCGCTGACCAGCAGTGGTCCCAGGGCGGCGGCCCCCGGTTCAATCGGACCGGTGGCGCGGCCGGACGTGCTGCGCCGCCAGCCGGACCGGCGCGTTGACGGCGCCATATCCACGGTAGCCGCCGATGCGCTGGACGATCTCGAAGAACACGCGCCCGGTCGTCCCGGTATAGAAATGCAGGAACTCGCCCTGCTCGTCCCGGTCGTAAAGGAGATTCAGTTCGCGGAGGAGCCGATGCCTTTCCGGGCCGAGGTCGTAACGCGCCACGAGATCATCGTAGTAGTTCTCCGGAATGGAGAGCATCGAGGCACCCGCCGCCCGGAACCGCCGGGCGGTCGCCACGATGTCCCGGCTGGCGAAGGCGATGTGCTGCCAGGCCAGGTCGTGCGACCCGTCGTACGCGCTGACATTGGCGACATTGAGCGCCACGCGTACCGCGCCGTCCTCGGTGGACACGGCCCGGCTCCGCATGAGGCCGTACGGGTCGGGCAATTCGAGGCTTTCGTGAGGGCGAAGCCCCAGAACGCTCCGGTAGAACAGTGATGCCTCATCGAAATGATGCCACGGCTGCGTCAGCGCCACATGGTCGATATGAGTGATCTCGCCGGCCGAGCCGGCGCTCCGGCGATCCTCCGAGAAATCATCGATCCAGCTCGGATGGTCGGGACGCGCCGTCCGGCAGAAGAACACCTCGGTCCCGTCCGGCGCGGCGACGGCGTCCAGCGGAGCGTCATGCGGCCCTCGCATGCGCGGCAGCACGGGGGACAGCAGCGCCTCGGCCCGCTTGACCGAAGCGGCCGGGTCCGGTGATTCCAGCCCGATCGCGCCGAGCGCGGGACCGTCGGGGCTCTCCGTGCTCCCGCTGTTCACCAGCACACGAGCCGCTCCCTGCTCCCACAGTTCCACCGGTTTACCGGAGTGCGCGCCCGTCCGCGCGAAGCCCAGAGCGTCCAGCAGGGTCCCGAGCGCGCCCATGGAAGGTGCCGCCACTTCGGCGAATGCGAAGCCGGTCGGCACAACGGGAGGCGGCGGGGACGACAGGCTCGTCACCGTTCTCCCCATGCGCAGGCCCACCTGCTCCTCCAGGGCGATGAGCGAGCGCATGGCATCCTGCGCGGTACGCATGGAGGCCGCCTGCCGGAAGATGTCGTTGAACACCTCCAGTGACAACGGACCGTCGTATCCGGTCCGCAGCACATGGGCGACGAGCCCCGCCACGTCCAGGTCGCCCTGTCCCGGAAAGCAGCGGTAATGGCGGCTCCAGTAAAGGACGTCCATCGGCAGGGACGGAGCGTCGGCAAGCTGGAGAAAGAAGATCTTCTCGCCAGGGATCGTGCGGATGGCGTACGGATCGACATCACGGGCCAGAATGTGAAAACTATCCAGGCACACCCCCAGATTGGGGTGGTCCGCCATCCGGACGATTTTCCAGGCGTGGAAGTAGTCGCTGACGTGCCGTCCCCACGCGAGCGCCTCGTAAGCGATCCGGATTCCATGTTCCGCGGCGCGCTCCGCCAGCAGCCAGAGCTGCTCGGCGGCGAGCGCGTCATCGTCGATCGCGGCGCGGGACACGCTTGAGCACACCAGCATCCGCGTGACGCCGAGCCGCTCCATCACGGCGAACTTGTGCTCGGCGCGCCGCAGCCCGTCCGCCAGCGTGTCGGGCGGCACCGCCTCGAAGTCGCGGAACGGCTGGTACAGCTCGATGGCCAACCCGAGATCCGCCGCACGCCGCCGTACGTCCTCGGGGCTCAGGCCGCTGACCAGCAGATCGTTCTCGAAGATCTCCACCCCGTCGAAGCCGGCCCCGCCGATGGCCGTCAGCTTGTCCGCCAGCGAGCCGCTGAGCGACACGGTCGCGATTGACCTGCGCATACCGCGATGTGCTCCTTCGTTATGGACGAACTAGTACGTTAGCTTACATTCGCGATGTGATCCACGGCATGGTCAGGCGCCGCCGGGATGCTCAGCGGCATGCCCGCGGCGCCGTCACCGGACTACGGCAGGTGGTCGTCGCCGGGGGCGGCGTGGACCAGGCCCGTCCGGTAGGCGATGACGACGAGTTGCGCCCGGTCGCGGGCCTCCAGCTTCGTCATGGCGCGCTGCACGTGGGCGCGGACGGTGAAGGGGCTGAGGAACTCCCGCTCGGCGATCTCCTGGTTGGACAGGCCGGTCGCGACCAGGGCCACCATCTCGCGTTCGCGCGGGGTGAGCGCGGCGAGCCGTTCGGCGTGGCGCGGCGGGGCGACGTCCGGTGTGGCCAGGAAGCGGGCGACCAGGGAGCGGGTCGCGGCGGGGGACAGGAGGGTGTCGCCGTCGGCGATCGTCCGCACGGCGTCCAGCAGGTCCTCGGCCCCGATGCCCTTGCCGATGAAGCCGCCGGCCCCCGCGCGCAGCGCCTGCGCGACGTACTCGTCGGTCTCGTAGGTGGTGAGGATCAGGATGCGGGTCGCGCGCAGGTCCGGGTCCGCGCAGATCTCCGCGGTGGCGGTGAGACCGTCGACGTCGGGCATGCGGATGTCCATGATCACGACGTCCGGGCGCAGGTCCCTGGTGAGTCTCACCGCCTCCTCGCCGTCGGCTGCCTCGCCGACCACGGTGATGTCGTCGGCGGTGTCGAGGAGCATCCGGAAGGCACCGCGCAGCAGGGCCTGGTCGTCGGCGAGCAGGACTCGGAGCGTCACGGCGCGTCCCCAGCCTCTGCGGTGGCCGTCCGCCCTTCGACCGCCACCGTTCCGCCGGCCCTCCGCGTCGTGTCCTTGGCGGGCGGGAGGGGCAGCTCGGTTGACACGAGGAAGCCGCCCTCGGGACGCCTGCCCGCGGTGAGGTGCCCGCCGACGGCGGTGGCACGCTCGCGCATCCCGATCAGGCCGTAACCGGGTGGACGGTCCGGCGCCCCAGTCGGCGATGTACGGGCGCCCCGTCCGTCGTCGGTGACGGTGATGGTCACGCGGTCGTGGTTCCAGGTGAAGCGCACTCGGGCGCTGCCGGTGCCGGCGTGCTTGGTCACGTTGGTCAGGGCCTCCTGGACGATGCGGTAGGCGGTGAGGTCCAGACCCGGCGGCAGCGGCCTGGACGTGCCGTCTTGATGCACCGCCACCTCCAGTCCCGCGCGGCGGAAGGATTCGAGGAGCGTGGGAAGCCGGGACAGCCCGGGCGCCGGTTCGGCGGGCGCGGCCGCGTCCCCGGTCTGGCGCAGCAGGCCGACCGTGGCCCGCAGTTCGTCGAGCGCGTCGGCGGTGGTCTCGACGAGTTCCTTCAGGCTCGTGCGGGTCTGCTCCGGGCGGGTGTCGAAGAGGTGGGCGGCGACCGTGGCCTGCGCGTTGGCCAGGGTGATCTGGTGGGCCACGAGATCGTGCAGTTCCCGGGCGATGCGCAACCGTTCCTCTGCCACGCTCCGGCGCGCCTCGCTCTCCCGGGTCTCCTCGGCCCGCCTGGCCCGCTCCTCCATCGCCGCCAGATAGGCCCGCCGGTTCTGCGTCGAGTGTCCGAGGATGCCCGCCACCAGCGGGAACGCCGCCACCGTCGCAATCCTGCTCGCGTCCTGCCAGGAGAGCGTTCCGAACGTGACCACGAGATTGGAGGCGACCAGCAGTGCCGCCGAGGTGAGCAGCGCCGCGCCCGCCGCTCGCCGTTCGGTGCGCACGGCGAGCGAGTAGGCGACGATCACGGCGGGGGCCACGATGGGCGGGCTCAGCAGAAGGTCCAAAGGCGCCACCAGCATGCCGCATGCGGTCGTGGCCGCCATCGCGGCCAGGGGTGTCCTGTGCCGCGCCGGCAGCACGGCACAGCACACCACGGCGATGAGATAGGCGGCGACGGGCGGCGGTGTCAGCGACTTGTCGTCGACCGCCAGCGCGCCGCCGAGGAGGCAGAGTGCGAACGCGACCGCCGTGATCGCGCCCTCCCGCCACCACATGCCGCGTGGCCGCGGGCCACCGTCGCCCGGCTTCGTCATGGCCGGCTCAGCGCCCGTCGACGGAGATCGACGGCACCACCGCGTCCGGTGCGGTCGCGGCGGCCGGGGCACGCCTGCTCAGCGCCTCGCCCTCGATGTCGACATTCGGCAGCACGCGCTTCAGGCTACGCGGCAGCCACCACGCCCGGTGGCCGAGCAGCGCCAGGACCGCGGGCGCGATCGCCATCCGGACCACGAAGGCGTCGAAGGCGACGGCGGAGGCCAGGCCGAGGCCCATCGTCTGGATGGTCGGGTTGCTCATCCCGACGAATCCGGTGAACACGCTGATCATGATGATCGCCGCCGCGGCCACCACACGCCCGCTGTGCCGGAAACCGCTGACGATCGCCTCGCCGGGGGACGCGCCGTGGACGTAGGCCTCCCGCATCCGGGTGAGGAGGAAGACCTCGTAATCCATCGCGAGCCCGAACACGATCCCGATGATGAGAATCGGCATCAGCGACATGACCGGCCCGGTCTGCTCGATGCCGATCAGGTCCGCCGCCCACCCCCACTGGAAGACCGCGACGAGGACGCCGAAGGCGGCGCCGACCGACAGCAGGAAGCCGAGCGCGGCCTTGACCGGGACCAGGACCGACCGGAAGACCACCATCAGCAGGAGCACGGCCAGGCCGATGACCACGGTCAGATAGGGGAGCAGGGCGTCGGACATCGCTTCGGAGATGTCGATGTTCAGCGCGGTGGTGCCGGTCACCAGGATGTCGGTGCCCGTCCGGGCCTCGACGCCGGAGACCGCCGTCCGGATGGCGTGCACCAGGTCCTTGGTCCTGCCACTGGCCGGCGCGGTCCGCGGGACGGCGGTGAGGACGGCCGTGTCCTCGGCCCGGTTCAGAACCGGACGGTCGACCGACGCGACCCCGTCCAGGCCCCGCACCGTCTTGACGACCTGGTCGATGGCGGCCCGCGGGTCCCGCGGACCTCGACATGTCCACGACCACGGTCAACGGGCCGTTGAAGCCCGGGCCGAAGCCTTCCGACAGCAGGTCGTAGGCGCGGCGCTGGGTGGTCTCCACCGACTTGGACTCGTCTCCGGGCAGCCCCAGTTCGAGGCTCAGCGCGGGCACGGCCACGGCGCCGAGACCGAGCCCGCCGACCAGCAGCACCGTCACCGGCCGACGCAGCACGAGCCGCGCCCAGCGGGTACCGAGCCCGGGCCGGCCGGCCGCGGCGGACGCCGGCCGCCCGCTCCCCGCCGGGGCGGCCTTGCGGACGGCGCGCGACAGCACCCGCCTTCCGAAGAAGCCGAACAGCGCGGGGACCAGGGTCAGCGCGACGAGGACGGCGAGAGCCACGGCGCCCGCCCCGGCCATGCCCATCTTCGTCAGTTCGGGGATCCCGACGACCCCCAGCCCGACCAGGGCGATGAAGACGGTCGCCCCGGCGAAGACGACGGCGGACCCGGCCGTGCCCACCGCCCGGCCGGCGGCCTCCCCCGGCTCGCCGCCCCGGGCGCGCTCGTCGCGGAAGCGGGAGGTGATGAACAGCGCGTAGTCGATCCCGACCGCCAGCCCCAGCATCAGCGCCAGGATGGCGACGGTGGACGTCAGGCCCAGCGGAACGGCCAGCGCGGTGACCAGGCCGAACGCGATGGCCACGCCCCAGAAGGCGGTCAGCAGCGACAGCCCGGCCGCGACCAGCGACCCGAGGGCGAGGACCAGCACCACCGCCGCCACCACCACGCCGATGATCTCGGTCGTACCACCGGGAGCCTCTTCCGCGTCCAGGGCCGAACCGCCGATCTCCACCGTCAGCCCCGCGTCCCGGGCCCTGCCCGCCGCGTCCTCAAGGGCGCTCTTCGTCGGCTCGGTCAGGTCGACGGCGTCCGCGGTGTAGGTGATCGTGGAGTAGGCGACGGTGCCGTCCTTGCTGACGGCACCGGTCTCGTAGGGGTCCGTTGCCGACGCGACCTGATCGCCGTCCTTCAGCGAGCCGAGCGCCTCCTCGACGGCCGTCTTGTTCGTGCCGGCCGTCACCCGCTGCCCGTCCGGGGCCTGGAACACCAGGCGGGCCTCGGCGCCCTGGGCGTTGCTCTGGGGAAAGCGCTCGTCCAGCAGATCGAACGCCTTCTGCGACTCGGTGCCGGGCATGGAGAGGTCCTCGTCCTGCCCGGCCGGCGCCGTGGCGGCGGCTACCCCGGCGAGCACCAGGACGCCCAGCCACAGGGCCACCACGAGCCGGCGCCGCCGGAAGGCCCACCGTCCGACCCGGTAGAGAAATGTCGCCACCTGTCGATCACTCCAGACACCGCTTGGGAAATGCGCGGGATTTGCGCGCCTCCAACGCTTCCCTCCGGCGCCCTGGCGGGGCATCGTCCCCTGCCGCCGTCTTCCCCTGGTGCACCCGGACCAGCCGCCCAGGTCTCCTAGTGCCTGCGCACTAGCCCGGATTAAGTTAGACTGTACTGTAAAGTCTAACTTTGAGGGAGCGGAGTGACGTGATCGAACGGTCGAGCACGGACCAGCCGGGGGTGCGGCGGAGGGAGCCCGGACGCCGTAGGTCGGCCTCCGACGAGAAGATCCTCGCAGCGGCGAAGGAACTCTTCCTGGCCGACCGCTACGACGGGGTCACCCTGGAACGGATCGCCGAGCGCGCCGGAGTCTCACGGCAGACCGTCTACAACCGTTTCGGCTCGAAGGAGACGGTCTTCCGAGAGATGGTGCGCCACCACTGGTCGGCGTTCGCCGGCCCGGACCGGAGCCTCGTCGATTGCGACGCCGGCGCGAGCGCCGAGGAGGTTCTCCGTGGCTTCGCCCGGTCACTCCAACGCTTCGCGACCGAGACCGACCAGATCCGTTTCGCCCGTCTCGTGGTGGCCGAGTCAGGGCGCCAGCCGTGGATCGCGGACGAGTTCTACCGGATCGGCAAGGGACCCGTCGTGACCGCGTTCGTCGGCTGCCTCGACGGTCTGGTCAGCAGCGGCCGCCTGCGGTGCCCGGACACCTACCTCGCGGCGCGCCAGTTCATGGGCCTCGTGCAGGAGTTCCTCGTCTGGCCGGGAGTCATGGCCTTCGAGGAAGAGGTGGCCGTTCAGCCCTCCGCGGAGGTGGTGATCGAGGAAGCCGTACTCGGCTTCCTGGCCCGCTACGCCCCTGCGTCCCACGAACCGGCGCCGCCTGCCTGAGCCGCCCGTATTCCGCACCCGGCTCTCTTCGGAGTATCCGTCATGCCCGCAGACACCATTTCGCTCGGCGATGTCGAGATCACCCGCGTTGTCGAGTGGTCCGGCCCCATCCGCACCGCGCGCTTCATCATCCCCGACAGCAGCGAGGAAATCTGGCGCGACAACCAGGAGTGGCTGGCCCCGGACTTCTGGACCCCCGCGGATGACGCCTACCGCTGCCACATCCAGACCTGGGTCCTGCGCAGCGAGGGAAAGACCATCCTGGTGGACACCGGGGTCGGCAACGACCGCGAGCGCCCGCAGATCCCGCAGTTCGCCGGGTTGAGGACCGACTACCTCACCCGCCTGCGCCAGGCCGGCGTCGCTCCCGAGGACATCGACGTCGTCGTCAACACCCACATCCACTACGACCACGTCGGCTGGAACACCGAATCGCGTGACGGGCAATGGCTGCCCACCTTCCCCAACGCCACCTACCTGATCCCTCGCGCCGACAACCTCTACTTCGACCCGGAAAGCCCCCGCCGCAGCAGGGCGCCGCGCGACGAGCACGAACGCATCCGCTGGGAAGGCAGCAAGCTGGTCTTCAACGACAGCATCGCCCCCATCCACCGAGCCGGACAGGCGGTCCTGTGGGAGGACGCCAACCGCATCGACGGCAACCTGCTGCTGGAGGCCGCACCGGGCCACACCCCCGGCTCGTCCGTCCTCACCCTCCGCTCGGGCACCGACCGCGCCGTCTTCGTCGGGGACATGCTGCACAGCCCCGTCCAGGTCCTGGAACCCGGATGGAACAGCTGCTTCTGCGACGACCTGCAACTCGCGGCCAAGACCCGCCGCGCCTATCTCTCCCGCGCCGCCGAGCTGCGAGAACTCGTCATCCCGGCCCACTGGCCGGGACGCGGAGCCGCCGAGATCCGCAAGGACGGTGACGCCTTCGGCATCACCGCATGGGCCGCCTTCCCTCGCAGCTGACCCGGACAAGCAAAAGGCGGGAGCCGGCCCCAGGTCGACCCTCCCCAGCCCACCAGGCCACCACGCGCACGCCGCGCTGCGGCTGCCGGTCTTGTGCAACGTCGGATACCTATCGAAGGTACGGCAGGCCCGGCCGCCACCTTCTGATTCGCACTTCGCGCTGCCCTTGCCGAACAGGCCGAGACGGAGGCCTTCACAGGCCTCACGGCGGCGGTCTGGAGACCGTGGTGCGAAGGATGTCGGCGGGTGCGCCACTGACGGGGGGCTGCGGTGACGTACACGGCCGCCGGCTGCAGCGGCCCGTCGGGCGTTGGCCGGGGGAGGACGGGTCGACGAGAAGCGCCGACCAATCGGTGAGCCGTCCGGTCCTGCAGAGCCTGGATCGGTGACCGTGCGCGGCCGGTGGTGGGCGTGTCGTCCGGACGGTCGGTGTGGCCACATCTGCGTAGGGTGCCTGCATAGGGTGTGGTCACACCTGGCGGCGAGAGGTACCAGCCCCATGAGGCTCGAACTCACCAACTACGAGGCCCTGCACGGATGGGGCGTCGTCAACAACAGTGCCGCGTGGCATGCTCAGCACAACCGCAAGCCCCCCGCGGCCGAACAGGCAGTCGGGGACATCCTCTTCACCGCCTACGACTGCCGGACCGACACCACGACCACGGTCGAGCTCAGCGACGACGAGCGCGCGAGCTTGGCCGAACTGGTCAGCGAACACATCGCATCGTGGATGAAGCGCGGCCAGGAGAACGCCGCAACGCCTCACCTGCGCTCGCTGGTCATGAAACTGGGCGGCTGAGCACCTTCGAGCCGTCGAGTCTCACAACTACGGAACAAAAACGTAAGTCGGCTCTTGAGATCGGGATGCTGGAAAGGCCTGGTGGCGATTGCCCGCTCGCCGCGATGGCGTGTGAGCTCGCCGGTCGGACGGTGTGCTCAGGCGAAGGGCGGCGGACCACTTCCGATCAGGCTGATGACATCAGACCAGGCTTCGGAACCGCCGAGCGTGACCTGGGCCTCGCGGCCGTCGGGAAGTCTCAGTGTCTGGTCGTGCGAGGCGTCGGCATCGAAGTCGGCGATGGTCGCGGTCCCGGACCACTCCCGCTGCTTGGAGCGCAGATCGACGTAGACCTCGACCTCGGATCCGCCGCTGTTGATCAGGACGGCGGGTCCCCGGTAGCGGCTCACGCCCGGATCCTCTCATCGAGGCTGCTGTGGACTGTGTTCATGAAGACGAACCATAGCGTTGAGGTCGGACGTTCCCGGCCGTGCCGCTCCAGTACTCGTCGCGTGGCAGTGGAGCCACGGTTGGGACGTTGCGTACGCGCGCCCCATCGATCCATGCGCACTGGACCCTGAGAGTCTTGGCGCCGCCACGGTCCGGGGCCCAAGCCCCCGCGCAAGCCTCACGCCTTCGCGCCCGGCGTCCGCCCCGGGGCAATATCACGTCGCGCCCGCCGCGAGCACGAGCCCGGCCGCGGCGATCAGCTGCTCCACCACATGCCCGCCAGGGGCGTGCCCGCCCCGTCGGCAGCGCTCCGAAGACCGCGCCGACAGCCGACCCGTGTGGCTGGGCCTGTCAACGATCGCGCTGCCGCAGCCGACATTGCCGACCGGGTCCAAGCCGGCGGTCCGGGCCTGGCCGATCCGCCGGGGGCCTCACCTTGTACCACCTTCGCCCTGTCCCGCGTCCCCCAGGCCATCGGGTCCTGACCTGAACGACAGCGCGATCAAGGGGCGCTGCCACTGACCGGTGCAGCAGTCGTGTGTCAGTCGTGGGGCGGGAGTTGGCCGATCTGGTGGTCGGCGACCTGGAGCGCCTCGTCGACCAGGCGGCGCAGATGCCCGTGCCGCAGCGCGTACACCACCCGTCGCCCCTCCTTGCGGGTGGTCACCAGCCCGGCCAGCCGAAGCCTGGCCAGGTGCTGGCTGACCGAGGTCCGCGAGGCCTTGGTGCACTCGGTCAGCGTTGTGACATCGGCCTCGCTCTCCCCGAGACGGCGAAGCAGGGCCAGGCGGGTGGGGTCGGCGAGCAGGCCGAGAATCCGCGCGGCCACCTCGATCCGTTCGCCACCCTCTGGCTGTTGCGACCCGTGTGCACCTGATAGATGCATGCGTGCGCTCATATGCACATAATGGTGAGGAGAAGCTCCGGCGTCCAGCCCGACCAGCGTCCACGAGAGGCACACTCGGTGAGCGACCACACCCACAGCCCCGAGCCGCACGAACCGGAACGGCACCGACCAGAGTGGCTTGAGCAAGGTGCGCCCGCCCCGCATGACCACGGTCACGGTCACGGGCATCGGCATGGACGCGGCTCGTGGGTGCGGCTGCGGCATCAGCTCGCGCATTTCGTCACCCCGCACTCCCATGAGGCGATGGACAAGGTCGACACGGCCATGGAGACCTCGCGCCAGGGCATGCGGACGCTGTGGCTGTCGCTGGGCGTCCTGGGGGCGACCACCATCGTTCAGGCGGTGATCGTTGCGATGTCAGGATCGGTGGCGTTGCTGGGCGACACCATCCACAACGCCGCCGACGCTCTGACCGCCGTGCCGCTGGGCATCGCGTTCGTGCTGGGCCGCCGCGCGGCCAACCGCCGCTACACCTACGGCTACGGCCGCGCCGAGGACCTGGCCGGCATCGCCATCGTGCTCACCATCACCGCCTCCTCCGCCGTGGCCGCCTACGAGGCCGTCGACCGGCTACTGCACCCGCGCGACATCACCCATGCAGGCATCGTCGCCATCGCCGCGGTGGTCGGGTTCATCGGCAACGAGTGGGTCGCCCGCTACCGCATCCGCACCGGCCGCAAGATCGGCTCGGCCGCGCTGGTCGCCGACGGCCTGCACGCCCGCACCGACGGCTTCACGTCCCTGGCCGTGCTGCTCGGCGCAGGCGGCACCGCGATCGGCTGGCGCTGGGCCGACCCCGTCGTCGGCCTGCTGATCACCGTCGCGATCCTCATGGTCCTCAAAGACGCCGCCCGTGAGGTCTACCGCCGCCTGATGGACTCGGTCGACCCCGCCATGGTCGACACCGCCGAAACCGCACTGCGCGACGTCGACGGCGTCCGCGGACTCGGCCAGGTCCGCATGCGCTGGATCGGCCACGCCCTGCGCGCCGAGGCCGACATCATCGTCGACCCCGACCTGACCATCGTCCAAGCCCACCGGGTCGCCGTCGACGCCGAACACGCCCTCATCCACGCGGTTCCGCGGCTGACCGCCGCCACCGTCCACACCGACCACCTCACCCACGGCAACGACCCCCACCAGCCCCTGGCCCACCACACCGGCGCCTGACTCAGGACGACCGGCGACGTGAGGTCGCGGCTGATCTCCGTGAGCGGATCCGGGCGTTCGCATCGGGATCGCTCGAGCACAAGCCGCTGGTGCTGGAGGTGTCGTGAGCCCGCTGCCCGACCAGTCGAAATGGGACTAGACGATCTAGGGCTGGACAAGGCCGGACTCCGGAAGCCGTCTTGTCAACAGAAGGTTAGGGGTTCAGTCCCCTCGCCGGCTCCTAACGACCTGCCTGCCGCCCCGCGCGTCCTCGCCGAGGTAGACGACGCCTTGGCCGCCTTCGCCGAGCCGACTGGCCAGCCAGCACGCGCCGGGCCGCTCCGGGATTCGTTTGGAATCCCCCGCGCGGGGGCGAAGGAACGCCAGAGATCAATCATCAGCCAGGGCCACCTCCGGACGGCGGGTGCCGACCCCGCGCCGCAGGGGCTGTGCGTCTCCGGCCCGTCGAAGCGTGATGCCCACGCCCGCCTGCGTCCGGGCCTGGCCAGAGACGGCGGTGAGCGCCCTCATGGACCACGACTTCTTCTCGGAAAATTCAGAAAGGAAGGACCTGATCCGTGTGGCGGCCGCCGCAATGGCGGCGATCGGGGGGCGATGTGGGCGCGATCTACGGAGTAGATAGCATCAAATCCGTACACGTCACTCCGTCGAAATCCTCCATTACCAATTGTTCGAGATTGGTCTCGGAAAGTAATCCCGAGCATCGCCAGTCCGGATCGGCCGCGTGGCCGTCCGGTGCAGATCCGTAGCGGTCTGCGGAGAGGAACGCCGTCATGATGGGTGAGTCGTCTTCAGCGCAGGACGCGGGAACAAGAGGACTGCTCAGGCGGCGGAGCGTCCTGCTCGCCGGGGTGGGGACAGCCGCCCTGATGCTGTCCGACGCCTGCAGCGGCAGGCATGCCGGCGCCTCCGGCGGGCGGAAGACCGCCCGCCCGCAACCGCTCGGGAGCGGACGCGCCCTTTCCGGCAGTGGCGGTGCCGCCTGCGTCGCGTTCAGTCCGGACGGCAAACTCCTGGCCACCGGTGGCCAGGACAAGACCGTCCGATTGTGGAAAACGGACACCGGCGCCCGAATCGCGACCCTCAAAGGCCACGTGGAGGTGGTCGTACAGGTCGCATTCAGTCCGGATGGCAAGACCTTGGCCAGCGCGGGCGATGACAGCGTATTGCTGTGGGATGTGGCCCGGCACGCCCGGATCGGCATCGTCTTAGGCCATGAGAAGGCGGTCGACGCAATCGCGATCAGCCCGGACGGAAAGACGCTGGCCAGCGGCAGCGTTGATGAGACCATTCGACTGTGGCGCATGGCCGACCAGTCCCGCATCGCCAAGATCGAGCCTCAGGCCGCGACGGTCAGCGCGCTGGCGTTCAGTCCCGACGGCAAGATCCTGGCGAGCGGCCACGACAACTCCGTCGCCACCGGGGGCCACAGCATCCGGCTCTGGAGCGTGCCGGGCTGGAAGCCCGTCGGCACCCTCTCCGGCCACACCCAGGAGGTCGAGACGCTGGCCTTCAGCCCGGACGGCCGGACGCTGGCCAGCGGCAGCGGCGACGGCACCGTCCGGCTCTGGGACATGGCGGCGAAGACCGCCGCCGGCATGCTCACCGGCCACCAGAGCACCGTCGACTCCGTGGCCTTCGCCCCCGGCGGCAAGGCCCTGGCCAGCACGAGCTCCGACAAGACCACCCGCCTGTGGGACGTGGCCGCCCGCAGGACCACCCGCACCGGCGCGGGCGGCGGAACCGTCGCGTTCACCCCGGATGGCACGATCCTCGCCGGTTCGACCGACGACGCCGTCCTCCTCTGGAGCCTCTGACCCAGGGGCCTCTGCTCGGCAACCAGCCGATCGCCGAGCCGCCCAGCCTCATCATGCTGGCCCTGCCTGCCGGACGGGGTGGTGCGGGGGATAGCCCGCCACGTCGGCTGCGGCCCGCTCCAAGCCGCAGGGCCGAGTTCCGTTGCCTCGATGTATTGGGCGGCTCCACCACCGGGGCGTCACGGTGATGCGCACGCTGCCGACCGCCCTTGCCGACCCCGACACCCTCCTGGTGCTGCCAGCCAACCTCGCGGCCGTCCATGCTCAGGTGATCACGGCGATCGGGAGCCCCTGCACAGCAGGGCCTACTTGCTCGCAACCCGCCTCCAGTAACTAGCGGACGATGGCCGGTGCCGTGTGTGCTCGGCGTGGACGACTTCACCCCGCGCAAGCGCCTCGATTACGCCACCGTCCTCATCGCTGCCCAGACCCGGCAGCGCGTCGAGGTGCTGCCCGTGCGAGGCCGGTCGCCGGTGGCGCGGGGGCACGCGGGGAGTGGCGTGCGGCGCGCAGGTTCAGTTGTTACTGGGTGGTGGTCGGTTGCGTTGTGGTCCTGGGAGGAGGTCAGAGGCCATGGTTCGCCCCCGCAGACCATGGCCTCTGACTGTGGCTATGGGCGCAGGTACGGGCCTGGGTGGTGGCGGGTGAAGGACGGGCTCGTCGGGTGCAGGCCCGGTTCGGGGTCTGTGTCGAAGACGGTCTGGTAGTCGGGGCCGAGCCCGACCGCGGCGCTGTTCAGCGCAGCCGGTTCGGTGGTCGGCCAGTGGCGGGTGTTCATTCGGGTCAGGAGGGTTCGGAGGGTCGTGATCTCTTCGGAGGCGGTGAAGCTGCAGTGGTAGCCGCGGTCCACGTAGAGCTGCTTCAGGTTGGCCGGGTTGCCCGCGCGACGCACCTGGGTGGCGTACCAGCGCTGGTTCTCCGGGGGGACGTTGCCGTCGCCGGTCGTGTGCAGGGTCACCACTGGCCAGGGAGTGCGGCCGGTGGGGGTCCCGTAGCGGGCGAGGTAGCGGACGGCCGTGGGGTCGGCCTTGACACGGGGTGCGGCGTTGAGGCGGGCGAGGTCCTCGCGAAGGCTTAGGCCGGCTTCGCTGTAGGCGCGTTTCACCAGCTGCTTCTGGGTGGAGCGGGCTAGGAGCGTCCGGTAGTCCACACCCGTGTTCCAGGACGGGTTGCCGCCGGCGCGCTGCTCGATGTCGGTGCGGTTGAGGCCCCAGAAGGCGCCCCGGTCGTAGGCGGCGTAGTAGGCCTGCTGTTCCACCTGACCGGCGACCGTGTCGGGTGCCGGCGCGCGTGCGGCGTAGCGGCCGGGGATGTCGGCGAGAGCGGCGGCGAGGGCGAGGCGAGCGCGCCCCTGGGGGTTGTCGAGGGCGGCGCCCAGTGCGCGGCGGGCGTTGGTCGTGTTCTTCTGCGGGTCCTTGATGCGGACCAGGTCGAGGTCGGGTGCGAGAAGTGTCTTGATCGCGAAGTTCGCGTCGAGGGCGCTGTTGAAGTGCCCGGTCGTGCCGCCGAGGACTCCGCAAAGGGAGGCGACACCGGCGAAGCGGCGCGGGTCGCGTTCCGCCAGCAGGACGGCGGTGAGGCCGCCGGCGGACGAGCCCGCCGAGATGGTGCGGCGAGGCTTGCCGATGTTCGTGGTGAACCAGTCGAGCAGGTCCATCTGGTCCTTCAAGCCCGCCTCGACCACACCCCAGCCGCGCGGGACGCGGAGTTGCGAGGCGGCCAGCGCGTATCCGTGGTCGAGCAGCCACTGCTTCGTGGCCGGGTGGTTCGTCAGTTCGATGTCCGAGGGCGCGGGGGACTCCAGGCTGTACGCGCCATGGCTCCACAGAAGAAGCGTCCCGTTCCAGTGGTCGGGGATCTCGACGCGGTAGGGAACTCCGTCGATGTCGCCGTCACGGACATCGGCGCGGGCGGGCAGCGCGACCGCGGTAAGGGCGGCGAACACCATCAGCGGAACGGTGCGGCACAACAGGCGGAGGCGGTTCATGCCCCGCACCTTCCAGGGGGCTCCGGCCCCGGTGCAATGATTTTGAAAATAGCCTAAATGTTGTAAATTCCGGCCATGCTGCGGCTCTGGCTCGACTACGAGGACCTCACCCGGATCCGCATCACCCCGGGCCTCTCGCCGATCGCCCAGACCGTTCTCGGCGCCCAGGCCCTGCGCGGGGCAGGGCCGGAACCGGTTCTCGGCCCATGGCGGGCGCGAACGCGCACGAGGCTCACCGGCCCGTCGCGTCTGCTGCTCGACCTGGTCCCGCCCGGACGCCTGCTCCCCGATTTCCTGACGCCGTACACCCATGTGCCGGGGTTCGAATCGGAGCTCGACGCCGTCGCCTCGACGCCCCTGCGGCGCGTCCGCGCAGAACTGGAGCGGACGTACGGTCCACGGCCGCCGGTCTCGTGGCTTTCCCGCCTGGCCGCCGGAGATTCGGAGGCGATGCGGGCGCTCATCTGCGGGCTCCGTGACTTCCACCGGGTCGCGCTGGCCGACCTGTGGGCCGGCATGGGCGCCCACCTGTCCGCCGAGGCCGGCGGGCATGCCCGGAGGATGGCCGACCGCGGAATCGGCGGACTGCTGGGGAGCTTGCACACTGGCATCCGCTGGACGCCACCGGTTCTGGAGATCGAAACGCTGCGCGACGGCGACGTGCGCCTGCAGGGCCGGGGCCTTCAGTTCGTCCTGTCGCCGTTCGTCACCGAGCCGCGTGTCCTGATCGCCGGCGACGGTCCGGTGGCCGTGGTGGTTCCCGCGTCGCGGCCGTTCGGCGTGACGGGCGGGCGCGACACCCTGCCGCAGGTGTTCGGACGGACGCGTGCGGCCGTGATCCAGGTGGTCGGCGCGCAGCGGGAGCTCACGACAGGGGCGCTGGCGGCCCGGCTCCAGATCAGCGCGGCGTCCGCGTCCCAGCACGCCACCGCCCTTCGCGGCGCCGGTCTCATCACCAGCGAGCGCCGGGGCAAGACGGTGCACCATGCGCTGACCCCGCTCGGCGAGCGCTTCCTGCACGGTTCGAACCTGCCGGAAAGCCAGGAATGACCGCGGAACGCCGTCTCCTGGCACGGGGCGGGGTGTTCAGGCCGTCAGCGGCGGCAAAAGCCCTTGGGGTTCGAGGGCATGCGCTCATTGCAGCGGACGCGGCTGGTCTTACTTCCGCCCCTGCCGACCAGGTCGTATGCGGCGTTGCCGCGGACGATGCTGGCCTTGACCAGGTTGCGTCGCGCCGGACGGACGGAGCCACGCCCGGGAACAGGCCGATGCCGCCGGAGTTGGGCAGCTAAGGGCCGGCGCTGTTCAGCAGTCACCAGGCGAGGGGGAGACCTGATGGCATCTGTCAGGCGGCGATATCGCGCTGGTGAGGTTCCCACCGAAGCGGTGGTTACGCACTACGACGCCGATTGAGCCGGGGCCCGCCGCCGGAGCCGCTCTCCGGGCTATGGCTCAGCTGCGTGTCCCAGCATGCTGGAGGCATGGCGTCTATCAGGTTGTCCGTTAGTGAGGAGGTCGATGCGCTCGCCGAGCTGCGCCGGGCCTTGGACGCCGACACGGCGTTCATGCTCGCTGAGCCCGGTGAACGCGGCCACGAACTTCCTGACGCCTCGTACCGGTTCGTCGCCGAGGAGGGCGGCCAGCTCGTCGGCGTGATCGACGTCCGCGCTTTGCCATGGCGGCGTGCCCGTGGCCGGGGCGCCATCGTGCTCGGAGTACGTGCCTCACACCACGCACGGGGGATCGGTCGTGGCCTGCTGGACGCGGCGATCGCTGAGGCACGGCGGCGCGGGATGTGGCGGCTGGAACTGTCGACGATGTCCCATAACCACGTCGCGTTGCGGCTGTACGCAGCCTGCGGGTTCGAGGTGGAGGGGGTGCGGCGCTCCTCACTGTGCGTGGAGGGCGAGCTCGTCGACGAGTACTACATGGGAATGGTTCTCCAGCGTGCGGACCGGGTGCAGTGAGCGTCGCCCGGCCGGGCCGCCCAGCTCAGGGACGCCGGTCAGCGCCAGGGGTCCGCGTTGAACGGCACGCCCGGCTAGGCCGTGTTTCAGAAGTCGTCCGGCGTTCTGCTTGGCTGCGCTATCGGTGGGCTAGCCAGATGATGGTGTCGTTGGCGATCTTGCTTGGGTCGGTTTCGGTGGTCAGCTGGTGGTCGCTGCGGCGGGCGTCGCGGTATTCGACTTCGTAGCCGCCTTCGTCCAGCCTCGAGATCGAGGCGTACCAGGCGGGGTCGTCTATGAGCGGTTCGATGGTGATGAAGGTGTTGTCGGTGAGATCGAGGTCGCCGATGAGCATGAAGATCGCGTCTTCGGAGGGCTCGTCGATGAAGTCACCGTTCTCGGTTTCGGCGCGGTGGGAGGCGTTCTCGACGGCAAAGCGGAGGGCCATGGCGGGTCCTGTCACCTGGAGTGCTTGATCGGCACGGTCAGAATGGCACAGGTCCTGGTCGCAGCAACCCGCCGATCACAGCGATGTACGCACTGGCTTCGAAACGGGCAGGCCCGAATGCCTAGGGCCGGACGGCGCGCCTCACTCCGGCGATGGACCAAGCGGCGGTGGACCACAGGGTCAGCGCACAGCCGACTCCAACGAGGGTGAAGACAGCGCCCGGTGAGGCATTCGCGAACCGTGCCACGAGACCGGCGATGCCGATGACGGTCAGAGCCGCGCCAGGAACGACAAGCCGGTGGTCGGCGAAGACACGCGCCAGTGGGAGGAAGTGGAGGCCGACCACGACCGCGACCAGCGGCATGATCAGCTCGGGGACCCCGCCCGTGCCACAACCGGTGGCGATCGCGGCGATGAGGAGCCACTGCACGACATTGACCTGCCCGAACCGGCGTCGCTGCAGGGGCGGCAACGGCTGGCTCACCTCATCTGCCGACTCCGACGGCAGTCTGCGCGCCACGAATACCAGGGTGAGTACGACCACGAGTCCCAGCAGGCACGCCGCCCCCATGGTTGCACCCCCGAAGTGCCCCAGTCCGGCAAGCAGCCAGCCAAAGCCGAAGAATGCGTAGAAACCAACCCCCGCCCTGATCACGCGGCCAGTGTAGGCAGGAAACCTGGAGGCCCGGGACGACCGCACCAGGCCACCGGCGCCGGCCGCGCTCGGCGCCCCCGCACTGTCTCTCCCCGGACCTCTTCCACGGTCCGAGGCAACTTCTCTAGTTCGCTGCCGCACTGGCCAGCGGCTCAGGCAGCAGCGCGGCCCGCGAGAGGGGAAGGTGAAGGCCGATCACGTCCAGGACGGCTGCTGCTTGTCGTGACACCTACGGCACCAACACTTGGATCCGCGCGGTTGCCGCCGACGGCTCACGGCCACAGCCACGGCGGGGAAGAACTGCGCTACATGGGGGTGGTTCACCAGTGTGCACCCGCCTGTGTGCTCCGACGTATTTCGTTAAAGGTGACGCCCGAGGGGTCGGGTTCGATCGGCCGCCCGGACGGAGTGGTGGACAAGGTGCGGTCGCGGCGCAGGGCGTCGGGCCAGGTCTTCTAAGGACACCGACAAGCCTCTCACCTCACGGCCGCGCCACCGGCGGTTGCCGCATTGGTAGGCGCACCCGACGATGTCGGTGCCGGCTGCCATAGTGCGAGCGTGCATGTTGACGAGTTTTGGGGATTGGTGGAAGCCGCCCGGCGAGACGAAGGTCCGTTCTCCGAAGCGCTGACGGCTCAGTTGGCCGCGTTGCCCGCCGAGCGGATCCTTGAGTTTCAGGAGCGCTTCAGCGCAGTGGACACTCGTGTGTACCGATGGGATGTCTGGGCGGCGGCGTATCTGATCGGTGGTGGCTGTTCCGACGACTGCTTTACCGACTTTCGGGCGGGTTTGGTCGCATTAGGACGTGAGTGGTTCGAGCGGGTGGTGCAGTCACCAGACGATCTGGCTGATCATCCTTTGGTGATCGAGGCTGCCGCCAAACAGAACGACTATGTGATCTTCTATGAAGAGGTCGGCTACGCCGCCGGTCAAGCGTTCGACCGGGTCACGGGCACCGACACCTGCGAGTTCTACGAGGCGTTGGAGCGGCGCCAGACCGACCGAGAGCCGGCCGTCGACCTGGGGGAGGGCTTCGACTTCGACGACGAAGAGCAGATGCGACAGCGATTGCCGCGACTGACAGCCTTGCTGATGCCTCAGGAATCTTCATGAGATGTTCCCGACGCGAAGGCTGCCAAGCAGCTGGTTCGCCAGCCGAACAGGAACGCGTCGCCACGCTGGTAGACCCGGCTGAGAAACGCCTCGGCCTCGCCGTTGAACAGCGGCATGGCCCATCCGCCGCGCTCAAATCCGCCACTGCGGTCCTCGTCCGCCGCGCCGAGTCCCTGCTCACGCCGTCGACGGTGACCCACGTGGTGGTCGTCAGCTTCACGACCTCCCCTTCTCGCATGGTGCCGTTCCTTCCACACCTGTCGACTGTGCCGGCGTCGACTGGAAACTTGCTGATGGGCTGCTACACCAAGGACTGAGCCGCAAGTCATGGTCCGGCTGTCGCCGGGGAGGGCGTGGATGCGGTCGCCCAGGCGCGGCACTGGGGCTTCCTCGCCGGCCCGGCGTAGGCCACCGCCGACTCCGGATCCCTTACACGTCAGGGTGGCGCCCGGCATCGACTTGATCAGCGCCAGCACCGGCACGCTCTCAAGGCAGCGCTCTGGGGCAGCCGGTACAGCGACGCTTCCGACCTGTACGTGCCTTGGCCTCCGCCGCCGACCTCGAAGGTTCCAGGCACGTGGCCTGTGGCAGCCCTGATCAGGGGAGGCCGTCGGTCCCTCAAACGGTGTGCCAACTCCAGGTGATGTCCGGGTATGGGGAGGAAGCATTCGGTGTAGGCGTGCAACGTTGTCACGCGAGCGGGCAGGTACCCGGGGCGGGGACGGCGGGATCGGTGGACGGCTGGAGGACCGAGGATGGGCGGTGCGGGCGGACGCGGCATGGGCTGGCTGGCGCTGGAGGCCTTCGATCCGGCGCCCGTCGCGGTCGCGTTGACGATCGGGCCCGACCACCGTCTGGTGTACACCAACCTCGCGTTTCGGGCGTTCGTTGGGGACCGTCCACTCGGTGAGCCGATCGGACGGGCGTTCACTGTCACGACCAAGCAGGACTATGGCGAGCTGTTCGATCGTGTGCTGGCCACCGGTGAACCGGTCAGCCTGGTCGAGGCGCCGGTGAAGCCGGCCGCGGCGGATGCCGGCGATGCGGAGCGGTACTTCTCCTTCACTCTCTCCCCGTTCACCCACGAGCGGCCCGGGGTTCTGGTGGTCGCCGTCGACGTCACCGAGCACGCCGCGGCGGTTCGGCGGGCGGACCTGGCGACCGAGGAGCAGCGGCGGGCGCGGCGCCGGTTCGAGAGCCTGGTGTGGATCAACGCGCAGGTCGTGTGGGTGAGCGATGCCGCCGGGCAGGTGATCGAATCGAGCGGAGGCTGGGAGCGGATCACCGGGCAGAGCCGGGAGGAGTTCCTCGGCGACGGCTGGACGCTGGCGCTGCACCCCGACGACCGCGAGCCCACGCTGCGGTCGTGGAACCGGACGCGCCGGCAGGGCCGCCCTTGGCGCTACGTCTACCGGGTCCGCACCCGCGACGGCGAGTACCGGCACTTCGACGTGCGGGCCGCGCCCGTGGTCGAGGACGGTGTCGTGGTCGAATGGATCGGCACCTGCTTCGATATCGAGCTGGAGTGGCGGGAGCGGCAGCGCCGCGAGCTGCTAGATCGTGCCGCTGCGGCCGCCGCGGAGCAGACCGCGCTGACCGAGATGTTCGGCGCGCTCGCCGAGGTGCTGGTTCCCGGGCTTGCCGACGGATGCGGCGTGCACCTGCTCCCTGACCTCGGCGACCGACCCGCAGGCGCCCCGATCATCGCGCGGAGAGTCGCCACCGCCGCCGGCAACGGGCTGCTGCGGCAGCCGACCGGCGGCGAAGAGCGGTTCGCGCCCAGTAGCGGGTTCGCCCGCGCCCTGGAGCGCCGCCGCCCGCTGCAGCGCACCTTCCCGCCGGGCCGGCCGCCGGCCGATCTGCTGCCCAAGAGCAGCACCGACTGGCTGACCGCCGCCGGTGCCACCAGCGTCGTGCTGATGCCGGTCGTCGTCGACGGCGCCGTGGCCGCGGCGGTCACCGCCGCCCGGCGCGGCGACCGCGGACCGATGAGCCGCGACGACGTCGCCCTCATGCGGCAGATCTTCGAGCACACCCACGACGCGCTCAGCGGCGCCGTCCGGTTCCACCGCACCCAGCAGGTCGCCCTGGCCCTGCAGCACGGCCTGCTCGCCGAACCCCCCGAGCTCGACGACCTGCAGATCGTCGCGCGATACATGGCCAGTCCCGCGGCGGCCGAGGTGGGAGGCGACTGGTACGACTCGTTCGTGCTTCCCGACGGCGCGACCGTGGTGGCCATCGGCGACGTCGCCGGCCACGATCTGGCCGCCGCCGTCGAGATGAGCCAGCTCCGCAACATGCTGCGCGTGCTGACGGCCGACCGGCTCGCTCCACCCGGAGAGATCCTGCGCCGCCTGAACAACGCGATGGAGACGGTGGCGCCCGAGGCGACGGCGACCTGCATTCTGGCCCGCATCGAAGGACCCGATCGTGGCCGGTGGCAGGTCAACTACGCCGTGGCCGGACACCCGCCACCGCTCCTGGTCACCCCCGGAGGTGACGGCCGTTTCCTCCAGGAAGCCACCAACCCCCTGCTGGGCTTCCCCTTCGACCAGCACTACAAAAGCTCGACCGAACCGCTGCCGCCCGGCTCCACCCTGCTGCTCTACACCGATGGCCTCGTCGAACATCCCGGTGAGCACCTGGACAACGGCCTGGACCGGCTTCGGCGCCACACCTCCACCCTCGCGCACCGGTCCCTGGAGCATCTGTGCGACGGCCTCCTGGATGATCTGCCCACCACCGGCACCGACGACATCGCCATGATCGCCGTCCGAACTCCCGCCAGCTGACCACCCGTCCAGCCCACGGCAGACCGACACCGCCATCTCGCGGCCCCTCCAGGTGTCGTCGAGACGCGATCCTGGCATGGAGGCGGGGTTGGCCCCTTGGCTGGTCCGGGCGTTTGCGGGCAGGCTCTCGCTCAACGGCGGAAGGTTCGCCCATGCATCGAGCATGCGGGGGGGCGAACTTCTTCGGCGCGGATGGCCAGCACCCGAGCCCGGTCGTCCGGCGAGAACGGGACACCGGGGGAGACGGTCGGCGGCGGCTCGTAGGCCGCTCGGCCCGGGAACTGTGCGGGATGGCGCCATGTGCCTTGGTCTGGCAGCAGTTCTGGCGTCGAGCCGTAGCGGCGGCCATGGGGACGGTTCAGCACCGCAGACGCTCGGCGAGGCGTTACTCGGCCGCGGTGCCGGGGGGAGTGATGGACCGTCGCAGTGGCGGTCCATCACTCCTGCTGTGCTGTCAGTAGCTCAGGCCGTGGCCGAAGCCGTACAGCGGAGCGTCGGTGTCATGGGGGACGTCGGGTCGGCTGGCTTCCACCGCCGCCATGGAGGACGGAAGGTCGAAGGGCAGCCTGCCGGACGGGTTGCGCTCTCCGGAGAGGACGTCGGCGATCGCCGCCGCGGAGGCGCCGTATTCGGCGAGGACGGCCGAGGCCGCCGCGTCGATCTCGGGCAAGACGGCGGGACGGTCGAGGTGGATGACGATCACGGTCGGGGTCTGTGCGGCGATCGCGGTGATCCGGTCGATCTCGTCCTGCGGGAAGGCCAGGTCGCCGGCGTGGAAGAACGACTCGATGAAGTCGCCGTTGCGCTGCTCGAACGGGGCGCTGAGGTGCAGGACCGCCACATCGGCGTCGGCGGGGGAGTCGGCGGCGGCGAAGCCGTCGAGTGCGATGCCCTCGGTATAGATGCGCGTGCCGGCCTTCAGCGGGAGGACCCCGTCGTTCTTCAGCAAGGTCAGCGACCGGCGCTGGGCCTCCATGCCGGTCTCGCGGAAGTCCGCCCGTCCGACGGTGGCGACGGCGGCGTCGGGGTCGAGCGGGGCGGCGTCGAAAAGCCCCAGGCGGAACTTCTCGCGAAGCAGCCGCCGGACGGAGGCGTCGACCCGCTGCTCGGAAACGGCTCCGTCCTTGACCAGTTCGACGATCAGCTCGGGGCAGGACTCCCCGCCGAACTGGTCGACGCCCGCGTCGAGTGCCTTGAGCGCCCGTTCGCGGGGTGACAGGTCCTCGACGCCCCAGGCCCGGGCGGCCATCGTGGCGCCGCCCAGTTCCGTGTCGTTGAGCAGGCCCCAGTCGGTGCAGACGATGCCGTCGAAGCCGAACCGCTCACGCAGGAGCGAAGTGATGACGCCCCGGTTGAACCCGAACGCGACCTCCTCGTACTCGGTGCCGATCGGCATGCCGTAGTAGGGCATGATCTGGGACGTCCCGGCGGCGAAGGCGCCCTCGAACGGGATCAGGTGGTAGTCGAACCTGCCGCCCGGGTACACCTGCTCGCGGCCGTAGGGGAAGTGCGGGTCCTCGCCGTCCTTCTGCGGGCCGCCGCCGGGGAAGTGCTTGGTCATCGCCGCGACGCTGTGCGAGCCCAGCTCGTCACCTTGCAGGCCCCGCACGTACGCCTCGACCATGTCCCGGGCGAGTTCGGCGGACTCGCCGAAGGTCCCCACGGCGCGTCCCCAGCGGGGCTCGGTCGCCAGATCGGCCATCGGGTGCAGCGCGACGCGGATGCCGACCGCCAGGTACTCCTGCCGGACGATGTCGGCGAAGGCGCGGACGAGTTCGGTGTCGCGGGTCGCGGCCATGCCGAGGAACTCCGGCCACTGCGAGAACGGGCCCGACAGCAGGGCGGTGGCCGGGTTGTCGGTGAAGCTGTGCCGCGGGTCGGAGGAGATGGTCACGGGAATGCCCAGCCGGTTGCGCGCGGCCAGTTCCTGCAGCTTGTTGTACCAGCGCGCCATCGCCGCGGGCGGGGCGGCGTGCAGGATGTTGAAGTGGGTCATCAGCTTGCCGGAGACCAGGTCTTCGGTGCTCGCGGCACCGAACCCGAACGGGCTCTCGCCGCCTTCGAACAGCTCGCCGTCCTCGCCGAGCAGGAGGATGGTGTGGAACATCTGGCCCGCCTTTTCCTCCAGGGTCATGCGGGACAGCAGATCCTCCACGCGGGCATCGACGGACGCGTTCAGATCACGGTAGATCATGAGGCTTCTTCTCCTAGGTGCTCAACGAACAGAGCGGATGGGCTTGATGGCGAGGGCACCGAGGACGGCCAGGACGATGCCGGTGGCGAACAGAGACCGGTAGCCGCCGAGTGCCGAGATGATGAGGCTGGCGACGAACGGGGCGGCGACCTGCGGGCCGGCCGCCGCGATGTTCAGGACGCCGAGGTCGCGGCCCGCGTCGTCCATGCTCGGCAGGATGCGGGTCATGAGCGCCTGGTCGACCGCCATGTAGGAGCCGAAGGCGATGCCGCACAGCGCGTTCCCGGCGAGCAGGCCGCCGAAGGTCGGCGAGACGAGCATGGCGGCGAAGCCCGGAACGAAGATCAGTGACGAGGCGATGACGAACGGCTTGAGCCGCCCGGAGCGGTCGGCGAGGACGCCCGATATCGGCATCACGATGATCGTGGAGATGCCGAGGACCGCGGTGACGGCGGCGAGCTTGGCCTCGGCGTCGTGATCGCTGAGTCCGACGTAGTCCTCCAGCATGTACAGGGTGTAGCCGCTGATCATGGAGTAGGCCAGGAACAACGCGGCGCGCCCGGCGAACCCCCACCAGAAGTCGCGGCGCTGCTGCGGGTCGACGGGGGGCTTCTCAACGGAGGTGTCCTTGCCCGGCTTGGCGGCCGCGGGGAGGTCCTTCGTGGTGAAGGCGAAGATCAGTGAACTGAGCAGGACGGCTCCGGCCAGCAGCGTGTAACCGCCGGTGGTGCCGCCGCCGAGCCGGGCCAGGACGGGCCCGACGACGATGCCGACCATGGTCGCCAGCCCCACCCCGGCGGAGGCGGTGCCGCGGCGCTCCTCGGGGATGCGTTCGGCCAGTGCCGCCGCGAGACCCGCCTGTGCGCTGTTGCCCGCGGCCTGTACCAGCGACCACGAGGAGCGGGATGGTCGTCGTCCGGCCGACGACGAGGATGAGCAGCGCGGAGGCGACACCGCCGCCCAGTACCCAGGTGTTGCGGCGGCCGAGCGGGAACCGGGTGCGGTCCGACAGCACGCCGGCGAGCGGCTGCCCCACGGCGGCGGCGACCGCGGCCACCCCGGTGACGATGCCGAGGGCCGACACCTTGTGGTCCTCGCCCACGATGTCGGCCACCTGCCGCGGCAGGAGCAGGGACAGCGAGCCGAAGAACATCGAGTACAGGCCCAGGTTCGCCAGCGCCAGTGAGAGATACACCCACGTGCCCGGTCTGCCTCGGGTCGGGACGCCTGCCGGTACCGGGTCACTGCTGAGGGCGGTCATACGACCCTCCGGTCTTCTTTCAGGGGAAGTGCGCAGGTCGACATAGGCTGCTACCTGGACTTATGCGCATAAGTGGAATCACTTAGGCGCTTAAGTTACGTTCTGGGATGTGGGGTAGTCAACACCGGAGGTGGAGAACATGAGCGGGAGGGCGCGGCGGGTCACCGCGGCCGACGTGGCCCGCGAGGCGGGGGTGTCCGCCGCCACGGTCAGCTACGTCGTCAACGACAAGCCCGGCCAGACGATCCCGCCCGAGACCCGTGAACGGGTTCTCGCCGCTGCCACCCGCTTGGGCTACGCCCCCTACGCTCCAGCGCGCACGCTCGCGTTGGGGGCGAGCAACCTCGTGCTCTTCGCGCACCGCGCGCCCATCGTCCCGCCCACCTACGCCCGCTACCTCGAAGCCCTCGCCGACGGCCTCCACGAACACGGCCTCGACCTCGTCTGGCAGCTCGGCTACGACCCCACCGCCGGAGCCCGCCACCCCGCCGCCGAACTGGCCCCCGCGGTGGTCCTCCACCTCACCGAACCTGATCCCGACGAAACCGCCTACCTCGGCCGGTTCGGCGCGCCCGTCATCGTCGCCCTGGCGTCGGCCCCGCTGCCGGATCGTCCTTCAGCCCTGCAGGTTCACCACCTGGCCGAGCGCGGCCACCGCGCGCTCGGCTACGCCTCCCACCCCGACCCCCGCCTGGCCGCCTTCGACCGCTCCCGTTACCAGACGGTCAGCGAGACCTGCGCCTCTCTAGGCCTTCCCGTGCCGCCCGCCCACACGGTCCCGCTCAGCCGCGACGCCGCCCGCCAGGCCGTCGAGGATCTCCTGGCGACGGGCGTCACAGGCATCTGCGCCTACAACGACGAGATCGCACTCGCCGTCCTCGCGGGTCTGTCGGACCTGGCCGTGGCCGTCCCCGCCCAAGCCGCCGTCGTCGGAATCGACGACCACCCGTTGGCGGCCCTGTACACGCCCGCCCTCACCACGATCAGCCTGGACGACCCCGCCACCAGCGCGGCCGATCTCGTCCGCCGCATCGCCGCCGCCCGCACCGGCGCCCCTGTTCCGCCGCCCGCACCGGCCCCGCCGGCACGCCTCATCCCCCGAGCCTCGACCTGACCCTGTTCGCCCCGAGCCCAGCACGGCGACCTCACATAGCGCGCGGACGCGACCCACCTGCAGTGCGGCGGCCGGTGCCGCGGAGCCGTCCGCCGTCCGACCCCATGCTCGACGCCACCTTCTCTCGCGCGGCATCGTCGCCGCCCTTCGCGCCGTCCTCGCCGTGCCCGAGGAGCGGATCCGCTGCTGGGCCTGGGGAGAGAATGGCCCCATCACCGTCCACGGCCCGGGGCGCGGACCGGCACCGTCCCGGCTGAGACAACCGTGCCGCCGGCTCGGCTGGGTGCTGCAGACCGGTCCGGACGACACCGCTCTGAGCATGAGCTGTGCGGAGTCCGGCGCGCTCGTGCAGTTCATGAGCGACTCCCGCAGCGGCACCATCTTCTCCGAAACGCTCGCTCCTCGCCCAGGCTCGTGCTATCCGCGGGGACTGGGTGGGGCGCTCGAGCGTCGGATGACGGAGATCGACTGGAAGGCCGGGCGCACCGCGCTCGGCCGCGTCTTCCGGACGCTCTGCGAGCCCATCATGTGGCAGGATCCCGGCCCGCGCGGCGCAGGCCGTCGGCGCTGCGGGTGCGCGTCGCCCGAGCACCTCCGGCTCACGGCCTTCCGCAACCGCCGGGGCGCGGACGTCGGCTAAGTCATCGATGAACTCGGCCTCTGAATGAGGGAATGACAGGGGCGCGACCGTGCGTGGCGCGCCCTCCGGTCGTTGCGCGTGACGCCCGCAAACGAATACGCGACAGCAGGCCGAACCAGCACCCGTCAAGCATGCGATGGGGCAGAGGTATTGAGCGTCTTCCGGGACAAGGCACGGCAAGCAAGCATTCCGCGTTCGCCACGGTTCGACTGCGGACCAAGGTCACCGGAGGCGTCGGCTCCCGCACTGCCGCTCTGGCCATGCTCTTCAAGCTCGTCGAGTCCGCCCAGCAGCGGCGGCGGGCCGTGAACGCACCCCCCTCGTCCGGGCCGGAGCCCGCTTCGAATGCTGTCGGCTCGTTGAACGGCCGCAGACGACCGCGGCATGAATAGGGTGGCGGTCCTGCCCCACAGTTCGCGATCATTCGATCATGTCGGACGACACGCCAGGACAGGGCCTTCCGGCCGGCTTCGAGTTTCGGCCGTATCGCGGCGACGAAGACCACGGCCCCATGGCCGCGGTGCGGCAGGGGTGTGCCGAACGGGACCGGGTCGACGCCCGTTCGGTTGTGGAAGGGCTCCCGACAGCGGCCGAGATCGCCGAAGCCTCGGCCAAGCTGGAGGAGCCGTCCCAGAATCAGATCCTGGTGGTGTACGACGGAAGCGTCGTCGGCTACGCGACGATCCGGTGGTGGCAAGAGCGGGACGATACGTGGCTCTACTTGCACCGCGGCTACCTCCTGCCCGAGCATCGGGGCCAGGGCATCGGATCCGCCATGCTGAGCTGGGCCGAAGAGCGCATCCGTCAACTCGTCGAACACCATGGAACGGCGCGGACCGCGGTGATCGGCGCGAACGCCATGGCCTCCGAGCAGGAGGCCACCGCGCTGCTGCTCGCAGCCGGCTATCGGCGTGTCTTCAGCCTGGTCGAGTTGGAGCTGGGCGATCTGCAGCAGTTGCCCGAGCCGGCCGGCGAACTGCCCGCCGGGATACGGACGGGGCCGATCGAGACCAGCCACTACCGTGCGGCCTGGAGAACGGTCGTCGATTCGTACGCAGACGCCGGTTTCACTCAGAAGTGGCCCTTCCAGGACTTCGTCAACACCGCCGACCCGGCATGCTGGAGAGCTGCGTGGAACGGGCGGGACATGCTCGGCGTGGCCCTCTGTTCCATCCGCCGTCACGACCACACCGTGGGCGAGGTCGAAGAGCTGAGTGTCCGAACGGACCAGCGACGCCTCGGAATCGGCCGGGCCCTGCTGCTGGACGGGCTGCGAAGCCTCCGCGGGCAGGGCGCAACGACCGCCAGGCTGTACACGGGCACGGCAAACCCGCACCGGTCCTACGACCTTTACGAGAGCGTTGGATTCCGGCGGCAGAACGAGTACGTCCGATACCGCAAGCCGCTCACTTGACCAACCCGTCATCGGGTTGTCCAGCTAATTCGCAGGATTGACAATTCCTCCACCGCCAGGAATAGGTGTCGTCGGGGCGGGGGAGAGAGGTGGCTGGGCTGCTGGCCCGATGTCCTGCGTCTACTCGGAGCCCTTGACGTCTTGCACGCCTGGCCTATCCGCGAGTCTCTGACGCAGGGTCTGGACGGTGGCGGCGTCGCGGATCCGAGCCACGAACAACGCTGTGGGTTTGCCCGGCCGGATGCTGGCCGGAAGCTGCGTTGACGTCTTGGAATGCTGGCGAGCCACGTACACCACGGAGATGACGCCGGGGTTGGGCTCCAGAGTCTGCAGGATCTGCCGCATCTGTGTGGGAGTGACGTCGTCGTTCAAGAAGACCGCCACCAGCCTCTGCTGACCTGTAGTCGAAGATGTCGTAGGTGACTTCGATCCCCCCGGCCAGGACACCGTCAAGGCAATGGCTGCGGCGATCGCACCGAGCACCAGAAGCATCCCGCCCGCGGCAAGGAACAGAATGAGCACTTTGTTCGGCCGCTTGGGCGGCTCCAGGGGGCTGCCGGGGAACGGCGGTCGGACGTGCATTGCCGGGCTGGCGGCGGGGGCAGGGGCCTGCCCTGAAGGGGGCCGGCCGGTCGGGGAGGGCCAGTCGGCCATCTGCAAACCTCCAGTCGCTGCCCAAGAGTCATGCAGACACTAGCGTCTTTATGGTCGCTCTGCGGGCGAGGGCGTCGGCCGGCGGTCAGGGGCCTGGGCGGCACTTCCGTTGAAGCTCGCCGCTCTTCATTGGGGCGGAGCGGTCAGGTGGTGCAGGAGCTTGCGTGCCAGCTCGTTCAGGGTGGTCACTTCTCGGGGTGTGAGGCCGCCCAGCAAGGCGGTGACGTTGGCGGTGTGCTGTGTCATGGCGCCGTCGACGGTGGCGTAGCCGTGTTCGGTGAGGCGGATCTGGAAGCTGCGCCGGTCGGCGCGGTCCAGGGAGCGTTCGATCATTCCGGCGGACTCCAGCCGGTCCAGCCGGTTGGTCATTCCTCCACGGGAGAGCATCAGCAGGTCGGACAGACGTGAAGGGCTGAGGGTGTACGGGGCGCCTGAGCGGCGCAGCGCCGCCAGGACGTCGAACTCGCCGCGTTGCAGGCCGAACTCTGTGAACACCTGCTCCTGAGCGGGTCCGAGGAGCAGGTTGACGCGGCCCAGCCGGCCGACCACCGCGATCGCGGTCAGGTCCAGGTCCGGGCGTTCCCTCTGCCAGGCGGCGACCACCGCGTCGACCGCGTCAGGGGCGCCCGTCTGCGCGGTGGAGGCGGGGGTGTCGTCGTGGGTGTTCGCGGTGCTCATGCCCTCATTGTAGTTCGAGGTCAAATACAAACAGCACAATATAGTTTGACGCCGTACTATCGGACGTGTAACTATCTCTGCCATGAGCGGAACACACCCGCCGGGGCCGCCTTCAGGCGAGCAGCCCGGGTTCAGCCCCCTGGTGGTACGCCGGCAGGACGCCGAGGTCCTCGGCTTCGGGTCGGACACCATCGCGCTGGTGGCCGACGCGTCGGCCACCGATGGCCTGCTGGGAGTCACCCGCACGACCTTGGGCCGAGGCCGCAACGGCGCGACCCCGCACTATCACCGCGGCTCGGCCGAGCTGTTCTTCGTCCTGGACGGGCGGCTGCAGGTCCTAGCGGGCGAGGAGGTGTTGGAGGTCGAGGCCGGTGACACCCTCGTAGTCCCGCCGCACACCGTCCACGCGTTCGCGGCCGCTCCCGGGGCAGGCGCCGACGTACTGATCACGATCACCCCAGGCGTCGAGCGGTTCGGCTACTTCCGCCTGCTGGAACGCGTCCGCCAAGGCAACGCGAGCCCTCAGGATCTGCTGGCAGTCCAGGACCGCTTCGACACCCACTTCGTCAACAGCATCCCTTGGCTCCGAACCCGCGCAGCCGCCTGACCACAGCCCGACCCCACCATTGCCGGCACCCAGCCGCACGCACCCCAGGGAGACGTCATGCGAAAGATCATCGCTTCCACCTACACCACCCTCGACGGCTTCATCGACAACCCGCACGAGTGGTCCCTGAGCCACAACACCGAGGACGCCATGGCCTACGCCCTGGCCCTGACCACCGGCTGCGACGCGCTGCTGCTGGGCCGCATCACCTACGAGGGCATGGCCCAGGCCTGGCCGAACATGGGCGGCAACCCCTACGCCGACCACGTCAACGCCATGACCAAGTACGTGGTGGCCTCCCAGCCGGTCGACACCGCCGCGTGGAACCCCACCATCGTCATCCCCGGCGACGACCTCACCGCCGAGATCGCCAAGGTCAAGGAGCAGGACGGCGGCGACATCCTCATCTGGGGCAACGGCCGCCTCACCGACCAGCTGGCCACGGCCGGGCTGCTCGACGAGTATCGGATCTGGATCTACCCCGTCCTCAAGGGCCACGGCGAGCCGCTGTTCCGCCCCGAGAGCGTCACCGGCCTCGAATCGGTCGACACCACCACCTTCGCCTCCGGGGTCACGGTGCTCACCTACAAGCCGACCAGCGGCTGAACACTGCGAGCGATAGACGTTGGGGGCTGCGATCCTCGCCCGCAGCCCCCACCCCGGTCCGAGCGTCCACACTCACCGCGACCTCGGCTGGCTCCCGCTGGTCACGCTCGCAAACCCTGCTCACCACGCTCGCCCAGTGCCTAGACGAGGCGCCGCGCACCTGCGGGGAGCCCGTCTGCGGGGTCTGCCTCTACCACGGTGCGCCCCGGCCATCGGCCGACCACCATCACCGCGCAACCTCAGATCTCACGGGTCGGCGGGCGCCCGCCGCAGCGGCTCCGCGCGAACTGTCGAAGCCGGGCACTACCGGTGCCTCAATGCCGACGATCCACCTGCCCGGACCGCACCGAGAAAGCCGTAGCCGCCGTTCACGACATGCGGGTTCTGTTGTTGCCCCTGTGCGAGGCGTTCGAGGGCCGCACTCCTCAGCTGTCCACCTTGCTGCCGGACGGGCCGTCCGGCGGCTGCCACGGCCAGGCCGCCAAGTGGACCTGTGGGCCCCGCTCCCTGAGCCAAGCCGGCGGGGACGCGCACGCTGTTCGCGCAACCGCCCTGCCGACGGGACGACCTGCTAGTTCACCACCGATCAGGTAGCCCACGGTCAGCTTCGGCGCCTACTTGCCGGTGCCCCTGAGCAGCGCGTTCGCCGTAACGCAGGAGAACGCGCCGTTCGACGCGGTCGCGGCCCGCCAGCTGGTGGGCTCCCCGCCGACACCCAGAAGCGGCGCGCCAGGTGCGGCAGTTCCTCCATCGTCATCGCCTCGGTCGGGTCAGGTTCAACCGGTGCCGGGCTCGTCCGCGACCACTGGCCGAACCGCCTTGCGGCACGACCGCTTTGGCGCGTATCGCGTGCCTAAGCGGTCGGCGTTGGAGGCATGTGTGGCACATCGCGCTGCTCCAACTTCACCAGCACATTCCTGGCTTATGGAGACTCCGTGCGGCCGGTCGAGTTCGTATCCCGGAGTCTTGGATGGGCGAACCGCGACGGATCAGAGCTCGGGCTGGGGGAGTGGCGGGTGGGCTCTGCCGTCCGAGATTGCGTGGCCGCCCAGCTGGCGAGGAGTTTGAGCCGGTCTTCGGATGCGGTGCCGGGTTCGGCGGTGTACGTGATCAGGTTGTGCACGGCTCGGCCCGAGAGGGGCAGGTCGAGGGACTGGAAGGTCAGTTCCAGGCGGCCGACGTCGGGGTGCTGGAGCCGTTTGATGCCGTCGTGGCGGATCAGGACGTCGTGCGCGGCCCAGAGGCCGCGGAACTCGGGGCTGAGGGTGGACAGCTCGCCGACGAGTTCGCGCAGTGCCCGGTCGCGGGGCTCGCGCCCGGCCTCGGCGCGCAGCAGGGCGGCGGTGGCATGGCCGGCGGCGTCCCAGTCGACGAAGAAGTCATGTGCGCCGGGGTCGAGGAAGACGTAGCGGGCGATGTTGGGGCGGCCGCGCCGGTCGACGGTGGCACTGTCGAACATCGGCGCGTGCAGGGCTCGGGCCAGGGGGTTGCTGGCGACGACGTCCGTGCGGCCGTTGCGTACGAACGCCGAGGACATCGTCATGGAGTCGAGCAGCCACTGGATCTGGGGCGGGACCTCGACGTCCCGGCGACGCGATGGCGTGCGGCTCTTGGGCCGCGATGACCGGGCCAGGTCGAACAGGTAAGTGCGTTCGTCGTCGTCCAGTTGCAGGGCGCGGGCGACCGCGTCAAGGACGTCTTCGGATACGCCGCCGATGTGCCCCTTCTCCAGCCGCGTGTACCACTCAGTGCTCACGCCGGCGAGGACGGCGACCTCCTCGCGTCGCAGCCCGGGGACCCGGCGGCGGGCGCTGGTCGGCAGCCCGGCCTGCGCCGGGGAGATTCTGGCGCGCCGACTGCCGAGGAAGTGCCGGATCTCGCCGCGGTTTCCGGGCTGCTGGTCCATGTCATTCACGGTAGCCGCTGGTCATGGCGCGAGGGGGGTTGAGGTCATACCCCCGATAAACGCGACCTTCGCCGGTGGCGGCAATCGCGGTTTCCTGGGGATCGAACGTTCCGACACGGTCCCGGTGGTGATGAGAGATGAGCACGAGTGCGGAGGGCCTCGAGGGCCCTGGCGAGGTGCTTGTCGAGGCCCAGGAGGGTCGGGGCACCCGGCGGCCGTTCGAGCAACAAGCTTGGAAGGTAGGGGACATGACGAGCGACATGCTGAAGGTGCCGGCGGTGGCGCTGGGCACGTGGGCCTGGGGAGACAGCGGCGAGGTGGGCGACGGCTATTTCGGTAGTCAGCTGACCGCGTCCGGCCTGCGAGAGGTCGTCGAGAAGGCGCAAGCGAACGGGTTCACCCTGTGGGACACCGCGGTGGTGTACGGCATGGGCCACTCGGAGACGGTCCTCGCTCAGGCGCTGAAGGGTTACGCCCGCAGCGAGTACCAGCTGTCGACGAAGTTCACCCCGCAGCTCGCGGGCGACGGCGACGATCCGGTCGCGGACATGTTGGAGCAGAGCCTCGACCGAATGGGTACGGACTATGTGGATCTGTACTGGATCCACAACCCTGCGGACGTGGCGCGATGGACGCCGCCTCTGATCCCGCTGCTGCAGAGCGGCATGATCAAGCATGTCGGCGTCTCGAACCACAACATGAAGGAGATCGCTCTCGCCGATCAGATCCTCGGCGAGGCCGGCTTCCGCGTGGAGGCGGTCCAGAACCACTACAGCCTCCTGTACCGGAGTTCCGAGCGCGCCGGCATTCTTGATCACTGCCACGAGCACGACGTGCGGTTCTTCTCCTACATGGTCCTCGAACAAGGGGCGCTGACCGGCAGGTACAGCCCGGCCCGTCCGTTGCCGGAGGGCAGCGGCCGGGCGGCCGTGTACAACGGCATCCTGTCCCGGCTGCAGACGCTGACGGACAGGATGGGGGCGATCGGCGAGGACCGGGGCGCGTCCGCCGCCGACGTCGCGACCGCCTGGGCCATCGCCAAGGGGACCACCCCGATCATCGGGGTCACGAACGCGGGCCACATCGACGGGTTGGTCCGAGCTCACGGCATCGAACTCGCCGACGAGGAGATCGCGGAGCTGGAGGCGCTGGCGGACGCTGCGGACGTCGACACGCGCGGCAGCTGGGAGCACGACATGTAGCAGTCGTCGGCGGACCGCAGGAGAGACCACGCGGGAAAGGAGGGGGAGATTCGTCCGCCGCATCTGACGGCCGAACTCTCTCTCCCTCCGCGTCGGTCAGGCGGCTTCCTGGGCGGCCGACGGGCGCGACCTGGGCCGCCCCGCGGCTGCCGGCTTCACCTCCCGAAGGTGCGCCGGTAGGCGGTGGGGGTGGTGTCCAGCACACGCCGAAAGTGCAGCCGCAGGTTGGCGGCGGTGCCGAGCCCGCACTCACGTGCCACACGGGCCACCGGCTGATCGGTGGTCTCCAGCAGTTCTCGTGCCCGGCCGAGACGGGCGTTCAGCAACCACTGCAACGGGGTCGTGCCGGTCTCCTCGGTGAACCGGCGCATGAGGGTGCGCTGCGAAAGGCCGGCGTGCCGGGCGAGTTCACGGAGCGTGATCGGTTCGCCGAGGCGTCGCACAGCCCATTCGCGGGTGTCGGACAGCGATGCCTCGTCGGCTGCCGGGACGGGGGCCGGCACGTACTGGGCTTGCCCGCCCTCGCGGTGCGGAGCGGCGACCAAGCCGCGGGCGATCCGGTTGGCCACCGCCGCACCGTGGTCGCGGCGCACGATGTGCAGGCACAAGTCGATGCCGCAGCACACTCCGGCCGAGGTGAGGACGTTGCCCTCGTCGATGTAGAGCACGTCGCGATCCACCGACACGGCCGGGAAGTCGCGTTCGAGATCATCGATGTACCGCCAGTGGGTGGTCGCGCGCACACCGTCCAGCACTCCCGCCGCGGCCAGCGCGAAGGCCCCCGTGCAGATCGACACCATCCGCTTGCCCTGCTCGTGCGCCTCGGCCAATGCGGCGAGCACGGCTTCCGGCGGTCGGCGGGGCGGCTCCGCCCCCGGCACGATCACGGTGTCAGCGGCGCGCACCCGCCCCAGGTCCGCCTCCGGCAGCACCGTGAAGCCCCCGGTGGTGTGCACCTTCGCGCCGAGGCCGCACACGGTCGTCTCGTACGAGGTCTCCGGCCGGGAAGAGAAGATCTGCGCCGGGATCGCCAGGTCAAGGGGCATGACCTCGTCCAGTGCCAGGATCGCGATCCGATGAACCGTCATGGCAATATCCTATCGAAGCATGGAAATATTGCCTATCACCAGGTCCGAGGGGCTTCAGGCACGCTGAAGACATGACCGGACCGACCCCTGAGGCGACCACTGACGGGTGGGCCGACCTGATCGCGCCGCCCCGCACGCCGCCGGTGTTCAACCACGGTGTCCGCAGGTACCTGTTCGCCCGGCGGGTGGCGGACCGTCTCGGTCTGTCCGCGCTCGTCGATGTGACCGGCTACCACGCGGACATCCACCAGCATGTCGAGATCCGTGCCACCGCCACATACCCCGACGCATCCTGACAGAGGCCCGTGCGCGGGGCCGCCTTCGGACCCATGTGCGGGCGACCACCTGCTTGGAACTCATAATGAAGACAGCCCGACCTCCACGCCTTCGCGGCATCCTGCTGCCGGCCTCGATCGTCGTCTCTTTCTTGGCCTCTTCCAGCGCCCCCACGCCGCTCTACGCCAAATACGCGGACCGATGGCATTTCTCCCCCATAACGACCACCATTGTGTTCGGCATTTACTGCATCGCCGTCTTGGCCGCACTGCTCGTGCTCGGAAGGGTGTCCGACCACCTCGGCCGCAAGCCGGTGCTCCTGGGCGCGCTGGCGTTGCAGATCGCCGCCATGGTCGTGTTCAGCGAAGCCGGTGACGTCGGTGCCCTGTTCGCCGGTCGGATCCTGCAGGGGGTCGGAACCGGCACTGCATTGGGCGCGCTCGGCGCCGCGATGCTGGACATCGATCGTGAACGCGGCACCCGCGCCAACGCCATCGCCCCCGGGCTGGGGTCCGGGATCGGCGCCTTGTCGTCCGGGTTGATCGTCCAGTATCTACCGGCGCCCACCCGGCTCATCTACCTCGTGTTCATCGGAGTCTTCCTCGTGCAGGCCCTCGGTGTGGCGCTGCTGCCGGAAACGATCGGCCGCAGGCCCGGACTGCGTGCCGCTCTCCTACCCGACCTCGCGATGCCCCGGCATCTGCGTCCTCTCCTTTTCGCGGTGGCACCGGTCTTGTTCGCCGTGTGGTCACTCGGCGGCTTTTACGGCTCGCTCGCACCGGCGCTGGCCCGGCAGTTGTCGGGCTCGGACTCCGCCGTGATCGGCGGTCTCGGGTTGTTCGTGCTCACCGTGGTCTCGTCCGTCACCATCGTCGCGATCGCGCGTATCCCGCCCGGGACGGTGACGTTCCTGGGGATCACGCTCCTCGTACTCGGCTCGCTCAGTACCCTGCTCGCCGTCGAGGCGTCTTCGGTTACGGCATTCTTCGTCGGCACTTTCGTCTCTGGAATTGGTTTCGGAGCGGGATTCCAGGGCGGGATGCGCACCGTCGTGCCGTTGGTCGCGAACCACGAGCGCACGGGCGTTCTCTCTTCGATCTACGTGATCTGTTACCTGGGCATGGGACTGCCCGCCGTTGTCGCCGGGAACCTCGTCGTGTACGGCGGTGGACTGCCGACCGCGACCCGGGACTACTCGTTGTTCGTGGTCACACTCGCGGTCGCGACACTGATCACCCTGCTGCGCATTCGCGGCAGGACGAGGCGCGCGAGCTTGACATGCGCCGCTCCCGATGGCGTCCACCGTGCGCCTTGCCTGAACCGCTGAGCGTCCTGCCAGCGGCTTCTAGAGCCTGTTCGGAGTATCGAGCGGCGTCACGGCGTCGAACAGGGGCCAGCCGTCAACTTCGACCGTTCCGGTAGCGGGCCACAGCCCCTCGGCCATGGCCTCGTCCAGCAGGGCCCGAACGCTGCCGGGCTCGTAAAGGTTCAGATACGCCCGGTCCGGTAGGCGCATCGCCGCGCCCTCATCGAAGTAACCGTCAGCGATGACCCGATCGTGCTCCGGTTTGAACACCAGGCGTAGACGGCCCGAGTCTCCTTGGCGCCACAGCGTCACCGTGCTGCTGCAACCGGGGTAGCCTCGCACCTGGTCGTGCCGGTGCGCGAAACACCAGCTGTACACCGCTCCGTCCACCACCAAACGGCGGACCCTGCGTCTGTTTGTCACAGCGGCACTCTAGAGCCACTCGCCAAGGCGATCGCGAGCGTAGGAGGTCTTCGCTTTTGCAGGCGGCCAATGGTCCATCTGACTTCCCTGGTCCTCGGGTGCCTGGCAGATGGGGAGCACCTCAGTGCTCTTATCGACGCCCGCTTGGCCACTGATCCGGCACTGGGTGCAGGGCGTCGTGCAGCGCCTCGTGCAGCGACGGGGGATTCAAGTCGCCGAACGGTTCGCAGCGAGCGGGATCGATGATGTAGTCGTGTTCGTTGCCGCTGGCCAGGTAGCGGCAGAAGCCGTAGGACTCGCCGGTGACCGCCGCGATGAGGGCGGCGTCGAGCCGTGGCGTGGCGATCGGGGATCTGACGATGAGCCGGCGCAGGCCCAGCGTGGTGGCGATCGCGCGGACGAGCTCGCGGTGGGTGGGTTGAGCGCAGGCCGGTGCGTCCAGCGTCCGGCCCGCCAGTGCCGCGTCGGTCCCGGCGGCGACGATGGCCTCGGTCACCGTGGTGGGGTCGATGACGGCGATGCGGTTGGTGCACCAGGGGCCGAGCGGAACGATGGGGGCTCGCCGGACGAGTCGCACGTAGGGCAGCAGGCCGCGGGAGCGGGCGCCCAGCACCATGCCGGCGCGTACGGCGGTCATGTCAGGGACACCGTCCAGCAGGATCCGCTCCACCTGCAGCCGGTTGCGCTGGTAGACCGGCGGCCGTACGCCGCGGGGAGGCGCCAGGGTGGTGAAGAAGACGCCTTGTGGCAGCCCTGTGGCCTGGGCCGCCCGGACGAACTGCCGGGCGGCGCGCAGGTCGCGTTCATCGGTCCTGCGGTCGGGGGCGCCGAGGGCGTGCACGAAGTAGAACGCGGTGTCGACGCCGGTCAGGGCCTCGTGCAGGCCGGCTCCGGTGATGGCGTCGCCCTGGACCACGTCATCGATGCCCGCCTCTTTGAGGGCGGAGGCCGCGCGGGCGCGGTCGCGGACCAGGCCGCGTACGGTGTGGCCCGATGCCGCGAGGAGCCGGGCGACGTTCCCGCCGTTGTAGCCGCCGGCGCCGACGATCAGAGCCCTCATCGCCGTGCCTCCCGCGCCAGCACGCCGACCGCGGTGCGTGGGTCGGTCAGCAGCACTCGGGTGCGTGCCCACAGCGAGCTGCGGGGCCGTACGTCCAGGTAGCCGTACATCTGATGGCGGGCGACGAGGTCGCCGCGGAAGGTCCAGATCTCGGCGCCGATCTGGTTGGCGCGGCCGCGGAACCCGCCTTCCCAGGTGAGGACCACGGTGTCGGCGTCGGCGCACTGGGGGATCTTGCGGACGCGCAGCCGATGCGCCCGCCAGACGTCGGCCAGGACGGCGGCGGCGGGACGGATCGCTTCGATGCCCTGGTGACGCTCGGCGGCTCCGTCGATGACCCACTCGGCGACGGCGTCGTGGTGGTAGAGGCCAAGCCACTCCTCCAGACGTGCGTCATTGGTCAGCCGTTCGGCTTCGGCGGCGAAGAAGGCGGCGTTGAGAACGCCGTCCTTTCGGCGGAGTGCGCTCATCATCGCGGTTCCCTGGGCGTGCCGAGCCATGCGGTCTCCAGTGCGTGTGCGGTGGTGGGGGCGGGCGCGGTCAGCCGCCGGTGGAACGCGGTGATCGCGTGGACGGCGCGCCGGTCGGTCATCGTGGTGAGGAGGGCGGCGCCCTCCTCACGGAAAGCCGCGGCCGTCCGGCGTGCGCCGTGGCCTTCGTAGGCGATCCGCTTGACTTCCCGGGTCACCCGGGGCGGGCGGGTCGCCAGGCGCCGCGCGATCGCGACCGCTTGCGCCTCCAGATCGGCGTGGGGGACCAGGTGGTGCACGAGGCCGAGCTCGGCGGCCTGCCGGGGTGTGAGCATGCGCCCTTCGAGCAGGATCTCCAGCGCCCGTGACGTGCCGATCGCGTCGAGCATGCGGCGGGCGCCGCCCGCTCCGGCCAGCACGCCGACGGTGCTCTCCGGGAGCCCGATCGCGTACGTGCCGTCGGCGGCGACGCGGATGTCGCAGGCGAGCGCGAAGACCCAGCCCATCGCGACCGCGGTGCCGTTGATCGCTGCGATGAAGACCTTGTCCGCGCGGTTCATGCGGCGGAACGTCGCGTACAGCCGCGGGGCCGACAGCACCCCGCGCAGGGGAGTGGCCCGGACGATCCGGTCCACCAGCCGTGACCTGGTCAGAAGGCCCCCCGCCCTCAGGAGCGCGAGCGCGACCGGATAGGGGACACGGCCCGGGGCCAGCCGTACCGCGTCCAGCACGTCGGGGACGTGCAGATGCGGGTAGGCCGAATCCTGTCCGGTGAAGACCACCGCGCCGACCGAGGTGTCGCGGACCAGCCGCCGGGTGAGCCGGTCCAGTTCGACGCTCATCCGCTCGTCGAGGAAGTGATGGGGCGGGTTGTCGAAGCGCACCACCAGCACGCGCCCGATCCTTCGCGTCAGCAGGCGTGAGCGCGACCGTCGTTCGTCCATGACCAGGACGGTACATAAGATTTAGAAGCAAGTAAATAAGTATTCGAAGTCACTGCTTCGATTCGATGTCCGGGCAGGTAGGGTGCGTGGCATGGCCCGGCGCACCTATGACCAGTTCTGCGGGCTCGCCCGCGCACTCGACATCGTCGGGGAGCGCTGGACACTGCTGATCGTCCGGGAGCTCATGTCGGGCCCCAAGCGCTACTCCGACCTGGCCGCCGCGCTCGAGGGCATCGGGACCAGCCTGCTGGCCTCCCGGATCAGGCAGCTCGAGGCCGACCGCGTCATCACGCGGCGGCACCTGCCGCCGCCGATCGCCTCCACCGTGTACGAACTCACGGCGATCGGCGCCGACCTGGCGGACGCGATCATGCCGCTCGCCCTGTGGGGCGCACGCCACCACACCGGCGACGGCCGGGGACCCGCGGACGCCTTTCGAGCCGAGTGGGCGCTGGCGCCGCTCGCCCACCTTCTGCCGCCCGAGACGCTGCGCGACATCGACGCCGTCTACGAGTTCCACATCGACGACAGCACGGCCCACCTGCTCATCCAGGACGCCACGGCTCGTGTCGCCGCAGGGCCCGCGGACGGCCACGTCCAGGTCACCGTCCATGCCGATTCATCGACGCTCGCGGCCATCGCCGCAGGCCGGCTCGACATCACCGAAGCCCTGGAGTCCGGTCGAATCCAGGCGGACGGTCCTGCGTCGTCGCTGGCCACGCTGCTCGACCTGCTAGTCCATCTGCAGCCCCTCATCCAACCGAAAAACGGCGCCTAGCGCGCTGTCCGCCAACGTTCTTGGGTTTGATCACGCGGTATGGCTGCCCCGGAGCCACACCTTCGGCGGCAACCACAACCTCGGGCTGGTGATCGCGAACGGTTGCAGCCTCTACATCGACGACGGCCGGCCGGTTCCCGAACCCGTGAAGCGCACCGTCCGCAACCTCGCCGAGGCGTTCTTCTCCCGCATGAGGTTCGTGTTCTTCGCCGCTGCCGCGCTGCCGCAACGGCTATGGGACAGCATCGGAAAGGTCGCGGCCTGGGTCGTCTTTACCTGCGGAGTTCGAGGCAGCATGAGGCGGCCGGTTCTGGCGTGGTTGCACAGCGAAGGTTGCCGGTACGCCGAACTCGTTCGCTTACGGCCGCGGCCGCGGCCGGGGAGTTCAGCCGAGTCACCGTCCAGAGCGGCGGGACAATCACGGATCCGGCTCCCACACACGGAGCGGGCGAGGTGGAGCATCGGTCTTCTAAACCGACGGTCGCGGGTTCGAATCCTGCCGGGCGCGCCACCCCTGACCAGCGTAAACATGCGCTTACACGCCAAGATCCACGCCCGATATGTCCGCGTGTTAGCTCGATGTTTGCTCGGATGTCGCCGCCGTGTCCGCACGGACACGCGCAGGGCAGCCCGCAGGCGAAGGCCGGAGCGCCGAGGCAGCGTCTCGGTTGTCGGGCAGCCTGCCGGCGAGTACCCGCCGCTCGAAAGCGGAGCTCTCCAGTTGCCCTGGGGAAGATCCGCCCACAAAACCCGACGAGACCGAGCGGCGGCTTGTCGGGAGCGTGGCGTGAGCATGGTTGCCGCAAGACCACAGCCTTGGAAGAGCGGCCACCCAAGGGTTCGCAGTCGTTGCGACCCGCTTCGCTACGTCGCTGCGTTGCGGTTGTCTTTGCGGGCGGCTTTCACGTACCGGGCGGCGGACTGGGGCGTGACGCCGCTGGCGATGAGGCAAGCGGTGGCCGCGGCCTCGCCCGCCGAGTCCGCCCAGCCGGAGGTGGTGTTCATTTCGATCAGGGTCAGCAGCATCGCTTCCAGCGCTTGGGCCAGGACCGGGGCTGGGAGGTGGTCGGCGAACAGGCCCTCCTGCTGCCCCCTGCCCAGGTAGCCGATCACTTCGTCGCGAGCGGGCGCGAGGATCGCGCGCACGGCCTGCTCACCGAGATCACGGCGGCCGAGGGAGATCAGCATGCGGTAGCGGTCGCCGACCGCTCAAGCGGCCAGCGTCAGACGCGCCATCGCTTCCGCCGGATCCGATTCCGGCTGTCGAACCCGGCCGAACGCATCCCCTAGGGCCTGCCGCGCCTCCTCGGCCAAGGCGGCGACGAGTGCCTGCCGGTTGGCGAAGTGGCCGTACAGGGTGCGCCGGACGACCCCGGCGGCGCGGGCGATGTCCTCGCACAAACCACCACGCTGGTCACCAACGCTCTGGGCAGGGCCATCCAGAATCGCCGACCCGAGCCCGGGACCTTGATCCAGTCCGATCACGCAGTGCAGTTCACCTCATGAATGTTCAGCCAGCGCCAAGACATCCGAACTGGTGGCTTCGACGGGCTCCATCGGCGACTGCTTCGACAATGCGGTCATCGAGTCGTTCTGGGGCCTGATGCAGGTCGAGCTGCTCGACCGGCGGCGGTGGCGCACCCGAATCGAGCCGGCCAACACGATCTTTGAGTACCTGGAGATCTTCCACAACCGCCGACACCGCCACAGTGCGCTGAGGATGTTCAGCCCCATTAAGTACGAAGACTCCACTCAGCCCAACTGATCGCGTGAGATCTCAGTAACGCGATTCCACAAACTCGGAGTACATCAGCCGGTCGCGCTCAGGGCGGTGAGGAGCCGTTCGACGCGCTGGCGTCCCTCGGACGTGCCGCCGGAGGTGAGCGACGAGCCCATTCCGCATGCGGCCGCCCCGGCCGCGATCCACGCCGGTGCCGTCTCGATCGAGACGCCGCCGGTCGGAACGAGGGCGGCCTGAGGTAGCGCAGCGCGCACGTCCTTGATCCAGGCGGGTGTGAAGCCCGACGCTGGGAAGAGTTTCAGCGCGTCCGCGCCCATCTCCAGCGCTCGGACGATCTCGGTGGGGGAGGCCACCCCCGGGATCACCGGCAGTCCGTGGCGATGGCCGGCGCGAATCACGGTCCTGCTCAGGCTCGGTGAGACCAGAAACCGCGCCCCAGCCTCCGCCGCTGCCGATGCTGCTGCTTCGTCCAGCACGGTGCCCGCACCGATCACGGCGTCTCGTGGTGCGTGCAAGACCGTTTCCCGGATCGCATCGAGTGCCCCGGGCGTCGTCAGGGCGACCTCCAGAGTTCGCAGGCCGGCCGCGAGCATCTCGCGCGCTGTCGCGACCGCCTCCTCGGCGGTCGCCGTCCGCACGATCCCGATCACTCGCTGCACGGTGATCGCGCTCATCGTCTCCCATCGGTACATCACTGCCTCCACTTGCGTCATGAGGTCGCCCGCCGCCAGCGAACCTAGCAGCTTTGCTGCTTATCTGATAAGTATGTCGAGCGCCCTCCGCAGGGCCCACCCCCCATGAACAGGAAATGCCTATGCCGAAGCACCCACCGGACCGCCGTACGGTCCTGCGTTACGGACTGGCCGCGCTCGGTGCGCCGCTGCTGGCCGGATGCGCACAGTCGACCGAGATCAGGGTCGCGGGCGTGGACGTGACCAACCTCGACGCGTTCACGTCCGCGAACATCGACTGGCGGTCCGAGCAGGGCGCCACACTCGTACTCGGCGCCGAGCAGCATCCGTGGATCACCGCGATGAGCCCGTACCTGCCGCAGTTCGAAAAGCTGACCGGCATCAAGGTCAGCCTGCAGGTGTCGGGTGAGGACCAGTACGTCGCGAAGATGCCGGTCGTGCTCGCCGGACACAATTCCACGCCGGACGTGTACATGGTCTGGTCGTACGGGCAGGCGGTGCAGTCCGGCTGGCTGGAACCACTGGACTCCTACCTCGCCAATGCCAACGACCCGGCCTGGTACGACGAGCAGGACGTGTTCGCCTCTGCAAAGGACTACGTGCGCTGGCGCGGAGGGACGACGTACGGGCTGGCGATCACGGCCGAGGCGCAGGTGACCTTTTACCGCGACGACGTGATCCCCGACCCGGCGGCGCTTGGAACGTTCGAAGGATTCCAGGAGGCGGCGGTGCGGGCCCAGGAGTCCGGGAAGGTGTCCGCCGGCGTGGCGTTGCGGGGCAAACCGACCGGCGACGCGGTGGCGTGGCCGGCGGCGGGTTACGTGTTCAGCCACGGCGGTTACCTGATCGACCCCGGCGGGCGGCTCGCGTTCGATTCGCCGGAGGCGGTCGCGGGGGTCGCGCGTTACGCCGACATCGTGAAGGCGGCGTGCCCGAAGGGCGTGTCGACATGGTCGTGGCTGGAGATCACCACAGCGATGCAACAGGCGCAGGTGGCGATGTTGCAGGACTCCTCGAACGCCGCGCTGGACATCGGGGACCACGACAAGAGCCGGGTCGCCGACCATGTGCGCGCCGCCCCCTTCCCGGCGCACAACGGTGTGAGCAAGCCGAACCTCTATCACTGGATCATCGGCATCAACAAGCGAAGCCGGCAGAAGAAGGCCGCATGGCTGTTCCTGCTGTGGGCCACCAGCCGGCAGGGCTGCACGCAGATCGCGGCCCGCGGCGGCACCCCGCCCCGGGTCTCGGCATGGCAGAACACGCACTTCCAGGAGATCTTCGGTCGCCAGCCCGCGGAGGCCGCGCTGAAAGCGCTGCGGAGCGCTGACAGCAAGCCGGTGACGCTGGCGTGGATGCATCCGAAGTGGCCGGAGATCGGCGATGCCTTCGCCCGCGCCGTGAACTCGGTGTTCACCTCGGGCACCAGCCCGCATTCCGCGCTGGCCGAGGCGCGGAGCCGTCTGAAGGGGGTGCTGTGATGGCCGTGACGGCCGTGAAGGGCCGCACCTGGCGGCGCCGTGCCGATGCGCCTGGATCCGCGGAGCGCGAGGCGGTCCGGCTGCGGCGGCTGATGCTGACGCCGATGACGGTGCTGCTGCTCGCCTTGACCGTCTTCCCGACGCTCTATTCGTTGTGGCTGAGCCTGACCGACCGTACGGCCGCGGGCGAAAACACCGGTTTCGTCGGGCTGCGCAACTACACCGACCTGTTCGGCAGCGCGCAGCTGCGGCACGCGTTTTGGCTGACGCTCGTGTTCTGCGTCGCCGCGGTGGTCGTCGAGGTCGTGCTCGGCTTCGCCATCGCCCATCTGCTGCATGGGCTTCGCCGTGAGCACCGGGTGCTGCGGGCGCTGCTGATCCTGCCGATGGCGGCGACGCCGGTGGCGGTGCTGTTCGGGTGGAAGGTGATGCTCGATCCGTCGCAGGGCGTGCTGAACTACCTGCTCGGCCTCATCGGTGCCCCGCAACCTGACTGGCTCGGCACGCCGACCGCGGCGATGGGCACGATGATCATGGTCGACGTGTGGATGTGGACGCCGTTCGTCATCGTGATCCTGCTGGGTGCCCTCAGCAGCCTTCCCCAGGAACTGGTAGAGGCGTCGCACGTCGACGGCGCGGGCTGGTTCGGGCGTCTCCGGCATGTGGTGCTGCCGCATGTGCGGCCGTTCCTGGTCCTCGCGGTGCTGTTCCGCGGGATCGACTGCCTGAAGGCGTTCGACGCCTTCCAGGTGTTGACCGCGGGCGGTCCCGGTGACGCCACCACGACCCTCAACATGCTCGCCTACCGGACGGGCCTGCAGTTCCTCGGCTTCGGCAAGGGCGCCGCGGTGTCGGTGCTGCTGCTGGCCGTCGCGCTGGTGTTCGGAAAAGTGGCGATGCGCTTCATCCGCAGGGAGGTCCGGGCATGAGTTCCCCCTTGGGCGGCGGCCGCCGCGCCACCATCGGACGGACGGTCGCGCTGACCGTCTTCACGGTCTGGAGCCTGTTCCCGATCTACTGGATCGTGCAGATGGGCTTCAAGAAGTCCATCGACACCACCGCGATACCGCCGAAATGGCTGTTCGCCCCCACGCTCGACGCCTACCGGGACGCCTTCACCAAGGCGCCGATGCGGGCACTGCTGCTCAACAGCCTCCAGGTCGCGGTGCTCGCCACGGCGGTGTCGCTCGCGGTGGGGCTGCTGGCGGCCTACGGGCTGGTGCGGCTGCGGACCGGACGCGCCGCCAACTACGAGTTCTGGGTGCTGTCGACGCGGATGGCTCCGCCCGTCGCGGTGGCGCTGCCGTTCTACCTGCTCTTCCAGAAGTCGCAGCTGCTCGACACCGTCTGGGCGCTTGCGCTGATGCACGTGGTGATGGTGATCGGCATGGTCACCTGGATCATGATCGAGACCTTCCACGGGCTGCCCCAGAGCCTGACCGAGGCGGCCCTGGTGGACGGATGCGGCCAGTGGACGGCGTTCCGCCGGATCATGCTCCCGCTCGCGGTGCCCGGGCTGGTCGGTGCCGGGGTGCTGGCCTTCCTGCTGTCGTGGAACGAGTTCTTCTTCGCCCTCATCCTCACCTCCGGCCACACCACCGCGCCGGTCGGGCTGTTCAACTTCGTCGGATTCCAGTCCGTCGACCTCGGCGCGCTCGCCGCGGCCGCCACGATCCTGCTGATCCCCGCGTTCGTGATCGTCCTCGGCTTCCAGAAGTTCCTGGTGCGGGGCCTGACGATGGGGGCGGTCAAGGGATGACGAACGCCTCTCACGCACCGGGAGTGCTGGTCACCGGGTCGACCAGCGGCATCGGAAGGGCCATCGCCGAACTGTTCGCCGAGCGAGGCGCCCACGTGATCGTGCACGGCCCCTCGCCGGACGGGGAAGCGGTCGCCGAGACGATCCGCGCGGCCGGCGGACGTGCCGACTTCATCGCGGCGGACCTGCGGGACGAGGACGCGCCGCGCCGCATCGTCGAGTTCGCCGCCGACCGCGTCGGGCATCTCGGCGTGCTGGTCAACAACGCCGGCGCTAACGTCTTCGCCGGGACCCGCGGCGCCGGCATCGCGGACTGGAACCACTGCCTCGACCTGGACCTGCGGGCCGTATGGCTGTGCGCCCAGGCGGCCGCCGCCGTGATGGACGGCGGGCGGGGCGCCGCGATCGTGAACATCGCCTCCAACCACGCCTTCTCCACGCTCCCCGGCGTCTTCCCCTACAACGTGGCGAAGGCGGGAGTGCTGGCGCTGACGCAGTCGCTCGCGCTGGAGTTGGCTCCCGTCCGGGTGAACGCGGTGTGCCCGGGCTACATCGACACCCCGATCAACGACCGGTACTTCGCCGGCTTCCCCGACCCGGCGGCCGAGCGCGCCCGCGTCGAGCGGCTGCATCCGCTCGGCCGGATCGGCCGCGCCGCGGACGTCGCACGGGCCGTGTGGTTCCTGGCGTCCCCGGACGAGTCGGGCTTCATCACCGGCACCCATCTGACCATCGACGGCGGCAGGTCCGCGCTCATGCAGGACCCCCGCCCAGAAGGAATCTCAATGACTAAGTCAAGTCGGCCGGGTGACCTGTGAGCGGTTCAGGCAGCGTGCGCGAGGGGCCCGGGCGAGAAGGCTCGGTTGTCGCGCAGCATCGCCCACAACACGTCGATCCGGCG
>NZ_JAGEPF010000029.1 GCF_017573465.1 Actinomadura violacea
CGGAGGGGAAACACCCGGTCCCATTCCGAACCCGGAAGTTAAGCCCTCCAGCGCCGATGGTACTGCATGGGAGACTGTGTGGGAGAGTAGGACACCGCCGGACTCATATTAGGAAGGCCCCGCCGTTCACGGCGGGGCCTTCCGCATTTTCGGGGCTTCCGCCGTGCCGCCGGACGCAACGTGTGTGCAACGTGTGATGGGTGAGAATTGGACCGTCCGGCGAAGGTCGGGCTCATGGTCGCGCCGGTGCCAACCCACACACTTGCGCCGGCGCGGCCGCCCGCCCACCTACACGTCTCAGGCGTTCGCGTGCCGGTGCTCCGTGCTGCGGTCGTCGACGCGGAACGTCTTCCGCGAGGGCAGCGCGAAGAGGGCGGCTCCGACGATGGCGCAGGCGGCGGCGATGATCGGAAGCACACCGGCGCCGAGAGGGCCGATGGCCCAGCCGCCCAGGCCGGCGCCGAGCGAGGCACCGAGATACACGGCACTGCTGCTGAGCGCGAGCGCCTGCGGGCCCGACTCGGGCCCGGTGAGCACGAGGACGCGAGCCTGTACTGATGGCGGGACGGCCCATGCGGCGGCCGACCAGAGCAGCAAGAGCGGGACGACAGCGGCCACCTCGATCGGACGCACCGACCAGCACATGGCGAGTCCCGCCATCGCGAAAGCGAACGCCGCGGCGGCGATGGAGAACGATCGACCGGGGCCAATGCAGTCGACCAGGGTCCCGCTGAGCCGCGCACCGGCGATGCCGGCGAGCCCTGTGAGTGTGAGCAGCAGACCGAGGCCGGACGGCGTCACGCCCGCCAGGCCGTGCAGCAGGGGAGCCAGATAGGTCTGGATCACCATGTTGCCGAGGACCGCTACGGTCGCGGCCAGCAATGCGCGGAGGACGGCGGGCCCCGCCAGCGGGCGGAGCCGTTCGCGGAGGCGGGCGGCCGGTGGCGGCGGGACGTCGGGGAGTGCGACGCGTAGGAACATCAGTGCCGCCGCGCCGAGGACTCCGCCGGCCAGGAACGTCGCGCGCCATCCGGCGGCCGCCCCGATCCAGGTGCCGAGCGGTACTCCCACGACCACGGCGCCGGTCAGCCCCGCCGTGACGGTGGCGAGGTGGCGGCCGCGGCGGTCCGGAGGGGAGAGCGTCGCGGTGGCGGAGAAGACGGCGGGGAGCGCGAGTGCGGCGGCGAGCGACGCGAGGACCCGGAGCGCGAGCAGAGCCGGATACGAGGAGGCGAGCGGCACCGCGAGATTGGCGGCGCAGAACACCAGCATTCCCACGGTGAGCACCGTCCGCGGGGAGCGCTGCGCGGCGACGACGGCTGCGACCGGCGCGACCACGGCGCAGATGATCGAGAAGACCGTCACGAGCTGGCCGGCGGCGGCTTCGCCGACCGAGAGGCCGCGGGCGATGGACGGCAGCACTCCCGCGATGACGAAGTCGTCGGTCTGCAGGGCGAAGGCGGTGAGCGTGAGCGCGGCGAGCCAGAGCCCGCCGGAAGGGCGCCGGGAGAATGGCATTCAATTAAGGTAACAGTCGTTACCCTATAGGCTGGACGCCCCGGACAGCAGAGGAGGCGCCACCGGTGGCCAGGCCCCGCGACCCGCACCGCCGCACGCAGATCCTCGACGCGGTGCTCGAACACCTCGCCGAGACCGGGATGTCCGGGCTGGCGATGCGTCCCGTCGCCCAGGCGCTCGGGCAGAGCACGCGCGTCCTCACCCATCACTTCGCGGACAAGGACGCGCTGCTCGCCGCGCTGCTGAAGCGGCTGGACGAGGTCCAGCACGAGCAGTTGCGGGCCACCGAGGGCTGGGACGACACCGGCCGGGGGATCGGTGCGATCGTCCGCGACTCCTGGCGCCGCCACCTGGAGCCCGAGAACATCGCGCACACGCGGCTCATCCACGAGATCGAGGGGCTCGCGGCGGCGGGGCGCCTCGGGGACCGGGTGCCCGCGTTCCTGGCCGCACGGGCCGACTTCGTCGCCGGCGCACTCGTCGCCCGCGGTCTCGGGCCGGAGGAGGCCCAGGTGAACGCGACCTTCCTCAACGGCGCCTACTCCGGCCTCCAGGCGGACTTCCTCAGCACCGGCGACCGCGACCGGGTCGAGGCGGCCCTCGACCGGCTCTGCGCCCTCGCCGACTCCTGGACGGCCGCCCGGTCCGGCTGACCGGCGTCGCGCACGCCGGCGCACCGGTCAGGAGCCGGAGTTCTCCCGGAACGCGGCGGCGTTGCGGGTGCACCAGTCGGCGAACGTCCGCGGAGCGCGCCCGGTCAGCCGTTGCACCGCGTCCGTGCGGAAGCCCGTCGTGTCCGCGCGCATCAAGGCGAACCCTTCGACGAGGGCTTCGGCGAGCGCCGGGGGAGCGCCGGAGGGAAAGCGGGCGCGCACGGCCTCCTCCGGCGTGCGGACCTCGCGTACTCGCAGGTCGCGGCCGATGGCGCTGGACAGGGCGGCGACCTGCTCGGCGACGGTGAGCAGCTCGTCGCCGGTGAGCGCGTACGCCTCGCCCTCGTGGCCGTCCCCGGTCAGGACGGCGGCGGCCACGGCGGCGATGTCGGCGGTGTCGATCGGCGCGAACCGTCCGGGGCCGACCGGATCGAGGACGTACCCGCCCTCCCGGATGGTGGGCAGCCAGTCCAGGGCGTTCAGCATGAAGCCGCCCGGCCGCAGGATCGTGGCGGGGACGCCGGACGCGCGGACCGCCTCTTCTCGCTCGTGGTGCCAGCGCCCCATGGCGGGCATCGGGTCGCCGAGCACGTTCGTCGACGACAGGAGCACGATGTGCCGGACCCCGGCGTCGCGCGCGGCCGCCGCGGCGTGCGCCGCCTGGGCGGTGCCGATGCCCGGGGTGAGGAGGAACAGCCGCTCGACGCCTTGGAAGGCGGCCGGCAGCGTGGCGGGGTCGTCGAGGTCGCCGACCGCGCGCTCGGCGCGGGCAGGCAGGTCGGTGGCGCGGGCCGGGTCGCGGACGAGGATCCGCACGTCCGCGCCCTTGGCGTCCAGCTCGCGGACGAGGTCGCGGCCGATGTTCCCGGTGGCTCCGGTGACCAGTAGCATGGCGGCTCCAGAAGTCGTTTGCCGTCTAATGAATGCGAGGAACGTTAGCCGGTAAATGATTAGCCGTCAATCGATCTCGGGGGAGACCCGATGCCTGAGTTCCTGGACCTGCACGGCCGGACGTCGAAGGCGCTCCGTGCGGCGGCCGACGACGGCATGCGCCGACACGGGCTGCATCTGGGGCAGAACCACCTGCTCGCCGCCCTCTGGGAACGCGACGGCCGCACGCCGGGCGAGATCGCGGCCGAACTGCGCGTCACCACGCCCACCGTCGTCAAGATGGCCACCCGCATGGCCGCCTCGGGACTGCTCACCCGCCGCCGCGACGAACGCGACAACCGGCTCGTCCGGCTGTGGCTGACCGAGGAGGGATGGGCGCTGCGGGAACCGGTCGAGACGGAGCGCCGCGACTTGGAGGAGGCGGTCCTCGCGGACCTGACCGGGGCGGAGCGGGAGCACCTGATGACCGCCCTGGAGAAGATCCATCGCGCCGCGACCGCCCTGCTCAAGGACTCCCGCTCGGCGGACTGAGCCGTGCCGCCGCGCCGTCGAGTTCGGGAATGCCGGGCGTTTGATTTCCCAAGGGAGATCAATGCCGCGTTTTGTCGGTGGCCGTTGTTAGCTTGCGGTCATGAGTCTGCTCGGGACGTACGAGGACGACGATTACCGGGTCGAATTCGGTGCGCTCGTGGTCCACGGCTTCTGGCCGTCCGGCGTCGGAGGATCGGGGGAACTGCGGCATCTGAATTTCCCTCTGCTGGCGGAGGACGCCTTCGCCGCAGGGGCGAGGAGCGATGTCGCGAGGGCCGGTGCCGGCTGGGTTCTCGGCACTGCGGCGGCGCATGCTCATGTGGTTCTTGAGGCGCATGATGCTCCGCCGGGAATGGACATCGGAGGGTGGAGCGATGTGCTGGAAACGCCCTTCCTCACCGCGCGCGGCGAAGTCAAGCTGGCCTATGGGCGGGGCGGCGATTCGGCATGGCACTTGAAACTCGCGCGGCCCGGGCTTCACCGGGTCCGTGTTCTGCGCCGCCGGACTTCTGACGGGCACAGATGGCTCCTGCGGTTCTGGCCGGTGGACGGTGCCCCCGAGGCGCCGCGTTTCCTGGCGCGTTCCCGGCCGGCCGTCGGCACCGACCGTCCCGGGCACGGGGACAAGCGCTACGGCCCGCTGGCCATGGACGTTCTGTCGGCGGCGTTGTGGTCGCCCGGCCGTCGCACTCGCGCCGCCCTGGCCGAACGCCTCCTGGCGACGCCGGAGCAGATCCGCGAGGCCCTCCGTTACCTGACCAGGCGCGGGCTGCTGCGCGTCGGCGGCGCCGACGAGGGGCCCGCATCGACGATCGCGCTCGTCCCGGAACGCCCGCGTCCGCTCAACGGAGGGAGCCTGCTGGCGGCCCGGCCCTGGCCGACGGCAGGCTGACGGGGTCAGGCGGCGTAGTTGCGGACGAGGCGGAGCGCGTCGGCGGCGTCCGGGCCCTCGGCGCGCAGGGCGGTCTGCTCGGGCGTGAGGCGGCGGGCGCCGACGCGGCAGAAGTCAGCGGCCGGGCCGGTGATCCGGTTGGGCGCGGCGGGGTCGCCGAAGGTCCAGTGCGTCCCGTCCGGCGCGGTGAGTTCGCAGAAGACGGGCGCGTCGGGGCGGCCCGCGACCGAGAACGCGTACGGGAGGGTGCGGTGGGCGAGCCATGCGATGTGGCGGATCCGCGCCGTGTCGGGGTAGTCGATGCCGAGCGGGACGGTGATGTCCTGCGCGTGCGCCCAGTGCTCGGCGAGCCGCGTGGTGGCGAGCGTCCGCGGGGACAGCGACGTCCGGACCCAGGCGAGGCGGGTGCCCGGCGGCTGGGAGCGGAGAACGTCCGGCGTGGCGAAGGCCGCCCTGCGCCAGCGGGCGAGGACGTCGCCGGGCGGGGCGCCGCGCTCGGCGGCGACCAGGTCCGCCATGGCGCCGTCGACGGTGGTGCCGGTGGACGGCAGGATCGCGCCGGTGTCCGTGACGGCCGGGGTGCCGACCGCCTCTTCGCTCTGCGCGAGGTGCAGGACCACGTCGGCGACGGTCCAACCGTCCGCGCCGGACGCTGAGGACCACTGGTCCGGGGTCAGCGCCGCCAGCACGGCGTCCAGCCGCCGGTACTCGGCCGCGAGGTCATCGAGGACGTCCGCCATCCCGCCACCCTACCGAATTGCGTTCGGTCCGGCGGTGGCCGAAGGCGGCCGCATTCGCCCGCGGCATGCGTGCGAGGTCGGCCGCCGTCAGGCGATCAGCGGGCGAGGAGGTCGACGACGCCCGTGGTGCCCTCGTCCGGGTGGCCGTCGTCGAGGCGGCGCTTCATGAGGTCCATGAAGGGCGTCAGCAGCTCGGGGCTGACGCGCTGCTCCTCGGCCGTGCGCAGCAGCGTCGCGTTGCCCCGCACCATCATGGCGAGGTTGGACGTCACGCCGCGCGTGTAGTCGCCGCTGTCCAGATGGTCGGCGACGCCGTCGGCGTACCCGGCCATGGCGGTGAGCCATCCGGCGAGCATCGGGGCGAAGTCCTTCAGCGCGACGTCCTCGTCGCGGACGAGCGCGAACGCGTGCGCGACGCCGGCGAACATACCCGTCATCGCGCTCAGCAGGGCCACGTCGTGGAGGGCGGCGAAGCCCGGGTCCTCGCCCACGTAGACCGTCCCGGCGGGCACGGCGAGCGTGGCGCGGCGCTCGTCGAAGAGCTCCCGGGAGCCGCTGTAGAGGATGTGGGCGCCGGAACCCTCGACACCGATCATGGGCGGGACCGCCATGATCCCGCCGTCCAGGAAGCGGGCGCCGCGCTCCTCGGCCCACGCGGCCCGTGCGCGGGCCTCGCCGGGCGTGCCGGTGGTGAGGTCGACCAGGTCCTTGCCCGCGAGGTCGACGTCCGCGAGGACCTCGCGGACCGAGGCGTCGTCGAGCAGGCAGACGACCACCAGGTCGCTGCCGGCCACGGCCGCGGCGGCCGTCTCCGCGATCACGGCGCCGGCCGCGGCGAGGGGCTCGGCGCGGACGGGCGTGCGGTTCCAGACGGTCGGCGTGCGCCCGGCGGCGAGCCAGGCGCGGGCGAGCGCGGTGCCCATGTCGCCGAGTCCGAGAAGGGCGAAAGGGGCGCTGTCCGTATTGATGTGCTCCATACCGACTAGGCTTCCCGTGGGCCCGTGGATGATCAAGTACGCACTATCGAGTGCGTGGTTACCGCGGGGTTAGCGAGCAGGTGGGGGAGGGGCCGATGCGGACCGCGCGGAGGCCGGGGGCGTACGTGTGCGGGATCGACGCGGCGATGGACCTGATCGGCGGCAAGTGGAAGGTCCTCATCCTGTGGGCGCTCCATGAGCGGCCCTGCCGGTTCGGTGAGCTGCGCAGGCATCTCCCCGGGGTGACGGAGAAGGTGCTCGCCGCCCAGCTGCGCGAGCTGGAGGCGGACGCCATCGTGCACCGCGAGGTGTTCGACGAGGTGCCGCCCCGGGTCGAGTACTCGCTCACCCCGCTGGGCGCGTCGCTCAACGAGGCGCTGGCGCCGCTCGGCGCGTGGGGGCGCGAGCACATCATCGGCGGTGCGTACGACGAGCATCACGGCGTCCGCCCGCCGGAGCAGGGCCGCGACGGCGAGCACACCCCCATGGGCGTGCGGCAGTGAAGCGGGACGGCGCGCGCCGGACCCGATCATGCTGACGGCCGCGCTCGCGTTCGCCGGCGCCGCGCTGATCATCAACATCGTGCCGGGCCTGGACACCCTGCTCGTCCTCCGGACGTCGATCACGCTCGGACGCGGCGGAGGGGTCGCCGCAGCGCTCGGCATCCTCACCGGCTGCTGCGCGTGGGGCCTCGCCACGGCCGTCGGCCTCACCGCGCTGCTGACTGCGTCCCGCCTCGCCTACGACGTGCTGCGCGTCTGCGGCGCCGCCTACCTGGTGTGGCTCGGCGCGACCGCGCTGTGGAAGGCCAGGCGCGGCGGGCCCGCCGAGGACGTCCCGGAGCCGGCCGTCGCGGGGACGAAGTCGGCGGCGTTCCGCGCCGGCGTCGGGACGAACCTGCTGAACCCCAAGGCCGGGGTGTTCTACATGAGCCTGATCCCGCAGTTCATGCCGCACGGGGCGCCGGCGTTCGGCACGACGGTCCTGTTCACCGCCATCGACGTCGCGGAACTGGCCGTCTGGTACTGGATCGTGTCGGGGGCGGCGGCGAAGCTGGCGGAGCGGCTGCGGCGGCCGCGGGTGCGGCGGCGCCTGGAGCAGGTCGCGGGGGTCGCGTTCCTCGGGTTCGCGGTGAACCTTCTCGCGGACCGCGCCTGAGAAGTCCGGATCGGCCGTAGGCTTGCACGGGTGACCGAGAAGCTTTGGGAGATCGAGCCGTCCGGGCCGCTGCGCGGCGACGTCACCGTCCGGGGGGCGAAGAACGCGGTCAGCAAGCACATGGTCGCGGCGATGCTCGGCGCGGAGCCGAGCACGATCCGCAACGCGCCCGACGTCGGCGAGGTCGGGATCACGGCCGGGATGCTCGAGCACGTCGGCATGCGGGTGGAGCGGGCCGGCGGCGAGATCACCGTGGTGCCCGGCCCGGTGGCGGACCCGAGCGTCGGCAAGGCGTTCACCGGGCTGAACCGGATCCCGATCCTGATGCTGGGCCCGCTGCTGCACCTGGCGGGCGAGGCGTTCGTGCCGCTGGTCGGCGGCGACCCGATCGGGCGGCGGCCCGTCGACTTCCACGTGGACGCGCTGCGCGCGTTCGGCGCCGAGGTCACCATCGCCGCCGACGGCATCCACGCGCGCGCGTCCCGGCTGGTCGGGACGCGGATCGACCTGCCGTACCCGAGCGTCGGCGCCACCGAGACGGTGCTGCTCGCGGCGGTCAGGGCGCAGGGCAAGACGGTCATCCGCAACGCCGCGACGGAACCGGAGATCATCGAGCTGGCGCTGTTCCTGCAGCGGATGGGCGCGCGGATCTCGTTCGCGCCCGACCGCCGCATCGTCGTCGAGGGCGTCGAGCGGCTCGGCGGGGCGGTGACGCGGCTAGAGGGCGACCGGATCGAGGCGTTCTCCTACCTCGTCGCGGGCCTGGTCACCGGCGGCGAGGTGCGGGTGCACGGCTGCCCGCAGGACCGCCTGGTCACCGCGATCACGACGCTGGCCCGGATGGGCGCCCGGTTCGAGATCACCGACGACTGGATCATGGCGTCGGCGCCGGACGGGCTGCGCCCCGCGGCCGTCCAGACCGACACGCACCCGGGGTTCGCGACGGACTGGCAGACGCCCCTGATGGTGCTGTTCACGCAGGCGGACGGCATGTCGGTGCTGCACGAGACCGTGTACGAGAACCGGCTCGCCTACGTCCCGGCGCTGCAGAGCATGGGCGCGGAGATCGAGGTCTACGACACCTGCCTGGGCGGTCCCGCGTGCCGGTACCACGACACGGCGGCGCTGCACTCGGCGGTCGTGCGCGGGGTGACGAAGCTGCGCGGCGGCGACGTGACGATGCCCGACATCCGGGCCGGGTTCTCGGCGGTGCTCGCCGCCGCCGTCGCCGAGGGGCCGTCGACGCTGCGCGGCGTGCACCACATCGAGCGCGGCTACCACCGTCCGGTCGAGCAGTTCCGGGCGCTGGGCCTCGCGCTTCAGGCCCGCTGACGGGCCGGCCGCGCGGCGGTCAGCGCGAGGGCGCCGGCGTGGTGCTCGGCCAGGTGAAGGTGAGCGAGCCGCCGACGGGCAGGTCGTGCCAGAGCGCGGCCGCCCGGTCCAGGTGCGGCATGATCCGGCGGACGCCGTCCTCGTCCTCGGGCGACAGGGTCCGGCCGGCCGCCCACTCCGGCGGCTTCGCGCCCGCGCGGCGCCGCCAGGCGACGTCGGTGATGCCCGCCAGGCGCTCGGACGTGGCCATGTCCTCGTGGCCGGTCCGGCGCAGCGAAGCCTCCTTCCTGCGCGTCCTGCGCTGGGCGCGCGCACGCTCGCGCGGAGCGCCGGCGGTCTCGCCGGCCGGGGTGAACCCTCCGCCGCCCGCCGCGGCGCGTCCGAAGACCCCCGAGGCCAGGCCGAGCTCGGCCTCGGTCAGGTAGTGGACGAGGTCGTGCGGGATGTGCTCGTCATAGCCCGGCGCGGGGTCCATGCGGCGGGTCGCCCGGCCTCGCTCGGCGATGACGACCGCGTACCGGCGCTCCCCGGTCCGTTCGAAGATCACTTCCACCCGGTCAGGCTAGGGTGGCCCGCCCGGAGATCGCATTCGGTTTTCCGCGCCCGGTAGCGTGGGCCGCTCGTCCGCACGGAGGGACCCACCGTGGAATTCGACCGGCGCGACCCGTACCCCTGCTACGCCCGGGCCAGGGAGAGCGAAGGGCTGACGTTCGTCCCGGAACTGGACGCCTGGCTCGTCGCCCGGGACGCGGACGCGCGGGCGGTGCTGCGCGACGCCGCGACCTTCTCCTCCGCCGGCGCGATGCGCCCCGAGGCGATGCCGGGACCGGAGGCGATCGCGGTGCTGGAGACGGTGCCGTCGGGACGTCCGGTGGTGCTGTCGGCGGACGGCGAGGAGCACCGGCGGGTGCGCGAGCCGCTGGTCCGGGGGCTGTCGCCGCGGCGGGTCGCGGCGGCCGTCCCGTTCGCCGAGCGGCGGGCCGCCGAGCTCGTCGCGTCGTTCGCCGCGGACGGGCGCGTCGAGCTGATGTCCCGGTACGCGCGGGTCCTGCCGGGCGAGGTCATCGGGCACCTGCTCGGGCTGGATCCTGCGGACGTCCCGGCGGTCGTCCAGGGGAGCTACCGGGCCGAGGAGCTGGTCTTCACGCCCATGGAGCCGGACGAGCAGGTCGCGGCGGCGCACGAGGTCGCCGGGATGAAGCGCCTGCTGGAGGCCCTGGTGCGGAGCCGGGACGGCGACCCCGGGGACGACCTGACCGGCGAGATGATCCGGACGATCGAGCCGTACGGCACGCTGATCTCCAACCTGCAGAACCTGCTGCTGGCCGGGCACCTGACGACGACCGCGCTGATCGGCACCGCCGTGCTGCACCTGCTGCGCGACCGCGGCCAGTGGGAACTGCTCTGCCGGCGGCCGGAGCTGGCCGCGGCGGCGGTCGAGGAGGCCGCCCGCCACGAGGCGCCCGTCCAGGGGTTCCGGCGGGTCGCGACGCGGCCCGTGACGATCGCCGGCACCGACCTGCCCGCGGGCGCGCAGGTCTTCGTCGCCTACGGCGCCGCCGGCCGCGACCCGGCCGCCCACGACCGGCCCGACGAGTTCGACATCACGCGCGAGCCCGCGCGGCATCTGGCGTTCGGGCACGGCGCGCACGCCTGCCCCGGCGCGCAGCTGGCCCGCGAGCAGGTGCGGATCTCGCTGGTCACGCTGGCGCGGGAGCTGCCCGGCCTGCGGCTCGCGGAACCGGCGCGGATGCAGCCGAACCTGATCCACCGGTCGCCGGAGGAACTGATCCTTACCTGGTGATGGCCGAAACCTCCAATACGGGCGCGCTTCGGGCGGCCACCCTGGAGTCATGGATCTGAACAGCGCCTCCGACTTCATGGCCACCCACGCACGCCTCCTCGACCGCCGGCGTTTCGACCTGCTCACCGGCGAAGGCGACCCGGACGCCGTGCTGGCCGCGCTGAACGCCTACCGCAACCGCGACGGCGGCTACGGCCACGGCCTGGAGCCCGACCTGCGGTCGCGGACGAGCCAGCCGGGGCCCGCCCTGCACGCCTTCGAGGTGTTCGCCGAACTGGCGCCCGCCACCGCGCCCGAGGCGGCGGCCCTCTGCGACTGGCTGGAGACGGTGACGCTCCCGGACGGCGGCATCCCGTTCGGCGTGCACGTCCCCGACCCGGCCGGGTGCGCGCCGTTCTGGGCGGGCGCCGACCCGGACGCCTCGTCGCTGCAGATCACCGCGGTGGTCGCCGCGACCGCGCACCGCGTCGCCGCGCATGACCCGGCGGTCGCCGCGCATCCCTGGCTCGCCCGCGCCACCCGCTTCTGCCTCGACGCCGTCCGCGCGAAGACGGATCTGCACGCGCTGGAACTCGCGTCCGCCCTGTGGCTGCTGGACGCGGTACACGCGACCGAACCGGAGGCGGCGGAGCTGATCGCGCTGCTGGGCGAGCACATCCCGCCGGACGGGCTCGTCCACGTCGCGGGCGGGCTGGAGGACGAGATGATGCGCCCGCTCGACTTCGCGCCGCTCCCGGGCACGCTCGTCCGCGCCCTGTTCGCGCCCGAAGTCGTCGCCGCGGAACTCGACCGGCTGGAGCGGGGCCAGGAGGTGGACGGCGGCTGGCGCGTCGACTTCGCCAGCTACTCGCCGATCGCCGAACTGGAGTGGCGCGGCTACCAGACCGTCAAGGCCGTCTCCATCCTCCGCGCCAACGGCCGCGGCTAGAGGGCCAGGCGGAAGCGTTCGCGCAGGTCCCCGAGCCGGTCGACGGGTTCGTTCGCGAACACCAGGCGCAGGTGGTGGGCGCCGCTCGGGCCCCAGCCGTCCATCGGCGTCGCGGCGACCTTCGCGCGCTCGAACAGCCGCCGGGACAGGCCGGCGGGGGACAGGCCGAGCGGGCGCGTGTCGATCAGCAGCGACCAGCCGCCGTGCGGCCGCACCACGGGCAGGCCGGACAGCTGGTCCAGGATCGTCTCGCAGCGTTCCCGCCAGGTCGCCGTCGCGGCCGCCACGTCGGCGTCGGCGTCCGGCGCGGCGAGCGCCGCCGTGACCGCCTCCTGCGCGATCCCGACCTGGCAGACGACGTTGGTGAGCCCGACGAGCCGGACGTCGTGCAGGATCTCCGCCGGTCCGGTGACCCAGCCGACCCGCCACCCGATCGTCCGCAGCTCCTTGGACGCCGAGCCCACCGTGATGGTCCGGCCGGCCGGCCCGGGGACGCGCGCGGGATGGCCGGGGCCGCGGCGTCGAACCGGATCCGCTCCATCGCCGCGTCGTAGATCAGCCAAGCGTCGTGCCGTTCGAGGGCGCCGGCGAGGGCCGTCCAATGCGGAGCCCCCCGGCCACGCTGACGCACTCGGTCGCGGGGTCGTAGGCGCGCCCGGCGATCCGTCCGACGTGCGCCGCGGCCGCCTCCAGCAGGCTCCCGCGCCCCTGGAACGGCAGGTAGCTGTCGGCGTCGTCGGCGGCGTCGCCGACCTCGTCCACACCGATGCCGGGGATGTCGCGGAGCCGGGGCACGGGCACGCTCTCACTCCTCGCCGATCGCGATCTTCACGCCGGCCTCCCGCATGCCGCCCCGCGCCGTCCGGGAGCGGACACGCCGCGGCCGTGCGGGTACCTCGGGGCGCGTGAGGAGGGGCCGTTCGTGGGAAGGGGTGAAGGGCCGCACCCGCGCACGGACGGAAAGGGGATCCGGATGCCGCCCAGGCCGACGGGGAACGTGCTCATCGTGGGCGCCGGGCCGACCGGGCTGCTGCTCGCGGGGGACCTGGCGGCGGCCGGGATCGGCTGCACCGTGCTGGAGCGGCGGCCGCGGGAGACCGAGAACCTGACCCGCGCGTTCGCCGTGCACGCCCGGACGCTGGAGCTGCTCGACGCGCGCGGCGTCGCCGACGAGCTGGTCGCGACGGGCGAGCGGCTCGGCGGGCTGCGGCTGCTCGGGGCGGCGGCGCTGAACCTGTCCCGGCTGCCCGGCCGCTTCCCGTACGTGCTGGTCACGCCGCAGTACGAGACGGAGCGGGTGCTGCGCGCGCGGGCGCTGGAGGCCGGCGCGGAGATCGTCGACGGTGCGGAGGCGACCGCGCTCCGGCAGGACGCGGAGGGCGTGGACGTCGACGTCCGGATGGCCGACGGGTCCGCGGCGACGCGCCGCGCGTCGTACGTCGTCGGCGCCGACGGCGTCCGCAGCACCGTCCGCCGGGAGCTCGGGCTGCCGTTCCCGGGACGGGCCGTGGTGCGGTCGGTGATGCTCGCGGACGTGCGGCTGGACGAGGCGCCCGCGGAGGTCCTCACCGCCGGGACGTCCGGCGACGCGTTCGCGCTGATCGCGCCGTTCGGCGACGGCTGGTACCGGGTGATCGCGTGGGACCGCCGGCACCAGGCCGCCGACTCCGAGCCGGTCGGCCTGGCGGAGATCCGCGACGTCGCGCGCCGCGCGCTCGGCTCCGACCACGGCATGCGGGACCCGCGCTGGACGTCCCGGTTCCACAGCGACGAACGGCAGGTGCCGCGCTACCGGGTGGGGCGGGCGTTCCTCGCGGGGGACGCCGCGCACGTGCACTCCCCGGCGGGCGGCCAGGGCATGAACACCGGGATGCAGGACGCGGCGAACCTCGGCTGGAAGCTCGCCGCCGAACTGCACGGCTGGGCGCCTTCCTGGCTGCTCGACAGCTACCACGAGGAGCGGTACCCGGTCGGCAGGCAGGTGCTGCGCGGCAGCGGCGCGCTGCTGCGGTTCGCGATGGTCGAGCAGCCGTGGCTGCGCCGCGCCCGGGCCGCCGCGGTCTGGACGGCGGCGCACGTCCGGCCGGTCGCGCGGCGGATGGCGGGTGCCGTGTCCGGCATCGACATCGCCTACCCGGCGCCGCGCGGCGCGCACCGCCTCACCGGCATGCGGGCCCCGGACGTCCCGCTCTCCGGCGCGCCGGGGCGCCTCTACCGGTTGCTCGGTGACGGGCTGTTCGTCCTCGTGGTCGCGGCGAACGACCCGGCGGTCACCTACCTGGCGACCAAGCGGTGGGCGGGCCGGGTGCACTGCGCGCTCGCGGGCGGCGCCACACGCACGACCGCGCTCGTCCGCCCGGACGGCTACATCGCGTGGGCGTGCGACGAGACCGCGCCGGACCGGCGGGCCGCCGCGATCCGGGAGGCGCTCGCGCACTGGTGCGGGCGCCCGGCGGACCGTCCGGCGCACGACCGGGAGCGGCGCGCCCGGCCCGTCTGAGCACGTTCGTTTCACGACAGGAGCGGAGGAACCGCCCATGGCCAACGGCACGGGAGGCAGGAGCGTCGCCCGGAAACTGATCGCCTCGCACCTGGTGAGCGGGGAGATGGAGCCCGGCACCGAGATCGGGCTCCGGGTCGACCAGACCCTCACCCAGGACGCCACCGGCACGATGGTGATGCTGGAACTGGAGGCGCTCGACCTGGACCGGGTCCGCACGGACGTGTCGGTGCAGTACGTCGACCACAACCTGCTGCAGGCCGACGAGCGGAACATGGCCGACCACATCTTCCTGCGGTCGGCGTGCCGCCGGTACGGCCTCTGGTACTCCAAGCCCGGCAACGGCGTCTCGCATCCCACCCACATGCAGCGGTTCGGCGTGCCCGGCGCGACGATGGTCGGCTCGGACTCCCACACCTGCGCGGCCGGGTCGCTCGGCATGCTCGCGATGGGCGTCGGCGGGCTGGAGGTCGCCATGGCGATGGCGGGCGAGCCGATCCACGTGACGATGCCGCAGATCTGGGGGGTCCGGCTCACCGGCGAGCTGCCGCCCTGGGTGAGCGCCAAGGACGTGATCCTGGAGATGCTGCGGCGGCACGGCGTGCGCGGCGGCGTCAACCGGATCATCGAGTACCACGGGCCGGGGCTGGCGACGCTGACCGCGATGGACCGGCACGTCATCGCGAACATGGGCGCCGAGCTGGGCGCGACGACGACGGTGTTCCCGTCCGACGAGCGCGTCCTTGAGTTCCTGCGCGGCGAGGACCGCGAGGACGACTTCACCGAGATCGTCCCCGACGCCGGCGCCGCCTACGACGTCACCGACGAGATCGACCTGTCGGCGCTGGAGCCGCTCATCGCGCGGCCGTCCTCGCCCGGCGACGTGGTGCCGGTCCGCGAGGTCGCGGGGGAGGAGGTGCACCAGGTCGTCGTCGGGTCGTCGGCGAACCCGGGGCTGCGCGACTTCGCGTCCGCCGCCGCGATCGTCAAGGGCCGGCAGGTGGACCCGCACGTGTCGCTGGACGTGAACCCGACGTCCCGGCAGATCCTCGTCGACCTCACCAAGATGGGCGCCGCCACCGACCTCGTCCAGGCCGGCGCGCGGATCCACCAGGCCGGCTGCCTCGGCTGCATCGGCATGGGGCAGGCGCCCGCGATCGGCCGCAACAGCCTGCGGACGTTCCCGCGCAACTTCCCCGGCCGGTCCGGGACGGCCGACGACCGGGTCTGGCTGTGCTCCCCGGAGACCGCGGCGGCCGCCGCGCTCACCGGGAGGATCACCGACCCGCGCGACCTGGACATGGACCCGCCGGAGGTCCGGCTGCCGACGCGCTCCAGCGTGAACCGGGAGATGCTCGAAGCGCCGCTGCCCGAGGACGAGGCGCGCCGTGTCGAGCTGGACAAGGCGCCGAGCATCGGCGTGCTCCCCGAACTGGACCCGCTGCCGGACGAGCTGGACGTCCCCGTCGTCATCAAGGTCGGGGACGACGTCTCCACCGACGAGATCCTCATGGCGGGCGCGCAGGCCCTCCCGTACCGGAGCGACATCGCCAAGCTCGCCGACTTCACGTTCGTCCGCATCGACGAGGGCTACCCGGAGCGCGCGCGGGAGGCCGGGCCGCACGCCGTCGTCGGCGGCCGCAACTACGGGCAGGGCTCGTCGCGCGAGCACGCCGCGATCGCGCCGCGCCACCTCGGGCTGCGGCTCGTCCTCGCCCGCGGGTACGCCCGCATCCACTGGCAGAACCTGGTGAACTTCGGGATCCTGCCGCTGGAGTTCGCCGACGAGGCCGATTACGACCGCGTCGAGCAGGGCGACCGGCTGCGGATCGAGGGCGTCCGCGCGGCGCTGGAGAAGGGCACCGAGGTCGAGGTCCGCAATGTCACCAAGGACGAGACGTACCGCGCCGGGCACCGGCTGTCGCCCCGCCAGCGCGAGCTCGTGGCGGCCGGCGGCCAGATCCCCCTGCTGCGCGAGCGCGCCCGCCGCTGACCGGCGGCGTGCCGCTCCGGGAACCGCGGTTCCCGGAGCGGCACGCCGGCGAGGTCAGAAGCGGCGGTTCTCCCGGCCGTAGCCGAGCTCGTCGGCGACGTCGGCGACGTTCTCGTACTCGCGGTCGGGCAGCGTCTCCAGCGCGCCGACCGCCGCGTCGTCCGCGCCCGCGCCGGAGGCGTGCGCGACCAGGTCGCCGGGGCGGGCGGGGTAGCGGACGCCGGACAGCAGCCGGGCCAGGTTGCTGCGGCCCTCCACGTCGCCCGCGCTCATCCCGGGCGGGGACCCCTCGCGCGGGTCCCCGGTGGCGGCGGTCGGGTCCCAGGGCGCGTCACCGGAGTACGGCTCGGTCTCCTTGAACTCCTCGGCGTGGGTGGGGTGCCCGCCGCGGACCATGCCCTCCGTCTCGTGGCCGATCTCGTCGTCCACCTTGGGTCCGTGCTTGTCGCTCTTGTCTGGCATGTTCGTCCTCCCTGCGCCTCGACACCGAGGAGCGTTCCCGGGCGGGGTCGTCTAAACAGGCGGCGATCATCGAGGCGGGGCGCGGTACGGTGTGGCGCATGCTGCCGGAGGAGGGTGTGAACGCCGTTCGGGTCGTGGTCGGGCTGCTGGTCCGCGGCGAGTACGAGGAGCTGGAGACGCTGACCGAGGCGCGCCGGTTCACCGCCGCGCAGATCGCCGCGGCGATCGAGCGGCACGGGCGGGACCTGATCAGCCCGCCGGACTCGGCGTTCCGCGAGGTCGAGGCGGTCGACGTCCCGCGGGAGGCGCCGGACGAGCGGGCGTTCCGCGTCGCGTTCCCGCTCTGGACGGCGCAGGACGGCCTCTCCGACCTGACGCTCGGCCTCACGGTCGCCGAGGTGATGGAGGGCGTCTGGACGGTCGAGCTGGAGGGCGTCCACGCCGGCTGACCGCACGTCCTCCGGACCGCCGGGCCTGTCTCGTTCGGGCCCATATGATCGAGGTGCCGTTCCGGGCGGAACGGCCCGTTCCGGGCAGGGGAGGACGCAGTGGCAGCGCACATGACGCCGGAGGAGTTCCGCCGGTACGGCCGGCAGGTCGTCGACTGGATCGCCGACTACCAGGAGAAGATCGACTCCTATCCCGTGCTGTCGCAGGCCCGCCCCGGCGACGTGCTGGCGAACCTGCCCGCCCACCCGCCGGAGCAGGGCGAGGGGTTCGAGGCCGTCCTCGCCGACCTGGACCGCGTCGTCATGCCCGGCATCACCCACTGGCAGCACCCGAGCTTCTTCGCCTACTTCCCGACCGGCGCCAGCGGCCCGTCGATCCTCGCCGACCTGCTCTCGGCCGGCCTCGGCGTCCAGGGGATGCTGTGGGCGACGAGCCCGGCCTGCACCGAGCTGGAGACGCGGGTGCTCGACTGGTTCGCCGAGCTGCTCGGGCTGCCCGATCGGTTCCGGAGCGACGGCCCCGGCGGCGGCGTGATCCAGGACTCGGCGTCCGGCGCGGCCCTGACCGCCGTCATCGCGGCGCTCCACCGCGCGGACGGCGGGGCCGCCGGGCGCGACGGCATCGCCCGGCGGCACACCCTGTACGTCAGCTCGCAGACGCACTCCTCGCTGGAGAAGGCCGCGCGGATCGCCGGGATCGGGGCGGCGAACGTCCGCGTCGTGGACGTCGACCCGGCGACCCTGGCGATGGACCCCGCGCACCTCGACGCGCTGCTCGCCGAGGACGCCGCGGCGGGCGCGCTGCCCGTCATGGTGTGCGCGACCGTCGGCACCACGTCGACCACGGCGGTCGACCCGGTGCCCGCGATCGGCGAGGTCTGCCGCAGGCACGGCGTCTGGCTGCACGTGGACGCCGCGTACGCGGGCGTCGCGGCCGTCTGCCCCGAGCTGCGCGGCGTCAACGACGGCGTCGCCGAGTACGCCGACTCCTACGCCACCAACCCGCACAAGTGGCTGCTCACCAACTTCGACTGCACCGCGATGTGGGTGGCCGACCGCGGGCCGCTGGTGGGGGCGCTGTCGATCCTGCCGGAGTACCTGCGCAACCAGGCGTCCGCGTCCGGCGAGGTGATCGACTACCGCGACTGGCAGGTCCCGCTGGGCCGCCGGTTCCGGGCGCTGAAGCTGTGGTCGGTCATCCGCTGGTACGGCGCGGAGGGGCTGCGCGAGCACGTCCGGACTGGTGTGCGGCTGGCGGCCGGCCTCGCGTCCCGGATCGCGGCCGATCCCGCGTTCGTGCTGCTGGAGGAGCCGAAGCTCAGCCTGGTGTGCTTCCGCCCGCGCTGGGACGGCCTCGACGACGCCGAGGCCGACCGGGCGACCCTGCGGGTGATGGAGCGGCTCAACGCGTCCGGCGATCTCTACCTGACCCACACCAAGGTCGGCGGGCGTGTCCTGCTGCGCGTCGCGATCGGCGCCGCCGGGACGACCGACGCGCACGTGGACGCGGCGTGGCGGCGGATCCGCGAGGAGACCGCCGCTGTGTCCTGACGAGCGCGCCCGGCGGGCGGCCCGCGGGTCAGCTCTGTGACAGGCGCATCGCGCGCAGGATCCGCCGCGCCAGCGACGCGGGCTCCGCCCCCGCCGGGTCCGACTCCTGCGGGTCCCCGTCCGTCTCGGGAGCGGCGGAGGCCGGCCGCGGCGGCTCGCCCGCCAGCTCGTAGTCGACCGGCAGCGAGCGCAGGCCTCGGATCAGCGGGGAGGTCCGCCAGTCGAGCCGTTCCGGCGGCAGCGCCAGCCGCAGCCCGGTGAACCGCTCGAACAGCCGCTCCACCGCGACCGTGGTGATGGTCGTCGCGAGGTCGCGGCCGAGGCACGCGTGCGGGCCCGCGCTCCACGCCAGGTGCGCGCGCGAGCTGTAGATCGAGTCGGGGGCGGCGTTCCCGGTGAACGCCGGGTCCAGGTGCGCGGCGGCGGGCGACACCATGACCGGGTCCCCGGCCGCGATCTGGAACCGGCCGATCCGCACGTCGGACCGGGGCCAGCGCAGCGCCAGGTTCGCCATCGGCGGGTTGGCGGTGGAGGCCCGGTTGATCGCCTCCTGGACCATCCCGGCGGACACGCTGTCGCGGGCGCCGGTCTCGCCGATCAGCACCTCGGTGATGGTGTTGCAGATCAGCGTGCCGGTGACGTCGCCGACCAGGCCCGTCATCATCGCCATCTCGACGGCCAGCTCCCCGGCCGTCAGGTCCGGCACCGCCGCGAGCATGAAGGAGGGCAGGTCCTGGCCCGGTGCGGCGATCCGCGCCGCGCACACCTCCGACATCCGGGCCAGCAGCCGCGCCGACGCCTCCTGGGCGTCCGGGCCGGCGTCCATGACCCGCCACAGGTCGGCGATCAGCCCGTCGTCGCCGTCCGGGCCGGTGCCGAGCAGCCGCCCGACGACCATCAGCGGCAGCGGCCGCGCGTACTGCGCCGCGAGGTCGGCGGTGCCGGCATGGCCGTTGTTCTCGGCCAGCACGTCGATCAGCTCGTCGGCGTACCGCCGGACGGCCTCCTCCAGCGCCTTCGCCTCCGGCCGCGACCGGTCCTGGAAGGGGCGCAGCCCCTCGCTCCACGCGCTGCGCAGCCGGGTCGAGTCGGCGCCGTCGCGGAAGCCGCAGTTGCCGGCCTCGACCACCGGCAGCAGCGGCCAGTCCGCGGGGACGGCCCCCTCCCGGTAGGCGCGCCAGGAGTCCACCCGCCGGCTCCACACGCCCCGGGTGTCGCGCAGGATCTCCAGCGTCTGCGGGTAGCCCACGACCAGCCACACCGGCACGCCCATCACGTCCACGGGCGCGACGGGCCCGTACTCGGCGCGGAGCTCCTCGTAGAACACCGCCGGGCGGGCTTCGTAGTCGCTGTTGAGCAGCGGCCGGGCGGCGAGCGACTCCAGCGGCGGATGGGCGGGCGCGGCCTCGGCCTGCGGGATCTGGGGCTCCACGATCACAAACCATAGAGAGTTCCTCCCAGCTAGGCCGGTTGATGGGGAAAACTCCCAAGTTGATCTTCGGAGGGGGTGCGGAGTCCCGCTCAAGGCGGGGGTATGTGAGGCTAGGGGTGCCCCTATGAGAGCTGGAGGTCCGTATGGCCGACCCGAACGCAGACAGCGAGACAGGCGAGGACGACGTGAAGCGCAGGTTCCGGGAGGCCCTGGAGCGCAAGCGCGGCGCGGCGGCCAAGAACGCCGGCGGGACGGGCCGGAACGGGTCGAAGGTGAAGGGCGTGCACGAGCGCGCCGACCACCAGCGCCAGTTCCGCCGCAAGAGCGGCTGACCGGGCCGCTCCGCGTCCAGACCCCCGCGCGCGAAGCGCGGGGGTCGTTCCGTGGCGCCGGGCCCGCGGGCGCCCGGCCTCAGCCCGCGTAGAGCTTCTTCTCGTAGGCGGAGCTCTCGTAGTGCCGCTCCAGCTCGTCGAGGCTCTGCTCGGTGTACTGGACGGCCTTGACGATCCGGGCGTGCGAGGGGAGCGTGTCCTCCGCCCACTCCTCCGGCTTCCACATCTTCGAGCGCATCAGCGCCTTCGCGCAGTGGAAGAAGATCTGCTCGATGTCGACGATCAGCGCCAGCGACGGCCGGTGCCCCTTGACGACCATGTCGTCGAAGAACGGCGCCTCCCGGACCAGCCGGGCCCGGCCGTTGATCCGCAGCGTCTCGCTGCGCCGCGGGACCATGAACAGCAGCCCGACGTGCGGGTTGCTCAGCACGTTCATGTAGCCGTCCACCCGGCGGTTGCCGGGGCGGTCGGGGATCGCGATCGTGGTGTCGTCGAGCACGTGCACGAACCCGGCCGGGTCGCCCTTGGGGGAGACGTCGCAATTGCCCTCGGCGTCGCTGGTGGCGACCAGGCAGAACGGGGACCGCGCGAGCCACTCCCGGTCCCAGGCGTGCAGGGTGACGCGCTCCTTGTCGATGGCCCGCCGCATCGGCGCCCCGAGCAGCTCGCGCAGCTCCTCGGGCGAGGTGACCTCGACGACGTCGGTGGACTCGGGGGCGAGCGTCATGGCGCTCCTTCCGCCGGGGGACTTGGAAGATCATGTTAACGGGCGGCGCCGCGGGGCCCGCGGACCGGGGCCGCCTGGTGAGACGCGCCCTTGCGCCGCGGTCTTCGGGCGTGGTCCTTATAGGGGCATGACGGCGATTGCGGACCTCGAGTTCTTCGACTCCCACGTGCACTTCTGGCGGCCCGAGGCCAACGACTGGTACCCGGGGCTGGCCGTGTGGAAGCCCGAGCTCGTCCGCGACCACCTCCCGGACGGGTACCGCGCGGCGGCGGACGGCGTCGAGATCACCGGGGTGGTGCACGTCTCGGCGGTGACCAAGCCGGGCGCCCACCTCGACGAGACCCGCTGGCTGGACGAGACGCGCCGCGGCACCGGCGACCCCACCGCGATCATCGGCACCGTCGACCCGTCCGCGCCCCTCGACGCGATCGCCGCCGACCTGGACGCGCAGGCCGCGAGCCCCGCGTTCCGCGGCGTCCGGGTCTTCGACGGGCTGGACCCGGCGGCGGCCGGCGGGCTGTTCCGGCTGCTCGGCGAGCGGGACCTGGTCTTCGACCTCGTCGTCCACCCCGGCGACGCCGCGGCCCACGCGGCCGCCGCCGAGCGCGCGCCCGGCACCGCGTTCGTGCTGGAGCACGCCGGCTGGCCGGACGGCGGCGCGCCCGCGCAGTTCCGCGAGTGGCGCGACGGCGTCGCCCGGCTCGCCGCGCTCCCGCACGTCGACTGCAAGATCTCCGGGCTCGGGATGGCGCTCGGCACCCTGGAGACGGCGCGGCTGCGGCCGTTCGTGGAGACCTGCCTGGAGCTGTTCGGCGTCGAGCGGTGCTTCTTCGGCAGCAACTTCCCCGTCGACGGCACCGCGGGGACGTTCCCGCAGCTCATCGCCGCCTACCGGGAGATCGTCGAGCCGCTGTCGGGCGGCGAGCGGCGGCGCCTGTTCTCCGGCAACGCGCGGCGCCGCTACCGGGCCTGATACCGGGCCTGACGCCCGCTCGGCGCGCGGCGCGGGGAAACTCGTCCGCCGGCCCCCGGTGACTTTCCCGCCCCGGCGGGGTCAGTTCAGGTGGGGACGGTCCCCGGAAGGCGAGGGCGGGATGAGCTCGGTGGAGACGGTGGCGCTGCTCGAACGGTCCGTGGGCTACGCGCTCGGCGGGCTCGGGGACGTCACGCCCGAGGCGCTGGGCCGGGCGACGCCGTGCCGCGGCTGGGACCTCGGGACGCTGCTGCGGCACACCGCCGAGTCCCTGGACGCGCTGCTGGAGGCCGTCGACACGGGGTCGGTCCGGCTGCACCCGGTGCCCGGGCCGCCGCCCGGCCGCCCCGGGGACGACCCGGCGGCGGTTCTGGTGGCGGCGTTCCGGTCCGGCGCCGTCCGGCTTCTCGGCGCCTGGACGGCCGCCGACGATGACCGGCCGGTCACCGTGGCCGGGTGCCCGATGCGCGCGTGCCTGGTCGCCGCGACCGGCGCCATCGAGATCGCCGTGCACGCCTGGGACGTCGGCTGCGCGACCGGGAACCCCCGGCCGATCCCGCCGGGCCTCGCGGACCGGCTGCTCGACCCCGCCTCGGCGCTGGTCACCGACGCGACGCGCGACGGGCTGTTCGCGCCCGCCGTCCCGCTCTCCGGCGCGGCCGCGCCGGCCGACCGGCTGCTGGCCCACCTGGGCCGCGATCCGCGGGCCTTTCAGGCGCGCGAGGCGTAGCGGCGGACGCCGCCCTCCTCGTGCGCGTCCAGCAGGCCCTGGTCGGCCAGCACGTCCAGGTGCGCCTCGATCTCCAGGACGGCCAGCATCCGGCTGAAGGCGTCCAGGTCGGCGAGGCTGCGGCGGCGCCGCGTCCAGGTCATCGCCGCGGCGACCTCGAACGCCGTCACGTGGCCGGCGCGGACCTGCGCGGCGGCGGCGTCTAGGCGGGCCGCGTGGTGCTCCACCAGCTCGTCGATCCGGGCGTGCGTGCTCGCCGTCACCGGGCCGTGCGCGGGCAGCAGCAGCGTGTCGGGCATGTCGCGGACGAGCCGCAGCGAGTCCAGGTAGCTGCGCAGCGGCCGCCGCTCCGGCTCGGCCTCCAGGCCGATCGACGGGCTGATGTGCGGCAGCACGTGGTCGCCGGCGAACAGCAGCCCGGCCGCGGCGTCCCGCAGCACGACGTGGCCGCGGGTGTGCCCGGGCGTGGCGAACACGTCCAGCCCGCGGGCGCCCAGCGCGACCCGCTCCCCGTCGTCCAGCCAGGCGTCCGGCGCGGTGAGCGGGGCCTCCTGGTCGGACGGGTCGCGCGGGATCCCGGCGATCTCCGCGGCGAGGTCGCCGGCGCCGCAGCGGCGGAGCATCTCGACCTGCCGGGAGTCCCCGTCCCGCGGGGCGGCGGACGCCTCGATCGACGGCCGCTCGCCGCGCCCGATCCGCACCCGGGTGCCGAACGAGCCGCGCAGCGCGAGCGCCTGCGAGTAGTGGTCCCGGTGCGCGTGCGTGACCAGGAACTGGGACACGTCGTCGAGGCCGTGGCCGAGGGTGCGCAGCGCGTCCTCCAGCGCGGTGCGGCTGTCCGGCATCGCCCAGCCGGAGTCGATCAGGACGGGGCCGTCCGGGTCCTCGACGACGTACACGTTGACGGCGTGCAGCGACGGGACGGGAAGCGCCAGCGGGATCCGGTGCACGCCGGGCGCCACCGGATGCGCCCCCGGCTCGTACCATTCCGCCGCCTGTTCCACCACCGGTGCCGTCACCGCGCGCCCCCCGATTCTCGAATCGCGTTCTAGTAGTGGAACCTACTTCATCGCCGGAACCGGCCGTGTCGGCGGGGTCCCGCGCCGCCCACGGTGCCGCCTACCGGGCGGCGTCCCGGTCGGCGGCGCGCCGCGCCTCGCCGGCCGCCTTCCGGGCCTCCCGCGCCGCCTCCTCGGCACGGGCGCGCGCCTGCTCGGCACGCTCCGCCCGCCGCGCCGCCGAGTCCCGCTCCGCGGTGGCCCGCTCCAGCTCGTGCCGCAGCCGCCCCACCTCGGCGGACGCGTCCTCGGCCGCTTGCCGCGCCGTGCCGGCGCGCTCGGTCCTGTCCGCGAGGGTGCGCTCCGCCTCGTCCGCCTTGCGGGCCAGGGTCTGCGCGCGCTTGGCGCGCGCCGCGCTCGTCCGGCTGACCTTCGGCCGTTCGGGCTTCTTCTCCGGCGGGGCGGCCTCGGGCTTCGCCCGTTTCTCCGGCTTCGCCTTCGGCTTCGGCTCGGCGTCCGGGGCGAGGGCGAAGCCCGCCGGGACGAAACCGGTGTGGCTGCGGGGCTGCGGCAGCCGCCCGTCCCGCACCTCCGCCGCGATGCCCTCGTCGACCGTGGCGGCCTGCAGCGTGTCCTCGACCTCGCGGACGGCCTGGTCGCGCAGCGGGCGCCCCGCCCCGGCCGCGAGGTCGCCGGCCCGGCGCAGCAGCGCCGCGACGAGCCGGGCCCGCCGCTGCTCCAGGTCGCCGAGCCCGCCGCCCGAGCCCCACGCCTCCCGCATCCGTCCGCCGACGTCCAGCAGCGCATCGAGATCATCGGCCGCCGACCGGGCCAGCAGGTTCACCGCCCACGCCGACAGCGTCGGCCGGCGCAGCCCGCCGATCCGCTTGGCGAGCGCGGCGTCGCCGTCCGCCTTGGCCTCGCGGGCCAGCCGCGCCCGGGTCGCCACGAACTCCTCCGGCTCGACGCCGTACAGCTCGTCGGCCGCCGTTGAGAACTCCACTCCCGTGTCCTACCCGGACGGGGGCTCAGGGCCGCAGGGCGTCCTCGACGAGGGCGAGGAGGCGGCCCGCCTGGCCGGGGTCGTGCGCCGCCTCCTCGGTGGCGAGGGCCACGCCGACGACCAGCTGCAGCAGGTCGGCGGCCGTCACGTCGGCGCGCGCCGCGCCGGCCCGCTGGGCGCCGGCGAGGACGCGCTCCACCGCCTCCCGGATCGCGGTGTGGCAGTCGAAGTCCAGGCCGGGCGGCTTGGTCAGCGCCGCGCCGCCGAGCCCGTGGTCGCCGGTCGCGTGCTCGAGGAAGGCGTGCAGCCAGCCCGACAGCGCGACCTCGGGGGGCTCGGACGCGATCAGCCGGTCCGCGTACGCGCACAGCCGCTCGACGCGGTCGGCGAGGACGGCGGCCAGCAGCGCCTGCCGGGTGGGGAAGTGCCGGTAGAGGGTGCCCGGGCCGACGCCCGCGCGCCGCGCGATCTCGTTGAGGGAGGCGTCCGGGCCGTCCTCGGCGAATGTCTCGCGGGCCGCCGCGAGGACCCGCTCGCGGTTGCGGCGCGCGTCCGCGCGCAGCGGGCGCCCGGGGCGCGTCTCGTCCGCGGTGGTCATCGCCCCATCCTCGGCCTTCGCGGCCCGGGTAGCCAACTGGAGAAGTTCTCCGTATCGTACCCCGGAGAGGAACCGGAGAAGTTCTCCGGAAGATGGGGGCATGTGATGCAGCGAGACGGGCTGGGCCGCGTCGGGATCTGGACGTTCACCTTCGACGCGCAGCCGGCCGGACGGGTGCGCGAGGCCGCCGCCGAGATCGAGGAGCTCGGCTACGGGGCCGTCTGGTTCGGCGAGGCGTTCGGGCGCGACAGCACCGGCCAGGCATGGCTGCTGCTGAGCGCGACGCGGCGGATCGCCGTCGCGTCCGGGATCGCGAACATCGCGTTCCGCGACCCGATCGCGATGGCCGGGGCGGCGCGCACCCTCGGCGAGGCGTTCCCGGGCCGCTACCTGCTCGGGCTCGGCGGCCACCGGGTCGGCGACCCCGGCGAGCTGGACGGCTACGCGATGCCGAAGATCGGGCGGCCGGTGCCGATGATGCGCGCCTACCTCGACGCGATGGACGCGGTGCCGGTGCACGCCGTCCCCGCCGATCCGGCGCCGCGCCGGGTGCTGGCGGCCCTCGGGCCGAAGATGCTGGAGCTGGCGGCGGAGCGGACGTGGGGCGCGCACCCGTACTTCGTGCCCGTCGAGCACACCGTGCTGGCCCGCAAGACCATGGGGCCGGACGCGTTCCTCGGCGTCGAGCAGGCGGTCGTGCTCGGCACCGACCCCGGCCGGACGCGCGAAATCGCGCGGGCGCACGTCGCCGGCTACGTGCAGGCGGCGGAGCACCAGCGGGCCAGCGTGCGGCGCCTCGGCTACGGCGACGACGACATGGCGGGCGGCCCGGGCGGCGGCCCGAGCGACCGGCTGGTGGACGCGATCGTCGCGCACGGGGACGTGGAGGCGATCCGTGCCCGCGTCCGGGAGCACCTGGACGCGGGCGCCGACCACGTCTGCGTCCAGGTGCTCACCGACGACCCGGCGGAGCTGCCGCTGGAGCAGTGGCGGGAGCTGGCTCCGGCGCTGCTCTGACCCGCGGCGGGGTGGACGCGATATGTCGCTTCTGGTTATACTCGTCTGCGAGTACTCGTAGACGAGGAGTCGGGATGGCGAAGCGGCGGAAGGTGAGCAACCTCCTGGGACTCGCCGTGCTCTCGACGGTCTCCGCCAGGCCGATGCACCCGTACGAGATGGCCTCGCTGATGAAGGCGCGTGGCAAGGACCACGACATGGACATCAAGTGGGGCTCGCTCTACACGGTCGTCCGGAACCTGGAGAGGCACGGCTTCCTGGCGGTGGAGGGCAGCGTCCGCGACGGCGCCCGCCCGGAGCGGACCGTCTACCGGATCACCGGCGCCGGACGCGACGAACTGGCCGACTGGGTGCGGGAGCTGATCGAGGTGCCCGAGACCGAGCACCGGCGGCTCGAGGCCGGGCTGTCGGTGCTCGGCGCGCTCGGCCCGGACGAGACCGCCGAGCTGCTCCGCCGCCGTCTCGACGCGCTGGACGAGCGCATCGCGGGCAACCGCGCCGCGCTCGCCGGGGAGACCGAGGTGCCGCGCGTCTTCCTCCTGGAGGCCGAGTACGCCCTGGCCATCCTGGAGGCCGAGGCGAACTGGGTGCGCGCCTTCCTCGGCGAGATCACCGGCGGCACGCTGGAGGGCCTGGCGATGTGGCGCGCGTTCCACGCCACCGGCGACGTCCCGCCCGAGATCGCGGAACTCGCGGAAAGGGGTGCCATCGAGAGCTGATCGCGGCCCGGCGGCGGTGCGGCAACACCCCCGCCGGGCCTCAGAACCCACCACGGAAACCCGCTCGCGGAGCAGGCCCCGGCGGCGAGACCTCGAACCCAGCCTATCCGGGACGCCCCGACGAGCACGTCTCGCCGCATGGAGGCGACCATGGCGCACGCCATCGAGGCCGACCGGCTGGTCAAGCACTATCCCGGCGACGTCCGGGCCCTGGACGGGCTGTCCGTCACCGTCGGCCGGGGAGAGATCCTCGGCCTGCTCGGCCCGAACGGGGCCGGCAAGTCCACCACCGTCAAGATCCTCACCACGCTGGTCCGGCCGGACGCGGGCACCGCGTCCGTCGCCGGGCACGACGTGCTGCGCCGCCCCGGCCGGGTGCGGCGCGCCATCGGGGTCGTCGCGCAGCAGTCCGGCGCCGACCCCGGCGCCGGCGGCCGCGCGAACCTGGTCCTGCAGGCCCGGCTGCACGGGATGGGCGGCGCGGACGCGCGCCGCCGCGCCGACGAGCTGCTCGACCGCTTCGGGCTGCGGGACGCCGCGGCCCGGCCGGTGAAGACCTACTCCGGCGGGATGCGGCGCCGGCTGGACGTGGCGCTCGGCCTCGTCCACCGGCCGCAGGTGCTGTTCCTGGACGAGCCGACCACCGGGCTCGACCCGGAGGCCCGCGCGTCGATGTGGGCGGAGATCGCCCGGCTGGCGGGCGACGACGCGCTCGCGATCCTGCTGACCACGCACTACCTCGACGAGGCGGACCGGCTCGCCGGGCGGCTCGCGATCGTCGACCGCGGCCGCGTCGTCGCGGAGGGGACCCCCGACGCGCTCAAGGGCGAGCTGCGCGGCGACGCCGTCCACCTGGAGTGGGGGGAGGCGCCGGACGAGGCGCGGGTGCGGGCGGCGCTCGGCCGCCTGCCCGGGGTGCGCGACGTCGTGCTGGACGGCCCGCGGCTCAGCGCGCGCGCCGACGACGGCGCGTCCGCGGTGCCCGCCGTCCTGGCCGCGCTCGACCAGGCCGGGGCGCCGGTGGCGGCGGCGACCGTCGCACGGCCCTCGCTGGACGACGTGTACCTGCGCTACGCCGGCCGCCGGTTCGCGCAGGCGGACGCCGCCCCGGACGCGGCGCCCGAGCCGGCCGCGATCGGGGGCGCGCGATGAGCGGCCTCCTCACCGGCACCTGGTGGATGACGCAGCGCCGCCTCTCGGCGCTCGCCCGCACCCCGGCCGTCCTGGTCATGACGCTCGTCCAGCCGATGATCTGGCTGTTCCTGTTCGGCGAGCTGTTCAAGCGGGTCGTCGAGCTGCCCGGCTTCGGCGCCCCGTCCTACCTGGACTACCTCGTCCCCGGGGTCGTGGTCATGAACGCGGTGTCGCTGAACTCGTTCGCCGGGATGGCCACCATGGACGAGATCGAGCGCGGCACCATGAACCGGTTCCTGGTGACGCCGGTGCGGCGCAGCGCGATCACCAACGCGGGCGTCGTCGAGCAGGCGCTCAGCACCGCGTTCCAGTCGCTCGTGATCATCGCGCTGGGGTGGGCGGCGGGCGCCCGCTACCCCGGCGGCGCGGGCGGCCTCGCCGTGCTCGTCGCCGCGTCCGTGCTGGTCGGCGTCGTGCTCGCGGCGCTGTCGAACACGCTCGCGCTGCTGCTGCGCGACCGCAACACCATCATCGGGCTGAACGTGATGCTGCTGCTGCCGCTGACGTTCCTGTCGTCGGCGTTCATGGCGAAGGGCCTGATGCCGGCCTGGATCCGGCACGTGGCGGCGTTCAACCCGGTGAGCTGGGCGCTCGACGCCGGGCGCGCCGCGATGGCCGGCGACCCGGACTGGGGCTCGGTCGCCCTGCACGGCGGATGGCTGCTCGCGCTCACCGTGCTCACCATCGCCCTGGCGGTCTCCTCGCTGCGCAGCTACCAGAGGTCGCAGTGACCGGGCGTCCGGCCGGCGGTCAGCGGGTGTCGAGGAACCGGTCGAGGACGCGGGTGCCGAACGCCAGGCCGTCCAGCGGGACCCGCTCGTCCACGCCGTGGAACATGCCGAAGTAGTCCAGCTCCGGCCCGAGCCGCAGCGGCGCGAACCCGAAGCTGGTGATGCCGATCGCGTTGAACGACTTGGCGTCGGTGCCGCCCGCCATCACGTACGGGACGGGCCGGGCCAGCGGGTCCTCGGCGCGCAGCGACCCGGCGAGCGCGGCGAACGTCGCGCCCGCCGGGTCCGCCGCCGGAGCCTCCTCGTGGTTGATGAACTCCCGCACCACCTTCGGGCCGAGCAGCCGGTCGATGGTCGCGAGGAACTCCTCGCCGGTCCCCGGCAGGTACCGGCCGTCGACCTGCGCGGACGCGGTGCCCGGCACCACGTTCACCTTGTAGCCGGCGTCCAGCCGCGTCGGGTTGGCCGAGTTCCGGACCGTCCCGGCGAACAGGTGCCCGGCGCGGCCGAGCCGCACCGCCTCCTCGTCGAGCCGGTCGTGGTCGATGGCCGTGCCGAGGGCGTCGGCCAGGCCGTCCAGCAGCGCCCGCACGCCCAGGGTCAGCCGGACGGGCCACTCGTACGAGGCGATCCGCGACACCGCGTGCGCGATCTCCGCGACGGCGTTGTCGCGCGCGGGCTTGGAGCCGTGCCCGGCGGTGCCGCGCGCCGTCAGCCGCATCCAGGCGGTGCCGCGCTCGCCGGTCGCGACCGGGTAGATCCGGGTCCCGCCGGCGTCCACGCTGAACCCGCCGGACTCGCTGATCGCCTCGGCGCAGCCCTCGAAGTACTCCCGGTGCTCGCGCGCCACGTACCGGGAGCCGTACTCGCCGGTGCACTCCTCGTCGGCGAGGAACGCCAGCACCAGGTCCCCGCGCGTGCGGCGGCCCGCGCGCAGCCGCGCCCGGACGGTCGCGAGCGTCATCGCGAGGCTGCCCTTCATGTCGACGGCGCCGCGCCCCCACACGCATCCGTCGCGCACCTCGCCGGAGAACGGCGGGACCGCCCAGTCGGACGCGTCGGCCGGGACCACGTCCAGATGCCCGTGGACGAGGAACGCCGGATGCGAAGGGTCGGTCCCGGGGATCCGGGCGAGCACGCTGGCGCGGCCGGGCGCCGACTCCACGATCTCGGCCGCGACGCCGGCCTCGTCCAGCAGCGCCGCGACGTGCTCGGCGGCGGGCCGCTCCGGGTGCGCGTCGCCCTCGCCGCGGTTGGCGGTGTCGAAGCGGATGAGGTCCGCGCAGATCGCGGCCGCTTCCGCGCCCGCCTCCGTGCCCGGATCCGCCGCCGCTTCCGTTTCCGGCGTCTCCGCCGCCGCGTCCGGCCGTAGCGTCACTCTCGGGGCCCCCTTTCGCAAGAAACTTTACTTTTCCTCCCCCGCTGACCTGTGTCAACGGTTGATCAACAAGTCTCGATCCGGTTTCGACTCGGTCAGCGCCATACCGAAACCGCCGCGCCGGTACGACGCTGCCACCAACCTGAAGTGCGGCGGGCGGTCCGGGCCCGGTGCACGAGGGGACAGCACGAGGAGGAGCATGACCAGCCTCAGGGACGCGCGCCCGCGCAGGCGCGCGCGCGGGAAGGCCACGACGCTGGCCGCGGTGGTGCTGGCGGCCTCGCTCGGGCTGTCGGCCTGCGGCGGGAGCGGGAAGAAGAGCGACGGGGTGTTCACCGTCGGCCACTCCGAACCCGACCACCTGGTGCCGGGCAACACCACCAGCAGCTACTCCTTCGACGTGCTCAGCGGCCTGTTCGACAACCTGGAGGGGCTGACCAAGGACGGCAAGCCCTACAACCTCGCCGCCGAGTCCGTCACCACCACCGACCAGAAGGTCTGGACGATCAAGGTCCGCGGGGGGCAGAAGTTCCACAACGGCGAACCGGTCACCGCGGAGAGCTTCGCCGACGCCTGGAACAACGCGGCGTACGGGCCGAACGCCTACTCCGCCAACGACTACTTCTCGCACATCAAGGGGTACGACGAGATGAACCCCGAGGACGAGAAGGCCAAGCCGAAGGCCGACAAGCTGTCCGGCGTCCAGGTCGTCGACCCCTCGACGCTGAAGGTGACGCTCACCGCGCCGTTCAACCAGTTCCCGCTGCTGCTGACCTACCCGGCGTTCGCGCCGATGCCGAAGGCCGGCCTCCAGGACCCCAAGTCGTTCGATGACCACCCGATCGGCAACGGCCCGTACATGATGAGCGGGAACTGGGAACGCAACAAGCAGATCAAACTCGTGCCGTTCCCCGGTTACACCGGCCCGCGCAAGCCGAAGAACAAGGGCGTGATCTGGAAGAGCTACTCCAGCGCCGACAGCGCCTACACCGACCTGCGGGCCGGGAAGATCGACGTGCTGCAGACGATCCCGGCGGCGAAGGTGCCGGAGGCGAAGCGGCTGCTCGGCGACCGGTTCCTGCCCCGCAAGATGGGCACGATGGACTACCTCGGCTTCCCGCTGTGGGACAAGAGGTTCGCGAACCCGGATCTGCGCAAGGCCATCTCGATGGTCATCGACCGACAGGGCATCAACAAGGCCGTCTACAACGGCGACTACTTCCCCGCCGACTCGCTGCTGCCGTCCATCATCGACGGGCACCGCGCGAACGCCTGCGGTGAGCTGTGCACCTTCGACCCGGCGAAGGCCAAGACGCTGTTCGACAAGGCCGGCGGGTTCAAGGGGACGATGGAGCTGTACTTCTCCAACGCGCAGCCCACCTACTACCAGTGGATGCAGATCGTCGCGAACTCGCTGAAGCAGAACCTCGGCATCCAGGACATCCAGTTCCGCCAGGTCCCCGCGTCCGACTACTTCTCGATGCTGAACAAGCACGAGGAGAAGGGCCCGTACCGGCAGAACTGGGAGGCCGACTACCCGAGCGCCCAGAACTACCTCGAGAACATGTGGGCGTCGTACGCCAACCGCATGGGCTGGAAGAACAAGGAGTTCGACGACCTGATCGCCAAGGCGAACAGCTCCGCCGACCACCAGCAGGCGCTCCAGTTCTACAACCAGGCCGAGGACGTCGCCATCCGCGAGATGCCGATGATCCCGCTGTGGACCTGGGCCGGCCAGGGCGGCCGCTCCAGCCACGTGGACAACGTCACCATCACGGCGTTCTCCACCGGCCTGATCGTCAACGAAGTGACGGTGAAGTAACCGGCGATGTGGCGCTATGTCCTGCGGCGGCTCCTCCAGGCGATCCCCGTCTTCATCGGGACGACCCTGCTGATCTACGCGATGGTGTTCGCGTTGCCGGGCGACCCGATCCAGGCGCTCGCCGGGGACAAGCCCATCCCCGCGAACGTCCTGGCGACGCTGCGGGACCGCTACAACCTCAACGACCCGCTGCTGATCCAGTACGCCAAGTACATGTGGGGTCTCCTCCAGGGCAACCTGGGGGAGAACTACGACGGCCAGAACGTCGCGGACATGCTCGGCGGCCGGTGGACGGTGACCGCGCAGCTCGCGCTCACGGCGTGGATCTTCGAGCTGGTCGTCGGCATCGTGCTCGGCGTGTGGGCGGGGCTGCGCCGCGGCAAGGTCGCCGACACCCTCGTGCTCGGCGGCACCACCCTGCTCATCGCGGTGCCGGTGTTCGTGCTCGGCTACACCGCGCAGATCCTGTTCGGCCTGCACTGGAAGATCTTCCCGACGGCCGGGACCGACGACGGCTGGCCGATGAGCTACCTGCTGCCCGGCATGGTGCTCGGCTCGCTCGGCCTGTCCTACGTGGCCCGGCTGACCCGCACGAGCCTCGCCGAGAACCTGCGCGCCGACTACGTCCGCACCGCCAACGCCAAGGGCCTGTCGCGGGTGCGGGTCGTCGGCCGGCACGCGCTGCGCAACTCGCTGATCCCGGTCGTCACCTATCTCGGCGTCGACTTCGGGAACCTGATGGGCGGCGCGATCGTGACCGAGGGCATCTTCAACCTGCCGGGCATCGGGCAGCAGGTGTTCCAGTCGATCCAGCTGAAGGAGGGGCCGGTGGTGGTCGGCGCGGTCACCGTGCTCGTGCTGATCTTCCTGCTGGTCAACTTGGTCGTGGACCTGCTGTACGGGCTGCTGGACCCGCGGATCAGGTACGAGTGACGAGCGACCCGGAGGGGCATTGAAGACGATCGACCCGGGCGCGGCCGACCCCGGCCCGCCGGGCGCGGAACCGGAGCCGGCGGACGCCGCGGGGGCGGGCGCGGGCGCGCCGGGCACCGCCGCGGCGGCCGTCGCGGTCGCCGGCGGCGGGCTCGGCCGGGCGTCGCTGTGGGACGACGCGTGGCGGGAGCTGCGGCGCCGCTGGGTGTTCTGGGCGTCGTCGGCGTTCCTGCTGCTGGTCGCGCTGATGGCGGCGGTGCCGCGGCTGTTCACCTCGACGGGCGTGAACGAGGGCTGCGACCCGAACCACGCCAAGCTCGGGCCGTCCGGCGCGCACTGGTTCGGCACCGACCTCGCCGGCTGCGACTACTACGCGCACGTCGTGCACGGCGCCCGCCCGACCCTGCTGATCGGCGTCGCGGTCACCTTGTTCGCGTTCGTCATCGCGCTGGTGTTCGGGATGCTGGCCGGCTACTACGGCGGGCTCCTGGACGCGCTGATCGCGCGGCTCACCGACGTGTTCTTCGGGCTGCCGTTCGTGCTCGGCGCGACGGTCATCCTGGTCGCCTTCCCGAGCCACGGGGTCGGCGCGATGACGCTGGTGCTGGTGCTGCTCGGCTGGACCATGATGATCCGGATCATGCGGGCGCAGGTGATCGCCGTCCGGGACGCCGACTACGTGCAGGCCGCGCGGCTGCTCGGCGCGTCCGACCGGCGGATCATGGCGCGGCACGTCCTGCCGAACGCGATCGCGCCGGTGATCGTGGTCGCCACCCTCAACGTCGGCAACGTGATCGCGGGCGAGGCGACGCTGGACTTCCTCGGCGTCGGCCTGCAGTACCCGAAGGTGTCCTGGGGCCTGCAGCTGAACCTGGCGCAGGACTCCTTCGTCGACCACCCGCACCTGCTGATCTTCCCCGCGGTGTTCCTGTCGGCCACGGTGCTGAGTTTCCTGATGCTCGGCGACGCGGCCCGCGACGCCCTCGACCCGAAGCTGCGGTGAGCACGCGATGACGACGGAGCTGACCAAGGACCTGCCGCAGGAGCCGGCGGAGCCGCCGCCGCTGCTGGCGGTCGAGGACCTGCACGTGTCGTTCCACGTGCGGGGACGCGACGTCCGCGCGGTGAACGGGCTGTCGTACACGCTCGGCGAGGGGGAGACCGTCGCGATCCTCGGCGAGTCGGGGTCGGGCAAGAGCGTGGCGGCGCAGGCCGTCATGGGCATCCTCGACACCCCGCCCGCGCGGATCACCGGCGGCTCGGTGCGGCTGCACGGCGAGGAGCTGCTCGGGCTGCCCGAGCGGCGCCGCCGCGGCTACCGCGGCGACCGCATCTCGATGATCTTCCAGGATGCGCTGACCGCGCTGAACCCGGTGTTCACCGTCGGCGACCAGATCCGCGAGATGTACCGGGTGCACCGCGGGCTCGGCCGCAGGGCGGCCCGCGACAAGGCCGTCGAGCTGATGGAGCGGGTGCGGATCCCGTCCGCCGCGCAGCGGCTCGGCGACTACCCGCACCAGTTCTCCGGCGGCATGCGCCAGCGGATCATGATCGCGATGGCGCTGGCGCTGGAGCCGGACGTGCTCATCGCCGACGAGCCGACCACCGCGCTCGACGTCACCGTGCAGGCGCAGATCATGCGGCTGCTCGCCGCGCTCCAGGAGGAGCTGCGGATGGGCATGGTGCTCATCACCCACGACCTCGGCGTCGTCGCCGGGGTCGCGGACCGGATCGTCGTCATGTACGCCGGGTCGGTGGCCGAGCAGGCGCCCGCCCGCGAGCTGTACGCGCGGCCCGCGCACCCCTACACGCGCGGGCTGCTCGCGTCGGTGCCGCGGCTGGACCGGCGCGGCGACGCGCTCGTCCCGATCAAGGGGTCGCCGCCGAACCCGGCCGCGCTGCCGCCCGGCTGCCCGTTCCAGCCGCGCTGCCCGCGCGCCGAGGCGCTCTGCGCCGCCGAGCGGCCGCCGCTGGTGACCGTCGCGCCGGGCCACGAGGCCGCCTGCCACTTCGCCGAGGAGGTGCACGGTGCCGGACCTGAGTAAGGGCCCGATCCTGGAGGTCGACGGCCTGGTCAAGCACTACCCCGTCACCCGCGGCGTGGTGATCAAACGGGCGGTGGGGCAGGTCCGGGCGGTGGACGGCGTCGACCTGGAGCTGCGGCGCGGCGAGACGCTCGGCGTCGTCGGCGAGTCCGGGTGCGGGAAGTCGACGCTCGCCAAGCTGCTGCTGGCGGCCGAGCGCCCGACCGCCGGGACCGTCCGGTTCGACGGCCGGGACGTGTTCGCGCTGCCGCGCGGGGAGCTGCGCGCGCTCCGCCGCCGCATCCAGATGGTGCTGCAGGACCCGTACTCCTCGCTGAACCCGCGGATGACCGTCGGCGACATCGTGGGGGAGCCGTTCGCGATCCACCCGGACGTGGCGCCCAAGGGGGAGCGGCGCGCCCGCGTCCAGGAGCTGCTGGAGCTCGTCGGCCTCGACCCCGACCACGTCAGCCGGTACCCGCACCAGTTCTCCGGCGGGCAGCGGCAGCGCGTCGGCATCGCCCGCGCGCTCGCGCTGCGCCCCGACGTCATCGTCTGCGACGAGCCGGTGTCGGCGCTGGACGTGTCCGTGCAGGCGCAGGTCATGAACCTGCTCGCCGAGCTGCAGCGCGAGCTCGGGCTCGCGTACGTGTTCATCGCGCACGACCTCGCCGCCGTCCGGCACATCTCCGACCGGATCGCCGTCATGTACCTCGGCAAGGTCGTCGAGACCGGCGACCAGGAGCAGATCTACGAGCACCCGACGCACCCGTACACGCAGGCGCTGCTGTCGGCCGTCCCGGTGCCCGACCCGGACGCGCCCGGCTGGGCGGGGCAGATCCAGCTGGAGGGCGAGCCGCCGTCGCCGCTGGACCCGCCGTCCGGCTGCCGGTTCCGCACCCGCTGCTGGAAGGCCCAGGACGTCTGCGCGCAGGACGTCCCGGAGCTGGTGGAACGCGACGGGTCCGCGCACCCGAGCGCCTGCCACTTCGCCGAGGAGCAGGCGCTCACCGAGCAGGCCTGACGACCGCCCGGCCCGTGCCGGTCGGAGCGCTCCGGGACGGTTCCGTAGGGTGGGGGCATGGCGCGCAAGGGCAGGCACGGTCCGCGGCCGGACACGTTCACGATCGCGGGCGGCGAGGCCGAGCTGCTGCGCGACGCCGACCGCGACGGCGGCTGGATGCTGCTCGTCGGCGGCGTCCCGCAGTCCTACGTGGACCTGTCCGACCCCACCTACCTCGACTTCGAGTACATGCGGCTGATGGGCGACGTCGTCGACGCGCTCGGCCTGGACGGCGAGGCGTTCGACGTCGTGCACATCGGCGGCGCCGGCTGCACCCTGCCCCGCTACATCGCCGCGACCCGGCCGGGGTCGCGGCAGATCGTCCTGGAGCCGGACGCCGAACTCGTGCGGGTCGTGCGCGAGCGGCTGCCCGTCAAGGGCGTTCCGGGGCTGCGGATCCGCGTCACCGACGGGCGCAGCGGCATCGCCGCGCTCGCCGACGAGGCCGACGACCTGGTCGTCATGGACGCGTTCGCCGAGGCCTCGATGCCGCCGGAGCTGGCCACCCGCGAGTTCGTGCTGGACGCGGCGCGGGTGCTGCGGCCGCGTGGGGTGTACCTGGCGAACGTCGCCGACGGGTTCCGGCTGCCGTTCGCGCGGCGCGTCGCCGCCACCGTCCGGTCGGTGTTCCCGCACGCGCTGCTGATGGGCGACCCGGGCGTGCTGCGCGGCCGCCGGTTCGGCAACCTCATCGTCGCCGCGTCCCGCGAGCCGCTGCCGGTCGCCGAGCTGACCCGGCGCGCGGCCGGCGGCATCGCGCGGGCCCGGATGGTGGCGGGCGACGACCTCGCCGCGTTCTGCGCGGGCGCGGCGCCGCTCCACGACGGCGAGGAGATCACCGCGCCGACCCCGCCGCCGCAGGTCTTCGGGAGGTCGTAGATGGAGACCGGCGCCGACCTCATGGACGAGGCCGGCCTCGCCGCGTTCGAGGAGCTGCGGCCCCGGCTGACGGGCCTGGCGTACCGGATGCTCGGCGAGGTGCAGGAGGCCGAGGACGCGGTGCAGGACGCCTACCTGCGCTGGAGCGGGACGGACCGGGCCGCCGTCGAGGAGCCCCGCGCCTGGCTGATCAAGGTCGTCACGAACCTGTGCCTGAACCGGCTCGCCTCGGCGCGGGTGCGCCGGGAGACCTACGCCGGGCCGTGGCTGCCCGAGCCGGTGCCGGGCGGCCCCGGCGGGCTCGGCGCGCGGGTGCTCGGCCCGCTGGAGACCGCCGAGCAGCGCGACTCGGTGTCGCTCGCCCTGCTCGCCCTGATGGAGTCGCTCACCCCGGCCGAGCGCGCGGTGTTCGTGCTGCGCGAGGCGTTCGGCTACCGGCACCGGGACATCGCCGGGGTGCTGGACGTGACCGAGACCGCGAGCCGCCAGCTGCACCGGCGCGCCCGGCAGCGCGTCGCGTCCGCCGAACGGCGGTTCGCCCCGCCGGGCGAGCGGTGGCGGCGGCTCGTCGAGCGGTTCCTGGACGCGGCCGTCCGCGGCGACCTGCCCGGCCTGGAGGCGATCCTGGCCGAGGACGTCGTCGCCTGGTCCGACGGCGGCGGCAAGGTCTCCGCGGCCCGCAACGCGGTCAGCGGGCGCGCCCGGGTGGCGCGCTTCTTCGCCGGTGTCGCCCGCCGCGCGGTGAACCTGCCCGGGGCGGCGCTCGAACCGTCGATCGAGGACATCAACGGGGTGCCGGCGCTGGCCGTCCGGGTGGACGGGGAGCTCACCATGATCGCCGTGCTGGAGGCGTCCGGGGAGCACGTCACCGCCGTGCACGCCGTGCTCAATCCGGACAAGCTGGAATTCGCCGCCCGCGCCCTGTCACGCTCTGGGAGACTGCCCGGTCCCTCTTAGCGGACGAAGGAGGAGTCAATGATCATCGTGACCGGGGCGAGCGGGACGCTCGGCGCGCCCCTGACCCGCAGGCTCGCGGCGGCCGACGCCGCGGACGTGCACGCGCTGAGCCGGCGCCCGAGGACGCCGGAGAACGGCGTGACCTGGCACCAGGGCGACCTCAAGACCGGCGACGGGCTCGGCGCGGCCCTCACCGGCGCCGACACCATCGTGCACTGCGCCAGCGACTGGCGGCACTACAAGGACGACCTCACCGCCGCCCGGAACCTCGTCGACGCGGCGTGGAAGCAGGGCGCGCCGCACCTGGTGTACATCTCGATCGTCGGCGTCGACAAGATCCCGTACCCGTACTACCGGGTCAAGCACGAGGTGGAGCGGCTCATCGAGGACTCGGGGCTGCCCTACACCATCCTGCGGACGACCCAGTTCCACGCGCTTCCCGCGATGGTGCTGGACGCCCTCACGAAGGTCCCCGGGCTCATGCCGCTGCCGTCCGGGCTGCGGGTGCAGCCGATCGACGCCGACGAGGTCGCCGAGCGGCTGGCCGACCTGGCGCTCGCGCCGGGCCCCGCGCGCCGCGTCGACGACATGGGCGGCCCCGAGGTGCTCACGCTCGAGGAGATGGCCAAGAGCTATCTGCAGGCGCGGGGCAAGCGCAATCTGCGGCTGCCGTTCCCGCTGTTCGGCAAGACGGTGCGCGCCTTCAAGGAAGGGCACCATCTCACCCCGGGCCGCAAGGCCGGGAAGCGGACCTGGCAGGAGTACCTGGACGAGCAGTGGCCGAGCCGCTGACCTGCGGCGCCGTCCGACGGCCGGGCCCCCGCCGCCGTGCCGGGGCCCGGCGGGCGCCCGCCCCGGCGCGGACCGGCCGCCGGCCGCGCGCGAAGCCGATTCGCGGGCACCGGGCGGCGGCCCGCCGAACCGGAATTCCGGACCGGTCTCCCGTGCCGTATCGGCCTCATCCGAGCGCGCCATGTCCCATAATCGAGCGATGGAGTCGTCCACCCGAATTCTCATTCTCGGCACGGATTCCTCGGGGAGAATACTCCAGTCCGAGCGGAACGCCGCGGCCGTTCTCGCCGCGAATCCGGACGGCCTCCTGGGCGCCTGCCTCGACGAGGTGATCCCCGGCGCGCGCGAGCCGCTGCTGGAGGCGGTGAAGCACGGCCGGGAGCGCACCGCGATGCTCGCCGTCGAGACCTCCGCCGGCACCACCCTCGACGCGGTCGTCACCGTGCACCCGATGAACGGCGGCGAGCCGGGCGGCCTCGCGGCGCTGGCGGTGATCCGCGTCCCGGTGCCGCTCGCCGACCGGTTCGTCGACCCCGCCGTCATCCGCCGGGCGCTGCTCGACGACGGGTTACCGCGCATCAAATCCACCCTCGACCTGGAACTGCTCGCGCGCGGGCTGATGGACGTCCTCGTCCCGCACTTCTGCAATTCCGGCGCGCTGATGCTGCTGGAGAGCCATCTGGACGCCGACGAGGCGCCCGCCGGCCCGGAGGGGCCGCCGCTGCGCCGGATGGCGATCGGGTTCGACGACGCCGACCCCGCCTGGGACGCGGCGTTCCCGACCGGCGAGGCCGTCGTCTACCCGGCCGGCACCCCGTACGCGCGGTGCCTGGAGACCGGTGAGCCGGAGCTGACCGCGCTCGGCGGCGAGGGCGCGGCGCGGCTCGCCGAGGTCTGGCACCGCCCGCCGGTCGCGGACCTGCTCAAGGGCTCCTCCCTGCTGCTCCTGCCGATCATGTCGGCGGCGGGGGTGCTCGGCATCTTCGTCTGCCTGCGCAACCCGGCGCACCGCCCGTTCGACCGCTACGACATCGAGATCGGCATGGAGTTCGCCGGCCGCGCGTCCATCTTCGTGGAGAGCGCCCGGCAGTACTCGCTGGAGCGGGCGACGGCGCTGACCCTGCAGCGCAGCCTGCTGCCCGCCGGGCTGTCGGCGCCGTCGCCGATCGAGGTGCACCACCGCTACCTGCCGGGCAGCCGGCTCATCGAGGTCGGCGGCGACTGGTACGAGTCGATCGCGCTGCCGGGCGCGCGGGTCGCGCTCGTCGTCGGCGACGTCGCCGGGCACGGGGTGAAGGCGGCCGTCACCATGGGGCGGCTGCGCACCGCGATCCACACGCTCGCCGAGCTGGAGCTGCCGCCCGCGGAGGCGCTGGAGCGCCTCGACTCGCTGATGCGCACCCTCGGCGACCGCGAACCGCACTTCGCGACCTGCGCCTACGTCGTGTACGACGCGGTCAGCGGCCGCTGCGAGGTCGCCAGCGCCGGGCACCTGCCGCCGCTGCTCGCCCCGCCCGGCACCGCGTCGCACTTCCTCGCGGTGCCGCCCGCGCCGCCGCTCGGCGTCGGCGGCGACGGGCCCATCGTCAGCCGCGAGTTCACCGTCGAGGACGGCACGCTGCTGTTCCTGTACACCGACGGGCTGGTGGAGAACCGCGCCCGCGACATCGACGACGGCCTGGCCCGGCTGCAGCGCACCTTCGGGCCCGGCGCGGCGGCCCGGCCGCTCGGGGAGCTGTGCCAGGACGCGCTCGACGGCGTCTACGACGACCAGCACCGCGACGACATCGCGATGCTGGTCGCGCGGCTCTGCCGGATCCCCGAGGACCACCACGCCACCTGGGAGCTGCCCGCCGAGCCCGCCGCCGTGCGCCGCGCGCGGGGCCTGGTCCGCGACCGGCTCGCGCGCTGGGGCCTGGACGAGCTGACCGACGCCACCGTGCTGATGGTGTCCGAGCTGGTCACCAACGCGATCCGGCACGCCGGCGGCCGCGTCGGGCTGCGGCTGGTCCGCGAGGGCGGGCTGGTCTGCGAGGTGTTCGACTCCTCCGACGGACGGCCCCGCGTCCGCCACCAGGACGACGAGGACGACATGCCCGAGTCGGGCCGCGGCCTGCACGTCGTCGGGCGGCTCGCGCAGCGCTGGGGCGTGCGCCGCACCACCGACGGCAAGTCCGTCTGGTGCGAGCAGGAACTGCCCTGACGCCCTGCTCGCGCAGCGCTATCGCAGTACCGAGATGTGCACGTGGTCGTAGTGGTTCTGGGTGATGCTCCCGCGGTCGGCCATCGGGCGCCAACCGCCGCCCCGCACGTTCCAGATGTGCTGCTTCCAGATCACGTAGGAGATGCCGAGGCGGCGCGCGTTCGCGACCGCGTACGCGGCGACCTCGTCGCCGTGCCGCTGCGCCTGCGCGCTCGGCATCCGGCCCGCGGTGTTCTCCATGAAGTCGCAGGCGCGGCCGTCGCCGTGGTCCTGCGGGTCGCCGGTGGAGCGGTAGCAGCCGATCGTCGGGAAGGGGCCGAACATCCCGTTGACCTCCAGCAGGACGGCGCGCATCGTCGGCGTCATCAGGTTGCCGGTGATCGGGCTGCGGGACGGCGGCGCGCCGTCCGGGCGGCCGGTCATCCGCGGCGCGCTCTTCGGCGCCGCGCCCTTGGCGGGCGCGGACGGGGCGTTCAGCGCGGCGACCCGGGTCCCGCGCGGCAGCACCCGCTTCAGCCGCTTGCTCAGCTTGCGCAGGTCGGTCTTGGGCGCGCTGAGCAGCAGGGCGTTGCCGCCCGGCAGGCCGAGCGCGTGCGCCTGCTCGTGCGAGACGACGGCGTCGACGCTGCCGATGCCGAGCGAGGCGTACGCGCCGATCCTGACCTGCCCGGGGTGCGCGCTGCTGCCCGCCTGCACGACGGTGCCCAGCGGTAACGCGCCGTCCTGCCCGAGCGTGAACGACAGGGCGAGCCCGCCGGACGCGACCGTCCGCCAGAGCTGGTCGGACGCGGCGGTCGCCGCGGGCGCGAACGCCCGGAACGATGACGGGTCGACGCCGAGCAGCCCTACGCGCTGCCCGCCGACCTGCGCGCGCGCCGCGTCCACGACGGTGATGCCGGCGACGCCCTTCAGCCGCCGGGCGCCCTCGACCGCCCGCGCGGGCAGCGGCGCGTCCGCGGCGATCAGGAGGTGCGGGGTGTAGCGGCGGGTGAGCGGGGCGACGGCCGGGACCGGCGGCGCGCCGGCCCTGGCGACCGAGACCAGGTCGCCGTGCCGCCGTCCGTGGCTGCCGCTGCCGCCACCGGCCCGGCCGGTGGCCAGGACCCACGCGTCCGTGCCGAGGGTGAGCACCACCGCCGCCGCGACGATCCCGGGCAGCGTCCTGCCGCGCCCGCGCGGTGTTCCGCCGTGCCCGCGCATCGAGCCGCCCCCGTCCCTCGGTCCTCCGCGGCATCGTAGAGGACCGGCGGCGGGCGGCGATCACCGCGGCGGCGGCGCCGTCCGGTTGCGGACGCCCGGTGCTGAACGCCGAGAGCCCGGCGGTCAGTGCTGGACGGGCTGGGTGCCGAGCAGGTCGTCGTAGTCGTCCGGGAGCTGGGCGATGATGTGCTCGAACAGCCCCGGGTCGACCGACGCCTTCACGGCCGCCACGACGGCCCGCGCGTGCTGGCGGGCCTGCGGCGGCCGGGTGCCCTCGGTGTCGGCCACCCGCTCGTAGAACTCCTCGAGCCCGAACCGCTCGCCCGGTCCCTCCGCCGGCAGCGCGTCGGCCAGCGCGGGCGGCAGCTGGGCGGCCAGGTCGCGGCTCTGGCCGCCGGCCAGCCGCTCGCCGAGCACGGCGAGGGTGGCGTCGATGGCGCGCTCGGCGTGGTCGGCGGTGTCGATGCGCCCGGTCGCGCGGACGGCCGACACCATTTCGTGCTCCTTCATGATCCCCCCGAAGCTCGGCTCAGACGGTCACGGCCATGCGGGACCCGGTACCCGCCAGAAAGTCGGGCATTCATCTCAAAACGCCCTAACGGCCAGGTCAGGCGGGTCCCGCCGCCTCCAGCAGCCGGCCGTCCCGGAGCCGCAGCCAGCGCTTCACCCCGATGTCGGCGAGGAACCGCTCGTCGTGGCTGACCACCACGAACGCCCCCTGGTAGGCGTTGAGCGCGGCGACGAGCCACGCGACGCTCGCCAGGTCCAGGTTGTTGGTCGGCTCGTCCAGGAGCAGCAGCTGCGGCGCGGGCTCCGCGCACAGCACGCACGCGAGCGTGGCGCGCAGCCGCTCGCCGCCCGACAGCGCCCCCGCCGGCAGGTGCGCGCGGGCGCCGCGGAACAGGAAACGGGCGAGCAGGTTCATCCGCTCGGCCTCAGGCATCCCCGGCGCGAACGCGGCGAGGTTCTCCGCGACCGTGCGGTCGAGGTCGAGCAGGTCCAGGCGCTGCGACAGGTACGCGACCCGGCCGTCGGCCCGCCGCGTCGTCCCGCCGTCCTCGGGGGAGAGGTCGCCGGCGATCAGGCGGAGCAGCGTCGACTTGCCGGCGCCGTTCGCCCCGATCAGCGCGACGCGCTCCGGGCCGCGGATCTCCAGGCTCGCGCCCGGTTCGGCGAACACGGCGCGGTCGCCGTACCGGACCCGCATGCCCTCGCCGAGGAACACCGTCCGCCCGGCGGGGATGGCGGTGGCGGGCAGCTCCAGGCTGATCGCCTGGTCGTCGCGCAGCGCGCGCTCGGCCTCCTGGAGCCGGGCGCGCGCGTCGCCGAGCCGCGCGGCGTGCGTGCCCTCGGCCCGGCCCGCCGACTCCTGGGCGCGCCGCTTGCGCCCGCCGGCCAGGATCTTGGGCAGCCCCGCGTCCTTGAGGTTGCGCGCGGCGTTGCTCTGCCGGCGGGCCGCCCGCTCCCGGGCCTGCTGCATCTCCCGCTTCTCCCGCTTCACCTCCTGCTCGGCGCTGCGGACGTCCTTCTCCACGGCCTCCTGCTCGACCCGCAGGGCCTCCTCGTAGGCGGTGAAGTTCCCGCCGTAGAGCCGCATCTCGCCGCGCTCCAGCTCGGCGATGCGGTCCATCCGGTCGAGGAGCGCCCGGTCGTGGCTCACCACCAGCAGGCACCCGTTCCAGTCCCCGAGGACGTCGTACAGCCGGTGCCGCGCGTCGATGTCGAGGTTGTTGGTCGGCTCGTCGAGCAGCAGCACGTCCGGCCGCTTCAGCAGCTGCGCGGCCAGGCCGAGCGAGACGACCTGGCCGCCGCTGAGCGCGCCCAGCCGGCGGTCCAGGCCGACGTCGCCGAGGCCGAGCCGGTCGAGCTGCGCGCGGGTGCGCTCCTCGACGTCCCAGTCGTCGCCGATCACGGCGAAGTGCTCCTCGGCCGCGTCGCCGGACTCGATGGCGTCCAGCGCGCGGATCACCGGGGCGACGCCCAGGACGTCGGCGACGGTGAGGGCGCCGTCCAGCGGCAGCGTCTGCGGCAGGTGGCCGAGGACGCCGTCGACCGTGACGGTGCCGGCCGACGGCCGCAGCTCGCCGGCGATCAGTTTCAGCAGGGTGCTCTTGCCGGCGCCGTTGGGAGCGACCAGGCCGGTGCGGCCGGCGCCGACGGTGAACGACAGGTCCTGGAAGACCGGGACGTCGCCGGGCCAGGAGAAGGACAGGCCGGAGCAGATGATGCGTGCATCGGACACGTGAGGGACCTCATGAAGTGAAGCGGGCGTACCGGAGCCGCCCGGCAGGGGCAGGGATGCGGTCAGACGACGAGGAGGCCACGGCGATGGCGCTCGTCCGCGCGCACCGGTGGCCGATCGACTCCGGGATCACCCGGAGATGTCGTCGTCACCTGCCACTGCTGATCTCCCTCTGCGAGTCACACGTGCGCATCATTTTATCAGCGCGCGGCGCCCACCTGGCCCAGCAGCGCGGCGGCGGCGTCCTCGGCGAAGGCGCCGGGCAGGTCCGAGCCCATCCGGTCGGCGGCCGCCTCCCGGAGCCGGACCCCGGCCGCCGCGCTCGCGGTGGCGGCGGCCGCGGCGAGCAGCACCGGCGGCCCGCTGCGGATCCCGTCGCGGCGCGCCACGGCCCGGGCCGTCACGGCCGCGAGCGCGACCCGGGGCGCCAGGCCCTGCGGCGAGGTGCGCGGCGGTGCGGACGGGAGCTTGTCCAGCCCCATCTCGGCCATCGTGAGCAGCCCGTTCACCGTCTTGACGGCGGGATGCGACAGCCGTCCGGACAGGCCCGGGTGGTAGCGGCGCGAGCGCAGCGCGAGGGCGCTGAGCCCGGCCGAGCTGCGGCAGCCCGTGGCCGCGCCGAGCGCCGCGGCCCGCATCAGGGCCCGGCGGGACGGACGGTCCGGCCGGGGCTGGCGCTGTGCCTTGCGCTCCTCGTCGGCGCGGAACTGCGCGGAGAGCACTGCGTGCGCCGTCATCCCGTAGAGGAGGTGCGGCACCGCGTCGGAGATCCAGTCCGCCCTGCTCCACGTGCGCGGGTCGGAGATGCCGAGCCGGACGATCGGCAGGTCGGCGGCGGCCATCGCGGCGGCGCCGAGCAGCGGCCCGCCGATCACGGTGGGCAGCCGGATCCCGGCCGCGCGCAGCGCTCCGGCCAGCGCGCCGACGGCCAGTCCGGTGAAGGTGCCGCTGAGCGCGCCGAGGCCGTCCAGCCGGTCGCCGCGCTGCCGCGCGTCGCCGGGGATCCGCGCGCCGGCGAGGTCCGCCAGCGTGCCGGCGACCGTGGCCGGGACGTCGCTGGCCGGCCTGCCGCGTATCGCCATGTCCGCTTCGGTGGTCGCGTTGAGCGCGGTGGTCCCGGCGGCGCCGGCCGCGATGCCGCGCAGGACGCCCTTCATGAGTGAGGTCACGCGGGGGCACTACCCGTGCTTTGCGCGATTACCCGCGCGCCCCCGGCCGCTGGTTTCGCCCATGCGCTGGGGGTAGAGAGCGGCCGGAGGTGCAATGCGAGATTTGATGGGATTTGTCGGACGGCGCTTCCGGGCGGCCGCCCTCGAACCGCCGCCGCTTCCCGGCGGCGGTTCGACGGTGCGGCGCTGGTCGGTGCTCGCGGACCTGGCGGGGGAGGACCTGTCGCTCGCCCGGCTCTGCGAGGGCCACTTCGACGCGCTGGCGATCCTCGACGAGCTCGGCGGGCCCCGTCCCGAACCGGGCTCCCTGTGGGGCGTCTGGGCCGCCAAGCCGGGAGCGCTCGAACTGTCCGGCGGCCGGGTCACCGGCGTGAAGCCCTACTGCTCCGGCGCCGCGCTCTGCACCGACGTCCTGGTCACGGTCGGTCCGGAGCTGTACGCGGCCAAGCCCGGCGAGCCGGTCCCGGGCACCTGGCCCGCGACCGGGATGGCCGCCAGCGACAGCCGCGACGTGCGCTTCGACGCCGTCCCGGTGCGTCACGTCGGCCCCTACGTCGACCGTCCGGGCTTCCACCACGGCGGGGTGGGCGTCGCCGCCGTCTGGTACGGCGGGGCCCGCGCGATCGCCCGCCGGATGGTCGGCACCGAGGACCCGCACGCGCTCGCGCACCTGGGCGCGGCCGACATCGCGCTGCGCAGCGCGCGGACCGCGCTGGAGGAGGCGGCCGCGCAGATCGACGACGACCCGTTCGACCGCAAGGGGGAGGCCGCGGCGCGCGCCCTGCGCGTCCGCGCGCTCGTCGCGGGCGCCGCCGCCGACGTGCTGGACCGGACGGGCCGGGCGCTCGGCGCGGGACCGCTGTCGCACGACGAGGAGCACGGCCGCCGCGTCGCCGACCTCACCGTCTACCTGCGGCAGCACCACGCGGAACGCGACCTCGCCGCGCTCGGCGCGCTGACCGACGGGCGGGACTGGTGAACCTGATCGACGCGCCCGGCACCGCGGAGGCCGACTGGCGCGCCTGGCCCGGGCTGCGCGACCTGCCCGCCCTGGACTTCGCCGGCTGGCGCCGCGTCGCGGTCGTGGCCGCCCACCCCGACGACGAGGTGCTCGGCGCCGGCGGCCTGCTGGCGGCGCTCGCCGGCCTCGGGGCGCACGTCAGGCTGGTGGCCGTCACCGATGGCGAGGCGTCCCATCCGCATCTCGACCCCGCTGGCGTCGCCGCGACGCGGATCGCGGAGACCCGCGCCGCGCTGCGGCACCTTGCCCCGTGCGAGGTCGTCCGGCTCGGCATGCCGGACGCCGGGGTGGACGCCGCCGACCTCGCCGCCCGGCTGGACGGGCTGGTCCGCGGCTTCGACGCCTGCCTGGCCCCCTGGGAGCACGACGCGCACCGCGACCACGAGGCGGCCGGACGCGCCGCCTTGGACGCCGGCGCCGGTCAGGGCGTGCCCGTGCTGCGGTTCCCGATCTGGGCGTGGCACTGGGCCCGGCCCGCCGACCCCCGCGTCCCGTGGGACCGCGCCCGCCGCGTCCCGCTGACCGCCGCGGTGCGCGACCGCAAGGAGGCCGCCATCGGCTGCTTCGCCAGCCAGCTCGGCACGATCCTGCCGCCGGAGACCGTGGCGCACTTCACCCGGGACCACGAGGTGTTCCTCCTGTGACCCTGGACCCCGGGTACTTCGACGCCATGTACGCCGAGTCCGCCGACCCGTGGGGCTTCGCGACCCGCTGGTACGAGCGCCGCAAGTACGACCTGAGCCTCGCGCTGCTGCCCCGCCCCCGCTACGGCGACGCCTTCGAGCCCGGCTGCTCGATCGGCGTCCTCACCGCCCGCCTGGCCGTCCGCTGCGACCGGCTGCTCGCCTGCGACGGTGCGGAGTCCGCCGTCGAGCAGGCGCGTTGGCGCGCGCCCGGCGCCCGCGTCGAACGGCGGGTGATGCCCCGCGACTGGCCCGCCGGCCGGTTCGACCTGATCGTCCTGTCGGAGCTGCTGTACTACTTCGACGACGCCGACCTCGCCCGGATCCTGGAGCTGACCGCCGCGTCGCTGCGGCCCGGCGGCACCGTCCTCGCCGTGCACTGGCGCCACCCCGTCGCCGAGTACCCCAGGTCCGGCGACGAGGTGCACGCCGCGCTCGCCGATCTGCCGCTCACCACCGCCGCCACCCACTGCGAGGCCGACTTCCGCGCGGACGTCCTGGTCGCGGGCGACCCGCCGTCGCCCGCCGCGGCCGAGGGCCTGGTGTGATCGCCGGAGTGGTGGTCCCCGCGCATGACGAGCAGCTGCGCATCGGCCGCTGCCTCGCCGCGCTGCGGCTCACCGGCGCGCCCGTCGTGGTCGTCGCCGACGCGTGCACCGACGGCACCGCCCGGGTCGCCCGCGCGCACGGCGCCACCGTCATCGAGACCGCCGGCCGCAACGTCGGGCGGGCGCGCGCCGCCGGCGTCGCCGAGCTGATCCGCCGCGGCGCCCGCTGGATCGCCACGACGGACGCCGACACGCTCGTCCCGCCGTGCTGGATCCGCGCGCACCTGCGCCTCGCGGCCCTCGGCTGGGACGCCGTCGCCGGGTCCGTCGTCGTCGACGACTGGACGGGTCATCCGCCCTGGCTCGCGTCGCTGTACGCGCGGCGGCACCCCGGCCCGGGCCTGCACGGCGCGAACCTCGGCTTCACCGCCGCCGCCTACCAGGCCGCGGGCGGCTTCCCGCGCCTGCCCACCGGCGAGGACCGCGCGCTGGTCGCCGCCCTGGAACGCACCGGGCACCGCGTCCTGCGCACCGACGCCGTCAGCGTCGTCACCTCGTCGCGCCGCGACCACCGCGCGCCCGGCGGCTTCGGCCATCTCCTCGCCACGCTCGGCCGGACGCCGCTCGGGCCGCCGCGTCCGCCGCGCGACGCCCCGGCCGCGCCGTCGCTCCCCGAATGAGCGCAGCCGCGGCGTCCATGTGTCAGGTCCGGTCCACCGGGCATGCGGACGCCATGCGCACCCTGGACCGGCTGGAAGAGTCCACCGCCCTCGACTCCATCGTCGAACCCGCACAGAAGGTCGCCCGCACCGTCGAACCCGGACGGTTCCGCGACGCCCTGCACGGCGTCTGGCTCGGGCACCCCCTCCACCCCGCCCTCGTGCAGCTGCCGATCGGCGCGTGGGCGTCGGCGGGCGTGCTCGACCTGTTCGGCGACGACCAGCGCGCCGTCCGCCGGCTCGTGGCGTTCGGCCTCGCCGGCGCGGTGCCGGCCGCGCTCGCCGGCTCCGCCGACTGGTCCGAGCAGCACGAGCAGCAGATGCGGGTCGGCGTCGTCCACGCGTTCCTGAACGGGACCGCGACCGCCCTCTACGCCGCGTCCCTGCTCACGCGGACGCGGCGGACCGGCCGGGCGCTGCGCCTCGCGGGCCTGCTCGCCGCCGGGACGGGCGGGCTGCTCGGCGGCCGCATCTCCTTCCGCCAGGCGGGCGGCGCCAACCACGCCGAGTCCGTCCCGCACCTGGTCGACCCGGGATGGCAGGAGCTCGGCGCGCTCGACGAGCTGCCGCAGGACGAGCCGGGCCGCCGCATGCTCGGCGAGATCCCCGTGGTCGTCGTCCGGCGCGGCACCGAGGTGCACGTCCTCGCCGACCGCTGCAGCCACCTGTCCGGCCCGCTGTCGGACGGCGAGGTGAAGGACGGCCGGATCACCTGCCCGTGGCACGGCAGCACCTTCGACCTCGCGGGCGGCTCGGTCGCCTGCGGCCCCGCCACCGCGCCCCAGCCCGTCTTCGACACCGAGATCCGCTCCGGCACGGTGTGGGTGCGGCTTCCCGGGGCGGGCTGACCCGCCCGCTCAGCCGAGGTGGACCGGCAGCGCGTTGACCCCGTAGACGATCGACAGCTTGCGGTAGCTCAGCTTGTCCGGCTCCACCGCGAGCCGCACGTCGGGGAACCGGCGGACGAGCGCGGGGTAGGCGGCCCGCAGCTCCATCTTCGCCAGCTCGGCGCCGATGCAGCGGTGCGCGCCCCAGCCGAACGCCAGGTGCGGCGGCGTCTTGCGGCCGGCGTCGAAGCCGTCCATGTCGGCGCCGAGCGCCGGGTCGCGGTTGGCGGCCGACAGCGAGATCAGCACGACGTCGCCCTCGGCGATCTGCACCCCCGCGACCTCGGTGTCCTTGCGGGCGAACCGCGGGAACGCCAGCTGGACCACCGTCAGGTACCGCAGCAGCTCATCGACGAACGGGCCGATCGCCGCATCGTCGTCGTGGATGCGCTGGAACTGCTCGCGGTCGCGCAGCAGCACGATCGAGCCGAGCGCGAGCATGCTCGCGGTCGTCTCCAGACCGCCGGTGAGCACCCCGTCCGACAGGCCCGCGATCTCCAGGTCGTCGAGCTCGTCGCCGTGCTCGCGGATCAGCATGCCGATCAGCCCCGGCCCGGGCTCGACCCGCTGCCGGCGGACGACCTCGAGCAGGTAGTCCATCGACTCGGAGATCGCGCCGACCGACGCGCTCGCCCCGCCGAACAGGTCGAACCGGGCGCTGCTCAGCCGCTGGAAGTCGCTGCGGTCGCGGTGCGAGACGCCGAGCAGCTCGCAGATCGTCAGCAGCGGGACGGGCAGCGCGAACGACTCCATCAGGTCGACCGGCCCGGTCCGCTCCGCCATCGCGTCCAGCCGCTCCTCCACGATCGTGTGGATCAGCGGCGTCAGCCGGCTCAGCCGGCGCATGGTGAACTCCGGCGTCAGCAGCTTGCGCCGGCGGGTGTGGACGGGCGGGTCGGAGAACCCCAGCCCGCCGGGCGTGAACCCGGCCGGGACGTCCACCTTGCCCACGAGGTTGGACAGGTCGTTGCTGAACGAGTCCGCGTCCGCGAGGACGGCCTTCGCCTCCTCGTAGCCGGTCACCAGCCAGACGCCGAACCCGAAGGGCAGCGGCAGCCTGCTGACGCGCCGCGCCTCCCGGATCTCGGTGAGGTCGCTCACCGGGTCCAGGCCGTCGCGGCGCAGGGGCGCCAGCGTGGAGTTGGGCAGGAACCGGATCGACTCGAGATTGAACCCGGCACGCTGCTTCCTGGCGATGTATCCCCGTACAAGCCACTTGGCCGCGCGTGCCCCGACATTCGCCATGATCGCAGGTTATTGATCAGAAGCGCACATCGCACCTCCGTGCAGGATCTAAAACATCACATCTTCGAGACACTGGCCACCCGGACACCCCTGCGCGTCCGGTTCGTACCGCTCCGCGACCGCCGGGGCGGTGCGGTCGAATCGGCGCCGGAGCGGGCGGGTAGGACGGTGACCGCAAGCCGGAGACAGGGGGGAAGCCATGTCCGGCAAGAAGATGGAAGGCAACGTGGAGCAGCGCCGGAGGGCCGCCCGCGAGGCCAGGGCGCAGGGGAAGGCCCCGAGCGCCCGGAACGTCACGACCGGCGCGTCCAAGCAGCCCCATTCGGCGCCGAAGCACCAGCCGCACCACCACGCCGAGCGGCTCGACCGGATCCACCGGGGCAAGCAGCAGGACACCTCGCCCGCCCCGAAGCCGGGCTACGGCGAGCCGGCGTCCAAGAGGCGCCGCCAGGACTGAGGCCGCACCCGAGCGCCCGGCCACGGCCGGTGCCTCCGGCCGTGGCGGCGCGGGTCACAGGCCGGCGTCGCGGCCGATGATCTCCTTCATGATCTCGTTGGAGCCGGCCCAGATGCGGGCGACGCGGGCGTCCATCCAGGCGCGGGCGACGCGGTACTCGCGCATGTAGCCGTAGCCGCCGAACAGCTGCACGCAGCCGTCGATGATCTGGTTCTGCACGTCCGAGCTCCACCACTTGGCCTTGGACGCGTCGACCGCGGACAGCTCGCCCGCCACGTGCGCGGCCAGGCACTGGTCGACGAACGCCTGCGCGACGTCCAGCTTGGTGATCAGCTCGGCGACCAGGAACTTGTTGTGCTGGAAGTTGCCGATCGGCTGCCCGAACGCCTTGCGTTCCTTGACGTAGGCGATGGTCTCGTCCAGGACGCCGCGGGCGTGCGCGACGTTGGCGATCGCGCACGACAGCCGCTCCTGCGACAGCCGCTCCATCATGTGGATGAAGCCGCGGTTCAGCTCGCCGATGACGTGCGAGTCCGGCACCCGGACGTTCTCGAAGAACAGCTCGGAGGTGTCGGCCTCGGGCTGGCCCACCTTGTCCAGCTTCGTGCCGCGGCTGAAGCCGGGCGTGCCCGCCTCGACGCCGAACAGCGTGATGCCCTTGGCGCCGCGCTCGGGGTCGGTCTTGGCCGCGACGATGATCAGGTCGGCGTGGCCGCCGTTGGTGATGAACGTCTTCGACCCGTTGATGACCCACTCACCGCCGTCGCGGACGGCGGTGGTCTTCAGCGCCGCGAGGTCGGACCCGCCGGACGGCTCGGTCATCCCGATCGCGGTGATCAGCTCGCCGGTGCAGAACCCGGGCAGCCACTTCTTCTTGGCCTCGTCGGTCGCCAGCTCCAGCAGGTACGGGGCGCAGATGTCGATGTGGATCGACACGATCGAGTTGTAGGCGACCGCCACGCGCGCCAGCTCCTCGCCGATGACGGCGTTGAAGCGGAAGTCCCCGGCGGCCTGGCCGCCGTACTCCTCGGGCACCTGCATGCCGAGGAAGCCCTGCCGGCCCGCCTCCAGCCACACCTCGCGCCTGAGCATCCGCTCATTGCGGATGTCCTCGTCCAGGGGCAGGAGCGTCCGCTCGACGAACTCCCTCACGGACTCCCTGAACAGGTCGTGGTCGGCCTCGAAGACGGTGCGCCGCATGCGGTTCCTCCTGGAATGGTGCGAAGTGCGGGCCTAGTGTACTGAGCGATCGCTTAGGCTTCTCGCATGGCTCCCGGCAGCGGCCCCGAGGACGGCACCGGCGGCATGTGGGCGGGCGTCGCGCCGGACGCGTCGCGCCGCCTGCTGCTCGCCGCGGTCGACTCGTTCGCCGAACTCGGCTACCACGGCACCTCGACGCGGCACATCGCCGCCGGTGCGGGGATGAGCGCGGGCGCCCTCTACGTGCACTACCGGACGAAGGCGGACCTGCTGTTCCAGATCGCGCTGACCGTCCACGAGTCCGTGCTCGCGGAGCTGGAGGGCGCGGTCGACGGTGTCGGCGGGCACGCCGAACGCGTCCGGGCGCTGATGTACGCGTTCGCCCGCTGGCACGCCCGCCACCACCGCGCCGCCCGCGTCATCCAGAACGAGCTCGGTGCGCTGGACGCGGCGCACGCACGCCGCATCGCCGCGATCCGCCGCCGCGTCCGCGCCCTGGTGCGAGAGGAAGTGCGGGCGGGCGCCGCGGCGGGCGCGTTCGACGTCGCCGACATCGAGGGCACCGCGCGCGCCCTGGCGTCCCTGGCCATCGACGTGTGCCGCTGGTACCGCCCCGAAGGGCCGCGCTCGCCGGAGGAGGTCGGCGCGCTGACCGCCCACCTGTCGCTGCGGATGCTCGGCGCGCGCACTCCGTCCTCCTAGCGCCGTCCTGCTGGCGGCGGTCTAGTCCCACCAGAACGACCAGTGCGTCTTGCCCCGGATCTCCTCGGCGTAGCCGGTGAGCGTGCCCGGCCCCTGGAAGAGGATGTCCGGGCAGAACGCCCAGTGCTCCGCCGCGACGTGCACCGCGTGGCGGGTCGTCACGGGCGGCGCGGCGACGCTCAGCTCCATCGTGTTGAACCCGAGCCCGACGACGCGCGCGCCGAAGCGCTCCTCCCAGCCGCGCAGGACGGCGGCGAGCGGCGCGGTCCACTCGTTGTGGTTGAGCGCGCCCTGCCAGCCGACCGCGGCGATCGCGTCGGCGCCGCGGTCCACCGCGACCAGGCCGAGGGACGGCCCCCGCGCGCCGAGGACGCGCGCGTACCGGTCGGCGACGGCGTCCGCGTCGTCCAGCGGGGTCCCGGCGGGGGCGGGGCCGGGGCAGTGCCGGCCGAACGGCGCGAGGTCGTCGTGGTCCTCGTCGGCGGCCTGCTCCGCCCAGTCGGCCCACACCTCGTACAGGAACGCGTCGGGCGAGTAGTTGCCGACCTCGGCCACCGGCTCCGGCGCGATCTGGCCGGACGCCCAGGGCTGGTCGGTCTCGTCGAGGAGCAGCGGCCACAGTCCGGAGCGGGCGTGCTCGGCGCGCAACCGGCCCCACAGCTCGCCGTGCACGGGCTCGTCGCTCAGCCAGAAGGCGGGCCGCATGAGCAGCTGCCGCTGCGGGTAGCCGGGGTCCGGCCACACCACGTCGCCCTCGGGCAGCGAGACCGACAGTGTCCGCCCGGCCGCGCCGTCCGCGGCCGGGTCGGCGCCGTCCGCGCCGTCGGCGAACAGCTGCGGGAGGTTGCCCGGCAGGTGCCGCCGGATCTCGACATCATCCATTTCACGCCGTTCCGGTACAGAGCATGCCAACGGGATCTTGGCACTCCGAGATGGTAACGGCGGTGCGGGCCGCCCGGGGGACGAGCCGGAGGGTTCGCTCGCCCGTCCTGGCGGCCCGCACGCGTTCAGCGCTCCCTGCGCCGTCCGCGCACCAGGTAGTCGGCGATGACCGCGACGACGCCGAGGCCGCTGACGATGCTGACGGGAAGCTCCAGCCAGCTGCCCTTCAGAAGGATGTTGGAGACGACGTTGACGCCGAGGAGCAGGCCGAGCAGCGTCCAGCGCGCGGTGTTGCCGGTTCCGGTGGTGTCCATGGTGAGCGCCTTTCAGGAGATCTTCGGGGAGGTGCGCCGGCGGAGCATCGCCCGGGCCGGCAGGAGGACGGCGGCGGCGCCGCAGCCCGCCACGGTCGCGAGGATCGCCGCGCAGGTCAGCGGGGACACCGCGGGCAGCGGCAGCCCGGTGACCGCCGTCGCGAACGCCGGGATCACCACCGCGACGACGAGGGATCCGGCGGCGGCGCCGGTGCCGAGCACGATCAGCGCCTCCAGGCGTAGCGCGCGCAGCACCTGGCGGCGGGTCGCGCCGACCAGCCTGAGCAGGGCGAACTCGCGGCGCCGCGCGCCGGTCGCCAGCGTGGTGACGAGGCCGATGATGATGAACCCGGCGATCGCGCCGACCACGACGTAGTTGACGAAGCCCTGCAGGCGCGTCGCGTCCGACAGCTCGGCGCCGAAGGCATCGCCGCTGACGGCCTGCGCGCCCAGGTAGGCGGCGGTGACGGACCGGAGATCGGCGTGGCCGCGGACGAGGACGTGGTCGTCGAGGGACGTCGAGGAGTGCGCCACGGCGAGGTCGTGGGGGAGGAGCACGTCGCCGAAGCCGAGACCCCGGTCGTACACCGCCACGACCTTGGCGCTGATCCGCGTTCCGTCGCCCAGCCACAGCGGGGTGGTGGATCCGACGTGGAGCCCTCCGGCGACGTCCCGGCTGAGAGCCACCGTGTTCCCGCGCAGCGTCCCGAGCTTGCCCGAGGAGACCTTCGGGTCCATGGTGGCGGCGGCGTCCGCGCCGACGCCCTGCGCCGTCAGCGACCGCAGGTTCTTCTCGCCCAGCTCCTTCACGGCCATGACGACCGTGGTGCGCTTGACGGGCGTCGCGGCGGTGACGCCGGGGACGCGCCGCACGGCGTCCGCCGCGCCCTGCGGCAGCCCCGCACCGCCCGCCACCACGACCTGGTCGGCGCGGTTCCCGTCGGCGAACTGCACGGACGTCGCGTGGACGACCGTGGACTGCGCGAAGAGCTGCACTCCGGCGAACGCGACGGCCAGCGCCACCGGCGTCATGATCGAGCCGGCGCGGAGGGCGGCGGCGGTCGCCGCGTGCCGGGCGAGGCGCCCCGCGACCGGGGACAGCGCGACGGCCACGGGGCCGAGGACCCGCTCGCCGAGCCGGGCCAGCAGCGGCCCGAGCATCGCGACCGCGACGACCAGCGCCATGACCAGCCCGCTGAGCGAGGCGCTCGCGGCCGGCCCGGTCGTGACCGCCGAGACGCCGAGCGCGTTCGCGCCGACGACGAGGAGCACCACGCCGGTGATAACGCGCCAGCGCGGCAGCGCCGCGGGCTCGGCGGCCGATTCGCCGAGGGCCTGCACCGGGCGGATCCGGGAGACGCGCAGCGAGGCGAGCAGCGCGGACACGGTCGCGCCGAGGACCGCGACGGCGAACGCCGCCAGCACCGGCAGCGGGCTGATCGAGAGCCCGAACCCGTCGGGCAGCACTCCCTTGGCGACCATCGCGGCGTGCATCGCCGCGCCCGCGCCGAGCGACAGGACGCCGCCGATCAGCCCGGCGGGCACCGCCGCCCGCGCGGTCTCGCGGACGAGCCGCCCGCGCACCTGCCAGGGCGTCGCGCCGACCGCGCGCAGCAGCGCGAACTCCCGCCGCCGCTCCCGCACCGACAGCGCGATCAGCCCGCCGACGACCACCAGCGCGGTCATGACGGCGGCGCCGCCGAACGACGCGGCGATCTCGACGATGTCGGGACGTGCGGACGCGACGGCGCGGTCCTCGGCGTCGCCGCGCGCCGCCCCGGTCGCGACGGTCAGCCCCGGGGCCGCCTTGCGCAGCGCGCCGCTGTCGAGCCTCCCGTCCGCGAGCACGGCCAGGGCGTCGGCCTGACCGGGACGCCCGTTCAGCGCCATCGCCGTCGCCGGGGCGAAGAACGCCACCGCGGGACCCGACGCCACCAGCCCGGTGACCCGGTACGGGCGGGGCGCCCCGGTGACCTGCAGCCGGACGGTCGAGCCCGCTCGCACGCCGGCCGACCGGCTCAGTACCACCTCGTCCGGACCCTGCGGCGCCCGCCCCTCGCTCAGCTCGTAGGGCCGCAGCACGGCCGAGTCCCAGCCGTGGCCCGTCACCGCGTGCCCGGTGGACGTCAGGACGGGGAACGCCACGTCCGCGACCACCGCCCGGACACCCGGCACCGCCCGCAGCGGTCCCGCCGCCGCGAGCGGGACCCGCGCGCGCTCCGCGAGCGGCCTGCTCTGCGTTTCCGGGTCGGAACCGGGCTGCTTCATCCGCCGCGTGACGCTCGTAGGCCCCGTCACGACCGCGTCCGCCGCGGCGAACCGGTCCACCGGCGCGTGCGCGCGCAGCGCCGACTCCAGCAGCACCCCGCACGCCCCGACCAGCACCGCCGCGAACAGCAGCGCCGCGAAGACGCCCGCGAACGCGCCCTTTCCCTCCAGCCGCTTCACAGCGTCTCCCAGCGGTTCATCACGGCCGCGACCGACGGGTCGCGCAGCTCGTCGACGATCCGGCCCCCGCGGAGGAACAGCACCGAGTCGGCGGTGGCCGCCGCCAGCGGATCGTGGGTGACCAGCACGACCGTCTGCCCGGTCAGGTCCGCCGCCTCGCGCAGCAGCCGCAGCACGTCGCGGGCCGTCCGCGGGTCGAGCGCGCCGGTCGGCTCGTCGGCGAACACCACCTCCGGGCGGGTGATCAGCGCGCGGGCCACCGCGGCGCGCTGCTGCTGCCCGCCCGACAGCTCCGCCGGGCGGTGCCGCAGCCGGTCCGCCAGCCCGACCCGGCGCACCACCTCGTCCAGCCACGCCGGGTCCGGCTCGATCCCGCCGAGCCGCAGCGGCAGCGTGATGTTCTGCTCCACGTCCATGGACGGGACCAGGTTGAACGCCTGGAACACGAACCCGATCCGCTCGCGGCGCAACCGGGTCAGCTTCGCCTCGCCGAGCCGGCCGAGGTCGGCGCCGCCGATCCGGACCGCGCCCGCGCTCGGCCGCTCCAGCCCGGACGCGCAGTGCAGGAACGTGCTCTTGCCCGAGCCGGACGGCCCCATCACCGCCGTGAACCCGCCGCGCGGGAACGTCCAGGTGACGTCGTCCAGCGCCCGGACCGCGCCGTAGGCCTTGGTGACCGACTCCAGGCGCACCGCCACCGCGGTCGCCTCGGCCGTCATCGTCGTCATGCTCGCCCTCCGTGGGAAACCCGCTCTCACCAGGACGAACCTAGGATCGGGGGCGGCCCCGCCACATCGGGGCGCACTCCCCGATCGATGGTGTAGCGGGCTACACCATCGGCATGGGGCCTGGCCGTGATGCGCCGCGGCACCCGCTCACATAGCGTGTGCGGTGAGGCGACATGACAAGGGCACAGATGAGCGTGACGGGGGCGCTGCGGCGCAGCGCGGAGGCGACCGGCCGGCTGGTCGCCGCCCTGCGCACCTCCGTCCCCGCGCTGCTCGGGCTCGCGCCCCTGCTGGTGTTCCTCGCCCTGCTGCTGTTCGCGCTGCCGTGGCTGCCGGACGCGGTGAAGCCGCTGCGCGCGCTCGCCAACGCCGAACGGCGCCGGGCCGGGCGGGTGCTCGGCCGCGAGATCCCCGAGCCGTACGCCGCCCGCAAGGACCCGGGCCTGGGCGAGGCGCGCCGGATCCTGCGCTCGCCGGCGCTGTGGCGGGACGTCGCGTGGATGGTGGCGCACGGGTACACCGGCCTGCTGATGGCGGTCATGGCGGTCGGGCTGTGGCCCGCGATCCCGTACGCGGTGTCGATGCCGCTGTGGTGGTGGGCCGCGCCGCCGGGATCGGTGTCGGCGTTCGTGGACCTGAACACCTGGCCGCAGGCGCTCACGCTCCCGTTCCTCCAGGCGGGCCTGGACCTGGCGGCGCTGCTGTGGCTGGTGCCGCGGTTCGTGCGCTGGCAGGCGCGGCTCGCGGAACTGCTGCTGCGCCCCACCCGCCGCACCAGCCTGACCGAACGGGTCGAGGAGCTCACCGAGACCCGCGCCGAGGCGCTGGAGGCGCACGGCGCCGAGCTGCGCCGCATCGAACGCGACCTGCACGACGGGACGCAGGCGCAGCTGGTCGCCGTCGCGCTGCGGCTCGGCCTCGCCGACCGCCGCTTCGACACCGACCCGGCCGCCGCCCGCACCCTGTTCCTCGAGGCCAGGGACGGCGTGGAGGAGGCGCTGACGCAGCTGCGGACCGTCATCCGCGGCGTGTACCCGCCGATCCTGTCCGACCGGGGCCTGGCCGGGGCGGTGCGCGCGCTCGCCGCCGGCCAGCACATCCCCGTCGAGATGGACCTCGACGGGGCCGGCCGCGCGCCCGCCGCCGTCGAGGCCGCCGCCTACTTCGTGGTCGCCGAGGCGCTCACCAACATCGCCAAGCACAGCGGCGCCCGCAGCGCGTCGGTCGCCGTCCGCCGCGAAGGGGCCCGGCTGCTGATCAGAGTGCGCGATGATGGCAAGGGCGGGGCCGACGCGGGCCGCGGAAGCGGGCTGGCCGGAATCCGCCGCCGGGTGGCCGCGCTCGACGGGACCACCCGCATCGACAGCCCCGACGGGGGAGGGACCACCCTGGAGGCGGACCTGCCGTGCGGATCGTGATCGCCGAGGACAACGTGCTGCTGCGCGAGGGCCTGGTGCTGCTGCTGACCTCCGACAGGCACGAGGTCGCCGCCGTCGCCGGCAGCGGCCCGGAGGTGCTGCCCGCGCTGCTGGAGCACCGGCCCGACGCCGCCGTCCTGGACGTGCGGCTCCCGCCCGGGTTCCGGGACGAGGGGCTGCGCGCCGCCATCGAGGCCCGCAAGCGGATCCCCGGGCTCCCGGTGCTCGTGCTGTCGCAGTACGTCGAGGAGACCTACGCCGCCGAGCTGCTGTCCGGGGGCGCCGAAGGCGTCGGCTACCTGCTCAAGGACCGCGTCAGCCGGGTCGACGAGTTCCTCGACGCGCTGTCGCGCGTCGCCGCCGGCGGCACCGCCCTGGACCCCGAGGTCGTCTCCCAGCTGATGACCTCCCGCAGCGACCCGCTGCAGGCCCTGACGCCCCGCGAGCGCGAGGTCCTCGGGCTGATGGCGCAGGGCTTGGACAACGCCACGATCGCCACCACCCTCGTCATCACCGAGCGGTCGGTCAGCAAGCACATCGGCGCCGTGTTCGCCAAGCTCGGCCTGCCGCCCACCGACAGCGGCCACCGGCGCGTCCTGGCCGTCCTCGCCTACCTCAACTCATGACCGGCGAACCCGCGCCCCGCCTCCGCCGCGCCGCCCGCGCGCTGCTGCTGGACGGCGGCGACCTGGTCCTGCTGCGCCGCACCGTGCCCGGCCGCGCCGTCTACTGGACGACCCCCGGCGGCAAGATCGAGCCGACCGACGCCGGCCCGGAGGCGGCGCTGCGCCGCGAGCTGGACGAGGAGCTCGGCGCCACCGCCGGCCCCGTCCGCCAGGTCTTCGCGTGCAGCGAGCAGCTCCCCGAGCTGCACCGCCTCAACGTCTTCTACGTCTGCCGCCTCATCACGATGGACCTGTCGCGCCGACACGGCCCCGAGTTCGACGATCCGTCCAAGGGCCTCTTCGACGTCGACCGCGTCCCGTGCACGCCGGCCGGCCTGGCGTCCATCGACCTGATCCCGGAGACCCTGGCCGCCTACCTCTCGGTCCACGCCGAGGAGTTGCCCGGCCTCGTACCCGCCCCGGTCAGTGCGGACGCGCCGCGAGCGCCACGAGGTCGGCCAGCTCCGCCATGCTGAGCGGGGCGTCGGGAAGGCGGCCGGTCGCGATCCGGACATGGGCGTCCGCCGGGACGATCTGGTACCGGCTGCCCGGGACGGCGGCGACCCCGTGCGCCGCGAGCGTGACCAGCGCCGCGGACTCGTCGGCGACCGGCACCCACAGCATCAGCCCGTCCCGGTTGCCGGTCCGGACGCCGCGCTCGGCGAGCGCGGCCGCGAGGCCCTCGCGGCGCTCGGTGTAGGCGGCGCGCGCCCGGGCGACGGCGGCGACGGCGGCCGGGTCGGTCAGCAGGTGCGCCAGCGCGTCCTGCAGGACGCGGCTCGTCCAGCCGGTGCCGAAGCTGCGCAGCACGCGGACCCGCTCCACCGGTTCCGCGGCGCCGCCGATCACGGCGAGGCGCAGGTCGGGGCCGTGGGACTTGGAGTAGGAGCGGACGAGCACGGTCCGCTCGGGCAGGTGCGCGCCGACGCTGACCGCGGGCGAGGACGACACCTCGCCGGTGCCGTCGTCCTCGATGGCGAGGGTGTTGGTCGGGGCGAGCAGCTCGGCGAGGGCCGCCGCGCGCGCCGGGGTCAGCGCGTGCCCGCGCGGGGTGTGGGCGCGCGGCTGGTAGACGAACGCGGCGGGCCCGGTGGCGAGCGCCTCGGCGAGCGCGCCCGGCTCGGGGCCCTCGTCGTCGCAGGCGACCGGGACGACCTCGGCGCCCTGCGCCTCCAGGATGTCGAGCAGGCGGGCGCCGGTCGGGTCCTCGACGGCGACGCGGTCGCCGGGCACGGCGACGGTCTGGCAGACGAGCTGGACGCCCTCGTAGCCGCCGCCGACGGCGAGCATCGCGGCGGGCGGGAACGGCCAGCCGGGCTCGGCGGCCGCACGCAGCGCCGGGGTGATCGTCTCCCGGGTGTAGTCGTTCAGCCGCGCGGTGCGGGCGCCGGCGGCGAGCGCGGCGTCCAGCGGCGGCAGCAGTGCGGGGTCGGGCGCGGCGATCGCGAGGTCGACGGCCAGCCGGTTGCCGAACTCGCCGATGCGCTCGTAGCGGGCGGGGTGCGGGACGTTCGGCGGGCCGATCACGACCGTGCCGCGGCGCCGCTGCGCGCTGACGACGCGGTGCCGGCGCAGCGTCGACCAGGCGTCGGCGACGGTGCCGGGGCTGACCCCGAGCTCGGCGGCCAGCCCGCGGACGGTCGGCAGCCTCGTCCCGGCCGGGAGGTCCCCGCTGCGGATCAGGTTGGTCATCGAGGCGGCGATGCCCCGCGCCGTGTGGTCGCCGATGCGCTCGGCGAGCCATGCCGCGTCGATCACGTGCCCTCCGTGCAAAACTTTGTGTAGTAACAAAACACCCATTGTACGCGGTACAAACGCGGCCTAAAGTCGGGTCCCATCGCGCCCCAAGCGCGACAAAACCCCTCTTACATGCGGAAATGGAGCGTTGTGCCGATTCCACGTATTCGCCTGGCGCTGCGGGACTGGGACCATCTCGTCCCGCTGGTCACCGGCCGGGTGCGCGCCCGCGGCGTGGCGCTGGAGATCGAGTCCCGGGACGTCACCCCGGACGTCCTCGCCGAGCCCGGCCTCGACGGCGGTGAGACGTCCTTCAGCCGGTACGTCCTCGGCCGCGGCGACGGCGACGAGCGGCTCGCCGGGCTTCCGGTGTTCGTGATGCGCGGCTTCCGGCAGCGCTGCGTGCTCGTCCGCGGCGACAGCGCGCTCGCCGCGCCGCGCGACCTGGCCGGGGCGACGATCGGGCTGACGGGCTGGCCCGACTCCGGCAACACCTGGACCCGGGCGCTGCTGCGCGCCGACGGCGTCGACCTGTCGGCGATCCAATGGCGCGTCGGCCCGCTCGCCGCGGGCGAGAGCGGCAAGGACCGCGTCGGGACGCGCCCGCTGCCCGCCAACGTGCGGCTGGCGGACCGCTCGCTGGTCAACGGGCTCGCCGACGGCACCTTCGACGCGGTGTTCACGCCGTTCATGCCGCCGGAGATGTTCACGCCGCACAGCCGGTTCCGGCACCTCTACGCCGACCACCGCGCGGCCGAGCGGGAGTACTTCGCCCGCACCGGCTTCGTCCCCGGCATCCACATCCTCGCCCTCAAGCGCGAGGTCGTGGACGAGTACCCGTGGCTCCCCGAGGTGCTGCAGGACGCCTTCGAGGAGTCCAAGCGGGTGTGGCTGGAGCGCCGCCGCCTGCTCACCGACACCACCCCCTGGCTGCTGGACGAGCTGGAGACCCAGGCGCGCCTCTTCGGCGACGACTGGATGCCGTACGGCGCCGACGCCAACGCCGCGATGGTCGCGGCGTTCTGCGAGGAACTGCACGAGCAGGGCATCGCGCCCCGCCCCATCAAGGCCGAGGAGGTCTTCGCGTGAGGATCGCCGTGGGCCAGTTCGCCTCCACCGAGGACTGGCAGACCAACCTCAAGACCTGCATGACGCTCATCGACGAGGCCGCGGAAGGCGGCGCGGACCTGCTCGTCCTGCCCGAGGACTCCCTCGCCCTGTTCATCGACGAGCCCGACCGGATCGCCGAGGTCGCGCAGCCGCTCGACGGCCCGTTCGTCACGGGCCTGCTGGAGCACACCGCGGGCACGCGCACGACCGTCGTCGTGGGGATCCACGAGCCCGCCGGTGGCGGCAAGGTGCACAACACCCTCGCCGCGATCCGCGACGGCGCCGTCGTCGCCGTCTACCGGAAGGTCCACCTGTACGACGCGTTCGGCTCGCGGGAGTCCGACCGCGTCCGCCCCGGCGACGGCGAGCCGGTCGTGTTCGACTGCGCCGGCTGGCGGGTGGGGCTCATGACCTGCTACGACGTAAGATTCCCGGAAATGGCCAGGCTGCTGGTCGACGCGGGCGCGCAGGTGCTCGCGCTGCCGGCGGCCTGGGTGCGCGGCCCCGCCAAGGAGCGGCACTGGGAGGTCATGGTCACCGCCCGGGCGCTGGAGAACACCTGCTACGTGGCGGCCTCCGGCGAGTGCGGCCGCCGCAACATCGGCGCGAGCATGGTCGTCGACCCGCTCGGCATCGTCCGCGACCGGCTCGCCGACCGGCCCGGGCTGCTGTGGGCGGTCGCCGACCGCGAGGAGCTCGACGAGGCCCGGCGCAAGCTCCCGGTGCTCGCGAACCGGCGCTTCCGCGTCGACCCGTCCATCCGGCCGAGAGAGGAGACGGCATGAGGGGCCGCACGGCGATCTCCGCCGCCCTCGCGGGCGCGCTGCTCGCCGCGACGGCCGCGTGCGGCGCGAACCCGCCCGAGGCCGAGGGGATCCTCGGCGGCGGCAAGTCCGCGCAGGGCGTCAAGGAGGCCGACCTCCGCCAGACCGTCGACCACGCGCTGCACGACGCGCTGCCCGCCAAGAACAAGGCGTCCGGCAAGCTGATCTCGGTCAACAACGGCTCGTTCCCGCCGTACGAGATCGCCGGGTCGGACGGCCGGTCGCTGTCCGGGGCGTCCGCCGACCTCGCCACCGCGCTCAGCCAGCTGCTCGGCGTGAAGATCGAGCACGTCACCGTCGACGGGCTGCCGAGCGAGCTGACCGGCATCAAGGCCGGCCGGTACGACTTCGCGCTCGGCCCGATCGGCGACTTCCCCGAACGGGAGGGCGACAACGTCTTCGTCGACTGGGTGCGCGAGTTCGTCGTCTTCGCCGTCCCGAAGGGCAACCCGAAGCACATCGGGTCCATCGCCGACACCTGCGGGCTGAAGATCTCGGTGATGGCGGGCGGCTCCGCCGAGGACGTCGCCAAGAAGCAGTCGGGGACCTGCGTCCAGCAGGGCAGGCCCGCCGTGCAGGTCCAGTCGTACAAGGACCAGCCGACCGCGACCCTCGCCGTCCGCTCGCACCGCGCCGACGCGTTCTTCTCCTCGCAGGCGCCGCTCGGCTACTTCGTCAAGCAGTCCGGCGACGACCTGCAGCTCGCGGGCACCGGCAAGGCCAACGGCTTCGACGACCTGTACCAGGGCGCCGTCGTGGGCAAGGACTCGCCGCTGAAGGACGTCCTGCTGCGGGCGCTGCGCAAGCTCGTGGAGAACGGCACCTACAAGAAGGTCATGACCGAATGGGGCCTGACCGCGAACATGCTCGACGCGCCGGGCATGAACCTGGCGCCCAGGGAGGGGTGAACCGGCGGTGACCATGACCGAGAAGCGCTCCGGCGACACCGTCGCCGACGTCGACGTGGCCGGCGCCGCGCACGTCCGGCACCCGCTGCGGTGGGTGGCCTCGCTGGTCGTGCTGGTCCTCGCGGCCCAGTTCGCCCACCTGCTGTGGACCAACGACAACTTCCAGTGGGACGTCGTCGGCCGCTACGTCAACGCCTCCCTCATCGGGGACGGCATCGCCATCACGCTGGAGCTGACCGTCATCGCGATGGCGGTCGGCATCGCCGGCGGGATCCTGCTCGCGGTCGGCCGGCTGTCGGACAACCCGCTGCTGCGCGCCGCGTGCGGGCTGTACGTGTGGTTCTTCCGCGGCATCCCCGTGCTGGTGCAGCTGGTGATCTGGTACAACCTGTCGGCGCTGCTGCCGCGCATCTCGGTCGGGATCCCGTTCGGGCCGGAGTTCGCGCACGGCAGCACCAACCAGCTCATCACCCCGCTGGTCGCGGCCGTCCTCGGGCTCGGCCTGAACGAGGCCGCCTACATGGCCGAGATCATCCGCGGCGGGCTGCTGGCCGTCGACCCGGGCCAGACCGAGGCCGCCCAGGCGCTCGGGATGGGCGGCGTCCGCACGTTCCGCCGGATCGTGCTGCCGCAGGCGATGCGGTTCATCGTGCCGCCCACCGGCAGCCAGGTGATCAACATGCTGAAGGCGACGTCGCTGGTCAGCGTGATCGCGCTCGCCGACCTGCTCTACACCGTCCAGTCCATCTACAACCGGACGTTCCAGACCATCCCGCTGCTGCTCGTCGCCTGCCTCTGGTACCTGGTGATCACCTCGATCCTGTACGTCGGGCAGTCGTTCATCGAGCACCACTACGCGCGCGGCGCGACCCGCAACGCCCGGCAGGGCTTCTGGGACTTCGTCCTGATGCGGCGCCGCCGCCCGGTTCCGCCCCCGGAGGTGACCGCTTGAGCACGCTGGAGAAGGACAAGCCGCAGGACGAGGACGCGCCCCGCAGCGGGGTGCCGATGGTCCGGGCGCGGGGCGTCCGCAAGAGGTTCGGGCACCTGGAGGTGCTGAAGGGCGTCGACCTCGACGTGGACCCCGGCGAGGTCGTGGTGGTCCTCGGGCCGTCCGGGTCGGGCAAGTCGACGTTCCTGCGGTGTGTCAACCACCTGGAGACCATCGACGGCGGCTCGGTGCACGTCGACGGCGAGCTGATCGGGTTCAGCGCGTCCGGCGGGAAGGTGCGGCATCTGCGCAAGCGGGACGTCACCCGGCAGCGCCGCGAGATCGGCATGGTGTTCCAGCAGTTCAACCTGTTCCCGCACCTGACCGTCCTGCAGAACGTCATCGAGGCGCCCACCGGCGTGCGCCGCGAGCCCCGCGGGCAGGCCCGAGAGCGGGCCCGCGGGCTGCTCGCCAAGGTCGGCCTCGCCGACAAGGCGGACGGCTACCCGCGGCAGCTGTCCGGCGGCCAGCAGCAGCGCGTCGCCATCGCCCGCGCGCTGGCGATGCGGCCGAAGCTGATGCTGTTCGACGAGCCGACGAGCGCGCTGGACCCCGAGCTGGTCGGCGACGTGCTGGAGACGATGAAGACCCTCGCCGAGGAGGGCCTCACCATGATCGTCGTCACGCACGAGGTCGGCTTCGCGCGCGAGGTGGCCGACCGGGTCGTGTTCATGGACGGCGGCGTCGTGGTCGAATCGGGGCGTCCCAGTGACGTGCTCGACAACCCGTCCAACGAGCGCACGAAGGCGTTCCTCAGCAAGGTCCTCTGACGGCCTCCGCAGCGCCCGGCCCCGTGTTCCAGGGGCCGGGCGCTGCGGCGTGCGGCCGGAACGGCGGGGGATCAGAGGCGGTGGGCGATCCCGTCCAGGAGGTAGTCGAGGCCGCGTGCGAACGCGTCGTCCCAGTCGTGGCCGCTGAGATGCCCGTGCGCGGCGAGGCTCGGGTAGCGGTCGCGCTCCCGGGCGAGCAGGCCGTCCGCCGCCTCCCGCCCTTCGTCGGCACCACCTGAGGCGACCTGCATCAGTGCGGAGCCGATGACGAAGTTGGCGAGCCCGTAGGCCGCCGCGACCAGGTCCGGGCCGGTGAGGCCCGCGCCGGCCAGCGCGGAGTGCAGGAACTCGGTGCGCGCCAGGACGTTCGGCCCGAGCAGCGGCCGCCCGAGCACGGCGACCGACCAGGGGTGGCGGAGCATCGCCGCCCGCCAGCCGTGCACCAGCGAGGCCGCGTCCGCGCGCCAGCCGTCCGTCCGGCCGGACGGCACCGCCACCTCGCCGAAGATCGTGTCGAGCGCGAGGTCCAGCACGTCGTCCTTGGTCTTGACGTGCCAGTACAGCGTCGTGGAGCCGGTGTCCAGGCGCTCGGCGAGCCGGCGCATCGTCAGCCGGTCCGCGCCCTCCTCGTCCAGCAGCGCCACGGCCTCGGCGACGATCCGCCCGCGGCTCAGCGGCGGCGCCTCGCGCCGGGGCCGGGTCTCGCGCAGCCACACGCTCTCGGTCATGGAAGCAGGCTAGTACATTGGGCGGGCACCAGATCAACGATCCGGTTACCCGAACACCGTACGAGGAGGGGTGATGGGACACATCGAGGTGAGCCGCCTGACGTACCTGCTGCCGGACGGCCGGGCGCTGCTGGACGACGTCTCCTTCCGCATCGGCGAGGGGGCGAAGGGCGCGCTCGTCGGCCCGAACGGCGCGGGAAAGACCACCCTGCTGCGCCTGATCGCCGGGGACGTCGCGCCGTCGGACGGGACCGTGGCGAGCACCGGCGGGCTCGGAGTGATGCGGCAGTTCATCGGCGGTGTCCGGGACGACCGGACCGTCCGCGACCTGCTGCTCTCGGTGGCGCCCGCGCCGGTCCGCGCCGCCGCCGCGGCCCTGGCGCAGGCGGAGCGCGAACTGGACGAGACCGAGGAGAGCCAGCTCGCCTACGCGCGGGCCATCGCCGACTACACCGACGCCGGCGGCTACGGCATCGAGGTCGTCTGGGACACCTGCACGACCGCCGCGCTCGGCCTGCCCTTCGACCGCGCTGAGGCGCGCGGCGTGGGCACGCTGTCGGGCGGCGAGCAGAAGCGGCTCGTCCTGGAGGCGCTGTTGCGCGGTCCCGACGAGGTGCTCCTGCTCGACGAGCCCGACAACTACCTGGACGTGCCCGGCAAGGAGTGGCTGGCGGAACGGCTGCGGGCGACGGGCAAGACCGTCCTGCTGGTCTCGCACGACCGGCGGCTGCTCGCCGACGCCGCCGACCGGATCGTCACGGTGGAGTCCCGCGACCTGTGGGTGCACGGCGGAGGGTTCGCCGGGTACGCGACGGCGCGGCGCGAGCGCACCGGACGGCTGCACGAGCGGCGCCGCCGGTGGGACGAGGAGCACGCGCGGCTGAAACGGCTGGTCCACACGCTGCGGCAGCGGGCGGCGAGCAACGACGCGGTCGCCTCGTCGTACCAGGCGGCGCGCACGCGGCTGCGCAGGTTCGAGGAGGCCGGGCCGCCGCGGAGCGCGCCGAAGGAGCAGAACGTGCGGATGCGGCTGCGCGGCGGCCGCACCGGCAAGCGCGCCCTGGTGTGCGCGTCGCTGGAGCTGACCGGCCTCGTCCGCCCCTTCGACCTGGAGGTCCGGTACGGCGAGCGGGTCGCGGTGCTCGGCTCGAACGGCTCGGGCAAGTCGACGTTCCTGCGGCTGCTCGCCGGGGCGGACGTCCCGCACCGCGGCGAGGCGCGGCTCGGCGCGCGGGTCGTCCCCGGTCACTTCGTCCAGACGCACGCGCGGCCCGACCTGCGCGACCGGACGCCCGCCGAGATCGTCATGACCGGGCACGCCCTGACCCGCAACGACGCGATGGCGGCGCTGGCCCGCTACGAGCTGGCACCCGCCGGGTCGCGGCCGTTCGAGACGCTGTCGGGCGGGCAGCAGGCGCGGCTGCAGATCCTGCTGCTGGAGCTGTCCGGCGCGACGCTCCTGCTGCTCGACGAGCCGACCGACAACCTCGACCTGGCGAGCGCCGAGGCGCTGCAGGACGGGCTCGCGTCGTACGCCGGGACCGTCCTGGCCGTCACGCACGACCGCTGGTTCGCCGCCGACTTCGACCGGTACCTGGTGTTCGGCGCGGACGGCCGGGTCGCGGAGTCGGACGAGCCGGTCTGGGCATAGCCGGACGGTGCAGGCATAGCGTGATGGTGATAGCGGGGGACGAGACGGGTATTTGATCGATCCGGGGCGCCGGCGGGAGGCTGGGGCGGACCGGGAGGGGTGGGTGGTCGTGGTCGACCTGGACGACTGGCCGGGCAGCGAACTGAGCGACGAGGAACTGGACGTCGCCTACAACGTGCGGCGCAAGGCCGGGCCGGAGCTGTTCGAGCGGCACATGGCCCGGTACCGGGCCGAGTCCGAGAGCGCCGTGGACGGGCTGCCGGGGCATCCCGGGATCGTCTACGACGAGGCGAGCGGCGAGCGGCTGGACGTGTGGGGCGTCGGCGACGACGGTCCACGGCCGGTGTTCGTGTTCCTGCACGGCGGCTACTGGATGGCGCTGTCGCGCGCGGACTCCTCGTTCATGGCGCGCACGCTCCACGAGCACGGCATCGCCACGGTCGTGCCGGACTACACGCTCGCGCCGAAGGCGACGCTGGAGGAGATCGTCCGGCAGGTGCGCGCGTCCATCGCCTGGGTGCACCGGCACGGCCGCGAGCACGGCCTCGACCCCGGGCGGATCGTCGTCGGCGGCAGTTCGGCGGGCGGCCACCTGACCGGCATGACGATGGTCGGCGGGTGGCAGGAGGAGCTCGGCCTGCCGGAGGACGTGGTGAAGGCGGCGATGCCGTTCAGCGGGCTGTTCGACATCCGCCCGATCACCCGCGTCTACGTCAACGAGTACGTGAAGCTGGACGTGGAGCGCGCGGCGGCGCTCAGCCCGGCGCTGCTGCCGCACGGGCGGCGCTGCCCGGCGGTCGTCGCGGTCGCCGAGCACGACGGCGCCGGCTTCGTCGGGCAGTCGCGGGCGTTCGCGCCGCTGTGGGGCGCGGGCGAGGCGATGGTGGTGCCGGACCGCGACCACTTCGACGTCGTCCTCGACCTCGCGGACGCGGAGTCGGCGGTCGGCCGCGCGCTGCTGGGCCTCGTCCGGTCGCTGTGATCAGGCCGCCGCGATCTTGGTGGCCTCGCGGCGCAGGTGCTCCAGCATCAGCCGGGCGGACGGCGTCGGCGCGCGGTGCGCGGGCAGCGTGACGCCGACCTGGCGGCGGACCGTCTCCAGCGGCACCGGCAGCGGCGCGATGTCGGCGTCGGTCTCGGCGACCAGCTGCGGCAGCGCGGCGATCATGTCGGTGTCGCGGACCAGCGTCCGGACGGTCAGCACCGACGTGCACTCGACCAGGTCGCCGGGCGGCTCCAGCCCGCCGGCGCGGAACACCTGCTCCAGCTCGGTGCGCAGCGCGGTCTGCTCCAGCGGCAGCACCCACGGGTAGTCGAGCAGGTCGGCGAGGGCGAGGCCGGGGCGGGACCGGGCCGGATGGCCGTGCCGGGCGACCAGCCGGATCGGCTCGCCGTACAGGGTGACCTGGCGCAGCCCGCGCAGGTCGCCGATCGGGTTGAGGCGGCCGAGGATCAGGTCGATCTCGCCGTCCAGCAGCCGCGGCACCTGCGCGTCGAAGGTGGCCTCCTGGACGATCACGGTGATGCCGGGGCGGTCCCGCTTGAGCGCCGCGATTGCGCGCGGCAGCAGCACGTTCGAGCCGGCGAGCAGGGTGCCGATGGTGACGGTGCCGACCTCGCCGTCGGCGAGCCCGGTGATCCGCTCGCCGGCCCGGCGCAGCTCGGCCAGCACGGCGCGGGCGTGCTCGACGAACGCGTCGCCGAACATCGTCGGCGTCACGCCGCGCGGGCCGCGGGTGAACAGCTCGACGCCGAGGATGTGCTCGACCTCGCGCAGGCTGCGCGTCACCGCGGGCTGCGCGAGCCGCAGGTGCTCGGCGGCGCGCAGCACGCTGCCCTGGTCGGCGATGGCCACGACGAGGACCAGGTGCCGCAGCTTGAGCCGCCCGTTGAGCAGGTCGATCGCACGCATACCGCTTTGATATCACAGCATCGTGATAGCTCTGCGGATCTTTGGTATTTGCATGGCATAGCTCTTCGGGCGGAGGATCGCACCGTCAGGGCAGATCGGGTCGTGGAGGAGCGGAATGAAGGCTGAGCACTACGTCGGCGGGGTGTTCCGTTCGGACGGACCGGCCTTCCCGCTGTTCTCGCCCGCCGACGGCGCGGAGATCGGCGGCGTCCCGGAGGCGCCGCGCGAGGTCGTGGACGACGCGGTCGCCGCGGCGCGCGAGGCCGTGCGCGGGCCGTGGGGGACCAGCGGCGTCGAGGAGCGGGCGGCCGCGATGCGGCGGATCGCCGACGGGATCCAGGCGCGGTTCGAGGAGTTCGTGGACGCCGAGGTCGCCGACACCGGACGTCCCCGCGCGTTCGCCGAGACCGTGGACGTGCCCCGCGCCATCGGCAACTTCCGCGCCTACGCCGACCTGCTGTACGGCCGGCCCGAGCGCGCCTACACCACGCAGGTGCCGGGCTGGAGCACCGGCGGCGGGCAGGCCCTCAACTACACGGTGCGGCGCCCGCTCGGCGTCGTCGCGATCATCTCGCCGTGGAACCTGCCGCTGCTGCTGATGACCTGGAAGGTCGCGCCGGCGCTCGCCGCCGGGAACGCGGTCGTCGTCAAGCCGTCGGAGGAGACCCCGTCCACCGCGACGCTGCTCGCCCAGGTCATCGACCAGGCGGGGCTGCCGTCCGGCGCGTTCAACCTCGTGCACGGGCACGGCCCCGGCGCGGCCGGCGAGTTCCTCACCGGGCACCCTGGCGTCGACGCCATCGCGTTCACCGGCGAGTCCGCGACCGGCTCGGCGATCATGCGCAACGCCGCCGACCACATCACGCCGGTCTCGTTCGAGCTGGGCGGCAAGAACCCGGCGCTGGTGTTCGCCGACGCCGACCTCGACGCCGCCGTCGACGGCACGGTCCGCTCGTCGTTCACCCACTCCGGGCAGATCTGCCTGTGCACCGAGCGCGTCTACGTCGAGCGCCCGATCTTCGACGAGTTCGTCGAGCGGCTCGGCGCGCGTGCGAGGGAACTCGCGGACTACGGGCCGATGATCTCCGCCGCGCACCGCGACAAGGTGCTGTCGTACTACCGGCTCGCCCGCGAGGAGGGCGCCACCGTCGTCGCAGGCGGCGGCGCGCCGTCGTTCGGCGACGACCGGGACGGCGGCTTCCACGTCGAGCCGACCGTCCTCACCGGGCTGCCCGAGACGGCCCGGACCGTCCGCGAGGAGATCTTCGGGCCGGTCTGCCACGTCGCGCCGTTCGACACCGAGGACGAGGCGCTCCGGCTCGCCAACGACAGCCCCTACGGCCTCGCCTCCACCGTGTGGACCCGCGACCTGTCCAGGGCGCACCGGGTCGCGCCGCAGGTGGAGACCGGGATCGTGTGGGTGAACTGCTGGAACCTGCGCGACCTGCGCACCCCGTTCGGCGGCGTCAAGGCGTCCGGGATCGGCCGCGAAGGGGGAGAGTACTCACTGGACTTCTTCTCCGAGCCCGTCAACGTCTGCATCCAGATCTGAGAGCGAGCCAGTGAGCGAACCGACCAACGACAACACGGCGAGCGCCGCGTCGATCGACGCGGCGGCCGAGCGGCTGCTCGGCGCCTACGCCTCCGGCGTCCCCTGCGAGCCCGTCCGCGACCTCATCACGGCCGCCGGCGACGCCTACGCCGTCCAGAACCGGATGACCGAGAAGTGGCTGGGGGAGGGGCGGCGGCTGTCCGGCCGCAAGATCGGCCTGACGTCCCGCGCCGTCCAGGAGCAGATGCGCGTCGACAGCCCCGACTTCGGGATGCTGTACGCCGACATGGCCGTCCCGGACGGCGACGAGATCCCGGCCGGCGCCGTCCTGCAGCCGCGCGTCGAGGCGGAGGTCGCGCTCGTCCTGGAGCACGACCTGACGCACGAGCGGCACACCGTCGCCGACCTCATCCGCGCCACCGCGTTCGCGCTCCCGGCGATCGAGATCGTCGGCAGCCGCATCCGCGACTGGGACATCACCCTCGCCGACACCGTCGCCGACAACGCCTCGTCCGGCATGTACGCGCTCGGCAACAGGCCCGTCCGGCTCGAGGACGTCGACCTGCGCCTCTGCGGGATGGTCATCGAGCGGCGCGGCGAGCAGCTGTCCAGCGGCACCGGCGCCGCCTGCCTCGGCCACCCGCTGAACGCCGCGCTGTGGCTCGCCGACACCCTCGCCCGCGTCGGCCGCCCGCTGCGCGCCGGCGACACGGTGCTGACCGGCGCGCTCGGCCCGGTCGTGCCCGCCGCGCCCGGCGACGTGTTCGAAGCCCGCATCGACGGCCTCGGCGACGTCCGCGTCGCCTTCGGCAAGGAGGTTTCCTGATGGTGGACGTGCAGGCGCTCGCCGCGACGCTGGACGGCGCCGTCCGGGACGTCCGCGCGGTCCCGAAGCTCACCGACGCGGAGCCGTTCGACGTGCCGACCGCGTACGCGGTGCAGCGCGAGCTGATCGAGCACCGGATCCGGCGCGGGGAGCGGTTCTCCGGCGTCAAGATGGGCTTCACCAGCCGCGCGAAGATGGTCCAGATGGGCGTCGACGACGTCATCTGGGGCCTGCTCACCGACGGGATGCAGGCCGGGGAGACGGCGGACCTGTCGAACCTCATCCATCCGCGGATCGAGCCGGAGATCGTGTACCTGATCGGCCGCGAGGTCCGCTCGGTCGCCGAGGTCGAGTCGGCCGTGGCGGGCGTCGCCGTCGGGTTCGAGATCCTCGACTCCCGCTACGAGGACTTCAAGTTCACGCTCCCGGACGTGATCGCCGACAACGCCTCCGCCGCCCGCTACGGCTTCGGTGCCTGGCACGAGCCGCGCGACCTGTCCAACGCCGGGCTGCTCATGGAGATCGACGGGCGGCCGGTGCAGACCGGGTCGTCCGCAGCGATCCTCGGCGACCCGGCCCGGTCGCTGCGCGCCGCCGCCCGGCTCGCGCTCGGCGCCGGGATGACCCTCGAACCGGGCTGGGTGGTGCTCGCGGGCGCCGCGACGGCCGCCGTCCCGCTGCCCAAGGACGCGCACGTCCGCGTCACCGGCGCCGGCCTCGGCAGCGCGGAGGTGACGACCCGGTGAGCGACGCGATCCTCGTCGAGGGCAAGGCCAGGCCGCGCGGACGGTTCCCGCACGTGAAGCGGGCCGGCGACCTCGTGTTCGTGTCCGGCACCAGCTCGCGGCGGCCCGACGGCACGTTCGCCGGCGCGAGCGCCGACCCGATGGGCGTCACCGACCTCGACATCCGCGAGCAGACCCGCGCCGTCATCGAGAACATCGGCGACCTGCTGGAGGCCGCCGGGGGAGCGCTGTCCGACGTCGTCAGCGTCACCACCTACCTGGTGAACATGAACGACTTCGGCGGCTACAACGAGGTCTACGGCGAGTACTTCGACGAGACCGGCCCGGCCCGCACCACCGTCGCGGTCCACCAGCTTCCGCACCCGCACCTGCTCATCGAGATCTCGTGCATCGCCCACATCCCGGCCGCGTCCTCCACCGGCGCGTCCACTACCGGCGAGGAGGCCGGAACATGACCCTGCCGCAGCTGACCTTCGGGCGCCCGTTCAACTTCCAGGCGTGGATCGACGAGCACCGCGACCTGCTCAAGCCGCCCGTCGGGAACGTCCAGGTGTTCGAGGAGGCCGGGCTGATCGTCATGGTGGTCGGCGGCCCGAACCAGCGCACCGACTTCCACGACGACCCGACCGAGGAGTTCTTCTACCAGCTCAAGGGCAACATGGTCCTGCGGGTCATGGAGGAGGAGGGCAAGCCGCCGACGGACCTGCAGATCAACGAGGGCGACGTGTTCCTGCTGCCGCCGCACGTGCGGCACTCCCCGCAGCGGCCCGAGGAGGGCTCGATCGGCCTGGTGGTGGAGATCCCGCGGCCGGAGGGGCTCACGGAGGCGTTCGAGTGGTACTGCACCGAGTGCCACCACCTCGTGCACCGCGCCGAACTCCAGGTCCGCTCGATCGTGGACGACCTCCCGCCCGCCTTCGAGGGCTTCTACGGCGGCGACCGCGAATGCCCGAACTGCGGCGCCGTCCACCCGGGCCGGCAATGGCCCGCCAGCATGGTCCCGACGACGGCGCCCCGCGCCTGACCCCCCGCCCGACGGAGCTCCAGTGACAGTCATCGACGTCCACGCCCATGTCTTCCCGCGGCTCGGCCGCGCCGAGGGCCGCACGCTCAGCGACCGGGACGAGCCGTGGCTGCGCGTCCACGGCGACGGCACCGGCATGATGATGAGCGGCGACCGCGAGTACCGCCCCGTCGAGGAGGGCCTGTGGGACCCGGCGCGGCGGGTGGCCGACATGGACGCCGCCGGCGTCGGCGTCCAGGCCGTCTCGTCGACCCCGCTGATGTTCGGGTACGCGGCCGAGCCGGCCCGCGCCGCCGACTGGTGCGACCTGGTCAACGACCGCATCCTCGGCTACTGCGCGGACGCTCCGGACCGGCTGCTGCCGCTGTGCCAGGTCCCGCTGCAGGACCCGGCGCTGGCCTGCGAGGTCGCGACGCGCGCTGCGGCGGCCGGGCACCGCGGCGTGCACATCGGCAACCACGTCGGCGACCGCAACCTGGACGACCCCGGCATCGTCGCGTTCCTCGCGCACTGCGCCCGGATCGGCCTGCCCGTGCTCGCCCACCCGTGGGACATGCTCGGCGCCGACCGGATGCAGGGCCACATGCTGCCGTGGCTGTCCGGGATGCCCGCCGAGACGCAGCTGAGCATCCTCGGGCTGATGCTGTCCGGCGCGTTCGAGCGGATCCCCGAGTCGCTGCGGCTGTGCTTCTGCCACGGCGGCGGCAGCCTCGCGTTCACGCTCGGACGCGCCGACAACGCCTGGCACCGGCGCGACATCGTCCGCGCCGACTCGCCGCGCCCGCCGTCGGAGTACACCGACCGCTTCTACGTCGACTCGGCCGTGTTCGATCCGCGCGCGCTCCGGCTGCTCGTCGAGGTGATGGGCGCCGACCGGGTCATGCTCGGCACCGACTACCCGTTCCCGCTGGGCGAGCAGGAGCCCGGCGCGACGATCCGGGCCTGCCCCGGCCTGGACGACGCCGACCGCGCCCGGCTGCTCGGCGGCAACGCGGAGGAGTTCTTCGCGCCCCCCGGCGACGCCGGAGCCGAAGCCGCCGATGTCGCCGTCGCCGGCACCACCGTCGCCGACACGGCCGTCGCGGGGAGCGCGTCATGAGCGCGGAGCGCGAAGCCGCGGAGCGCGAGGCGCTGCGGCTGGACGAGACCGACCCGCTGCCCTCGCTGCGCGGCGAGTTCCTCATCCCGCCCGCGCCCGGCGGGGCGCACCCCGAGGCGGCCTACTTCGCCGGCAACTCGCTCGGCCTCCAGCCGAAGGCCGTCGCCGGCCGCCTGCGCGAGGAGCTCGACGACTGGGCGCGGCTCGCCGTCGAGGGCCACACCCAGGCCCGCCGCCCGTGGGTCGACTACCACGAGCTGCTCCGCGAGCCCGCCGCCCGCCTCGTCGGCGCCCTGCCGCACGAGGTCGTCGCGATGAACTCGCTGACGGTCAACCTGCACCTGATGATGGCGAGCTTCTACCGCCCGTCCGGGGACCGCACCCGCATCGTCATTGAGGACTCGGCGTTCCCGTCCGACTCCTACGCGGTCGCCAGCCAGGCCGTCCACCACGGGCTCGACCCGGTGGACACGGTCGTGCGGCTGGCGCCCCGGCCCGGCGAGGACAACCTGCGCACCGAGGACGTCCTGGCGTTCCTCGAACGCGAGGGCGGCACGGTCGCGCTGCTGATGCTCGGCGGCGTCAACTACCTGACCGGCCAGCTCATGGACATGGCCGCGATCACCAAGGCGGGCCGCGCCGCCGGCGCCGTCGTCGGCTGGGACCTGGCGCACGCCGCCGGGAACGTCCCGCTGCGGCTGCACGACTGGGACGTCGACTTCGCCGCCTGGTGCACCTACAAGTACCTCAACAGCGGGCCCGGCGCGGTCGCCGGCTGCTTCGTGCACGAGCGGCACACCGCCGACCCGTCGGTGCCGAAGCTGTCGGGCTGGTGGGGGACCGAGCCGTCCGTCCGGTTCCGGATGGAGCCCGACATCGCGCCGCCCGCGTCCGCCGACGCCTGGCAGCTGTCCAACCCGCCGATCCTCGCGCTCGCCCCGGTGCTGGCCTCCCTGGAGATCTTCGACCGGGTCGGGATGGAGGCGCTGCGGGCCCGCAGCGAGCGGCTCACCGGCTACCTCGCGGCGCGGCTCGCCCCGCTGCGCGGCGCCCAGGTGATCACCCCGGACGATCCGGCGGCGCGCGGCAGCCAGCTGTCGCTGCGGGTCGGCGACGCCGGGGAGCTGGTGCGGCGGCTGGCGGAGACGCACGGCGTGCTCGCCGACGCGCGCGAGCCGGACGTCGTGCGGCTCGCCCCCGTACCGCTGTACTGCACGTTCCACGACTGCCACCGCGCCGCCGAAGCACTCGATGATCTGACTTAGGTGTGTCGGGGTTCCGGCCGGGCCGCCATGGGGTAGGTTCGTTGCTGTCGCCGCGGCCGGCCAGGCGCGGCGGCCAGCCAGGCAGTCTCGAACGTTTGCTCTACGAAACGCCCGTAGAAGTTCAAGACGACGGGCGTTCTCCGTTTCTCCGGGTGACCGGCGGACGTGAGATGAGTCCGCTTGCAGCCCGGTCCGCCGCCCGGCGGGCCGGTAGGTCGTACCCAAAGGAGAAGGACATGGCCGAAGGCACCGTGAAGTGGTTCAACGCCGAAAAGGGCTTCGGGTTCATCGCGCCCGACGGCGGCGGCCCGGACGTGTTCGTCCACTACTCGGCGATCAGCACCAGCGGCTACCGCAGCCTGGACGAGAACCAGCGCGTCGGCTTCGAGATCACCCAGGGCCAGAAGGGCCCGCAGGCCGAGGGCGTCTACCCGCTGTAACTCCGCAATCCCGGCCCAGGGGGCTCGCCTAGGGCTCGCCCCCTGACCGTGCTTGTGCGAGCGCGGCATCGCTTCGCGATCTTCCCGGGGAGGCTCGCCTCCGGCGTCGCCTCCCCGGTCAGGTCACGCGCTCGCGCGGTGGTTCAGGCGGCCGCCTCAGGCGTTGTAGGTGGCGGCGCTGATGCCCACCGTTCGCAGGAGCAGGCCGTCGCGGGTGTGGTCGGGCAGTTTCGCCAGCGCGGCCATCATCCGGGCGTCGCGGCCGACCAGGTAGCGCGCCTTCGGGCGGCGCGCCGCGAGCGCCTTGACGATCGTCCGCACGGCCGAGTCGACCGGTCCCGGTTTGGCGCGGGCGTTGAACTCGCCCATCTTCGCGGTGACCCCTTCGTAGAGCCGCTGGGCGTCCGCGTCGCCGCGCCATCCGGCCGCCCGCCGCGAGGCGCCGGACTTGTCGAAGATCGCGGTGTCCAGCAGCCCGGGCTCGATCACGCAGACCTTCACCCCCAGCGGGCGCATCTCCACCCGCAGCGCCTCGGTGACCGAGGCCAGCGCCGCCTTCGACGCGGCGATCGGCCCGAACGCGGGCCCGCTCATCCGGGAGCTCACGGCGCCGATGTTGACGACCCGCCCCTGCGCGGCGCGCAGCAGCGGCAGCACCGCCTGGGTCATCGCGATCTGGCCGACCACGTTGACGTCGAACTGCCGCCGCCAGTCCTCCAGCGGCACCAGCTCGACCGGGCCCTCGACGATGACGCCGGCGTTGTTGACCAGCGCGTCCAGCCGCCCGCCGGTGCGCGCGGCGATCTCCTTGGCGGCGGCCTCGACGGTCTCCTCGTCGATCAGGTCGATGGTGAGGGCATGGACTCCGGCGGGCAGCCGGTCGGCGTCGGACGCCCGCCGGATCCCGGCGTAGACGTCCCAGCCCAGTCCGGACAGCCGTTGGACGGCCGCGCTCCCAACGCCGCCGGCCGCCCCGGTGATCAGTACGGTTCGAGTGCTCATGGGGCCGATGCTGGGTCCCCTGGCCGAGCCGGACAAGACTACTGTTAACGCTATTAACGCGGCTAACAGGCCAACGCGAAGCGAGGCGACCGGTCGTGCCCGCACCGACCGCCGACGCACGCCGCCGGGAACTCGGCGACTTCCTGCGGTCCCGGCGCGGCCGGGTGACGCCGCAGGAGGCGGGCATCGTGCCGGGCCCGCGCCGCCGGACGCCCGGGCTGCGGCGCGAGGAGGTCGCGGCGGCGGCCGGCGTCAGCCTCACCTGGTACACGTGGCTGGAGCAGGGCCGCGTCAACGGGGTGTCGCGGCAGGTCCTCGACAGCCTCGCCCGCGCGCTGCGGCTCGGTGACGCCGAGCACCGGCACCTGCTGGAGCTGGCCGGCGAGCCCGCCGCCGAGCCGCCGGGTCCGGCGACGGTGACGCGCGAGGTCCGCGACCTGCTCGCGATGGTGGAGCCGAACCTCGCCCACGTGGTGACGCGCCGCTTCGACCTCGTGGCCTGGAACGCCCCGGTGGACGCGCTGCTGCGCACCATGCCGGAGCGGCCGTCCGGCGAGGATCTCAACGTCGTGTGGCTGATGTTCCACAGCGCCTGGATGCGCGAGCGGTTCGCCGACTGGGAGGCCGAGGCCCGCTGGCTGACGGCGCTGCTGCGCAACGAGGCCGGGCGGCAGCTCGGCAATCCCGGCTTCCAGCGGCTCGTGGCGCGGCTGACCGCGACCAGCCCGCGGTTCCGCGCGTTCTGGGAGTCGCACGACATCACCCCGTTCACCCCGTCCGAGCGGCGGTTCCGCCATCCGGACCTCGGCGTGGTCACGCTCCGCTACATGAAGATCAACGTGGAGAACGATCCGGACCAGAGCGTCCTGGTGCACTACGCGCAGCCCGGGTCGCCGGCCGCCGAGGCCCTCGCGCGCCTCTCACGCGCGTAGCTCCCGGACGGGCGGCTCGGCGGCCTCGGGCACCCGCGCGGGACGCGGGCGCAGCGCGCCCGCCAGCAGGATGGTCGGCGCGCAGATGCAGGTGATCAGCGCGAACGCGGCCGGGTACGACAGCGCGCCCGCCGCCCAGCCGGTCACCGCCGGCGCGGTCAGCCCGGACAGGTAGGTGATCGTCGCGACGCCCGCGACGCCCTCGCCGGGCGTCTGCCCGGCGTTCCCGGCCGCCGCGAACACCAGCGGCACGACGGTCGCGACCCCGGCGCCGATCAGCGCGAACCCGATGATGCCGGGCACGGCGCCGCGCGCCGCCACGACCAGCGCGCCGCCGAGCACGGCGACCGTGCCGCCGCAGCGCACGACCGCCGCGGCGCCGAACCGGCGGACGAGGCGGTCCCCGGCGAGCCGCGTCCCGGCCATGCAGGACATGAAGACGGTGTAGCTGGCGGCGGCGAGCCCGGGGCCGGCGTCCGCGACCTTCGTGAGGTAGACGGCCGACCAGTCGGCGCTCGCGCCCTCGGCGAACGTCGCGCAGAACCCGACGACGCCGATCGCCGCGATCGCCCGGTTCGGCAGCGCGAACCGGCGCGGCGGCGGGGCGTCCGCGTCCGCCTGGTCGGGGAGGAGGCCGCGGCCCGCGACGGCGCCGGCCGCGAGCAGGACGAGCGCGACCGCCCCGAGGTGCAGCCGGGCGTCCATCCCGGCGTGCGCGGCGAGGATGCCGGCGCCGCCGGCGGCGAGGCTCCCGACGGCCCACAGCCCGTGCAGCCCGGACATGATCGGGCGCTTCAGGTGCCGTTCCACCGACACGGCGTGCCCGTTCATCACCACGTCCGACATCCCGGCGCCCATCCCGTACAGCAGCATCGCGGCGAACAGCCAGCCGGGCGCGGGCGCCAGCGCGGGCAGCGCGAGGACCGCCGCCCAGTACGCGATGAGCAGGCGCGTGGCGGTGCGCTCGCCGATGCGGTGCGCGATGCGGCTAGCGGTCGGCATCGTCGCGAACGCGCCGATGGACGGGCAGAGCAGCGCGAGCCCGAGGACGCCGGCGCCGAGGCCGAGGCGGTCCTGGATCCAGGGGATGCGGGTGGCGAGGGTGCCCGCGACGGCGCCGTGCACGGCGAAGACTGCGGCGATGGCGCGGTGGTGGCGGTTCATGCCGGAAAAACTAACAGGCAGGCTTCCTGATGAAAAGCGACGCAAGCCGCCGCCCTGGCTAGCATGGGCCGCGTGAAGACCGCCGACCCGACGATGGCCCGCGCGATCAACGACCGGCTCGCCCTCGACCTGCTGCTGGAACGCGGCCCGCTGACCGCCCCGCAGCTGCGCGCGCTGACCGGGCTTTCCCGGCCGACGGTGTCGGACCTGGTCGAGCGGCTTCGCGCGGACGGGCTGATCGAGGTGGCCGGGGAGACCGGCGCCGACCGGCGCGGGCCGAACGCCCGGCTCTACGGCCTGGTCGCCGGCCGCGCCCACGTCGCCGGGGTCGACCTGCGCCGCGACGCGGTGCACGTCACGGTCGCCGACCTCGCCGGGGAGCCCGCCGGGACCGTCTCGCGGCCGCTGCCCGGCGCGCCGGACCTGCCCGCCGTGGTCGCCGCGGCGGTCGCCGAGGCCGCCGGCGGCATCGTCCTGCACGCCCTGGTGGTCGGCACCCCGGGCCTGATCCACCCGGGCACCGGCCTCGTCACCGACGGCGACATGCCGGGGTGGCGCCCCGACCTGCTCCAGGCGCTCCAGAGCCGGACGACCGCGCGCGTCGTCGTGGAGAACGAGGTCAACCTCGCGGCCGTCGCCGAGCACCGCGACGGCGCCGCGGCGGGCCACGCCGACTTCGCGCTGCTGTGGCTCGACGACGGCGTCGGCGCCGCCATCGTGCTGGACGGGCGGCTGCGGCGCGGCGCGTCCGGCGGCGCCGGCGAGGTCGGGATGCTCAGGTTCGGCGACCGCGCCTTCTGCCAGCTGATGGACGTCGCGTCCGCCGGGCACCTGGACGCCGGGGCGCTCGCGGACCGGGTCGTCGAGGGCGTGTTCACGCTCGTCGCCGTCCTGGACCCGGGCCTGGTCGTGCTCGGCGGCGCGCTCGGCCGCGGCGGCGGCGACCGCCTCGCCGGGCTGGTCGCCGAGCGGCTCGCGGCGCTCACGCCGGCCGCCACGCTGGTGCGGCCCGCGGCGCACGAGGCCGACGCGGTGCTGCGCGGCGCCGTCCTGACCGCGCTCGACCTGGCCCGCGACGACGTCTTCGGCCGCCCTGTCGCCGCGGGCTGACCGCCGCGTCCCGTCCGTCCGGCCGCCGGTCCGCCGTCAGTCGCGGGGCAGCCGCTCGCCGGTCCGCAGCCGGTCCAGGCCGAGCCAGATGAACTCCAGCGCCATCTGCTCGGCACGGTCGCGCGGGGTGTCGGGATGCTCCAGCCACCACGACACCATCGACAGCATCGACCCGTACATCAGCGGGACGAGCAGCCGCGCCCGCCGCTCGTTCACCGCGAGGGCGGCGGACGACAGCTCCGGGTCGGCGCGGCGGCGGCGCAGCAGCAGGTCGGCGAACGCGGTGCCGAGCCGGTCGCGCAGCTCCCGCAACTCCAGCCCGACCTCCGGCTTGTCGAGGTGCCGGACCACCAGCGACCACGCGTCCGGCTCCTCGGTGGCGTAGTCGAACAGCACCCGGATCATCGCCCGGATGCCGCCCGCCGTGCCGTGCGCGGCGGGCACCGCCTCGTTCAGCCGGCCGGTCAGCTCGGTGACGATCGCCTCCGTCACCTCGGCGAACAGCTCCTCCTTGGACGCGAAGTGCTGGTACAGCAGCGCCTTGGAGACCTGCGCCGCCGCGGCGACGTGCTCCATCTGCGTCAGGTGGTAGCCGCGCCGGCCGAACTCGGCCAGCGCGACCTGGAGCAGCTGCTCGCGCCGCCGGGCGTACGGCATCCGCCGCCGCACGCCCGGCCGCGCCGGCGCGGTCTCCGGCGACGGCCGGGCCCCCGGCGCCGCGGCGTCCCCCGTGGAACCCGTCATTTACCGAGGTACCTGCCCAGTTCGGCACGCGCGACGGACCGCACGTGCACCTCGTCCGGCCCGTCGGCGAGGCGCAGGGTGCGCAGGCCCGCCCACATCGCGGCGAGCGGGGTGTCGTCGCTGACGCCCGCGCCGCCGTGCACCTGGATCGCCCGGTCGACGACGTCCAGCGCGACCCGCGGCGCGATCACCTTGATCGCCGCGACCTCGGACCGCGCGGCCTGCACGCCGTGCTTGTCGATCAGCCACGCGGTCTTGAGGGTGAGCAGCCGGGCCTGCTCGATCGCCATCCGCGACTCGGCGATCTGCTCGCGGACGACGCCCTGCTTGGCGAGCGGCCCGCCGAAGGCCACCCGCGACACCGCGCGCTCGCACATCAGCTCCAGCGCCCGCTCGGCCATCCCGATCGCGCGCATGCAGTGGTGGATGCGGCCGGGCCCGAGCCGCGCCTGCGCGATCGCGAAGCCGCCGCCCTCCTCGCCGACGAGGTTCTCCACCGGGACGCGGACGTCGGTGAAGGTGATCTCGCAGTGGCCGTGCTGGTCCTGGTAGCCGAACACGGGCAGCGGCCGGACGACCTCGACGCCGGGCGCGTCCAGCGGCACCAGCACCATCGACTGCTGCCGGTAGGGGTGGCCCTCGGGGTCGGTCTTGCCCATCACGATCATGATCTTGCAGCGCGGGTCGGCGGAGCCGCTGATCCACCACTTGCGGCCGTTGATCACGTAGTGGTCGCCGTCGCGCTCGATCCGGGTGGAGATGTTGGTGGCGTCCGAGCTCGCCACGTCCGGCTCCGTCATCGCGAACGCGCTGCGGATCTCGCCGTCCAGCAGCGGCTTCAGCCACCGCTCCTTCTGCTCGGGCGTCCCGAACAGGTGCAGGACCTCCATGTTGCCGGTGTCGGGCGCCGCGCAGTTGGTCGCCTCGGGCGCGAGGCTGGGGGAGCGCCCGGTGATCTCGGCGAGGGAGGCGTAGTCGGTGACGCTCAGGCCGTGTGCGGGGTCCTCGCTGCCGGGTAGGAACAGGTTCCAGAGGCCGCGCTTGCGCGCCTCGACCTTGAGGTCCTCGACGACCTGCGGGACGTGGTGCTCGCGGCCCTGCGCGCGCAGCTCCGCCCGCTGCGCGGCGTAGACCGGCTCCGCCGGGTAGACGTGGGAGTCCATGAAGTCCTGGAGGCGGCCGAGGTGCTCCTGGGCCCGCTCGCTCAAACCGAAGTCCATTCCGCTAGAGTAACTGACGAGTCAGTTACTTGGGAGGGAGTCCCCATGGCAGCCTTCGACGGCACCGGCAAGGTCGCGCTGATCACGGGCGGATCCAACGGCATCGGCGCGGCGGTCGCGCGCCGGCTGGCCCGCGAAGGCGCCCGGGTCGTGCTCGCCGACGTCGACACCGACGCCGGCGCCGCGCTCGCCAAGGAGCTGGACGGCGCGTTCGTCCGCTGCGACGTCCGCGAGCCCGCCGACAGCGAGGCCGCCGTCGCCACCGCCGTCGAGCGCTTCGGCGGCCTCGACGTGGCGTTCCTCAACGCCGGCATCGCCGGCGGCGGCGACCTCGGCGAGGACTTCGACCCCGCCGTCTACCGCCGCGCCATGGGCATCAACCTCGACGGCGTCGTCTACGGCGTGCACGCCGCGCTGCCCGCGATCCGCAACCGCGGCGGCGGGAACATCGTCGCGACCGCCAGCATGGCCGCGCTCACCGCGACGCCCTTCGACCCCGTCTACGGCGCCAACAAGGCCGCGGTCGTCGGCCTCGTCCGCGCGCTCGGCCCCACCTACCTGCCCGAGGGCATCCGCGTGAACGCGCTGTGCCCGTCGTTCGCCGACACCGCGATCCTCGGCGGGATGAAGGAGCACCTCCAGGAGAGCGGCTTCCCGATCCTCGAGGTGAACGACGTCGTCGAGGCGTTCATGCGGATCCTGGAGGCCGACGGCGCCGGCGAGGCCTGGTACGTCGTGCCCGGCCGCGAGTCCGAGCCGTTCAAGTTCCGCGGCGTCCCCGGCCCCCGCTGAGCCCCGGCCCGCACGCACCGAACAGCCCTGCCCGCACCGAACAGCCCTGCCCGCACCGAACAGCCCGCCCCGCACCGAACAGGAGAGACATGCGCGCGATCCAGATCACCGAGTTCGGCGGCCCCGAGGTGCTGACCGTCACCGAGCTGCCCGACCCCGTCGCCGGGCCCGGGCACCTGCTCGTCGACGTCGCCCGCGCCGGGATCAACTACGCCGACACCCACCAGGCCGAGAACAGCTACCTGTCGGAGTCGACGCTGCCGATGGTGCCGGGCGGCGAGGTCGTCGGCACCACGCCGGACGGCCGCCGCGTCGTCGCGCTCGTCGGCACCGGCGGCTACGCCGAGAAGGCCGTCGCGCCCGAGGCGCTGGCCTGGGACGTCCCGGACGCCGTCGACGACGTCACCGCGCTCGGCATGATCGTCCAGGGCGCGTCCGCGTGGGTGCTGCTGCGCCGCAGCGTGCACCTGGCGCCGGGGGAGTCGGTCGTCGTGCACGCCGCCGCCGGCGGGGTCGGCACCCTCGCCGTCCAGCTCGCCAAGGCGTGGGGAGCGGGGCGCGTCATCGCCACCGCCTCGTCCAAGCAGAAGCGCGACCTCGCCCTCGAACTCGGCGCGGACGTCGCGATCGACGCCAACGAGCCCGACCTCAAGGACGCGCTCATCGAGGCCAACGGCGGGCGCCGCGTCGACACCGTGCTGGAGATGACCGGCGGGACCGTCACCGACCAGAGCCTGAAGGCGCTCGCGCCGTTCGGCCGGCTCGCCTTCTACGGGATGGCCTCGCGCACCGAGCCGTCGCCGGTCCGCCCGGCCACGCTGATGTCGCACTCGACGACGATCGCGGGCATGTGGCTGGCGCACGTCTTCCAGCTGCCCGGCGACGTCATGCGCGCCGCGCTGGACGAGCTGTTCGGCCTGGCCGCCTCCGGACGGCTGCGCGTGGTCGGTGGCGGCGAGTACGGGCTCACCGAGGTCCGCCGCGCGCACGAGGACCTGCGCGCCCGCCGCACCACCGGCAAGCTCGTCCTGGACCCGTCCCGCTGAGCCGCCGCCGGGCCGGTCGCGGGACCGGGTGCGCTAGCCGACGAGGCCGTTCTCGTAGGCGAACACCACGGCCTGCGTCCGGTCCCGCAGCCCCAGCTTGGTCAGCACGTGCCCGACGTGCGTCTTGATCGTCTGCTCGGCGAGCACGAGCTCGGCGGCGATCTCGGCGTTGGACAGGCCCCGCGCGATGAGCCGCAGCACGTCCATCTCGCGCGGGGTGAGCCCCGCCGTCGCCGCCGGGCTGGGCCGCTGGTGGCGCCGCCGGCGCGCGAAGTCGCCGATCAGCCGCCGGGTGATCGACGGCGCGAGCAGCGCGTCGCCCGCCGCCACCACCCGCACGCCGGTCACCAGGTCCGCCGCCGAGGCGTCCTTGAGCAGGAAGCCGCTGGCCCCCGCGCCGAGCGCCTCGTAGACGTACTCGTCCAGGTCGAACGTGGTCAGCACCAGGACCTTCGGCCGCAGGTCCGCCGGGTCCCCGGCGTCCTGCGCGGCGTGCCCGCCGGTCAGCTCGGCGGTCGCGGCCAGGCCGTCCATCTCCGGCATCCGGATGTCCATCACCACGACGTCCGGATCCAGCGCGCGGGCCAGGTCCACCGCCTCGCGCCCGTTCCCGGCCTGCCCGATCACCTCGATCTCCGGATCGGAGGACAGCAGCGCCGCGAGCCCGTCGCGGATCATCACCTGGTCGTCGGCGATCAGCACCCGAATCGTCACGACGCCACCCTACGGGCAACGATCAGTCCCCGTACGGCAGCTCCGCCGCGACCGTCCAGCCGGCCGGCCCGCGCGGGCCGGCCGACAGCGCGCCGCCGAGCATGGTGACGCGCTCGCGCATCCCGACCAGCCCGTGCCCGCCGCCCTGCGAGCGGTCCGGGTCGCCGCGCGGGCCGTCGTCGTCGACGGTCACCGCGAGCGCCTCCGCGCCGTACTTGATCTCCACGTGGACGCGCGACCCCGGCGCGTACCGGGCGGCGTTGCTGAGCGACTCCTGGACGATCCGGTAGGCCGACAGGTCCACCCCGGCGTCCAGCTGGCGCGGCATCCCGACGACCACGGTGGCGACCGACAGCCCGGAGTTGCGGGCCGCCGCGGCCAGCTCGTCCAGCCGGTCCAGGCCGGGGCTCGGGGCGCGCTCGGCGCCCTCGTCGTCCGAGCGCAGCAGCCCCACCACGCGGCGGGTCTCGGTGAGCGCCTCGCGGGCCGCGTCCCGCACCACCCCGAACGTCTCGCGGGCCGCGTCCGGCAGCTCGGGGATCTTGAACGGGGCGGCCTCGGCCTGCATCGCGATCACCGACATGTGGTGCGCGACGACGTCGTGCAGCTCGCGGGCGATGCGGGCGCGCTCCTCCAGCACCGCCTGCCGGGCCAGGTCCTGGCGGTGCTGCTCCTCGCGGCGGCGCAGCTCCTGCTCGGCGGAGCGGCGGCCGCCGACCGCGTCGCCGAAGGTCAGCACGACCGCGGTGATCCCGGCGAGGATCATGCCGAACCAGCCCGGCATGCCGAACAGCACGGCGGGCAGCAGCACCCCGACGATCGTCACCGCGCCGACGCCGACCGTCGTCTCGCGCTCGCAGCCGACCCCGGCGAAGAACAGGATCACCACCAGCGCCAGGATCGAGGTGACCGGCCACGGCATGAAGCCCTCGCCGTGCCGGACGAACACCGTGACCAGCAGCCCGATGGCCGCGATGCGCCAGGCGGCGAGCGGCCAGCGGGCCGCGAAGATCAGCGGGGTGGCCATCAGCACGCCGAGCGGCACGGCCGCCCCCGGGTCCACGTGGTACCCCTCGATGGAGATCGCGATGGACCCGGCGGTGAAGCCGATGGTCATGGCGAGCAGGAGGGCCATCAGCGGCACGCGCAGCAGCCGCCGTCCCGGCAGCAGGGTGACGGCGGGGTCGTCGCGGCCCGGCACGACGGCGGAGGTGGCCCCGGCCAGCAGCCGGCCTCGCCGGCCGGCGTCGGAGCGGTGTGGTTCGTTCATCTCGCTGCGAGCCTAGAGCGCCCGCCGCCCGGACCGCCTGCCTCCGCGGAGGGAGATCGGGCCGCCCCCGCGGGTATCAGCGCCGCTCGGGGCCTCGGTCCGGCGTTCCATGGATTCTCGATTGACTTTATAGGGATTATGGCCGATCCTCGTGGCGTGACGATCTCCGCCGCGCTGCACGAGCGCCTGCACGTCGACCTGCGCCGCCAGGCCAGCGCGCTGTGTCGCCGGACGCCCCGCTAGCGGACACCCGCCGGCGGCGCGCTCCAGCACGTCCCACCGCACAGCCGAGGAGAGCGACACATGACCGTCACCACTACCGAGACCGGCGCGCCCGAGCCGCGGGAAGCGCAGGACCCGTTCGCGCCGCCGCGGCTCGCCGAGCGCGCCCGCGCGCTCGCCGAGAACCCGCAGGACTGGGTGCACCGCGTCCGGCTCGACCCGCAGGGCCGCTGGTACGAGCGCGTCCACCAGGACGCCGACCACGAGATCTGGCTGATCAGCTGGCTGCCCGGCCAGTCCACCGGCTTCCACGACCACGGCGGCTCCGCCGGCGCCTTCGCCGTCGCCCTCGGCACGCTCGAGGAGCACCGCGTCCGCAACCATCGCGACGTCGGCGCCGGGCAGGTCCGCTCGTTCGGGCCCGACTACGTCCACGACGTCCGCAACACCTCCGACGCTCCCGCGGTGAGCGTCCACGTGTACGCGCCGCCGTTGTCGACGATGCGCCGCTACGACCTGGACGCGGGCGGGGAGCTCGTCCGGCTCGCCGCGGAGTCCGCCGACGACTGGTAACGCGCGGCCGGGCAGGGCGGAGACGGCTCGCGAAGCGACGCCCAACCCGGGCCCAGCGCACGGTCTCGCAATCGCCATCGGCGGGTGAGGCGCGGGCAACGCAGCCGCATAACGTCCCTTCTATGGGGAAGATCCGGCTCCATGAGCACACCGGGAAGCGGATCGAAGACCACTGCGGGCGAGGAGCACAGCGGCCCTTCCCATTCGGCCGCGACCGCCGCGCTCCTCGCGGGCGCCGCCGCGCTCGGCGGGTTCCTGTTCGGTTACGACTCCTCGGTCATCAACGGGACGGTCGACGCCCTCAAGGACACCTTCCACCTGAGCGGCTTCGTCGTCGGCTTCGTGGTGTCGGCCGCGCTGCTCGGCTGCGCGGTGGGCGCCTGGTTCGCCGGGCCGATCGGCGACCGGATCGGCCGGGTCAAGGTGATGCTGGGCGCGTCCGCGCTGTTCGTCATCAGCTCGCTCGGCTCGGCGTTCGCCTTCAGCGCCGTCGACCTGACGGCGTGGCGGCTGGTCGGCGGCCTGGCGATCGGCGCCGCGTCCGTCATCGCGCCCGCCTACATCGCCGAGATCGCGCCCGCCGAGCTGCGCGGCCGGCTCGGCTCACTCCAGCAGATGGCGATCGTCCTCGGCATCTTCGCCGCGCTGGTCGTCGACTACGTCATCGCGCAGGTCTCCAAGGGCGGCGCGACCGGGACGTTCCCGTGGGGCGGCGGCGCCTGGCGCTGGATGTTCGCCAGCGCGGCCGTGCCCGCGGTGTTCTGGGGCGTCATCGCCACGACGATCCCCGAGTCGCCCCGCTACCTGGTGAAGAAGCACCGGACGACCGACGCCAGGCGGGTGCTCGCCCGGGTCATGGGCCGCGCCGACGTGGACGGCAAGATCGAGGACATCGGCCGGTCGATCGCCGAGGACCGCGCGGTGCACCTGCGGGACCTGCGCGGCTCCCGGCTCGGGCTGCTGCCGATCGTGTGGGTCGGCATCCTGCTGTCGGTCTTCCAGCAGTTCGTCGGCATCAACGTGATCTTCTACTACTCGTCCTCGCTGTGGCAGGCCGTCGGGTTCTCCGAGAGCAACGCGATGCTCACCTCCGTGATCAACTCGGTGGTCAACGTGGTGTTCACGCTCGTCGCGATCGCGCTCGTCGACCGGGTCGGGCGGCGCCCGCTGCTGCTCGGCGGCGCGGCCGGCATGGCGGTGTCGCTCGGCACGCTGACGGCATGCTTCTCGACCGCCCACGTGGTCGGCGGCAAGCCGGAGCTGAGCGGCGCCGCCGGGCCGATCGCGCTCGTCGCCGCCAACGTGTTCGTCGCCGCGTTCGCCGCCACCTGGGGCCCGGTCGTGTGGGTGATGCTCGGCGAGATGTTCAACAACTTCATCCGGGCGTCGGCGCTGGCCGTCGCCGCCGCCGCGCAGTGGCTCGCCAACTGGGTGGTCACGACGACGTTCCCCGGCATCTCCGGCTTCTCGCTCAGCCTCGCCTACGGGCTGTACACCGCGTTCTCCGTGCTGGCGTTCATCTTCGTGATCCGGGCCGTCCCCGAGACGAAGGGACGCGAGCTGGAGGACATGGACCGCCTCGAGCGGCCGAAGCGGGCGGCCCGCGCGTGACCGCGGAAACCGCCCTGCTGTGGGCCGCGCCCGTCGGTTACCATGAGGCCATGCAGGCCGTACCGCACGTGTTCCAGACGACGACGCCGGGTCGCCCCCGGCGCCACGGCCGCATGCACTGACATCGCACGCTGTGAAGGCCCCGGGAGCGGTCCCGGGGCCTTCACCGCTTTCCGGGGTCGCCGCGGGTCCCGCGCCGGACAGGACAGGAGCAGGACGATGGAACCGGATGCGTCCGGGGCCCACCCCGAGTCGATAGCATCGGAAACCGCTGATCCCAACCCACCATCCCGAGGAGTACCCGTGTCCACCGTGTCTGAGCTGCGCATCACCCTCGACGGGAGCGAGCGGGCGGTGCCGGCGGGCACCACCGCGGGGCAGGCACTGGACGCCGACGGCCGCACCGTGATCGCGGCGCGGGTCAACGGCGAGCTGCGCGACCTGGCCGGCGAGCTGCACGACGGCGACGCGGTCGAGCCGGTCGAGATCGGGTCCGGTGACGGCCGGGCCATCATGCGGCACTCCGCCGCGCACGTCATGGCGCAGGCCGTGCAGGAGCTGTTCCCCGAGGCCAGGCTCGGCATCGGCCCGCCGGTCGACAACGGCTTCTACTACGACTTCGACGTCGCCGAGCCGTTCACCCCCGACGACCTCAAGCGCATCGAGAAGCGGATGCGCGAGATCGTCAAGCAGGGCCAGCGGTTCTCCCGCCGCCCCGTCTCCGACGACGACGCCCGCGCCGAGCTGGCCGCCGAGCCCTACAAGCTGGAGCTCATCGGCCTCAAGGGCGCCGGCCCGGTCGAGGACGCGGCGGACGGCGCGGACGTCGAGGTGGGCGGCGCCGAGCTGACCATCTACGACAACCTCGACGCCAAGTCCGGCGAGCTGCGCTGGAAGGACCTGTGCCGCGGCCCGCACCTGCCGTCGACCCGCGTCATCCCCGCGTTCAAGCTGATGCGCTCGGGCGGCGCGTACTGGCGCGGCAGCGAGAAGAACCCGCAGCTGCAGCGGATCTACGGCACCGCCTGGGAGTCCCGCGAGAAGCAGGACGAGTACCTGAAGTTCCTGGAGGAGGCCGAGAAGCGCGACCACCGCAGGCTCGGCGCCGAACTCGACCTGTTCTCCTTCCCGCCGGAGCTCGGCAGCGGGCTGCCCGTCTTCCATCCCAAGGGCGGAATCATCCGCAAGGAGATGGAGGACTACATGCGGCGGCGGCAGCTGGAGGCGGGCTACGAGTTCGTCAACACCCCGCACATCACCAAGTCGTCGCTGTTCGAGATCTCCGGTCACCTGCCGTACTACGGCGACGACATGTTCCCGCCGTTCGAGGTGGACGAGGTCGAGTACCGCGTCAAGCCGATGAACTGCCCGATGCACAACCTGATCTTCCGCGCGCGCGGGCGGTCCTACCGCGAGCTGCCGCTGCGGATGTGCGAGTTCGGGTCGGTGTACCGGTACGAGAAGTCCGGCGTCGTGCACGGCCTCACCCGCGTGCGCGGCATGACCCAGGACGACTCGCACATCTACACCACCAAGGAGCAGATGGGCGACGAGATCAAGTCGCTGCTGTCCTTCGTGCTGAGCGTGCTGCGCGACTTCGGCCTCGCGGAGTTCTACCTGGAGCTGTCCACCCGGGACGAGTCCGACAAGTTCATCGGCGACGAGGCCGACTGGGCGGAGGCGACCGAGGCGCTGCGGCAGGCCGCCGAGGACTCCGGGCTCGACCTCGTGGACGACCCGGGCGGCGCCGCGTTCTACGGCCCGAAGATCTCCGTGCAGGCCAAGGACGCGATCGGCCGGACCTGGCAGCTGTCGACCATCCAGCTCGACTTCAACCAGCCCAAGCGGTTCGGCCTGGAGTACCAGGCGGCCGACGGCACCCGGCAGACCCCGGCGATGATCCACCGGGCCCTGTTCGGATCGGTCGAGCGGTTCATGGGCGTGCTGATCGAGCACTACGCGGGCGCCATGCCGCCGTGGCTGTCGCCGGTGCAGGCGGTCGGCATCCCGATCGGCGACGCGCACGTCCCGCACCTGGAGAAGGTCGCCGCGCGGCTGCGCGAGCGCGGGATCCGGGTGGAGGTCGACTCCTCCTCCGACCGGATGCAGAAGAAGATCCGCAACGCGCAGAAGCAGAAGATCCCCTACATGCTGCTCGCGGGCGACGACGACGTCGCCAAGGACGCGGTGTCGTTCCGATACCGCAACGGCGAGCAGAAGAACGGCGTGCCGATCGACGAGGCCGTCGAGGAGATCGTCAAGGCCGTGGAGGCCCGCGTCCAGATCTGACGCCGGGCCGCCCGGGCCGCGCCCGCCCCGTGCGGGCGCGGCCCGCGCCGGTCATCCCGTCGAGAGGACGAGCGGCGCGTTGTCCCGCGCGCCCACCGCCCACACCGTCCCCGTGCCGGGGACGCACGCCAGCGCGGTGACGGACGCCCCGGAGCCGGACACGGCCGCCTCCCGGTGCCAGGCGCCGTCGGTGTAGTGCAGCAGGTCGGACGTGCCCGTGAGCGCTCCGGCGTTCACGGTCGCCCAGAGGCCGCCCGCTCCGTCGTCGGTGAGCGCGTCGCCGAAGCGTGCACCGTCCGGTGCCGGCGCCTCCTGCCAGGCGGTCCCGTCCCAGTGGTAGGAGCGGTCCGCGCGCTGCCCGCCCGCGGTGGTGTACCCGGTCGCCCAGACGTCGTCGGGACCGAGCGGGAGGACGCTCAGGAGCCTGCCCTGCATGCCCGCCGGCTGCGGGGGCGTCGCCGTGCGCCAGGACGAGCCGTCGTAGCGGGCCGCGTAAGGGGCGCCGTCCGCGTCGGTGCCGACGGCCCAGACGTCGTCCGGCGTGCGCTCCCTGAGGCCGCTGATCGACGCCGGGAGGGAGTAGGGGGCCCAGGTGCCTTTCCACCGGTACACCGGAGAGCCGTTGACCTGGGAGTTCGCGGTTCCCGCGAGCCATGCGCCCTGCTCGTCGGCGTCCAGGGCGGCGATGTGGGAGAGGCCCGCAGGCGCCTGCAGTTCGGTGGACGCGGTGCCGGTGAGGTGGGCGACGTAGGCGGCGCCGTCCCCGCAGCACTCGATGTACCGCGTGCCCGTCGCCCACAGGTCGTCCAGTGAGACGGCGTCCAGGTGGAGGATCTGGCCGAGGTCCGGCATCCCCGGCGTGCCGAGCCAGGACCACGCGGTTCCGTCCCACCGCTGCAGGGTCGGGTTGAAGAGGGCCGGCGGGGGGCACCTGAGGCCCCAGCACCAGCGGTCGTTGGGCCGCTTGAACTGGTAGCCGCCGGCGAGGACGGCACCGGGCGCCGCCGCGGCGACGGCGAGGAGCGCGCTGGAGCCGATGGTCGGTGGCGCGGGTCGCGCCGTCCATTCGGTGGCGGCCCTCGCCGCGGGCGCCGGCGCGGTGACGAGCGCGGCGGTCACGAGGGCGGTGGTGGTGAGGGCGGTGGTGGTGAGAGCGGTGGCCGCCAGGCCGAGCCGCCGGGTGATGCCGGTCCTGTTCAGACTCCTTCGCACGGGTCCCTCCTCGCTGAGGGGCCGCGCCCGCCCCGCACGGGCGCGGCCCGGTCCGGTCAGTCCCTGGAGACGACGATCGGCTTGCCGGCCTTCTTGCCCACGGCCATCAGCGCCCCGCCGGGGACGCGGGCGACACCGGAGTACTGGACCTCCGCGTCCCCGATGGTCGTCTCGACCTTCCACGCGCCGCCGGAGTAGTGCAGCAGCTTGGCGTCCGGGCGGTTCACGACCGCCCAGACGCCGCCCGCCCCGTCCGCGGCGAGGCCGTCGGGGGAGTAGCCGGTCATGCTCCGGCCGGCGCTGCTGAGCAGGCGGTAGCCGCCGCCCAGCGGCGCGTCGGCGGGCAGCGCGTCCTCCCGCCACGACGACCCGTCCCAGTGGTACGAGCGGTACGACGGGGTCGTGCCGTTCATGACGTAGCCGGTCGCCCACACGTCGCCGGCCGCCAGCGGGAGGACGGCGACGAGCCTGCCCGGCTGCCCCTGCATCTGCGGGGGAGTCATGTCGTGCCACGCCGAGCCGTCGTAGCGGGCGGCGTACCCGCCCTGGCCCTTCGCGCCCACGGCCCACACGTCGTCGGCCGTGCGCTGCCCGACGGCCTGGATCGTCGCGTCCGGGGCCTGCGGCGTCCACGTCCCGTCCGCCCACCGGTAGACCGACGGGCCGGCCTGCTGCTTCGGCGCTCCCGCGATCCACACGCCCGCCGGGCCGGCGTCGAGGGAGTCGACGTGCTCCAGCGCGGCGGGCGCGGCGACCTCCTGCCAGCCCTGCGCGGCCGAGTGCGCGATGTACGGCGTGCCGATGCCCTTGCCGTCGGCGTTGTCGCGGGTCCCCGCGGCCCACACGTCGGACGGCGACGCCGCGTCCACGAACTGGATCCGGCCGTGACCGGACAGGCCGGGCGTGCCGACCCAGGACCAGCCGCTCCCGTTCCAGTGCTGCAGCGTGGGGTTCTCGTGGACGACCGGCGTGCACGGGCCCCCGATCTCCCCGCACCACGACGACGACTGCTCGGTGTACCACTGGTAGCCGCCGACCCACACGTCTCCCGGGCCGGTGCCCGACACGGCGTAGAGGTTGCTCACGAACAGGGTGAACGGGGTGGGATCGACCGTCCAGCCGGCGTCGGCGCGGGCGGGCGCCGCGGCGGTGGCGAGCGCGGCCGCCGTCGCGGCGGCGGCGAGTCCGGCCGGCAGGGCGCGGAACGGTCTGCGTCTGGAGATCGTCACAGGACGCAAATATGCGGCAGGGACCCCCGGGCTCTCTTGTCCGGAGCGTGACAAGTTCTCCGTGCGGGGCGTGATCGGCTCTGGGCACAATCGCGGAATGTGTCCACGCAACGATCCCCGCGACGGTCCGCGCGAGCGGATGCTCGACGCCACGTCCGCGATCGTGGAGGCCGGGGACTGGGGCGCCCTGCGGCTCGCCCGCGTCGCGCGGGCGGCCGGGGTCAGCCGGCAGACCGCCTACAACGAGTTCGGGTCGAAGGTCGGGCTCGGCCGGGCGCTCGTCGAGCGGGAGGTCGACGCGTTCCTCGGCGGCGTCCAGGAGCGGATGGAGCGGCACGCCGACGACGTCCCGGAGGCGGTGCGCGCGGCCGTGCTGTTCGCGCTCGACGAGGCGGAGCGGCGGCCGCTGCTGAAGGGCATCTTCGGCGCCGGGCGGTCCCGCGACGACGAGCTGATCGCGCTGGCCACCCGCGGCCGCGACCCGATGATCGCCCGCGTCGTCGCGGCGTTCCGCGGCTACGCCGACACGACCTGGCCGGCCGTCCCCGCCGACGTCAAGGACCTGCTGGTCGAGACCCTGATGCGGGTCACCGTCAGCCACGCCGTCGCGCCGCTGCACGCGCCCGCCGAGGTGGCGCGGAACCTGGCGGAGCTGACCCGGCGGCTGCTGCCGTGAGCGCGCCGGCCGGACGTCCCGCGGGCGGGCGTGGGAGATCCGCGGAGTTGGTAGCCTCGACGCTCACGTGCCACGGACCGGGGAGACGAGCGAGATGAAGCCCACGAGGCCGCGGCGGCGGGGGCCGCGGCGGACGCGCTCGGTCTGGGGCCGGATCGCCGGCTACGGCGGCGCCGCGCTCCTGGTGGCCGCCGCCGTCGTGGTGCTGCTGGTCCCGCTGCTCGACAAGCACAAGGGCGGTTCCGGCGCCGCGGGCGCGGAGGGCCCCGGCGCGTCGCCCACGGCCGGGCAGGGCACCGTTCCCGGCGCGACCGGGCAGCCGGTGACCCCGTCCAACCCCGTCCCGCAGACCGGCGGCGCCACGCCCTACCCGTCCGGCGGCCAGGGCGGCGGCGGCATGCAGATCCCCGACCAGAACGGCGCCGGCGGCACCGGCTGGTGCCCCCAAGGGACGGCGTTCTACCGCGCCGCGGGCGGGAGCGTCGACGTCACGATCACCGTGTCGTCCAGCGGCGCGATCCGCGCCGAGCTGTCGATCAAGGGGCACGCCCCGCAGGCGCAGCAGACCACCGTGTCGGGCGGCAGGCCGCACACGTTCCGGTTCAAGAAGGTCCCCGCGCGGCTCGTGCAGCGGGTGAAGGTGACGACCGTGTCGGTCGGCGTCGCCATGCAGAACTGCTACGCGCGTCCCGCCTGAGGCCGGACGTCCTCCACCGCCACGTTGACCGCGGCGACCCGCGCGCCGAGCATCAGCCCGCTCATCCGCGCGACGCCGGCCTGCACCGCCGCCGCCACGTCCATGATCGCGTGCCCGTACTCGACGGCGATGCCGACGTCGACCGTCACCGCGTCGCCGGCGGACCGGACCCGCACCCCCGAGCCGAGCGCGGCGACCCCGCCGACCTCCAGCGCGGCGAGCGCGGCGACCTTCTCGGCCACCTCGTCGCCGACCGTGATCCGCCCCTCCACGTGCGGCGCCGCGCCGGCCGGCGGCGCCGGAGCGGCTCCCGGCGAGGCGGTGCCGTGCGACGCGATGTCGTGCGGGGCCGCGGCGGACGGGGATGCGGCGGACGGGGCAGCGGCGGGCGGTGCGGGCAGCGGCGCGCCCTGCGGCGGCACCGGGCCCGGCAGACCGGGCGCCCCGGGGAAGAACGGCGACCCCGCCCCCGGGCGCGGTTCGGCGCCGTCCCCGGCGCGGCCCTTGTCGAGCTCGGTCATGATCGCTCCCACTGTCGGCTGGACGACCCATGGTGGCGGAGAGACCGGTGATCCGTCACGCCGCCCCGCGCGGGTGCGTCCGCCCGCGCGGGGCATCCCGGGTACGTGCCGGCGCGCGCGTCTCTCTATGCTGCTGGTCAGGCCGTGAACAAAAGGAGACCGCCGCCTTGACCGCAGAGCCGGAGAAGCCCGTGGAGCAGCAGGGGCGCGACGAGGCGTCCGGCGCGGGCGCAGCGGAGTCCCCGTCCCGCCTCGAGGAGGAGAGGGGCGGCGCGGGAACGCCCGACAACTTCCAGCGGCTCTGGACCCCGCACCGGATGGCCTACATCAAGGGCGAGAACAAGCCCACCGGCCCGGGGGCCGGGGAGGGCTGCCCGTTCTGCGAGATCCCGGCGATGACCGACGAGGAGGGCCTCGTCGTCGCCCGCGGCACGTCGGTGTTCACCGTCCTCAACCTCTACCCCTACAACTCCGGGCACCTCATGGTCGTCCCGTACCGGCACGTCGCCGACTACGGCGATCTCGACGAGGCGGAGTACACCGAGCTGGCCGTCTTCACCCGGCGCTCGCTCGCCGCGCTGCGCAAGGCCAGCGGCGCGCAGGGGTTCAACGTCGGCATGAACCTCGGCCTGGTCGCCGGCGCGGGCATCGCCGCCCACCTGCACCAGCACGTGGTGCCGCGGTGGGGCGGCGACACCAACTTCATGCCGGTCGTCGGGCATACGCGGGTGCTGCCGCAGCTGCTGCGCGACACCCGGCAGATTCTCGCCGACGCCTGGCCGCAGGACTGAGGCCAGGGCAGGGCCGGGGCGAGGGCGCGCGAGGGCACGCGAGGACGGCGGGAGGGGCATGATGGGCGGCATGACGCGACGCGAGCGGCCGGTGCTGGTCTACGACGGCGACTGCGGGTTCTGCACCGCCTCGGTGCGGTTCCTGGAACGCCGGGTGCCCGTGGACGCCGAGGTCGTCGCGTTCCAGTTCACCGACCTCGCCGCGCTCGGCACGACGGCCGAGCGGGCCGGGCACGAGGTGCTGTGGGTCGACCGGACCGGACGGGTCAGCGGCGGCGCGGAGGCGATCGGGCGGCTGCTGACCGCCGCCGGCGGGCTCTGGCGCGTCCCGGGCGTCGTCATGCGGACGCCGCCGGTGAGCTGGCTCGCGCACGCCGTGTACCGGCTCGTCGCGAACAACCGGCAGCGGATGCCGGGCGGTACGGCCGCCTGCATGCTGCCCGCCGCGCAGCGGCCCGGCGCCCAGGGCTGACCGCCCGGGCGCCGGATCAGGCCGCCGCGGGAGCGGCGGCGGCCGCGTCCGCGCGGCCGCCGAGGGCCCGGCGGAGCCGCGCGGGCAGCCTGCCGGTCAGCCGCTCCAGCGGCAGGAACGCCGCCAGCCAGATCGCGTGCGGCAGGAAGTGGATGCTCATCAGCGCGTACGTGACGGCGTGGAACCCCGCGAAGAACAGCACGAACAGGTACAGCGGGCGGCCGCGCAGGAACAGCAGCGCGGGCGAGACCGCCTCCGCCGTGATCATGAACCACTGGCTGGCCTTCAGCAGCAGCGGGTAGCCGATGAGGCTGCGCCCGAACGCGGTCCCGCGCCGGCTCAGCGCCCACTGCACCGTCGCCCCGTTCGGCCACTCGGGGAACCCGCCGATCTTCACCTTCGCCCACATGGACAGGAAGTAGGCGGCCACCACCGACAGTTGGACGCAGCGCGCCGCCCACGCGGACGACTCGCACCCCCGCTCGTCGTCGATCCGGGCGCGTCCGACGCTCGGCAGCACGAACAGCGCCACGACGAGCGCGAGATGGTCGTGGTCGACCTTCCCGTACGACATGCTGATCGTGACCCACCACAGGTACCCGCAGGCGCAGACGTAGCCGGTCAGCCGCGGCAGGAACCGTCCCGTCGCCGCGACGAACCCGGACGCGAGCGTCACGGCCAGCAGCGTGTACATCGCGGCGGGCGTCGGCGCGGGCAGGTGCAGCAGCCGGCCGAGCAGCACCGGGCGGTACAGGTCGGCGGGCAGCCGGGCGTGCGCCAGCGAGCTGCTGGTCAGCAGCAGCATGTCGAACGGCAGGAACACGTACCCGAGGATCCGCAGCCACGCGATCCGGGCCCGCGGCACCGGGCCGAACCACCAGCGGCCCCACGGGGTGCGGGCGGCGCCGGGCGCGGGCTCGGCGGGCCGGACGGGCCGGGGCGCCTCCGGCGTCGCGGCGGCGGTCACCGCACGTCCCAGACGACGCGGTTGACGCGCCTGGTCGACACGACCTTGCCGTGCTCCAGCCTCTTGATCTCCTCCACGACGTAGATCCTCGTGAGCCTGGGGTCGCCGGGGTGCAGCCGGTGCTGCCCCTCCGCGATGCCCTGCAGCAGCGACGGGTCATGGGCGATGCGGTCCATCTGCCCCTCGATCTCGGCGCGCTTCATGCCGGTTCCGACGGCGTCCCGGGACAGCTCGACGTGCCGGCCCTCGGCGGTGTCGGCCTCCAGCCAGTACGAGCCGATCGTCCCGCCGTCGTTCTTCACAGAGAACGCGAACTGCGTCATCGGCCCGATGGGGAAGTCGTCGTTGTCACCGAACGCGCTGGTGAACAGCAGTGCGCCGACGAAGGCCACGCCCGCGAGGGACCGCCAGAGCCGTGCGCGGGCGCTCAGGCGGAGGACAGGGGGGTTCACCGGGCAAGCCTAGAGCGCGGCCTGTCGCAGCTGCGACACCGTGACGAAGTCGAAACCACGGCCCCGCAGCCCCCGGATGACGGCGGGCAGTTGCGCGATCGCGGTCTCCCGGCTGGCGGCGCCGACGTCGTGGGCGAGGACGATGGTCCCGGGCCGGGCGTTGTCGACGACGGCGGCGACCATCTGCTCCGGTTCGCGGCTGAGCCGCCGGTCCTGCACCAGCAGCGACCACAGCACCAGGTCGTAGCGGTGCTGCGCGGCGACGTGCAGGGTGGTGCCGCCGAGCCGGCCCCACGGCGGCCGCAGCAGCGTCGGGGCGCGCCCGGTGACCCGCTCGATCGCCTCGTGCGTGCGGTGGATGGAGCGGTAGGCGTGCGCGAGGCTCATCTTCGACAGGTCGTCGTGCTTCCAGGTGTGGTTGCCGACCTCGTGCCGGCCCAGCCGGCCCTCGACGAGGTGGGCGTTGCGGGCGAGTCGGCTGCCGACCATGAAGAACGTCGCCGGCACCTTCGCCGCGTCGAGCGCGTCGAGCGCGTGCGGCGTCCAGTGCTCCATCGGCCCGTCGTCGAAGGTCAGCGCGACCAGCCGGCGCCGGGTGTTCACCGCCCAGACGACGTCGACCTGCCGGTCGGGCGGCTCCCAGGAGTCGACGGACGCGGCGGACGCCGGAGTCGGCGGGTCCTCCCTGCGCCAGGCCTGCTCGCCGGCGAACCCGGCGCCGGCGGCGAGCAGCCCCCCGGCCGCGAGGCCGAGGCCCCGGATCATGGTGCGGCGCCCGGGCCGGGCCGGCCGCCGGTCTTCCCCCGTGTCGTTCATGGCGGAGTAAGAGTTTCACGCCGGGAACCGCCCGCCATCGCCCGAGATGCCGAATTCGGAGTCACCCTCAGGGATGAGGCGGCGGCGCCAGTTGGACGACTCCGGAAGGATCAACAAGGGTGTCCCGGCAGGACCAAGGGCGGGGGCGGGCCGGCACCCGCCCCCGCCCGCCGCGCCCTAGTCGTGCACCGCCTCGGCGGCCGCGACCTTGTCCGCCAGATGCGAGGGGAGCGGCTCGTACCGCAGGAACGTCCGGTCGAACGTGCCGGTGCCCTGCGACATCGACCGCAGGTCGATCGCGTACCGGACGATCTCCAGCTGCGGCACCTCCGCCTTGATCATCGTGCGGCCGCCCTGGACCGCCTGCGAGCCGAGCACCCGGCCGCGCCGCGAGGTGAGGTCGGACATCACCGGCCCGACGTACTCGTCGGCGATCAGCACGGACACCTCGTCCACCGGCTCCAGCAGCAGCACCGGCACCTGCCCGGCGGCGTCCTTCAGCGCGGCCGCGCCCGCGGCCTGGAAGGCCATGTCGGAGGAGTCCACCGAGTGCGCCTTGCCGTCGTGCAGCGTCACCTTGATGTCGACCAGCGGGTACCCGGCGGACACGCCCCGCTCCATCTGCTGCCGGACGCCCTTCTCGACCGACGGGATGAACTGCCGCGGCACCACCCCGCCGACGATCTTGTCGACGAACTCGAAGCCCTCGCCGGACGGCAGCGGCTCCACCTCGATGTGGCAGATGCCGTACTGGCCGTGGCCACCGGACTGCTTGACGTGCCGGCCGAGGCCCTTGGCGGACCCGCCGAACGTCTCGCGCAGCGGCACCCGCAGCTCGACCCGCTCCACCTCGACGCCGTACCGGGCGCTGAGCCGGTCGATCAGCACGTCGGCGTGCGCCTCGCCCATGCACCACAGCACCAGCTGCCGGGTCTCGGCGTTGTTCTCCAGCCGCAGCGTCGGGTCCTCGGCGACGAGCCGGCCGAGCGCCTGGCTGAGCTTGTCCTCGTCGGCCTTGGACTGGGCGCGGATCGCCACCGGGAGCAGCGGGTCCGGCATCGTCCACGGCGCCATCACCATCGGCGCCGACGGGTCGGACAGCGTGTCGCCGGTCTCGGCGCGCGACAGCTTCGCCACCGCGCAGACGTCCCCGGCGCCGCAGGAGGCGACGGTCCGCTGCGTCTTGCCGAGCGGGGAGGTGAGGGCGCCCACCCGTTCGTCGACGTCGTGGTCCTCGTGCCCGCGCTCGGCCATCCCGTGCCCGGACACGTGCACCGTCATGTCGGGACGCAGCGTCCCGGAGAACACCCGGACCAGCGAGATCCGCCCGACGTACGGGTCGGACGTGGTCTTGACGACCTCGGCGACCAGCGGCCCCTCGGGGTCGCAGCGGATCTCCTTCGGCGGCCCGCCCTTGGCGGGGGTGACGGGCGGGATGCCGTGTTCGAGGGGCGAGGGGAACGCCTGGGTGATGACCTCCAGCAGCTCCAGCATCCCGACGACCGGCCCGGGGTGGTCGCCGTGCGGCACCGACGTGGCGAGCACCGGGTAGAAGCTGCCGCGCGCCACCGCGGTCTCCAGGTCCTCGATGAGCGCCTTGACGTCGATCTCCTCACCGGACAGGTACCGGTCCATGAGGGTCTCGTCCTCGCTCTCCTGGATGATCCCCTCGATCAGCGACGCGCGCTGCTCGGAGATCTGCTCCAGGTACCGCGGGTCGGGCGCGCACTCGGCGCGCTCGCCGGTCGAGTAGTCCAGGCAGCGCTGCGTCAGCAGCCCGACCAGGCCCTTCAGCCCGTCGCCGCCCGCCGCCGGGAAGTACAGCGGCAGCACGCCCTCGCCGAAGGCGTCCTGGCAGCTCAGCACCACGTCGTCGAAGTCGCCGCGCTGCTGGTCGATCTTGGTGATGACGACCGCGCGGGGCATCCCGACGCGGGCGCACTCGTCCCACAGCATCCGGGTGAGGCCGTCGATCCCGTCCACCGCCGAGATGACGAACAGCGCCGCGTCGGCGGCGCGCAGCCCGGCCCGCAGGTCGCCGACGAAGTCGGCGTAGCCGGGGGTGTCGATCAGGTTGACCTTGATGTCGCCGTGCGTGAGCGGGGCGAGCGCGAGGTTGACCGAGCGCTGCTGGCGGACCTCGACGTCGTCGAAGTCGCTGACCGTACTGCCCTCCTCGACCCGGCCGGCCCGCTGCAGCGTGCCCGCCGCGGTCAGCAGCGCCTCCACGAGCGTGGTCTTGCCCGCCCCCGAATGGCCGACCAGCGCGACGTTGCGCACCTTGTCGCACCCGCCGGCCTCCGGTGCCCTGCCGGGGGCTCCCGGGTGTCCTCCCTTGTCCGCCATGACTACCTCCTCGGACGGGCCTCCTCGCGGGGGCCCGCGTCGGCTGGGGCCCGGCCCCGGAGGGCCCGGCCCTGACGTCCGAGTGCGGCGTCCTCGTCCAACGTGCGTGACCGACGTCACACCCGTGTCAACACCCTTTCCCGTGCGCGGCGGGATCACAAGGGGTGAACGGCAAACAACCTGCTTCTGTCCGCCGCGCGGGGCGGCAAACCCCGCCCTGACCGCGTCCGGTCGGCGGCGGCACTACGATTGGGCGCGCCAACGGCGGCCCCCTGGCCGATGCCGGCGGCCCTTCACCCGGCAGCAGGAGAACGGACGGCGATGCTCAACAGAATCAGGCCCGCGCTGGGGCGCGTCCTGACGCCCATCGGACGGACGGTCGCGCGGACCGGGGTGTCGCCCAACGCCATCACCGTGATCGGCACCGCGGGCGTCGCCGCCGGCGCGCTCGTGCTGTTCCCGCGCGGGGAGTTCTTCTGGGGCACGATGGTGATCACCGCCTTCGTGCTGTTCGACATGCTGGACGGCGCGGTCGCCCGGGTCACCGGCAAGATCTCCAAGTTCGGCGCGTTCCTGGACTCCACGATGGACCGGGTCGCGGACGCGGCGATCTTCTCCGGGCTGATGATCGGGCTGTACCGCGACGGCCAGCGCACGCTCGCCGGCGTCGCCCTGTTCTGCCTGGTCGCCGGGGTCGTCGTGTCCTATGCGAAGGCGCGCGCCGAGGGCCTCGGGTACACCTGCAACGTGGGCATCGCCGAGCGCGCCGAACGCCTGATCGTCGCCCTGGTGGCGGCCGGCCTCGACGGCCTCGGCGTGCCGTACGTCCTCGCGGTCGCGCTCTGGGTGCTGGCGGTGCTCAGCACCGTCACGGTCGGGCAGCGGTTCGCGACGGTCTACGCCCAGGCCAAGAACGACCCGGCGCCGAAGCCCGCCGCGCCGGGACGGGCGTCCGGCCCCGCCGCCGGGTCCGGAGCGTCCGCCGCGGGGAACGAAGAGGACGAGGAGAACGGCGAGAAGGCGCACGCGAAGGCCGGCCCGCAGCCGCGCCGGTGACCCCGCCCCGCCGAACGCCGTACCCGTGACCGGGCCGCGCCGACGCAAGGCCGCGCCCAGGAGGGAGCCGTGCCCGTGACCGCGCCAGCCGGCGGCTCCGCGCCCGCGTCGCTGCGCGACGAGGTGATGGACGCCGCCTACGCGCTCGGCTGGACCGTCGTCCGCAAGATGCCCGAGGGCGCCGCCCGGCTGGTGTTCACCGCGGTCGCCGACCGCGCCTGGCAGGCGAACGGCGCCGGCGTCCGGCAGCTGGAGCGCAACCTGTGCCGCGTCCTCGGCAAGCCCGCGGTGGACGACGAGGTCCGCGTGCTCGGCAAGCGGGTGCTGCGCTCCTACGCCCGCTACTGGCTGGAGGTCTTCCGGCTGCCGGAGTACGGCCGGGACCGGATCGTCGGCCGGATGCGGGTCACCGGCGAGAAGAAGATCTTCGCGAACCTCGAGGCCGGCCGCGGCGTGATCCTCGCGCTGCCGCACATGGGCAACTACGAGCACGCCGGCGCCTGGCTCGCCGCCTGCGGGCACCCCTTCACCACCGTCGCCGAGCGGCTCCGGCCCGAGTCGCTGTTCGACCGGTTCGTGGAGTTCCGCGAGAGCCTCGGCATGGAGGTCCTCGCGCACACCGGCGCGTCCGCGTTCGGCCGGCTCGCGCAGCGGCTGCGCGCCGGGCGGCCCGTCTGCCTGGTCGTCGACCGCGACCTCACCGCGAGCGGCGTCGACGTGGAGTTCTTCGGCGCCACCGCGCGGATGCCCGCCGTCTCCGCCGCGCTGGCCGTCCAGACGGGCGCCGCCCTGATTCCCGTGACACTCTGGTACGAGGGGAAGTACTGGGCGGCGCGGGTCCACGAGGAGGTCCCGGTCCCGGACGAGGGCGCCAGGCGGGAGAAGATCCAGACCATGACGCAGGACATCGCGCGGGTCTTCGAGGCGGGCATCGCCGCCCACCCGCAGGACTGGCACATGCTGCAGAAGGTCTGGGTGGACGACCTCGGCCCGGCCGGGCCGGGCGGGGCGTCCCCGTGAACGTCGGCATCGTCTGCCCCTACACCTGGAACGTGCCGGGCGGCGTCCAGCAGCACATCCGCGACCTCGCCGGGGCGCTGACCGCGCTCGGGCACCGGGTGTCGGTGATGACGCCCGCCGACGACGACGCCGACCTGCCGCCCTACGCGGTGTCCGCGGGGCGCGCCGTCCCCGTCCCCTACAACGGCTCGGTGGCGCGGCTGGCGTTCGGGTTCCTGTCCTCGGCGCGGGTGCGCCGCTGGATCAACGAGGGCGGGTTCGACGTCCTGCACGTGCACGAGCCGGCCGCGCCGTCGCTCGGCCTGCTGGCCTGCTGGGCGGCCGACGGCCCGATCGTCGGCACCTTCCACGCCTCCTACGAGCGGTCCCGCGCGCTGTCGGTGACCGCGCCGATCCTGCGCAGCGCGCTGGAGAAGATCAACGGCCGGATCGCGGTGTCCGAGGCGGCCCGCACCAGCCTGGTCGAGCACCTCGGCGGCGACGCGGTGCTGATCCCGAACGGGGTCGCGACCGAGCGGTACGCGATGGCCGCGCCGCTGCCGGGCTGGCCGGGGCGCGCCGGCGCGCCGCGCGGCGCGGGCGGGCCGGAGGCGCTCGGCTTCCTCGGCCGGATGGACGAGCCGCGCAAGGGCCTGCCGGTGCTGCTGCGCGCGTTCGAGGTCCTCGGGCGCCGCCGCCCCGGGCTGCGGCTGCTGCTCGCCGGGCCCGGCGACGCCGACGACGTGGCCGCGCGCGTCTCCCCGGAGCTGCGCGACCGGGTGATCGTGCTCGGGATGGTCAGCGAGGAGGACAAGATCCGCGCCTACCACTCGGTGGACGCGTTCGTCGCGCCCAACCTCGGCGGCGAGAGCTTCGGCATCGTGCTCGCCGAGGCGATGTCGGCGGGCGCCCCGATCCTCGCCAGCGGCATCGAGGCGTTCGACCGGGTGCTGCTCGGCGGCCGCGCCGGAGTGCTGTTCCCGGTCGGCGACCACGAGGCCCTCGCCGCCGCGGCCGAGGCGCTGCTGGACGACCCGGCCCGGCGCAAGCAGCTGTCCGCGGAGGCCCGCGCGGCCGTCCGCGCCTACGACTGGTCGTCGGTGGCCCGCGACGTGCTGCGGGTCTACGAGACGGTCTCCTACGCGGGCGCGGGCGTCGTCGAGTCCGGCCCGGGCGCCTGAGGAACGGCCCGATGCTCTACGACTGGATCATCGACGTGCTGTTCTGGGTCGCCGTCGTGTTCCTCGTCGGGGTGTACGTGTCGTGGCGCGCCACCCGGCTGGACCGGCTGCACGTCCGCGTCGAGACCGCCCGCGCCGCGCTGGACGCCGCGCTGGTCAGGCGGGCCGCCGCCGCGCTGGAGCTGGCCGCGTCCCGGCTGCTGGACCCGGCGGCGAGCCTGGTGCTGGCCACCGCGGCGCACGAGGCGCGGACCGCGGACGCCGACGACCGCGAGTTCGCCGAGAGCGATCTGTCCCGCGCGCTGCGGGCCGTCGCCGACCAGCCGGACTTCGCCGGCACGGTCGCGGGGGAGGGGAGCGGCGGCACCGACGTGCTGGAGGAGCTGTCGTCGTCGGCGGTGAAGGTCGCCTACGCCCGCCGCTTCTACAACGACGCCGTGGCGCAGGCGCGGGCCGCGCGCCGCAAGCCGCTGATCCGCGTCCTGCCGCTGGCGGGCCGCGCGGCGCTGCCGGACTTCTTCGAGATCGACGACGACCCGCCCGGCATCTGACCTCCCGGCGCCCGCGCCGCCCTGGTGATCGCCGCGGGCGGGCCGCCGCGTACAGCGGACCGGGCGAACGCACCATTTCGGTTCGCTACCCTCGGGCAGATCGCCGCAAAGGGAGGGTTATGCGACACGCGTGGCACAGGACGGCACGGGGACGGGCGGCCGCGGGACTCGGCGTCGCCGTGCTCGGCGCGGCCCTCGCGGCCTGCTCGGACTCGCACGGATCGAGCGGTGCCGCACCGCCGAGCGCCCACGGCGGCGCGGAGTCCGGGAGCCCGGCCCCGACGACGCACCCCTTCACCGGCGGCACCGCGGGGCTGACGAACCCCGTCCTCGCCGTGAAGATCGAGAACACCGAGCCCGCGCTGCCGCAGGCCGGGGTGTCGGCCGCCGACATCGTCTACGTCGAGCAGGTCGAGGGCGGCGAGACCCGGCTGATGGCGGTGTACTCGTCCAAGCTGCCGAAGCGCGTCGGACCCGTCCGCAGCGCCCGCATCTCCGACCTGCACATCCTCCCGCAGTTCGGGCATCCCGCCTTCGCGTTCTCCGGCGTGCAGAGCAAGATGAAGAAGTACATCCGCAAGGCACCGGTGTACGACATCTCACAGGAGAACGCCGGTTCCGCCTACTCCCGCTCCAGCGCGAAGCGGATCCCCTACAACCTCTACGGCGACCCGAAGGCCCTGCTCAAGCAGGCACCCAAGGCATCCGCGCCCCACGACGTCGGATTCCGCTTCGGACCGGCGCCCGAAGGCGGCAAGCCGACCGGTTCGTTCACCGCGAAATGGCCCGCGGCGACCATGGGCTTCACGTGGTCGGCCAAGCAGAAGCGCTGGCTCGCCAGCTGGGGCGGGAAGCCCGACGTCGCGGCCGAAGGCGGACGCCTCGGCGGGGCCACGGTCGTCGTCCAGTACGCCAAGACGACCCGCTCCAAGTTCCACGACTTCCTCGGCAGCTACACCCCGCTCATCCAGACGACGGGCACCGGCCGCGCCACCGTGCTGCGCGACGGCAAGGCCTATGACGCCAAGTGGTCGCGCCCCTCGGAGACCTCCGGGACGACCTACACGACCGCCGACGGCAAGCCGATGACGTTCGCCAAGGGGCAGGTGTGGGTGGTGCTGCTGAACGACGGCAAGCCCCACATTCCATAGCGCCGCGGGCGGCCGGTCAACGGCCAATTTCCGGCCATTGGCCTGGCCTGCAGGGGCGTCGAAACAGCCCGCGAGCAGGCAATATCATGGAAGGCGACCTGTCGTCCGCGCACGTGAGGAATGCCCGTGTCCACTTTGAATTCCGCCCCGGAGAACGCGCCCGAGACCGGCACCGCCCGCGTCAAGCGCGGCATGGCGGAGATGCTCAAGGGCGGCGTGATCATGGACGTCGTCACCCCCGAGCAGGCGAAGATCGCCGAGGACGCCGGCGCCGTCGCCGTGATGGCGCTCGAGCGGGTCCCCGCCGACATCCGCACCGAGGGCGGCATCTCCCGGATGAGCGACCCCGACATGATCGATGGGATCATCGGCGCCGTGTCAATCCCGGTGATGGCCAAGGCCCGCATCGGCCACTTCGTCGAGGCGCAGGTGCTGCAGGCCCTCGGCGTCGACTACGTCGACGAGTCCGAGGTGCTCACCCCCGCCGACTACGAGAACCACATCGACAAGTGGGCGTTCACCGTCCCGTTCGTGTGCGGCGCCACCAACCTCGGCGAGGCGCTGCGCCGCATCACCGAGGGCGCGGCGATGATCCGCTCCAAGGGCGAGGCCGGCACCGGCGACGTCTCCAACGCGACCACGCACATGCGGCAGATCCGGCAGGAGATCCGCCGGCTGCAGAACCTGGCGGAGGACGAGCTGTACGTCGCCGCCAAGGAGCTGCAGGCGCCGTACGAGCTGGTCAAGGAGGTCGCGCAGGCCGGAAAGCTGCCCGTCGTGCTGTTCACCGCCGGCGGCATCGCCACCCCGGCCGACGCCGCGATGATGATGCAGCTCGGCGCCGAGGGCGTGTTCGTCGGCTCCGGGATCTTCAAGTCCGGCAACCCGGCGCAGCGCGCCGAGGCGATCGTGAAGGCCACCACCTTCCACGACGACCCCGGCGTGATCGCCAAGGTGTCCCGCGGCCTCGGCGACGCCATGGTCGGCATCAACGTCGCCTCCCTCGGCGAGGACCAGAAGTTCGCCCACCGCGGCTGGTGACGCGCCCGGCGCGGGCCTGACCGCGGCGCCCGGCCGCCCGGTCCGATGACCGGGCGGTCAGGCCGGGTGCCCCTCCCCGCCGGGGCGCCGGAGGGATTACGCTGGCGGCGCGGCCGGTGAGGGGCCGGGTCGCCGGGGCGGGCCCCCCGGAGCCCGCACGCCCCTGCGCGGTGCCCGGCCGCGGGAGGGGAGAGCATGGCTTGGTCCGTCGCGCTGGCGTGCGCGAGCGCGGGTGAACCCACCGAGGTGTTCCGGCCGGGCCTCGTGCCCGACCCGGACGCGGCCGCGCGGATCGCGCGCGGCCTCTACCCGGCGGCCACCCTCACCGAGACCGGCGACACGGTCCTGGACTTCGCGCTCTGGCCGTACGAGGACGAGCTGTTCGTCGGCGCGTTCGAGCGGGCGCTGCTGCTGTGCGACCGGCGGCTGTTCTGCCTCGACGACGACGCCCGCCGGATCGCCGACACCGCGGCCGCCGCGCTGCCGGGCGCGTCCTGCGGCGTGCTGGTCCTGCACACGGTCATCCGCGGCTGCTGGTTCCGCTGGTACGACGCCGGCGAGCTGCGCCGCGACGTGTTCGTCACCGCCGAGGACGGCGTCGTCGTCGACCAGGGCGAGCGCCTCCCCGCGGAGGAGCCGTTCTGGCGGGCCGTCGACGCGGGCGCCCCCGACGTCCCGCTGCCGTTCGACCACGAGGAGTTCGGGCTCGCGCTCGCCGCGGCCCACATGTTCGGCCGCGGCATCGCCGACCGCGGCAAGGACGGCTTCCTGCCGCTGGAGCTCCCGCTCCGCCGCTTCAAGCACGCGTAAGGGGCACCGGGCCGCGGCGGGGCGCCGGAAGATCCACCACGTCCCGCCGCGTTATGAGTACGTCCAGGTTTCTCCGCCATGTCCGCGTCCGCGCGACCCCCGAGAGGTTCACCCACGTGACTGCTGCAGTGCCGACCATCGGAGTCCTCGCCCTCCAGGGCGACGTGCGCGAGCACGCTCGCGCCCTCGAACTGGCCGGCGCGCGCACACTGAAGGTGCGGCGCGCCGAGGAGCTCGACCAGGTCGACGGGCTCGTCCTGCCGGGCGGGGAGTCCACCACCATGTGGCGGCTCGCGCGCGCGTTCGAGCTGCTGGAGCCGCTGCGCAAGCGGATCGAGGCGGGCCTGCCCGCCTACGGCTCCTGCGCCGGCATGATCATGCTGGCGGACCGGATCCGGGACGGCGCGGCGGGCCAGGAGACCATCGGCGGGATCGACATGACCGTGCGGCGCAACGCGTTCGGGCGGCAGGTCGACTCCTTCGAGTCCGCCGTCCCGCTGACCGGTATGGGAGACACGCCGTACCACGCCGTTTTCATCCGCGCGCCCTGGGTGGAGTCGGTCGGCGACGCCGTCGAGGTCCTCGGACGCGCCGAGAGCGGCCCGAACGCCGGTAGGATCGTCGCCGTCCGCCAGGGTCGTCTCATGGCGACCTCCTTCCACCCGGAGCTGACGGGCGACTTCCGCGTGCACCACTACTTCGCCGATCTGGTGCGCCGGGCGATGCGCAAGGAGGATTGACTGAATGTCCGGCCATTCCAAATGGGCGACCACCAAGCACAAGAAGGCGGCCCTCGACGCCAAGCGGGGCAAGCTCTTCGCCAAGCTGATCAAGAACATCGAGGTGGCGGCCCGCACCGGCGGCGGCGACCCCGACGCCAACCCGACGCTCTACGACGCCATCTACAAGGCGAAGAAGAACTCCGTCCCCAACGACAACATCGAGCGCGCGCGCAAGCGCGGCGCCGGTGAGGAGGCCGGGGGCGCCGACTGGCAGAACATCACCTACGAGGGCTACGCCCCGGGCGGTGTCGCCGTGCTGATCGAGTGCCTGACCGACAACCGCAACCGCGCGGCCTCCGAGGTCCGGGTGGCCCTCACCCGCAACGGCGGCTCCCTCGCCGACCCCGGCTCGGTGTCCTACATGTTCACCCGCAAGGGCGTCGTGATCGTCCCCAAGGCGGGCACCAGCGAGGACGACGTCATGATGGCCGTCCTCGACGCGGGCGCCGAGGAGGTCAACGAACTCGACGAGGAGAACTTCGAGGTCGTGAGCGAGGCCGGCGACCTCGTCGCGGTCCGCACCGCGCTGGTCGAGGCCGGCATCGACTACGAGTCGGCCGAGAGCAAGTTCCTGCCGAGCGTGACCGTCCCGCTGGACGAGGACAACGCCAAGAAGGTCTTCCGCCTGCTGGACGCCCTCGAGGACTCCGACGACGTCCAGGACGTCTACGCCAACTTCGACGTCACCGACGAGGTCATGGAGAAGATCGACGCCTGAGCCGCGCCGCATGCCGTGAACGCCGCCGTAGCCCGTGAGGGCGCGGCGGCGTTCGGCTTCCCGGGCCGCCGCCGCGATGGTCTACGGTCGGGATCATGGAGATCCGCCCCCTCGGCCCCGGCGACCTGGCCGAAACCCGCGACATCCGCGCCCGCGCCTTCGGCCCGATGACGGACGCCCGGTGGGAGGCGTCGCTGCGCTACTCGGCCCCGATGCTGGAGGCCGGGCGGTGGTTCGGCGGCTTCGACGGCGACCGGATCGTGGCGACCGGCCGCATCCACGACATGACCCAGTGGTGGCACGGCCGGGCGGTCTCCATGGGCGGCATCGGCGGCATCACGGTCGCGCCGGAGGAGCGCGGCCGCGGGCTCGGGCGCCGGCTGATGACCGGGATCCTCGAGCGCTGCGCCGGCTTCGGGCACGCCGTCTCGATGCTGTACCCGGCGACGACGCGGATCTACCGGTCGCTCGGCTGGGAGCACGCCGGCGCCCAGCACAAGATCGAGATCTCCGCGGAGGCGCTGCGCGGGATCGCCGCCGAGCGGGTGCCGGTGCGCCGGGCCGGGCCCGAGGACGCGGCGGAGGTCGCGGCGGTCATCGGCCGCGTCCACGCGTCCGCCGGCGACTGCGGGCCGGTCGGCTGGCACCCGTCCATGTGGCCGGTCCTCCTCGGCGATCCCGACTCGTACTGCTACCTGGCCGAGGACGGGTTCCTCGCCTACCGCTGGGCGGAGGGGAACACGGCGCTGGTGGTCGACCGGGCCGTGGCGGCCTCCGAGCGGACGCTGCGCGCGCTCTGGGCGATCGTGGGCTCCGGCTCGTCGACGGCCCCCACGGTCAGCGCCTGCGTCTCGCCCCTGGACCCGGTCCTGTGGCTGCCCGGCGAGCGTGAGAAGGAGACCGTCCGGCGCAGCCAGTGGATGCTGCGGGTGGTGGACGCGCCCGCCGCGATCGAGGCGCGCGGCTATCCGGAGGGTGTCGCCGTTTCGGTCCCGCTGGAGATCGACGACCCGCAGCGGCCGGAGAACACCGGCCACTGGCGCCTGGAGGTCAAGGACGGCGAGGGGCGACTGGAGCGCTCCCGCGAGGACGCCGCGGCGGTGCGCCTCGGCGCCCGGGGCCTGTCCGCCCTCTACGCGGGTGTTCCGGTCGCGACCCTGCGCCGCGTCGGCCTGCTCGGCGGCGGGGACGCGAGGGCGCTCTCCACCGCGTTCGCGGCCACGCCGTTCTCCCTCGACTACTTCTAGCGGGACACGCCCGCCGCGGGCCGACGATGTCATGCTGACTTGGTAGCGTGTTCGGCCGAACAGATGATCGAAGGAGCGGCCGTGCGGGTGATGGGGGTGGACCCCGGGCTCACCCGGTGCGGGGTGGGCGTCGTCGAGGGCGCGCCCGGCAAGCGGCTGCACCTGGTGCACGTGACGGTGGTGCGGACCGCCCCCGACGAGGACCACGCGCTGCGGCTCCTCGGCGTCGAGCAGGGCATCGAGGCGCTGATGGACCAGCTGCGCCCCGACGCGGTCGCGGTCGAGCGGGTGTTCTCCCAGCACAACGTCCGCACCGTGATGGGCACCGCGCAGGCCGCCGGCATCGCGATGCTGGCCGCCGCCCGCCGCGGCCTGCCGGTCGCGCTGCACACCCCGAGCGAGGCCAAGGCCGCCGTCACCGGCAACGGCCGCGCCGACAAGGCGCAGGTGACCAGGATGGTGACCCGCCTGCTGAACCTCGACGCGGCGCCGAGGCCGGCGGACGCGGCCGACGCGCTCGCCCTCGCGATCTGCCATGTGTGGCGCGGCGGCGCGCAGCAGCGCCTCGCGCGGGCGCAGGTGTCGCGGATCGAGGAGGCGGCGCGGGCCGAGCGCGAGCGGCTGGCCGCCCGGACCACCACCGCCCCCGGGGGCGGGAGCAGAGGAGGAACTGTCCAGTGATCGCCTTCGTCAGCGGCCAGGTGGCCGCCGCCGGGCCGGACGGCGCGGTGATCGACGTGCACGGCGTCGGCCTGGCCGTGCAGTGCACGCCCGCGACCCTCGCCGGGCTGCGGGTCGGCGACCAGGCGAAGGTGCCCACCTCGCTGGTCGTCCGGGAGGACTCGCTGACCCTGTTCGGGTTCGCCGACGACGACGAGCGGACGGTGTTCGAGCTGCTGCAGACCGCCAGCGGCGTCGGCCCGCGCCTCGCGCTGGCGATGCTGGCCGTGCACACCCCGAACGCGCTGCGCCGCGCCGTCGCCACCGAGGACCTGAACGCGCTCACCAAGGTGCCGGGGATCGGCAAGAAAGGCGCGCAGCGGATCGTCCTGGAGCTGAAGGACCGGCTCGGCGGCCCGGTCGGCGACGGCGCCGCCGAGGTGCGCGCGCCCGCCGCGTCCGAGGCGTGGCGCGCCCAGGTCCAGATGGGCCTGGTCAACCTCGGCTGGTCCGCCAAGGACGCGGACGCGGCCGTCGACGCGGTCGCCGCCGACCTCGACGGCGCCGAGGCGCCGCCGGTCGCGGCGCTGCTGAAGTCCGCGCTGAAGAAGCTCGCCAAGTGATGGAGGACGCGGAGCGGCTGGTCTCGGCGGACGCGGAGGGCGCCGAGGAGCAGGTGATCGAGGCGGCGCTGCGGCCGAAGAAGCTCGACGACTTCGTCGGGCAGGAGCGGGTCCGCGAGCAGCTGTCGCTGGTGCTGCGCGGGGCGCTGCGGCGCGGCCGCACGCCCGACCACGTGCTGCTGTCGGGCGGCCCGGGGCTCGGCAAGACGACCCTCGCCATGATCATCGCGGCGGAGCTGGGGCAGCCGCTGCGGATCTCCTCGGGCCCCGCGATCGAGCGCGCCGGCGACCTGGCGGCGGTGCTGTCCACGCTCGCCGAGGGCGAGGTGCTGTTCCTCGACGAGATCCACCGGCTGGCGCGGCCCGCCGAGGAGATGCTCTACATGGCGATGGAGGACTTCCGGGTCGACGTCGTCGTGGGCAAGGGCCCGGGCGCGACCGCGATCCCGCTGGACATCGCGCCGTTCACACTGGTCGGCGCGACGACCCGGGCGGGCATGCTGCCCGGCCCGCTGCGCGACCGGTTCGGGTTCGTCGCGCACATGGACTTCTACGAGCCCGCGGAGCTGGAGGTGATCGTCCGGCGCTCGGCGCGGCTGCTGGACGTGGAGATCACCGACGACGGCGCCGCCGAGGTCGCCGGGCGGTCCCGGGGGACGCCGCGGATCGCCAACCGGCTGCTGCGCCGCGTCCGCGACTACGCCGAGGTCCGCGCGGACGGCGTGATCACGCAGGAGCTGGCGCGGGCCGCCCTCCGACTGTACGAGGTGGACGAGCGTGGTCTGGACCGCCTCGACCGGGCCGTCCTGGAGTCCCTGATGCGCAAGTTCGGCGGGGGGCCGGTGGGGCTGTCGACGCTCGCGGTGTCGGTGGGGGAGGAGCCGGAGACGGTCGAGGTCGTCGCCGAGCCGTTCCTCGTCCGGCAGGGCCTGCTCGCCAGGACGCCCCGGGGCCGCATCGCGACGCCCGCCGCGTGGGCGCACCTCGGCATCGCCCAGCCGGCCGCCTCGCCCATGGCCGGTACGCTGTTCGAGGTAAGCGACGACGCCGATCGGCCCGAACAGTGATCATGTTGTAACGGGATGGGAACTTCCCGGCGTCGCGGATCGTCACGTCGTTGCCGGGGTCTCGCGTACTCTCTAGACTCCGGGACTTGGTTCCACCGTCTCCAGCCCGCGTTCCCCATGGGGTGACCGATCCGGTCACAGGCTGGGCAAACCACATCGGAAGGATGCCCCAGTAATGGGCAGCGACATGATTTTGGCGGCTTCGTCCGGCGGCAGCGGGGGCTTCAACCTGCTGCTGCTCCTCGCCGTCCCCGTGGTCTTCTACTTCCTGCTCATCCGGCCGCAGAGCAAGCGGCGCAAGGATCAGATGCAGATGCAGAACGCCATGGAGCCGGGTGCCCGGGTGCTGACCACCAGCGGCATCCGCGCCACCGTGGTCTCCGTCGACGACGACGGTCTCCTGCTGGAGATCGCGCCGGGCGTCGAGGTCCACTTCGTCAAGCAGGCCGTCATGCAGGTCCTCAAGGACGACGAGCCCGAGGAGCTGGACGACGAGGCCGACGACGACGAGCTCGAGGCCGACGAGGACGCCGAGCGCGTCGACCTGTCCAAGGACGAGCCGGCCGAGGTGGACCTGTCCAAGGACGCCGCCGGCGACGCGGCGGACCTCGACGACGAGGACGAGGACGACGAGTCCAAGCCCAAGGCGAAGGCCAAGGCCGGGGAGAAGCCCTCGGCCTGACACGCCTCCGGCAACGACTCAAGACGGGAAGAAAACGACCAGTGGCCTCGCCTAGCAACGTTCCCAAGCCCGGGCGCACGCTCTTCGCGCTCTTCGCGGTCATCGCGATCCTGGCCGGCGTCGCGGTCCTGCAGGGCCAGATCAAGCCCAAGCTCGGTCTGGACCTGGCGGGCGGGACGACCGTCACGCTCACCGCGAAGACCGAGCAGGGCAAGAACCCGCCGGCGGACCTGATGAACCAGGCCGTCAAGATCATGACGCAGCGGGTCAACGGTCTGGGCGTGTCCGACGCCGAGGTCGCCAAGCAGGGCAGCAACAACATCGTGGTGAACGTGCCCGGCGAGGGGCAGGGCCGCGTCGTCGGGCTGATCGGCACGACCGCCAAGCTGCAGTTCCGGCAGGTGTTCGCCTACACCGACGGCAAGCCCTCGGCGGGCGGGGCCACCCCCGCCCCGTCCACGAGCCCGTCGGGGAAGCCGAGCCCGTCCGGCAAGCCCAGCCCGGGCACGACGCCGTCGACGTCGCCGTCCGCGTCCGCGACGCCGCGCAGGCGCGCGGTGTCGGACGCGCTGGCGGCGCCGACGCCGAAGCCGTCCGGCACGCCGTCGGCGTCCCCGTCGGCGTCGCCGTCCTCGCCGCTGGTGTCGCCGTCGCCGTCCACCGGCGCCCAGACCTACCCGGGCGTCACCGACCAGGCGGTCATCAAGCAGTTCGAGTCGCTGGACTGCTACAACGGCGACCGGCACGCGCCGGGCTCCAACGACCCGAACCGCAAGTTCGTCGCCTCGTGCGCCCAGAAGGTCGAGAACGGCCAGGTCGGCAAGTACATCCTCGGCCCGGTCCGGGTGCTGGGCGAGAACGTCAAGAGCGCGACCGCGATGCCGCCGAACTCCCAGCAGGGCCAGGCGAGCTGGTCGGTGGCGCTGAAGTTCGACGGCAAGGGCGCCCGCCAGTTCGGCGACGTCACCACCGACGCGTCCAAGGCCTTCCAGGCCGACCAGTCCTCGCCGCAGGCGCAGGTCGCGATCGTGCTGGACGGCCAGGTCGTGTCCGCGCCGCAGATCAACCAGGGCGCGATCACCGGCGGCAGCGCCAGCATCGACGGCCCGGCCGACAGCTTCACCCAGCAGTACGCGACCGACCTCGCCAACGTGCTGAAGTACGGGGCGCTGCCGCTGGAGTTCAAGCAGAGCTCCATCGACGAGGTGTCGTCCACCCTGGGCTCCGACCAGCTGACCGGCGGCCTGATCGCCGGCGCGATCGGCCTCGGCCTGGTCCTGGTCTACTGCATGGTGTACTACCGGGGCCTCGGCCTCGTCGCGGTGTCCAGCCTGATCGTCGCCTCCGTGATCACCTATGAGGCGGTGGTGATCCTCGGCGAGGGGATGGGCTTCCGGCTCTCGCTGCCGCACATCATCGGCCTGATCGTGTCGATCGGCATCACCGCCGACTCGTTCATCGTCTACTTCGAGCGGCTGCGGGACGAGCTGAGAGCGGGCCGCAAGCTGCGCTCGTCGGTGGAGAACGCCTGGAAGCGGGCGCGGCGCACCATCCTGGTCGCCGACGCGGTGACCTTCCTGGCCGCCGTGGTCCTGTACTTCCTCGCGGTCGGCGGCGTCGCCGGGTTCGCGTTCGCGATGGGCCTGACCACGCTGATCGACATCGTGGTGGTGTTCTTCTTCACCAAGCCGATGGTCGCCCTGCTGTCGCGGACGAAGTTCTTCGGCCGCGGGCATCCGATGTCCGGGCTGGACCCCAAACGGCTGCGCCGCACCGCCCAGGGCGCCTCGGGCGTCGCCGCCAGCAAGACGAGCCAGGAGGCCTGAGCCATGGGGCTGCGCGCGGTCATCTCCCGGATCTACCGGGGCGAGATCAGCGCCGACATCGTCGGCAAGCCGAAGATCTGGTACGGGCTGTCGGGGGCCCTGCTGATCCTGTCGATCGCCGGGCTGCTGATCCAGGGCCTCAACTTCGGCGTGGAGTTCAAGGGCGGCTCGGTCTTCACCTTCAAGTCGCCGAGCTCGTCGATCGAGCAGGTGCGCAGCGCCGCGTCGGACGGCGGCGCGCACGACCCGATCGTGCAGAAGGCCGGCGACGACTGGCGGGTCACCACCCAGAGCCTGTCCTCCACCCAGGTGACCCAGGTCAAGGAGACCATCGACAAGGAGCTGAAGGTCCCCGCGAACAAGGTCAGCACCCAGGTGGTCGGCGCCTCGTGGGGCGGGGAGATCCAGAAGAAGGCGTGGCAGGCGCTCGTCGTCTTCATGATCCTGATCATCGGCTACCTGTCGGTGGCGTTCGAGTGGCGGATGGCGGTCGCCGCCGTCGTCGCCCTCGTGCACGACCTGATCATCACGGCGGGCGTGTACGCCTGGTCGGGGTTCGAGGTCACGCCGGCGACGCTGCTGGGCTTCCTGACGATCCTCGGGTACTCGCTGTACGACGCGGTGGTCGTCTTCGACATGATCAAGGAGGTCACCAAGCCGCTCGGCCCGACCTCCAGGACGACCTACAGCGAGGCGGCCAACCAGGCGCTGAGCAGCACCCTGGTCCGGTCGCTGAACACCTCGCTGGTCGCGATCCTGCCGGTCGGCGCGATCCTGTTCATCGGCACCACGTTGTTCGGGGCGGGCACGCTGAAGGACCTGTCGCTCGCGCTGTTCGTCGGCATGATCATCGGTACGTACTCCTCGCTGTGCGTGGCGACGCCGCTGCTGGTGCAGCTCAAGGAGCGCGAGCCGAAGTACAAGCAGATCCGCGCGAACATCGCCCGCCGCGAGCAGAGCGCCAAGCGGCAGGTCAGGAGCGCGAAGGTCAGGGCCGCCACCGGGGCGTCCGGCGACGCGCCGGCGGACGACGAGCCCGGCGATGACGGCGACGGCGACGCGCCGTCCACCGAGGGGCTGCCGTCCGGCGTGACCATCAAGAAGGTCGTGCAGACCGGGCCGCGGCAGCAGCCGCGCCGCGGCACCCGACAGCAGCGCCGCGGCGGCAAGTAGAGCGGGAAGCGCCGTGCCCGCGCCGGTCACCCACCGTGGTGACGGGCGCGGGCACGGCGCGGTCATGAGCGGGATCACGTGCGATTCGTCACAGGGAGTGAAACGGTGGACCTCGGCAAGCTGATCCAGGAGCGGATCCGCGACGTGGACGACTACCCGAAGCCGGGCGTGGTGTTCAAGGACATCACCCCGCTGCTGGCCGACCACGTCGCGTTCGCCGGGGTCGTCGACTCGATCGTCAACCACCACGGCCGCGGCACCGTCGACAAGATCGTCGGGATCGAGGCGCGCGGGTTCATCCTCGCCGCGCCGGTCGCCTACCACTTCGGCGCGGGCTTCGTCCCGGTGCGCAAAAAGGGGAAGCTGCCGTCGCGGACGCACGAGGAGACCTATGATCTCGAGTACGGGACCGAGACGATCGAGATCCACGTCGACGCCTTCGAGCCCGGCGACCGGGTGCTGATCGTCGACGACGTGCTGGCCACCGGCGGGACGGCCCGTGCCGCCGCCGAGCTGGTCCGCCGCGGTGGCGGCGAGGTCGTCGGCCTGTCGGTGCTGCTGGAGCTGTCGTTCCTGCACGGGCGCGACAAGCTGGGGAATCTGGACGTCCATTCATTGGTTACGGTCTAGGACGAAATGCCCGGCGGATACACTGGCTCCCAGGATCCGCCGGGGACGGGTGTCCCCGCCGGCGCGGAGACGGCGCCCGCGAGGGCTGAGGAGGCTGGGTGCGCGGTGAGGTGGTATCGACCGGAGCGGTGACCGACGCCGCCGCGGACGCCGCGGACGGGGCCCGCCGGGAGCGGGACGCCGCCGCGGAGCCCGCAGAGCGGACCGGTGCGCCCACCGCCGCGGAAGAGCGCGCCACCGACGAGCTCGCCGCCCGCCCGCCCGCCACCGCCGAGCAGCCGCCCGCCCAGGAACCGCCCGCCGCCGGATCCGAGCAGCCGCCCGAGGCTCCGCAGGCCGAGACGCGGCAGCCCGCTTCCCGGCAGACCGAAGCCCCGCAGGCCGGATCACCGGCCGCCGAGCCGTCCACCGCACCCTCCGCGGCGAAACCGGCCTCTCCGTCGAAACCGGCGGCGGAGCCGCAACGCGAACCGCAGGCCAAGGGGCCCTCCGGCGACGGCGCCTCCGGCGGACCGGCCGCGGCGGCCCGCCCCGTCCAGGGGCCGGCGACGCCGCCGGCGCCCGCCGCCCCGGGAGCCACGTCCTCCGATGTCCAGTCCAGGCCGACGCAGGCCGCGATCCCACCGTCCGCCGCCCGGGTGCGCCGGCGGCTCGCCAGGCTGGGCGCCCAGCGGGGTCCCGCTATGAACCCGGTACTCGAACCGCTCATCAAGACCGTCCGCAACACCCACCCCAAAGCGGACCTGCGGCTGATCGAGCGCGCCTACGACGTCGCGGCGCACTACCATCGCGACCAGAAGCGCAAGAGCGGCGACCCGTACATCACGCACCCGCTCGCCGTCGCGACGATCCTCGCCGAGCTCGGCATGAACACCGAGACGCTGTGCGCGGCGCTGCTGCACGACACCGTCGAGGACACCGAGTACGCCCTCGACGAGCTGCGCGCCGACTTCGGCGATGAGATCGCCGCGCTCGTCGACGGCGTCACCAAGCTCGACAAGGTCAAGTACGGCGAGGCCGCCGAGGCCGAGACCGTCCGCAAGATGGTCGTGGCGATGTCCCGCGACATCCGCGTCCTGGTGATCAAGCTCGGCGACCGGCTGCACAACATGCGGACGCTGCGCTACATGCCGCGGCACAAGCAGGAGAAGAAGGCCCGCGAGACCCTCGAGGTGTTCGCGCCGCTCGCGCACCGCCTCGGGATGAACACGCTGAAGTGGGAGCTGGAGGACCTCGCGTTCGCCACGATGTACCCCAAGCGGTTCGACGAGATCGCCCGGCTGGTGTCCGAGCGCGCCCCGCGCCGCGACGTCTACCTGCAGGAAGTCATCGAGAACGTCTCCACCGACCTGCGCGAGGCCCGGATCAAGGCCACCGTGACCGGCCGGCCGAAGCACTACTACTCGATCTACCAGAAGATGATCGCCCGCGACGTCTCCTTCGACGACATCTACGACCTGGTCGGCATCCGGGTCCTCGTCGACAGCGTCCGCGACTGCTATGCCGCACTCGGCTCGATCCACGCGCGATGGAACCCGGTCCCCGGCCGGTTCAAGGACTACATCGCGATGCCGAAGTTCAACATGTACCAGTCGCTGCACACCACGGTGATCGGCCCCGAGGGCAAGCCCGTCGAGCTGCAGATCCGCACCTGGGGCATGCACCGGCGCGCGGAGTACGGCGTCGCCGCGCACTGGAAGTACAAGGAGGAGACGGTCGGCGGCCGCAAGGCCGGCGACATGCAGTGGCTCCGCCAGCTCCTCGACTGGCAGAAGGAGACCGCCGACCCGGCCGAGTTCCTGGAGTCGCTCCGCTTCGACCTGTCGGTGTCCGAGGTGTTCGTCTTCACCCCGAAGGGCGACGTCATCGCGCTGCCGCAGGGCGCCACCCCCGTCGACTTCGCGTACGCGATCCACACCGAGGTCGGGCACCGATGTATCGGCGCCCGCGTGAACGGCCGCCTCGTCCCCCTCGAGTCCACCCTCGACAACGGCGACACCGTCGAGGTCTTCACCTCCAAGTCGCAGGACGCCGGCCCGAGCCGCGACTGGCTCGGCTTCGTCAAGAGCGCCCGCGCCCGCAACAAGATCAAGCACTGGTTCTCCAAGGAGCGCCGCGACACCGCGATCGAGTCCGGCAAGGAGTCGATCGCCCGCGCGATGCGCAAGCAGAACATGCCGTTGCAGCGGATGATGTCCGGGGAGGCGCTGCTCGCCCTCGCCCGCGACATGCGCTACACCGACGTGTCGTCGCTGTACGCGGCGGTCGGCGAGAGCCACGTGTCCGCGCAGACCGTCGTCCAGCGCCTCGTGGACGCCCTCGGCGGCGTGGAGAGCGCCGAGGAGGACCTCGCCGAGATCGCCCTGCCCACCCGCCGCAAGCGGACCCGCCCGGCGGGCGACCCGGGCGTCGTCGTCGCCGACGACCCGGACGTGTGGGTGCGGCTGTCGCGCTGCTGCACGCCCGTCCCCGGCGACGACATCGTCGGCTTCGTCACCCGCGGCCACGGCGTCTCCGTGCACCGGGCCGACTGCGCGAACGTCGCCGCCCTGAAGACGCAGCCCGACCGGTTGATCGACGTCAAGTGGTCGCCCGGCGAGGACTCGGTGTTCCTCGTCGCGATCCAGGTCGAGGCCCTCGACCGCCCGCGGCTGCTGTCGGACGTGACGCGCGTGCTGTCCGACCAGCACGTCAACATCCTGTCCGCGTCCGTCACCACCACCCGGGACCGCGTCGCCGTCTCCCGCTTCACCTTCGAGATGGGCGACCCGAAGCATCTCGGCCACGTCCTCAAGGCCGTCCGGTCCATCGACGGCGTCTACGACGTCTACCGCGTCACCAGCGGCGCCACCCGCTGACGGACGAGGGCGACCTCCGCTCCGCCGGCACTCCGTTGCGTTCGCCGTAGCAGGCGAGGGCGGTCACCGCGCTGTGCGGTGACCGCCCTCCCGGCGTTTCGCGGGTCAGTCTTCGGCGGGGGCGTCCTCGGGGATGACGTCGACGCCCGCCTCCTTGCGCTGCGCCGGCGTGATCGTGGTGGGCGCCGAGGTCAGCGGGTCCAGGCCGGACGCGGCCTTCGGGAAGGCGATGACGTCGCGGATGGTGTCCCCGCCCGCCAGCAGCATGACGGTGCGGTCCCAGCCGAACGCGATCCCGCCGTGCGGCGGCGGCCCGAACTTGAACGCCTCCAGCAGGAAGCCGAACTGCGACTCGGCCTCCTGCTTCGACAGCCCGAGCACGTCGAACACGCGCTGCTGCATCTCGGCGCGGTGGATACGGATGGAGCCGCCGCCGATCTCGTTGCCGTTCAGGACGAGGTCGTAGGCGTCGGCGAGCGCGGAGCCCGGGTCCTCGTGGAAGGTGTCGGCGAACTGCGGCTTCGGTGCGGTGAACGGGTGGTGCACCGACGTCCAGCCGATCTGCTCGCCCTTGTCGTTCTCGACCGGCTCGAAGATCGGCGCGTCGACGACCCACACGAAGTTCCACGCCGACTCGTCGATCAGGCCGCGGCGGCGGCCGATCTCCAGGCGGGCCGCGCCGAGCAGCTCCTGCGTGGCGTGCCGCTTGCCGGCGCCGAAGAACACCGCGTCGCCGGGGGACGCGCCGGTCTTGGCGGCGAGCCCCTCCTTCTCGGCGTCGGAGAGGTTCTTCGCGACGGGGCCGCCGAGGGTGCCGTCCTCCTGGACGAGGACGTACGCGAGGCCGCGGGCGCCGCGGGCCTTCGCCCAGTCCTGCCAGCCGTCCAGCTCCTTGCGGGTCTGGGACGCGCCGCCCGGCATGACCGCGGCGCCGACGTACGGCGCCTGGAACACCCGGAACGAGGTGCCGGCGAAGTACTCGGTCATGTCGGTCAGCTCGTTGCCGAACCGCAGGTCCGGCTTGTCGGAGCCGTACCGGGCCATCGCGTCGGCGTAGGTGATGTGGGGGATCGGCCGGGGGATCTCGTACCCGGCGATGTCCTTCCACAGCCGCGCGACGAGGTCCTCGCCGACCTTCAGGACGTCGTCCTGGTCGACGAACGACATCTCGATGTCGATCTGGGTGAACTCCGGCTGCCGGTCGGCGCGGAAGTCCTCGTCCCGGTAGCAGCGGGCGATCTGGTAGTAGCGCTCCAGGCCGCCGACCATCAGCAGCTGCTTGAACAGCTGCGGCGACTGCGGCAGCGCGTACCAGTGCCCGGGCTTGAGCCGGACGGGCACCAGGAAGTCGCGGGCGCCCTCGGGGGTGGAGCGGGTCAGCGTCGGCGTCTCGACGTTGACGAAGCCGTGCTCGCGCATGACCTCGTGGGTGAGGAACGACGCCTCGGAGCGGATCCGCATCGCGCGGGCGACGGCCTCGCGGCGGATGTCGAGGTACCGGTACTTGAGCCGGATCTCCTCGTTGACGTTGACGTCGCCCTCGATCGGGAACGGCAGCGGCGCCGACTCCGACAGCACCTGGATGTCGGAGGCGGCGACCTCGATGCCGCCGGTCGGCAGCTCGGGGTTCTCGTTGCCCGCGGGGCGGACCCGGACCTCGCCGACGACCTTCACGCAGAACTCCGAGCGCAGGTCGTGCGCCGCCTCGTCCTCGCGGAAGACGACCTGCGCGGTGCCGGACGCGTCGCGCAGGTCGATGAACGTGACGCCGCCGTGGTCGCGGCGGCGGCCGACCCAGCCGGCCAGCGTGACCTGCTGCCCGGCGTGCTCCTTGCGGAGCGTCCCCGCCTCGTGCGTGCGGATCATTTCTGGAGCCTTTCCTTCAACGTCGTGGTGATGCCGGTGAGGGGGACGGCGGTCTGCTCGCCCTCGGCCAGATCCTTGACCTGGGCGACGCCGCCGGTGATATCTCGCTCACCGAGGATCACGGCGTACCGGGCGCCCGACCGGTCGGCGTCCTTCATGGCGCCCTTCAGCTTCTTCCCGCCGAACGACATGTCGGCGGCGATCCCCGCCCGGCGCAGCTCGGCGACCAGGGAGAACAGCCGGCGTTCGGCGGCGTCGCCGAGCGCCACCCCGAACACCTCGCAGCGCGGCTTCGGTGCGAACGCGGGGCCCTCGCCCTCCGCCGCCTCGGCCTCCGCCTCCAGCGCCAGGATCGTGCGGTCCAGGCCGAGGCCGAACCCGATGCCGGGCAGCGGCGGGCCGCCGATGTCCTCCGACAGGCCGTCGTAGCGCCCGCCGCCGCCGATGCCGGACTGCGCGCCGAGCAGCGGGTGGTCGAACTCGTAGGTGGTGCGGGTGTAGTAGTCCAGGCCGCGGACGAGGGTCGGGGTGTCCTCCCACGCGATGCCGAGGTCGGCCAGCAGCTCCCGGACCCGGTCGTGGTGGGCCTTGCAGGCGGGGCACAGGTGGTCGGCCATCAGCGGCGCGTCCGCGATCTGCGCCTTGACCTGCGGGCGCTTGTCGTCCAGGACGCGCAGCGGGTTGATCTCGACGCGGGCGCGGGTGTCCTCGTCCAGGTCGAGGCCGCGCAGGTAGTCCTGCAGCAGGGCCCGGTAGGCGGGACGGCACTCCTTGCAGCCGAGCGAGTTCAGCAGCAGCCGCACCTGCGTGAGGCCGAGCGAGCGGTACCAGTCCGCGGCGATCGCGATGGTCTCCGCGTCGATCTGCGGGTCCTCGCTGCCGATCGCCTCCAGGTCGAGCTGGTAGAACTGCCGGTAGCGGCCCTGCTGGGGGCGCTCGGCGCGGAACGCGGGGCCGGTCGTCCAGATCTTCACCGGCAGCGCGCCCTTGTGCAGGTTGTGCTCCAGGACGGCCCGCAGCACCGTCGCGGTGAACTCCGGCCGCAGCGTCAGCGACCGGCCGCCGCGGTCCTCGAAGGTGTACATCTCCTTCGACACCACGTCGGTGGACTCCCCGACGCCCCGCCGGAACAGGTTCGTGTCCTCGAAGACGGCCGGCTCCAGATAGCCGTAACCGGCCAGCCGCGCCTGCTCGGCGAACGCCTCGCGGATGGCGTAGAAGAGGTCCGCCCGCGGCGGAACGTACTCACTGACCCCCTTGGGGGCCCGGAAACTCGAACTCATGGTCTTTTAGGCTCAGAATCCCTTGTTCGGCCCGTCGGCCGGAGTCAGCTCGGCCAGGAACGGATTCGTGACGCGTTCGCGGCCGATTGTGGTCTGGGTGCCGTGCCCGGGCAGGACCGCCGTCTCGTCCGGCATGGACAGGCACACCCGGGACAGGCTCGCGAGGATCTCCTCGTAGGACCCGCCGGGCAGGTCGGTGCGGCCGATCGACCCGGCGAACAGCAGGTCGCCGGTGAACATCACGTCCGGCAGCTCCTGCGTCCGCGGGGTGCGGAACGTCACCGACCCGGGCGTATGGCCGGGCGCGTGGTCGACGGTGAGGCTCAGCCCCGCCAGCTCCAGCACGGCGCCGTCCGAGAGCTCCTGCACGTCGTCCGGCTCGGTCAGCTCCAGCCCGCCGAACAGCTGCTGGCCCGCGCCGAGGGACAGGCCCTTGGCCGGATCGCTGAGCAGGTCGCGGTCGTCCGGATGGATGTAGGCGGGGACGTCCTTGGCGCCGCACACCGGCGCCACCGACCATACGTGGTCGATATGGCCGTGCGTCAGCAGCACCGCGACCGGCTTCAGCCGGTGCTCGCGCAGGATCTCCTCGATCCCGGCCTCGGCGTCCTGGCCCGGATCGACGATGACGCACTCCTCGCCCGCGGCGGGCGCCACGACATAGCAGTTCGCGGCGAACGATCCAGCGGGGAACCCGGCGACGAGCACGGTCGTCCTTTCTTGGAACCATCTCGGGTGGGCTCGTCCGAGCGTACCGGCGCGGCCATTGCCATCGCGAACGAGATGCGCGGATCGCCGTGTCGCGGCGCGGGCCCTTGCGGGGGCGGCCGGCGCGGGGGCGGCTTCCTCCACGTTCGTTCAGGCTGGGGCCCGCCCAGGGCGCGGGTGCCGCTACTATGCGCTGCACGTTCACCTGATCACGGCGGAAGGGCAGGCACGTGGCGGCGAAGGACCGCAAGAAGCAGCTCGCTCGGCAGCGCTACGAGCGGCAGCAGCAGGCGCTGGCGGAAGCGGCCGCCAAGGCCCGCCGCGTCAAGATCATCAGCTCCGCGGTGGCGGTGGCGGTGGTCGTGGTGGGCGGCGCGGCGGTCGTCGTGTACACCGGCAAGGACGACAAGTCCAAGGCCGACGGCCTCCACTGCACGTACAGCCCCGCAGGCCAGGCCGCCGGCAAGGTCAAGGACCTCGGCACCCCGCCGAAGAAGCCCGCCTACAAGGGCACCGTCCAGGCCACGGTGAAGACCAACCAGGGCGACGTCGTGATGGACCTGGACGCCAAGGCGGCGCCCTGCACCGTCGGGTCGTTCGTCCACCTCGCCCAGAAGGGCTTCTACAACGACAGCCCGTGCCACCGGCTGACCAGTGGCGGCCTGAACGTCCTGCAGTGCGGCGACCCGAGCGGCAAGGGCTCCGGCGGCCCCGGGTACCAGTACGCCGACGAGAACACGGCGAACGCCAAGTACACGGCCGGGACGCTCGCCATGGCGAACTCGGGCCCCGACACCAACGGCAGCCAGTTCTTCCTGGTCTACAAGGACTCGCAGCTCCAGCCCGACTACTCCGTGTTCGGCAAGATCACCAAGGGGCTGGACGTCCTGCAGAAGATCGCCAAGGCGGGCTCCGAGCCCGCGGGCGACGGCGCGCCCAAGAAGAAGGTCACGATCCAGGACGTCACGATCGCCCCGGTTTAGGCGATCGGGATACTAAGGTGTGGAGGGTCCGGAGGCCGTGAGCCCGATCGGACCTGCGATTCAGGAGGCAAGGGTGTCCAGCGCGACCGATCCCTGGGGCCGGGTGGACGAGGACGGCACCGTCTACGTCAGGACGTCCGGCGGTGAACGCGTCGTCGGGTCCTGGCAGGCCGGCGCGCCGGCCGAGGCGCTGGCCTACTTCAAGCGCAAGTACGACTCGCTCGCCACCGAGATCGGCCTGCTCGAACAGCGCGTCCGCACCACCGACCTGCAGCCCGCGCAGGCGCAGCAGAGCATCGCCCGGCTGCGCGAGGCCGTCGGCGAGGCGCACGCCGTCGGCGACCTCGACGCGCTGACCCGGCGCCTCGACGGCCTCACCGAGCAGGTCGGCCGGCGCCGCGAGGAGGTCAAGGCCCAGCGCGAGCAGCACCGCCACGAGGCCCGCGAGACCAAGGAGCGGATCGTCGCCGAGGCCGAGCGGATCGCGGCCGAGGAGACGCACTGGAAGAACGGCGGCGAGCGGCTCCGGCAGCTCGTCGAGGAGTGGAAGGCCGCCGACCGCATCGACCGGCCCACCGAGACCGCGCTGTGGAAGCGGCTCTCCTCGGCCCGCAACGCCTTCACCAAGCGCCGCAAGGCCTACTTCGCGACCCTCGACGACCAGCGCGAGGAGGCCCGCCGGGACAAGGAGCGCCTCGTCGCCGAGGCCGAGGCGATGCAGGGGTCGACCGACTGGGGCGACACCGCCGCCGCCTACCGCGACCTCATGCGCCGCTGGAAGCTCGCCGGACGCGCATCCCGGGACGCCGAAGAGGACCTGTGGGCCCGCTTCAAGGGCGCCCAGGACACCTTCTTCCAGGCCCGCAGCGCCGCGTTCGCCGAACGCGACGCCGAGTTCCGCGGGAACGCCGAGGAGAAGGAGAAGATCCTCGCCGACGCCGAGCGGCTGCTGCCCGTCCGCGACGTCCGCCAGGCCCGGCAGGCGCTCCGCACGGTCCAGGAGCGCTGGGAGGCCGCCGGCATGGTGCCCCGCGACCAGCGCGACCGCCTCGAAGGCCGGCTCCGCAAGATCGAGGAGGCCGTGCGGACCGCCGAGGAGTCGGAGTGGCGCCGCACCAACCCCGAGGCCCGCGCCCGCGCCGAGGCCACCGTCAACCAGCTGCGCAGCTCCATCGAGCAGCTGGAGAAGCGCCTCGACAAGGCCCGCACCGCCGGCCGCGACAAGGACGTCAAGGACACCGAGGAGGCCCTCGGCGCCCGCCGCGCCTGGCTCGAAGAGGCCGAGAGGACGCTCGCCGAGTTCTCTTGATTTACCCAGGGGGCTGTGTTTTCCCAGGGGGGCGACCCCCTGGAACCCCCGTTGCGACGGACGAGGCGTTTCCTGCTCCGCTAGCGCTCCGCAGGAAACGCCTCGTCCGTCGTCGGGCAGGCCCGCTGCGCTCGCTGCACTCGCTCCGCGTGCCTGCCCGTGATGGTGGCTGAGGTCCGGTCTTCCGTGGGGTCCTCCAGCCGGCTGTTCCGGCCGGAGTTCGAAACGGCTCACCGACCGGCGGGCAGGCCCGCTGCGCGTGCCTGCCCGTTGGCGTGGCTTGGGTCTGGCCTTCCGCGAGGATTCTCGGCCGGCTCTCCGGCCCGGGTTCCAGCCGGGTCTTCCTGGCGGTGTCAGGGGGTGATCGGTCTGCCTAGGAAGGCGAGGAGGCGGGTCTGTTCGTCGGCGCCTTGGGGGGCGGGGAGCTGGGGGGCCAGGTGGCCTGCCGTGCGCAGGTCGGCGGCGACCATGTGGGCGGTCGCGAACGCGTGGTGCACCAGGTCCGGGTCGAGGCGGGACGGCTGGCCCGTGGCTTGGGCCAGGTCCCAGGCGTGCACCAGCGGCTCCAGGATGTAGCCCTGCAGGTAGTCGCCCAGCGGCAGCCGGCCGAGCGCGCCGACCGGGACGGGGCGGCTCAGCCCGTCCGGGGTCAGCGCCGCGGCGGCCTCCTTGCGGGCCGCCCGCCAGGCCGCCACCGCGTCCCCGGCCGCGAAGCGGGCCGGGTCGGTGCTGACGTCCGGCGCGGGCTCCCCGGTCGCCAGCGACCGGATCAGGTACTGCCCGCCGGTGACGTGGCCGGCGACGTCCCGGGCCGTCCAGCCGTCGCAGGGCGAGGCGGCGTCCCAGCCGTCCCCGGGGACGCCGGCGAGCAGACCCTCGAACAGGTCCAGGGCCCGGTGGTAGCCGCTGAGGTTGTGAGCCATGGTGGTCAGTGACCCGCGATCGGACCGCGCTGTCAAGCGCTATCGCGAAGGTCGTCCGGACGGTCCGGCGGGCGGCGCGCGGCGCCGCCCGCCGGGCGGTCAGGCCGCCGGGGCGCCGCGCTCCCGGAGCATCGCGTTCATCTGCGAGATCTCCGCGAGCTGCCCGCTGACCATCGTGCGGGCCAACTTCCGCACCTGGTCGCGGCCGGTCCGTTCGAGCACGGCGCGGGCCATGTCCACGCCCCCGCGATGGTGCGCGGTCATCAGCCGCAGGTACAGCACCTCGGCGCTCTTGCCGGACGCCTTGCGCAGCTCGGCGAGCTGCGCGTCGGTCGCCATGCCCGGCATCGTGGCGCCGGTCGCGGGGGCCGGCATGGCCATCCCGGCGTGGCCGGACATCCAGCGCATCGGGCCGGCCGGGTCGCTCTTGGGCAGCCCCCACTGGTCGAGCCAGGCCGTCATCATGCCGATCTGCGCCGACTGGGTGTTGACGATGTCGTAGGCCAGCAGCCGGACGGCGGGGTCGGACGTCCGGTCCCGGACGATGAACGACATCTCGACGGCCTGCGCGTGGTGGGCGCTCATGTCGCGGGCGAACCCGGCCTCGGGCCCGTCTGCGGCCGGTTCGCCGGACCTCCAGGCCGCCGTCCCGAGCAGCGCGGCCGCGGCGAGGAGCACGAGCGCTGCGATGGCGACGGTCACGCGCCGGCCGCGGGGCCGCGCGTCGGCGGTCACGGGGTGTCCTTGGCGCCGTCGCAGGCGGCGCCCGGCTCGGGGGTCTGCGGGCCCTTGACGTAGGCGCGCAGGAACCGGTCGACGCGCGCGTCCCCGGCGTCCTGGAGCTTCAGCTGGTGGCCCCACGCGGTGAGGGCGATCGGGGCGTCCAGCGTCGGGTACGGGCTCAGGAACGTGTAGTCGGTGCGTTCGACCTTGGCCTTGAGCGCGTCCAGCTGGGCGGCCGCCAGGCCGGGGCGGTAGGTGATCCACACGGCGCCGTGCTCGAGGGAGTGGACGGCGTTCTCGTTGCGCAGCGCCTGGTCGTAGACGCGGCCGTCGCAGTTCTGCCAGACGGGGTCGTGGTCGCCGCCCATCGGCGGGTTCCCGTCGTACTTGACGGAGTCGGCGGTGTGGTTGCGGGACAGGCCCTCCTCGACGGTGACGCCCGCGATGGACGAGGTGTCGGCGGACGACGGCCTGGACTGCAGGAACGCGTAGCCGATCGCGACGACGGCGACCAGGCCGATGACGGTGAAGAAGGCGATGCCGCCCCACGGCACCTGGCGCTGCGTCAGAGCGTTCTTCTTCCGGGCTTGCTTGTTGCGGGCGCTCTTGGACATAGAGCGGTCCTCTCAGGGGATCTCAGCGGGTATGCGGACATGGCGGCAGCGCGCCGGCGCGGAGACGCGCGCGGCGGGCGGTGCCGGTGGCCTTACGGCCGGTCCGTCACAGCCGGAGAACCTGGAGGGACGCCAGGGAGACGGGGGAGAGGACCCCGCCGGGCGGTGGCGCGGGCGCCCGGGGAGCGCGGGCCGGGAGGCGCAGCAGCGCCCGGCGGCCCGTGGCGAGCCCCAGCAGCATGAGGGCGAAGAGCACCGCCAGGCAGAGGCACGCGTCGGCCGGGGCCAGCGGCGGGAGCCTCAGGGGCGTACTGAGGGACGGGGCGGCGGTCCCGGCGTGGCCGGGTGTGCCGTGGACGGGCGCGGAATGGGCGGCGGGGCCGCCGTGGGACGCCGAGGCGTGGTGCATCGCGGTGGCGACCTCGGCGGGCACGCTCATCCCGTTCTCGATGCACACGCGGTCGGGCAGGGCGTGCCCGAGGCCGTAGCTGAAGACGAGCCCGGCCACGACGAACAGCGCCACGAGCAGGCCCGTCTGCCCGTGGCGCCGGCGGTGGGCCGTTCCGGACACCGTCACGCTCCTGATTCCGTCTTCCGGCCGGTAACAACGCGGCGGCGGGGCCCGGGGTTCCCGGTCCCGTCTCGGACTCCGGGGGGAGGCCGATACCCTCCTGACGGATCAGGCGTGCCGCGCCGGGTGGCTGGATGATGAACCCTATGCGGCGTTCAGGGGGTACGGAGGCCATTCTGCGACGTAAACTGAGCGGCCGCCGCCTCGTCGCGGCGACCGCGGTACAAGTGCTGGTGATGGGCGTGGTGATCGGGGCCTACGAGCTCGGCCGCCATTTCGCCGACGGCCGTCCGGGCGAGGCGTTCGCGCACGCCCGGTGGCTGTGGGACCTGGAGCGCACGCTGCACCTGCCGGACGAGTCGGCGTTCCAGAAGTGGGCGCTCGGCTGGGACGGCTGGGTCCGCGCGGCGAACGAGTACTACGTCCGCGTGCACTTCCCGGCGATCCTGCTGTTCATGGCCTGGATGTGGTTCCGGCACCGGGAGGGCTGGCCGCGGGTCCGCGCCGTGATCGCGGTCACGGCGGCTGCCGCGCTGGCACTGCACTTCGCGTTCCCGCTGGCGCCGCCGCGGATGCTGCCCGGGCACGGGCTCATCGACCTCATGAACGTGTACGGCCCGAGCTCCTACAGCTCGAAGCCGGGGGAGGGGATGGCCAACCAGTTCGCGGCCATGCCGTCGCTGCACGTCGGGTGGGCGCTGCTGGTCGCCTGGGGTGCGATCCGCTACGGCGGGGGCCGCCTGCGCTACATCTTCGCCCTCCACCCGGTGCTGACGTTCCTCATCGTGGTCGTCACCGCCAACCACTACTGGACGGACGGGATCGTCGGCTGCGCGATCGTCATCGTGACGCTGTGGGCGACGTCCAGGATCCCGGCGCTGGCGGACCGGATGCCCGAGCGGACAGGAGTGTCGCTGCCGCGAGATAGTGTCGGAGCGTGACGAGCAGGGCGGAACCGGGCCAGCCGGAGGGGCTCTTCGACGATCCGTCGGCCGAGGCCGAGGGCCGCTCCCCGGAGCGTGACCGCGGTGCGTCCGCGGCGCCCCTGACGGCGGCGGAGGCCGGGCGGCAGCCGCTCGCGGTGCGGATGCGGCCGCGCGCGCTGGACGAGGTCGTCGGGCAGGGGCATCTCCTCGGTCCCGGCACCCCGATCCGGCAGCTCGTCGACCGGGACGTCCCGATGTCGCTGGTGCTGTGGGGCCCGCCCGGCACCGGCAAGACCACCCTCGCCACGGTCGTCAGCCATGTCACGTCCCGCCGGTTCGTGGAGGTCTCCGCGGTCAGCGACGGGGTCAAGCGGGTCCGCGCCGAGATCGACCTGGCCCGCCGCGAGCTCGGCATGACGGGCCGGCAGACGGTCCTGTTCGTCGACGAGGTGCACCGCTTCAACAAGGCCCAGCAGGACGCGCTGCTCCCGGCCGTGGAGAACCGGTGGGTGTCGTTCATCGGCGCCACCACCGAGAACCCGTTCTTCTCCGTGATCAGCCCGCTGCTGTCGCGGTCGCTGCTGCTCACCCTGGAGCCGCTCGGCGAGGACGACCTGCGCGAGGTGATCCGCCGCGCGCTCGCCGACGAGCGCGGCCTGAACGGGACGGTCGGCCTCGACCCCGCCGCCGAGGACCACCTGATCCGGCTCGCCGGCGGCGACGCCCGCCGCACCCTCACCTACCTGGAGGCCGCGGCGCTCGTCGTCGACGACGGCGCGGTGATTGACGCGGACGTCCTGGAGAAGGCCGTCGACCGCGCCGCCGTCCGCTACGACCGCGAGGGCGACCAGCACTACGACGTCATCAGCGCGTTCATCAAGAGCATCCGCGGCAGCGACGTCGACGCCGCGCTGCACTACCTCGCCCGCATGATCGAGGCCGGCGAGGACGCGCGGTTCATCGCCCGCCGCCTCATCGTGCACGCCAGCGAGGACATCGGCATGGCCGACCCGACCGCGCTGCAGACGGCCGTCGCGGCGGCGCAGGCGGTCGAGTTCGTCGGGCTGCCCGAGGCCCGCATCAACCTCGCGCAGGCGGTGATCCACCTGTCCCTCGCGCCCAAGTCCAACGCGGTGATCAGGGCGGTGGACGGCGCGCTCGGCGACGTCCGCAAGGGCCTGGCCGGGCCCGTCCCGGGCCATCTGCGGGACGCGCACTACAAGGGCGCCGCGAAGATCGGGCACGGGAAGGGCTACAAGTACGCCCACGACCATCCCGGCGGGGTCGTCCGGCAGCAGTACGCGCCCGACGCGGTGGACGGCCGCGAGTACTACAGCCCGACCCGGCACGGCGCGGAGTCCCGCTTCACCGAGGTCCTCGCGCGCATCCGCTCGGTGCTGCGCGGGGCCCCGGGCCGGTGAGCCGGCGACGAGGATCGATCTTCGCGGCGCCGTGCTCCGGGCATCGGCGCCGCGGGCCCGCTACTCTGCCGGGAACGGCCCCGGGCGCGGTCCCGGCGCGCCGGCCGCCCGGCCGGTGCCCGCCGCCGCCCGGCCGTGACCGGCGCCCACGGCGCACGTCCGGGCCGGTAAGGTCTGTCAGGCCAATGCCCGGCCCGGGCCGGAACCACAGCGAACGGAAGCCCTCATGCTCACTGGTGGACAGCTAGCAGGTCTCATCGTGGCCGTGTTCTGGGCTGTGCTGGTCGCGTTCGTCGCGCTCACGCTGCTGCGCCTCGCCCGGCTGCTCGGGGAGGCCAGCAAGCTCGTGCGCGACCTCGGCGACCAGGCGGCCCCGCTGCTGGACGACATGACGACGACGGTGAAGCGGGCCAACGAGCAGCTCGGCCGCACCGACGTCATCACCAAGCAGGTCGCGGGCGTCACGCAGAACGTCTCGGCCGTCACCACCGTGATGACCTCGGTGGTGGGCGGGCCGCTGGTGAAGGCGGCCGCCTTCTCCTACGGGGTGCGCAAGGCCCTGAGCAGCCGCGACGGGGACGGGCGGTCCGCCGCGTCCGGGCGTCCGCAGCTTCAGGCCCGCTCCTCGGGGAAGGGGCGCAGGTGAAACGGCTCTTCTGGCTGTCGGTCGGCGCGGGCGCGGGCGTCTACGCCACGCACCGCGTCAAGCGCCGGGTCGAGCGGTTCGCGCGCAGCTGGTCCCCGGAGGGGGTCGCGGCGCGGGCGGTGTCGTCCGGGCAGTCCGCGGGCGACCGGCTGAGGCTTTTCGCCGCGGACGTGCGTACCGGGATGCAGGCCCGCGAGGAGGAGCTGCGCGAGGCCGTCCGGATGGACCAGGCTCCGCCCGAGTCCCCGGGGGCACGGCCCCGCCGGGTGCTGCGGGCGCGTTACACGATCATCGACGACGAGAAGGATGGCCACTGATCATGGAGTCGGCAGAGGTGGCACGCCGCTTCCTGAAGTTCTTCGAGGAGCGCGGGCACACGGTGGTGCCCTCCGCCAGCCTGGTCGCCGAGGACCCGACCCTGCTGCTGGTGAACGCCGGCATGGTCCCGTTCAAGCCGTACTTCCTCGGCCAGCGCACCCCGCCGTCGCAGCGGATGACCAGCGCGCAGAAGTGCGTCCGGACGCCCGACATCGAAGAGGTCGGCAAGACCACCCGGCACGCCACGTTCTTCCAGATGCTGGGCAACTTCTCGATCGGGGACTACTTCAAGGAGCAGGCGATCCCGTTCGCCTGGGAGCTGCTGACGCGCTCCCGCGAGGACGGCGGCTTCGGCTTCCCCGAGGACAGGCTCTGGGTCACCGTCTTCCATGACGACGACGAGGCCCGCGAGCTCTGGCACAACAAGGTCGGCGTCCCCCTCGAGCGCATCCAGAAGCGCGGCATGGAGGACAACTTCTGGTCGATGGGCGTCCCCGGCCCCTGCGGCCCCTGCTCGGAGATCTACTACGACCGCGGCCCCGAGTACGGGCGCGAGGGCGGCCCGGTCGCCGACGAGGACCGCTACCTCGAGGTGTGGAACCTCGTCTTCATGCAGTTCGAGCGGGGCCCTGGCGACAGCAAGACCGACTTCCCGATCCTCGGCGACCTGCCCGCCAAGAACATCGACACCGGCATGGGCCTGGAGCGCATGGCGGCGGTCCTGCAGGGCGTCGATAACATCTACGAGACCGACACCCTCTGGCGGGTCCTGGACCGCGCCGCGAACCTGACCGGCACCTCCTACGGCCGCGAGCACCGCGCCGACGTGTCGCTGCGCGTCATCGCCGACCACGTCCGCAGCGGGACGATGATGGTCGCCGACGGCATCCGCCCCGGCAACGAGGGCCGCGGCTACGTGCTGCGCCGCATCCTGCGCCGCTCGATCCGCAACCTGCGGCTGCTCGGCGGCCAGAACGCCGGGCTGATGCACGAGCTGACCTCCGTCGCGATCGCCGCGATGGGCGAGCAGTACCCGGAGCTGATCCGCACCGCCGCCAACATCCACACGGTGATCGACGCCGAGGAGGAGTCGTTCCTCCAGACGCTGCGCACCGGCACCGCGATCTTCGACACCGCGGTGGCGGAGACCCGGCGCTCGGGCGGCGGGACCCTGGCCGGCGACCAGGCGTTCAAGCTCCACGACACCTACGGCTTCCCGATCGACCTGACCCTCGAGATGGCCTCCGAGGCCGGCCTCCAGGTCGACGAGGACGGCTTCCGCCGGCTGATGAAGGAGCAGCGCGACCGCGCCAAGCAGGACGCCCGCGACAAGAAGACCGGCAACCTCGACGTCTCCGTCCTCGACGAGCTGCTCACCGGCGCCGGCGGCAAGGTCGACTTCATCGGCTACCACGACGTCGCCGCCGACGCCCGCCTCGTCGGGCTGCTGGTCAACGGCGCCAACGCGCCCGCGGCGGGCGAGGGCACCGAGGTCGAGGTCGTCCTCGACCGCACCCCGTTCTACGCCGAGGGCGGCGGCCAGCTCGCCGACCAGGGCGTCATCCGGCTCGGCAACGGCGCGGTCATCGACGTGCACGACGTGCAGTCGCCGCTCGCCGGGCTGATCGTGCACCGCGGCCGGGTCCGCAGCGGCGAGGCGCAGGCCGGCGACACCGCGCACGCCGAGATCGACCTGACCCGGCGCGCCGCGATCTCCCGGTCGCACACCGCGACCCACCTCGTGCACGCCGGGTTCCGGCGGGCGCTCGGCGAGTCCGCCGCGCAGGCCGGCTCGGAGAACTCGCCCGGCCGGTTCCGGTTCGACTTCACCGCCTCCGGCGCCGTCCCGGTGAGCGTGCTGCGCGACGTCGAGGACGAGGTCAACGAGGTCCTGATCGGCGACCTGGACGTGCGGGCGTTCCACACCTCGATCGACGAGGCCCGCGCCATGGGCGCGCTCGCGCTGTTCGGCGAGAAGTACGGCGACGAGGTCCGCGTCGTCGAGGTCGGCGACTACTCCCGCGAGCTGTGCGGCGGCACGCACGTCGCCCGGTCCGGGCAGCTCGGCCTGGTCAAGGTGCTGGGCGAGTCGTCCATCGGCGCGGGCGTGCGCCGCGTCGAGGCGCTGGTCGGCATCGACGCGTTCCGGTTCCTGGCCCGCGAGAGCGTGCTGGTCGCGCAGCTCGCCGAGCAGATGAAGGCGCGCAAGGAGGAGCTGCCGGAGCGCATCTCCGGCGTCGTCGGCCGGCTCCGCGAGGCGGAGAAGGAGCTGGAGAAGCTGCGCTCGCAGCAGATCCTCGCCGTCGCCGGATCCCTCGCCGACGGCGCGAAGGACGTCAACGGCACCGCGTTCGTGGGGCACCGCGCCCCCGACGGCACCGGCGCCGACGACCTGCGCAAGCTGGCCGTGGACGTGCGGGGCCGGCTGCAGGCGCGGCCCGCGGTCGTCATGGTCACGGGCGTCCCGAAGGACCGTCCCGTCGTGGTCGTCGCCGTCACCCCGGGCGCGCGGGACCGCGGCCTGAAGGCCGGCGCGCTCGTCGGCCTGGCCGCCAGGACCCTCGGCGGCGGGGGCGGCGGCAAGGACGACCTCGCGCAGGGCGGCGGCGCGAACCCCGCCGCGATCGACGACGCGCTCGCCGCGGTCGAACGAGCCGTAGGGGCCGCGTGAGCCCCGCGGGCGGGTTAGGGGCGGCGCCATGAGGTCCGTGAAGGACGCGGCGCCCACCCCGGGGCGCCCCGCGCCGCGCCGCGGAGCGGAGCGATGAGGCAGGGTGTGCGGCTCGGCGTGGACGTGGGGAGCGTCCGCGTCGGCGTCGCACGGTGCGATCCCGGCGGGATCCTCGCCTCCCCCCTGGAGACCGTGAAGAGCGGCAGGGGCGACATCGACCGGCTCGTCGAGCTGGTGGCCGAGCACGAGGCGATCGAGGTCGTCGTCGGGCTGCCGACCTCGCTGTCGGGCCGGGAGGGCCCGGCGGCGCAGTCGGCGCGCAGGTTCGCCGCCAGGCTCGCGGACCGCCTTCCCCCGGAGGCGGTCCGGCTGTACGACGAGCGGCTCACCACCGTCACGGCCGAGAGCGGGCTGCGGGCGGGGGGAGTGCGCGGTCAGGCCCGCCGCAAGGTCGTCGACCAGGCCGCCGCGGCCGTCCTGCTTCAAGCGGCCCTGGACGGGGAACGGTTGACCGGGCGCCCCCCAGGCGAGATCGTCCGGGGGAGCTCATGAACGATTTGGACCTTTTCTCCGATCCGTACGGCGATCCGTACGACGAGGGGCAGCCGCAGGAGCCGCCGAGCCGGCGGGACCGGCGGCGCGCCCGCAAGCGGCAGCGGCGCCGCCGCCGCAGCGGCCGCGCGGCGTTCCTGTTCGCGCTGGCGTTCATCGTCGCGGTGTTCGGCACCGCGGGCGTGTTCGGCGTCGCGATCCTGGACAACCGGCTGCATCCGCCGGACTACTCCGGTTCCGGCAGCGGCAATGTCACGGTCCAGGTGAAGGACGGCGCGAGCGGCGCGGTGATCGGGGCGATGCTCCAGGAGCACCACGTGGTGAAGAGCACCCGGGCGTTCGTGAAGGTCTACAACGGCGAGAGGCGCGCCTCCAGCATCCAGCCCGGCTTCTACCAGATGCGCCGGGAGATGTCGTCGAAGGCGGCGATGGCGCTGCTGCTCGACCCGAAGTCGCGGGCCGGGAACCAGATCTCCATCCCGGAGGGCAAGCGCGCGATCGAGGTCTTCCAGCTGCTGTCGAAGAAGACCGGCATCCCCGTCCGGGACTTCCAGGCGGTCGCGAAGAACACGAAGGGCCTCGGGCTGCCGTCGTACTCGGGCGGCAACCTGGAGGGCTTCCTGTACCCGGGCCGCTACGACCTCGACCCGAACGGGTCGGCGCGCAAGATCGTCCAGCAGATGGTCGACGCGTTCAACAAGGAGGCGAGCAGCTCCGACCTGGAGGGCAAGGCGAAGAAGGCGGGCCTCAGCCCGCTGCGGCTGCTGACGGTGGCCAGCCTCGCGCAGGCGGAGGGCGGCATGCCGAGCGACCTGCCGAAGATCTCCCGGGTGATCTACAACCGGGTCAAGTCGGGGATGGCGCTCCAGTTCGACACGACCGTCCTGTACGCGCTGAACAAGCGGACGCTGGACGTGCGGAACAAGGACCTCGAGGTCGATTCGCCGTACAACACCTACAAGCACAAGGGCCTGCCGCCCGGGCCGATCTGCAACCCCGGCCCGGACGCGATCGAGGCGGCGCTGTCGCCGAAGAGCGGGGACTGGCTGTACTTCGTCGCCACCGACCCCACCCACAAGGTCACGAAGTTCGCCACCACCGACGCGCAGCGCCAGAAGCTGGAGCAGGAGTTCCGCGAGTGGCAGAAGAAGCACCCGAACGGGTGACGCGTGACGGATCGGAGCGGGCAGGTGGGTGACGTGCGGCGCGCCGCCGTGCTGGGATCGCCGATCGCGCATTCGCTGTCGCCGGTGCTGCACCGGGCGGCGTACGCGGCGATGGGCCTGGACACGTGGCGCTACGGCGCCGTGGAGTGCGGCGAGGACGGCCTGGCCCCGCTGCTGGACGGCCTCGGCCCCGAATGGGCGGGGCTGTCGCTGACGATGCCGCTCAAGCGGGTCGCGCTGAAGCTGGCCGACTCGGTGTCGGACCTGGCCGAGCGGGTCGGCGGCGCCAACACGCTCGTCCTGCGCGACGGGCGCCGGCACGCCGACAACACCGACGTGCACGGCATCGTCACCGCGCTCACCGAGGCGGGCCTCGGCTCGCCCGGGCCCGCGGTGGTGCTGGGCGGCGGCGCGACGGCCGCGTCGGCGCTCGCCGCGCTCGCCGCACTGGGCCTGGACGCCGCGGTGCTCGCGGTGCGCGACCCCGGCCGGGCCTCCGAGGCGGCCGAGGTCGGCGAGCGCTGCGGGCTGGCGGTGCGGGTCGCCACCCTCGACCGGATCGCCGACCACCTGCCCGCCGGGCTCGTGGTGTCGACCCTGCCGGGACGGGCCGCCGACGCCTTCGCCGGACCGGTCGCCGCGTCCGGCGCCGCGCTGTTCGACGTGGTGTACGCGCCGTGGCCGACCGCGCTCGCCGCGGCCGTCGAGCGCGCGGGCGGCACGGTCGTCGGCGGCTTCGCGATGCTGCTGCACCAGGCGGTCCGGCAGGTCGAGCTGATGACCGGCCGCGACGACGTCCCGGTCGCGGCGATGCGCGCGGCCGGCGAGGCGGAACTGGCCCGCCGCGCCGCCGCGCCCACCGCGGGCTAGGGCATCTCCACGGGCTAGGGCGCCGCCGGGGGCGGGCCGCGCGGTGTCCGCTTCCGCTTGAGCGACTCGTCCACGCTCGCCAGCACGATCGGCACGATCACGCTCAGCCAGAAGTCGCGCCACCCCCACGCGCCGAGCTTGACGCCGAACGCGCTGGCCACGCACACGAACCCGAGCACCAGCGCCGGCCAGTGCCGCCGCACGAACGGCACCGGGTCGGCGAGCCGGCGGTGCGGCAGCAGCGCCGCCACCGGCCGCTCGCGCGCATGGGCGCGCTGCACGACCGTCGCGTCCGGGAACCAGTGCAGTACGTCCGCGCCTCCGGCGAGCGGCACGCGGGTGAGCGCGATCAGCGTCTCCAGCCGCCACCACAGCGTCCACAGCGAGGTGCGGCCGCCGCCCGGCGGCCCGTTGCGGCGGGGGTCGGTGACCTCGCCGCGCGCCAGCGTCCGGAAGGCGCGGGCGATCGTCGGCCCGTGCGGGCCGCGCGGGTCGTGCAGCAGCGCCGTCAGCGCGATCGGCAGGCCGTAGTGCCACAGCGCCAGCCGCCACACCGGCCGCGACCCGAGGCCGTGCGGGGACACCTCGTACGTCTCGATCCAGGTGTGGTCGTCGTCGGGGTCGAGGTGGGCGAGCAGCCAGTCGTAGGCGTCCAGCAGCCGCTCGGACCGCAGCCCCGGCCGCGCCTCCGCCAGCGTCACCAGCACGAACGCCGTGTGCGTGACGGTCGCCGCGGCCGCCGGCTCCGGGCCCCACGCGGGCCGGTGCGCCGTCCGGCCCGCGGTCAGCCACTCCACGCCCCGGTCCACGGCCGGGTCGTACGGGTTCAGTTGCGCGAGGGCGCGCAGTGCCAGGCACGTCTGCCACACCCGGGACGCGCAGCCGTATAGCGAGCCCCAGCCGCCGTCGGGGTTCTGGTTGCGCAGCAGCCACCGGTACGCGCGCCGCAGGTCCGGGGCGTCCTCGCGCAGGTCGCAGCGTGCGCGGGCGAGGAACCGGGCGATCCAGCCGGTGGCCTCCACCACGGGCATGCCGAGGCTCGTGCGGGTCGCCCAGCCGCCGTCGCGCAGCGCGTCGGCGGACGACGCCTGCCGTTCGGCGAGGAAGGCCAGCCCCGCGTCGAAGTGCTCGAACGGGCGGCCCGCCTCCACGAACGCCAGCAGCCCGAGCGCCGTCGCGGTCGTCCCGGGCTCGGGCCGGGCCAGCTCGTGGTACCAGCCGCCGCCGCTGCCGGGCGCGGGCGCGTAGGTGTCGCGCAGGACGTCGAGGGACTCGTTCAGGCGGGCCTGGAGCACCGCCATGTCGATGGCGGGGGCGGCGCGGGCGCCGGAGGACGCGGGGGCGGGAGGGGCGGCGCGGGGCGCGCGGGCGGGGAGCTGTGGGGTCTGGTTCACGGTGCTGCCTTCTATCCCGTATGTGCCCGTTCGGCCATGCTTTGTACCCCATGGGTCCCGTGTCTGTATCCGCCGCCGTACAGATCGCCGGCGCGGCGGCGCGGGCACGCTGGAGGCGACCGCCCGTGCGTCCCCGTGTGCTGGAGGAGGCGTTGGCCGAGCCATCGGTGCAGCCCGGCCGCGAGTGCGTGCTGTGCCCGCCCCTCCGGTTCCGGATCAACGCCATGGCCGGGCTGCCGGGCGATCCGTCCGTCCTCGCCCGGGACCGCGACTTCCTGCTGATGCCCGACGTCGCGCCGCTCGCCGACGGGCATCTCCTCCTCGTCACGCGCGAGCACCACCAGTGCGCGGGCGGCTTCGACGCACGGCTGTGGGGCCGCGCCCTGCGCTGGCGCGACCACGTCTCCGGCCTCTATCGGCACGCCTATGGCACGGGCGAACTGCTGCTCTTCGAGCACGGGCCCGCGCTGTCGCAAGGCGGCGGCGCGTGCATCGACCACGCGCACTGGCACTTCCTCCCCGGGACGCCGGGCGTGCGCGACGTCGTGGAGGAGTGCGGTCTGCCGGGGGCGCCCGCCGAGTTCGCGGCGCTCCGGGCCCGCGTCCGCACCGGGCACTCCTACCTGCTCGTCGAGGAGCGGGGGACGGCGACCGTCCATCCCGGCGACGGCGTGCGCGGCCAGTTCCTGCGCTGGGCCGTCACCGCGGCCCTGGGAAGCGCCGAACCGTGGCGCTGGCAGGAGACGTTCGGGCTGCCCGAGAGCCGGCGGCGCTTCCTGCGCACCCTGCGAGCGCTGCGCCGCGCGGCCGCCGCCCTCGGCGGTCCGCCCTGCGACGGCGGCCCATACGATCATCGGGACGGCGGCCGCCGGTAGGACGGCCGTCAGCGGGCGGCCGGCAGGAACGCGCGCACCACCGGGCGCAGGCTCGGGATCAGCGGGTAGGACCACACCTCGTCCAGCGGCACCCAGGCGCATCCGTCCAGGTGGTCGCTCTCGTCCTGGTTGCCGAACCGGACGTCGAGCGTCAGCGGGCGGCAGCGGCGGGCCGCCGCGACCACCCGGACCGTCCCGCCCCCCGCGCCGGGGGACCGGTCGTCCATGAACCACTGCCACAGATGGAACGGCGGCCCCGGATCGATCTTCAGGCCGACCTCCTCCCACACCTCCCGCCGGATGTGGTCGTCGAGGTCCAGGTCGCCGCGGACGTCCAGCCGCCCGCCGGGCACCTCCCAGCGGCCGGGCTGGAAGGGGTCGGACACCGCCTTGCGCACCATCAGCAGCCGCCCGCCGGACGTGATGAACGCCTTCTGTGCGAACTGCAGGCGGACCGGCGGCGGGGCGGTGACGGGGCCGGGGGAGCCGGACTCTGGTGAGGGCATCGCGGGATTACCTCCCTGGCACCGGCCCACCGGGGCCGACCTGGCATCACGGTAACAAGGCGGGCGTTCGGGCCGGGGTGTTCGGCGGGCCAGATGACCGTCACTTTCCCAGGTCGAAGGCGGCCGGCCGGGCTCGGCGCCGTGGCCGTACGCGGCGCGCCCCCGGCGTACGGGAATGCGGAGCCGCCCGGCCGGGTTGGAACGATCGGCGTACTTCGCGGCGGACGCGGAACCTTGCGGGGCGCGCACACGCCCCGCAGGTGGTAGTGTTGGTGGCCGACCGGCCCTGTGCACGCGACCGATGAGGTCGTGCGCGCCGGGCGCTCAAGCGGAGGCCACCTCCCACCTGACCGGCCGTGAGGCCGGTGGGTATCGGTCCGGCGAACGGGCGCGGCGCGCTCGTTTCGCCGTCGTCCCCGGACGGCAGCAGCCGTTCAGGGCGACCGAAGGTGGCCCCGCACGTGAGTCGTGCGGGGCTTTTCGCGTGAGAGCCTCGGGGTACGACCGGTCCCAGAACTTGAGAACGGCCCCAAGGAGGTCCCATCAGCGCCGAACCGCGTATCAACGACCGCATTCGCGTGCCCGAGGTCCGGCTCGTCGGCCCGAACGGCGAACAGGTGGGCATCGTGCCCATCGCCAAGGCCCTTGAACTCGCGCGTGAGTCGGACCTCGACCTGGTCGAGGTGGCGCCCACCGCGCGCCCGCCCGTCGCCAAGCTCATGGACTACGGCAAGTTCAAGTACGAGTCCGCGATGAAGGCGCGTGAGGCGCGGAAGAACCAGGCGCACACGATCATCAAGGAGATCAAGCTCCGCCCGAAGATCGACCCGCACGACTACGAGACCAAGAAGGGTCACGTGGTGCGGTTCCTGAAGGCCGGGGACAAGGTGAAGGTCACGATCATGTTCCGTGGTCGTGAGCAGTCCCGTCCCGAGCTCGGTTTCCGGCTGCTGCAGCGGCTCGCCGACGACGTCGAGGAGCTCGGCTTCGTCGAGTCGCGGCCCAAGCAGGACGGCCGTAACATGATCATGGTGCTCGGTCCGCACAAGAAGAAGGCGGAGGCCAAGGCCGAGCGGGCCGCGAGCCGCGAGCAGGACGCGGCGACCGGACCGGCCTGACCCGCCGCCGACCGCGCGAGCGCGACGCCGGCCGCGAAGGCGGCCGCGGCGCCCGGTCGTGAACGCCCGACCGCGGCGCTCACCCGATGCTGCCCGCGCGAGCGCGGTGCGCACCCGGGCGCAGTGCCCGCACGACCCGGTACCGGACCGGCCGCGACGCCGGTCCGGCCGCAACGCCCGCGGCCCGCAAGGGCCGCCGGGCCCCCGCCCCGGCGGCGGGCCCGCCGGCGGTCTCGTGGCTTTCGCGGGACCGTTACGCACGTACATTGAAGCCTGACCTGGCGCGTCGCACGCGTCCGAGTGCGACGCGCCGATCAGGTGCGCTCCCGTGCCGCCGCACGGGGGCCGGGAACGAGGGAGACGACGGCGACCATGCCGAAGACCAAGACCCACAGCGGTGCCAAGAAGCGCTTCAAGCTGACCGGCTCCGGCAAGGTGATGCGCCGCCGCGCCAACAAGAACCACCTGCTCGAGCACAAGCCCACCAAGCGGACGCGCCGCCTGTCCGGCCCCGCCGTGGTGGCCGACGCCGACGCCAAGAACATCAAGAAGCTGCTGCGCAAGTAGCACCGACCGGCAACATCGACGACCGGCCGGCGCCAGGACGGCACCGGCCCCCACGAAGGAGTTCAGCACGTGGCACGCGTGAAGCGGGCGGTCAACGCCGCCAAGAAGCGTCGGGTCGTTCTGGAGCGGTCGAGCGGCTACCGCGGCCAGCGTTCGCGGCTGTACCGCAAGGCCAAGGAGCAGCAGCTCCACTCGATGACCTACGCCTTCCGGGACCGCAAGGACCGCAAGGGCCAGTTCCGCCGCCTGTGGATCCAGCGGATCAACGCCGCGGCCCGCGCCAACGGCATTACCTACAACCGGTTCATCCAGGGCCTGAAGGCCGCCGAGGTGGAGGTCGACCGGCGCATGCTGGCCGAGCTCGCCGTGAACGACGCCCCCGCGTTCGCCGCCCTGGTCAAGGTGGCCAAGGACGCGCTGCCGGCGGAGGCCGCCTGAGCCGGGCGACCTGGCGACGGGCGAGTACGGCGACATGGCGGGCCGCGAGCTGACCTCTATCCGATCACCACGGGTGAAGGCCGCTCGCCGGCTCGCCAAACGCGCCTTCCGGCGCCGTGAGGGGCGGTTCCTCGCCGAGGGGCCGCAGGCGGTGCGGGAGGCGCTGGAGATCCCCGGCGGGCTGGCCGAGCTGTTCACCACGGCCGAGGCCGAGTCCCGCCATCCCGAGCTGGTGGCCGCCGCCGAGCGCGCCGGGGTCCCGGTGCTGCGGGTCAGCGGCGAGGTCATGGCGGAGCTGGCGCAGACCGTCACCCCGCAGGGGCTGCTGGCGGTCTGCGGGTTCGTGGACGTCCCGCTGGCCGGCGCGCTGGAGTCCGGCCCGCGGCTGGTGACGGTCCTCGCGCACGTCCGCGACCCCGGCAACGCCGGGACGGTGCTGCGCACCGCGGACGCGGCGGGCTCGGAGGCGGTCGTGTTCACCGACGCCTCCGTCGACCCCTACAACGGCAAGTGCGTGCGCGCCTCGGCGGGCAGCCTGTTCCATCTGCCGGTGGTGGTCGGGCCGCGTTTCGACACGCTGATCCCGGAGTTGAAGAAGTCGGGGCTGACGGTGCTGGCCGCCGACGGCGCCGGCGACCGGACCCTGGACGAGGCCATCGACGAGGGGCTGCTGGCGCGGCCCACCGCCTGGGTGTTCGGCAACGAGGCGTGGGGGCTGCCCGAGGAGATCCTCCGGCACGTGGACGAGGTGGTCCGGGTGCCGATCTACGGCCGGGCCGAGAGCCTGAACCTGGCGACGGCAGCGGCCGTCTGCCTGTACGCCTCGGCGCGGGCGCAGCGCCGGGCCTGAGACACGCCGGCCTCCGAGGGAGCGCCGGCGGACACGTACGAGCGGCCGCGGCGGTTCAATGCGTTCCGTGGCCGGTTGGCCGCAAGCGGTCGCCTTCCGGACCGTTTCGTGCCGGGTGAGCTGCGAAGATGGTCTTCCGGTGGGCGGCAGGGCAGGGGGCCCGCCGGCACGGGGGACTCATTCCAAGGTAGGAGCGGGATACCGGCCCGGCGGTGGATCCGACCGCGCCGGCCCGCTGCCTACGGTGTTGACCAGGGCGTTGACCAGGGGCGGCAGCGGTGCCGCGCAGAGTGGGGGCGAACGTGATGACCGAGGAGACCAGGCCGGCGAGGCGGCCGGGCCGGCGCGCACCGGAGATCCGGTGCCGGACGGGCGCCGGCCAGGCCGCGCCGCTCGGTTCCGCGGCGCCCGGCACGGCCGCGACCGGCAAGCGCGCGC
>NZ_JAGEPF010000002.1 GCF_017573465.1 Actinomadura violacea
CAAACAAGTCTCACCCCGTTCGCCCTCCCCGACGCTAGTCGGAGCCGGGGGCGGGCCCGGGGCCGCGGCCCGGCGGGCCGCGCGGGCCAGCCTGCGGCGGCGGGCGCGCTCCGCGGCGTCCGCGCTGCGCTGCAGCAGCTCCGGCGGGATCAGGTCGTGCCGGCCCGCGATGAACTCCTGCACCCAGATCTTCGCCCGGATCAGCGGCCGCCGGAACCGCACCTCCCGCCGGACGGCCCGCTGGTACTTGCGGGAGTCCGGGTCGTAGCGCCAGCGCGACCACGGCGAACCCGGGCGCGCCACCCGGAGCGCGCCCACCACCAGCAGGACCGGCAGGAACAGCCCGAGCAGGCCCGTCCAGATCTTGCCCTTCAGCAGCGTGATCACGGCAAGGACGAGGTTGGCGACGGTCGAGGCGAAGTACGCCTGCGACAGGGCGCTGCCCGCCGGGTCGGGGACGGCGTCGGCGAACCCGAACGGGCGGATGCCGAGCAGCAGCAGGCCCGTGACGGCGATCGCGACGAACACCGCGTCGACCGACGCGCGGCCCTTCTCCGTCCAGTACACGTCGCTGAGGTGCAGCAGCAGCGCGAACTCGTCCAGCACGAGCGCGGAGCCCGCGCCGAACACGACCGCCGCGACGCAGTCGAGCGTGACGTAGGCGTCGGGGGTCGCGAGGCTCGCGATGCCGCCGACCAGCATCAGCACCACGCCGAACACGACGTGGTGGACGTGGGTGTCGCCGGCCCGCACGTTGCCGAACCATCCGCTCACGTTCGCGCGGATCAGCCGCACGATCACGCGCGTCAGCACGAACGTGACGATGAACGCGGTGAAGAAGCCGAACAGCGGCAGCCGCCCGGTCTCCACGATGCGGTGCCGGAAAAGGTCGATCATGTGTCCCCCTGCTGGGCACCATAATGCCCGGTGACATGCGCCGATATCGTGGGACCCGGCCGATCGACGAGGATCGAGGGGAACATCACCGTGAGCCGTATCGCAGACCGCTGCGACCCGGGATGCCGGGCCTGGATCGCCGAGGCGATCCGCAAGGTCGAGGCGGACGCCAACCGCAGCGCCGACACGCACCTGCACGTGTTCCCGCTGCCGCCCGCGTGGGGCATCGACCTGTACCTGAAGGACGAGTCGGTGCACCCGACGGGGTCGCTGAAGCACCGGCTGGCGCGGTCGCTGTTCCTGTACGGGCTGGCGAACGGCTGGATCCGCGAGGGAACGGTGATCATCGAGGCGTCCAGCGGGTCGACGGCGGTGTCGGAGGCGTACTTCGCGCGGCTGCTCGGGCTGCCGTTCGTGGCGGTGATGCCGGCGTCGACGAGCCCGGAGAAGATCGGCCTCATCGAGTTCTACGGCGGCCGCTGCCACCTGGTCGACGACCCGTCCTCGATCTACGACGAGTCGCGGCGGCTCGCGGCCGAGTGCGGCGGCCACTTCATGGACCAGTTCACCTACGCCGAGCGGGCGACGGACTGGCGCGGCAACAACAACATCGCCGAGTCGATCTTCGAGCAGATGCGGCTGGAGCGGTTCCCGGAGCCGTCCTGGGTGGTGGTCGGCGCCGGGACGGGCGGGACGTCCGCGACGATCGGCCGGTACGCCCGGTACCGGCGGTTCCAGACGCGGCTCGCGGTGGTGGACCCGGAGGGCTCGGCGTTCTTCGGCTCGTACGCCGACGGCGACCCGGAGCGCACCGCGGCGGGCTCGCGGATCGAGGGCATCGGCCGGCCGCGGGTCGAGCCGTCGTTCCTGCCGACGGTGATCGACCGGATGATCCAGGTGCCGGACGCGGCGTCCGTCGCGGCGATGCGCTGGACGAGCCGGGTCAGCGGCCGCGACGTGGGCGGCTCGACCGGCACCAACATGTGGGGCGCGGCGGAGCTGATCGCGCAGATGCGGGCCCGCGGCGAGCGCGGCAGCGTGGTGACGCTGATCTGCGACGGCGGCGAGCGCTACGCGGGCACCTACGGCTCGGACGCGTGGCTGGCCTCGCAGGGCCTGGACATCGGCCCCTACGAGGCGGCGCTGGAGGCGTTCCTGAAGACCGGGGAGATGCCGGTCACCGTCTGATCAGCCCTTGAAGCGGATCGGGTTGAAGACGTCGGCGTAGATGAGCAGGCCGCCCATGACGATCAGGACGGCCGCCATCACGTAGGTGACGGGCAGCGCCTTGGCGACGTCGACGTAGCCGGGGTCGGGCTTGCGGAACACCCGGGCGAACGCCTTCTTCAGCGCCTCCAGCAGCGCGCCCGCCATGTGGCCGCCGTCCAGCGGCAGCAGCGGGATGAGGTTGAACAGCCCGACCGCCAGGTTCAGCGAGCCGAGCAGCATCACGAAGTACCAGACCTTCTGGGTCGTCGTGAGGTCCTTGGAGGCGGCGACGTCGCCGCCGATGCGGCTGACGCCGACGACGCCGACCGGGCCGTTCGGGTCGCGCTTCTCGCCGCCGAACGCGGCGTTCCAGACGCCGACCATCTTCTGCGGCATCCGGATGAGCGCGCCCGCGGTGTGCTCGGTCATCGACCCCATGGCCTCGGCGACGGCGCCGGGCCCCTGCCGCTGCATGGCCTGGGTGGGGGTGATGCCGAGGAAGCCCACGTCGACGATCTTGGTCTCGTCCTTGAGGTCGTACATCTGGTTGCGGGCGATCGGGACGGTCAGCGCCGTCTCGTGGCCGCCGCGCCGGATCACCACCGGGACGTTCTGCCCGCCGGAGTCGCGGATCAGCTTGCGCAGCTGCTCGTAGTCCTTGATCTTGTGGCCCTGGAACGACACGATCCGGTCGCCGGGCCGCAACCCCGCCTGGTGCGCGGGGGTGGGGGTGGCGTTCGCGGGGCAGCTCGTCATGTTCGACTGGCTGGCCGGGACGACGCACTCCGAGACGTCCTGGATGACGGGCTGCGCGGTCTCCTTCCCGATGCCCATGAGCAGGATCGAGAAGAACACCACGGCCAGCACGAGGTTCATCGCCGGGCCCGCGAACATGATGATCAGCTTCTGCCACCACGGCTTGGCGTAGAAGACCCGGTCGCCGTCGTCCGGCCGCACCTCCTCCAGCGCCGCGCCGCGCGCGGACTCGATGAGGCCCTGCCACGGCCCGGTGCTGATCCGCCGGACGGTGCCGGGGGCGTCGCCCCGGCGCGGCGGCAGCATCCCGATCATGCGGATGTAGCCGCCGAGCGGGATCCACTTGACCCCGTACTCCGTCTCGCCCTTGCGCTTGGACCACATCGTCGGCCCGAACCCGACCATGAACTGCGTGGTGCGGACGCGGAACAGCTTGGCGAAGCTGAAGTGCCCGAGCTCGTGCAGCGCGATGGACGCCAGCAGGCCGAAGAACAGGATCAGCACTCCCGCCAGCCAGCCCATGCGTCATGCCCCTCCGTCGTGCACCCCGCACACCGAGGGGTGGTCACCAGCAATCCCCTCAGACTACGTCAACGCGCCGCATCCCGTTCAGCGCAACGGGCGACGGGGCGCCTAGCCGAGGAAGGCGCGCAGGAGGGCGGCGGTGCCCTCCAGGTGCTCGGCGACGGCGCGGCGGGCGGCCTCGGGGTCGCCGGCGAGGATCGCCTCGGCGATCGCGGCGTGCTGGACGGCGGCGTGCTCGATGTTGCGGCCGAGGACGGGGATGGCGTTGAGCAGGTCGGTGACCCGCATCCGGGCGTCGGCGCAGGCGGCCGACAGCAGCGCGGAGCCGGTCATCTCGGCGATGGCGAGGTGGAAGAGGGTGTCGAGGCGGCGGTACTCGTCGGGGCCGGCGGCGTTCAGCGCGGCGAGGCGGGCGCGCAGCTGGGCGCGCTGCGCGCCGGTGAGGGCGGTGGTGGCGAGGATCTGCGCGGCGCCGGTCTCGACGGCCATCCGGTAGGTGAGGGTGTCGTTGAGGTCGTCGCCCATCTGGGCCAGGGCCCGCCGCAGGTCGGACTGGCGGGGCTTCGGGCGCTCGTAGGTGACGAACGTCCCGCCGAAGCGGCCGCGCCGGGACTCGACGTAGCCCTCCTGCTGGACGGCCCGGATCGCCTCGCGGAGCGTGACGCGGCTGACGCCGAGGAGCGGGGCCAGCTCGCGTTCGGGCGGGAGCCGCTCGCCGCGGTCGACGACGCCGAGCTTGATCGCCTGGAGGAGCCGCTCGACGGTCTCCTCGAAGGCGTTGCCGGCCCGGACGGGGCGGAACACCGCCGCCGCGGCGAGGTCGGGAACGCCCCCGGCGTCGGGCGCGCGGGGGTCAGGCTCGGGTGCGGGCATGACCGTCCTTCGGTCCGCGGGGGCTTCGGGCTCCACGTTACATGTGCGTTTCGTCGTCGTTCGGGGGGTTGACGCGGACCCCTCCGCAAACATTAATGGTCTGTCATTAGCCCATTGCGGCTGTGTCGACCCCCCCCGTGGCACGCGAGGAGGTGCTCGTGAGCATCGACGAGCACAAGGCTTCCGCCCCCGACCCCCGATCCGACGACGAGAAACGGCTGCACGAGCTGGGCTACGCCCAGGAACTCAGCCGGTCCATGTCCGGCTTCTCCAACTTCGCGGTCTCGTTCACCATCATCTCGGTGCTGTCGGGCTGCCTGACCTCCTACACCATCGGCCTCAAGGGCGGCGGCCCCGTCGTCATCACGTGGGGCTGGCTCGGCGTCGGCGCGATGACGCTGCTGGTCGCGCTGGCGATGGCCGAGGTGTGCTCCAGCTACCCGACGGCCGGCGGCCTGTACTACTGGGCGGCCAAGCTCGCCCCGTCCAACGGCCCGGCGTGGTCGTGGTTCACCGGCTGGTTCAACTTCACCGGGCAGGTCGCGGTGACGGCCGCGATCGTCTACGGGTCGGCGGCGTTCCTGAACCCGCTGCTGGACCTGCAGTTCGGCTACTCGGTGACGCTCAGCCACACGTTCCTGCTGTTCGCGATCCTGCTGGTCGTGCACGCGCTGCTGAACCAGTTCGGCGTGAAGCTCGTGTCGGTCCTGAGCAGCGTCAGCGTCTGGTGGCACGTGCTGGGCGTCGCGTTCGTCGTCGGGGTGCTGGCGTTCAAGCCGTCGCACCACCAGTCCGCCGGGTTCGTGTTCTCCAAGTTCGTCAACGAGACGGGCTGGCAGTACGGCGCGTACGCGGCGCTGATCGGCCTGCTGCTGTCGCAGTACACGCTGACCGGGTACGACGCGTCCGCGCACATGACCGAGGAGACGCACGACGCGGCCCGGTCGGGGCCGAAGGGCATCGTGAACTCGGTGCTGATCTCGGTCGTGGCGGGCTGGGTGCTGCTGCTCGGCGTCACCTTCGCCATCCAGGACTACGGCGAGGCCGTCAAGGACGGCCCGGCCGGGATCTTCATCGCGGCGACCGGCGACACGATGGGCAAGCTGCTGATCCTGGTGTCGTTCGGCGCGCAGTTCTTCTGCGGGATGTCCTCGGTAACGGCGAACTCCCGGATGATCTACGCGTTCTCGCGGGACGGCGCGCTGCCGTTCTCGGCGTTCTGGCACCGGATCAACAAGCGCAGCCGGACGCCCACCAACGCGATCTGGCTGGCCGCCGGCGGCGCGTTCGTGCTGGCGCTGCCCGCGATCTGGAACCTGACCGCCTACCTCGCGGTGACGTCGGTCGCGGTGATCGGCCTCTACATCGCCTACGTGATCCCCACGTTCCTGAGGCTCCGGCAGGGCAAGGAGTTCAAGGCCGGGCCGTGGAGCCTCGGCAGGTGGAGCAAGCCGATCGGCACGCTCGCGGTGATCTGGGTCGTGGTGATCTCGATCCTGTTCATCCTGCCGCCCGCGAACCCGATCACCAAGGACAGCTTCAACTACTCCCCCATCGCGATCCTCGTCGTCCTCGGCGGCGCCGGGCTGTGGTGGGTGCTGTCGGCCCGCAAGTGGTTCACCGGCCCGAAGGTGCAGGGCAGCGCCGAGGAGCTGGCGGCCATCGAGCAGGAACTCCAGTCGCTCGGCTAGCGCCGGTTAGGAGATCGGACACGTGACCACATCGCTCACCCTCGACGAGCTGCGCGGGGAGGCGGCGGAGGGCCGGATCGACACCGTGATCGTCGCGATCACCGACATGCAGGGGCGGCTGCAGGGCAAGCGGCTGTCGTCCCGCTTCTTCCTGGAGGAGGTGGCCGGGCACGGCTCGGAGGGCTGCAACTACCTGCTCGCCGTCGACGTCGACATGAACACGGTGGACGGCTACTCCATGTCGTCCTGGGAGCGGGGCTACGGCGACTTCGTCATGCGCCCCGACCTCGGGACGCTCCGCCGCGTCCCCTGGCAGGAGGGCGCGGCGCTGGTCCACGCCGACATCGTGTGGGAGGACGGCTCCGACGTGGCGCCCTCGCCCCGGCAGATCCTGCGCCGCCAGCTCGCGCGGCTGGCGGAGCGGGGCTGGGGCGCCTACGTCGGGACGGAGCTGGAGTTCGTCGTCTACCAGGACTCCTACGAGGACGCCTGGCGGAGGGCGTACCGGGACCTCACCCCGGCGAACCAGTACAACGTGGACTACTCGCTGCTCGGCGGCGCCCGCGTCGAGCCGCTGCTGCGCCGGATCCGCAACGGCATGACCGGCGCGGGGATGTACGTCGAGTCGGCCAAGGGCGAGTGCAACCTCGGCCAGCACGAGATCGCGTTCCGGTTCGACGAGGCGCTGCGGACGTGCGACAACCACGTCCTGTACAAGACCGGCGCGAAGGAGATCGCGGCCCAGGAGGGCATGTCGATCACCTTCATGGCGAAGCCGAACGAGCGGGAGGGCAACTCCTGCCACGTGCACATCTCGCTGCGCGACGCCGCCGGGGCGCCCGTCCTCGCCGGGGACGGGCCGCACGGCCTGTCGAAGATCGGCGAGCACTTCATCGCGGGCCAGCAGGCGTGCCTGCGCGACTTCACGCTGCTGTACGCGCCGAACATCAACTCCTACAAGCGGTACCAGCCGGGGTCGTTCGCGCCGACGGCGATCAAGTGGGGCGTGGACAACCGGACGTGCGCGCTGCGGCTCGTCGGGCACGGGCCGTCGCTGCGGATCGAGAACCGGGTGCCGGGCGGCGACGTCAACCCGTACCTGGCGGTGTCGGCGCTGGTCGCGGCGGGTCTGCACGGCATCGAGAACGAGCTGCCGCTGGAGGAGGCGTACGCGGGCAACGCGTACGCGACCGACGCGGAGACCGTGGTCGGGACGCTCCGCGACGCCGCCGCCGACTGGGGCCGCAGCTCCCTGGCCGTGGACGCGTTCGGCAAGGAGGTCGTCGAGCACTACGCGAACCACGCCCGCGTGGAGCTCGACGCCTACGACCGGGCGGTCACGGACTGGGAGATGTTCCGCGGCTTCGAGCGCCTGTAACCGTGACCGAACCACGTTCACTTGCGGCGTGTCGGCCTGAAGAGTCGGCTTTTAAGGCCGACACGCCGCAAGTCAACGACAGCAGCGAGGGGGACATGAGCGAGTTCGAGGTTCTGAATCCGGCGACCGAGGAGGTCGTGGAGGTCGTCGCGCTGGCGTCGGCGGACGAGGCCGACGCGGCGGTGGAACGGGCCACACGGGCGTTCCCGGCGTGGCGGGACGTGGCGCCGGGCAACCGGGCGCGGCTGCTGCGCGCGTTCGCCGACAAGGTCGGCGATCACCTGGAGGAGCTGGCCGCGCTGGAGGTCCGCAACGCCGGGCACCCGGTCGGGCAGGCCCGCTGGGAGGCCGGCAACCTGCGGGACGTCCTGCACTACTACGCCGCCGCGCCGGAGCGGCTCACCGGGCGGCAGATCCCGGTGCCGGGCGGGGTGAACGTGACGTTCGCCGAGCCGCTCGGGGTCGTCGGGGTGATCGTGCCGTGGAACTTCCCGATGCCGATCATGGGCTGGGGCATGGCGCCGGCGCTCGCCGCGGGCAACACGGTGATCGTCAAGCCGGCCGAACTCACCCCGCTCACCGCCCGCCGCGTCGGGGAGCTGGCGCTGGAGGCGGGCGTTCCGGAGGGCGTGCTGCAGGTGCTGCCGGGCGCCGGGCCGGTGGCGGGGCGGCGGCTGGTCGACCACCCGGACGTCCGCAAGATCGTCTTCACCGGCTCGACGCGGGTCGGCAAGGAGATCATGCAGGCGTGCGCGCCGGGCGTGAAGCGGCTGACGCTGGAGCTCGGCGGCAAGTCCGCGAACATCGTCTTCGCGGACGCCGACCTGGAGAAGGCCGCCGCGACCGCCCCGTACGCGGTGTTCGAGAACGCCGGCCAGGACTGCTGCGCCCGCTCCCGGATCCTGGTGGAACGTCCCGTCTACGACCGGTTCATGGAACTGCTCGAACCGGCCGTGCACGGCGTCGCCGTCGGCGACCCGCGCGAGGAGAAGACCGAGGTCGGGCCGCTGATCAGCGCCGCGCAGCGGGACCGGGTCGCCTCCTACGTGCCCGACGGCGCACCCGTCGCGATCCGCGGCTCGGCGCCCGAAGGCCCCGGGTTCTGGTTCCCGCCGACCGTCCTCGCCACCCCGGACTTCGCGACGCTCCCGGCCTGGCACGACGAGGTGTTCGGGCCGGTCGTCACCGTCGCCGCGTTCGAGGACGAGGCCGACGCGTACCGGCTCGCCAACGACACCCCCTACGGGCTGTCCGGCTCCATCTGGACCCGCGACGTCGGCCGCGCCCTGCGCGCCTCCCGCGCCGTCGAGGCCGGGAACCTGTCGGTGAACTCCCACTCGTCCGTGCGGTACTGGACGCCGTTCGGCGGGTTCAAGCAGTCCGGCCTCGGCCGCGAGCTGGGCCCGGACGCGCTCGGCGCGTTCACCGAGACCAAGAACGTCTTCATCGCCGGCGAATGACCGGCGAGCCCCCGCCAGTGACAGGAGAGAGCAGCATGCAGCGTCTGGAAGGCCGGGTGGCCGTCGTGACCGGCGGCGCCAGCGGCATCGGCCTGGCCACCGCGCACCGTTTCGCCGCCGAGGGCGCGCGGGTCGTCGTCGCCGACGTCGACGAGACCGCCGGCAAGAGCGCCGCCGGCGAGGTCGGCGGCCTGTTCGTCAAGGTGGACGTGACCAGCGAGGACGACGTCCAGGCCCTCTACCGGACGGTCCAGGACGCCTGCGGGCGCATCGACGTCGCCTTCAACAACGCCGGGATCTCCCCGCCCGACGACGACTCGATCCTGGAGACCGGCCTGGAGGCGTGGAAGCGCGTCCAGGACGTCAACCTGACCAGCGTCTACCTGTGCTGCAAGCACGTGCTCCCGTACATGCTGGAGCAGGGCAGGGGCTCGATCATCAACACCGCGTCGTTCGTCGCGGTGATGGGCGCGGCGACCTCGCAGATCTCCTACACCGCGTCCAAGGGCGGCGTCCTGGCGATGTCGCGGGAGCTCGGGGTGCAGTTCGCGCGGCAGGGCGTCCGGGTGAACGCGCTGTGCCCGGGGCCCGTCAACACCCCGCTGCTGCAGGAGCTGTTCGCCAAGGACCCCGAGCGGGCGGCGCGGCGGCTCGTCCACGTCCCGGTGGGGCGCTTCGCCGAGGCGTCGGAGATCGCCGCGGCGGTCGCGTTCCTGGCGTCGGACGACGCCTCGTTCATCACCGCGTCGGAGTTCCTGGTGGACGGAGGCATCTCCGGGGCCTATGTGACGCCCCTCTAGGACCCCGCTATGCGGCGCGGTGCTAACCGCGCCGCGATTTCTTGGCATGCCCGTCGGTATGCGCACGCCCCGCTTTGTGCGCATCATGGCGCTTTCCACCCCGGTCTCTGGAGAAGTGATCCCGTGAAGCGCAGTCTCGTGGCGGTCCTGGCGTTGTCGCTCGCGCTCGGCGGATGCGGCGGCTCGGACGGCAAGAAGAGCACCGCCTCGTCGTCCACCGCCGCGGCGCCCGCCCCGGCGGCGTCGTCGCCGTCCGTGGTGTCCGGGCCGAAGGGCTCCCCCGTGCCCACCGCCCCGGGCGGGGACGGGACGGCGAAGGCCGCGCAGAAGTTCAACGACTGCGTGCGCAAGCAGGGCGTCACCATGCCGAGCCCGCACCCGAGCTCGACGCCGTCGAAGGCCGAGCTGGCCAAGATCAGGGCCGCGCTGCAGAAGTGCGTGAAGGCGATGTCCGGCACCCCCGCCGCGACGCCGCGGTGATCGCCCGGCGGCCGCTGGTCGCACGGCGTCGCCGCTGCTAGCCTTTGCGCGACGCCGTTGATCCCGTGCGGGAGAGTTCCACGCAGCCGGCGTGGGACGCCGAAGGAGCAAATCCTCCCCGGAACCTCTCAGGCCCACGGACCGCACGGACCAGGCGACCTCTGGAAAGCGGGGACCCGTTCCCCCGCCGAAGGTGAAAGCCCGCGCCGCGTCTCCTGCGGGGCGGCGGGTGAAGCTCTCAGGCGCCGATGACAGAGGGGGAGGCACCGATACGCCCGGTGCGCGAGTGGGACGATGGACCACGCGCGCCCCGTGACGAAGGAGCCGAACCGATGTCCGCCGACCCGACCGCCAAGAAGACGCCGCTGCACGACGTCCACCAGGACCTCGGCGCGAACCTCGTCGATTTCGCCGGCTACCTGATGCCGCTGCGCTACCGGAGCGAGACCGCCGAGCACCAGGCCGTCCGCACCGGCGCGGGGCTGTTCGACCTGTCCCACATGGGGGAGATCTTCCTGTCCGGCCCCGGCGCCGCCGACGCGCTCGACCACGCGCTGGTCGGGAACCTGTCGCCGATGGCGGTGGGCAAGGCCCGGTACACGATGATCTGCGACCCGGACGGCGGCGTCCTGGACGACCTGATCGTCTACCGGCTCGCCGACGAGACCTGGATGGTCGTCGCGAACGCCGCGAACGCCGCGGTCGTCCGCGAGGCGCTGGTCGAGCGGGCCGCGGGCTTCGACGCCGCCGTCGACGACCGCTCCGGCGCCTACGCGCTGATCGCCCTGCAGGGCCCGCGCTCCCAGGAGATCCTCGAAGGGTTCACCGGCGCGCCGCTCGCCGGCCTGAAGTACTACGCGATCCTCGCCGACCGCGTCGCGGGCGTCGACGCGCTGATCGCCCGCACCGGCTACACCGGCGAGGACGGCTTCGAGCTGTTCGTGGACGCCGCCGACGCGGTCGGACTGTGGAAGGCGCTCGCCGCGGTCGACGGGGTGGTGCCCGCCGGGCTGTCGGCCCGCGACACGCTCCGCCTGGAGGCCGGGATGCCGCTGTACGGCAACGAGCTGACCCGGGAGACCACCCCGTTCGAGGCGGGCCTCGGCCGTGTCGTCAAGCTGGACAAGGCGGTCGACTTCGTCGGGAAGACGGCCCTGGCGGCGCAGGCGCAGACCCCCGCGGGCCGTAGGCTCGTGGGACTGGTGGCGCGCGGGCGTCGCGCGCCCCGCAAGGGGTACCAGGTCGTCACGTCCGGCGGCGCGCCGTGCGGCGTGGTGACCAGCGGCGCCCCGTCGCCCACACTGGGCACGCCGATCGCCATGGCCTACCTCGACAGCGGCGTCGAGGAGACCGGGCTCGCCGTGGACGTGCGCGGCAGGCAGGAGCCGGTCGACGTGGTGGCCCTGCCCTTCTACAAGCGTTCCTGAAAGAGAGAAGAGACGTGAGCGTTCCGGAGCAGCTCCGCTACAGCGAAGAGCACGAGTGGGTGGCCGGCCTCGGTGGCGAGGACGGCATCGTCACCGTCGGCATCACCGCGCACGCCGCCGACGCGCTCGGCGAGATCGTCTACCTCGAGCTGACGCCCTCCGAGGGCGACGCCGTCGAGGCCGGCGAGCCGTGCGGCGAGATCGAGTCGACCAAGTCGGTCAGCGACCTGTACTCGCCGGTCAGCGGCGAGATCACCGCGATCAACTCCGCGGTGGTGGACGAGCCCAAGGTGATCAACGACGACCCGTACGGCGAGGGCTGGATCTTCAAGGTGCGGATCTCCGACGAGCCGGGCGACCTGCTGGACGCCGAGTCCTACGACAAGCTGATCGAGGAGAGCTGACGTGGGACTGTACGACTCCCTCGCCGCGGCCGACCCGGAGGTCGCCGAGGCGGTGGACGCCGAGCTGCGCCGCCAGCAGTCCACCCTCGAGATGATCGCGTCGGAGAACTTCGCGCCGGTGTCGGTGCTGGAGGCGCAGGGCTCCGTCCTGACCAACAAGTACGCCGAGGGGTACCCGGGCCGGCGCTACTACGGCGGCTGCGAGTTCGTCGACGTCACCGAGCAGCTCGCGATCGACCGGGCCAAGGCCCTGTTCGGCGCCGAGCACGCCAACGTGCAGCCGCACAGCGGCGCGCAGGCCAACACCGCGGTCTACTTCGCGCTGCTGCAGCACGGCGACACGATCCTCGGCCTCGACCTCGCGCACGGCGGGCACCTCACCCACGGGATGCGGCTGAACTACTCCGGCAAGGTGCTGAACGTGGTGCCCTACCACGTCCGCGCCGAGGACGGCCTGGTCGACATGGACGAGGTCGCCTCCCTCGCCGCCGAGCACCGGCCGAAGATGATCGTGGCGGGCTGGTCGGCGTACCCGCGGCAGCTGGACTTCGCCGCGTTCCGGGAGATCGCCGACTCGGTCGGCGCGCTGCTCATGGTGGACATGGCGCACTTCGCCGGGCTGGTCGCGGCGGGGCTGCACCCCTCGCCCGTCCCGTACGCCGACATCGTCACCACCACGACGCACAAGACGCTCGGCGGCCCGCGCGGCGGCCTGATCCTCGCCCGCGAGGAGTACGGCAAGAAGATCAACTCGGCGGTCTTCCCCGGCATGCAGGGCGGCCCGCTGGAGCACGTGATCGCCGCCAAGGCCGTCGCGCTGAAGATCGCCGCGTCGGAGGAGTTCAAGGCCCGGCAGGCCGTCACCGTCGAGGGCGCGAAGATCCTCGCCGAGCGGCTGCTCGCCGAGGACTCGGCGAAGGCCGGCGTGAAGGTGCTCACCGGCGGCACGGACGTGCACCTCGTCCTGGTCGACCTGGTGGACTCCGAGCTCACCGGCCGCGACGCCGAGGACCGGCTGCACGAGATCGGCATCACCGTCAACCGGAACGCGGTCCCGAACGACCCGCGCCCGCCGATGGTGACGTCCGGCCTGCGCATCGGCACGCCCGCCCTCGCGACCCGCGGCTTCACCGCCGAGGACTTCGCCGAGGTCGCCGACGTGATCGCGCTGGCGCTGCAGCCGTCCTTCGACGCCGGGGCGCTGTCGGCGCGGGTGAAGGCCCTCGCCGACAAGCACCCGCTGTACCCCGACCTGTAACTCCTCCGCGCCCCCTTCCCCCGTCCGCGCGGGAAGGGGGCGCGCGCTACGACGAGGTAGCACCATGGCCATCAGCGTTTTCGACCTCTTCAAGATCGGCATCGGACCGTCGTCGTCCCACACGGGCGGCCCCATGGCGGCGGCGCACCGCTTCGCCCGCGGCCTGCGGCGCGACGGCCTGCTGGAGCGGACCGCGTCCGTCCAGGCGGTCCTCTACGGCTCCCTCGGGCTCACCGGGAAGGGCCACGGCTCCGACAAGGCCGTCATCCTCGGCCTCGAAGGCGACAAGCCCGAGACCGTCGACGTCGACACGGTGGACGAGCGGCTCGCCGCGATCCGCGAGCACAAGTCCCTCCGCCTGTTCGGCTCGCACGACGTCCCGTTCGCCGTCGGCGAGCACCTGGTCTTCGAGCGCAAGGAGTCGCTGCCCGGCCACCCGAACGGGATGCGCTTCACCGCCTGCGACGCCTCCGGCGAGGAACTGCGCTCCAAGGTGTACTACTCGGTCGGCGGCGGCTTCATCGTGGACGAGAACGCCACCGGCGCCGACCGCATCAAGCCGGACGACACCGTCCTGCCGCACCGCTTCGACACCGCCGCCGAGCTCCTCGACCGCTGCCGCGAGACGGGCCTGTCCGTCTCGGCGCTCATGCTGGAGAACGAGAAGGCGTTCGGCCGCACCGAGCAGGAGATCCGGGAGGGGCTCATCAGGCTCTGGCACGTCATGCGGGCCAGCGTCACCCGCGGCTGCACCCGCGAGGGCCTGCTGCCGGGCGGCCTGAAGGTGCGCCGCCGCGCCCCGCAGCTGCACCGCCAGCTGTCCGCCGAGAAGGCGTCCGACCCGCTGGCCGCGATGGACTGGGTGACCCTCTTCGCGCTCGCCGTCAACGAGGAGAACGCCGCGGGCGGCCGCATCGTCACCGCCCCCACCAACGGCGCCGCCGGCATCATCCCGGCCGTCCTGCACTACCACGACCGGTTCGTGAACAGCGGCGACGACGAGAGCGCCGTCCGGTTCCTGCTCACCGCCGGCGCGATCGGCGTGCTGTTCAAGCAGAACGCCTCCATCTCCGGCGCCGAGGTCGGCTGCCAGGGCGAGGTCGGCTCCGCGTGCTCGATGGCCGCCGCCGGCCTCACCGAGGTCCTCGGCGGCACCCCCGAGCAGGTCGAGAACGCCGCGGAGATCGGCATCGAGCACAACCTCGGCCTCACCTGCGACCCGGTCGGCGGCCTCGTCCAGGTCCCCTGCATCGAGCGCAACGCGGTCGGCGCCATCAAGGCGATCAGCGCCGCCCGCATCTCCCTGCGCGGGGACGGCCGCCACTTCGTCTCCCTCGACAAGGCCATCAAGACCATGCGCGACACCGGCCGCGACATGCTCGACAAGTACAAGGAGACCTCGCGCGGCGGCCTCGCCGTCAACGTCATCGAGTGCTGACCTTCCGGAGTCTCGCCGGGGTCAGGAGGTGAGGGCGCCCCGGCCCGTCGGCGAGTGGGCGCCGGGGCGGGCCTCGTTGCCGCAGTGGCGGCAGATCACCATCGGGCTGAGGGTCTCGCCGCAGGAGTGCCGCCACCGGACGGGCGGGTCGTCGGGATGCAGGTGCCGGTCGCCCCACGCCATCAGGACGATCAGCACGTCGCACAGCTCCCGCCCCGCCGCCGTGAGGTGGTACTCGTAGCGGGCGGGGCGGTCGCTGTAGCGCTCGCGGCGGACGATGCCGTTCTCCTCCAGCTTGCGGAGCCGGGCCGCCAGGATGTCGCGGGTCGCGCCGGTGTTGCGGACGATCCGGTCGAACCGCCGGACGCCGTAGCTGAGCTCCCGGATCGCGAGCAGCGTCCAGCGTTCGCCGACGATGTCGAGCGTGTCGGCGATGGAGCACTCGCGGGGGTGGGCGTCCTTCGGCATACCGGGAAGCCTAACCGCCGGTCCCGGGCGGCCCGCCCGTCACAGCCGCTCGACGATCGTGGCGTTGGCGAGGCCGCCGGCCTCGCACATCGTCTGCAGGCCGTAGCGGCCGCCGCGGTCCTCCAGGGCGTGCAGCAGCGTGGTCATGATGCGGGCGCCGCTGGCGCCGAGCGGGTGGCCGACGGCGATCGCGCCGCCGCGGACGTTGACGCGCGCCAGGTCGGCGCCGGTCTCGCGCTGCCAGGCGAGGACGACCGGGGAGAACGCCTCGTTCACCTCGAACAGGTCGATGTCGCCGAGGCTCAGGCCGCCCCTGGCCAGCACCTTCTCCGTCGCCGGGATGATCGCCGTCAGCATGAGCAGCGGGTCGTCGCCGGTCACGGCGAACGCGTGGAAGCGGGCGCGGGGCCGCAGGCCGAGCCGTTCGGCGACGTCCGCGCCCATCACCAGGACGGCGGCGGCGCCGTCGTTGATCGGGGACGCGTTGCCGGCGGTGACCTTCCACGCGATCTCGGGGAACCGCGCCGCCATGCGCTCGTCGTAGTAGGCGGGCTTGAGGCCGGCGAGGATCTCCGGTGACGTGCCGGGCCGGACGGTCTCGTCGCGCTGCCCGGTCCAGGCGACCTCGCGGTCGAACTCGCCGTTCTTCCACGCCTCGGCGGCGCGGCGGTGCGACTCGTAGGCGTAGGCGTCGAGCTCCTCGCGGGACAGGTCCCACTTCGCGGCGATCAGCTCGGCGCTGATGCCCTGGCCGACGAGGCCGTCGGGGTAGCGCTCCTTGAGCATCGGGCCGAACGGGTCGCTGCCGGGGAGCACGCCCGACCCCATCGGCACCCGCGACATCGACTCGACGCCGCACGCGATCGCGATGTCGTACGCGCCGCTCCGCACGCCCTGCGCGGCGATGTGCAGGGCCTGCTGGGACGAGCCGCACTGCCGGTCGACGGTCATGGCCGGGACGCTCTCGGGGAACCCGGCGGCCAGCACGGCGGTCCGGGTGATGTTGAGGGCCTGGTCGGCGACCTGCGTGACGACGCCGCCGATCACGTCGTCGACGAGTCCGGGGTCGATCCCGGCCCGTTCGACGAGCGTGGCCAGGGTCCGCGCCAGCAGGTCGGCCGGGTGGTCGGCGTGCAGGGCCCCGCCCGGCTTGCCCTTGCCGATGGGTGTGCGCACCGCTTCCACGATCACCGCGTCCCGCATGACCACCTCCGTTGTGTTTTCCAACTCACTGCCCCAGTATCGGACGAGTCAGTTGGAAAACACAACCCACCGATCGGGAAAAGAAGAACCCGGGGGCGCGGCGTCGAACGCCGCGCCCCCGGGTCTTCGGGCCGCTCTAGCCGGAGGGGCCCATGCCGTGGTCCGTCTGTTCCTTCCATGCGTCGAAAGGCCCCAGTGAGCCGCCCGGAACCAGCAGGTCGATCAAGCGAGCCTCCTCATTCCCTCGACGTCATGTTCACTAAAGGACGTTAGTCGGACAAACCGCCATACACACCCAACAAGCCCCCAAGGTGTCATCAAAGGTCAGAGCAGCGTCTCCGCCCGGTCCCCCTGTACCAGCCGCAGCCGCACCACCGCCGGCACCGACTCGCGGCCCAGCGCCGCCGACAGCCGCGGCATCGCCTCCTCCTCGATCCGCTGCCGCAGCTCCGCCGGATCGGCGCGCCGCAGGTACGCGACGTTCAACCGCAGCTCCGGCCGCCGCGACGAACCGACCAGCCGGGCCCGCGCCGTCCGCACCCCCGGGTACTCCCCGACCTCGGCCTCCAGCGCGTCCGTCACCGCCCGCCCCGACAGGCGCGTCCGGCCGCCCGCCGAGTCCGGCTCCATCGCCAGCCCCGGCAGCCTCCCCGTCCGCCCCTGCGCCAGCAGCCACGCCAGCCCGAGCAGCGCCAGCACGATCACCGCCGCGGCGACCGCCGGCCAGAACCAGCCGTGACCGGCCGCGTACCGGCGGACCGCGCCGCTGAACACCCGTCCCGTCGCCCGGCTCTCGCCCAACACGCCCGCCCCGCGCGCGAGCCCCGCCCCGCCGGCGGCGGCCATCAGCGCGCCGACCAGCACCAGCCCCGTCCGGTTCAGCTGCGCGGGCCGCCGGGTCGTCCTGGCCGCCACCTAGGCCTCCTTATACGTCAACCGCACCGACACGGCCCGCGGCCGCAGCGGCCGGATCCGCTCCAGGCACTCGCCCACCGCCTCGGCGACCCCGTCCTCCAGGCCCCGCGCGTCGCGCACCGGCGTCTCCGCGACGACCTTCACCCGCCGGCGCCCGAGCCGGACCCGCCGCACCCGCGCCACCCCGGTCGCGTCCTCCGCCGCCGCCGCGATCGCCCGCCGCAGCCCGCGCCTGCTCACGCCCATCATCACGTCGGGGACGGCGCCGTGCAGCGGGACGACCCGCGACCGTCCCGGCAGCAGCCCGGCCAGCAGGAACACCAGCCCCACCAGCACCAGCCCGCCGCTGATCGCCCGGGTCTCCCACCCGTCCCACCGGACGTCCAGCAGGGCCCGGTACGCGACGACGTGCAGCGACGACCCGATCATCGCCGAGATCACGTCGATCGCGGCGATCACCGACGCCGCGAGCAGCAGCAGCGCCGCGACCGACCCGATCCGGACCCGCCGGGACCGGAACGCGTGCCGCGCCGCCCGGTCCGCCCGGCGCTCCCCCGACGTCCGCGCCCCCCGCGCCGGCGCCCGCCGGTGCCCGGCATGCGTGATCATGAGACGGTCCTCCCGGTGGGCCGCTCCAGCGCGGCCACGTCGATGTCCACCTGCCGCACGGTCAGGCCCGTCAGCGCCTCCACCCGCTCCCGCACGCCCTCCCGGACCCGCCGCGCCACGTCCCGCACCGGCAGCGGGTACGCCACCGACACCGCCACCTTCGCCGTGACGACCTTCCCGTGCACCCGCACGTCGGTGCGGGCCGCGCGGCGCCCCGGCAGGCCGACGCCGAGCACCGACCGGTCGAGCCCGCCCGACCCCGCCGTCTCCTCGGCGGCCCGCGCCACGATGCGCTCCACGACCCGGTCGCTGATCACCGTCCGCCCCCGCTCGCCCGGCGGCCGGACGTCGTCGGTCTCGACGACCCGCTCGTCCGCCGTCATCGCTGCCGCCTGCCGGCGTTGAACGAGAACAGCTGCCGGATGTCGAGGTTCCCCTCGATCGCCCGCCCCGTCAGGAACCCGAGGCAGCCCAGGAACAGCACGATGAAGAAGGGGCCGAACCCGCCGAACGCGCCCGCGAACCCGAGCGCCACGCCGAAGGCCAGCCCCACCAGCGGCCATACCGGAATCACTTCGCTCCCCCTTCGGCGATGTCCCCGATCAGCACGTGCACCGGGCGGTCCCCGGCCAGCGGGCGCACCGCCCGCCGCACGTCCTCCGCGGTCTCCGGCAGCGGCCGCTCCACCCGGGCCACCACCCCGACCTCGATCTCCGCGTCCCGCACGGCGACGCCGGCCAGCGGCCGTCCCGCCCGGTACGTCATGATCCGCGCCCGCGGCCCGGCGGTCAGCCCCGCGACCGACCGGCACCCGGCCGCCGCCTCCGCGACCCGCTCCACCAGCCGCCCCGGACCGCCGTCCGACCCGGAATCCGAGGACGCCCGGACCGCGTCCGGGCGCTCGGTGCTCGCGGACGTGCCCTTCCGGGCGGTGGCGCGGCGCGCGGGCGCGGCGGCGCGGGCGGCGCCGGGCGTCGTGCGGGTGCGGGCGGTCATAGCACCCGCGGACCCGTCGGCTGCTCGGACTCGTCGCGGTCGTCGTCCGGCAGGTGGATGTCGTCGACGGTGATGTCGACCTCCACGACCTCCAGGCCGCACATGTGCTCGACCTGGCCGATCACGTTGGTGCGGACGGCGTCGGCGAGGTCCGGTATCGACGCGCCGTAGTCCACGACGAGGTCGATGTCGATGGCGGCCTGGCGCTCGCCGACCTGCACCCCGACGCCCTGCGTCGGGTCCGCGGCGACGCCGGGCAGCCGCTCCTTGACCGAGCCGATCGTGCGGCTCATCCCCGCGCCCATCTCGTGCACGCCGCCCACCTCGCGGGCCGCCATGCTGGCGATCTTGGCGACCACCACGTCGGCGATCTCGGTGCGGCCGCCGGACGTGACGAGTTCGCTCGTCCCGCCGGAACGGGAGCGGTGCGGGCCCTCGCCGGGCCGGTCCTTCGGCCGGTCCTGCGTGGCGACCGAGCCGTCCCTGCGTCCATCGTCCTGGCTCACGGTGTCCCCCCGATGCGTCGGCAATGTGCGATTGATGCTCACCGCGGATCACACCAAACCCGTCAGGGGCGGACGAACGGCCAGGTCAACAGGGTTTTACATGCGAAGCGGGGGCCGGCGGCGCAGCGCCGCCCGCCCCCGCCGCCCAGGGCGCTAGCCCTTGAACATCGCGCGCATCTTCCGGGCGGCGTCGCCCGGCTTGACCTTGCGCGGCTTGTCCCCCGCGCGTCCGGCGTCGTCGGCGGCCTCCCCGGTGCGGGCCGTGCGGGGCTCGCCCGGCTCGTTCCTCCGCTCCGGTTCGGCGGTCCTGCGGTCCACCTTGTCGTTCAGGTCACCCACGACAACTCCCCCGATGTCGCTGACGGATCGTTCGTCCCGTAGGTACCCCGCGGCGGGCCCGTCTACCCCGGGTAGAAGCGGACCTCCGGCCGGCCGACCTGCCCGTAGTGGGGACGGCGCGTGGCGAGGCCGTTCTCGGCGAGGTACTCCAGGTAGCGGCGCGCGGTGACGCGGGACACCCCGGTGAGATCGGCGGCCGCGGCGGCGGACACGCCCTCGGACGCGCCCGACAGCACCTCGGTGATCGCCTGGAGCGTCTCGCCGCTCATCCCCTTCGGCAGCGACCGGTGGTCCGGGGTGCGCAGGGTCGCGAGCATGCCGTCCACGTCGGCCTGCCCGGACACCTCCCCCGCCCCCACCAGCTGCTCCCGGTAACGCGCGTACCGGACGAGCTTGTCGCGCAGCGACGCGAACGTGAACGGCTTGAGCAGGTACTGCACGACCCCGATCGACACCGCGGAGCGGATCACCGCGAGATCCCGCGCGGACGTGACAGCGATCACGTCGACCTCGCTGCCGCCCGCCCGCAGCGCCCGGCACACGGTGAGGCCGTGCGTGTCGGGCAGGTAGAAGTCCAGCAGGACGACGTCGACCGGCGACCGCTCGCAGAACCGCAGCGCGTCCGCGCCCGAATGCACCACCCCGGCGACCGCGAACCCCGCGACCTGCTCGACGTACGAGCGGTGCGCCTCGGCCGCGACCGGGTCGTCCTCCACGACCAGCACCGAGATCATCGGGCGTCCAGCGGCAGCCGGACGGTGAACACGGCCCCGTCGTCCCCGCCGACCTCCACGGTGCCGGCGTGCCGCCGGACCGCCCGGCCGACCAGCGCCAGCCCCAGCCCGTGCCCGACCGGGCCGCCCGACGACTTGGTCGTCCAGCCCCGGCGGAACATCTCCGGGACGTCCGCCGGGTCCACCCCGGGGCCGCTGTCGGCGACCCGCAGGACGAGCCGCCCGCCCTCCCTGCGCACGCTCACCCGGACCCGCGGCGCCCGCGCCCCCGCGTTCTCCACCGCCGCGTCCACCGCGTTGTCGATCAGGTTGCCGAGGATCGTGACCAGGTCGCGGGGCTCCACCACCCCGTCGATCGCGGTGTCCTCGGCGATCTCCAGCTCCACGCCCCGCTCCGCCGCCTCCGCCGACTTGCCGAGCAGCAGCGCCGCCAGCACCGGCTCCGCCACCGACCCGACGACCCGGTCCGTGAGCCGCTGCGCCGCCGCGAGATCCGCCGTCGCGAACTCGACCGCCTGCTCCGGACGGCCCAGCTCCACCAGCGACACGACCGTGTGCAGCCGGTTCGCCGCCTCGTGCGCCTGCGACCGCAGCGACTCGGCGAACCCGCGGACCGTGTCCAGCTCCCCCGTCAGCCCCTGCAGCTCCGTATGGTCCCGCAGCGTCACCACATTGCCCATCGCCCGGTCCCCCGACCGGACCGGCGACGTGCTCACCACCAGGACCCGCGTGTCGCCGACATGGATCTCGTCCGCGCGCGGCACCGGCGACGTCATCGACGCGACCAGCTCGCCCGGCAGCCCCAGCCCGCCCACGTCCCGCCCCGCCGGACCGTCCGCCGGCAGGTCGAGCAGCTCGCGCGCCGCGTCGTTGCACAGCACGACACGGCCCCCGCGGTCCAGCAGCACCAGCCCCTCCCGGACCGCGTGCAGGATCGCCTCGTAGTACTCGAACATCCCCCGCAGCTCCGCGGGCGCCACCCCCCGCGTCTGGCGGCGCAACCGCGCCGCCACCAGGCAGCTCCCCCCGATCCCGAGCGCCAGCACCATCGCCGCGATACCGACCACGACCAGCAGCCGCCGCCGCAGCTCCGCCGAGATCGCCCGGATCGTGATACCGACCGCCACCAGCGCCACCACCCGGCGCCCCTCCCCGAACACCGGCACCACCGTCCGCACCGACGGCCCGAGCGTCCCCGTGTAGGTCTCGGTGAACTCGTGCCCCGCCAGCGCCCGCGCCGTGTTCCCGACGAACCGGCCGCCGATCCGGCTCGGGTTCGGATGGGTGTACCGGATCCCCGCCGGACTCATGATCGTGATGAAGTCCACGCCGGTGTCGCGCCTGATCCGCTCCGCGTACGGCTGCAGGATCCGGCTCGGCGACCGACCGGCGACCGCCGCCCGCACGTCCGGCGCGTCCGCGATGCTCTCCGCCAGCGCCGTCACCGTGTGCGCCGCCCGCTCGTCGGTCGCGCGCCGCGCGTCCAGGTACGCGAGCGTCGCGCCGACCGCCACCAGCAGCGCGACGATCGCCGCCTGCAGCGCCAGCAGCTGCCGCGCCAGGCTCCAGCGTCCGGGCGCCGCCCAACCGGGACGCCGCATCCCACCCGTACCTCTCGTCTCGGCCCTTCCTCACGGATCTGCCGTGAACGAAATGTACACAACCGTGACCGTTACCAGAAGATCGCGCATAGTGACGGATGCATGCCGCCCGACCTGCACGACCATCCCCGTGCGCGGACGCCCATCGTGTGCATGCGCCCGCTCCGCGGCGCAGGGGCGCCCGCCCGAGCGCGGACACCCGTCCGGGCTCCGGCGCCGACCCCGCCCGGCGCCGCCCGGACGGGTGCCGTGTTTATTGGCATTGCCCTTGGCGGTCAGGCGCTAGAGCGCCTTCCCTTCGGCGGGCAATGCGTGCGATCGCAGCATCGCTTCGACTCGGCCCTGGGGGCCTCGCTGCGCGATCGGATTCTCGCTTCGCTCGAATCCGGCTTCGCACGCGATCGCGACTCCTGAGGTCGCCGCGTGGCTGGGCCAAGCACAGTGCGCCGGTTGCTGCCGGTGGTTCCGTGCAGGTTCGGACTTGGCTTCGCACGCGATCGCGACGGTTCAGGTCGCTGCGTGGCTGGGCCAAGGACACTTGCATGCGCCGGTTGGGCTTGAGAACGCTGGTCAGGCGGTTTCCGGGTGGGGGGTCCTGGGGCGTTTCTCGGGTTGCGGGAACGCCAGGCGGAAGCGGACTATCGCCTTCAGGTCGGGCATGCCCAGGGCGCGGCGGTAGCGCTCCACGGGGCCCGCGCCGAGCTCGCCGTAGACCTCGCTGAGCAGCGCGTCGCCGGCGCAGGTCACGTGCATGACGAGGCGGGGCCGGTTGACGGTGCCGGTGAGCCGGACCCGGACGTCCTGGACGTCCGGGAGCTCCTTGGCGGTCTTGACCAGGACGTCGGCGGCGGCGCGGGAGTGCGCGCGGGTCTGCGGGTCGAGGTCGGGCCACCGCAGGTGGACGACGGTGCGGCCCTGCACGACCAGCCACAGCTGGCCGGCGAGCGCGAGGATCTCCGCGATGCCGGCGGCGGCGGGCAGGAACCACGGGCTGCGCGCGGCGAAGTCCGTTACGGCGGGGTCGAGCGGCGGGTGCCCGGCGAGGCCGGTCGCGCTCAGGGCGAGCGCGGACGCGCCGCACAGCAGCAGCAGGGCGCCGGTCGCCGCGATCGGGATCCTCATGTCAGTCCTTCCGCCAGCGCAGCCGGACGTCCACCAGGGGACGGTGCATCGGCTCGATCCGCTCGAGGCGCGCCGTGACGGCGGCGTGCACCAGTTCCTCCAGGTTCGCCGGATTGCGGTAGTGGGTGACGGTCCGGACGACCAGCCGCCGGCGCAGCAGGCCGAGGCCGCGGGCGCGGGTGCGCTCGATGCCGGGGACGGTCAGTGCCGCGTCGGCGGCGGCGCGGCGCAGCGCGGAGCGGCGGACGACGCCCGCCAGGCGCGGGTCGGCGCCGTCCAGCGGGACGCCCCGCAGCCGCCCGGGCAGCGCGGCGAGCAGGAACAGCAGCCCGCAGCCTGCGGTCGCGGCGGCGGCCTCGCGGACGCCCGCGTCGCGCCACGGGTGATGCCGCAGGGCGTGCACGAGGGCGCCCATGCCGGGCACTGGGTGCACGCCGGAGTGCAGGGTCGCGGCGAGCAGTTCGATGGCGGCGATGCCGCCCGCGGCGGTGACCACCAGCGCGGCCGCCAGCCCGGCGAACGCGCGCCGCGGGCGGAACTCGCGGACGGCCAGGCGCCGCGCCTGCCGCCTGCTGCGCTCTTCCTCGATCAGGTCCTTGACCAGAGCCTCGGCCATAGCCACCCCCGTGAGCCACCGGCACGTCCGGACGATCTATCACTACCGATAGTGATGCATTATCACGTGGAGTGAAACACGCCATGCCGACATCTCACGCTTTCACCTGCGCGAACGGTCAGCGGAAGACGACGGTGCGGTCCCCGTTGAGCAGCACGCGGTGCTCGGCGTGCCAGCGGACGGCGCGGGCGAGCGCGAGGCATTCGACGTCGCGGCCGACCGCCACCAGCTCCTCGGGGCTGTGGGTATGGTCGACGCGGGCGACCTCCTGCTCGATGATCGGGCCCTCGTCGAGGTCGGCGGTGACGTAGTGGGCGGTGGCGCCGATGAGCTTGACGCCGCGCTCGTGCGCCCGGTGGTAGGGGCGGGCGCCCTTGAAGCTCGGCAGGAACGAGTGGTGGATGTTGATGATCGCGCCGGGGAGCTTGGCGCAGAAGTCGTCCGAGAGGATCTGCATGTAGCGGGCGAGGACGACGAGGTCGGCGCGGCAGTGCTCGACGAGCGCGAGGACCTCGGCCTCCTGCGCGGCCTTGCCGCCGGGGCCGGCCGGGAGGTGGTGGTAGTCGATGCCGTACGACTGGGTGAGCGGCCGCAGGTCGGGGTGGTTGGACGCGACGGCGACGACGTCGATGTCGAGGAGGCCGGACCGCTGCCGGTAGAGCAGGTCGTTCAGGCAGTGCCCGCCCTTGGACACCATGATGAGGACGCGGGGCCGCTCGGCGAGGTCGTGCAGCCGCCACTGCAGGCCGAGGTCGGGCGCGAGGGAGGCGAACGCGGCGCGCAGCCCGTCGGGGTCGGCGCCGGGCGGGGCGGCGAACTGCACCCGCATGAAGAAGGTGCCGGAGTCGGGGTCGCCGAACTGCTGGCTCTCGAGGATGTTGCAGCCGCGCCCTGCGAGGGCTCCGGAGACGGCGGCGACGATGCCCGGCCGGTCGGGGCACGACAGGGTCAGCACGTATTGGTCCACGTCTCGGTCTCACTCTCGGCGCGAAGCGGCAGCTCAGGGCCTCTTGCGGGGCGGGTGTACGAGCTTACGCGCCGGACGTGCGCGGGGCGGTCGTGCCGCGCCCGGCGGTCTCGGGGCTCGTGACGGCCGAGGTTCCGGCCGGGCCGGCGGGGCGCCGCCCGGATGGTCTACTCATGAGTAGTTTGAGGGGCGCCGTTGAGGTTACTTTTGCACGCATGCGCTGGATCCTCGTTGTCGCCGTGGCCCTGTCCCTCGTCCTCGCGGGCTGCACGGGCAAGGGCGGCGGAGGCGGGGGCGGGAAGGCGGGCGGACGTCCCGCGACCGTCGACGGGATCGCGACCTCCGCGGGCACCCACAAGGAGAAGATCGACGTGGGCACGCCCGGGCACCGCGAGTACCTGCTGCACGTCCCGGCCAAGGTCGCGGACGGCAAGTGGAAGGACGGCAGGCCGGCGGACAAGCCAGCGCTGGTCATCGCGCTGCACGGCGGCCTCGCCAACATGAACAAGATGGAGTCGCTGACCGGGTTCGACAAGATCTCCGATGACAAGGGGTTCGTCGTCGCCTACCCCGACGGGTTCATGACGACCTGGAACGCGGGGAGCTGCTGCGGCGCCGCGAAGATCGGGAACATCGACGACGTGGGGTTCCTGAGCAAGCTGATCGACAAGCTGACCGGCGCCGGGCTCGCCGACCCCGGCCGGGTGTTCGTCACCGGGTTCTCCAACGGCGCCGGCATGGCCTACAAGCTGGCCTGCGAGAAGGCGGACAAGGTGGCGGCGATCGGGGTGGTCGAGGGGTCGCTGGTCACCAAGTGCGACCCGGACCGCCCGGTGTCGGCGATGATCTTCCATGGGACGGCGGACGGGAACGTCCCGTTCAACGGCGGCGGGAACCGCGACTTCAATGACAAGCGGCCGTTCCCGCCCGTGTCGCAGGCGGTGGACTTCTGGCGGAAGGTCGCGAAGCTGCCGAAGCCGCGCGAGAAGGTGAAGGCGCTGGCCGGGAACACCGACTGCCAGGGGACGGGCAAGGGCGCGCAGGGCGTCGAGGTCACCTTCTGCAAGATCCAGGGCGGGACGCATGCGTGGCCGTCGGAGGCGAGTGCCATGCTGTGGAGGTTCTTCGACGCGCATCCGCGCAAGGGGTGACGCCGCACGCCGGACGGTATGTGAGATGTTTTCACATTTACCGTTATTGTGGCAGTGTGGCACACATGAACCTCCGGGACCGCTACGACGCCGCGACCGCCGGCCTTGAGGCGCCGTTCGCCGTCGTCGACCTCGCGGCCTTCCGCGCCAACGCCGCCGACCTGGTGCGCCGCGCCGCCGGCAAGCCCATCAGGATCGCCAGCAAGTCGGTGCGCTGCCGCGCCCTCCTGGAGGAGGCGCTCGCCATGGACGGCTTCGCCGGGCTCATGGCGTTCACCCTTCCCGAGGCGCTCTGGCTCGCCCGCGAGGGCGTCGGCGACGACATCCTCGTCGCCTACCCGACCGCCGACCGCGGCGCGATCGCCGAGCTGGCCGCCGACCCCGCCGCCGCCCGCGCGATCACCCTGATGGTCGACTGCGCCGAGCACCTCGACCTGATCGAGCAGGCCGCCGGCGACGCCCGGGTCCGCGTCTGCGTCGACATCGACGCCTCCTACCGGCCGCTCGGCGGCCGGGTCCGGATCGGCGCGCTGCGCTCGCCGCTGCGCACCCCCGCCGACGTCGCCGGGTTCGCCGAGCGCATCCTCAAGCGCCCCGGCCTGCACCTCGCCGGGCTGATGGCCTACGAGTCGCAGATCGCCGGCGTCGGCGACCTGCCGCCCGGCCGGCCCGCCCGCGGCCGCGTCATCCGCGCCATGCAGCAGCGGTCCCGGATGGAGCTGGCCCGGCGCCGCGCCGCGATCGTCCGCGCCGTCCGCGAGCTGACCGAGCTGGAGTTCGTCAACGGCGGCGGCACCGGCAGCGTGGAGAAGACCGCCGCCGAGCGCGCCGTCACCGAGATCGCCGCCGGGTCCGGGCTGTACCAGCCGCACCTGTTCGACTACTACTCCAACTTCACCGGACGGCCCGCCGCGCTGTTCGCGCTGCCCGTCGTCCGCCGCCCCGCCCCCGGCGTCGCGACCTGCCTCGGCGGCGGCTACCTCGCCTCCGGGCCCGCCGACGACGTCCGGCTCCCCCGCCCCTACCTGCCCGCCGGGCTGTCCTTCGACCCGAACGAGGGCGCCGGCGAGGTGCAGACGCCGCTGCTCGGGCACGCCGCCGACGAGCTGCGGATCGGCGACCGGGTCTGGTTCCGGCACACCAAGGCCGGCGAGCTGTGCGAGCGGTTCGCCGACCTGCACCTGATCGACGACGACCGGTTCGTCCGGACCGTCCCGACCTACCGGGGCGAGGGGAAGACCTTCCTCTAGGCGCGTGGCCCGCCCCGGCACCGGCTAGGTTGGCGGTATGAGCGACGCACCGTTGATCAGCGTCCGCGGCGAGGCGGTCCTGGAGGCCCAGCCGGAGATCGCCCGGCTGGCGGTGCACGTCCAGTCGCAGGAGCCGGACCGGCGCAGGGCGCTGGACCGGCTCACCGAGCGCAACCGCGCCGCGCTCGACCTGATCGCCTCCTACGGCGACGCGGTGGAGAAGACCGAGACCGGCGGGCTGACCATCACCCCGCTGGTGAAGTACCGGCGCCGCGAGGGCGACATCCGCGCCTACCAGGGCACCGTCCTGATCAACGTGACGGTCGCCGACTTCACCGTGCTCGGCGAGCTGGTCACCCGGCTCGCCGACCTCGAACGGGTCCGGGTGGACGGCCCCGTCTGGGACCTGCGCCGCGACAGCGACGTCCACCGCCGCGCCGCCGAGCAGGCCGCGCAGGAGGCCGTCGCGCGCGCCCGCCGGTACGCCGCGGCGCTCGGCGCCCGGCTCACCGGCCTGGTCGAGCTGTCCGACGAGGGCCTCGGACGCGACGAGGGCATGCCGCGGCCGGTCGCGCTGGCCGCGTACGCGGGCGCCCCCGGCGACGCGGGCGAGCCCGAGGCGATCGACCTGGAGCCGGAGGTGCAGATCGTCCGCGCCGCCGTCGAGGCCCGCTTCACCGCGACCGCCCCCGACCTCGGCTGAACGGGCCCGGAGAACGCGAAGGCGCCGGCCGCGGGTCGCGGTCCGGCGCCTTCACAGGGTGGTCTCAGCGGCGCTTGCGCTTGCGGCGCCACAGGGCGAGGGCGGTCAGCGTGACCGCCGCCGCGGCGCCCGCGTAGACGATCCGCTTGTCGAGCCGGCCGGGCTCGCCGTCCTCGCCCTCGGGCCGCACGATCGCGTTCACGGCCTGGACGAGCTGCCCGGCCTCCTCCTTGATCCGCTCACCGCCCTTGTGCGCGAGGTTCCTCGGGTTGACCCGCTCGGCCAGCTCGTCGATCGTGCGCGCGAGTTCCAGGCGGGTGCGCTCGATCTCCCGCTCCAGCGCCTCCGGGTCGCGGTCAGCCATGCCGTTGTCCTTGTCGTGTCGGGCGAAGCATGATCCGAACAGTGTTGCAGGTCTTCCCGCCGGACGCCCGCCGGACCCCGGGCGGTACCGTTGGACCCATCATCCGAGCGAAAGGCGGCACAGGGTGTCAGAACCTTCCGAGGGGGGACGACCCCCCGCGCCCCCCGGCCCGACTCCGTCGGGGTCCGTACGGCTGCAGCCGGGCGACGTCGCCCCCGATTTCGAGCTCCCGGACGCCGACGCGTCCCCGGTCTCGCTGGCCTCGTTCCGCGGGAAGCGGGTGATCCTCTACTTCTACCCCGCGGCCATGACCCCAGGCTGCACCAAGGAGTCGGTCGACTTCGAGGCCATCCTGCCCGAGCTGGACGCGGAGGGCGTCGCCGTCGTCGGCGTCTCCCCCGACAAGCCCGCCAAGCTCGCGAAGTTCCGCGAGAAGGAGGGCCTGACCTTCCCGCTGCTGTCGGACCCGGACGCCGAGGTCCTGCAGGCGTACGGCGCCTACGGGGAGAAGAAGCTGTACGGCAAGGTGGTCGTCGGCGTGATCCGCTCGACGTTCGTCATCGACGCCGACGGCAAGGTCGAGAAGGCCTACTACAACGTGAAGGCCACCGGCCACGTCGAGCGGCTGCGCCGCGACCTCTCGGCCTGACCCCCGGACGCGGCGGGCCGGGCCGGGCCGCCGCGGAAGGGTGCGGGCGGGGGGACTCGAACCCCCACGGTGTCTCCACCAACAGGACCTAAACCTGCCGCGTATGCCTACTTCGCCACGCCCGCCGGTGCTCCGTGCAGGAGCGCGTTCAGCTTAGCGTCCCGGCTGGTCGGCACGGCACGATATATACGCCGACGGGCGAGCCGTCCGGAAACGCGGAACGGGCCCCCGTCTCAGGGCGGGGGCCCGTGCTCGCCTGGTTCGCGGAAGCGTGCGGTCAATTGGCCGGCTCCGCCGCCCGGGCGGCGTCCCGACCGGTGTGCGGCTCCTCGGCCGCCGTGGCGGGACGGCGGTAGAGGGCGCCGACGACCACGGCGGTGACGGCGAGGACGACCGCGGCGGACAGCAGCGCGGTGTGCAGGCCGTCCGCGAACGCCGCCTGCGCCTGCCGCATCACCTGCGGGCCCGCGTGCGCCGCCATCGCGAGGGACGTCCTGGCGTGCTCGGCGACCGGCCCCGGCAGCCCGGTGGTGTCGAGGTTCGCCCGGTAGCCGGACTGCAGGACGCTGCCGAGCACCGCGATGCCGAGGGCGCCGCCGAGCTCGCGGGCCAGGTCGTTCACCGCCGACCCGACGCCCTGCTTCTCGGGCGGGAGCGCGTCGGTGATGGACGCGGTGGCGGGCGTCATGGCGAGCCCCATCCCGGCGCCGAGCGGGATGATGCCGCCCAGCATCACCCAGTAGCTGCTGCCCGTGTCCAGCAGGGACAGCACCAGCAGGCCGACACCGACGAGGATGAGCCCGGCGACGATGACGCGGCGCGGCCCGACCTTGGCGGCGGCGCGGGGCGCGATGCCGCGTGCGGACGGCATCATCGCGGCGGCCATCGGCAGCATGCTCACGGCGGCGAGCAGCGGGCCGCGGTCCTTCACGAGCTGCAGGTACTGCAGGACGATGAAGACGAACCCGAAGAACGCGAAGAACTGCACGGTGATCGACAGGGTGCCGGCGGCGAACGCGCGGTGCCGGAAGAGCCGGGGGTCGAGCAGCGGGTTGGGCCTCCGCAGTTCCCAGCCGACGAACCCGGCGAGCACGACGACCGCGGCGGCGAGGCCGATGAGCGTGCGGGCGCTCGTCCAGCCCTCGGTGGGCGCCTCGATGACGGAGTAGACGCCGGCGCCGAGCCCGAGCACGGTGATGAGCGCGCCGGTGAGGTCGAGCTTGGGCGCGTCCGGGTCGGCGGACTCGGGGACGACCGCGAGGGTCGCGGCGAGCGCGACGGCGGCGAGCACGATGTTCAGCAGGAACACCGACCGCCACGACCACTGCTCCAGCAGGCTCCCCGACACCAGCAGCCCGAAGATCGCGCTGGCGCCGGCGACGCCGGCCCAGGCGCCGACGGCGCGGGTCCGCTGCCGCGCCGGGAACGTCGAGGTGATCGTGGACAGGGTCGCGGGCATGACCAGCGCCGCGCCGGCGCCGAGGACGCCGCGCATCGCGATCAGCCACCCGGGGTCGCTGGCGAACATCGCCGCGGCCGACCCGGCGCCGAAGACCACGAGCCCGGCGGCGAGCGCGCGGCGCCGCCCGTAGCGGTCGCCGATCGCGCCGCCGAGGAGCAGCAGCGCCGCGAACACCAGCGCGTAGGCGTCGATGATCCAGGAGAGCTGGGTCTGGGTGGCGCGGGTGTCGCGGGCGATGGACGGGATCGCGGTGTTGAGGGACGCGACCGCCGACACGACGGTGGCGAGGGCGAGCATGACGGCCGGCAGCACGGCCCGGTGGACCTGCTCTCCGGGCGCCGTTGCGGTGGTGGCCATCGGAGCCTCCAGGTGACGGGATCTCTTCGCGGTGACACCTCGAATGTGACGCCCGCCCGGACTACATTTCAACCATGATGAATAAATCCGGGGGCCCGCCCGCGGACGCGCCGGCCGCCGCGGGCACGGGCGCCGCGTCCGGGCGGGCGTCGCGCGGGCGGCGGCGCGGCAGCCCCGACACCCGCGCGCAGATCCTCGACATCGCGCGCACCCGGTTCCTCGCCGACGGGTACGGCAAGGTGACGCTGCGCTCCATCGCCGCCGAGGCCGACGTGGACGCCGCGCTGATCAGCTACTTCTTCGGCTCGAAGAAGGGCCTGTTCGGCGCCGTCCTCGGGCTGCTGGCCAACCCGCCGGACGTGCTGGCCGCCGCGCTCCCCGGCGACCCCGCCACGCTGCCCGAACGCGTCCTGGCCGCGATGCTGGCGACCTGGGACGACCCCGAGCGCGGCGGCCCGCTGATCCTGATGGTGCGCGCCGCGACGCAGGACGCCGAGCTCACCCGGCTGCTGCGCGACGTCGTCGGCCGCGAGATGATCGACCGCATCGCCGAGCACGTCGGCGGGCCCGACGCCCGGCACCGCGCCGCCGCGTGCAGCGCCCAGCTCGCCGGCGTCATCTTCGGCCGCTACGTCCTGGCCGTCGAACCGCTGGCGTCCATGACGGCCGATGAATTAATCGCCGCGATGGCCCCGGGCATGCGCGCCGTCCTCTACCGCCGCACCCGCCCGGACCGCCGCACCCGCCCGGCATCTCGTCGCACTATGTGAAAAACCCGTCGGGGTAATTAGTGAACGGATCGGCGCACGATGGGGAAGGCGACCTACCCTTGTCAGGTCTGCCGGCGCCGCGGCAGGCCGAGAACGCCGGCATCGAAGACGCGACCTGGGGCCGCCGTGAGCGAATCCTTCACCCATTGCGTCCTGCCGTACGACAGGGTCGACGACCTGCTCGACGGGGCCCTGCCGTTCCTGCGGGACGGCGCCGAGGCCGGCGACCGCGTCATCGCCCTCTGCGGGATCGCCCGCGAGATGCTGCTGCGCGACGCCCTCGGCGCCGAGGCCGCGTCCGTCGAGTTCGTCGAGCCGGCGGCCTGGTACTCCCACCCCGCCCGCACCCTCGCCGACTGCCTGAGCGACGCCGACGACACCGCCTGGCGCGGCCGGCGGCTCCGCCTCCTCGGCGAGCCGGTCGTGTGGGCGTCGCGGCCGCCGCTGGAGGTGCTGGAGTGGCAGCGGGTCGAGGCGATGCTGAACATCGCCTTCCGCGGCACCGGCGCCGCCATCATGTGCCCCTACTCCTCGTCGCTGCCCGCCGGCGTGGTCGCGGCCGGGCGCCGCACCCACCCCGAGACGGTGCGCGGCGCGCGGTCCATCGCCAACCCCCTCTACATGGACCCGTGGGCCTACAGCGCCAAGTGCGACGGCGAGCCCCTGCCCCCGCCGCCCGCCGACGCCGACGAGCTGGACGTCGTCCGCCCCGACCTGTACTGGCTGCGCGCCTACGTCACCGAGTACGCGCACCGCACCCCGCTGCCCGACGAGGACCTGCAGCGGCTGCTCGTCGCGGTCACCGAGGTCGTCACGAACGCGCTGCGGCACGGCGCGCCGCCGATCGTGCTGCGGATGTGGACCGAGGCGTCCGGCGCCGACCCGGCGCTGGTCTGCGAGGTCACCGACCAGGGCAGCTGGGACCCGCGCGCCGGCCACGGGCTCGTCCCGCCCCGCCCGTCCGGCACCGCGACCGGCGGCCGGTTCGGGCTGTGGGCGGTGCGGCTGCTCTGCTCCATCGTCCAGATCCGCACCGGACCGGGCGGCAGCACCGTCCGGCTGCGGCTCCGCCTGCCCGCCGTACCGGCCGCGATGAACGGAGTGTGAGGAACTCGATGCGTTGGGCTTCCGAGAACCTCCATGAGGCGTACGCTGAACGAATCCGAACCGACCTCGATGGGCAGGCCATGGAGACACCCTGGTTCGCCAAGCGACCCGTCAAAGACATCCGGCCAGGCGATCACAGCTGGCTGGCCTACAGCGGTCCCGAGGAGCGCGACAGCGTCATCGGCCCCTTCGTCCGGGAGGGGCTCGACACCAACGAGAAGGTCGTCTACGTGACCGACGCCCCGGCCGAGCTGCTGCCCGGCCTCGGCGCGCGGCACCGCGTGGACGTGGAGGCCCTCGGCAGGACGGGCCAGCTGCGGATCATCTCCCGCCGGGACGCCTGCCTCGACCGGCGGGGCGGCTTCGCGCCGGGCAAGATGCTGGAGACGATCGGCCGGGAGGTGGACGCGGCGTTCGGCCAGGGCTTCCGGGCCGCCCGGTTCACCACCGACTACAGCCGCCTGATCAGCGCGCCGGGCCGCTCCGACCTCGCCGAGATGCTCGGCTGCGAGGACGGGGTCGGCAACGCGGTGTCGCCCAGCACGATGGCGATGGCGATCTGCCAGATCGACCGGCGCGCCTGCCCGCCCGACGAGCTCGCCGCCCTGCGCGACACGCATGAGGTGCTCGTGGAAGTGAACCCCGAATTCGACGACGGGATCCTGAAGATCAGCCGCACGTTCGAGCCGAACGGGCTGCGGGTCGAGGGCGAGCTGGACGCCGCCCGGCACCAGGTGTTCGCCGAGCAGCTGGCCCAGGTGTGCCTGGCCCGGCGGCGCGTCCACCTCGACTTCACCGACCTCGGCTTCATCGACCTCGGCGGGCTGAACCTGCTGGCGCAGCAGGCGACCGTGCTGCCGGCCGACGAGGCGCTGGTCCTGGACCACCTGCCGCCCGACGTGGAGAACGTCATCGAGATGGTCGGCTGGCACCGGCTGCCCGGTCTCGAGCGCGGCCGGGAACGCGCGTTCACCGAGACGGAAGGCATCGCCTGATGAGCGTGGAGGACGGGGCGCCGAAGCGCAGGCCGCTGGAGCACAGGGCGTTCGTGTACGGCGGGATGGACCATTTCCTGGCGGTGACCGAGCCGTTCCTGCGGTCCGGGCTGGAGGCGGGCGAGGCCGTTGTCGCGGTCGCCCGCCGGGCCAACCTGTCGGCGCTGCACGACCTGTTCGGCGACGGCGCCGGGATCGAGTGGGTGGACGCGGCCGGGTTCTACCGGCATCCCGTCCGGACCCTGCGCGACTACCAGGCCCTGGTGAACGACTTCGCGCCGCGCCCCGTGTGCGCGCTGGCCGAGCCGGTGTGGACGGGCTGGGACGAGCGGCAGACGCTGGAGTGGATCCGCTACGAGTCGCTGATCAACGAGGTGTTCAAGGAGTCCGGGGCGCGCGCGCTGTGCCCCTACGACAGCGAGACGCTGCCGCCGCGGATCGTCGACGAGGCGCGGCGCACCCACCCGATGGTGGTGACCGACGGGCCCCCCCTGGCCAGCGACGCCTACGTCGCGCCGGCGGCGTTCGGCGCGAACTGCGACCGGCACCGCCGCTTCACCCGCCCCGACGACGCCGAGTACTTCGCGGTCGACGACGCCGACCTGCACGCGCTGCGCTCGTTCGTCGCCGAGCGGGCGCTGCTGCACGGCCTCGCCCAGCGGCCCGCGCAGAACCTCGTCACCGCGGTGAACGAGGTCGCGGCGAACGCGGTGCAGCACGGCCTGCCGCCCGTCGGGATGTGGATCTGGCGGGACGGCCCGGAGCTGCTCTGCGAGATCGGCGACAACGGGCTGTGGCGCCCCGCGCCGGACGCCCTCACCGGCTTCATCCCGCCCCGCTCGGCGCTGCAGCGCGGCTTCGGGCTGTGGACGGTGCGGCTGCTGGTCGACCTGGTGGAGCTGCGCGCCGGCTGGGACGGCACGTTCGTCCGGCTGCACATCAGGTAGCCCGGTGGAACCGCTGAGGATCGTCCGCACGGACGAGCCCGCCGGTCTGGCGCTGATCGGCGAGCTGGACGCCGCCCGGCACGCCGTGCTCGCCCGCGCGCTGGAGACCGCGCTGGCCGAGCTGCCGCCCGACCGCGAGTTCCACCTCGACCTCGGCGGGCTCGACTTCATCGACCTCGGCGGGATCGCGCTGCTCGGCGACGCGGCGTGGAGCCGCGCGTGCGGCGCGCCCGTCGTCCTGGACCGGACGCCGCCGGACATGCGCGCCGTCCTGGAGACGGTCGGCTGGGGCACCCTCCCCGGCCTCTGCTTCGGCGACCCCGCCTGATCCGTCCGCCGGCGGGGCCGCCGTCACTGCGTCAGCTCGGCGTCGGGGACACGGCGGCCGGCGGCCGGCCGCCCGGGACCGGCGAGGTCGTCGGCCTCGGGGCCTTGCCGCCCGGCATCGGCGTGGCGGTCCCCGGCATGCGCGTGGTGCGCGACGGCTCGGGCGTGCTCCGGCCGGGCGGGGTGACGCGTCCTCCGGTTCCGCGCGTCGGCGCGGGCGACGGGCGGGCCGTCGGCGGTTCCGTCGGCAGCTCCGGCCCCGGGACGGACGGGGAGGCGGGCGGTCCCATCGGCCGCGGCGTCGCGGGCCGCCCGCCGCCCGGCCACAGGAACATCGCGATCGTCACCAGCACCGCCGCGGTCACCGCCGCCGCGAGCGCCGGGAACGCCCACCGCCAGCGGCTGCGCGGTTCCGGCACCGCGGAGCGGCCCGCGTCCTGGAACCTGCGGACCGTGCCCGGGTCCGCGGTGACGTGGTCGGCGGCCGCCCGGTAGTGGTCGCGCAGCAGGGCTTCGAGCTCGTCGTTCACGCCCGGCCCTCCTTCATGTGCTCCCGCAGCGCCGCCATGGCCCGCGCGGTGTGGCTCTTCACCGTCCCCCGGGAGATCCCGAGGGTGTCGGCGATCTCCTGTTCCCCGAGGTCGCACCAGTAGCGCAGCACGACCACCGCGCGCTGCTTGGCGGGCAGCGCGCGGAGCACCTCGTCCAGGTCTCCCCCGGCGACCCCCGCGGCCGGGGGCGGCCCGGCGAGGCGCTCCACGTCCGCCACCGTCCCGACCGGAGTGTCGCGGCGGCGCGCCCGCCGCCTGTTCTCGTCGATGGCGAGGTTGACCAGCACCCGGCGGGCGTACGCCTCCGGGTTGCCGCCCGACACCCGCTTCCACTTCCGGGCGACCCGCTCGTAGGCGACCTGCAGCAGGTCCTCGGCGAGGTGCCGGTCGTAGACGAGGAACACGGCGGTGCGCAGCAGCCGGCCCGCGGTGGCGGTCACGAACTCGTCGAACGTGATCTCCGCCCCGCGGATCTCCTGGGCGCTCATGGTGGACAGGCGGCTACCTCCGGGGCGGCGAGGGGACGGGCGACGGCTTCACCGGCGGCTCGGACGGCACCGGCCGCGGGATCTTCGCGCCGGGCGGCATCGGCCGCGGCGACGCCGTCCTGGACGGGACCGGGACGCCCGGCCGCGAACCGCAGTGCGTCGGCGACGGCACCGGCCGCGCCTTCGACGGGGACGGCACCGGCCGCGCCTTGGTCGGGGACACCGTTGGGCGCGGCGTCACGACCTTCCCGCCCGGCGGCACCGGACGCGGCGACACGACCTTCCCGCCGGGCGGGGAGGCCGGCCGCGCCTTCTTCGGCGGCGCCGGCTCCGGGGTGCGGGTGGACGGCCGCGCCGACGCGCACGGCCGCGCGGGCGGCACCGGGGCCGGGCTCGCGGTGGGCGCCAGCGCGTTCCGCTCCGCCACCGGCCTGACCTGCGGTGACGAGCCGGAGTCGGCCGACGCCCAGATCCCGGCGGCGAGCGCGCCCGCGCCGGCCACGCCGGCCAGCGCGAGCAGCGGCCCGCGGCGGATGCGACCCTTGTCGATCATGTTGCTCCTCGAGGGGACGGTGTCCGTACACCCTTGAGAACCCCCGCCGGGGACGATCAGGTTGTCATCGGGCCGGAGAAATTTCCCGGCGGCGTCGACCGGCGCGGACGAACCGTCCCGATCTAGAGGCGGCCGGCGGCGGCGAGCGCGTCGGGCAGCAGCCCGGCCAGCGCGCGGAACGCCTTGCCGCGGTGGCTGATCGCGTCCTTCTCCTCCGGCGCCATCTCCGCGGTGGTGCGGGTCTCGCCGTCCGGCAGGAAGACCGGGTCGTAGCCGAAGCCGCCGGTGCCGCGCGGGTCCCGGACGATGGTGCCGCGCATCCGGCCCTCGACGGTGTGCTCGACGGCGCTGCGGTCGCCGTTCGCCGGGACGACCAGCGCCGCCGCGCACACGAACGCGGCGCCGCGCAGGCCGTCGCGGACGTCGGCGAGCTGGTCGAGGACGAGCCGCAGGTTCGCGCCGTCCTTGTCGCCGGTGGCGTCGCCGAACCGTCCGGACCAGCGGGCCGACAGCACGCCCGGCATGCCGTTCAGCGCGTCGACGCACAGGCCGGAGTCGTCGGCGACGGCGGGCAGGCCGGTGTGCGCGGCGATCGCGCGGGCCTTCAGCAGCGCGTTGCCCTCGAACGTCGGCTCGGTCTCGGGCACCTCGGGGGCGTCCGGGAACTCCGCGAGGCCCGCCACGTCGATGCCGTCGAGGATCCGCTCCAGCTCGACGATCTTGCCCGCGTTGCGGGTCGCCAGCACGATCCTCGTCACGGGGCCAGCTTCTCCTTGCCCAGCGCCTCGTCCTGCAGCCGGGTCAGGTCGGCGCAGCCGCCCGCGGCGAGGTCGAGCAGCGCGTCCAGCTCGGCGCGGTCGAAGGGGGCGCCCTCGGCGGTGCCCTGCACCTCGACGAACCTGCCGTCGCCGGTGCACACCACGTTCATGTCGGTGCCGGCGGCGGAGTCCTCCTCGTAGCACAGGTCGAGCCGGGCCTCGCCCGCGACGACGCCGACGCTGACCGCGGAGACCGAGGTGACCAGCGGGTTCCCGCGCAGCATCTTGCGCTCGCGCATCCACGACACCGCGTCGGCGAGCGCGACGTACGCGCCGGTGATCGCGGCGGTGCGGGTGCCGCCGTCGGCCTGCAGCACGTCGCAGTCGAGCTGGACGGTGTTCTCGCCGAGCGCCTTGAAGTCCAGGCAGGCCCGGACGGACCGGCCGATCAGCCGGGAGATCTCGTGCGTGCGGCCGCCGACCCGGCCCTTGATGGACTCGCGGTCGTTGCGGGTGTTGGTGGCGCGCGGCAGCATCGCGTACTCGGCGGTGACCCAGCCGAGCCCGGAGTCGCGGCGCCAGCGCGGCACCGAGTCCTGCACGGACGCCGCGCACAGCACGCGGGTGCGGCCGAACTCGACGAGCACCGACCCCTCCGCGTGGTCGAGCCAGCCGCGCTGGATGCGGACGGGCCGGAGCTGGTCGGGTGCGCGATCATCGGGGCGTGCCATGCGCACCACCCTAGTGCCCGCCCGCGGTCACACGTATCTCACCGCATGTTGACACCCGACCCCCGATGGGTTGGTCTGGGAGAAGATCCCCGGTGAGTGAGCGGCGTGGACTGATGCCCATAGAGATCGAACGAAAGTTCCTGCTCGGCGAGACGCCCGACTGGTCGCATCCGGTGCTGGCGGGGGCCGACGTCATCGAGTACGAGCAGGTCTACCTGAGGGTGGCGGGCGGCGAGCAGGTCCGGATCCGCCGCGGCGTCCGGGACGGCCGCGCCGACCACCGGCTGGCGCGGCTGCGCCGGCTGTCGGACGGGGTGCGGGAGGTCGAGGAGAGCGCGCTGGACGCGGCGGAGTACGCGCGGCTGCGCGCGGACCGGGACCCCCGGCGCGAGGTCGTCGCCAAGGTCCGGCGCTGCTTCCGCTGGGACGGCCTGCTGTTCGAGCTGGACGACATCCGGCGGCCCGCGGCGCGCGCCTGCCATCTGCTGGAGCTCCAGGTCGCCAGCCTGGAGGAGCCGTACACCCTGCCCGACTTCCTCGTCATCGACCGCGAGGTGACCACGGAACCCGCGTTCTCCAACGCCGCGATCGCGCTCGGCTGACCCGTGGCCTCGTTCCCGGGAGGCGCCATGACGCTCGGTGAGCTGTCGAGCCGGCTGTCGGCGGCACTCGGGCCCGCCGGCACCGGCACCGGCACCGGCACGGGCGCGGACCGGCTGCGCGCCGCGCTGGCGCCGTTCGCCGCGCCGCGCGCCACCCGCCGGCTGCTGTGCGCCGCGCTGGGCGACGAGCGGTGGATGGCGGAGATGCTGGCCGCCTCGTACCGGCACCCGAACGGCTTCGACAAGCTCGTCCTGCTGGCGGACGCCGGGTGCCAGCTGCGGCTGCACGTCTGGCGGGACAACGTGCGCGAGACGCGGGTCGAGAACGTCCACAACCACCGCTGGGACTTCTCCTCGGTGCTCCTCCTCGGCGGCTACCGGTTCCAGGAGTTCGTCCCCGACCCGGACGGCCCGGACTTCCACACCTACGGGTACGCCTCGGAGCGCGGGGCGGCGGAGTACTCGCTGGAGCCGCTCGGGCCGCGCGGCCTCACCTGCTCCTTCGACGCCCACCTGGGACCGGGGACGTCGTACACGCTGGCGTCGGACGTGCTTCACCGCGTGTCGAACGTCCCCGGGCGGCTCACGGTGAGCCTGGTGCTCCAGGGGCCGCACCAGGCGGGGACGCCGGTCCTGGTGTTCGCCGAGGACCGGCTCGAAGCGGGCGAGGAACTGCACCGGGCGGGGTTCTCCGACGGCTCGCTGCGGCGGTTGCTCGAGCAGCTCGTCGACGAGCTGGCGGTCCCGCTGCCCGCCTGAGCCGCCGCAGAGCGGCCCGCCTAACCCTCCACGGCCGTCGCGTACTCCAGGAGCTCGCGGGCCAGCCGCTCGTCGCGGGCGGCGACGAACGACACCGGCCGCCGGTACATCGACCCGTGCGCCTGGAACGGTGCGCCCGACAGGTCCAGGACGTGCCCGCCGGCGGCGCGGACGAGCAGCGTTCCGCCGCCGACGTCAAGCAGGTCGCCCTCGTGGCAGATCATGCCGTCGAGCTGCCCGCAGGACACCAGCGCGAGGTCCAGCGCGGGCGCCCACAGGGACGTGACCCGCTTGCACTTGCCGCTGAGCGCCTCGCTCATCCGGTCGCCCCAGACGCGTCCGGCCGCCGAGTAGTTCGTGACCAGGGAGATCGTGGACCTGCGCAGCGGGACGCACGGACCGGGCGGCGCGGCGGGCCGCTCCCCGGAGGGCGGTTCCACGGCGACGAACTCGCGCCGCAGGAGCGGGTCGACGACGAGCGCGAGGACGGGACGCCGCCGCCGGAAGAGGGAGATCGAGATCGCGCAGTGCGCGATGCCGTACCCGAAGTTGTTGGTGCCGTCGAGCGGGTCGACCAGCCAGACGTGCTCGGCGTCCGGCCACCGCCGGACCGGCCCCTCCTCGGCGAGGACCCCGTACCCGGGGAACCGCTCGGTGAGCCCGGTGACGATCCGCCGCTGCGCCTCGACGTCGGCGGCGAGCTGGACGTCGTGGTCGCCCTGGTAGCGGCGCGGCGACGCCGTCCCGAACTGGGACCGCAGGTAGGCGCCCGCCGACCGGGCGCAGCCGAGCGCCACCGCGGCCTGCGCCTGCCATGCGCCGCCGGGGGGCGGCTGCGACTCCGACACGATCACTCAGCCTCCCGGACGCCGGCCGCCGCGCCGGCTCCGCCAGACCCGATACTCCTCCCCGACGACGTTCGGCGCCACCGCCACCAGCAGGGTGACGACGGCGGTCACGGCCCAGGCCCCGGCCTTGCCCGCCTTCGCCGAGGTCAGGTCGTCGAAGACGGCGAGCCGGTCCAGGGTGACGAGGGCCACGACGACGGTCAGGACCGACAGCCACGCCGTCTGCCACCACCGCCGCGCGCCGGCCCCGGGCGCCCGGTCGTCGCCGGCCAGCAGCTCCGCCGCGCAGTGCTCCAGCGCGATGCGCTCCCTCGACCGGTACGGGTCCACGACGACGGGCTCCACGTTCTCCCGCAGCGTGTCGGAGACGGCCCGGAGCGCGTAGAGGGCGTCGTGCGTCGCCCACATCGCGCGCGCCCCGCCGGTGAGGGACGAGCGCCAGGTCCCCTCCGGGTCCTGCAGCGCGAGGAGCCGGTCGGTGCCGGTCAGGACGACCGGGTCGTCGAGGCCGGTGCCCGCCATGGCGAGCGCGGCGAGCACCCACGGCGTCGCGAAATGCCGGAACTCCAGGCGGGCGGAGGTCGCCGGGTTGATCAGCGAGTGGTCCTGCGAGCTCTCCCACGGTTCGTCCTTGGCCGGGTCGAAGGACGCGCGCAGGTACGCGACGGCCCGCCCGACGGCCGGGTCGGTCGCCGCGACCCCGGCGGTGAGCAGGGCGATGACGGTGTAGGCGGTGTGCGTCGCCGATGACGCCTGCGTCTGCCCCGCCACGGCGGGCCGGGATCCCCAGCCGCCGTCGTCGTTCTGTGCGGCCCGCAGCCACGCCACCCCCTTGGCGGCGTCGCCGCGCCCGTACCGGGCCAGGGTGCGGACGGCGCAGGTCGTCGGGAACACCCGCAGTTCAGGCGCGGCGCCGTCCAGGGGCGCGGCGGACGGCCATCCGCCGTCGTGCTGGAGCGACTCCAGCCACGCCAGCCCGTCGGCGATGACCGGGTCGGAGCTGCTGCGCCCGACGCCGTGCAGCGCCCACAGGACGGCGCAGGTGCTCTCGGTCACCGACTGGTCGGACTGCGCTCCGACGAGCGACTTGCGGACCTGCCATCCGCCGTCCGGGTTCTGCATGTCGACCAGCGACGCCACCGGCCTGCTCAGCTCGTCGCCGGTCACCCCGGCGTGCAGGTGCGCGAGGATGCCCTCCGCGGTGGACAGCAGGCCGAGGGAATGGCCGTCCATGTACAGGTTCCAGCCCCACCGGCCGTCCTCGATGGAGCGGTGGTTCTCCAGGTAGAGCAGCGACCTGTCGACCGCGCGCCGGATCCGGACCGGCAGGTCCCGCGCCACCGCCGACGCGCGGTACCAGCCGTGCGCGGCGGCGAACAGGTCGGCGTCGCGGACCTCGCCGCGGCGCGCTTCGAGGTCCGCCATCGACAGGACACGGCTGCGCGCCCCGACCCGTCCGAAGTCCTGCGCGCCGCGCGCCACGGCGCCGACGGTCAGCCGCGGGCGGCGCGGGCCCGGCTCGGCCGCCAGCAGGCCGAGGTGGTCGACGTCGAGGCCGAACCGCTCCTTGGCCGCCCGCGCGACGAGGGCGCCGAGGCCGTCCCCGGCGTCCCGGCCGCCGCGCCGCTCCGCCGGCAGCCGCAGCGGGACGATCTCCCCGCCCTCCGCCAGGACGACGAACCCGTCCCTGCTCTCCGCGAAAAGGATCAGTTCCAGCCGGGGGACCCGGGCGCCCGGCCCCGCGGCCCCCTCTTCTGCCCGGCGTGCCCCGTCGCTCACGACCACTCCCGCGAGTCGGTCCGGTGCGCCCCGCGACCCACCGGTTCAGACGTCCGCGGTCATGCTCTCACGCCCGAACTGTCGCGACTGTGCGTTCGTGCACAGTCACGGGCGCGTTCCGGCGCCGCGTCAGAGGTCGTACACGGCGCCGACCTCGGCGAGCTCGATCGGGCCGCCGAAACCGCTGTCCTTGGCCTCCGCGAGGGTCTGCGCCGGGTCGTTCCACGGCAGCAGGTGCGTCAGGACCAGCCGGCCCGCGCCCGCCCGCTCCGCATGCTCGCCCGCCTCCCGGCCCGTCAGGTGCATGTCCGGCGGCAGGCCCGGCCGCTGCGCGAACGCCGCCTCGCACAGGAACAGGTCGGAGCCGCGCGCCAGCTCCACGAGCGCGTCGCTGTGCCCGCTGTCCCCCGAGTAGGCCAGCACGCTGCCGCCGTGCTCGATCCGCATCCCGTACGTCTCGACCGGATGGTTCATCAGCGCAGTCGTCACGGCGAACGGGCCGATCTCCAGCCGGCCGGGGCCGAGCGTCCGGAAGTCGAACGTGTCGTCCATCTCCGGGTTCGGCGCGAGCTCGTACGCCTTGATCATGTGCTCGGCGGTCCCGGGCGGGCCGTACACCGGGATGCGCGGGGCGCGGCCGTACGGGCAGTACGTCCTCGCGATCCAGTAGACGGTGAGGTCCAGGCAGTGGTCGGGGTGCAGATGCGAGATGCAGATCGCATCGATGTCCAGCACGTCGTGGAAACGCTGGAGGGTCCCGATCGCACCGTTGCCGATGTCGACGAGCAGCGAGAACCCGTCCGCCTCGACCAGGTAGCTGGACGCGGGGCTGTCCGGCCCCGGGAAACTGCCGGAGCAGCCGATCACTGTGACCCGCACGCTCACTCCTCCTCTTGTGTCCCCGAGGAATCAGGTGGTCAGAGCCTTGTTCAGGACGGATTCGGGCGCGGTCTCCACCGCGTCGATCTCCGGCCCGAGGAAGCGCCGGCCGAGCTCGGCGAACACCCCGGGGTCACCGGTCGCGCGGAACCGGTGCCGTGGCCGGGGCCTCCCCTCGTCGCGGGCCAGCCCCTGGTCGTGCAGCACTCGATACACGTCCTTGGCGGTCTCGTCGGCGCTCGACACCAGTGTGACCCCGTCGCCGACGACATACGAGATGACGCCGGTCAGCAGTGGGTAATGCGTGCAGCCGAGGATGAGGGTGTCGCAGCCCGCGTCCACGATCGGCCGCAGGTAGCCGCGCGCCGCGTCCAGCAGGTCCGGGCCCATCGTCACGCCCGCCTCGACGAACTCGACGAACCGCGGGCACGCCGCGCTGACCAGCTCGATGTGCGGGGCGGCGGCGAACGCGTCGTCGTAGGCGCGGCTGGTGACGGTGGCGTTGGTGGCGATCAGCCCGACCCGCCCGGTGGAGGTGGCGCGGGCCGCGCGCCGGGTCGCCGGGTTGATCACCTCGACGACCGGGACGTCGTAGCGCTCGCGGGCGTCGCGCAGCATCGCCGAGCTGGCGCTGTTGCAGGCGATCACCAGCATCTTCACGCCCTCGTCGACGAGCCGGTCGAGCATCTCCAGCGCGAACGCGCGGACCTCGGCGATGGGGCGCGGCCCGTACGGCTGGCGGGCCGAGTCGCCGAGGTAGACGATCGGCTCGTTCGGCAGCTGGTCGAGGATCGCGCGGGCCACGGTGAGGCCCCCGAACCCGCTGTCGAAGATCCCGATCGGAAGGTCCGACCGGCCACCGGAGGAGGGCTGCATCGCATCGAGGTCACCGGTCGCTGACATGGTCCTACAGGCTAGGCGACTTACCCCCGGACAGGTGCGTCATGCGTTGGACATCACACCGTCACCTGTTGGAAAACGCTCCAGTTCACGGGATGCGCGCGTGATCCCGTCGCCCGGTGCGCGAAACGCCGGTCGCGTGCGTCGCACGGGTCACTTCTCGGCGCCGGTCACTTCTTCGCGCCGGTGCCGACGCGGGCGATCTGCCGGCTCTGCGCGACGAGGCGCCCGGCGGAGTCCCAGACCTCGACCTCCTCGTCGAACCAGCCGTCCGACAGCAGCCGGCCGGTGCCGTGCACCGCGAGCCAGCCGGGCGCCGGGACGGCGCGCATGTGCCAGGTGAGCTCGACGGTCGGCGCCCAGCCCTTGGAGCCGAGGTTGAGCGCGACGGGCGGGAGCGCGTCGACGGCGAGCGCGAGCGAGAAGGCGTCGGGGCCGTAGTCGTCGCGGAGCCGGAACCAGGCGCGGACCTCCGGGCGGCCGCTCGGGTTCCCGTCCAGCCAGCCCATGGTGGAGCGGTCGAAGCGCATGTCGACCTGCCCGGCGAAGCCCTCGGTGCCCTCGTCGGGGAGCATGCTGGTGCACTCCTCGAGCGGCGGGACGTCGACGGCCGGCGCGGGCCCGGCGAACACGGGCTCGGCGGCGCCGGTGAGGGTGCCGGTGGTGATCAGCGCTTCCACCACGGGACGGTCGCCCTGCACGAGGCTGACCAGCGAGGTCGCGGCGGTCCGCCCGGTCTTGCGGGCGTCGACGACCAGCTCGGCGCGGCCGGGCTTGGCGGGCCGCAGGAACGTCGCCGCCGTGGAGACGGGGTGCTCGTGCGGGGAGGCGTCGACGGCGGCGCGGTCGAGGACGGCCATCAGGTAGCCGCCGTTCAGCGCCTCGGCGAAGCCGAAGTCGCCGTCCAGGTCGACCTCGTACCGGCCTTCGCCGATCCGCTTCACCGCGGTGGCCGCCTCGAACCCGCTCATCGCCTGCTCCCCGTCCGGCCGGCGGGCGTCCACCCGGCCGGCACGGTTCTAGAATCACGTTCGAGTATGAACTGTACCGTGCCGGTCGGGAAACGCGCCGTGGCCGGGATCACGCTCGCCGGGCCGGGCACGGGTCGTTTTGAGACGCAGGCGCTAGGCCCAGAGCTGGCCTTCGAGGTGCGCCTCGGCCTCCTCCAGGGTGCCGCCGTACGCGCCGGTGGACAGGTACTTCCAGCCGCCGTCGGCGACGACGAACACGATGTCGGCGCGCTCGCCCGCCTTCACCGCCTTGGCCGCCATGCCGATCGCGGCGTGCAGCGCGCCGCCGGTCGAGATGCCCGCGAAGATGCCCTCCTGCTCCAGCAGCTCGCGGGTGCGGCGCAGCGCGTCCCGCGACCCGACGGAGAACCGCGTCGTCAGGACGGAATCGTCGTACAGCTCGGGGATGAAGCCCTCGTCGATGTTGCGCAGCCCGTACACCAGCTCGCCGTACCGCGGCTCCGCCGCGACGATCTTCACGTCCGGCACCTGCTCGCGCAGGTAGCGGCCGACGCCCATCAGCGTGCCGGTCGTCCCGAGGCCCGCGACGAAGTGCGTCACCGACGGCAGGTCCGCGAGGATCTCCGGGCCCGTCGTCTCGTAGTGCGCCAGCGCGTTGGCCTCGTTCCCGTACTGGTACAGCATCACCCAGTCGGGATTCTCGGCCGCCAGGCCCTTCGCCACCCGGACGGCCTCGTTCGACCCGCCCGCGGCGGGCGAGGAGATGATCCGCGCGCCCCACATCTCCAGCAGCTGGCGGCGCTCCGCCGAGGTGTTCTCCGGCATCACGCACACCATCCGGTAGCCGCGCAGCTTGGCGACCATGGCGAGGGAGATGCCGGTGTTGCCGGACGTCGGCTCCAGGATCGTGCAGCCGGGCGTGAGCAGCCCGTCCTTCTCCGCCTTCTCGATCATGTAGAAGGCGGGACGGTCCTTCACCGACCCGGTCGGGTTGCGGTCCTCGAGCTTGGCCCAGAGCCGGACGTCCTCGCTCGGCGACAGCCGCGGCAGCCCGACCAGCGGGGTGCCGCCGAGCGAGTCCAGCAGCGAGTCGAATCGCATGTGAGCTCGTCCAGCCCGGCTCAGCCGCCGGCGACGGCCGGCAGGATCGTCACGCCGTCGCCGTCGGAGACCGCGGTCTCCAGGCCGCCGAGGAAGCGCACGTCCTCGTCGTTGAGGTAGACGTTGACGAACTTGCGCAGGCCCTTGTCGTCCACCAGCCGGGCGCGCAGCCCCGGGTGCCGGGTGTCCAGGTCGGCGAACAGCTCGTCGAGCGTGCCGCCCTTGCCCTCGACGGCCTTGGCGCCGTCGGTGAGGTTGCGCAGGATCGTCGGGATCCGGACCTCGATCGCCATCGCGATGATCTCCTTAGGTCGTACGGGGCTCCCCGCCCTCTGCGTCACAACCGGGCGGGCAGCGGGGGAATTCCGGGCAGGATCAGCGCGTCGGCGAACAGTCGTAGACGACCTCGGCGCGCGAATGCCCGAACAGGAAGCTCTGTACGGGTGGCACCGCGAAACACGGGACGCGGCGCCGCACGCCCGTCACGTCCCCGCTCGTCCACATGTCGACCAGTTTACCGGCCGCGTCCCCGCCGTTCCCCGCCGCCATCGGCGCTCCGCACCCCCGCGATCAGGCCCGGCGGTCAGGCGCCGTAGGCGTCGACGATCCGGACCTCTTCCTCGGTCACCTCGCCGTCGACGATCCGGTACGACCGGAACTCCTCGGTGCTCTCGTCGCGGGTGGACACGAGCACGTAGTGCGCGTTCGGCTCGGAGGCGTAGGAGATGTCGGTGCGGGACGGGTACGCCTCGGTCGCGGTGTGCGAGTGGTAGATCACCACCGGCTCCTCGTCCCGGTCGTCCATCTCGCGCCACAGCTTCAACTGCTCCTGCGAGTCGAACCGGTAGAAGGTCGGCGACCGCTCGGCGTTGGTCATCGCGACGTACCGGACGGGCCGGTCCGACCCGATCGGGCCGGCGATGATGCCGCACGCCTCGTCCGGGTGGTCGGCGCGCGCATGCGCGACGATCTTCTCGACGAGGGCACGCTCGATCGTCAGCATGCCCCGAAGGCTACCGCCCCGGCCCGCGCGCCCCTCACCCGCCGTCGAGGCCGACGTGCATGCGGATCCGGGTGCCGCCGGTGCCGGAGCGGATCTGCACGAGCCGGCAGAGCCGCCGCACCGCCCACATCGCGCCGTCGGCGTCCCGCCCGTCCGGGCCCGCGGCCGGGCCAGGGCCGCGCGGCGGGGCGTAGCCGAGGAACCGGTCGGCGAGCGCGCGGCCGGGGTCGGCCACCTCGCAGACCAGCTCGCCCTCACGCGTCCACAGCCGCGCCGAGCCGCACCCGCCGCCGGTCCGGATGATCAGGGTGGCGACCTCGTTGGCGGCCAGCACGAACGGCAGCGTCCGGCTCTCCGGCAAACCGAGCCGCATCGCCTCCACGGTGAGGAACGCGCGCAGCGACGGCAGCCCGCCCGGCCCGAACGTGCGGTGCGCGGCGGCGTCCGGGGGCGGCGGCAGCGCGCCCGCGTTGCACTCGGCGTAGAACTCGGCCGGGTCGGTGAACCGGGGGCTCGGCCGCGGCCCGTCCGGGCCGGCCAGCTCGGGATGCGTGCGGGCCATCGCCTCCAGCACGTCCGGGGGCAGCGCCACCGCGTCGTACGCGCACATGATCGCGGTGGGGGTGCCGGCGAACACCACGTTCAGCAGCGACTCGTGCCGCTGCCACTCGCGCGTCTCCAGCGGCGACAGCCCGTCCCACACCGGCTCGGCGAGCAGCCGCAGCCGCCCGCGCGGCCACCAGTCGGCGCGCATCCGGTCGTGGTACCCGGCGAGCGCCCGCATCGGGCCGCCGAACCACTCGCCGGAGTCGATGAACTCGATCCCCGCGCAGACCTCCACGCCGAGCTCCTCGCGCAGCGTCACCCGGACCGGCTCGGAGGCGATCACGACGACGGCGTCGCCCGCGCGCCACCCGCCCCGCAGGAACGGGACGGCGGTCAGCGCCAGCTCGCGCGGCCACCCGTACGGGATCGCCCGGTGCACCAGCGCGTCCCGCCGGTCACCCGGCCGGACGGCGGCGGCCGGGGCGGCGTCCGCGCACTCCGGCGGCCCGCCCGGATAGGCGGTCATCGGACCTCCTCGGCCTCGGCGGCGTCCCCTCGGCTCCAGTTGACACCACGCACCGCGTCCGCATCCGGACATTCGGTGATATCGCCCTGGCCAGGTGCGGACGGGACCCGCTACCAGAGCGCGCGGACGAGCCCCTCCTGCAGCATCGTCAGCCAGTCGTACGCGGCGAACATCGCCGTCCGCGGATCACGCGGATCGAGCCGCTCGGCCTCCTCGTACCACTCCTCGCTGATGTCCAGCCGCGTGCCGAGCGCCAGCCGGACGTCGTTCAGCGCCCGCAGCCAGATCTGCGCCTGCTCCTGGTCGAGGACGATCTTCCCGGCCGCGCCCTTCAGCCCGTCCAGCACCGTCCGGGCCGCCTCGCGCTTGCCGTCCCGCAGCCCCATCTCGGTGTAGCGGCGGAACTCCCCCGCCGCCTCGCCGTCCTCGCGGTAGGCGTCGGGGAACAGCCGCGCCAGCACCGGGTCGTCCGGCTTGACGGCGTCCTCGGCGATGCCCAGCGAGGCCAGCTCGCCGTCCCCGCCCGGGACGTCCCCGAGGAGCGTGACCAGCTGCTCCATCAGCGCCCGGACCAGCGCCGCCTCCTCCGGCTCCAGCCGCACGGCGACGCCCTCGCGGGTCTTCTTCACGTTGCTCATCGGATCGCTCCGCCCAGAAAGGCTTCGGTGGCTCCCGAGGGGGGACGTCCGCCCCCGCGCCCCGCAGAGCCCGTCGGGATCAGTCGTCCCGCTTGACGGTGGCCCACAGCCCGTAGGAGTGCAGGATCTCGACGTCCCGCTCCATCTCCTCGCGGGTGCCCTTGGCCACGACGGCGCGGCCCTTGTGGTGGACGTCCAGCATCAGCTTCTCGGCCTTGCTCTTGGGATACCCGAAGACGGCCTGGAACACGTACGTGACGTACGACATCAGGTTGATCGGGTCGTTCCAGACGATCGCCAGCCAAGGCCGGTCCGCGCGGACGTCCTCCTCGACGTCGGGCCGCTCCAACTCGACGGGCGCGGGCGCCGTGCTCATGACCTCACTCCGCTCGGCGTGCTCGCCCTGCTCGTGACGCTCATCGGCCGCGTCTCCCCCTTCCGCCGCGTTGTCGGTCCGCCCACCGCACCCGATGCTATGCGCCTTCGCGCCGTCCGGGGCGATCTCCACCGTCCCCGGTGTGATCTCCGCCGGGTGCGGCGGCCCGCACCTCCATGGTGCCCGCACCTGGCCTTAGGGTTCCACCTGTGGACGTTGACGACGGAACCGCCCTGCTCACGGACCGGTACGAGCTGACGATGCTGCAGGCCGCGCTGCGCAGCGGCACGGCCGGGCGGCGCGCGGTGTTCGAGGTGTTCGCGCGCAGCCTGCCCGCAGGGCGCCGCTACGGCGTCGTCGCGGGCGTCGGGCGGCTGCTGGACGCGATCGAGGCGTTCCGGTTCGACACCGCGGAGCTGGAGTTCCTCACCGCCAACGGGATCGTCGACGACCCCACGGCGCAGTGGCTGGAGAAGTACCGCTTCTCCGGGAACGTGTGGGGCTACGCCGAAGGCGACTGCTACTTCCCGGAATCGCCGATCCTGGTGGTCGAGGGGACGTTCGCCGAAGCGGTGCTGCTGGAGACCGTCGCCTTGTCGATCCTCAACCACGACTGCGCGATCGCGTCGGCCGCGTCCCGGATGGTGCAGGCCGCACAGGACCGGCCGATCATCGAGATGGGGTCGCGCCGCACCCACGAGCGCGCCGCCGTCGCCGCCGCCCGCGCCGCCTACATCGCCGGGTTCACCACCACGTCGAACCTGGAGGCGGGCCGCCTCTACGGCGTGCCCACCGCCGGGACGAGCGCGCACTCGTTCACGCTGCTGCACGACAGCGAGCGGCACGCGTTCGAGGCGCAGCTGGCGTCCCTCGGCGGCGGGACGACGCTGCTCGTCGACACCTACGACGTCGAGCGGGCCGTCCGGACGGCCGTGGAGCTCGCCGGGCCGTCCCTCGGCGCCGTCCGCATCGACAGCGGCGACCTCGGCGTGATGGCCCGCCGCGTCCGCGAGCAGCTCGACTCGCTGGGCGCCCGCGACACCCGGATCGTGGTGACCGGCGACCTCGACGAGTACGGCATCGCCGCGCTCGCCGCCGCGCCCGTGGACGGCTACGGCGTGGGGACGTCCCTGGTCACGGGATCGGGCGCGCCGACCGCCTCGCTCGTCTACAAGCTCGTCGCCCGCACCGACGGCGCGGACGAGGACGCGCCCATGCGGCCCGTCGCCAAGCGCTCGGCCGGCAAGCCCAGCCGCGGCGGCCGCAAGAGCGCCGTCCGGCGCATCGACGCGCACGGCACCGCCTACGCCGAGACGGTGTCGATCGGGGAGACCGCGCCGGGGCGGCGCGACCGCGCGCTGCTCGTCCCGCTGGTGCGCGACGGCGAGATCGTCGGGCGCGAGTCGCTGCGCGACGCCCGCGACCGGCACGTCCGCGCGGTGGCGGAGCTCCCGGCGACGGCGCTGCAGCTGTCCAAGGGCGAGCCGGCCGTGCCGACCGAGTTCGTCGAGGGCGGCCCGCGCGCCTGACCGGCGGACGGGCGCGGGAGCGCCCGGGGCGCTGGGGTAGCGTCGACAGCGGGGAGAAACCGGCAGAGGAGCGGTCGTGGGCAAGAAGGCTCTGATCATCGTGGACGTGCAGAACGACTTCTGCGAGGGCGGCTCGCTCGCCGTCGGCGGAGGCGCGGGTGTGGCCACGGCCATCTCCGGGCACGTCGCCGAGCGGGGCGGCGGCTACGCGCACATCGTCGCGACCCGCGACTTCCACCTCGACCCCGGCGACCACTTCTCCGATCGTCCCGACTTCGTCGACACCTGGCCCCCGCACTGCGTGATCGGCACGCCCGGCGCCGACTTCCACCCGAACCTGGCGCTCGCCCCGATCGAGGCGGTGTTCGGCAAGGGCCGCGAGACCGCCGCCTACAGCGGCTTCGAGGGCGTCTCCGACGACGACGTGCCGCTCGCGGACTGGCTCGCGTCCCGCGGCGTCGACGCCGTCGACATCGTCGGCATCGCGACCGACCACTGCGTCCGCGCCACCGCCGTCGACGCCGCCCGCGCCGGGCTGCGCACCACCGTCCTGCTGGACCTGACGGCGGGCGTCGCCAAGACCACCGTCGACCGGGCCCTGGACGAGCTCGGACGCGAGGGCGTCACCCTCACCGGCGACCCGGTCGTGAGCGACTGAACCGTGAGCAACCCCCCCGAACCCCAGATCATCCTGATCGCCGGCGTGTCCGGCAGCGGCAAGACCACCGTCGGCGGCATGCTCGCCGAGCGGCTCGGCTGGGACTACGCGGAGGCCGACGCGTTCCACTCCGCGGCGAACATCGCCAAGATGCGGGCCGGCCATCCGCTCACCGACGCCGACCGCGCCCCCTGGCTGCGCGCGATCGCCGCCTGGATCGACGACCGGCTGAGCTCCGGGCGGCCCGGCGTCGTGACGTGCTCGGCGCTCAAGCGCGCCTACCGCGACGAGCTGGCGGGCGGCCGGCCCGCCGTCCGGACCGTGCTGCTGGACGGCGACCGCGACGTCATCGCCGAGCGGATGCGCCGGCGGCACGGGCACTTCTTCGGCGCCGGCCTGCTGGACAGCCAGTTCGCCGACCTGGAGCGCCCCGCCCCGGACGAGCACGTCCTGACCGTCCCCATCACCGACTCCCCGGAGGAGACGGTGGACCGCATCATCAAGTCCCTGGACCTCGAGCCGAAGCACTGACCGCCCGGCGCCGGGCGCGGCGCGTCAGGCGCGCTTGGCGGCCCATTCGCGGATCTTGCCGATCCGCTTGCGGATCTCCTCGGCGCTGGCCTGCGGGACGGGCGGCCCGCCGCACGCCGAGCGCAGCTGGCCGTGGATCACGCCCTGCGGCTGCCCGGTGCGGTGGTTCCACGCGTTGACCAGGCCGTTCAGCTCCTTGCGCAGGGCGTGCAGGTCCTCGGCGGCGGTGCGGTCGTCGCGGTCGGCGCGCGGGTCGCCGGTCTTGCGGCGGCGCTCGTTGGCGATCTGCTCGGCCTGCCGCTTGCGCAGCAGCTGCGTCACCTGCTCGGGCTCCAGCAGCCCCGGGATGCCGAGGAACTCCTCCTCCTCGGCCGAGCCCGGCTGCGCCTGCATGCCGAACTCGCCGCCGTCGTACAGGACGCGGTCGAACGTCGCGGACGCCTCGACGGTCTCGAACGGCAGCTCCTCGCCGACGTCCGGGGTGTCCTGCTTGCGGTTGGCCTCGGCGAGCAGGTCGTCGTCCAGGCCGTCCTCGCGGACGGGCCGCTCGAGGACGTGGTCGCGCTCCTCCTCCAGCTCGGCGGCGTGCCCCATCAGCGTCGGCACCGACGGCAGGAACACCGACGCGGTCTCGCCGCGCTTGCGGGCGCGGACGAAGCGGCCGATCGCCTGCGCGAAGAACAGCGGCGTGCTGGTGGACGTGGCGTAGACGCCGACGGCCAGGCGCGGGATGTCGACGCCCTCCGACACCATCCGGACCGCGACCATCCACCGGTCCTCGGTCTCGCTGAACGCCTTGATCTTCTTGGACGCGGTCGGGTCGTCCGACAGCACGATCGTCGCGCCCTGCCCGGTGACGGCGCGCAGCATCTTGGCGTAGGCGCGGGCGGCCTCGTGGTCGGTGGCGATGACGAGCCCGCCCGCGTCCGGGATGGCGCGGCGCAGCTCGGTGAGGCGGCGGTCGGCGGCGGCGATGACCTGCCTGATCCAGTCGCCCTTGGGGTCGAGCGCGGCCCGCCACGCCTGCGAGGTCTGGTCCTGCGTGAGCGGCTCGCCGAGGGTCGCGGTGATCTCGTCGCCGGCGCGGGTGCGCCAGCGCATCTCGCCCGCGTAGGCCAGGAAGATCACCGGGCGGACGACCCCGTCGGCGAGCGCCGGGCCGTAGCCGTAGGTGTAGTCGGCCTGGCTGCGCTTGATCCCGTCCGGGCCCTCCTCGTAGCGGACGAACGGGATCGGGTTGATGTCGGTGCGGAACGGGGTGCCCGACAGCGCCAGCCGCCGCGTCGCCGGCTCGAACGCCTCCCGGACGGCGTCGCCCCAGGACAGGCCGTCGCCCGCGTGGTGCACCTCGTCGAAGATCACCAGGGACTTGCGGGACTCGGTGCGGTTGCGGTGCAGCGCTGGGCGCGCCGCGACGGTCGCGTAGGTGACGGCGACGCCGTCGAAGTCCTTGCCGACCGGCCCGTCGCCGTTCTGGTACTCCGGGTTGATCTTGATGCCGACGCGGGCGGCGGACTCGGCCCACTGCCGCTTGAGGTGCTCGGTCGGGCACACGATCGTGATCGCCTGGATGGCCCGGCGCTCCATCAGCTCGCGGGCGAGCCGCAGCGCGAACGTCGTCTTGCCGGCGCCGGGCGTCGCGACGGTGAGGAAGTCGCGAGGCCCGGGCTGCTGCCCGTCCGTTCCGAAGTAAGCCTCCAGCGCCTGCTGCTGCCAGGCGCGCAGGGATTGCGCGGTCCCCCAGGCGGCCCGCTCGGGGAACGCGGGGGGCATGCTCGATGCGGCGAAGGTGCTCACGGTCATAGCAGGCTACCGAGCCCCACCGACAGATCGCGCCGTCCCCGCCCCTCCTGTGCCGCGATCCACACTCCCGCGCACCCGCGCCCGGCCCCCCGCGCGCCCGTGCCGCGGTGCCCGGTAGGCGGCCCACACCGCCCGGATCCGGCGGCCCTGACCTGGGGTGAAGTTCCGCATGCAGGAGTCGAACCCGTAGTTCATGAAGTTGTGCACCGGGTCGTCGCCGCGCTGCGGGCAGCTGTCCTTGTAGTGCGGGCATCCTTGCGCGGGCGTCGCCTCGTACGGGGTGTCGGACACCCCGTCGCCGGGCGGCGTGCACCCGCCCTGGAACGTGTGCAGCAGCCCCAGCCAGTGCCCGATCTCGTGGACGGCCGTGTAGCCGCGGTTGAAGCGCCGGTACGTCCCGTGCGGAAGGCTCCGGTAGTCGACGACGACGCCGTCCTTGCGCGGGCTCTTGCGGTACCACTGCGGGAACGTGGAGAACCCGAGGACGTCGCTGCCCACCGCCGCCGTGTAGAGGTTGAGGGTGCCGCGCCCGCCCCGGCGCAGCTTGTGCTTGAGGCGGCTCTCGTACTTGCGCGGGTGATGGAACCACGCGGCGTTGTTCGTCACGTCGTAGCCGGCGAGGCGGAACCGGACTCCCGTGTCGGCGCCGCCCGTCCGCCCGCTGTAGGCGGCGTTCAGCGTGGCGATCTGGCCTCGGACGGACGCCGCGGACAGCCGCCCCGTCCGCCCGGCGGAGAGGGCGTGGAACCGGACGGGGACCACCAGCGTCCGCCGCCGCGCCGAGTCGAACCGGCGCTCGTCCGACGTCCCGTACCGCTCGTGCAGCGTCCGGCGCAGGTCGCCGAGCATCGCGACGACCTGGCTCCGGCTCAGGTCCCCGTCCTGGTCGCGCGGGTGCGCCGCCCGCGCCGCCGCCCCAGCCGTCCCCTGGCCGCACCCGTCCTTCCCCGCCGCGGCGGCGGTCTCGCCCGCCCGGACGGCCCTGGCCCGCGCGCGCGGGCCGTCACTCATCGAACTCGACACCGCACACGCCGTGACCGTCAGTGCGCACAGCGAAACCCCGGCGAACCGCCGCATCTGTCCCCCGTATGTCCCCGTTTGGAAAGCTGATCCGCGGAAACCGCTCCGGATGAGCAGCCCCGAAAAACGCGTGGTCCCGGACCACGAAGGCCCCGAGAACGCGAAGGCCCCGCGGTGGCGCGTCCGCCCTGCCGGCGAACCCCGACCGCGGGACCGTCACGGGCGCGCGCGGGCCCCCCGGCCCGGCGCCGCCCTCATCCGGCTCTCAGCCGGCCGTCACTCGCCGTCCTTGCCGCCGCCCTGCATGGACTCGTAGATCTCCTTGCACTCCGGGCAGACCGGGTACTTCTTCGGATCCCGGTTCGGCACCCAGACCTTGCCGCACAGCGCGATCACCGGCGTGCCGGTCACCGCGCTCTCGGTGATCTTCTGCTTCTTCACGTAGTGGGCGAACCGCTCGTGGTCGCCGTCACCGTGCGAGAGGTCCGGCCGGACGTCCTGCTGGGTGTCGCTCTCGGGAAGGATCTTCGTACTCACGTCCATCACCTTAGTTCAGCGTCGGGTCCTCGGGGAAAGTCGAAACGAACGCCAGGTCACCGCCCTGCCGGCGGAGCACCTCCTGCCACAGCCGGTCCGGGTCGCCGGCGAACACGTCGCCCGCCTCGGCCGGCACCAGGTACCACGCGCCGTCCTCGATCTCGCCGTGCAGCTGCCCGGCCGACCAGCCGGCGTACCCGGCGAACACCCGCAGCTGCAGCAGCTCGGCCGCGAGCAGCCCCGGCGGGGCCTCCAGGTCGACCAGGCCGACCCGGGCGACCTCGGAGCCGCCCTCCAGCGCCCGCCAGCCGAGCGGCTCGTCCTCGCCGGGCAGGCGGGCCAGGGCGAGCGCGTTGTCCAGCGCGACCGGACCGCCCTGGAACACCACGGACGGGCCGGTCACCAGCTCCGCCCACGGCGGCAGGACCCGGTCGACCGGGATCTCGGTCGGCCGGTTGAGGACAACCCCCAGTGTGCCCCCGTCCATGTCGTGCTCGACCACCAGGACGACGCTGCGCCTGAAGTTGGGATCCTCCAATTGAGGTGTCGCGACCAGCAGAAGCCCCACCCTGATGCCGTCTTCCATGGGTTCCATCATGCGTTGCGCGGACCTCCCACGGCACGTCTCCCCGCTCGTTAGCCTGTTAGGCATTCCTAGCGACGGGGATATCGGCACCACAACCGCCTAGGCTGAGAATGATCCCGGATCAGCCGGCCGCCCGCACCACGCCCCCACGCGGGTCAGGAGGACAGCGATGCAGTTGCCCAGGGTCATCATCGCCGCCGTGTTTCTCGTCATCGGCGGACTGATCGCCGTCCCCGCCCTGATGAAGTCGTCGGGCTCGGGCGCGCGGGCGTCGTCCACCACGTCCACGTCGGCGAGCCCCAGCCCCAGCGGCTCGGGGTCGACGCCCTCCCCGACGAAGTCGACGCACAAGCCGTCCAAGACGCCGTCGAAGAGCCCGACCAGCACGGCCGCGCCGCAGCCCGTCACCGCCACCATCGGGTCGGTGTCGTGCCCGTCGCGGTCCGTCCGCGTCACCGTCCGCAACACCGGGACGCAGCGCGAGGACTTCACCGTCCTCAAGAACGACGACTCCGCCACCGTCCCCGCCACCGTCAACGCGCGCGACAGCAAGACCGTGACGGTCGAGCTGAAGGAGGACCGGCGGACGCTCGTCCAGGTCGACTGGGCGAACAAGCAGATCGAGACCCGCTCGCTCACCGCGAACTGCAAGCACGCCGGGGCCGCGCCGCACAAGACCACGCCGACCAAGCTGCCGCACACCGGCCCGGACACCGTCCTGTGGGCCCGGGCCGCGACCGGCGTCGGCGTCATGCTCACCGGCGTGGTCATCTTCTGGTACGGCGGGATCTGGCCCCGCCGCCGCGACCAGGTCTTCGCCAAGAAGGCCGACTGACGGCGCCTGGAGCGGAGCTCCAGCGGAGCGGAAGGCGCCGTCAGTCGTCAGCCGGGGGGTGTGGGGGGTCGTCCCCCCACAGTGGCACCGCCCGCGTCATGCCTCCGTGCGGGGGCGGCCGCCGGCGGCCTCGCGGACGGCGCCCGCGACGCGCGACGCCACCTCCGGGTGGAACACGCTCGGCACGATGTAGTTCGGGCCGAGCTCGCCCGGCGTGACGACCTCGGCGAGCGCCTGCGCGGCCGCCGCCAGCATCACCTCGGTGACCCCGTCGGCCTGCGCGTCCAGCAGCCCGCGGAAGACGCCGGGGAACGCCAGCACGTTGTTGATCTGGTTCGGGTAGTCGCTGCGGCCCGTCGCGACGACGGCGGCGTGCTCGCGCGCCTCGTCCGGCGACACCTCCGGCTCCGGGTTCGCCAGCGCGAACACGATCGCGTCCTTGTTCATCGTCGCGATGTCGTCGCCGTTCAGGATGCCCGGCGCGGAGACGCCGATGAACACGTCCGCGTCCTTCACCGCGCCGCGCAGGTCACCGGAGTAGCCGGCGGTGTTGGTGTGCTCGGCGATCCAGCGCAGCGAGTCGTCCAGGTCGTCGCGGCCCTTGTGCACCGCGCCCCGGTAGTCGCAGACGATCAGGTCGCGCGCGCCGGCGTGCATCAGCAGCTTCAGGATCGCGGTGCCGGCCGCGCCCGCGCCCGCCATCGTGATGCGGACCGCGCCGATGTCCTTGCCGACGACCCGCAGCGCGTTGGTCAGCGCCGCCAGCACGCAGATCGCGGTGCCGTGCTGGTCGTCGTGGAACACCGGGATGTCCAGCAGCTCGCGCAGCCGCCGCTCGACCTCGAAGCAGCGCGGCGCGGAGATGTCCTCCAGGTTGATGCCGCCGAACGCGGGCGCGAGGATCTGCACCGTCCGGACGATCTCGTCGGTGTCCTGGGTGTCCAGGCAGATCGGCCACGCGTCGATCCCGGCGAACCGCTTGAACAGCGCCGCCTTGCCCTCCATCACCGGCAGCGCCGCCTCCGGCCCGATGTTGCCGAGGCCGAGCACCGCCGACCCGTCGGTGACGACCGCGACGCTGTTGCGTTTGATCGTCAGCCGGCGGACGTCCTCGGGGTTGCGGGCGATCGCCAGGGACACCCGGGCGACGCCGGGGGTGTAGGCCATCGACAGCTCGTCGCGGTTGCGCAGCGGCACCTTCGACTGCATCTCGATCTTGCCGCCGAGGTGCATCAGGAAGGTCCGGTCACTGACCTTGTGGATCTTGATGGAGTCGATCTTCTCGAGCGCGCTCGAGATCGCCTCGGCGTGCTGGGTGTCGCGGGTGGCGATCGTCACGTCGATGCGCAGCGTCTCGTGGCCCGCGGTGTTGACGTCGAGGGCCGTGACGATGCCGCCGGCGTTCTCGACCACGTGCGTGATCTGGCTGACCGCCCGGCCACCGGCCGGGACCTCCAGCCGGACGGTGATGGAGTACGAAACGCTCGGCACGCTCGCCACGACAACCTGCTCCCTTTAGCTACCGGGTACGTCCTCGTCCCGGCCGCCACGTCCCATGGGGCACGGGACGCCCGGGGGCCGCCGCCCTCTCCGCCGGCGGCTCACAGCGCCCGCGCCGCGACCGCGATCAGGTCGACGGCGGCGGATGCGGGCAGCCTCGTGGTGTCGATCACGAGATGGTAGAGCCGCGGATCGGCGGGGTCGGCCCCGTAGAAGTGCTTCACGTAGGCCGTGCGGGCGCGGTCGTTGTCATCGAGCATACGCTCAACATCGCGGTCCGGCGTCCCGCTCGCGCCGACCGGGCCCCGCATCCCGCCTGCGGCGCGGCCCCGGCGGCCGCCCGGAGCGGGCCTCGCCTCGCCCGCGGCGCTCTTTGCCAGCGCGTCCGCGGCGACCGCGAGGCGCCGGTCGCGCGGGCCGTCCAGCCGGACGTGCAGCACCCCGGGACGGCCCGCCAGCACGACGGCCGCGGCGCGGCCGAGCAGCACGCCCCCGCCGCGCTCCGCCGCCTGGTGGATGACCTGCTCGGTGTGCTCGACGAACTCCTCGGGACGGATGATCGCCTGCTCGGGGAGGTAGACGTCCATCGCGCCGAGCGCGACGTTCGGCAGCCGCGCCGCGCCCGCGAGGATGCGGCCGATGCCGCTCTCGGCGCGCCCGTCGTGCGCGAGCGCCTCCTCCAGCGTGCAGCCGATCTCGCCGGCGACCCGCACGGGAATGGCCCGGTCGAGGAACGGCAGCCCGAGCCGCTCGGCGACCGCGGGGCCGACCACGTCGCCCCGCGCGCCGAACGCGGCGGAGATCGTCACGACACGGGCGCTCACACCCGCTACATGCCCGATTCGCCCCGCTCCAAGGCTCCGAACCCGCCACATTCCCCGTCTGACACGGCGATCGCGACGCCCAGCCATCACGCGAGCGCGTTATCTGACCGGTGGGGCGACGCCGAAGGCGAGCCCCACCGGGAAGCTCGCGAAGCGAGGTCGCGCTCGCCCGAGCACGGTCAGCGGGCGAGCCCCAGGCGAGCCCGCTGGGCCGGTGTCCTTAGAACAGCGCGGACTGGAGGGAGCGGCGGGCCTTGGTGATGCGGGGGTCCTCCGGGGGCAGCAGCTCGAACAGCGACAGCAGGTGCGTGCGGGCCGCGTCGCGGTCGTCGCCGGCGCTGCCGCGCACCGCGGTGAGCAGCCGCGCGAACGCCTCCTCGATCCGGCCGGACACCATCTCCACGTCCGCCGCGCTGATCTGCGCCCGCACGTCGCCGGGCTTGTCCGCCGCCTCCTGCACGGCGCGCTCCGGGTCGAGCGCCTCCACCCGCAGGCTCAGCCCGACGAGCGCGAGGCCCTGCTTGGCCTGGCCGTCCCGCGGGTTCGCGGCGAGGACGCGCTCGAAGGCGGCCTTCGCGCCCTCGAGGTCGCCGCGCTGCAGCGCGTCCTCGGCCTCGGCGTACACCGAGTCGGCCGGGGACGGCGCCTCGCCGGGCGCCGCGGCCTCGCCCTCGGCGCCCTCCGGCAGGATGCCCTCCTGCCGCAGCGCCTCGAAGAGCTGGTCGATCGCCTGCCGGACCTGCGGCTCGGGCGCCGCGCCGTTCAGGAACGGCAGCAGCTGCCCCGCCACGACCGCCGCGACGAACGGGATGCCGCGCACGCCCATCTGCTGCATGTACGCGCCGAGCTGCGGGTTGGCGTCGATGTCGACCTTGGCGAGGATCCACTTGCCGGCCGCCTCGGTGGCGAGCTTCTCCAGGATCGGGCCGAGCTGCTTGCACGGCCCGCACCAGTCGGCCCAGAAGTCGACGAGGATCGGGACGCTCTGCGACCGCTCCACGACCTCGGTGTTGAAGGTCTCGTCGGTGACGTCCACGACGTGGGGCCCGCCGGCGGGTGCGGCACCGGCCGGGCCGGCCGGACCGCCCGCGGGCGCCGCGCCGGCCTGCGCGGCCTGCGCCCGGCGCTCCTGCTGCTTCCTGGTGGCCGCCTGGCGAGCCCCCAGGTCGATGGCCCCGTGCAACGAAAAGTCCCGAGAAGGCATGGGTCCATCCTGCCCCATGACCGCCCCCGCCTGTGCGCCCGTCCGCTCGCAGCGGAGCGCGCCGCGCGGCCGGGGCGGCCGGCGCCGCCGCGCGGCCCCGACCGCGACGCCCCGTTCCGAGGGATGCCAACGCAATTGTCCACCTTTTTTGAATTCTCACCTTCGGTCGGAAGGCAAAGAATCCAGGCGTCCTGCCGTAAAGGCAAAAAGATTGCTGACAGCCATCACCAAGCCCGGTTATAGTCGCGATGTCGATGCATCGTGCGACGGCAAAAGAGATCCGGTGCCCCGGGCCCCGCCGATTCGGCCGGCCCGGCGGAGGACGGGCGCCGTGTGGCGCCGGGAGCGGCCACCGGCCCGGCTCGGACGACCGTCGCGCTCGCATGACGAGCAACGGGGGGAAACAAGTGATCGCGGAGCATTCCGCGATCGTGGCCCGAGGAATGGGTGTCCGCCGCGGGGGGCGGTGGCTCCTGCGCCCGGTGACCTTCGGCGTGACCGAAGGCGTGGTCGGCTTCGCCGGTCCACCTGGTGTCGGTAAATCCACTCTGCTGGCCACGTTCGCGACCTTGCGCCGGCCCAATTCCGGCGTGCTTCACATTCTCGGGCACGACATAGCGAATGCCGCGGACCTGCGCGCCGCGCGGGCCCGGATCGGCTACCTGCCGGCCCGGTTCTCCCGCGCGGAGAGCATGACGGCGGGCGAGTTCGTCGCGTACGCGGCGTACTACAAGCGCACGAGCACCTCAGTGGCACGGTCCATCATGAAGCGGCTGGACCTCGCCGAGGCCGCCGGGACGGCGCTGTCGCTGCTGCCGCCGGACGTCCGGCTGCGCGCCGGCCTCGCCGCCGCCTGCGTGCACGGCCCGGACCTGCTGGTCCTGGACGACCCGTTCGGCGACCTGCGCGCCGCGGCCGATCCGTGGCCGACCGGCGCGGCGGGCCCGGGCGGGTCCGCGTTCTCGGCCGCGGTGGCCGAGCTGGTGCCGGTGCTGCGCTCGCTGGCGCCGACCGTCCTGGTCAGCGCCGACGACACCGAGACGCTCACCGGCTGGTGCGACCGGCTGCTCACGCTGGCGCGCGGCAGGCTCAGCGAGCAGCCCACGCATTCGGCGTCGGCCCGCCGGGGCCGCTCGGCCGCGGACCGCCGCGCCGCCGCCGACCGTCCGGGCGCCGTACGCCGGGCCGCCGACGACCCCACGGGAGCCGGCCACGGCACCGAGCCGGGCCGTCCCGCGGACCAGAGCGGCGCGACCGGACGCCTGCTGGGAACCGATCTGCCGGCCGGCGCGGGCCGCGCACCCGCGGACCACCGCGCCGCGGCCGGTGCGGACCCCGAGAGCACGGCCGGGCACACCCCGAAGGGCCACGCCCGCGGCAGGGCGGGCCGGTCGCGGCGCGGCGGGCCGAAGCGGCGGCCGGCACGGCTCGCGCTGCCCCACGTCAACCTGCGCCCCGCCGCCCTGCGCCCGGCCGCACTGCGGTCGGCGGCCCTGCGGTCGGCGGCACTGCGGTCGGTCGCGCGGCGTCCGGCCGCGCTGGGTCCGGCGGCACTGCGGCAGGTGGCGCTGCCGGTGGCGAGGCTGCGGTCGAGGCGGGCCGCCGCGGGGAGCGGCGCCGGTGTCTGACCTCGGTCGGGTGCTCCGGCTGGACGCCCGCCGCTCGGCACTGCTGGTCGCGGTGCCGGTCCTCTCCGCGGTCGGGACGGCGGCGGCGGGCCCGCCGCTGCTGCCCTCGGTCGCCTACTGGGACAACTCCGTCGTCGCGCTGGTCAACGCGGTGCGGTTCCTCGGCCCGGCCGCGGCCGGGCTGGCCGCGTGGACGGCCGTGCGGGAGCGCCCGCTCGACTACCTGCGCGACCTGACGGCGCGCTCGCCCGCCACGGGCGCGCTGCTCGACCTGCTGCTGCTCTCCGCGGCGGCGCTCGCGTCCTACCTGGTGGTGACCGCGCTGGTGGTCGCGGTCACGCTGCTGCGGCAGGAGGCCGGGCACCCGCATCCGCTCGGCGTGGTCGCGGGGGCGGGCGCGCTGGTCCTGCACGTCGCGGTCGGCTACCTGGCCGGACGGGTCGTCCCGCACCGGGCGACGGCGGCCGTGGTGCTCGCCGTGACGGCGCTCTGGGCGGCCCTGCGCGCCCCGGGGACGTCGTGGCTGAGCCTGCTCCCCCCGGCGGGGTTCAACCGGATCCAGCTGTTCACCACGCTGCGCGCGGGGGTCCTCGCCTACCAGATGCTGTGGGCGTCGGGGCTGACGGCGGCGCTGGTCCTCGGGTACGTGCTGTGGGCGACGCGGCGGCTGCTGCTCGTCCTGCCGCTGGCCCTGGCGCTGGCGGCGACCGGCGGCGCGACGCTCGGCCTGCGCGACGCGGGCGGGACGGTCACGCCGGCGCCGGCGGCGCGGGTGTGCCGGGAGTGGCCGCTGACCGTGTGCGTGCATCCGGCGCTGCGCGCGGCGCTGCCCTCGCTCATGAACGCCGTGACGCCGCTCGCGGCGCGGCTGAGCGGCACGCCGGGCGCGTTCACCCGCGTCGAGCAGCTCCCGGACTGGCTGCCGGCCGGGGTGGCGGACGGCGTCGCCGGCATCCACCTCGACGAGGACCTGGCGCCCGGTTACCAGGAGCGGGCCGTCCGGCAGATCAGGGACGGGCTGCTGAACGCGAGCGCGTGCGCGGCGCCCGGTCGGCCGCGCGGCTACGGCTCGCTGGTGGACGCGTGGCTGCTCGGCGAGCAGCCGCCCGCGATCGGCGACGCGCGCGCGGCGCGGCGGTTCGCGTCCTGGGGCGACGAGCGGCGGCGCGTCTGGCTGCGCCGGCACTTCGCCGGCTACCGGTCGTGCGCGCTGGGCCCGGCGGACTTCCGCCCGGCGCCCAGGCGGGTGCACCGGCAGCCGGGACGGGTGGCGCGCGACGCCCACCGGGCCGTCCCTGCGCCGCCCCGCGCGGACGGGCCGTCCCCGCGCCTGGACGGGCCGTCCCCCCGTGTGACCGCGGCGGACCCCCGACCGGCCGCGGTCACGCGGAAGCCGTGATCGCTCAGGCGCGTCCGGCGGGCTGCGGCTCGGCGCCGGCCGCGCCTGCCGGCTTGGCCCAGTTCCGCTCGACGAAGTACGGCGCGACGGGCAGCACCGCGGCGACGAGCGCGAGGACGGTGCGCTTGAGCCCCCAGCCGAGCTTCTCGCCCGCGAAGAACGCCAGCCCGACGTAGCCGAGGAACAGGATGCCGTGGATGGGCCCCATCACCTTGACGGCCACCGGCAGGTCCGCGCCGTACTTCAGCGGCATGGCGATGAGCAGCAGGACCAGGAAAGAGGTCGCCTCGGCGATGGAGACGACCCGGAAAGCGCGCACGATGTCCACGAACCGCTCAACGCCCCGCCGCCGTTCCCGGTTTCGGCCATGGCTATGGCCCTGCTCACAACGCCCTCAGGGACCGTTACCAAGATGGGACGACATGTCGGCCGCCCGACCGCTCTAAGGTGTCCGGGTGGACTGGAGCCTGCTGACCTGTGCGCGCAAGGGGCACGTCACCTATGCCCCCGACGAGGTGCCGCTGCGCGAGCGGCTGATGGTGGCGTCGCCCGTCGGGGAGGCGTGGCGGTGCCTGCGCTGCGGCGCGTACGTGCACGGCGAGCCGCACGGCTCCGGCCCGGCCGAGCGGGCGCCGCTGGTGAAGCGGGGCAAGGAGCTGCGCGACGCCTTCATCATGCGGTTCTTCGCGGTGGAGCGGCTGATCCGCGGGCTGATCGTGGCGGTGGCGGCGTACGGGGTGTGGCGGTTCGCGCAGAGCCGCGGCTCCATCGAGGAGGTCTTCGAGAAGGAGATCCCGCTGCTGCGGCCGATCGCCAAGCAGTTCGGCTGGGACCTGGACCACTCCAAGGTCGTCACCTCGATCCGGCACGTGTTCGGGCTGGAGGAGAAGACGCTGCGCTGGCTCGCGATCGGGCTGCTGGTGTACGCGGCGATCGAGATCATCGAGGCGGTCGGGCTGTGGCTGCTGAAGCGGTGGGGCGAGTACTTCGCGGTCGTCGCGACGTGCTTCGGCCTGCCGGTGGAGATCTACGAGCTGTCCGAGAAGGTCACCGTGCTGCGGATCGGCGCGCTGGCCATCAACATCGGTCTGATCGTCTACATCATCGTCACCAAACGGCTGTTCGGCGTGCGCGGCGGTCGGGCCGCCCACGAGGCGCATCTGCGCAGCGAGTCGCTGATGGAGGTGGAGCACGCGGCGGACGATCCGGACGTCGCGCGCACGCCGCGTCCGGCCGCGGAGTCGCCGGGATGAGGTGAGTGGGCGGTAAGTCCGGGAATGTGGGGAGCATGCCGAAGAACGACGCGGCCCGCGAGCCCGCCCCCCAGCGCGTGCGACCCGTCCCCCGGCGCGGTGCCCTCACCGGTCTCGTGCTCGTCGTGGCGACCGTCGTGGTCGTCCTCGTCGGGCAGCGGGTCCTGCACGGCCTCCCGCACTGGATGAACCCGTTCCACGAGGAGACCAAGGACCGCAGCGGCCCGGTGCTGCTGCAGTCGATCCGCGACCTGAACCGCTACGAGGCCGCCAGCGGCAACTTCCAGGTCGTCGTCGACCTGGAGAAGGACGCGAAGTTCCTGCCGTCCTCGCTGCGCGGCAAGCGCACCCTGTTCGTGGGCAACGGCTCCGTCGACGCCTACGTGGACTTCTCCGCCGTCGGCTCCGGCGCGGTGAAGGTGAACTCCGACCGGACGGCGGCGATCATCTCGCTGCCGCACGCCCGATTGGAGCCGACGAACCTCGACACCAAGCGCAGCTACGTCTACGCGACCGAGCGCGGCCTGTTCGACCGGTTCGGCGACTTCTTCAGCAGCAACCCCGACAACCAGCAGCAGCTGTACGTCCTGGCGAGCCAGAAGATCCAGACGGCGGCGCAGCAGAGCAGGCTCGCCGCCCAGGCGGACGCCAACACCAAGCGGATGCTGGAGAACATGCTGAGGGCGCTGGGCTTCAAGACGGTCACCGTCCAGCAGCCCAACGCCCAGTAAGCCCGCGACCAGCGCCGAGCAGCCTGCTCAGGGGTGCTCGGCCCGTCCGGCGTTACGCGTTCGGGACGCGCAGGATCAGCGCGTCGCCCTGGCCGCCGCCGCCGCACAGGCCGGCCGCGCCGACGCCGCCGCCGCGGCGCTTGAGCTCGTAGGCGAGGTGCAGCGCGATGCGGGCGCCGGACATGCCGACCGGGTGGCCGAGCGCGATGGCGCCGCCGTTGACGTTGACCTTCTCGGGGCCGGCGCCGAGGTCGCGCATCGACTGGATGCCGACCGAGGCGAACGCCTCGTTGATCTCGATGAGGTCGAGGTCGTCGACGGTCAGGCCCTCCTTGCCGAGGGCGTGCTTGATGGCGTTGGACGGCTGGGACTGCAGCGAGTTGTCCGGGCCGGCGACGTTGCCGTGCGCGCCGATCTCGGCGAGCCAGGTGAGGCCGAGCTCCTCGGCCTTCGCCTTGGACATCACGACGACGGCGGCGGCGCCGTCGGAGATCTGCGAGGACGAGCCGGCGGTGATCGTCCCGTCCTTGCTGAACGCGGGGCGCAGCCGCGCGAGCGACTCGGCGGTGGTGTCGGCGCGCACGCCCTCGTCCTTGGCGAACACGATCGGGTCGCCCTTGCGCTGCGGGATCTCGACCGGGGCGATCTCGTCGTCGAAGACGCCGTTCTTGATGGCCGCGGCGGCGCGCTGGTGCGAGCGCGCGGAGAACTCGTCCTGCTCCTCGCGGGAGATGCCGAGCCTGGCGTTGTGGTGCTCGGTGGACTCGCCCATCGCGATGCCGTCGAACGCGTCGGTCAGCGCGTCGTAGGCCATGTGGTCGAGGACCTCGATCGAGCCGTACTTGTAGCCGGCCCGGGACTTCGGCAGCAGGTGCGGGGCCTGCGTCATCGACTCCATGCCGCCCGCGACGACGATGTCGAACTCGCCGGCCCGGATGAGCTGGTCGGCGAGCGCGATCGCGTCCAGCCCGGACAGGCAGACCTTGTTGATCGTGATGGACGGGACGTTCATCGGGATGCCGGCCTTGACCGCCGCCTGCCGGGACGGGATCTGCCCCGCGCCCGCCTGCAGGACCTGCCCGAGGATCACGTACTGCACCTGGTCGCCGGTGACGCCGGCCCGCTCCAGCGCCGCCTTGATCGCGTGGGCGCCGAGGTCGGCGGCGGAGAAGTCCTTCAGCGCGCCCTGCAGGCGCCCCACGGGGGTGCGCGCTCCGGCGACGATCACGGACGTGGCGGTCATGAGGGGGCCTCCAGGATGGTGCTGCGGCGACGTTTGCCACCATACCCAGGGAAGCGGCGCACGCAGCCGTTCGCCCCCGTCTGGCCGTCCATAGGGAGAAAGACCCATGCTGACCCGTATCGACCACATCGGCATCGCCTGTCACGACCTGGAGGCGACCGTCGAGTTCTACAAGGCGACCTACGGCTTCACCGACGCGCACTTCGAGGTGAACGAGGAGCAGGGCGTCCGGGAGTGCATGCTCAAGATCAACGAGACCGGCGACGGCGCGGCCAGCTACCTGCAGCTGATCGAGCCGATCCGGGACGACTCGGCCGTCGCCAAGTGGCTGGCGAAGAACGGCGAGGGGGTGCACCACATCGCGTTCGGCACCGACCGGGCCGTCGCGGACGAGTCCGCGGAGATCGCGGGCAGGGGCGTCCGGGTGCTGTACGACGCGCCGAGGAACGGCTCGATGGGGTCCTTGATCAACTTTTTGCACCCGAAGGACTGCCACGGCGTGCTGACGGAGCTCGTCCAGAAGGCCTAGCGGGCGGCCGCGGGGGCCGCGCGGTCCGGCGGGACGGGGCGCGGCGCGGGCGCGATCGGATCGTGACGTGTTCGATATCACCTCGGGGGGCGGCGGGGTGCAAGACCGCCGCTCTGTGAGCATTCGGACACATCTGGTGCATTTGCGGCCCCCGTACCTGGGCACCTGGGGCACCGGACGCCGTAACCGCAAACTGGGACAAACCACGCAGCGCGTCAAGATGAGCCCCCAACACGGCAGTGTCCGGAGTACGCTTCATCCACCGGAAGAGGTCTGGGGCACTGCGCACGTTCATGGCGCCCGTTCATGCCAGGCGATCAACCGGTCCCCGGAACCACCCGTAGCCCCGTCACATCAGGATTGAGCCCTATGCAGTCCGACATCGACGCCCAGCTCAGCAACTTCTTCGAGGACACGCCCCCGCGCGATTTCGACGTGGTGCTCCGTGGCTACGACCGGCACCAGGTCGACGAGCACATCAAACAGCTCGAGAACGAGGGCCGGCAGGCACGCGAGCAGTCCCAGGCCCTGCAGCGGGAGCTGTCGGACGCCCACCGCCAGCTGCAGGAGCAGGAACGTCCCACCTACTCCGGTCTCGGTGCCCGCATCGAGCAGTTGCTGCGGCTCGCCGAGGAGCAGGCCACCGAACTCGTCCAGGCCGCCCGGTCCGAGGCCAACGAGATCAAGGCCGCCGCGAAGGTCGACGCCGCCGAGCAGCGCGCCACCGCCGAGAACGACGCCGCCGAGCTGCGCGCCACCGCCCAGCGCGAGGGCGACGACATGCGGCAGTCCGCCGAGCGCGAGGCCGAGGAGGTGCGCACCTCCGCCCGCCGCGAGGCCGACGAGCTGACCTCCACGACCGAGCGCGAGGTCGCCAAGCTGCGCGCCACCGCCGACCACGAGGTCGCCGAGAAGCGCGCCGCCGCCGAGCGCGAGATCGCCAAGCTGCGCACCACCACCGAGCGCGAGGTCGCGCAGCTGCGCGCGTCCACCAAGCGCGAGCGCGACGAGATCCTCACGACCGCCAAGCGGCAGGCCGACGAGATGCGCGCGCAGGCGCAGCGCATCCTGGAGGAGAGCGAGGCGCAGCGGGCGCAGGCCGAGGCCGAGTTCGAGATCCAGCTGGCCGCCCGCCGCGAGGAGGCCGACCGGCAGGACGCCGAGCGGCACGCCGCCGCGCAGGCCGCCACGCAGAAGCTGGTCGCCGAGGCCGAGCAGCGCGCCGCGTCCGCCGAGCAGCGCGCCGCCAAGGCCACCCAGCAGGCCGAGCAGACGCGGCGCGAGGCCGACTCGCACGCCAAGCAGCTCATGGCCAACGCCCGCAAGAACTCCGACAACGTCATCGCCGAGGCCAAGTCGCAGGCCGAGCAGCTGCTCGCCGAGACCAAGGCCGAGGCCGACCGCGTCCGCACCGCCGCGCAGCGCCAGGTCGACGAGCTGACCCGGCAGCGCGACAGCATCACCAGCCACCTCAACCAGCTGCGCCAGCTCATCGGCGGCGTCGCCCCGGCGATGGGCGGCGGCGAGCCCGAGCTGGCCGCGCCGCCGGAGAAGGCGGCCATCCCGGCCGCCGAGCCGAAGCCGGCCCCGGCGCAGCAGCAGGCCCAGCCCAAGCAGCAGCCCGCCCAGCCCGCCGGCAAGGCCGCGCCGGCCAAGCAGGCCCCCCAGGGCAAGAAGTCCGACGAGGACGACGAGGACTGGTGGCAGGAGTGACCCGCCGGGCCGGCTGACGGCCCGGCGGCGCGCGACGGAGAGCCCGGAGGCGGAAACGTCTCCGGGCTTTCCGTCGTCTACCCCCTAACGCGTGGTCGGCGGCCCCCCGGTCCGGACCCGTGGACGACGACGGCAGGATGGCGAAGGAGAGCGGCGTGGCCGACGACACCCCCAGCGAGGACCGGCAGGACACGGCCCCCGGGAAGGGACGCACCGGCACCGCCGGCAAGGTCCCCGCGCCCGCGCCGCCGGCCGATACCTCCGAAGCCGGAACCGCCGACGGCGAGAAGGCCGCCAACGACGACGCTGGGGGCGGCGAGAGCGAGGGCGCGGTGGCGCCGAGCGGGGCGCTCGTTCCGGAGGCCCTGGACGAGAAGCTCGCCGAGGAGCCCGCCGGGGAGCTCGACCCCGCCACCGGCGGCCCGCGGACGCGCCCGGCGGACGACGAGCCGGCCGACCACTGGTCCCCCGCGCCCGGCGGCGAGGCGCCCGACCCGCAGGCCCCCGACCCCGCGCACGACGTGGAGCAGCGCCGCCGCGAGGCGGGCGTGAACCCGCTGTTCCCGTTCGGCCGGCCCGGGCAGCCGCTCGGCCGCGCCCACCCGTTCGTGTTCGGGTTCACCGCCGCGCTCGGCGTGATCACCGCGTGGATGCTGGTGAAGGCGGCCACGAACGCCAAGTCGGTGCTCGTGATGATCGTCGTCGCGATGTTCCTCGCGGTCGGCCTGAACCCGGCGGTGGAGCGGCTGCGCCGGTTCGGGCTGCCGCGCGGCGCCGCGGTCGGGACGGTGTTCCTGATCGTGATCCTGTTCTTCGCGGGGTTCGTCGCTTCGCTCGTCCAGCCGGTCACCGAGCAGGTCACCGAGCTGCGGCACAGCATCCCCGACTTCGTGAACCAGCTGCAGAACAACACGACGCTGGCGGACTGGGACAAGCGCTACGGGCTGCTCGACCGCGCGGAGAAGGCCGTGAACAGCCCGGGGTTCCAGAACGGGCTGACCGACACCGCCACCGGCATCGGCAAGGTCGCGATCAACGGCGTCTTCCAGACGATCACGATCCTGATCCTGACGCTGTACTTCATGAGCTCGCTGCCGCAGATCAAGACGTTCTTCTACCAGCTCGCTCCGCGCTCCCGGCGGGCCCGCGTCGCGCTGCTCGGCGACGAGATCCTGGACCGGATCGGCGGGTACGTCGCCGGCCAGTTCACGATCGCGTTCATCGCGGGGCTGTGCTCGTACATCTTCCTGTCGATCCTCGGCGTGAAGTACGCGCTGGCGCTGGCGCTGATCGTCGCGGTGACCGACCTCGTGCCGCTGATCGGCGCGACGATCGGCGCGGTGATCGTCTGCCTGGTGGCGTTCCTGACCGGCACGACCACCGACCTCATCGTCTGCGTCGTCTTCTACGTGGTCTACCAGCAGGTCGAGAACTACCTGGTGTACCCGCGGGTGATGAAGCGGACGGTCGACGTCCAGCCGGCGGTGACGATCGTCGCGGCGCTGGTCGGCGCGGCGCTGCTCGGCGTCGTCGGGGCGCTGCTGGCGATCCCGACGGCGGCGGCGATCTCGCTGCTGATCCGCGAGGTGGTCCTGCCGAGGCAGGAAACGCTCTGAGCCGTTCCGGGCCGCCCGGCGTCAGCCGGTGGTGCGGGCCAGCGCGGCGGCGAACTCGGCGACGGCCTGGTTGAACAGGTCGGGCTGCTCGACGGCGCACAGGTGCCCGGCGCGCGGGATGACGAGCAGCTCGGCGTTCGGCAGGGCGTCGGCCATGGCGCGCGCCTCGTCCTCGGTGGCGATGGTGTCCTCGTCGCCGGCCATCACCAGCGCGGGCACCTTGAGGCCGCGCAGCGTCTCGAACGCGTCGGGGCGCGCGGCCATCGCGCGCTGCGCCCACGCGGCGGCGGGCGGCGGCGTCGCCTGGACGAGGCCGCGGACGCGCCCGTAGACGAGGGCGCGCTGGCGGTAGGTGGTGGGCCCGACGAGGCCGGGCAGCACCTCGTCCAGCAGGACCTGGACGGTGCCGTCGCGGTCGATCGCGTCGGCCTGCCGGAGCCGGTTCTCGCGCGCCGCGGGGGTGTCGGCGCCGGCGCGGGTGGAGGCGAGGACGACGCCGAGGACGAGGTCGGGGTGGCGGCGGCACAGCGCCATCGCGACGTACCCGCCCATGGACAGGCCGCCGACGACGGCGCGCCGCACGCCGATGCCGCGGAACAGGTGCGCGACGTCGTCGGCCATCGCGTCGACCGAGGGCTCGTCGCCGCCGAGCCGCGACCCGCCGAACCCGCGCAGGTCGGGGGTGATGACGCGGAACCGGTTCGCCAGGCCCTGCCGCTGCTCGAGCCACATCGCGGAGGACAGCGGGAAGGCGTGCAGCAGGACGAGGGGTGTCCCCGTTCCGACGTCCCTGGCGTACAGCTGCACGGTCATCCGGTTCCCTCGCGTCCGCGTCCGTGGAACACCGCCGCGTTCGCACGGCGGTCGGACCATCGTTACCCGCTATCGGGGGCGGTGGGACGGGAGTGGCCGCGATCGGCCGCGAGCGTTTATCTGTCCGGTTCGTCCCATTCCGTGGGAAGCGGGCACGCGTCCGGTGCGACGTGCCGGACGATCTCGTTCAGCACGGTCCGGACGTACGGCTCGCCCACCCACAGGTGCTTGGCGTTGTCCACGCCGATCACCTCCGCCTGCGGCGCGCGCGCGAACCGCTCCTGAGCCTCCGCCGGGCGCAGGTAGTCGTCGAACTCCGGGACGAGCGCGACGAGCGGCCGCCCGTCGGCGCCCCAGGCGTCCAGGTCGGCGTCCCCGGCGCGCTTCAGCGGCGGCGACAGCAGGATCGCGCCCTCGACCAGCGGGTCCAGCCCCCAGCGCAGCGCCAGCTCGGTGCCGAACGACCAGCCGAGCAGCCACGGCCGCGGCAGGTCGTGGTACTCGGTGTACTCCAGCGCCGCGGCGACGTCGAACCGCTCGGTGTCGCCCTCGCCGAACTCGCCCTCGCTGGTGCCGCGCGCCGACGTCGTCCCGCGCGTGTTGAAGCGCAGGACGGCGAGGCCGGCGAGCGCGGGCAGCCGGTAGGACGCCTTGCGCAGCACGTGGCTGTCCATCATGCCCTCGGCGGTCGGCAGCGGGTGCAGGCAGACGAGGGTCGCGACCGGCGGCCGGTCCGCCGGCAGCGCCAGTTCCCCGACGAGCCGCAGCCCGTCGGAGGTGTGCAGGGTGATCTCCTCGCGCCGCGCCGGGAGCACCGTCGCCGCCCTGATCTCCGCCATGGACTCCCTCACTCGGTGATGCCGCGCCTGCAACGCCGCGCCTAGTAGCGCGGCGCGTTCCTGCTCCGCTGGACGCGCGGCGCCCGGCGGGCCCGCGCCTGCCAGCACGGGCGGTGCCAGTGCCGCCGGTCGTCGGCGCCGCCCCGCTCGTCCGCGGGCCACGCGACGACGTGCGGGACGCCCCGCGGGATCTCCTGGTCGCATCCCGGGCACCGGTACGCCTTCACCGCGGCGGCCCCGGTGATGGACCGGACGATCCATTCACCGTCCGGGCCGTCCTCGGTCTGCTGCGCCCAGCCCCCGCCGCCGCCCTGCGACGGCTTACCCGATACGGCGCGGCGGTTCTTGCGGGGGCTCATGCCCCAAGGATATTCAGCGGATCGGCACGCCCGCCGTGACGTGCTCGGTGAGCAGCGGGACGGGCGCGAGGGCGGGCTCGCGGGTCTCGGCGTGCAGGGCGCGCAGCACCGCGACGGCGCGGTCGATCCCGAGCCGGTCGAGGTCGGCGATCGGGCCGGTCGGGTAGCCGCAGCCGAGCGTCATCGCGGCGTCGATCGAGTCCGGGTCGGCGTAGCCGGCGCCGAGCATCGCGGCGGCGTCGTTGAGGTAGGGGAAGCGCAGCGCGTCCACGATGAACCCGGCGCGGGCGCGGCAGCGGACGACGGTGAGGCCGAGCCGTCCGGCGAGTTCGGCGGCGCGGTCGGCGACGCCGGGACCGGTCGCGACGGTCTCCGCGATCTCGGCGAGCGCGCCCGCCCTGTCCGTCGAAAGCAGGTCCGGCAGGTGCAGGCCGACGACGTCGGCGGGACGTCCGGACGCCATCGCCGCCTCGGCCACCGGGACGGTCGCGGACGTGACGGCGAGGACCGCGCCGGGCTTGGCGGCCTGCGCCGCAGCGGCCAGCAGCTCGCGTCCGGCGTCGGCGTCGCCGGACGCCTCGACGATCAGGTCGCAGTCGGCGAGGTCGGCGGCGGCGTCGCGGACCTGCGCTCCGGCGCGGTCGCAGAGCGCCGCGAACGCGTCGGCGAGGGCGCCGGTGCCGAGGATCCCGACGACGGGCGCCGGGCCGTCCGCCTGCACGGGCGCCTCGTCCTTGGGCGCGCCGTGGTCGTAGAAGCCGCGGCCGGTCTTGCGGCCGAGCAGCCCGGCCGTGACCAGCTCGCGCAGCAGCGGCGACGGCGCGTGCCGCCGGTCGCGGGTCTCGGCGTGGATCGCCTCCAGCACCTCCAGGCAGGTGTCGAGGCCGATCAGGTCCATGAGGGTGAACGGGCCCATCGGCAGCCCGGCGCCCGCCGTCATCGCGGAGTCGATGTCGTCGCGGGTCGCGTGCCCGGACTCCAGCATCCCGGCCGCCTGGTTGAGGTAGCCGAACAGCAGCCGGTTCGCGACGAACCCGGCGCGGTCGCCGATGGTGACGGGGGTCTTGCCGAGGTCCTTCACCAGCGCGGCGACGCGGTCCACGGCGGCCGGCTCGGTGAGCACCGTGCGGATCACCTCGACCAGCTTCATGACCGGCGCCGGGTTGAAGAAGTGCACCCCGACGATCTTGGTGGGCCGGTTCGTGGTGACCGCGATGTCGGTGACCGACAGCGACGAGGTGTTGGTGGCGAGGACCGCGTCGGCGCGGCACACCCCGTCCAGCGTCGCGAACACCTTCCGCTTCAGCTCCAGGCGCTCCGGCACCGCCTCGATGACCAGGTCGCAGTCCGCGAGGTCGGCGAAGTCGGTGGACAGCGCGACGCGGCCGAGGATCTCGCGCTGCGCGTCCTCGGTGAGCCTGCCGCGCTTCACCGCGCGCCCCGTCGACTTCTCCAGGTGGCCGCGGCCGCGCTCCAGCGCGTCCTGGTTCACCTCGATGCCGACGACCGCCAGGCCGCCGCGCGCCAGCACCTCGGCGATGCCCGCGCCCATGGTGCCCAGTCCGACGACCCCGACCCTGCTGAACGAACCACCAGTCATGCACCGCAGTCTCCCAGAGCGCTCGGGCCGGGCGGATGCCGGGTACGACCGGGACGTGCGCTTCGGAATCTTCCTGCTCGCCGCCCGCCACCCCGGTCAGGACGACGCCGCCGCCCTGGCCCGCACCGCCGAGGCCGCGGTCGCCGCGGAACGCGCCGGATTCGACGACGTGTGGCTGGCCGAGCACCATTTCATGTCCTACGGCGTCATCCCGTCCGCGACCCTGATGGCCGGCCACATTCTGGGCCTGACCAGCCGTATTCACGTCGGTACCGCGGTCAGCGTCCTTTCCTGCCGGCATCCCGTGGCGCTCGCGGAAGAGGCCGCGATGCTCTCGCTGGTCTCCGGCGGACGTTTCCGGCTGGGGGTCGGACGCGGCGGGCCGTGGCGCGATCTCGAGGTGTTCGGGACCGGGCTCCGCCGCTACGAGGAAGGGTTCACCGAATCCCTCGACCTGCTGCTCGCCTGGCTGCGCTCGGAACGGCTCGGATGGGACGGTGAGCATTTCTCGTTCCGCGAAGTCCCCGTCGTGCCGAGGGCGGCCGAGCCGCCGCCGGTCTCCGTCGCGTGCACCTCTCCCGCCACCGAGGCCGTCGCCGCGGAACGCGGGCTCCCGATGATTCTCGGAATGCACGTCGGCGACGAGGAGAAGGCCGCCGCCGTCGCCCGGCACGGCGACCCCGCGGCGCCGAACATCTCAGCGCACCTCGCGCAGGTCGCCGATACAAGGGACGAGGCCGTCCGGACGCTGCTCGCCGAGATGCCCCGCTGGCTCGGCCCCGGCCTGGACGGATACGTGCCCGTCGACGACCGGCCCCGCCCGTCCCGCGACCCCGTCGCCTACACCCGCCGCCTGTGCGACCTGCACCCCGTCGGCTCCCCCGACGACTGCGCCGCGGCCCTCGCCGCGACGGCCGAACGCACCGGGATCCGCCATTTCATCCTGCTGGTCGAGGCCGCCGGATCGCACCGCGCGACGCTGGAGAACATCGCCCGCCTCGGCGAACAGGTCCTCCCGAGAACGCGCACGGCACTGTCCTGACATGCCGGCGCGCCGCCCTTCGCGAAGGGCGGCGCGCCGGCGGGACAAATCAGCAGTCGCGCAGTTCCGGTGACTGGTTCAGGATCTGCTCGCGCGCCGTCACGAACGTGCGGTACGCGTCCGATTCACCGGACGGGAACACCGCGACGCGATGGCAGTTCTGGAACGCCAGCCTCACGCCGAAGTAGCGCTCCAGAGTCCCGCGCATCGCGTCGCTCGCGAGCACGCGCAGCAACTGGCCGCGCGCCCGCTCGTCCGGCGGCGGCGTCAGGTTGTCGGCGAACGTGCCGCCGTCCACCTGAAGCCGCGCCACCAGACCGCTGATCATTTCCCATGCGTACGGGAGGGACGTCCTGATGCATTCGACGAACTCCTTGTCGCCGACCTCGCCCTGCCGAGCCGTCTCCAGGAGTTCCGGGGTCACGTCGAGGGACATCGCGGGGGTCCTTTCGCAGCCGGATGACACCCACCACCCGCGACGCTAATCACGGCATCCCGACAATTCCAGGCTTGACAGCGCCCCTTACATGGGCCATATGGGCCACCGGGCCGTCAGCCCGCGGGCGCCGCTCCGCGCCGTCCGGACGGCCGCCGCACCGGGCGCGCGACCCGCTCCGACCGCTCGGCCCAGAACTCGCGCGCCCGCCGCGCCAGCGCCGCGTTCCGCGCCGCACGCGCCTCCGCGCGCCGCTCGCCGGCCCGCTCCTGCATGATCGACCGCATGATGTCGTGGTGGTACACGGCCCCTCCTCCGTCACGGGCCGCGGAAACGGCCCGACATCCAAAAGGTTCGTCCTAAGGCCCTCACCCCCACATCGGGATGACTCCCTATATCCGGCCTTAGCGGTGTCTTAGGCGCGCTCATCCAGGTCATAGGGATGTCGGACGCGGCTGGCACAATCCGGCGCCATGGACGAGACCCTGGCGGGGCTGGACGACATCGGCTGGGCCGGCCTCGGCCACGCCTACGGCTCGGCGGACGACGTGCCCGGCCTGCTGCGGACGCTCCGCGCACCGGGCCCCGAAGAGCGCCAGGACGCGCTGCACACGCTCTACGCGAGCATCTACCACCAGGGCAGCCGCTACGAGGCGTCCGGACCCGCGGTGCCGTTCCTGCTCGCCCTCGCCGCCGACCCGGCGACCCCCGACCGCGACGACCTGCTGTACCTGGCCGCGGGCATGGCGATCGGCTTCGACGAGTCGCACCTGCCGTCCGGCGTCGACATCGCCCGCTGGCGGCGTGAGGTGCACCGGCTGCGCGCCTCCGGCCCCGCCGAGGAGGAGCGCCGCATGGACGCCTGGGTCGCCGAGGCCGGCGACCCCCGGGAACGGCGCTCGCGGGAGATCCGGCGCAGGCACTACGACTTCACGGCGGCCCTCGTGGACGCCGAAGCCGAACTCGCCGCCTACGACGCCCTCCGGACGCGGCTCCCGCTCGTCCGCGACCTGCTCGCCGACGGCGACGCCCACGTCCGCGCCGCCGCCGCGTCCACGCTCGGCTGGTTCCCCGAAGAGGCCGTCGCGTCGCTCCCCGCCCTGCGTGCGCTGCTCGGCACCGAGACGGATCCGGCCGTCACCGCCAACGCCCTCGTCTCCGCCGGCCTCCTCGACGGCCGCGACCTGATCCCCCGGCTCCGCGGGCACCTCGCCGGCGACGAGCCGCTCCCCCGCTGGGCCGCCGCCATCGCACTCCTCCGCCTGGACGCCGCCGACCCGGCCGTCACCGCCGAACTCGCCGCCGCGTGCGTCTCCCCGCCCGGGGCGCCCGGCGTGCCCGTCGCGTTCATGGACGGCGACCTGCGCCGCTACTCGGCCGCCGCCATCGCCGGGATGGACGAACCGCCCGCCGAGGCCGCCGCCGCCGTCCTCGACGGGCTGTCCCGCACGTCCGGCGACGCGTCCTCCCCCATGGCCGCGCTCGCGCTGGCACTCGCCCTCGGCGCCCCGTCCGCTCCCCTGCCGCCTTACGCCGCCCTCACGCCCGTCCAGCAGCGGACCGTCCGCGTCATCGCCGAACTCCCGCACGACAGCTGGCAGTGGGGCAACCTCCTGGAGATCCTCGGCGACTGGGGCCTGCCCGCCGACCGCGACAAGTGCCGCGCGTACGCGGGTCTCGCATGACGGCCACGCCACGCCCTCACCGGAACTAAGGTTGGGCAACGTGCGTCTCGTTATCGCCCGCTGCAGCGTCGACTACGCCGGCAAGCTCACCGCCCACCTGCCCATGGCCCCCAGGCTCGTCCTGATCAAGGCCGACGGGAGCGTGAGCATCCATGCCGACGATCGCGCCTACAAGCCGCTGAACTGGATGAACCCGCCCTGCTCCCTGCGGGAGGAGCCGTACGAGGAGAACGGCGCGATCGCCCGCTGGACGGTCACGCACGGCAAGTCGGGCGAGCGGCTGATCCTCACCATCGAGGAGATCCTGCACGACACCAGCCACGAGCTCGGGCTGGACCCGGGCCTGCAGAAGGACGGCGTCGAGGCGCACCTGCAGGAACTGCTCGCCGAGCACATCACCACGCTCGGCGACGGCTGGTCGCTGATCCGCCGCGAGTACCCGACCGCGATCGGCCCCGTCGACATCCTCTGCCGCGACTCCGACAGCGCGACCGTCGCCGTCGAGATCAAGCGGCGCGGTGAGATCGACGGCGTCGAGCAGCTCACGCGGTACCTGGAGCTGCTGAACCGCGACCCGCACTTGGCGCCGGTGCGCGGGATCTTCGCCGCGCAGGAGATCAAGCCGCAGGCCCGCGTCCTCGCCGTCGACCGCGGCATCAACTGCGTCACCCTCGACTACGACGCCCTCCGCGGCATCGAACACGAAGGCACCCTGTTCTGATAGTCCGGCGCCGTCGGCCGCGCGCTACTGCGCGGCGACGGCCTCGATCTCCAGGAGCATCGCCGGGTCGGACAGGGCGTCGACGCCGGCGAGAAGGCTGGCCGGGCGGCAGTCCCCGGCGGCGAGTTCGGCGGTGACGGCGTCGTAGTTCGCGGTCAGCGCGGGCAGGTCCACGGTGAACAACCGGATCTGGACGACGTCGGCGAGCGCGAACCCGGCCTTGCCGAGCGTCTCCCGCAGCCGCCGGAACGACAGCGCCACCTGCCCCCGGATGTCACCGGTATGGGCGATGGCCCCGTCCTCGCCGCGCGCCTCATGCCCGGCAACGAAAAGCCACCGTTCAGGCCGCTCGATCAACACGGCCCGCTCGTACCCGAGCCGGTCACCGAACATGCGCGGATCTATATCGACGCGGTTCATATCTCGCTCCCTGGGTTCCGTTCCTGCCGCCTCGTTCCTGGCTGCCGTTACCCTTCCCCGCCTCGCGAGGAGAATTCTCAGGCCGATGCTGGGTGCGGTGAGGGCTGAGAGCTTGGATATTTTTAAATGGGCGAGGGTGTTTTGGTGTTCGCCGAGAAGGCCGTTCGGGGGTTCTTGGGGGGACGCTTCGGAGAGTGGTGAGGGGGTGTTCTGATGGAGGGCCTAGATGGCGTTCGGGGCTTCGCTGTTCCGGGCTTCGGTATTCGGTGTTCGGGGCTTCGCTGTTCCGGACTTCGCTGTTCCGGGCTTCGGTATTCGGTGTTCGGGGCTTCGCTGTTCCGGACTTCGCTGTTCCGGGCTTCGGTATTCGGTGTTCGGGGCTTCGGTGTTCGTGCCATGGCGTTAACGGCGAGATGGTGTTCGGGTGGTGGGGTGGCGCTGGCGTACGGGGCCGCCCCTCCAAAGTCAAGGGCGCCTTCGGCGTCGCTACGCGATGGACTTCGTCCACCCTTGACTTTGGAGCCTCTGCGGCCCCTGAGGCAGCGTTAGGGGCAGGCTCCGCCTGCCCCACCCCGGGTCGCGCCACCCCACCACCCCCTTCCGTAAGGAACAAAGGGAGCCGCCAGTCAAGGGACAAAATAGATAAACAGCCGGAGGCGGGCAAATCGCCGAGGCGGAGTCGGTTCGGAAACCCAACCCAGAAAAATGCCCGCTCACAGGTTCGATTGCTGGTCACGCATGGTATTCTTTACGTATGCAATCAGTGACGGTCGAGTTGGGAGCCGCGTCCACCATGGAACTGGTGAACGCGCTCTCAACCATCGCCACTGAACTCGCCACCCGACAAGCCCCCGAATCAGCAGCCGCCTGCCTCGAACTCACCGAAACACTTGCCACGGCCACCGATATGCAGGAAAGCGCCATGGCATCGTTCATCGGCCGAGTGGACGTGGCAGGGGAACAGCAGCGGTGGGGATACCCCTCCACCCGCGCATGGCTGCGCTCCAAGCTCGGCATGCGAGAGAGCCGCGCCAAGGAGCGCTTGACCCTCGCGCGCCAGCGGCACCGGATCCCGCAGGTCGCCAAGCGCCTGGCGGCCGGAGACCTGTCCTACGGCTACGCCACCACGATTGCCGACTCGGTCGCGCGCCTGGACGACATCGACTGCGCCCAGGCCGAGGCCACACTCCTGGAGATGGCCGATCAGGGCTTCTCGGCCGGGAAGGTCGCCTCGTTCGGGCAGCGCATCCGCGACGTCATCGCCGAACGCGACGGCACCGAGGACGCGCCCGACGCAGACACCAAGCACGGCTACGACAAGTCGTGGATCACCACCACCCGTTCCCTGGACGGCGGCCGCTACATCAAGGGGTGGCTGAACCCCGAGGACGCCGCGATCTGGGACGGCACCCTCGCGCCCCTGGCCAAGCCGGCCGGGCCCGACGACCGCCGGGACGTGAGCGAACGCACCGCCGCCGCACTGTCCAGCGTCCTGTCCGGCGGACACAAGGCCACCAAGGTCACCGTCATCTGCGACCTGGAGACCCTCACCGGCGGCAACGCCCCCGCCCGCCTCACCGACGGGACACCGATCCCCGCCGCCCAAGCCCGCCGCATCGCGCTGGCCGCCGGAGTGTCACCCCTCCTGCTGGGACGAGGCAACACCCCGCTCTACCTCGGCTACCGCGAACGGTTCGCCAGCGCCGCCCAACGCCAAGTCCTGGAAACGCTGTACCCCACCTGCGCAGTGCGGGAATGCGAGACCCCCGGGACACTGTGCGAAGTGGATCATGTCGGCGGATGGGCACTCGGTAGGTCACCGACCGACATCGATCAACTCGCGCTCACCTGCGGATGGCACAACCGGTTCAAACACACCAGCCCCGACCAGATCCACATCACCAAAGATCAAGACGGGCGCTACGTCTACCGATTGCTACCGCCACCGGATGCGCATCGACGAACCGGGGGCGGGCCGCCCGACGGAACCGGGCCACCCGACACCACCCTCACCTGGGCTGCGTAACCCCCGCCACTCACATGGACATCCGGTCGCCCGGCAGCAACACCGCCGGGCGGTCGGCATGCCCTCACATCACCAGGCCCGCACTCTGCCGCCATCCGCAGTAGCCCACACCCGGAAAGCAGTGGTGGCGCGCACCTCAGGAAGGCCGTGCCTGCGGAGCTCAAGCCACGCAGAACTCATTGCCTTCCGGGTCACAGAGGAGGACGCCGAAGTGGTCCTCACCAGGCTCGTCGAGGATGCGCAGCGTTGTAGCGCCAGCGCTGGTCAGCCGCTCCACCATGGCATTGACCCGTTGGACACGAACGGCCAGTGCGACGCCCCGTCCACCGCTCACCTTCAAATCAAGGTGAAGCCGGTTCTTGACGACCTTTGGTTCGGGCACGCGTTGGAACCACACTCGAGGGCCTCGACCTGCCGGATCAATGATTGATTCGGGCGTCATGCCGGCTCCAGCGGGCAGCTCTGCCTCGGGCACTCCCATCGCCGTCCAATAATCCCGCCAGTTGATGTGTCCGTCGGGTGGCGGCTCGGGCACGTACCCCAGGGCCTCGCACCAGAAGTCCACCAATCTCTGCGGGTCGGCGCAATCGATGGTCAGTTGCATGGTGACGTCCATGCCACACAACATCCCAGGCGGGTCTGACAAGAACTCATGCTCTCCGATCGGGCCCTGTCATCCCTTACGGAAGGGGGTGGTGGGGTGGCGCGACCTGGGGCGGGGCAGGCGGAGCCTGCCCCTAACGCTGCCTCAGGGGCCGCAGAGGCTCCAAAGTCAAGGGTGGACGAAGTCCATCGCGCAGCGACGCCGAAGGCGCCCTTGACTTTGGAGGGGCGGCCCCGTAGGCCAGCGCCACCCCACCACCCGAACACCATCTCGCCCCAAGACCCGAACACCCGACGCCCCCGCCCCCGAACCCCCCTCGACGAGCCAGGCGGGTCGGTGCCCGGCGGTCAACGCCGACCCACCGTCCCGCCGGCCCACCACCCCGCCGACCCGCCGACCCACCGGACGCGTGGCATCAGCGAGTCGCCCGCTCCGCGTACACCGCGGAACAAGACGACGTGATCAATGGCTACGACGCCGTCCGCACCACAACGTTCCAGCCGCAAGACGCGACTCCGCCGAAGAGTTGGCCGCCGAGAACATCGTCGGCTCCCCCTAAGTCCCACCCACACCTCACCATGCACGTCGTGGCGACTTTTGTTGCGTGGTCTCGCGGGGTGTCGGAGGTGGCGGGCATCATGGCGGGCATGACCTTCCAAGCGAGCGGCGCCTTCGACATCGACGCGTGGGAAGCCGAGAAGCCGTACGACGAGCAGGGCGGCAACAAGCTGAGCCGGGTGCACGTGGGCAAGACGTTCCACGGCGATCTGGTGGGGACGAGCACCACCGAGCTGATCACGGTGGAGTCGGCCGCCGGGCCGGTGGCGTACGTGGGAATCGAGCACGTGCAGGGCATCCTGCACGGCCGGGAGGGGACGTTCGTCCTGCAGCACAGCGCGGGCACCGAGGACGGCACGCCCGGCACGCAGTGGCTGCGCTGGCTGATCGTGCCGACGTCCGGGACCGGGGAGCTGGCGGGGATCCGCGGGACCGGGCAGATCACCGTCACCGACGGCGGGCACACCTGGACGCTGGAGTACACGCTCGACTGACCCGCGCCGGCGGGCGGCGCGCGCGTGTGTAAGTGCGGTGTAATCCGTTCGCCTTAGTCTCCATCGATGATGTCCAGGAGGCTTCGCGTGGTCGCGGCGGCGGGAGTCTGCCTCGCGGTCGCGGTGGGATGCGGTGGCGGGGGCCATGACGGCCTCGTCGCGGCGTTGAAGGACGGACCGCTGCACGGGTACGGCAGGTCGGACAAGCAGCTGGACTGCTATGCCTCGGCGCTGACGGAGTACGGCGACAAGTCCGACGTCAAGGCGTTCGTCGACGGCGGCGGCAAGGACGCGGCAGCCTACCGGCGCATCCGGATCAAGGACCGGGAGGCGTTTGTGAAGAAGGCGGACGCCTGCCTGGATCTGCACCAGTTCGCGAACCCCTATCCGACGGCGGCGTTCGGCGGCGGGTAGCGGGGGCGCGGCTGCCGGTAATCTTTCGCCATGCCCCCGGTCAGTACCGACGCGACGCGCGAGCGGATCATCGACGCCGCCGAGGCGTGCTTCTCCCGGTTCGGCGTGGCGAAGACCACGGTGGAGGACATCGCGGCGGCGGCGAAGCTGTCGCGGGCGACGGTGTACCGGGCGGTCAGCGGCGGGCGGGACGAGCTGATCCTCGCGGTGGTGGTGCGCGACCTGCACCGCTTCCTGGACCGGCTCGCGGTGCGGCTGCGCAGCGAGCGGTCGGTGCCGGAGGCGATCGTCGAGGGCACGATGGACGCGGTCGAGTACGTCCGCAACGAGCCGGCGATCGCGCATTTCCTGGTGCCGGAGGCGGCGGGGCACATGCAGGCGGCGGTGGCGGGTGCGGCGGAGCACGTCCTCGCGCTGTGCTGCGACTACGTGCGGCCCTACTTCGAGCAGGCGCAGCGGCAGCGGACGCTGCGCGCCGACATCGAGGTCGAGGGGACGGTGGAGTTCCTGTTCCGGATCATCACGTCGCTGATCGTGATGGACCGGCAGCGCGAGCCCGACGAGCTGCGCCGCTTCCTGCGCACGTACGTGGTGCCGGGGATAGCCGGGCGCTGATCCGGCGCGGGGGCGTACCCGCACCTACGAGGCGGTAGCTTTCAAGGAATCGGACGGGCGGGACCGGAAGGGGTCGGGGCGATGGTTGCGGACTTCACGAAACGGGGCCGGTCGGCGGTGCAGCCGAGCCCGGTGTTCCTCGTGATCGTGGCGGCGACCGTCATCTGCGGCCTCCTCGCCTGGCGGTACGGCGACAACCCGGCCAAGGGGGCGCGGGTCGCGCTGTTCGGGTTCGTCATCGCGGCATGGGTGCTGTCCCTGTGCGTGCACGAGTTCGGGCACGCCTACATCGCCTACCGGTCCGGGGACCGGAGCGTGGCGGCGAAGGGGTACCTGACGCTGAACCCGCTGAAGTACTCCGACATGCTGCTGAGCTTCCTGATCCCGGTGGTGTTCATCCTGCTCGGCGGGATCGGCCTGCCGGGCGGGGCGGTGTGGATCGAGCGGCACCGCATTCCGGGGCGGCTGCGGCACAGCCTGGTGTCGGCGGCGGGGCCGCTGTCCAACGCCATCTTCGCGATCATGCTGGCGGTGATCTACAAGAACTTCGCGGCGCAGGGCCACGCGGTGTTCTGGCTGGGGCTGGCGTTCCTGGCGTTCCTGCAGGTCACAGCCGCTCTGCTGAACCTGCTGCCGATTCCGGGGCTGGACGGGTTCGGCATCGTCGAGCCGTACCTGCCGCGCCGCTTCGTCGACCAGGTCAGCGGGTACGGCGGCTACATCTTCCTGGTGCTGATCGCGCTGCTGTGGATCGAGCCGATCAACCGCGGCTTCTTCCACCTGATCTACCACATCACGGACGCCCTGGGGATCGGCACCATCTCGATCGAGGTGGGCCACTCGCTCTTCATGTTCTGGCAGAGCTGAGGCTATTTCCCGTCGCCGTCCGCGGCGCGCCCTGCGTCATCCGCGGACCGGCCGTCGCCGGCGAGGTGGCGGACGATGCGGCGGAGCTGTTCGGCGTAGTGCTCCTGGAACTCGGGTGAGTCGGGGCTGATGCCGAAGACGCGGCGGACCGCGAGCGGCAGCACGACGGGCGCGGAGACCATGGCCATCATCACGAGCATGACGGCGGCGGGGTCCAGGTCGCCGGCGAGTTCGCCGTCGGCCTGGCGCCGCACCAGCTCGGACAGGTCCTCGCGCTCGATGGGCGGTTCGCCGTCGAAGGTGCCGGTGAGGCCGCGCAGGGCGTTGAGGCGGGTGCCGCGCGGGTCGTCGAGGGCGTGCCGCAGATAGCGGACGAGCACCTCGTCGAGCCCGATGCCGGGGTCGTTGAAGCCGGCCTCGGTCTCGCGCCAGCGGCAGGTGATCTCCCGGTAGAGGCCCCCCTTGCCGCCGAAGTAGTAGTTGATCAGCTGTTTGTTCACGCCGGCGCGGTCGGCGATGTCCTGCACCCGGGCGCCCGCGTAGCCCTTGGCGGCGAACTCCTCCAGGGCGGCGTCGAGCAGCAGCCGCCGCGACCGCTCGGCGTCCAGCTTGCGTTCGCCCGGCGCGGGGGCGCGCCGCGGCCGCCTGGTCTCCTCCGTCACGCCGTTCATGGTACCGCCCGGCTGACGCCGTCATACATCCGGCTGGTTGACGTCTTCATCCATTTGGTTGAAGATGGCCGGAGCACTCACACGGAAGAAGTCGAACGATGATCCTTGTCACCGGTGCCACCGGTAACGTCGGCCGCCACGTGGTCGGCGAGCTGCTCTGCGCGGACGTGAAGGTCCGCGCGCTGACCCGCGACCCCGCGACCGCGCGGCTGCCCCGCGAGGCCGAGGTCGCCCGCACCGACGAGATGCCGCTGGACGGCGTCACGTCGCTGTTCCTCAACCCCGCCGTGTTCTGGGGCGGGCTCGGCGACCTGCTGGAGCGCGCCCGCGACGGCGGCGTCCGGCGCGTCGTCATGCTGTCGTCGGCCGCCGCGCTGGACGACGATCCGGCCAACGCGATCGGCGCCCACCATCTGGAGATCGAGCGCGCGATCGAGGCGACCGGCCTGGAGTGGACGTTCGTGCGCCCGGGCGAGTTCGCGACCAACTCGCTGGCCTGGGCGGAGACGATCCGCGCGGGCGAGCCGGTGCGCGGCCCGTACGCGCGGGCGCGCAGCGCGCCGATCCATGAGCGCGACATCGCCGCCGTCGCCGCGCGCGCCCTGCTGTCGGACGAGCTGGTGGGCGCGAAGCCGGTGCTCAGCGGCCCGGAGGCGCTCACCCACCCGGAGATGGTCGAGATCATCGGCGCGGCCGCCGGGGTCCCGGCCCGGTTCGAGGAGATCACCCCGGAGTCGGCGCGGTCGGAGATGCTCTCCCGCCCCTACATGCGCGAGGGGATCGTGGACGCGCTGCTGAAGGTGCGCGCCGACGCGGTGGACCGCGAGGTCGAGATCTCTCCGGAGGTCGAGCGCATCACGGGCCGGCCGGCCCGGACGTTCGCCGAGTGGGCCGCGGACCACTTCTGACGGCCGCGACGCGGCGCGTCACCGCCCGCCGGTGGGCGGGACATGGTACAGCCGGGCAGGCCCCCGCCTGCCCGGCCGTATGCGTGTCGGCCCCCGGCCGTCAGGCCTCGGACGCGGTTCCGGGGCGGCGCTCCTCGTACTGCTTGCGCGCCCAGACGAACCAGTCGCGGCGCATGGCCATGAAGCGCTTGCCGTACTCCATGGTCAGCCGCCCGTTCCCGGTGAGCCCGCCCTCCTCCTCCCATGGGACGATCTCCTCGAGCCGGGCGAGGTCGTCGAGCCGGCCGGAGAGGGCGTCGATCATCCGGTCCATGTAGCCGAGGGCATCCTCGGGGGCGACCTGGTCGAGGAAGAAGACCCGCAGCAGCACCTCGTCGCGGCGGTGCGGTTTCGGGTCGGTCTCCACCATCCAGTGGCGCAGTTCCGCGCGTCCCGCCGGGGTGATCGAGTACTCCTTGCGGCCGCGCGGACCCTCGGCGGACACCTCGATCAGCCCGCCCTCGGTGAGCTTGCCGAGCTCGCCGTAGAGCTGGCTCTGGGTCGCCTGCCAGACGGTCCCCAGCGAGATCTCGAACACCTTCATCAGGTCGTATCCGCTGGCCCCGTCCATCTCGGCGATCAGGCCCAGCAGCGCGTGTCGCAGGCTCATACCTCGAACCATACACGTCAGGGTTGACATGTCGATACTGACACGTCTAGCTTTTGACCTGTCGAACTTGGAATGTCGCTCCCGAAAGGCTCGCGCCATGCTGCTCTACTACCTCCGGACCTTCCTCCCGTGGCTCCTGCTCGCCGTCGTGAGCGGCTGGAACGACCAGGCCGGCGCGGCGGCCGGCCTCGCGGCGGCGGTCGTCCTGCTCGCCCTGGACCTGCGCAAGGGCAGCCGGCTCGACGCGCTGATCCTCGAGGCGTCCGCCCTCGTCTTCATGGCGCTGCTGACCGCGCTCGCCTTCGCCGACCCGCACTCGGTCCTGATGAACTACGGCGCGTCCATGGCGATCGGCTGGCTGGCCCTCACCGCGTGGGGCACCGTCCTCGCCGGACGGCCCTTCACCGAGGGCGTCGGGCGCCGCAACGTCACCGACGAGATCGCGGCGACGGACCTGTTCAAGAGCATCACCACCGTCATCGCCGTCGTCTGGGCGATCAGCTTCACCGTCATCGCGGTCGTCCTCGCCTTCGTGCAGCACGCCGCGCCGGACAACACCGCGCTGCTCGTCGCCGCCAAGGTCGCCGGGTTCGCCGTCCCGATCGTCTTCACCGCCCGCTACCCCGAGATCGCGCAGAAGCGGTACTTCGCCCGGCACGGCATCGACCGCGAGGCCGTCCGATGAGCGTCGAGGCGACGGACCGGCCCGGGCAGGAACGCGCCACCTGGCTGGAGGGGCACCTCGCCCCCATTGAGGACGAAGTCGACGCCACCTGCCTGAAGATCACCGGCGCGCTCCCGCCCGAGCTGACCGGACGGTACTTCCGCAACGGCCCGAACCCGCTGCCCGGGAGGCCGAGCGGGCACTGGTTCACCGGCCCCGGGATGATCCACGGGGTGCGGCTGCGGGACGGCCGCGCCGAGTGGTACCGCAACCGGTGGGTGCGGACCAGGTCGTTCACCGATCCGGATGCCCGGTACGCCGCCGCCGACGGCACGCTCGACCTCACCGCCGTCGCCGCCAACACCCACGTCGTCCCGCACGGCGACAGGATCCTCGCGCTGGTCGAGAACGGCCTCCCCTACGAGGTGACGCCCGAGCTCGGCACGGCCGGGCCGTGCGACTTCGGCGGGACGCTCACCACCGCGATGACCGCGCACCCCAAGCAGGACCCGGTCACCGGCGACCTGCTGTTCTTCGGCTACGGGGTGCTCCCGCCGTACCTGACCTACCACCGGCTGCCCGCCGGCGGGTCGCGGATCGTGGAGAGCGCCGAGATCGCGGTCCCGGGCCCGACGATGATGCACGACTTCGCGATCACCGAGAACCACGTGGTCTGGCTCGACCTGCCCGTCGTGTTCGACCTGGAGACGGCGCTCGGCGGGGCGGGCATGCCGTTCCGCTGGGACGAGTCCTACGGCGCCCGGCTCGGTGTGATGCGGCGGGACGCGGCGGGCGACGTCCGCTGGTTCGACATCGACCCCTGCTACGTCTTCCACGTCGGCAACGCCCACGAGGACGCCGCCGGCCGGATCGTCCTGGACGGCGTCCGCTACCGGTCCGCGGAGTTCGCCGGCCTGTGGACGCGGATCGGCGGCGCGGCGAGCCCGTCGCACGCCGCCGCACAGTCCGGGACGTCGTCCCTGTACCGCTGGACGCTCGACCCCGCGTCCGGGCGGGTCTCCGAGGAGAGCCTCGACGACCGCAACGTGGAGTTCCCCACCCACGACGATGCCCGGACCGGCCGGGAGCACCGTTTCCTCTACACGGTGGCCGGGAACGCCGTCGTGAAGTACGACCTGCGCGACGGTTCGTCCTCGGTCCGGGAGTTCGAGGAGGGGGCGTCCGTGGGCGAGGCGGTCTTCGTCCCCGCCGAGGGGGCGCGCGGGGAGGACGAGGGATGGCTGCTGTCGATCGTCTCCGGCTCCTCGGGCGCGGAGCTCGCCGTCCTGGACGCGGCGGACCTGTCGCGGACGGCGGGCGTGCGGCTGCCCCGGCGGGTGCCGGCGGGCTTCCACGGCAGCTGGATCCCCGACGCCTGACCGGTGCCCGGAGGGGAGCAGACACCCGGCCGCCTAGAGTGATTTACTAGCGAGTACACAATGCAAGTAACCACTTACCAGGCTCCTCCCGGGAGGTTCCGCATGTCCGTGGCCACGGAGAGCACCGAGACCTTCGCGTCCCTGAACCCGGCCACCGGCGAGGTCGTCGCCGAGCACCCCGTGCACGGCGCCGACGCCGTCGCGCAGGCGCTCGGCCGGGCCCGCGAGGCGGCCGGCTGGTGGCGCGCCCTCGGCTGGAAGGAGCGCCGCCTCCGGCTGCTGAACGTCAAGGGCGCGCTCACCCGCAACCTCAACCGGATGGCCGAGCTCATCCACCAGGAGACCGGCAAGCCGGTGCAGGACGCCCAGCTGGAGACGATCATGGCGATCTCCCACCTGGACTGGGCGGCCCGCAACGCGCGCAAGATCCTCGGCCCGCGCACCGTCTACCCCGGCCTGATGGCCATCAACCAGCGCTGCGAGCTGGAGTACCAGCCGCTCGGCGTCGTCGGCGTCATCGGCCCCTGGAACTACCCGATCTTCACCCCGATGGGCTCGATCGCCTACGCGCTCGCCGCCGGCAACGCCGTGGTGTTCAAGCCGTCGGAGTTCACCCCCGGCGTCGGGCTGCTGCTCGCCGAACTGGTCGAGGGCGTGATCCCCGAGCACCCGGTGCTGCAGGTCGTCACCGGCCTCGGCCCCACCGGCGCCGCGCTCGCCTCGTCCCCGGACGTCGACAAGATCGCCTTCACCGGCTCCGGCCGCACCGCCAAGCGCGTGATGGCCGCCTGCGCCGAGAACCTCACCCCGATCGTCGCCGAGTGCGGCGGCAAGGACGCCTGCATCGTCGACTCCGACGCCGACCTGGACGCCGCCGCCGACGCCGCGCTGTGGGGCGCGATGTCCAACGCCGGCCAGACCTGCATCGGCGTCGAGCGGATCTACGTGCTCGACGACGTCTACGACCGCTTCCTCGGCAAGATCACCGAGCGGGCGAAGGAGCTGCGGCCCGGCTTCGACCGCGAGGCCGCCTACGGCCCGATCACCATGCCCGGCCAGCTCGACATCATCGAACGGCACATCAAGGACGCCCTCGACAAGGGCGGCAAGGCCGTCGTCGGCGGCGCCGAGTCCGTCCGCAAGCCCTACGTCGAGCCGGTCGTGCTCACCGACGTGCCGGACGACTCGTCCGCCGTCTGCGAGGAGACGTTCGGCCCGACGATCACCGTCCACCGCGTCAAGGACCTGGACGAGGCGGTCGAGAAGGCCAACCGCACCAGCTACGGCCTCGCCGGGACGATCTTCTCCGGCAGCCGGACCCGCGCGATGGAGGCCGCCCGAGCGATGCGCTCGGGCATGACGTCCATCAACGCGTTCGCCGCGTTCGCGCAGGTCGCGGCGCTGCCGTTCGGCGGCGTCGGCGAGTCGGGCTTCGGCCGCATCCACGGCGCGGACGGCCTGCGCGAGTTCGCCCGCCCGAAGGCCATCACCCGCCAGCGGTTCGCCACCATGAACCTCACCTCGTTCGGCCGCACCGAGAAGGAGATGGCGCGCGTCCTCGGCCTCATCAACATGATCCACGGCCGCCGCTACAAGCGCTAAGAACGGCGGTGCCCGCAACGCGAGGGCGCCGCGCGAGTGCGGCGCCCGCCCCGCGCGGGCGCCGCACACAGAACAACCCGCCCGCCCCGCGCGGGCGGGTTGGTGGTTTTGACGCCGGCCGCCCGGCGGCCTCATCGGCCCTTCGTCCGCGCCGTTTCCTGAGCCCGGACCGGCCCCGCCTAAGGCGTCCCGCGCCTGCCGGACCGCCCCCTAAGGCGGCTGAGCCCTAGGCGCCGCGATCTAAGGCGTCCTAAGGCCTGCGAATAGGGCGTCGTCCCGATGTAGGACCCGGGGCCTTAGGACGAACCTTGTACATGTCGGGCCAAGAGGGCCCGGCGGAGACAAGGAGCAGGACATGTACAGCACGGACATCAGCCGGGTCATCATCGCCGACCGCGTACGCGACCGCCAGAACGAGGCCCGCAACGCGCGCCGCGCCCGCCTCGCCAAGGCGCTCAAGCGCTGACGCGCGACCCGTCCAGAGACCGAACGAACGGAAGGAGCCGACCATGATCAGCCACGAGTTCATGAGGATCGCCGGGCAGGACCGGGTGCGCAGGCTGCGGGCCGAGGCCCGCGACGCGCGCCTGGCCCGCCTCGCCAAGGCCCTCAAGCGGTGAGCCCCGGACCGCGACCCCATCCGCCAACGCCCCCGTCATGCGACGGGGGCGTTCCTCGTTCCGGCGCCGTTCTCACGACCGGCTGCTCGCCTTACCCCTCGCCGGATACAGGAGCTTGCGCGTTCCGTCGTGCCGGAGTTCGACGACGTTGATGGTCGGATGGTGCGGGTCGCCATCGGGGTCCATCTCGATGCGCCCCGCCGCTCCCTGCACGTAGTTCGTCTCATGCAGGTTGTAGAGGAAGTTGAGGACGTCGGCCGATGACGGGATCTCGCCGCCGCGCGCCAGGTGCACGGCCTGCGCGGCCGTGAGGAACGCGTCGTGCGCCATCATCTCCCAGGCGTCGCGCAGCTGGGACCGGTCGAACGGCTCGTAGTACCGCTCGGCCTCGGTGAGGAACGTCGCGAACGCCTTCTGCTGCTGCGGATCGCTGCTGTCGCCCGCGACCAGGTCCGGGTCCGTCAGCGGGGTGTAGACCACGGTGGCCGGGGCGTCGCCGGGGAAGTCGGCGATCCCTTCGGCGTCGGAGCCCGTGACCACGGTGATGGGGTGCTTCTCGCATTTCTCGAAGTCCTGGAGCAGCCGCGGAAGGAAGATCGTCCGGCCCGCGTACAGCACCACGTCCGGCGGGTCGCCGCCGCACAGGTTGAGGTTGCTGGCGACCGCCGCGAACACGTTGGGAAGGCCCGGCTGCGCCGGGCTGTCGGCGCTGAAGGACTCGGGCAGCCGCCCTCCCGTCTTGATCGCGTCCTTGAAGAGGTCGTGGAAGTCGCGTTCGAGCGACTTGCTGTAAAGGTCGTCGGACTTGCGGTCGACCACCATCACGGCCGACTTGATGCGCGGCTTCAGATAGCCGGCCAGGACCTCCACCTGCCGCCGCACCGGCACCGCGACCCGCGTCAGGCCGTCGATCCTGGTGGCGCCGCCGGTGCCGGGCGGGCCGAGCGCCGCACCGGCGCTGTCGAACCCGTCCCCGGTGACGACGTCGCCGACCATCCCGATCTTCTTCGCGGACAGCTCGCGGGCCGACTCGATGGTCTGCCGGGTGCTGATGCCCATTCCGACCACGGCGACCAGGTGCTCGGCGTCTCGCATCCTCTCCAGCCGGCCGACGACCTTCTTCCAGTGGCTCTGGTCGGCGCCCTCGTTGGCGAGGACGAGCTTGATGCCCGGCTTGTCGCCGTCGGCGGCCCCTCGGTTCGCGCGCATCTGCGCGATGTGCGCGCCCTCGATCTCCCGGGTGACCCGGCCGCCGGTGAGGTCGTGCTCCTTGGTGGTGGACAGCGCACCGAGGAACGCCACGGTCACATAGCCGCCCTTCAGCCCGGTCACCCGCTTGTTCTCCTTGCGAATGGCCTCGTCGACCTTCTTCATCGACGGATCGAAATGGACGGCGCCGTCGGTGACCCCGATACATTCCCCGCCGATCCGGTCAACACCGTGCCCGCAGGTCGGAGGGCGGAAGAACACGTACCAGACGCCGGCCGCCACGACCGCCAAGGCCGTCATCGCGGCGACGGTCACGAACCAAGGGCGCGGCCCGTAGCGGGGCAGCGGGATGGGATCGTCCGGGTCGGGTTCGCGCAGCCGCAGGAAAACGGACCTCAGCGCCCTCCGGACAGTACGGACCATCAGTTGCCTCCAGGGGTCTGCCGTACGGCGTTCAGCGCGGCCATTGCTTGGCGATCTCCCGGTGGTCCTCGGCCTCCCCGTTCAGCATGGCGCTCTCGGAGTGGGCGTCCTGCGCGATCAGGTCGTACGCGGCCGCGATGGCGGTGTGCAGTTCGTAGCGGGCCGGACCGGTGAACGGGTCGGCGGCGATCCAGAGGCCGGCCACGAGGGCGGCCAGGGCCCGGGGGTGGCCCAGGCCGGGCACGTCGTCCGCCCGGGCGGTCCGCGCCAGCCGCTCGGCCTCGCCGCTCGGGTCGTGCACCGCCGGCGTGCGGCGGGGCGCAGCGGTCACCTTCGCGACCAGACCGAGCCATGCGGACGCGGGCATCTCGGTGAGCAGGGCGGCGAGCCGGCGGGTGACGTGCGCCAGGTCGCCGAGGGCGAGCGCGTGGTACAGGTCGCGGACCTGCTCCTCGCCGGTCAGGCCGTCCCCCGGCACGGCCGGGCGGAGGCGGGCGTGGAGGGCGTCCCAGGTGGTGCCGTTCGCGACGCGCTCCGCCAGCCGGCGCGCCAGCAGCCGGTGGAGGACCGCGGGCAGCGTCTCGGGTCCGGCGCCGCGGGCCGGCTGCCAGACGTCGGAGCGGAGGACGAACCCCGCGTCGGCCGGGCTCAGCAGGGCCGCGGTGAGGAACTGCGCCTCGTCCTGGTCCCGCGCGGCGGCCGTCGTGATCAGGTGCTCGCGCTGCCGCGGGCTGAAGGCGGACAGGAAGTCGTCGACCAGCCGCTCGCCGATCGGCCGCTCGGGATCGGCGTCATCGGCGGGGTCGTACGGGCGGCCGAGGAGCGTCCCGACGTCGGCGCGCTCGTCCGCGCACTCGGCGGCCGCCCGGACGAGCCTGGCCGTCGCGTGCGGGTTCCCGGCCGTGAACTGGTGGATCATCTTCGCCGTGTGGTCGTGGAACCCGGCGTGGCGCGCCAGCTGCTCGGTCTCGTTCCACGTGAGGTCCGGGAGCGCGATCCTCAGCCGCCGGACCGCGGGATCGCCGAACACCGCCGGGACGTCGATCTCCGCCAGGGACGCGGCGGCGGCGCCGCCCGCGAGCGCCCGCACCGCCGGGCCGCCGCGGGCCGCCGCGATCACCCCGATGGGCGGTGTCCGGGTCCGGCCCGCGCTGGCCGACAGGAGCGCTTTGACGAACGCGGCTGCGCCCTCGGCGTCGTCCACGAGGATCGCGCATTTGTATCCGCCATCGGCGGCGGGGCCGTTCGCGAACTCGTCCTCGAGGTCGGCGAGGAATGCGTCCAGCAGGAGCCGGTCGACCCAGCCCCGGTACTTCGGGTACTCGTGGTACCGGACATTGAGTTTCACCAGCTTGTCCGGCCCCGCCGTCCCGGCGCCGTACCAGCGCTCCCCTTTATCGAGCTCGGAGCGCCGGCCGAACCTCGGAAAGGGCAGGCCATTGCTCATCAGGTCGGAGAGGACCCGGCCGATCACATCCGCCCATACCGCGTCCACCATGACGCCCGCGGCACGGGCGGCCAGGGGCGGGACCACGGCCCCCGCGAGGCGGCTCAGGAAGTTCCTGAGCGCCGCCCTGTCGCGATAGCGGTCGAGAATCCGCCGGACCTCCTGCCGGGCCTTCTCCGGATCCGCTCCGATGCCGACCGCCGCGCCGATGAGCGGCTCGTCCATCACCATCCGGCCGACGAGCAGGCGCGGGAACCTGAGCCCGTCGAGCCGCCCGCACCGGCGGTTGAGCTCGAAGCCCAGGGCGGCGAGGACATCCGGAACCGGTGAGTCCTTCAGCGTCGTTCCGTCCATGCGGGCGTGCGGAACGCGCTCTTCAAGAATGTCCTCGACGGCGTCCAGCAGGGCGGTCTTCCCCGCGCCGCTCGGCCCCACGAAGATCAGCATCGGGGACTCGCCGGCCGGCGCGCCCGGACGGAGTTTGATCACTTCGCCGGCGAGAGGCAGGCCCTTTTCCCGGCCATAGAGTCGGGGCATGGCTCTCACCGTCCCTCAGTGGCGTCATGACGCGTGTTTCATTGTCGCATTGGCGTCGGCGTTGCCGAACGGAAACGAACGCAGAGTGGAAAAAGACGCACAACGGGGAGCCGGTCATTTCAGATGAACGGCGCTAATGGGAGTGCGACCGTGCGGGAGCACACGGCCTGACGCGGGGAATGCGGAGCCGCCCCGGCGTCAGCGGTTGGCGGGGCGGAGCGGGGTGCGGCCGCGGATGAGGTCGGCGGCGCGCTCGGCGATGGCGATGGTGGGGGCGTTGGTGTTGCCGCGCGGCACCGCCGGCATGACGGAGGCGTCCACGACGCGCAGGCCGTCGACGCCGCGGACGCGCAGCTCGGGGTCGCAGACCGAGGTGTCCGCGCCGCCCATCGCGCAGGTGCTCGTCGGATGGAAGAGCGTCGCGCACTCCCGGCGGACGAACGCGGCGAGCTCCTCGTCGTCCTGGACGCCCTCCCCCGGCGCGTGCTCGCCGCCGGCGAGGTGGGCGAGCGGGCCGACGGCGGCGATCTCGCGGGCCTGCCGGACGCCGGCGACCAGGATGTCCAGGTCGGCCTTGTCGGCGAGGTAGGCGGGGTCGATCAGCGGCTTGGCGTACGGGCTGGCGGACCGCAGCGTCAGCGACCCGCGGCTCGCGACCGCGATGGCCGTGACCAGGACCGACAGCAGCCGCTGGGACGGCTCCACGAGCCCCTGGTCGACGAACGGGGTCGGCAGCACGTGGTACTGCAGGTCGGGCGCGGGCAGGCCGTCGACCGTCCGGACGAACCCGCCGGCCTCGGCGAGGTTGGACGCGTAGGGGCCGCGGGCGAGGGCGGTGTAGAGCGCGAACGCGCGGGCGTTCGCCAGCTCCCAGAGGCCCTTGGTGCGCGGGGTCGCGAACATGACGTTGACGAACGGGTGGTCCTGCAGGCCCTGGCCGACGGGTGAGTCGACGACGACGTCGATGCCGTGCTCGCGCAGGTGGCCGGCGGGGCCGACGCCCGACAGCATCAGCAGCTGCGGGCTGTTCACCGCGCCGCCGGACAGGATCACCTCGGCGGACGCGCGGGCCTCGACGGTCTCGCCGCGCGCCTCGTACCGGACGCCGGCCGCGCGGCCGTTCTCGATCAGGACGCGGGTGGCGAGCGCGTCGGTGACGACGGTGAGGTTCGGCCGCCGCAGCGCCGGGCGCAGGTACCCCGCGGCGGCCGACCAGCGCCGCCCGCGCTTCTGGGAGACCTGGTAGAAGCCGACGCCGTCCTGGTCGGCGCCGTTGAAGTCGGGGTTGGCCGCCAGCCCGAACGCCTTCGCCGACTGCACCCACGCCTGCGTCAGCGGGTGCCGGTAGCGCAGGTCCTCGACGCGGAGCGGGCCGCCGGTGCCGTGGTAGGGGGTGGCGATGCGCTGCTGGTCCTCGGCGCGGCGGAAGTAGGGCAGCAGGTCCTCATAGCCCCAGCCGTCGCAGCCGTGGACGTCGCGCCAGGCGTCGTAGTCGCGCCGGTTCCCCCGGATGTAGATCATCGCGTTGGTGGACGAGCTGCCGCCGAGGGCGCGGCCGCGCGGCCAGTACACCGCGCGTCCGGCGGCGTGCTCCTGCGGGACGGTCGTGTAGTCCCAGTCGTACGGGCCCTTGATCAGGTTCGCGACGGCCGCCGGGATGCGGATCTCCGGCGCGTCGTCGGGCGGCCCGGCCTCCAGCAGCAGCACCTTCGCCGACGGGTCCTGTGACAGCCGGGCGGCCAGCACGCAGCCGGCGCTGCCCGCACCGACGATCACGTAGTCGTACACGGAACGAACACTACCGAACGGTTTTGCGACGTCCCCGGGCCGGACGGCGGGCGGCGGGCGGCACCGCGCGGACGGCCCGGCGCTAGTGTGACGGCCATGGCGAAGAACAGGGAGACCCCCGTCGTCCTCTCGCGGATCTACACCCGGACCGGCGACGACGGCAGCACAGCGCTCGGCGACGCGTCCCGCACGAGCAAGACCGACCCGCGGCTGGCCGCCTACGCCGACGTGGAGGAGGCCAACGCCGCGATCGGCGCGGCCCTCGCGCTCGGCGACCTGCCCGACGAGCTGCGGACGCTCCTTGTCCGCGTGCAGAACGACATGTTCGACGTGGGCGCCGATCTGTGCGCGCCGGTGGTGGCCGACCCCGAGTACCCGCCGCTGCGCGTCGACCCGTCCTACATCGAGCGGCTCGAGGCGGCCTGCGACGAGCACAACGCCGCGCTGGAGCCGCTGCGCAGCTTCATCCTGCCCGGCGGCACCCCCGGCGGCGCGCTGCTGCACGTCGCGCGGACGGTGACGCGCCGCGCGGAGCGGTCCGCGTGGGCTGCGCTGGAGGCCCACGGCGCCGCTCCGGTCGGCGAATCCGCCGACGGCGGCCCCGAGGCCGCCGACCGGGGCGTCAACCCGCTGACCGCCAAGTACCTCAACCGGCTGTCGGACCTGCTGTTCATCCTGTGCCGCGTCGCGAACGCCGAGCACGGCGACGTGCTGTGGAAGCCGGGCGGCGAGCGCTGACCCGCGCGCGTCCCCGGACGGGGTGGGGTTAGCCCCACCCCCGGGACGCCGGTCCTCCTCCTGTCCGGGCGGCGCGCCGTCCGGCAGGCTTGTCCGGGACGGGGTGCGAGACGAGGGGGACACGGATGAGGACTCTGGCGGGCGCGGCGGTGCTGACCGGGGCGGTGGTGCTGGCGGGCGCGGCGCTGACGGGCTGCGGCGTGAGCATCGGCCGCCACACCGAGGAGCGCTCGTACACCGCGCCGGGCGGGGTCACCGCGCTGAAGGTGGCGCCCGGCGACGGGTCGGTGCAGATCACCGCCTCCGACTCCCCCGGCATCAAGGTCACCGAGCATCTGCGCTGGGCCAACGACCGCAACAAGCCGAAGCCGCGGCACGGCGTCAGCGGGCGGACGCTGTCGCTGTCGGCGAAGTGCGGGCACAGCGTGATCGGCTCCAACCCGTGCCGGATCTCCTACCGGATCCAGGTGCCGCGCGCCACGGCCGTGGACGTGCGCGGCGGCGCCGGGTCGATCCGGGTCTCCGGCCTCGCCGGGACGGTCCGGCTGCACGGCGACACCGGCGAGGTCAGCGCGACGGACCTGCGCACGTCCTCGGCGACCCTCAGCGCGGGTCCGGGGAACGTGCGGTTGTCGGGCCGCGCCGACACCGCCGACCTGCGCGTGGACACCGGGACGATCACCGCGACCGGGCTGGCCTCCGGCCGGCTGACGGCCCGGTCCGGGAGCGGCGACGTCCGGCTGGGCGGCCGTATCACCTCCACCGAGGTGCACTCCGACACCGGCAGCGTCCGGGCGGACGGGCTGGTCTCCGACCGGCTGGCGATCGACACCAACTCCGGAACGATCGCGGTCGGCCTGTCCTCGGCGCCGCGGACCGTCCAGGCCAGCAGCGACACCGGCGCGGTGCGGCTGCGGCTGCCCGGCGCCCAGTCCTACGCGGTCGCGCTGACCACCGACACCGGCGGCAAGGACGTCGACCCCGGCATCCACCAGGACTCGCGGTCGTCCCGGCGGGTCACGGTCAAGACGAACGCCGGCGGGATCTCGATCAAGCCCGTCTGAGAAGCCCCGCCCCCGGCCGGCTCAGCGCACCAGGTAGGGGCCGAGCCATTCCGGACGGTACGAAGCCGCCGGCGCGGCCGCGACGCGCGCCTCCCCGTTGACGGGGAGCGTGCTCGCGGCCAGCCGCTGCACCGCGTACGCGACGCCGCCGACGTTGGTGCCGAGCAGCTTGAGGTCGACGTTCTTCATCCGGTCGCATTTGGCGTGGTAGCAGGGGTCGTACGCCTTCCCGGCCCGGCCGCCGTACGCCTTGGCCTCCGCGGCCGTCTTCACGCCCTCGGCGCCCGTCTCGATGCCGCCGGACGGGATGCCCTTCGCGACGAACGGCCCGTAGTCGGAGCGCCCGTCGAACGGGGTCTGCGTCACCGGCAGGCGCCGTGCGGCGAAGTAGTCGCGGAAGACCTTCTCGATCGCGCCGGACCCGGCGGGCGGGACGGTCCCGGCGTGCGCGGAGTGGTCGCCGTCGTAGACGGCGCGGGTGCCGTTCGGCGAGCCGAGCATGTCGAAGTTCAGGTCCAGCGCGATCCTGCCGCGCTCGGCGGCGCTCAGCGACTTCACGTAGTGGGTGGACCCGACGAGGCCCTCCTCCTCGGCGCCCCACCAGGCGAACCGCACCCGGTTGCGCAGGTCCTTGGCGGGCAGCTTGCCGATCTTCTCCGCGACGGCCAGCAGCGCCGCCGCGCCCGTCGCGTTGTCGTTGATCCCCGGGCCCGCCGGGACGCTGTCGAGGTGCGCGCCGGCCACCACGACGTTGCCCGCCCGGCCGCGCCGGGTGTCGGCGATGACGTTGCCCGCCGACCGCTTCCCGTGCACCGCGTCGGTCTTCACCCGCAGCTTCAGGCCGCCCTTCCTCGCGGCCTTCGCCAGCTCGGCCCCCGCCTTGTAGGACGGGCCCACCACCGGGATCGGCGCGACCTTCTCCACCGTCCCGTTGACCGGGCCCTTCTCGCCGGGCTTGTTGTAGATCACCGCGGCGGCGGCGCCCGCGGCCTTCGCCTTGGCGACCTTCGTGGCGAACGAGCAGGTCCCGCGCTGCATCAGAGCGATCGAGCCCTTGCGGAAGTGCGCGAAGTCGCCGCTCTCGCAGCCGCTCGTCCCCTCGCCGGACGGCGGGAGGTCGACCGCTTGGACGGGGGCGGTCACCTCGCCCGCACCCGAGTAGGCGAACGTCAGGAAGTCCGTCCCGACCGCGTAGGACGCCTTGGACGGGGCGACGCGCGCCAGCACCGGCTTCGACCGCTCACGCCAGTACGGGAACGTGAACCGCTGCACCCTCGGCTCGAACCCGGCCTTCTTCAGCCGTCCCACGACGTACCGGACGGACACCTCGAACCCCTGCCCGCCGACCGCGCGGTTCCCGCCGTTGTAGTCGGCGATCTGCTGGAACGCGGACAGGTGCCGCCGGACGTCCTTCAGCGCGACCAGCGACGCCAGGTCGGACCCGGCCGGCGGAGCCTGCGGCGCCGGCAGGGCCTGCGCGGCGGACGCGGCCCGCAGCGCGGGCGCGGGACGGGACGGCACCTCATGCGCACCCGGCCCGACGGCGGCCAGCGCGCCCGGGACGGCGGCGGACAGCGCCACGGCGGCGCCGGTGAGCAGCTTGCGCACGTGCACTCCTGCGGAGACGGGAACGGGGCTGTGACCAGGGCCGATCATGAACCCGCGGCCCGCCCGCCTCAAGCAGCGCCGGGACGACCCGGCCGATTCGATACCGCCGCCTTACCCTGCCCACGCCGACACGCCCGGCCGCCCGCCGCAAACACCCACCGCAAACACCCACCGCACGCGCCCGCCGCACACACTCACCACACGCGCTCGCCCGGCGCGACGCGTCACTCCGACGGATGCACGTCCACCGGGAAACCGGGCGGCGCCGCCTCCAGCCACGCCAGGAACCCCGTCAGCGCCGCCGCGCCCATCGCCAGCTCCATCACCTGCGCGCCGTCGCGCACCTCGATCACGCTCACGTCCGGCAGCAGCCCGTCCGCCTCGTCCGGGCCCGGCGTCCGCCGGTTGGACACGACGAGGCCCCGGCGGTGGATCACCTGCCGGGGCCTTCTGCGGAAACCGAACACGCGGTGCCAGTGCAGCTCGTCGCCCCGGTACCGGCCGATACCGAGGCGCCACACCCCCGGAGCGGACTCCGGGGCGGCGCCCTCCGCGGGCATCGTGCGCAGGCTGCACTCCACCGTGCCGCCGCCGCGGACGAACAGCCAGCGGCGCACGGCCATCACCACGAACACGAGCGCGGCCACCAGGACGAGCCCGGCGAGCACCCCGCCCGCGTCAAGTGCCAGGTGCCCGCCCAAGTCCCCCCGCCGTTCGCTCGCTGAAAACTAGACCTCGATGCCCGCGGCGCGCAGCCGCGCCCGGGCCCGCCGCTCCGGCGTCGAGTCCTCGCCGGCGCCGGCCATCGCGTCCTCCAGCGCCTGCCGCGCGTGCTGGACGTCGATCTCCTCGCCCATCTCGGCCTGCTCCGCCAGGATGGCGACCTCGTCGCCCGCGACGGAGAAGAACCCGCTGCCGACCATCGCGCTGACCCGCTCGCCGCCGTCGGCCGGCTCGATCGTCACCACGCTGCCGTCCAGCAGCACGCCGAGCACCGGGGCGTGGCCCGGCAGGATGCCGAGCGAGCCCTCGATGGTCTGCGCGACCACCGTCCTGGCCTCGCCGGACCAGATCTCGCGCTCCGGCGAGACCAGCCCGACCTTCAGGGTTGCCACGTCTCAATCCTCCGAATACCGAAGCGGTCCCGGCGGGGCGCCCGGACGATGCGGTCCGGGCGCCCCACCGGAGCGGACTACTTCTCCAGCTCCTTGGCCTTCTTCTCGACATCCTCGATGCCGCCGCACATGAAGAACGCCTGCTCGGGCAGGTGGTCGTACTTGCCCTCCGCCAGCGCCTTGAACGAGGCGATCGTCTCGTCCTTCGGCACCGTCACACCGGGCTGGCCGGTGAACTGCTCGGCCACGTACATCGGGTGCGACAGGAAGCGCTCGATGCGCCGCGCCCGCTGGACGGTGACCTTGTCCTCTTCGGAGAGCTCGTCGATACCGAGGATCGCGATGATGTCCTGCAGCTCCTTGTACTTCTGCAGGATCCGCACCACCTCCTGGGCGACGGAGTAGTGCTCGTTCCCCAGGATCTGCGGGTCCATGATCCGCGACGTGGAGTCGAGCGGGTCCACCGCCGGGAAGATGCCCTTCTCGGAGATGCTCCGCGCCAGCGTGGTCGTGGCGTCCAGGTGCGCGAACGTGGTGTGCGGCGCCGGGTCGGTGATGTCGTCGGCGGGCACGTAGATCGCCTGCATCGAGGTGATCGAGTGACCGCGCGTCGAGGTGATCCGCTCCTGCAGCACACCCATCTCGTCGGCCAGCGTCGGCTGGTACCCCACCGCGGACGGCATGCGCCCGAGCAGCGTGGACACCTCCGAGCCGGCCTGGGTGAACCGGAAGATGTTGTCGATGAACAGCAGCACGTCCTGGTTCTGGACGTCGCGGAAGTACTCCGCCATCGTCAGCGCGCCCAGCGCGACGCGCAGCCGGGTGCCCGGCGGCTCGTCCATCTGGCCGAACACCAGGGCGGTGTCCTTGAGGACGTCCGCCTCGTCCATCTCCACCCAGAGGTCGTTGCCCTCACGGGTGCGCTCGCCCACGCCGGCGAACACCGAGGTGCCGCCGAAGTTGCGGGCGACGCGGCGGATCATCTCCTGGATGAGGACGGTCTTGCCCACACCCGCGCCGCCGAACAGGCCGATCTTGCCGCCCTTGACGTACGGGCACAGCAGGTCGATGACCTTGATGCCGGTCTCCAGCATCTCCGTCTTCGACTCCAGCTGGTCGAACGCCGGCGCCTTGCGGTGGATGCCCCAGCGCTCGTTGATCTCCAGCGAGGCGGTCGGGGTGTCCAGCGCGTCGCCGAGGGCGTTCCACACGTGGCCCTTGGTGATGTCGCCCACCGGGACCGCGATGGACTCGCCGGTGTCGACCACCGGGGCGCCGCGGACCAGGCCGTCCGTCGGCTGCATCGAGATGGCCCGGACCATGTTGTCGCCCAGGTGCTGGGCGACCTCGAAGGTCAGGGTCTTCTCCTCGCCGCCCAGCGTGACCTGGACGTGCAGCGCGTTGTAGATCTCCGGGATGGCGTCGGCGGGGAACTCCACGTCGACGACCGGGCCGATGACGCGTGCGACGCGCCCGGTCGCGGTCGCCGTCTCTACCTGTGCAGTCATTTCACTCCCCGCCAGACTCGGCGAGCGCGTCAGCGCCACCGACGATCTCGCTGATTTCCTGGGTGATCGCGGCCTGCCGCGCCTGGTTCATCTGGCGCGTGTAGACCCCGAGCAGATCATTGGCATTGTCGGTCGCCGACTTCATCGCCCGCCGCACCGACGCCTGGAACGACGCCGCCGACTGCAGCAGCATGTGGAAGATGCGGCTCTCGACGTAGTTGGGCAGCAGGAGGTCGAGCGCCGCCTGCGCGGACGGCTCGAACTCGTAGGTCGGCAGGACCTGGCCCTCGCCGTCGCCGTCGGAGACCTCCAGCGGCATCAGCCGGCGGACCTGGACCTTCTGCGTCAGCATCGAGACGAACTCGGTGTAGACGACGTGGATCTCCCCGACCCCGCCCTCGGCGTCGGTCTTGAGGAAGTCCTCGGTCAGCCGCCGCCCGATGCGCTCGGCGCTGGCGAAGTCCGGACGGTCGCTGAAACCGTGCCAGGTCTCGGCGACCTCCCGGCCCCGGAACCGGTACCAGGTGATGCCCTTGTTACCGATGACGTACGGGACCGGCTCGCGGCCCTGCTCGCGCAGCGCGGTGATCAGCGCCTCGGCCTCGCGGATGACGTTGGCGTTGTAGGCGCCGCAGAATCCCCGGTCCGAGGTGACGATCAGTACCGCGCTGCGGTTGTCGGTCGGCTGCTCGTGCAGGAGCGGATGGTCGATCCCGACGCGGTGGCTCACCAGCGCGCTCAAGGCCTGCGTGATCCGGTCGGCGTACGGCTTGGAGGCCGCCACCGCCTGCTGGGCCTTGACGATCCGCGACGTGGCGATCATCTCCTGGGCGCGCGTGATCTTGGCGGTCGACTTGACCGTCTTGATCTGCTGCCGGAGTTGACGAAGCTGTGCGGCCATGGCCGTCAGCCCTTCTTGACGCGGGTGATCGTCTCCTGCTCGACGGCCTCGTCCTCGATCGCCTCGATGGCCTCCTCAGCGCCGAGCACGTCGCCCTCGCTGGTCTGGAAGCCCTTCTTGAACTCCGTGATGGTGTTCTTGAGGCTGGTCAGGTCGTCGTCGGACAGCTGCCCGGTCTCGCGGATCGAGGTCATCAGGCCCGCGTCCTCGCGCTCGACGTAGTCGAGGAACTCGCGCTCGAAGCGGCGGACGTCGGCGACCGGGACCTCGTCCAGCTCACCGGACGTGCCCGCCCACACGGAGATGACCTCCTGCTCGACCGGGAACGGCGAGCCCTGCGGCTGCTTCAGCAGCTCGACCAGGCGCGCACCGCGCTCCAGCTGCGCGCGCGACGCGGCGTCCAGGTCGGACGCGAACGCGGCGAACGCCTCCAGGTCGCGGAACTGCGACAGGGCCAGGCGCAGCGTGCCGGCGACCTTGCGCATCGCCTTGATCTGCGCCGAGCCGCCGACCCGGGACACCGAGATGCCGACGTTGATCGCCGGCCGGACGCCCTGGTTGAACAGGTCGGTCTCCAGGAAGCACTGCCCGTCGGTGATCGAGATGACGTTCGTCGGGATGTAGGCCGACACGTCGTTGCCCTTGGTCTCGATGATCGGCAGACCCGTCATCGAGCCGGCGCCGAGGTCGTCCGACAGCTTCGCGCAGCGCTCCAGCAGACGCGAGTGCAGGTAGAAGACGTCGCCGGGGTAGGCCTCGCGGCCCGGCGGGCGGCGCAGCAGCAGCGACACCGCGCGGTAGGCCTCGGCCTGCTTCGACAGGTCGTCGAAGACGATCAGGACGTGCTTGCCCTGGTACATCCAGTGCTGGCCGATCGCCGACCCGGTGTAGGGGGCGATGTACTTGTAGCCCGCGGGCTCCGACGCCGGGGCCGCCACGATCGTGGTGTACTCCAGCGCGCCGGCCTCCTCCAGCGACCGCCGCACGTTGGCGATCGTGGAGCCCTTCTGGCCGACCGCCACGTACACGCAGCGGACCTGCTTGGCCGGGTCGCCGGTCTCCCAGGCTTCCTTCTGGTTGATGATGGTGTCCACGCAGACCGTGGTCTTGCCGGTCTGCCGGTCACCGATGACCAGCTGGCGCTGCCCCCGGCCGATCGGGGTCATCGCGTCGATGGCCTTGATGCCGGTCTGCAGCGGCTCCTTGACCGACTGCCGCTGCACGACGGTCGGGGCCTGCAGTTCCAGCGCCCGCCGCTCGGTGCTCTCGATCGGGCCCTTGCCGTCCAGCGGGTTGCCCAGCGCGTCGACGACACGGCCGAGGAAGGCGTCGCCGACCGGGGCCGAGAGGACCTCTCCGGTACGGCGGACCTTCTGGCCCTCCTCGATCTTGCTGAAGTCGCCCAGCACCACGGCGCCGATCTCGCGCACGTCCAGGTTCAGAGCCAGGCCACGGGTACCGTCCTCGAACTCGAGGATCTCGTTGGCCATCGCCGAGGGCAGGCCCTCGACGTGGGCGATACCGTCGCCGGAATCGACGACGGTGCCGACCTCTTCGCGCGCGGCGGCCTCGGGCTCGTACGACTGGACGAAGCGCTCCAGCGCGTTCCGGATCTCATCCGGACGGATCGTCAGCTCCGCCATGATTCCTCTCTTGCTCCCTTTGGGGCCGGCTCTGCCGGCGTCAACCGGTACCGAGCCGCCGGCGGACGTCGTCCAGCCGTCCGGCGATCGTGCCGTCGATGATCTCGTCCCCGATCTCAATCGACAGGCCGCCGATCGCCGTGGGGTCGAGCTCGATGTTCAGGTGTACTTCGTGGCCGTAGGCGGCGGCGAGCACCGCGGCGAGCCGGGTGCGCTGCGCGTCCGTCAGCGCGACCGGGGTACGGACCAGCGCGACCAGCCGCTCCCGCCGCTTGGCGACGATCCGGCCGTACTCGGCCAGCCCGCCCTCCAGGCTACGTCCTCGCGGGCGCAGCACCAGTTCGGTGATCAGCGTCAGCGTGGCCGGCTGGACCTTGCCGTCGAGCAGCGCCTCGACCAGGCCCGCCTTGCGGTCGGCGGGCAGGCCGGGGCCGGCGAGGGCGCCGCGCAGCTCGACCTCGCCCTCGATGACCCGGGAGAACCGGAAGAGCTCGTCCTCCAGGTCGTCGAGCCGGCCGGCCGCCTCCGCGCGGGCGGACTCGGCGATGACCGCGAGGGTCTCCACCGCGTCCGACAGCTCCGAGGGGGTGGACCAGCGCATCCGGACCACGTCGGCGACCAGCCCGAGAGCGGCCGGCGACACCTTGCCCTCCAGCAGGATCCGGACGAGCTGCGCCTTGTCCGCGCCGTCCCGCGCCGGGTCGGAGACCGCCCGCCGCAGGCCGTGCTCGCGGTCGATCAGGTGCAGCACCGCGAACAGGTCGCCGCCGAGCGCGTCGAGGTCGGGGCCGGCGGAGGAGATGACGGCCTCCAGCCGGTCCTTGGCCTCGGCCAGCGACGCCCTGCTCACCGCTCCCGTGATGGTCATGATGTGATCTGCTCCTGCGTGCGGGCGCGCTCCTCGAGCTCCTCGAGGAACCGGTCGACCACCCGGCTCTGGCGGGCGCCGTCCTCAAGGGACTCGCCCACCACGCGGGAGGCCAGCTCGACCGACATCGAGCCGATCTCGGCGCGCAGCGAGGTCAGCGCCTGCTGGCGCTCGGCCTCGATCTGCGCCTTGGCGGCGTCGATGATCCGGCGCGCCTCGGACTGGGCCTGCTCCTTCATCTCGGCGATGATCTGAGCGCCCTGCTCCTCGGCCTTCTTGCGCAGCTTGGACGCCTCGATGGCGGCGTCCTTCTGCTGGGCCTTGTACTGCTCGAGCGTCTGGCGGGCCTCCTCCTGCGCCTGCTCGGCGCGCTTGAGGCCCCCCTCGATCGCGTCGGTCCGCTCCTCCAGCGTCTGCTGGATGCGCGGGGTGAGGATCTTCCCGACCACGATCAGCACGACCAGGAACGAGAAGATGCCGACGACCAGCTCGTACGGGTGCGGGACGAGAGGGTTGTTCTCCTCCGCCGCAAGGACGGAAGCTGCTGTGATCATGTCTGCAGCCCTTCCTCAGGTGGCAGGGGTGGTCAGACGCTCTTGAAGATGAACGGCGCGACCAGGCCGATCAGGGCGAGCGCCTCGGTGAGGACGAAGCCCAGGAGCATGTTGGTGCGGATGACGCCGGTCAGCTCGGGCTGGCGGGCGATCGCGTTGACGCCCTGGCCGAAGATGATGCCGATGCCGATGCCCGGGCCGATGGCCGCGAGGCCGTAACCGATCGCGGTGACGTTACCGTTCACGGCGGCGAGGACTCCCGTCATGGGTTCTTTCCTTTTCTGTCGGCCGGCGGAGTGTCCGCCGGTCTGGCTTATCGAGGTTGTCGGTTTCGGGCCGCGCGCCGGGGGCACGGACGGACCCGGAGGACTAGTGGTCCGCTTCGAGGCCGCTCTGGATGTACATGGCGGCCAGCAGTGCGAACAGGAACGCCTGCAGGAACTGGATCAGCAGCTCGAGCGCGGTCATCAGGATGGTGACGATCACGCCGACGATGCCGACGCCGAACCCGGCGACGGTGGGCTTCTCGAACAGGAACCAGAAGCCGACGAGGCTGAAGAACGCCAGGATCATGTGTCCGGCGAACATGTTGGCGAACAACCGCACCGCGTGCGTGAAGGGGGCGATGATGAAGGTCGAGAGGTACTCGATCGGCACCAGCAGGATGTAGACGGGCCAGGGCAGGCCCTTGGGCAGCATGTTCGTGAAGTACTTCGCGCCCTGGTGCCGCAGGCCGAGGTAGACCTTCAGGCAATAGACGAAGACGGCCAGGACGACCGGGAACGCGATGTGCGAGGCGATCGGGAACTGGATGATCGGGATGACCGAGAAGACGTTCCAGACCCAGATCAGGAAGAACAGCGACATCAGCAGCGGCATCCACCGCTCGCTGTTCTTGCCGAGGAACGGCCGCGCGATCTGGTCGCGGACGAACATGTAGCCGACCTCGCCGAGGTTCTGCATGCCGCGCGGCACCAGCTTCGGCTTGGCGAACGCGCTGTAGAAGAACACGCAGATCAGCAGCGCGCCGACGACCGCGAACAGCACCGGCTTGGTCAGCCAGGCCGGCGCGCCGGAGAACAGGGGCGGGAAGTCGAAGATCGTCGGCCCCGGGGCCTGGAACTCCTCCCCACCGGAGGAGGCGAGGACCGTCAGCGCGTTCACGCGGCGTTCCCTTCATCAATGTGGTGATGTTTCACGTGGGCTTCCTCGGCGGCGCGGCCGCTCAGAGGGAGTGGCGACCGTGTTTCACGTAGACCAGGTAGACGGCGAGCACGACCCCGATGATCAGACCGACGGGGATCAGCCACGACTGCCCGGTCCACCTGGACAGCAGCCACCCGGCCCCACCCCAGATGATCATGCCGGACAGGAGGTAGCCAGGCACGGACCAGGCGACGTCGGCGAATTCCCGCTGACCGTCCTCCGGCCGGGGCTTCTGCTCGCTCATCGCGCTCCGGACGATAGCAGGCCATGCCTGCGGTGGTCATATTGGAGTAGTCCGCCAGGACCGTGCGCCGGGAGGACATCACGGACTCCGGTCCAGGGCGCTTTCGGGCTCGTCAATGTAGGGCCTCCGCTGCAGGGCGACGCGGAACTCGGCCGCGATCCAGCACAGGGCCAGGGCGATCACGGCCCAGCCGAACACCTTGGTGTTCCAGATCGAGACCCCGTCCATGGCCGTGACCAGCACCATCACCGCGAGGATCTTCACCACGTAGCTGGCCAGCGCGGCCAGCATCATCGTCTGAGCGGAGATCTTGCCGGCCCAGGAGACCGCGATCGCGCTGATGGAGAAGAAGATGAGCACCACGACGGTGGCCAGTGCCGCCGCCAGCGCGCCCTTGCCGCCCGCCGTCAGCAGGCCGATCAGGACCGCGCCCACGCCGACCGCGCCGGTCGGGATCGCGGCGCCGCGCAGGATCCGAGCGTCGGAAGATTGCATGAGGGCTCCGGCTGGTCACGTTGAGTGGTCGTCTCTTGTTCGTGAAAGGTATCACAAGCGTCCGGAATGTCCACAATTACCCTAGAGGTAACGCCCTGCCCGGCTGCGGTCCCGGCCCGGGGCCACGCTCGCACCACGGACCTTAACCCAGCTCACGGCGCCCGATCCGGGGAACGGGCGGGACGCGCCGCAGGCCGCGGGGGCGCCGGACACAAGGCGTGAACACCTGCGGGCGGGAGTCGCTCCGCGCCCGTCCTCGACCTGTCACCCGAATGGTATTCGACGCCCTGTAGTACACCGTCCGGACGGACGGGTGGTGCTCGTCACCGGCGTCCGGCGGGCGTCCGCGCAGGTCAGCGGGCTCAACGGGCGGGCCGGAGAGATCGGGCCGGGCAGGCCCGGCGGGTCAGACCGGCAGCTGCGGGCGGGCGGCGGGCTGCTGCCCGGTGTCGCCCGGCTCCGCCGCGGCGCCCCGGCGCCGCCCGCGCGGCCGGCCGAGCCGGAACATCAGCAGCACCCCGGCGACCGCGATCACCACCGTCACCCCGAGGGTGACCCACGCGGCGTCGAACAGCGCCAGCCCGACCAGCCCGGACGCCAGCAGCCCGACCCAGAAGTACATGATCAGCACGGCGCGGCGGGTGGAGTGGCCGAGCTGCAGCAGCCGGTGGTGCAGGTGCTGCTTGTCCGGCGAGAACGGCGACCTGCCCTGGTTCGTCCGGCGCCACACCGCCAGCAGCATGTCCATGAACGGGACCGCCGCCACCGCCGGGATCAGCAGCAGCGGCACGTACAGCGGGAACAGCCCGTTCGACAGCACCGCCGGGTCGAACTGCCCGGTCAGCAGGATCGTCGACGCGCTGAGCAGCAGCCCGATCAGCATCGAGCCGGTGTCGCCCATGAAGATCTTCGCCGGGCTGAAGTTGTGCGGCAGGAAGCCCAGGCACATCCCGAACAGCACCGCCGCGGTGAGCGTCGCGCCGCTCAGCGTGGTCATCCCGTTGGTCTTGGTCAGCAGGTAGGCGTAGCCGAACAGGCCGAGCGCGGCGATCCCGACGACCCCGGCCGCCAGCCCGTCCAGCCCGTCGATGAAGTTCACCGCGTTGATCGTGGCGACCACCACGAACACGGTCAGCGGCACCCCGTAGGCGGGCGGCAGCGACAGCGACTCGCCGTTCGGCAGCGGGATCGAGTAGATCTGGATGCCCTGCATGATGAAGATCCCGGCGGCGGCGACCTGCCCGGCGAACTTGGTGAGCGGGTCGACCTCCCACCGGTCGTCGGCGATGCCGACCAGCACGATCAGCCCGCCCGACATCAGCAGCGCCTTGCCCACGCTGATGTCGCCGTTGGCCAGCACCTTGCGCATCTCCGGCAGCCCGGACGCCACGACCAGCGCCGCGACCATCCCGCCGAACATCGCCAGCCCGCCCAGCCGGGGCGTCGGGATCACGTGCACGTCCCGGTCCCGGGGCACCGCCTGCGCGCCGAACCACACGGCGAACCGCCGGACCGCGGGGGTCAGCAGGTAGGCGACCAGCGCGGCGACCAGGATGGTGAGCAGGTACTCCCGCAACTCCCCCGCGCCTCCCTTCGCCGATCACCGCCGCCGCGACCGCGGCCGTCCGCGATCACCCACTGCACATGCCCCGATTGAACGCACCGTCACCTGGACGGGGTTCCCGACCGGGTAAGACGGCCGTCCGGCGCGATCGGTTCGCCGTCGCGACCGACCAACTCTAGTCCCACCGCGCCGCATCCGCGGCATATCGCGCCGTCCCGGACGTCCGGGAGCACGCCGCGGCCGCTCCGGCGATCACCAGCGCGAGGCCGGCCAGGGTCCGGTCCCCCAGCGAGAACGCCCACGGGCCGCGGTCCAGCACGTCGTCCGCCACGTCCGAGACGATCAGCAGCGCGCCCGCCGCGGCCAGCGCCGCGCCCGCCCGGCGGCGCGGCGCCCGGCCGCGCGCCGCCAGCACGACCGCGGCCAGGGCCAGCGCGAGCGCCGCCGAACCCGCCCAGGTCCCGGCCCAGTGCGGCCTGGCGTAGTGCGGCGGGACGGCGGCGACCGCGTGCTTCGGCAGCCGGACCCGGACGGTCATCCCCTCGTGCGGGGCGAGCGCGCTCTGCGAGAAGTCCACCGCGTACCGGCCGTCGCGCACGCCCAGGCAGCGCGTCGTCGCCCCCTCCGCGCCCGCCCGGCACGTCGCGTGCCGCAGCGGGACGGGCGCCTCGACCCGGACGACGGCGTCCTCGATCGGCACGTCCCAGCTCGTCCCGATCGCGTCCCAGACCAGCTCGTCGTGGTCGCGGTAAGGGGTGAACGCCCAGCCCAGCGCGTACTCGATCACGTACGCCTGGCGGCCGCGCACCTCCCGGTGCCGGTCGCCGACGGTGATCTGCAGGTCGTTCAGCAGCCGCATCGTCCGGGCCCTGGCCGGCGCGCCCGTCGAGGAGCCCGCGCTGACGTCCCGCACGTCGTACAGCCGGTTCGCGCGGCGCACCGGCACCCGCCGGACGATCCCGTGCTCGCCGCCGCGGTCGAAGTCGTAGGTGATCGTCTCCCGGACGCGCACGATCCCGTCCCGGCCCAGCGTGAGGACCACGTCATAGGTCGGGATGCTCTCGCGGGGCACCGGCGCGGCCGCCGCGGCGGGCAGCAGGAGGACCATGGCCACCAGCGCCACGGCCGCGGCGGTCACGGGTCCCCGAACACGGCCGCGCATCCCCCGCATGGTCTCACCGCGGCCCGCGCGATGTCGGCGCAACCCGCCGAACCCGCGGCGCCGCGCCGGGCGGGCGCCGCGCGGCGGAAATGAGATCTTCGTCATGCCCGGCCGTCCGCGCCGCCGCGGCACGCCGGGAGAGCCGTCCGAAACCCGCCGGAGCCGGGGTTCCGGCCCCGGCGCGTGCCGCGTCCGGACAGTTGGACGCGGCGGCGGCCCATCCGGTTCGGGCAAACCGATCTTTTCGGCCACCCCTGGCCGCACGGTAAGAAAACCGTAAAGATGATCTTGTTAACACTGCTAGGTTATCCGCCGCTAACCCGTGATACATGAGCATGGAGGGACCAATGCGGCGATTCGCAGCCGTAGCCCTGACCGCCGGCGCCCTGCTGACGGGCTCCGCCCTCGTGGGCGCCCCCGCCGAGGCGGCCACCGCCCACAAGTGGGCCCCGTACAACTCCTACGGCAACCTCAGCGCGTGGGGCACCTACACCCGCAGCGGCGGCAGCACCTACGTCACCGGATACCTCCGTGACAGCAAGAAGAACGGCTGGACCGCCTGCGTCCGGTTCCTCTTCACCGAGGGCAGCAAGAAGTACTGGTCCCGCTTCAAGATCGTCGGCTACACCTCCAGCGGCAGCCAGTACAACTTCGACGGCAAGGCCACCGTCAAGATCAAGACCAGCTCCAGCTACAGCAGCCACCTGTGGGTCCAGGAGTGCGGCCGCAACAAGAAGACCGGCAAGTACCTCTACGGCAAGGGCAAGAAGCTGTTTTGATTGCAGGCCCCTCGGCGGTCGGGCCCTGGGGGCCCTCCCTTCAACGGGGACTGCGGCGATCGCTGCATCGCTCCGGCTCGCCTAGGGGCTCGCTGCGCGATCAGATTCTCGCTTCGCTCGAATCTGGCTTCGCACGCGATCGCAACGCGCGGGTCGTCGCCGGCTGAGCTTACGGACGTGTCCGTGATGGTCGGCGGTGGCCGGGCATGGAAACGGCCGGGCAGGTTCTCCTGCCCGGCCGTTTCCGCTTGCTAGTCGTCCTTCGGCTGCGGAGCGTCGGTCGGATGCGGGGCTTCCGCGGTGTCGGCCGGGGGCTCAGCGGGGGGCTGGGCGGGCTCAGCGGGCGGCTGGGGGGTTTCGGCCTGGGGTTGCTTGGTGAGGGAGGGCTTGGACTCCGCGGCGGCCGAGGGGGCCGCTGTGAGCTCCGCGGGCTCGGGCGCCTCGTCCTCCTCGGTGAGCAGCACGCCGACCACCGAGCGGATCTTGTCCTCGGGGATGGCGCCGACACGCAGGAGGCGCGGCACCGGCCCCGTCAGGTCCACGATCGTGGACGGGTCCGCGTGCCCCGACCGGCCGCCGTCCAGGTACACCGAGATCGAGTCGCCGAGCATCTTCTCCGCCTCCTCGGCGGTGCGCGCGGCGGGCTCGCCGGACAGGTTCGCGCTGCTGACCGCGAGCGGCCCCGTCTCCTTGAGCAGCTCCACCGCGAGCTCGTGCATCGGCATGCGGACGGCGACGGTGCCCTTGGTCTCGCCGAGGTCCCACATGAGGTTCTGGTTGGCGCGGAAGATCAGCGTCAGCGCGCCCGGCCAGAACTCGTCGATCAGGTCCTGGCCGTAGGTGCCGAGGTCCTCCACCAGCGCGGTCGCGGCCCGGACCGACCCGACCAGGACGGGCGGCGGCATGTCGCGGCCGCGGCCCTTGGCGTCCAGCAGCGCCTGCACCGCGGCGGGCGTGAACGCGTCGGCGCCGACCCCGTACACCGTGTCGGTCGGCAGGACGAGCAGCTCGCCGCGCCGGACGGCCGAGACGGCCTCGGCGATTCCACGGGTGCGCTCCATCGGCTCGGAGCAGTCATAACGTCGGCTCACGGTCGCCCGTCTTCCCATCTCGCGGCGCTCGTCCTCATGGCATCGCCAAGGATAGCCCCGCGGCCGCGCTGCGCCGCGTGCTAGTCGGTCGCGAGGCGGGCGGTGACGAAGCGGTCCCGGTTGGTGAGGTCGCGGCGGTTGCGGACGTCCCGCCAGCCGTTCTCCTCCGCGAAGACCCAGTAGACGCCGTTGCCCTGCAGGTCGCTGTGCTCGACGGCGACGTAGCCGCCGGGGCGCAGCAGCCGGCGGGCGGTGCGCTCGACGACGCGGATCGCGTCCAGGCCGTCGTCGCCGCCGCCCCACAGCGCGTCCGCCGGGTCGTGGTCGCGCACGTCCGGCGGCACGTACTCCCACTCGCTCATCGGGATGTACGGGGGGTTGCTGACGACGAGGTCGACGGTGCCGTTCAGCTCAGGCAGCGCGGTGCCGAAGTCGTCCAGGTGCAGGCGGACGCGGCCCCGCTCGTCCAGTTCCTCGATGTTGCGGGTCGCGTGCACGAACGCCTTGGGGTCCTTCTCCACCGCGTGCACGCGCGCGCGGGGCGCCTCAAGGGCGATCGACAGGGCGATCGCGGCGGAGCCCGTCCCGAGGTCGACGACGAGGGGGTCGCGGACGTCCATGTCCCGCAGCGTCTCCAGCGCCCAGCCGACCATCACCTCGGTCTCCGGGCGCGGCACGAACACGCCGGGGCCGACCTTCAGCTCCAGGTAGCGGAAGAACGCCCGGCCGGTGATGTGCTGGAGCGGCTCCCCCGCCTCGCGGCGCGCCACGTACTCCCAGAACCTGGCGTCGAACGCGCCGTCGGGCACGCCGTGCAGCTCCGAGCGCTTCACCGCGTGCACGGCGGCGGCCAGCTCCTCGGCGTCGGCGCGCGGCGAGGCGGCCCCGGCGTCCGCGAGCCGCGCGGTGGCCCTGGCGATCTCGTCCAGCAGCAGGCTCATGACTTCTGGGCTTCGGCCAGCCGGGTTTCCATGTCCGCGTCGACCAGCGCCTGCGTCACGTTGTGCAGGTCGCCGTCGAGCACCTGGTCGAGGTTGTAGGCCTTGTAGCCGACGCGGTGGTCGGAGATCCGGTTCTCCGGGTAGTTGTAGGTGCGGACCCGCTCGGACCGGTCCACGGTGCGGACCTGGCTCTTGCGCTCGGCCGCGGCCGCCGCGTCCGCCTGCTCCTGCGCCATCGCCAGCAGCCGGGACCGCAGGATCCGCAGCGCCTGCTCCTTGTTCTGCAGCTGGCTCTTCTCGTTCTGGCAGGAGACGACGACGCCGGTCGGCAGGTGCGTGATGCGGACCGCCGAGTCGGTGGTGTTGACGCTCTGCCCGCCCGGCCCGGACGAGCGGTACACGTCGATGCGCAGGTCGTTCGCGTCGATCTGGACGTCCACGTCCTCGGCCTCGGGCGTCACCAGGACGCCGACGGCGCTGGTGTGGATGCGGCCCTGCGACTCGGTCGCGGGCACCCGCTGCACCCGGTGGACCCCGCCCTCGTACTTCAGCCGCGTCCAGACGCCCTCGTCCTGCGAGCCCTTGGTCTTCACCGCGACGGTGACGTCCTTGTAGCCGCCGAGGTCGGACGGGTGGGAGTCGAGGACCTCGGTCTTCCACCCGACCCGCTCGGCGTACCGCAGGTACATCCGCAGCAGGTCGCCGGCGAACAGCGCGGACTCCTCGCCGCCCTCGCCGGCCTTGACCTCCAGGATGACGTCCTTGGAGTCGTTGGGGTCGCGCGGGACGAGCAGCCGGCGCAGCCGCTCCTCGAGCTCGTCCTTGCGCTTGCCGAGGTCGGCGGCCTCGGCGGCGAACGCCTCGTCCTCGCCCGCGAGCTCGTGCGCGGCGGCGAGGTCGTCCTCGGTGGACGCCAGCTCCCGGTGCGTCTCGACGATCGGCCGCAGCTCGGCGTAGCGCTTGCCGAGCCGGCGCGCCAGGGCCTGGTCGGCATGCACGGACGGGTCGGCGAGCCGCCCCTCGATGTCGGCGTATTCGCTGATGAGTTCGTCGAGATTCACGGTGTGTCCTGGCCCGTTCCGGCGCGGGGGCCGCGGCGGCCTCCGGATGCCGACTCCGGACGGCCCGGGGACCTGGAGAGTCCCCGGGCCGTCCCTGGTCGCTGTGCGGCGCTCCGCGCCGCGCGGCTCAGAGCTACTTGCCGGCCTTCTTCTTGCCGAAGCGCTGCTCGAAGCGCGCCACCCGGCCGCCGGTGTCGAGGATCTTCTGCTTGCCCGTGTAGAACGGGTGGCAGTTCGAGCACACGTCGGCGTGGATCACGCCGTTCTCGGCGGTGCTGCGCGTCTCGAAGGTGTTGCCGCACGTGCACGTCACGGTCGTGACGACGTAGTCCGGGTGAGTGTCGGGCTTCATGGGTTCTCCTCGCATGAGGCGGTCGCCGGGCGCCCCCGCTCGCACGGCCTTTCCGCAGGGCGGGGCCATGGGCGATGGGGGAGGCGTGAACCGGTACCGCAGCGGTTGCACTCCAAGTGTGCCAGATACCCGAACGTGCCGAGGTCATCGGTCATTCCCGATCACCGCCGGGCGCCCGCGGGCCGCTCAGGCGGCGGCGCGGCCCAGGTAGGCGAGCACGGCCATCACCCGGCGGTGCCCGCCCTGCGCGGGCTGCAGGTCGAGCTTGGCGAAGATGTTGGAGATGTGCTTCTCCACCGCGCCCTCGGTGACGACCAGGTCCTGCGCGATGGCGCCGTTGGAGCGGCCCTGCGCCATCAGCCCGAGCACCTCCCGCTCGCGCGGCGTCAGCGCCTCCAGCGGGTCGCCGGTGCGGCGCCGGCCGAGCAGCTGCCCGATCACCTCCGGGTCGATGACGGTCCCGCCGGCGGCGATCCGGCGGACCGCGTCGATGAACTCCGCGATGTCCGACACCCGCTCCTTCAGCAGGTAGCCGACGCCCTCGGCGCCGCCGCCGATCAGGTCCGTCGCGTACCGCTCCTCCACGTACTGCGACAGCACGAGGATCGGGGTGCCGGGGCGGCGCTCGCGGACGGCCAGCGCCGCGCGCAGCCCCTCGTCGGTGAACGACGGCGGCATCCGCACGTCCACGATGGCGAGGTCCGGCTCGTGCTCCTCGACGATGCCGAGCAGGCCGGGGCCGTCCCCGACCGTCGCGACCGTCTCGATCGCCGCGTCCCCGAGCAGCCGGACGAGCCCTTCGCGCAACAGCACCGAGTCTTCGGCGATCACTACCCGCATGCCCCCATTATCGGGCCTCGCGGCCCCCGCGCGCTCCGGTCACCAGGTGCAGGGCAGGTCCGCGCGGACGATCGTCGGGCCGCCGGGCGGGCTGTCGACGATCAGCATCCCGTCGATGGTGGCGGCCCGGTCGGCGAGCCCGGCGAGGCCGCCGCCCGGCCGCGCCACCGCGCCGCCGGCGCCGTTGTCGGTGACCTCGACGACGACCCAGCGGTCCTCCCGGGCGACCCGGACGGACGCGCGGGTCGCCCGCGCGTACTTGGCGATGTTGGCGAGCGCCTCGGCGACGATGAAGTAGGCGATGCTCTCCACCGCGGCGGGCGGCCGCTCCGGCAGGTCGACGTCCACCTCGACGGGGACGGGCGCGCGGCCCGCCAGCCCGGACAGCGCCGGGTCCAGGCCGCGGTCGGTGAGGATCGCCGGGTAGATGCCGCGGGCCAGGTCGCGCAGCTCGGTGATGGCCTCCTTGGTGCCCGCGTGCGCCTGCTCGATCAGCTCCCGCGCGCCCTCGGGGTCCTGATCGAGCTTCGCCCGGGCCCGGCCGATGTCCATCGCGACGGCCAGCAGCCGCTGCTGCGCGCCGTCGTGCAGGTCGCGCTCGATGCGGCGCCGCTCGAACTCCGCGGCGTCGACGCCGCGCGCCCGGCTGGCGCGCAGGTGCGCGGTCCGCTGCCGCAGCTCCCGGTTCTCCGCCTGGGACGCGTTCGGGCCGAGCATCAGCCGCGCCCACGCCGCGTGCGCGATCGCCGTGCCCCGCGTCACGTACAGGGCGCCGGCCAGCACGACCAGCCCGACCGCCGACACCGGCAGCGCCTCGACCGGGTTGCCGGACCAGTACGTCACCTGCCCGAGGTTGATCTCCATGCCGCCGCCGAACAGCACGATCAGCGGCATGAACAGCAGGGTGCCCGTCAGGCCCCACACGATGGCCGACAGCACGAACTCCACCAGCGTCAGCGGGAACAGCAGGCCGAGGTAGACCAGGTCCTTCCAGGTGGCGGGGTCGGCGGCCATCGTCCGCAGCCGGACGAACGGGTTGCGGCTCTCCGGCATCGGGCGGTACGGGTCCGGGACGGCGACGCCGAACGCGGCCCGCACCAGCCGGCGCTCCAGCCGCGCGCCGAACCGCCACGCGACCATCAGGAGCGCCAGCAGCGGGAACCCCACCCAGACGATCAGGAGGCCGAGGGACAGCGACAGCCCGACGGCCAGCGTGACGAACCAGCCGAGCCCGAACGCGAGACTCACCGCGATGTACAGCGCGGACGTCCAGCTCACCGCGGACCGGGCCATCGCGGCGGGACGCCACGAGCCGTCCATGACCGACGCCCGGCGGCCGCCGGCGGGCGTCGCGCCCCCGCCGTGGGCGCCGCCGTGGGCCCCGTCCGGGGTCCCGGCGCGCGCCGGCGGGGCTCCGCCGCCCCCGATGTCCCTGCTCAGCTCGCCCACGTCGTCCCTCCGCGCCCGTTCCAACCTATGGTGCAAGCCTGCCTTCCCGGCCGTCCGGCCACCATGGAGGTCCCCGCCGGATGGGGGTGGGGCTAACCCCACCATCCCCCGCCGCGCGTCCCCCGGGAAAGCGGAACGCCCCCGCCCGGAACCCGGACGGGGGCGTGTCGCGGTGCGGGATCAGCGATCGTCGGAGACCGTCGTCTTCTGCACCTGCAGCAGGAACTCGGCGTTGGACTTGGTCTCCTTCATCTTCTCGATGAGGAGCTCCAGCGCCTGCTGGGTGTCGAGGGCGTGCAGCACCCGGCGCAGCTGCCAGACGACCCGCAGCTCCTCCGGCGCCATGAGGATCTCCTCCTTGCGGGTGGACGACTGGTCGACGTCCACCGCCGGGAAGATCCGCTTGTCCGCGAGCGACCGGTTGAGCTTCAGCTCCATGTTGCCGGTGCCCTTGAACTCCTCGAAGATGACCTCGTCCATCCGGGAGCCGGTCTCGACCAGCGCGGTGGCGAGGATCGTCAGCGAGCCGCCGTTCTCGATGTTGCGGGCCGCGCCGAAGAACCGCTTGGGCGGGTACAGCGCGGTCGAGTCGACACCGCCGGACAGGATCCGGCCGGACGCCGGCGCCGCCAGGTTGTAGGCCCGGCCGAGGCGGGTGATCGAGTCGAGCAGCACGACGACGTCGTGGCCCAGCTCGACGAGCCGCTTGGCGCGCTCGATCGCCAGCTCGGCGACCGTGGTGTGGTCCTCGGCGGGACGGTCGAAGGTCGAGTGGATGACCTCGCCCTTCACCGTCCGCTGCATGTCGGTGACCTCTTCGGGACGCTCGTCCACGAGGACGACCATCAGGTGGCACTCCGGGTTGTTCTTGGTGATCGCGTTCGCGATCGCCTGGAGCACCATCGTCTTGCCGGCCTTCGGCGGCGACACGATCAGCCCGCGCTGGCCCTTGCCGATCGGCGACACCAGGTCGATGATCCGCGTGGTCAGGATGTTCGCGTCCGACTCCAGCCGCAGCCGCTCCTGCGGGTACAGCGGGGTCAGCTTGGTGAAGTCGACGCGGCCCTTGGCCTGCTCCGGCTCCATCCCGTTGACGGTGTCGAGCCGGACGAGCGCGTTGAACTTCTCGCGCCGCTCGCCCTCGCGGGCCTGCCGGACGGCGCCGGTGATGACGTCGCCCTTGCGCAGGCCGTTCTTGCGGACCTGCGCGAGCGAGACGTACACGTCGTTCGGGCCGGGCAGGTAGCCGGTGGTGCGGACGAACGCGTAGTTGTCGAGGATGTCGAGGATGCCCGCGACCGGGATGAGGACGTCGTCCTCGCTGATCACCGGCTCCTCGTAGCGCTCGCGGGCGCCGCCGCGGCCCCGGTTGCGCTCGCGGAACCGGCGCCCGCGCCGGCTCCGGCCGCCCTCGTCGTCGTCGTGCTGGCCGCCGCCGCCCTGGCTCTGGCCGCGCTGGCGGCCGCCCCCGTCGCGCTCGCCCCGGTCACCGCGCTCGCCGCGGTCACCGCGCTCGCCCCGGTCGCGGCCCTCGCCGCGCTCCCCGCGCTCGCCGCGGTCACGGCCGCCGCGCTGGCGCTGGCGCCCGCCCTCGCGCCCCTCGCGGCCGTCCCGGCCGTCGCGGCCGCCGTCCCGCTCGCGGCCGCCCTGGGCCTCGCCGTCCTCGGAGCCGCCGCTCTGGGCCGCGGCCGGCTCCCGGTGCTGCCGCTCGCCGCGCTCCCGGCCCTCGGACGCCCCCCGGTCCTGCTTGTCGCCCGCGCGCGCGCCCTGCCGCCCCTGCCGCTCGGCCTTCTCGGGCCGGCCGTCCTGCTTGTCGGCGGCCGGCTGCTCCGGCGCGCCCTCGGGCAGCGCCGTCTGCTCGGCCGTCTCGCGCTTGGCGGCGGCACGGGTGCGGCGCGGCCGCTCGGCCTTCGCCGGCGCCTCGGCCTTGGAGTCCTGCGCGGCCTTGGAGTCCTGCGCGGGCTTGCCCGCATCGGCCTCGCCCGCCACGGCGGCGGCCTTGGCAGCGCCTCCCTGCTCGCCCGCCGAGCCCTGCCCCTGGCCGCCCTGCTTCTCCTGGATGGCCGCGATGAGCTGGCTCTTGCGCATCCCGGTCACACCGGTGATGCCGAGGCTGGACGCGAGCGCCTTGAGCTCGGGCAGCACCATGGCCGAAAGGCCGGTGCCGCTCCGGCGGCGCCGGGGGGCGGCGGGCTCGGCGCCGTTCTGCGCGGCGCCGGCCGCGGGTGCCGTGCTCGATGCGTCCGTAAGGAGTTCGCTGGATTCGCTCACTAAGGGTCCTTCCCAGGGAGCGGGCGTCGGCCGGCGTTCGGCCAGTCAACCCGGTAATACGGCCCGGCGGGGGCGCCGAGTCGGGCTCCGCTGATCACGATGGGGCCGGGATCGGCGATTTTCTGGGCACAGCCAGATGGTGGACGGGACGGTTCGCTCGCACGCTGTCCCCGCTACCGCCACGTCCGAAGTTTCGCTGGAATGCCTGACAACGGAATGTCACGGTGTCGGGGAGCCTGGTACGCGGGACCGACACGGCCGGAGGGCCGGTCAGGTGACGCGCGGCTGACGAGCACGCGGCCCCGAACGGGGCATCTGGTGCGGCAATCAGCCTAACATCACCAGGGCGCACTGCTATTCCCCAGAGGTCGATGTCTTCGCATTTTACCTAGGTGGATCTTGCGGGGACCCACACCGTCCGGAGCGTCGCGGCGGCCCGGGCCGCCGTCGGCCCGGCCCGCCGCCCCGTCACGTCCGGCGGTCGGGTTCACCGGGCACGACGCGGGCACCGCGGGTCGCGACGTCCAACGGGTGTTCGTGCCACCCATTACCCACTCGCGGCGCCATCGAATCAACTCGTGATGCGTTTGTGAAGGCCAGGACAGTGGGCCCCGCCCCGGAAATCACCGCGGGCACTCCGGCGGAACGCAGCCGTTCGACGAGTCGCACCGACTCCGGCATCGCGGGGGCGCGGTAATTCTGGTGCAGCCGGTCTTCCGTCGCGTCCAGCAGCACCGCGTCGCCGAGCCCGCCGGAAAGCGCGGCGACGAGCAGCGCGGCGCGCCCCGCGTTGGCCGCGGCGTCGGCGTGCGGGACGGTCGCGGGCAGCAGCCCGCGCGCCCGCTCGGTCGCCAGCCGCTGCTCGGGCACGAACGCCACCACCTGCGTGACCTGCGGTTCCAGCCGGACGAGGCGCGCCCCGTCCGGGGCCGTCCAGGCGATGGTCAGGCCGCCCGCCAGGCACGGCGCGACGTTGTCGGGATGCCCCTCGACGTCGGTCGCGAGGCGCAGCGCGGCGTCGTCGTCCATCAGGTCGCCGTGCGGGTGCAGCGCGCGCGCCGCGACGATCGCCGCGACGATCGCCGCGGACGACGAGCCGAGCCCGCGGCTGTGCGGGATCCGGTTGCGGCAGCGCAGCCGGATGCCCTTCGGCTGCCCGGCCGGCTGGCCGGGTCCGGCCGCGGCGAGCTCGTCCAGCACGTCGAACGTCCGGCGCAGCACCTTCACGATGAGGTGCCGTTCGCCGCGGTCGGCGACCTCGGCGCCCTCGCCGTCCACCTCGATGGACACCCCGTCGCCGGCCAGCGTCACCTCGACGTCGTCGTGCAGCGACAGCGCGAGGCCGAGCGAGTCGAAGCCCGGCCCCAGGTTGGCGCTCGTCGCCGGCGTCCGCACCAGCACGGACCGCTCCGGCGCCCCCATCAGGTGAGGCCGAGCGCGGAGGCCGCCTCGTGGGCGTCGACGCGGACGACGGTCGGCGCGGGCGCGCCGGAGATCGCCCAGTCGGGGTCCTTGAGGCCGTTGCCCGTCACCGTGCAGACGACCTTGGAGCCGGCCTTCACCACGCCCTGCTCGGTGGCCTGCAGCAGGCCCGCGACGCTCGCCGCGGACGCCGGCTCCACGAACACGCCCTCCTCGCGCGCCAGCAGCCGGTAAGCGGCGAGGATCTGCCGGTCGGTGACCGAGTCGATCGCACCGCCCGACTCGTCGCGTGCGGCGATCGCCAGGTCCCACGACGCGGGGTTGCCGATCCGGATCGCGGTCGCGATCGTCTGCGGCTTCAGCACCGGCTCGCCCTTGACGAACGGCGCCGCGCCGCTGGCCTGGAAGCCCAGCATGCGGGGCGTCCGAGCGGCGACCTTGTCGGCGGCGTACTCCTTGTAGCCCATCCAGTACGCCGAGATGTTGCCGGCGTTGCCGACGGGCAGGCAGTGCACGTCCGGGGCGTCGCCGAGCGCGTCCACGATCTCGAACGCCGCGGTCTTCTGCCCCTGCAGCCGGTACTTGTTGACGGAGTTGACCAGCGCCACCGGATAGTCGACCGACAGCTTGCGGGCCAGCTCAAGGCAGTCGTCGAAGTTGCCGTCCACCTGCAGCAGCCGCGCGCCGTGCACCAGCGCCTGCGCCAGCTTCCCCATCGCGATCTTGCCGTTGGGGACGAGCACCGCGCACGTCATCCCGGCCCGCACCGCGTACGCCGCCGCGGACGCCGAGGTGTTGCCGGTGGAGGCGCAGATGACCGCCTTGGCGCCCTCCTCGGCGGCCTTGCTGATCGCCATCGTCATCCCGCGGTCCTTGAACGAACCGGTCGGGTTGAGGCCCTCGACCTTCAGGTGCACCTCGCACCCGGTCAGCTGGGAGAGCCGGACGGCCGGCACCAGCGGCGTGCCGCCCTCCAGCAGCGTCACCACGGGCGTCGCGTCCGTCACCGGAAGCCGGTCGCGGTATTCCTCGATGAGGCCACGCCACACGCGGGCGTTCCCGTTCACGTCAGTGTCTCCTTGGCTGACCTGCGAATGTGGACCCGGATTCTACCGGGGTGTCTCTTCGCCCTCGACGCGCATGACGCTCGCGACCTCGCGGACGCTGTCCAGCCCCCGCAGGCCCTCCACGACCGCCGACAGCGCCGCGTCCGGGGCCCGGTGCGTCACCACCACGAGCTGCGCCTCCTCGCCCAGCCCCACCTGCCGGACGGCCTGGATCGACACCTCGTGCCGCGCGAACTCCGCGGCGACGGCGGCGAGCACGCCGGCCTCGTCCGTCACGTCCAGGTGGATGTAGTAGCGCGTCACGGTCTCGCCCATCGGCAGGACCGGCAGCTTCGCGTACGTCACCTCGACCGGGCCGGGCGTCCCGCCGACCACGTTGCGCGCCACCGCGACCAGGTCGCCGAGCACCGCCGACGCCGTCGGGGCGCCGCCCGCGCCCGCGCCGTAGAACATCAGCGACCCCGCCGACTCCGCCTCCACGAACACCGCGTTGTAGGCCTCGCGGACGCTCGCCAGCGGATGCGTCCGCGGGATCATCGCCGGGTACACCCGCACCGACACCCCGCGCCCGTTGCGGCCGTCCTCGGACGGCACCCGCTCGCAGATCGCCAGCAGCTTCACCACGCAGTCCATGCCCGTGGCGCCCGCGACGTCCGCCGCGGACACCTCGGTGATGCCCTCCCGGTGCACGTCCGCCGCCGTCACCGGGGTGTGGAACGCCAACTGCGCCAGGATCGCCGCCTTCGCCGCCGCGTCGAACCCCTCGACGTCCGCCGTCGGGTCCGCCTCCGCGTACCCGAGCGACTGCGCCTCCTCCAGCGCCTCGTTGAACCCCGCGCCCGCCGAGTCCATCTGGTCGAGGATGTAGTTCGTCGTGCCGTTGACGATGCCGAGCACCCGGTGCACGTGGTCGCCGACCAGCGACTCCCGCAGCGGCCGCAGCAGCGGGATCGCGCCCGCCACCGACGCCTCGTAGTACAGGTCCGCGCCGTACTCGCGGGCCGCCGCGAACAGCGTCGCCCCGTCCTCGGCCAGCAGCGCCTTGTTCGCGGTGACGACCGACTTGCCGGACTTCATCGCCTCCAGCATCAGCGTCCGGGCCGGCTCGATCCCGCCGATCACCTCGATGACGATGTCCACGTCGTCCCGCGTGACCAGGCCCTGCGCGTCCGTCGTCACCAGCGCCGGGTCGACGCCCGCGCGGACCCGCTCGGGCCGCCGCACCGCGATCCCGGCCAGCTCCAGCGGCGTCCCCACCCGCGCCGCGAGGTCGTCGGCCTGCTCGCGCAGCAGCCGGACGACCTCGCTGCCGACGACGCCGCATCCCAGCAGCGCGACCCGCAGCGGGCCACGTTCGGGTTTCACGCTCGGACCTCCGCATCCGCATCCAGCCGCAGCAGGTCCTCGGCGGTCTCCCGGCGGACGATCACGCGCGACCTGCCGTCCTTCACCGCCACCACGGCGGGCTTCGGGACGTGGTTGTAGTTACTGGCCATCGATCGACAGTACGCACCGGTCGCGGCGACCGCCACCAGGTCCCCCGCCGCAATATCTTCGGGGAACCACAGGTCCCGCACGACGATGTCCCCGCTTTCGCAGTGCTTGCCGACAAGCCTACTGAGCATGGGTGATGCGTCGGACGACCGGCTCGCGAGCGCGCCGGTGTACTCCGCGCCGTACAGCGCGGTCCGCAGGTTGTCGCTCATCCCGCCGTCCACCGACACATACGTCCGCAGGCCCTCGACGTCCTTCACCGTGCCGACCTCGTACAGCGTCACCCCGCCCGGGCCGATGATCGCCCGTCCCGGCTCCACCGTCAGCCGCGGCATCGCCAGCCCGTACGCCCGGCACTCGTGCGCCACGATCTCCCGCAGGCCGTCCGCCATCGACTTCGGGTCGTGCGGCTCCTCCCCCGGCAGGTACGCGATCCCGTACCCGCCGCCGAGGTCCAGCTCCGGCAGCTCGACGCCGTGCTCGTCGCGGATCGCCACCAGCAGCTCCGCCAGCCGGTGCGCCGCGACCTCGAACCCGTCCACGTCGAAGATCTGCGACCCGATGTGGCTGTGCAGCCCCACCAGCTCCAGCTGCTTCAGCGCCAGCACCCGCCGGACCGCCTCCAGCGCCGCCCCGGAGCTGCGGGAGAACCCGAACTTCTGGTCGTCGTGCGCGGTCGCGATGAACTCGTGCGTGTGCGCCTCGACGCCCGTCGTGACCCGCACCATCACCTTCGGCCGGACGCCCCGGTCCTGCGCCAGGTACCCCAGCCGCGCGATCTCCTCGAACGAGTCGACCACGATCCGGCCGACCCCGGCCTCCAGGGCCTTCTCCAGCTCCCAGGACGCCTTGTTGCTGCCGTGCAGCGTGATCCGCTCCGTCGGGAAGCCCGCCGCCAGCGCGACCGCCAGCTCCCCGCCGCTGCACACGTCCAGGCCCAGGCCCTCCTCGTGCAGCCACCGCGCCACCGCCGTGCACAGGAACGCCTTGCCCGCGTAATGCACGTCACCGTCGTGGAACGCCGCCGCGTACTCGCGCGCCCGGGACCGCACGTCCTCCTCGTCGTAGACGTACAGGGGCGTCCCGTACTCGCGCGCCAGGTCCCGCACGTCGACGCCGCCGATCGTCAGCACGCCGTCCGCACGGGCCGCGCCGCGCGGCCACACGTGCGCGGCCAGCGCGTTCAGATCGTCCGCCGGCCCCGCCGGGTGGTCTTCGGGCAGGACGTCAGCGTGCCGGGGCCCGGCAGGGTGAACTCGACTCATATCCGCTCTCTAGGGGTCTCACCGAACATCTTCAGGCCGTTGCCGAGGGCGATGCGCACGGCCCGCGCCAGCCCGGCGCGTCCCGCGTGCACCGCCCCGGGTTTCTCGTCCCCCAGGGGCACGGCCGGGCACCGCTCATGGACGTCGTGGTACGCCCCGGCGACCCTCTCCAGACAGAACGCCAGCGGCCCGGCGTCGCCTTCCCGCTCGGCCTGAGCCGCCCGCCCCGGCACGTCCGCGAGCACCCCCACCAGCCGCTTCTCCACGTCCGCCAGGCTTTCGGGCAGGCCCTCTCCGATCCCGAGTTCCCGGGCCCACCGCCCCGTCCAGCACGCCCGCGCGTACGCGTACCGCACCGCGAACCCGGGGTTGGCGAACGTCCTCGGCCGGTCGTCCCACACGTGCGCCGGAACCCGCGCCGTCCCGTATCCGGGGTCCCGCAGGATCGCGCCCACCACGTCCGCCGCCGGCATCTCCACCCGCACGAACCCGCGTCCGGTGACCGTCCCCCCGACCCGCTTCGCGATCACCGCGGGCTCGACGCCCAGCACCAGCGCCACCGGGCTCTCGAAGACCCCCGCCTCGCGCGCGAACACCAGCGCCTCGCCGGGCACGGCGACGTCCAGCTCACCGTCCGCGACGGCGGCGCCCACCGCCGCCACAAGGGCGTCGCTCACCTCGGCCGGAGTCACCCTGGTGAGACTATCCGACCACTATTCGAGACCCAACGCTGCGCTTGACCTACGGATTTGCAGGTGGCCGATCAACGCTACGGGCGAAATATCTCTCACTGAGATGTAACCCCGACGCCACATACAAGCGGCCCCGAACCGGTGTTCCAGCACCGGCCGGGGCCTAGGGATCAACCTTGCAGGAGGCCAACCCCATGGCTCACGAGCCTACCGAGCGCTCCACCACCGCCGACCGGGTCCGTGCGCTCGCCGTCCGCACCGGCGCGATTGAGAACCAGATGCGCGGCGTCGGCCTCGACGGCGTCGCCGAGATCGCACGGGCGTCGCGCGTCTCGCTGGACGAGGCCGCCGAGGTCGCCGACATGGGACACGAGGACCAGGCGAGCCGGGCGGCCTGCACGGCCGTGAAGCGGCTGAACGTGGCTCTGCGCGTCGCGCAGGGGGCGGGACGATGACGAACCTCCCCGGCAGCGTCGGGCCCTACGAGTCCGACCAGCAGGCCGCCGCGACCGTCCGTGAGGCGTACGCGGCCGGGCCGCTCGCTCCGCACGGCACCCTGGCCCGGTTCAACCGCGACCGTCTCACCGCGGCGTGCGAGGCCGCAGGCGTCGAGCTGGGCGCGTACGACCGGCGGGTCGTCGAGTGGCTGGCGGGATGGGAGCCGGAGACGGTGGCGGTCGTCGTCGGCCTGGTCCTGCGCGCGGGCGGCCGGTCATGAGCGCCCGCCCGGACGCCCTGCGCGTCGCGCAACTCGAGGCCGAGGTGGAGACGTTGCGGACGGCTCTCGGCATGCTGCAGAAGCTCGTCAACGCCCTGTACGAGGACGGCGGCGAGACGCTGAAGGCGCAGGAGGCCGAGCAGCAGCAGCAGGCGGCCGAGGTCGCCGATCGGCGTGCCGCGTTCCGCGTCATCCCCGGCGGTGCCGCGTAGCCCGTTCCGCCCGTCAGCGCCCCGTACGGCCATCCGGCCAGCGGGGCGCTTGCACGTTGCGGGGCGCCTCGGTTGCTGCGGTGCGGATCATGTGGCCTCGCGGCCATTGACGCGGTACCGAGGAGGCGCTCACGCTGCCTCGGGTGAGCAAGTCCACGCAAACTGCTTAGGGAGGCCACGACCATGCGGCTACGGTTCCTCGGGACGGACTCCAACCAAGGCGGGTGCCCGGCGATGTACGCGACCGACCGCGGCACCTACGTGGTGCAGGGGAAGGTCGTCACGGACGCAGCGGCGATCGGCGACGTTCGCGACCTCGCCGACGACGAGACGGTCGTGGAGATCGAGCCCGCGCTCGTCCGGTACCTGATCGAGCACTACAACGACCACCACGCGAAGGGGTGACCGTGGCCGACCTGCTGACCGGCGATGACTTCGGCGCGATGTTCCAGGACGTGCGGCGCTACGCGTTCCGGCTCGAAACGCGCAACCGGTACAACGTGCCCGACGAGCGGCCGTCCTTCGAGGCATTCATGGCCGGCCGCCGGGAGCTCGACGAATCTGTTCGCTCCGGCCCGTGGTACGACATGACTCGCCAGGCCGCCCGGGAAGGCCGCCCGTTCGCGCGCGTGCGGATCGTCTCGACTCCCCTCAACGACTACTCCCGGTACGCCCTGTGGGCTGCGCAAGGCAACCTCGCCGCGGGCGAGGAGATCCGCTATCTCGATCGGGACCGGGCCGAGGCGCTCGGCTTGCCCGTCCGGCCGCCGCATGACGCATGGCTGCTCGACGACGAGCGGATCGCCGTCCTGCACTTCGATGACGAGGACCAGTTGCTCGGCGCCGAGCTGCTCGACGACCCGACCACCATCGAGCAGCACCAGGCATGGCGAGACATCGCCTGGAAGACGTCGGTGTCCCGGGACGAGTTCCTGCGGAGCCTGTGACCGCCGCTCATGTCCTTGTCTCACCAGCAGGCCCGCGAGGCGCTCGGCGTGCGGCTGCGCGAGCTGCGCCAAGACGCGCGGCTCGCCCAGCGCCGCCTCGCCGAGCTGGCCAGCTGGCACGAGGCGAAGGTCTCGAAGATCGAGCACGGCAAGCAGACGCCCAGCGAGGACGACATTCGGACGTGGTGCCGCCTGGTCGGCGCCGACGACCACGTCCCGGACCTGATCGCGACCGTCCGGAACATCTCCTCGGCCTATCGGGAGTGGCGCCGCGAGTGGCGCGCCGGCGCGCACCGGCGGCAGCAGACCTTCGCCGCGCAGGAGGCCGAGACGAGGCTGTTCCGGGTCTTCGAGCCGGTCGTGATTCCGGGCCTGCTCCAGACCCGCGAGTACGCCGCGCAGCGGTTCCGGGACAACATCGCATTTCACGGGACCGGCGGCGACGTCGACACGGCCGTTCAGGCCCGCATGGACCGGCAGGACATCCTCCGCCGCGGCGACCTTGACCGCCGGTTCCACATGGTCATATGCGAGGTCGCGCTGACGATCGGCCTCGCCGACGATGAGGTGATGGCCGCGCAGTTGGACCGGCTGCTGACGTTGTCGATCCTGCCGCGTCTCAGCCTCGGCATCATCCCCACGCGGGCCCGGCATCGGCGCGCTCCGATGCATGGGTTCTGGGTATTCGACGAGCGCCTAGTCCTCGTCGACACCGCAGCGGCCGAGCTGGCGATCACGCAACCGCGGGAGATCGCGGTGTACGTCCAGGAGTTCGATTGGCTCGCCTCGTCGGCCGTCTATGGCTCGGACGCGCGTGACCTCATCGCGGGGGCAATCCGGGCGCTGCGAGCAAGCTGAAGCAAGTCCCTGGCCATCTGGGCGGGCTGCTAGCCACTGTGGAGACGGCCTCACCAATCGGCCCCGGCCCGACGCGTGAACGTCAGGGAGTCCGGGGCCTGACCAGGAAGGTAGTCCTGGCTATGGCAACGGTAGCGGATCCATCGTCGAGCGCGGAGGAGTTGCAGCACGCTCTGCTCGTCGCGCTGCACGAGGACTTTCCCGGCTGGGCGTTCACCTGGGGACCGCGCAAGGCGCACCCGTGGGAGGCGCGCCAGCAGATCGGTTTTCACTCGCTCGGCGGGGCGTGGGCGATCAAGGCCAAGGACGCCGAGATCCTCCGCGAGCTGGTCACAGCCGCCGTCAGCGCCGCGGCGAAGATCTCCGGAGTGCAGCCGTGACGCTCGGCGCGTTCGAGGACACCGCGACGTTCAGCGCCGAACCGATCCACCGAGCCGAGGCCGACCGGTTCCGCGAGCTGTACGGCGTCACCGCATGGTTCGGGCACCACACCCGGAAGTGGTGGGCGCTGGTCGACCAGCGGGACCTGGTCGAGGGGACCACGCCGGAGCGGCTCGGCGAAGCCATCATGGCGGCGCGCAGGAGGGCGGCATGACGGCCGAGGACGTCCGCGACCTGGTCGACGAGATGCGCCAGGCGTTCCCCGGCTGGACGGTCGTCGAGGTCGGCGGCCGGTGGTACGCCGCGCGCGGCCCGCTCAACGGCCTCCAGCTCCCCGCCGACGCGCTCGAGGCCGACTCCCCGGCCGCGCTGTACCTCCAGCTCGAGGCGAAACGCTGATGACCAGGGTGGGGCGGTTCACGCTCGCCAAGGACGGCGGCCTGTGGTTCCTGCTGAACTGGGACAAGCAGATCGTCGGGACGCTCGTCCCGCAGCCTGACGGCACGTGGCGGTGCCGTGTCCCGGACGGCGGCGTGACGACCGTGACCGTCCCGGGCGACGTCGCCGAGGACGACCGGCCGGAGTACGTCGCCCGGCAGGTCGTGATGCCGAGCGCCCAGCGGCGCCCCTGAACGCGTGCCGGTCGCGGTCGCGCTGTCCCCAACAGCAACCGCGGCCCGCGGCCGGCGCGCCCTGGGCGGCACTCCCGCCCGTCTGGACGCCGCGGCCTGGGGATCGCGCGAACACCCTGCGGGGTGGGTCTTCAGGCCGCGGTCTCTCGCGGAGCGCTTAAACGCTGCGCTATGATCGTCGGCAACAACAGAACACCGAGTTCGCTAACCCGGACAGGCTGAGGCCCACAAAAACCTGACACAAAATGCCTCGACCCAACCTGTGCTTCCGCCTGACCTGGTGAACGGTGACACGAGGGCTTGAGCTGGTCTCGCCCTCCGCCTTGAGGGAGGCAGCGCCGAGCAGCACATGAATTGAAGGAAATTCATGTGCGCTCGGCGTTCGTGCTTTTCACGGGAGAAACACGCCGTGTCCCTCACTCCTGAACAACGGTCGCTGCGCGCCTCAATCGCCGCGCATGTCCAATGGTCGAGAGAACCGGACCGCACCGCACGGACCGCGACCGCCCGCCGCGCCTTCCTCGACCGCTTCGAGCGCGAGGTCGACCCGGACGGCACCCTCACCCCCGAGGAGCGCGCCCGCCGCGCCGAGAACGCCCGCAAGGCGCACTTCAAGCGCCTCGCGCTGGCATCCGCACGGGCCCGCAGCAACCGCGCCGCGGCGTCGTGACCGCGCCCCAGACGCGCGAGGCCGGGCCCCACCACGGACCCGGCCGCCGCCCTCGACTCCGCTCCAACGCCACGATGAAGACGGATCCCCCGATGATGCCATCCCAGATCGGCCGCGACCACTCACATCCGGCCATCGCCTGCGATGACTGCACGGCAGTCGGCAACCCGGACACCCTCACCCTGAGCCACGACGACGGGTGCCCCGTCGGACGGGGGCTCGACGAGATGTCCGCCAACGACCGCGCGTTCTTCGAGACCCGGCCGAACGCCCCGCACCGCGTCCGGCCCGTCTGCTGGGCTGAGGCGCAGCACCTCAAGCGATCCGGCGCCGTCCCCGCCGACGTCGACCTCACCGGCTGGCGTGTGCGCATCCGGCCCATCGGACCGGGTATCCGGTCCCGTCAGTACCTCCCGCCGCGGGGTGGTGCGTGACCACCGCAACCGCGCCCGCCCTCGACGTGGACGCCGTCCGGGCCTGGCTGAGCTACCTCGGCCAGGCCCCGGGCCTGCTGTCCATCTGCTCGACGGGCAACTGGGCAGGCCGCGCCTTCGAGGACGTCGAGCCCGCCACCGAGTACGTCCGCCACCTCGACGCCCAGGGCGCCGAAGGGATCTACGCCCGCGTCACCACCCTGCGCGAGCGTCCGACGCGCCGCGGCGGCGCCGAACTCTCACACGCGTTCTTCGGCCTCTGGGCAGACCTCGACATCGCCGGCCCCGGCCACAAGGCCACCCCCGCGCCTCTACCTCCCGACGAGGACGAGGCGCGCCACGTACTCGCCGCCGCGGGCCTTCCCGAGCCGAGCCGCCTCATCCACTCCGGCGGCGGCCTCTACCCGTGGTGGCTGCTGACCGCCCCCCACATCCTCGGTGACGACCGAGCCGCCGTCGAAGCACTGTCCGCCCGATGGCAAGAGGCCATCGCCCGCGGCGCCGCCGCACTCGGCTACCACTACGGGACCGGCGTCGGCGACCTCGCCCGCGTCCTCCGCATCGCCGGCACCGTCAACCGGAAGGAAGGGCTCGCCCGCCCGTGCCGGATGCTGCCGCACACCGGCCCCTCCTACAGTCTCGCCGAGCTGCAGCAGGCCGCCCCCGACCGCGCGCCCGCCGAGCCGGTCCGCTCCATGCACGCGTTCGTGCAACCGGGTTCGGTCTGGTCGCAACCCGGCATGGACAGCGGAAGCCCCTTCGACGCCCTCGCCGACACCGCGACGTGGTCCGACCTGCTCATCCCGCACGGCTGGACCCTCGTCGGCACCGAACGCGACGGCGCCGAGCTGTGGAAGCGGCCCGGCGGCACCTCCGAATACTCGGCGCGCTGCGGGCACAACGGCGTGCCCGTCATGGTCGTCCACTCCACCGACGCCGGTCTCCCCGCCGGGCCCGGCAACCACCTGACCAAAGGCCGTGTGTTCGCGCACCTGAACCACCGCGGCAACGAATCCGCCGCCGCGTCCGATCTCCGCGCCGCCGCATCCGGAGACCCCGCCGCCGGGCCCGCCCGCGCGCTCCCCGGGCACGTCCTGGCCGCCATCGCTCAACGCTGCCGCCTCACCCCTTGGACGCCGCCCCGCGCGGCCGCCCCGGCGCCCGGCGGAGACGACGAAGACGAGCAGGCCGGTCCCGCGAAGACGGCGGCGGCCCGCCTCGTCGATCTGGCCGAAGCGAACTACCGAGTGTTCCTCGGGCAGGACGGCGAACCGTACGCCGCCGAGCTCGACGGTTCCTCGATCGTCCGTCCTCTGCGTGGCCGCGCAGGGCTCCGCCAGCAATTGAGCCTCGACGCCTTCACCCAGACCGGAAAGCCGCCCTCGACGAGTGCGCTCAGCGACGCCCTGAACGTCCTCGAAGCGAAAGCCACCGTCGCACCTCCCGAGGTTGTCCACCTGCGCGTCGCACGAGCAGGGAACCGCCTCGTGATCGACATGGGCACCCAGGACGGCCGCCTCATCGAATGCGGCCCGGACGGCTGGAAGATCACCACCAGCGCGCCCGTGCTGTTCCGGCGTACCGCGCTCACCGGCGCCATGCCCGAACCGCTCCCGAACGGGACCCTCGACGCCTTCCGCAGCGGCCTCAACGCCGACGAGGAGAACTTCCGGCTCATCGTCGGATGGATGCTCCACACCCTCATCCCGGACGAGCCGCACCCCGTCCTCGGCCTGGTCGGCGAACAGGGCACCGCGAAGACCACCGGCGCGAAACACATCGTCGGCATCATCGACCCCTCACCGGCGCCGACCAGGTCCGCACCCAAAGACGCCGAGGACTGGGCCGTGACCGCGTCCGGGTCATGGGTCGTGCCGCTCGACAACATCTCGTCCATCCCGCCGTGGTTCTCCGACGCGCTCTGCAAGGCCGTCACCGGCGACGCCATGACCCGCCGCGCGCTTTACACCAACAGCGACCTTGCCGTTCTGGCGTTCCTCCGGCCCGTCCTGATGACCTCGATCGAGGCCGGCGCGCTCCGCGGCGACCTCGCCGAGCGGATGCTCCCGATCGAGCTGCAGCGCATCAACCCCGCCCAGCGGCGCCCCGAAAGCGACGTCCGGGCCGCATACGAGGCCGCCCTACCCGGCACCCTCGGCGCCCTACTCAACCTGCTGTGCAACGTCCTCGCCGCCCTCCCGGACGTGCAAGCCACCAACCTGCCGCGCATGGCCGACTTCACCCGGTTCCTCATCGCCCTCGACAAGGTCACCGGCTGGACGACCCGCGAGGACTACGAAGACACCTTCACCGACCTCGCCGACAACGTCATCGACGGCGACCCGTTCGCGACCGCGATCCGCGACCGCGTCCACAAATGGGGCGCATCCGACGGCACAGCGAAGGACCTGCTGGCCTGGGCAGAGAAGCCCCTCGACGTCTGGCAGGCCGTCGACACCCGCGCCCCGAAGGGCTGGCCGAGGACGCCTCGCGGCGCCGCCGGCGCCCTCGCCCGCGTCACGCCCGCACTCATCGCGGCCGGGATCACCGTCGACCGCTACAAGACCAGCGACGCCAAACGCGAACGCCGCATCAGCATCCGACGCGCCCACATGCCCCCTTCCTCGGACGGTCGGACGGTCACCCCGGACGGTTCGGACGGTACCGATTTCCAACCGTCCGAACCGCACCCCCATTCTGACCAGGGGAAACGCGCCACCTCGGACGGTTCGGACGGTTCGGACGGTTCTCCCCCTTTGTTGAACTCAAAAAGAAGGGGAGAGCAGGCACGCGGCCCTGGAAGCAAAGGGGTAGGGACGCAACCGTCCGAACCGTCCGAACCGTCCGCCGGGCTCTCTGACCAGCGCGAAGACCCCGGACGATTGCCCGGACGATCTCGGACGGTCGGACGGTGCACAGGCTGCGGTGAACCGATGACCCTCATCACGCCCGGCCAGGTCTGCCACCCAAACGCCGACTGCGAAAGCCGCGCCCATGGCCGCTGACGCCATCACCGCGCGCGGCGTCGCCCTCGGCTTAGAGAGCCCAGACCGTGAATGCCCCTCGCCACGCTTGGTCGCGGCCTCGCGCACATGTGCCTGGGTGCGCGAGGCCGCGACGCCACCGCCGCGAACGTTCGCTTCGCGTCACGCGTGCGCGTGCCCATACCTACGAGAGAGGACACGGGATCATGACCACGACCCCGCCCACGCCGGACGGCCAGGACGCCGAGGCGCCGGAACAGCGGAAAGGCCGGTACTGCGGTTGGACCGGCAAGGAACGGTACGACCACGGCTCCCTGAAGCTCCGTGCCGCGTTGACCAAGCTGGCCCGCGATCCTGACCCGGCCGCCCGCGCCGCCGGCGCCCGGTTCTCCGACGAGGCCGCGGAGTTCATGTGGGAGCTGGCCGCCCGCGCGGACGGACAGACGGCCTCGTCGAAGCGCGCGGGCGCAACCGCGGCGAGGATGCTCGCCCACCTCGGCCCCAAGCTCGACGAGTTGCGGGCCGCGCAGGAAGCCCGCCGCCCGTGATCCCGGCGGGCGGCGCCCAGGACGCGCGTCCCGCCATGGCGGCGGGCGGGGGCGCGTACCTGCCCGCCGCGGTGTGTGGGGGCGCGTACCTGCCCGCCGCGGTGTGCGGGGGCGCGTACCTGCCCGCCGCGGTGTGCGGGCCGTTCTGGCGCGTGCTGCGCGCCTACCTCGCCCGGCACCGCGCCGACGGCGGACAGGTAGCGCCCGACGTCGCCGCCGCCCTCGACGTACTCCGCGCCGCGCACCTCGCCCACCTCGTCGAGACGACCGCGAACGAACCTGTCCGCGCGGACGGTCCGAACATCGGCGCATCCTCGGCAACGGATTCCGGACCGGTCCGGACGGGCGACCTCGCCGCGCGCCTGGGCGTCACCGAGCAGCACGCGCGGCGCCTCGCCCGCCGGGCCGGGGTCACCCCGGTATCGCGCGGCCTGTGGGCCGCGCAGGACGCCGCCGCGCTCGTCGCGGCCCGACGAGGAAGGCCCCGCCGATGACCCAACCCACACCCCCCGCCGCCGCTGCACCGGCCGCACCGTTCTGGAACCTCGGCACCTCCGAACCCGCGGCGATGCCGCCCGCGCAGCAGGACCCGGCCATCGCCGCCGCGACCGCCGCCGGCGATGCGCTCCCCCAGCAGCTCGAGGCGATCCGGCAGAACGCCGACCTGTCCGAGCTGGCCAAGGCCGAGCAGGTCACCGCCGCCTACGAGAACCACCTCGCCGCGCTCGGCCAGCACCACGCCGACCTGACGGCGCGGCGGACGGCGCGGCTGGAGCATCTCCAGGCCCGCATCCCGACCGGCCCCGGCTTCCCCCCGGACGCGTCCGCCGCGGACCGCGCCGTCCTGGCGACCGCGTTCCGCTCCGCGCTCGACCAGGCACGGACGACGCTGCCGAAGGACCGGGTCGGCGCCCTGGACGACGCGATCCGGTTCGGTGACGACGTCCAAGTCCGCGCCCTGCTCACGGCCGCGCAGGACGACAGCGACACCAAGCTCGTCGACCGGTGGGCCGCCGCGACCGGCAACACCGTCCACGTGGCCGAGATCCGCGCGCTGCGCGCCCAGCTCGCCGGACAGGACACCGGGACCGCGGGTTGGGAGCGGCGGGCGTTCTGGGCGCCGCAGCGCCCGGCCGAGGTGATGGACCTGCCGACGCTGCGGATGCGCGCCCAGCAGGCCGCCGCCCGCAACCGACCCACCGGCGGCGGCATCAACGCCGCCCGCACCTACCGCTGACGGAAGGAACCACGCCCCCATGGCCACCACCAAGCCCGCCCCGCACGAGGCCGAGGCCGATCTCCGCGCCGCCGCCCTCGAGCAGCTCCGCGGCGAGGCCGCGGACGAGACGAACCGGTCCGGGCCGCTCGTCGCCGCGGTCGACACCGTCCGGGCCGCGGTCGCGGCGCTCGTCGAGGGCGTCGCCGACCACAACGCCCGCGTCTCGCGCTGGCACACCGCCGCCCGTAACGCGGGCGTGCCCGACCGCACCGCGCCCCGCAACGTCGAGGCGCCGGCGCCGGTGGTGTTCGGGCAGGACGGCGCGGTCGTCGTCGACGGCCGCGAGTTCCGGCCCCTCGACGCCGCGACGCTCGTCGACGTCATCGTGCACCAGGCGATCCGGCCCGGTGAGGCATGGTCCCCCGCCGGGGACCGCGTCCACGCCTGGGACGTCCCCGCGCGCGTCCGCGCCGCGGCCGGCGACTGAACGGGCGCCACAGGATGGACGAGGCGGGCACCACGACGGACGGACCGGTCGTGGTGCCCGCTGCGCTGTGCGGGCCGCTGCTGGCCTACCTGACGCGCGCCCTCACCCGCGACGTACGCGACGCCGGCGCCCGCATCCCGCCCGACCTCGTCGCGTTCCTGCGCACCCTCCACAACGCCACCGAACCGCCCCCGCTTGCCGATCACGGCAACCCCGACGAGGCACCCGAAACGATCGAGGGGACCGGGTGGTCCACCGTCGCCCAGCTCGCCGCCTACTCCGGGCACCCCGCCCGGACGTTGCGGCACTGGGCGGCGGCCGGCCGGGTCCGCGCCCGCCGGATGGGCCGAACCTGGCTGATCGACCCCGACAGCCTCACGGGAGACACCACGCCATGACCAAGACCACCGCCCCGCCGCCGCGCGTCGCCGAGCTGCTCGCCGCGGACGCCGACGCCGGGCACGTCACCCCCGGCGACGTCCGCCAGGCCGAGCAGGAAGCCGCGGACGCCGCCGCGCTCGTCGACGCCCTCGAAGGCCGCGTGATCGACGGCGACGAGTCGGTGACCGCCGACCAGATCAGCGCACAGCGGGACCTGTCCCGCTTCGCCGAGCTCCGCGCCCAGGCCACCGCCCGCAAGGCCAAGCGCGCCGCCCGCGCCGCCCGCCTCACCGACTGCGAGACGCTGCGCGCCGAGATCGAGGCGTACGCCACCGGCACCGGCGCCCGGTACGCCGAGCTGCTCCAGGCCGCCGAGGACGCCGTTGCCGCGTTCACGGCCGCCGTCGCCGACCGCAACGCCCAGATCGGGACGTGGCGGGCGCGCATGGCCGAGCTGGGCGTACCCGCGCACGGCAACCCGCTCGTCCCGCCCGCCGAACACGCCCACCTCGGCCAGCTCCCCGGCTCCGGCGTCATCGCCGGCCGACGCCGCCTCGACACCGTCGACCCCGGCCCGTGGCTCGGCCGGATGCTGGGCCGGGTCGCCGACGCCCACGCCCGCCCCGGCGGGCTGACGCTCCGGCCGGGCAACAAGATCGAGCCGGGGGCGTCCATCTCGCCCCGTCCCGCCGCCGACGTCTACGACCAGCTCGCCGAGGTCGACGCGCCCGTGCAGGACCCGCCGGAGAACCTGCGGTTCTTCCGCACCACCGGCGGCGCCGTCCTGGTCCTCGACCACGAACCGACCGAGCACGAGGCCCGCGGCATCACCGCCGAGATCACCCGGGGGGAGGCGTGGGGCCAGTGACCGCACCCGTGCAGCGCGACGAGGCATGGCTCGTCGCCGCCACCCCCGACCAGATCACCGCGGCGTACACCTCCGGAGAGCTCGCCGAGCTGCTCGCCGCCCGCAGTACGCCCGTCGACGAGGACGCCGCCGGCGACACGGTGCCGGACGGTCAGGTGCCGGCGGGCGCTCTCGCGACGATGCGGCCGGACGAGGTCGCCGAGGCGTACGCGGCGGGCCGCCTCGACCACGCTCTCGGCCGCCCGGCCGTCCGCACCGCGACGGCGATCGCGTGAGCGGCGACCGAGCAGCCCGCCGCCGCGCCGCTCACTCGATACGTAAGGCCGCCCGCCGCGCCGACCGGGCCGCGACCCGCAACGAGGCCGCGAAGGCGGCAAGAGCGGCGACCAGGGCGTCGCAGACACCCGCCGAGGACGGTCTCACCGCCGCCGTCGAGCTGATCCGCGCCGTCCGGAACGGCCTCTCGACCGCCGACCTCGGCACGCACATCACCGTCATCACCCGCGACCTGCTCGACGCCCACCCGGGCCAGTACGCGACCGCGAACGCCTGGCTTGTCGGGCAGCTCGCGACGCTCGCCGCGCACGCCTGCGACCAGTGGGACACCGCCACCGGCGACCCACAGGCCGGCCGATGGCTCGACGCCGTCGACGACCACGTCACCGCCCACCACACCGCACGCAAGCAGGACTAGGAACCGCCCCATGGCTCTCGACCTCGGCGAACTCGTCGCCACCGTCGCACTGGACGACAAGGGATTCACCGGCACCCTGGCGACGGCCGAGCGCGGTCTCAACCGGCTGGAATCCACGACCAAGCGCAGCCTCGACGAGGTCGAGCAGGAATACCAGCGCGCCGGAGACGGCAGCGTCCGGCAGGTTCGGCAGGCCATGAACCGGATGGAAGCCGTGACCGCCGAGGGCGGCCGGGCCGCAGGGAAGGCCGCCGCCAAGGGCGTTGAGCAGGGCCTCGACGCGATCCCCCGGGAAGCCAAGCGAGCCGGCGAGCAGGCGGGCGAGAAGCTCGCCCACGGCACAGAGAGCAAGCTCGGCGGGCTCCGTAGCCGTCTGCGGACGACCGGCAAGAGCGCGGGCGAGGGCGCCGGCGAGGGCTTGGGCGAGGGCGCCGAGGGCGAGTCCAAGCGCCGGTTCGGCGGCCTGGGCGGCAAGCTCGCCGGGCTCGTCGGCAAGGCCGGCCCGTGGCTCGCTGCGGGCACCGTCGTCGGTGGCGTGCTGATGAAGGGGTTGGAAGGCGCCCTCGAAAAGCAGGACGCGATGGCGAAACTCAAGGCGTCCGTCGGCGCGTTCGGGCCGGACGCCTCCCGCTTGGGGAAGATCGCGGGCACGCTCTACTCGCACGGCTACGGCGAGTCCATGGGCGAAGTCACCGAATCCATTCAGGCCGTCATTCAGCAGCTCGGCGGAATGCGGTCAGCGTCCAAGCAGGACATCCAGGCGGTTTCAGCGTCCGCGATGGACCTCGCGAACATCATGGGCGAGGACGTCGGCAACGTCATCCAGTCGGTATCGCAGATGCTCCGCACGGGAATGGCGTCGTCCGCAAAGCAGGCGTTCGACATCCTCACCGTCGGCATTCAGCAGGGCGGCAACAAAGCCGAAGACCTGTTGGACACCTTCAATGAGTATTCGACTCAGTTCCGCCGCCTCGGCCTGGACGGGAAGACCGCGATGGCGCTCATCTCGCAGGGCCTCAAGGCGGGCGCGCGAGACAGCGACCAGGTCGCCGACGCTATCGGCCAGTTCGGCGAGCTCGCGCTTACGGGCGGGTCGTCGATCGATGCCGCGTTCAAGAGCATCGGTCTGAACTCCGATGTGATGGCGAAGAAGATCGGCAAGGGCGGCAGCTCGGCGAAGGAAGCTCTCGCGCAGACCCTCAACGCGCTGCGCGGCACCAAGGACGAGCAGGTCAGGCTCAACGCGGCTACCGCCCTGTTCGGTGACCCCGGCACCGTCATGGGCGCCGCGCTGTTCGCGCTCGACCCTGCCGGCAAGGCCGCTTCCCAGGCCCTCGGCAAGGTGTCCGGCGCCGCCGACAAGGCGAGCAAGACGCTTCACCAGACCGCGTCGCAGAACCTCACGCGCTTCCAACGCACCATGAAGACGAAGGTCACCGACTTCATGGGCGGGCAGGTTCTCCCCGGGCTGACGAAGTTCGGCAGCAAGGCAAACGCGTGGTTCCAGCGGTGGGTCGGCGACAATGGCGCCACCGTCGAAAAGGTGAAGCGCGTTTGGTCGAAGCTGTCCGACGGGGTCGGCCGCGCTGTCGCTGGCGTGAAGAAGTGGCTCGACGACAACAAGGGCAAGATCGACGAGTGGTCCGACAGGATCGGAAAAATCGTCGGATCTGTCGCCGATATCGTCTCGTCCGCGATCGATGTCGCGTCGAAGTTGGGTCAGATTTTCGGTCCGACCCTGCTCAATGTGATCGGCATTTTCGTCTCGACTTTCCTCGGCTACTGGTCGGGCCTTTTTCAAATCATCCAAGGCGTATGGAATGTATTCGCCGGAATTTTTACCGGCGATTGGGGTCGAGTATGGAAGGGCATTAAGCAGATCTTTTCGGGCGCGGTTCATGCGGTGTGGTCGATCCTGAAAGGCGTCCTCAGCCTGATATGGGCTGAATGGAAGCTCGTGTGGAGTCTCGTCAAGGGGCACGTGCACACGATCTGGAACGCGGTCGTGTCGCTGATCAAGTCGGCGGTCGGCAAGGTCAAGGCGGGCGTACACGGCCTCGCGTCCCTCCCGGGCCAGGTCGCCGCGTGGTTCGGCCGGCTGAAGGACGGCGCCGTCTCCAAGGCGAAGTCGCTGGCGTCCTGGATGAAGGGCCTCCCGGGCCGGATCAAGTCGGCGCTCGGCTCGCTCGGCTCGCTGCTGCGCGGCGCCGGCCGGAACGTGATCTCGGGCCTGATCAGCGGAATCAAGAGCAAGATCGGCGACCTCGGCTCCACCATGGGGGACATCGCAGGGAAGATCAGGGGATTCCTGCCGTTCTCCCCGGCGAAGGAAGGGCCGCTCTCGGGCAGCGGCAACCCGGAGGTGTCCGGCGCGAAGATCGGCGCAATGTTGGCGACCGGCATCGCCAGCTCGCGCGGCCGGGTCGCCGCCGCGATGTCCGACCTGACGAGCGTGGCCGGCCCGCAGGCCGCACAGTTCACCGCGCGCGGCAGCGTCGGGGCGGCGAACGCGACGCGCACCACCACGACGCCGAGCAGCGGCCCGACGCGCGTGATCATCGATTTGCGGGGCCTGCCCGCCGAGCTCAAGAAGTGGATCCGGAAGACCGCGCGGACTGAGGGCGGCGGCAGCGTTCAGATCGCGTTCGGGCAGGAACGGGGCTGACCAAGGGCAGCGGCCCCGGTGCCTCGTTGTGAGCATCCGGGGCCGCGCGTTCTACACGTCGCCGAGGTTGAGCCGTCGGGCTTCCTCGGCGGCCCGCTTCTCCGAGGTCGCCTTGCTGTAGCGCTCGATCATCGCCCGGTTGGACCACCCGGCGACGGCCATGAGGCCCGTCTCCGAGCCGCCGGCGCCGAGCCACCGACCCGACCCGGTGTGCCTGAGGATGTGGGGATGGAAGTCCTCGATCCCCGCGGCCCTAGCGCGGCCGAGGAGCGCCTTGCGGGCGCCGGGGTACCCGAGGGTCTTGTTCCGGTCTCCGAGCCACAGAGCGCCCGTCTCAGCGAGCCTGTGACCCCGCCGGGCCCGTAGGTACCGGTCGAGCGCGCGCCCGGTCTGGGGGCCGAACGGGACGCGCCGCCCCTTGCCGCCCTTCCCGCGCCTGACGACCGCCAGGCCGGCCTTGAGGTCGACGTCGTCGACGCCCATCGCGAGGACCTCGCCGATTCTGCTGAGGGTCTCGAGCATGAACCGGATCATGGCCTCGTCGCGGCGGTCGACGAAGTCGCGGCCCTGGCACGCTTTGATGAGCGCGCGGACCTCGTCGTCGTCGAGTTCGGGCACGACCTTGGTGTCGAGCTTGGGCGGCTTGAGGTGGGCGATCTGGTCGGCGTCGATCTCGCCTTCCTCGGCGAGCCATGCGGAGAACCGGCGGACGGCGAGTTGGCGGGATCGGGCCGTCGTCCCTTCGGCGCCGTCGTCGAGGATGGCGGCGGTGAAGGCGTTGACGGTGGCCGGGTCGAGGTCGATCTCGTCGCGGCTGGTGTCGTCGGCCCAGCGCAGGAACGCGCGGAGGCCGTCGGCGTAGGTCTTGATGGTGCGGGCGCTCTTGCGCTCGGCGCGTAGTGCGAGCAGCCAGGACTCCATGAGGGCGTCAAGCTCGTCTCTGTCCATGGGTCGATATCTTGACTAGGAGCGCTGCGCTTGGCAAGCTAGCGCCAGCGATCAGCAAAGTTCGCAGGTAGTCAGCGGGTTTCGGGTCGACGGTCAGTCAAACAATCCGACCACTATCTGGACACCGCAGCGAGTTTCCGCACCGTCTGGATCAACTGGTTCGGATCGAACGGCTTCGTCACGTACGCGTCCACACCGATCTCGTGGCCCCGCCGGATGTCGTGCTCCTGCGCCCGCGCCGTGATCATCACGACCCGGATGTGCGCGGTCCCCGGGTCCTCCCGCAGCCGGACCGCCGTCACCCACCCGTCCAGCCGCGGCATCATCACGTCCAGCGTGATCACGTCCGGCCGCACCCCGGCCACCTTCTCCAGGCAGTCCTGACCGTCCACCGCGGTCGACACCTCGAACCCCTCGAGTTGCAGGTTCACGGCGATGAGCTGCCGGATCACCTCGTCGTCGTCGACGACCAGCACCCGTCCCAGTGGCTCGGTCACGGCCTCGAAGTTAGTCGACTCCACCCTCGAACGCACGGCGAACGTCCACGTACGCGCAAGCCCGCCAACCCTGGTAACCTTCCAACACGCGCCGCACCGCGACGCAAGGGCCCCCTTAGCTCAGGGGATAGAGCAACGGCCTCCGGAGCCGTGTGCGCAGGTTCGAATCCTGCAGGGGGCACCCCTAAATGATCAGCCGGTTTCCGCGCTTGACCTGCGGAAACCGGCCGTTCTCGTTCATAGCCCATGTGACATCAGATGCCACCACGGGACGCCGTATGCCACGGCGCGTGTTCCATTCGTGTTCCAGCCGTTCGGAGCGCCAGCCAGCGTGACGCGTCGCCCTCAAGTGCGGGCGACGCGTCACGCCCAGCTAGCCGCCGAGGGCATCGTCTATGCGTCCCAGCCAGACGCCGTCTTGCCCGGCAATGACCTTGGCGTAGATCTTCAACAGCACCTCCACACTGTGGCCGGCCCACTCGGCGACCTGAGTGGGTGGGACACCGGCGTTGAGCCGGAGCGAGACACCGGCATGGCGCAGGTCGTACGGGCGCCGGGCAAGGCCGGACGCCTCCTGGGCGGGCGTCAGGGCCAGCGTGCGCGCCTTGTGCCACGTGCGCCCGTAGCCGGACGGCAGTAGCACTCCCCCGCGCTCCGTGCGGAACAGCCGGCCGTCTGGGGCGACGCCGTACCGGTTGATGTGGTCGCGGAGAATCCGAACGAGTTCCGGCGGGATCGGCACGGGCCGCTTGGCCTTGCGGTTCCGTCCTTTGAGCCCGCGGTCGTCGTGGTACTGCCCCGAATCGGTCCACTCGGTTCCGACCGAGGGCTTGGAACCGGCGAGCATCAGCCGTCCCCACCCGTTCGCGGGTAGTTCGCAGTCGGATTCGCGCAGAGAGACCACCTCGCCTGGCCGCATCGTCGCGTAGTAGATGCATGCGAAGAACGCGACCATTCGAGGGCCTCGCCGAGGTCCGGCGTAGCTGACCGCCGTGAGGAGTTCCGCCATTTGGCGCGGTGAAGGGACGGCAGCCGGGTCTACTTCCTCCCACACCTCGTCATCTTGGGTTGGTTTCCAGTCAAGCCCGTCGATCGGGTTGACGGCGAGGCGCTTCCGTTGGACGGCGTACTTGAGCACGTTGTAGAGAACGCGCCGGCGGCGTGTGTAGTAACTCGGGGCGGCGGCGGTGCCGTCCAGCTTTCGGGCGCACGCATCGAGTGCCCGCGTGATGCCTTCAAACTCGGCGAGGTCGGCGAGCGGGACCGACGTCTTACGGACCCAGTTGAGCGCGGCGGCCACCTCGGCGGGCCGGGCGGCGTCGCGCCGGTTCTTGTTGTACTCCCATCGTCGAAGTGCGTTCCGGAGAGTCTGCGAATCCGGTGCGCCCTTGTGGTCGGCCGTGAGTCTCACCGTCACAGCGGTGAGCGTCTCAGCGATGGAGATCCGCTGTTTGGCGGACACCTTGTCCCACCGGTCGTCTACGTAGTCCCGCGCGTGCTGGTACCAGCTCACGGACAGGGCCGCGCGAATCATGGACTCCGGAAGGCCGGTCTCGATGTCGAATGCCTCGCCTCGCCGGGCGGCTTGGATGAGTTCCGACTTGAAGCTGTCCGCGAGTTCCCGCATGGCGAACGGCTTGGTTGTCACCTTGCCGCCTACCAGCCAGCGCAGCACGTATGGCCGTTTCCTTCCCTTCTTTACCGTGACGTTCCAGAATCGGACGTCGTAGCTCTTGTTCATGCGGCCCTCTCTTCAAGGCCGGAAAGCCAGTTCTCGAAGTCGACTCGGCGGATTCGAAGCTTGCGGTTGGGCAGGACGGTGCAGGGCGGCGTCTTGCCGAGCGCGCGCCAGCGCTGCCACGTCCGGCGCGTGATGTCGAGTTCTTCGAGGAGCTCGGGGACCGTGATCCACGTGCGCGACCTCTTGGCCATTGGTGGGGACACCTCTTGTTTGGCGGTGTGATCGGTCGGTTTGCGGGCCGCCGGCGGCATGCGTTGGTGGCTTGTGCGCCGACGGTGTGGCAGTCGTGGGAGGGGTAGCCGTACCAGCCGTACCAGCCTCGTTTTTGCTGGTCAGGTGTGGTACGGCTTGGCAGGGTGGTACGGCTTGAGCCGTACCAGGGGGCGGGCGTTGGTACGGCTTGAGCCGTACCAGCCGGGTAAGCCTCATTGGGTCTGACCTGCGGTGTTGAGGCTGGTACGGCTGGTACGGCTCCCCCTCGGCAGGGGCAGGATGGTGGCCGGTTGGGCGTCGGTGGGCGGGGTGTCGTCGGCGGAGCAGTAGCGGGCCCATGCGTCGGTGAAGTCGGCGCGGCGGTAGCCCTTGGCCTGCCCGCTTTGGAATCGGATGGTGTCGGATCGGATCTCGTATTCGCGCAGGATGGTGCCGAGTTTCATGGCGGTGAGGCCGTTGGGGCCGTAGTCGCCCCAGGGTGCTTCGGGGTCGGCCTTGAGGCGGTCGAGGAGAACGGCGGTGGGAAGGGCGGTTTCGGCGCCGAATGCGGTGCGGCAGTCGGTGAGCAGGCGGAGCCGGTTGGACATCTGGCCGTTGTCGTCGGCGTCGGCGGTGAGGGCGAGGACGGCGGTGCGGGCGCGTTCGGGCCAGTGCCCGCCAGCGTGGTCGGCGACGACCACGAGCGGTTCCCAGGTGTCGGCGGCGCGGTCTTCGACCGGCATCGGCGGTTCGGCGGCTTCGAGGGCGGCGAGGTCGGCGCGCAGCCATGCGTTGAGGTCGGCTGCCAGCTGGCGGAGCGCGGGCCGGTCGCGCTTGTGCCGGAACGGCGCGACCGTTTCGCCGGGGCCGCGGCGGCGCATCCGGATGATGACGGCGCGGTCTTCGATGGTGTCGGGCATCGCGCCGATGCCAGCGAGGGCGGCCATGGCGAACGTCGGGATGGACTCCACGCGGTTGGCGTTGGCGTCGTAGCGCTTGGCGGGCCGGTTGCGCTGGTGACCGGCGTTCAGCAGTCCGCGCAGATCCTCGTTGCCCTCGGCTTTGGCACCGAAGATGGTGTCCGCTTCGTCTACCAGCAGGGTCGGCGGGTCGTCGGTGATCGATCGGTAGACCGCGGCCGGGGAGGAGTTCACGGTGATGAACGGGACGTGGCAGGTGGCCTCGACCACGTCCAGCAGGCGGGACTTGCCGCACCGCTTTTCGGGGGCGCGGATGACCAGTCGCGGGGCGTGCGGCCATGCGGGTTGGGCGTGCGTGGCGGCGATCCACAGCGTGACGGCGTCGGCGGCCTGCGGACTCGGCAGGATGACGTACCGGGTGAGGGCGGCGCGCAGCGCATCGAGTAGCGCGGCGCCGTTGATCGGTTGTCCGTCGCCGGTGGCTGGATTGGTGGTCATGCGGGGTTCCCCCTGGTGATGCTGCGCGGGTTGCGGGTTCCGGCGGTGAGGCCGGAGGCGATGGTGGTGCGGATTTCGGTGGGGGTGAGTCCGCCGGGGCCGAGGTGGACGGCGGCGGCTTGGGTGAGGTGGTCGGCGGCGTGGTCGGCGGTGAGGAGGCCGGCGCCGACCAGGCGGCCGAGGTTGTAGGCGGCTTTGTTGAGGGCGTGGTTGCGGCCACCGGTGCGCGCATCGGTCACCCGCCGCCCCTCCCCTTGGAGTGCTGTCCGGGCATAGGCCGGCAGATCGGCGATCCTGTCCGCGGTGGCCGGGGGGCACTCCAAGGGGGGAGGAGTCGGCGGGGCGGGGCTGAGTAGGCCGGTGAGCCATTGCGGGAGTGGGGCGGGGGCGGTGTCGTGGGTGAGGCGGTAGGGGCGGCCGGTGTTGGTGCTGGGCGGGGCGAGGACGTAGCCGCCCCAGCCGCGGACGTCGACCTTCCAGCCGAGTCCGGCGCCGCGTTCGCCCGCGCGGTTGCCGATCCGGGTTCCGGGCGGGGCGGTGTAGTACAGGTGCATGCCGCCGCGCGGGGTGGCCACGGTGAAGGTGTCGAAGTCGATGACCGCGCCGGCACGTTCAGCCAGCACCGCAAGCACGTCGGCGCCGTCTCGCACGCCGGGCAGTGCCCATCCGGGGGGCGGTTGCTCGCCGGGGGCGGGCACGTCCAGGTCGATGACGACCAGCCCGGACGGGCCGCACGCGATGCCGACGCCGTAGGGTGCGTGCGCCCACGCGGCGGCGATGCGGTCGGGGTCGGTGGTGGCGCGGTCCTCCCACTTGCGGTGCCCGCTCGCGCAGGGGCCGCGGCCGGCGCAGACGGCTTGGCTGTGCAGCGCGGGCGGCTTCTTGGCGTCCGGGCGGACCGGGAACACCCGCCACCCTCGGGCCGCATAGTCCAGTGCCGCACTGGTCAAGCGCTGCGGCCGGGCGTGGCCGCGGCCGGTGCGCTGCGCGCTCGGCGGAGCCGGGCTACGGTCGGTGCCATGACCGATGAGACCCGCATCGCGCTGAAGAACTACGACAACCTCATCCGCTCCCGCGGGCTGGACGACGTCGAACTCGATTGGGACACCGACACCCTGATCTACGGCGACGGCGGCGCCGTCATCGACACCCTGCTTGACCCCAACTTCACCGGCGTCTCCTGATCTCTGGCCGCGCTTGCCGGGCTGCATGGCGCGTGCCGCCGGGACGGTGCTCGTGGTACCCGTCTGGTACTTGTCGTGCGTCATGCAGCCTCCTCGCCTGTGGGCAGGGGGAACAGGTCGGTTTGGTGGCCGCGGGCGGCGAGGCCGGCCAGCAGGCGGGCGCGCCATCCGGTGGCGTAGGTCAGGCAGTTGGCGCAGTTCTTGTGACCGCGGCAGCCGGGCAGCGGCGGGAGGCGGCGGGCGTTGTAGCTCCATGCCATGGAGTCGGCGGACGCCAGCTGGTAGCCGTAGCGCTGCAAGCCGCCGGCCTTGACGCCGAATCCGTGCAGTTTGAGTCCGAGTCCGGCGAGCGCGGCCACGATGTGGCCGATCTCGCCGGTTGACTGGCGCCGGCACACCGACCCCAACCCCACCCGCGGCAGCGCGGCCAGATCCACGCCGGCGGACGCATACAGCTCGACACATCGCAGGTAGTCCGGCAGTGTCCACCCCTGCACGACCGGCAGCCACGGCAGCGTGGGGGCGAGCGCCCGCAGGTCGAGGTAGTTGGCCACGGTGCGTTCCTGATGCTCGCGCACGCTCAAGCCGGTCCGTTCGATCATGAACGGCTCGCACATCCAGTCCTGTTGCGACAGGAAGTCCGGCATGCCGAGGTCCTCGGCGTAGCGGGCGCCCGCTACGGCGTACTGGCCGGGCGTGGTGGTCCACCGACCGTTCAGCGACAGTTCGGTGAACCCGCCCGAATCCAGCGCCCACCGGCACACCGCGGGCCGCAGCCGGGCCTTGCGCGTGAGTTGGCGGTGCGAGACGAACAGCGGGAAGTCGGCGTTCCACAGCCAGTGCGGTTGGTGCGCGCCGAGGTAGAACAGCGGGCCGGTCACAGTCGGCATGTGCGGCCCACCCCCCGGCAGGTCGCACAGAAGGTGACGCGGGCGAGGAACTCCACCGGCGCATCGGGGCAGAGCGCTTCCCACTCGGCGGCCGGCGTGCTGATCACGCCGAGGTCGTCACGGGCCAGCACGATGAGCGCCTGACCGCGCGGCAGCGGCAGCACGCTGACGATGGGCACGGTGCCGATCCCGCGTACGTAGATCGCGTTTCCGCGCTGCAACTCGGAGGTCATTCGAGTCACGGGCGCGGCGGGCTTGGCCGGGCGCGTCATGCGGCATCACCGCCGTCCGGGTGCTGGTTGGTGCGGCGCCACAGCGGCGCCCACTCGGACGGGTCGTCGGTGGCGATCACGATGCCCTCGGCGGTGAGCACGAATTCGTGGCCGTGGTGGCAGGTCCATAGGTCGCCGTGGTGGTCGGGGGCGAGCGCGGCCCATGAGGTGATCTCGGTGTTGCAGGTGGGGCAGTCGGGGCCGTCCAGCACCGGCCACCGGGTGATGGGGATGGGCCAGTCGGCGGGGCAGGCGCGGCAGTGCCACACGCTCACCTGGTTGCCGTTGGCCATGGTGGTGGGTCCGATCCACGTCACGTCGCTGTCGCGTCCGCAGGCGGGGCAGTCCGGGCCGGCGAGGATGGGCCATTGCTGGACGGGCGGGAAGATCGGCGGGTTGTGCGTCATGATGGTGGGGCCTTCCTTGGTGTTGGCGGCCTCGTTGGGGGCCGTGATCGGTCGGAAGGTGCGGTCCTCGGCGGCGTGCTTGGTGGCTTGTGCGCCGGGGGCCGCTTTCCGTGTTCAGCGGCGGTCGATGCGTTTGAGGGCGTTCCAGATCCGGCGACCGGTCCGGAGTTGCGCGCCGCGGCCGCTGCACTTGCGGCAGTACCGCCACGCCTTGCCGGACGGGGAGCGGAACCGGCCGGCGCCGGCGCAGGTGCGGCAGGCGCGGAACGGCCAGATCACGCAACTGATCAGGTAGCCGGTCGAGATCAGGACGGCGAGCAGGAACAGGGCGGTCACGGTGGTCTCCCGTCCGGAGAATCGGTGACGTTCAGTAACGGCGAGTGGGGTGGGGCGGGCGGCGCTAGCGGCCCCGCGGGGTGGGGTGGAGTCGGCGTCTCGGCCGGTTTCCGGGGGGGTTTGCGCTGGTGGTGCTAGCGGTCGTCTGTGCTGGTGGTGATCGGTTTGGGGGTGCTAGCGGGGGTGCTAGCGCTAGCAGGGGTGGCCGCTAGCGCTAGCGCTCCGCGGCGCCTAGTCTTGGCTGCGCTTCTGCTTACGGTTGGTGATGGCGGTGGTGATGTCGGCGTGGGTGGGGCCGCGGCGGTTGACGGTCTTGCCGTCGATGCGGCGGCCGAGTTGTCCGACCTTGACGCCGTGGGTGGACAGCGCTGCGGTGAGCTGTGCGGGCTTCCACGTGGCGTACACGTCGCCGCGCAGGTCGGTGAGGCGTTCCAGGAGGGTTTCGTTCCAGGCGGCGTCTTCGCCGGCGGGCCACACGGTGGCCACGTCGGTGAGGACGTCGTAGGCGGGCGCCTCGCGGGTCTGGGTGGCCTCGGCGGGGAGGGTGCCGGCGTCGGTGCGCAGCGCGATGGCGTGCTCAACGATCCGGGCGGCTTGGTCGGCGTCGACGTAGTAGGAGCAGCGGGCGCCGGTCTCGCCGATGCCGCGCAGGATGCCCCATCCGGCTTCGCCGCCCTCCGACGGCGGGCCGGGCTTGAACGCGGTCGCGCGGTGGCCCAGCTTGTACTGGCTGGTGCCCAGGATCATGTCGTTGGCGGTCTGGTCGGCCACCGACAGGCAGAACCGGGTGTTGACGTTGCGGGTGATGCCGGTCGGCAGGCTGTCTTTGTCGGGGATCTGGGTCCCGATCAGCAGGATCACGCCGAGGGCGCGGCCGAGCTTGATGACCTTTTCCAGGATCTCGCCGGCGCGCTTGCCGTGCGGGGACAGCATGAGTTCCTGCAACTCGTCCAGCACCACCACCAGCGGGTGAAGCCCGGATCCGGTGAGTGAGGCGAGTTCGGGGGTGACCTTGTTCTCGGGGGCCTTGCCGAGGTCGGCGTAGTGCTCGATGCGCTTGGACCGGCGCTGGCACTCGGCGTACAGCCAGTCGATGAGCTGGGCGGCGGCGGCGAGGGTGTCGTCATCGAACCCGTTGCCGTATTCGGTGCACACCGGCGCCAGCGGCTTGAAGTCACCGACGCCCTTCATCTCGTAGATGCGCAGCTCAACGCGCGGGTCCAGCGCGGCGGCCAGGGCCAGCAGCCGCAGCGCGAACGTTTTCCCCGAGCCGGGCTGTCCGCCGAACAGCCAGTTGCGGCCCATCAGTAGGGCGTTGATGACGTCCATGCGGGGCGTGGTGGCGAACGGGAACGGCTGGAACACGTCCACCTGCCCGCCCTTGAGCAGCGGCCATCTGGGCTGGCGCATCTGCGAGGCGGGCTCGAACCCGACCCACAGGGCGAGGCGGCCGGTGTGTCCGGGGGCGGGTTCGGGCCAGACCTGATCCAGCGGCAGCCGCAGCCCGGACGCCAGCTTGCCGCGGCGCGCGATGACCTCCGACGCCTCCACCCCGTAGGGCAGGTCCACGATGGCCAGGTGGCCGGGGCCGTCGCGGTGGATCTCCACCGGGAAGGAGATCGCGCCCGGATCCTTGGCGACCGCCGAGGTGATGCCTTTGAGCTGGACGTTCAGCAGCGCGCGGCGGACGAGTTCGGCGGTCAGCTTGCGGTAGGCGCCGGTGTTGGTGACGCGGTCGGTGATCGGCTTGTCGGCGGGGCGGCCCATCCGGGCCAGCAGCGGCAGCGCGATGACCGCGGCCAGCAGCCGCCACCACACCGGCACGTGCCCGAACACCAGATACAGCGTCGCCGCGGCGATCGCGGCGGCCATGGCGCCGACCACGATCCAGCGCCATTGCGCTTGGCGCTGCCGGCGGGCGTCCAGCTTGAGCCAGGTGTCGGCGTCGCCCCGATCGGCGGCCATCTGCCGCAGGTGCCAGTTGCCTTCCTCGGCCGACGCCCAATGCAGCGCCCGCGTGATGGTGCGCACGGTCCCGATCGGGGCGTAGACGGCCATCTTCGCGGCGTACTTGGGTGCCCGCACTGAGTGGAACGCCAGGTAGTAGCGGATCTCCCGGATCGTCCACCGGGCGGTGTCGCGCACCGCCGTACGGGAGGCGATCCAGGGCGGCAGGACCGGCGCGCGCTTCCCGCCGGCGCGGCGGCCGAACGGGCGCGGCTCGTCGGGCGGGTCGACCGGCGCGCCCTTGACGACCTTGCCGATCAGCACCGATTCGCGGTCGACCTCGGCACCATCCTCGCCGTCCTCGGCGCCGTCGTCGCCCTCGGCGTCGCTGAGGTCGTCGGCATCGTCGCGGTCCGGCGCGTCGCCGGACGGGTCGCCGGTCGGGTCGGCGGTGATGTCGGGCGCGCCGAACGGGGCGGGGCGAAGCGGGATCACCTCGGCGTCGTCGTCGGCGTTGGGGTTCAGGATCGGGTCACTCATCGCGCGTCATCTCCCGTCGCGGTGTCGGCGGTGATCTGGGCGTAAAGGCGCTGGCCGGTCCGCGGGGTGACCTTCAGGCGGCGGCCGAGTTCCGCGCCGGTCAGGGACGGGTCGGCGGCCAGCAGCTTGCGCGCCTTGTCGGCGGTCGTCGCGGTGCCGGTGCGACGCCGGGGCCGCGCCCGCCGCGGCTTGCCGTCGCGGTCGGCGTCGCGGTCGGCGTCGCCCTTGCCGTCGTTCGCGCCGTCGCGTCCGGTGTCGTCGTCGGCGTCGCGCCCGCCGTCGCCGTTGCCGTCGTGGGTGGTGTCGCTGCCTGGCGGCAGGGCGGGCAGTTCCGGACGGGCGGGCAGGGCGCGGCGGCCGGGCGCCACGGGGGCCTCGTCCAGCACCCAAGCGCGGAACCCGCTCATCGTGCTGGGCAGCGCCAACGCCAGCCGCAGCGTCCACAACGCAACCCCACGGGCGGCGGCCAGCGGCGACCCTTCCTCCGCGCCGTCGCGGCCGGACAACGCGCGCTGCCGGACCACGGCAATGAGCCGGTCGGACGCGGCGGCGTAGAGCGCCGCGGGAAGCACCCACGCAGCCACCGACTTCGCCGAACCGGGATCGGCCGACAGCGCGTTCATGAACAGCGACCCCAGAACGCACACCAGGTTCAGCGCACGTTCGGCGACCGCCGAGCGGCCGAGCCGGGCCTGTGCCAGGGCCAGCAGGGCGAAGATGACCGCGGCGGCGTCCAGCCCGAGGGCCTCCAGCATCGACGCGGCATGCTCGTGCTTCTGCGCGTGGACGAACGCGTACTGAGCCCGGTAAGAGACGTAGCCCTGCGCGGTCGCCAGGACGAGCAGCAGAACGCTGGCCACGGCCAGCAGCCAACCGCCGGCGCGGTCGCCGCGCTTGGTCGGTGCCTCGCCCTCGGCGCCCTCGGCGCGGCGGCGGGCGAGGAAGCCCGGCAGGTACCGCAAGTTGAACACCTGCACCGGGCGCCCATACCGGTCGCGGTCCGAGCCGTCCGGGCCGAACCCGCCGGCGGTCCCGTGGTGGCCGTTGGCGGTGTGCGGCGGGTCGAAGGTCGCGGTCATCGCCGGTCCCTCCCTTCATGGTCGTCGGTGCGGGCCGGGTTGGGCGCCGCGGTGGGGTGGTACTCGGTGTCGAGGTCGGCGGCCATCACCGACCGGCCGCACGGTTCGCAGCGGAACCGGATCGGACCGCCGTCCAGCGGCGTGCGGCAGGTCGGGCAGCGCTTGACCGGGCCGGCATGCAGCGGCCGGCGGGCGGACAGGGAGTGCGGGGTCTCGTTGGGGCCCGTGATCGGTCGGGAGGGACGGCCCTCGGCGGCGTGCGGGTTGGTGGCCTGTGCGCCGAGAACCGTGGACAGAGTCGTGATCGGGTGGCGGTTCGGGGTCGGGGTGGGGGTGATCATGCTGCGGTCACCTCCACGTCGTCCGCGCAGTCCAGGCAGGTGCCCAGGTGGCGCGGCAGGACGTATCCGGCGTCGCGGTGGCAGGCCGGGCAGATCCGGCGCGCCTTGAGTGCTTTGGCCAGCGCGAGGCGCTGCCGCTCGGACGGGGTCCGCTTCGGCAGCGCCAGGCGGACGTCGTACAGGTAGGCGGCGCGGACCCCGCCACCGCCGCGGCGCGAGTTCCACAGCACCTGTCCGGCGACGTCCTGACCACCGGGCCGCAGGCCCTCGGCGGCGAGCTGGCGGCGGGTGCGCAGGTGCGGCGGCGCCATCCGCCACGGCCACGTCGGGACCCCGAACCGGGCGCCGGCCGGGTCGAAGAACCGGACGGAGCTACGGCGGCGGCTCATGCGGCCACACCCCCCGCACGGCTCACCGCGAACGCGGGCCGCTGGACGGTGACCAGATACCAACCGCCCTCACGCAGCGACCGGCAGGCCATCCGGCCGGCGGCCACCGACACCACCAGCACTGCCACGGCGGTGAGCGCGAACGTCGGCGCCGGGTGGGTGATGAGCAGCACAGCGCCGGCGGCGGCGAGGCGGAGCGGGGACAGGCACAGCCAGCCCACCGCCGCGAGCACGGCCAGCGCGAGAATCAGGGCGGTCATGGTCAGGCCACCTCGTTCAGGTCGAGGTCGGACGGGCGGGAGTCGGCGGCGTCGGCCAGCTCAGCCATCTCGGCGAGGGTGGCGAGTTCGGCGGCGGTGAAACCGGCCCACACCCCGTACTCGGGGCGGATCCGCATCGCCAGCTCCAGGCACGCGCCGCGCAGCGGGCAGGACTCGCACACCTGCTTGGCGACCAGTTCGCGGGCCGCGCGCTCGTCCGGCGTCTCCTCGGCGTCCGGGCCGGTGTGCAGGTCGGGGTCGAACCGGCACTGAGCGCCGGTGATGGGCTCACCGCGCAGGTCGACACCGGCGAGCGCGACGGACGGGGACAGGAAGCGGGACATGGTCACCTCGTCAGGGACGGCGATCGATCGGGAGGAGCGGCCCTCGGCGGCGTGCTTGGTGGCCTGTGCGCCGAAGGCGAGCGGCTGCGAGCGGTGGGCGATCAACACGGGATCAACCCAGGTGCGAGGAGAACGTGGTGATCGCGTGGATCACCTGGTTGACCAACTCGGCGGCCTTGGCCGGGTTGTTAATCGCGAAGATCGCGACCGCGATGCCGGCGAGCCACTGCGGGATGTTGCTGGACTTCTGTGGAAACACTGCGGCCTCCTGATCAGCAGTGACGCACCCGGTTGGCGGCCACTGGATTGCAGCGTATACGTAGCTACGTATACGCACAAGCCCCTAGGTATACGATGGTGCGTATACGCTGATGAAGGTGCCACCGAAGAGAGCAAGGGGTTGATGACGCAGTGGCAGAACCGGCCTACGTCCGCATCGCAGGCGAGTACGCCCGACGTATCCGCGGTGGGGGGCTCCCACCCGGCACCCAGCTGCCGAGCTACGCCGAGATCGCCCAGCAGACCGGGGTGTCGGACATCGTGGTTCGCAAGGCCGTCGAACTCCTGCAGAGCCAGGGGCTTGTTCGGTCCGTGCGCCGGCGGGGTGTCTTCGTCGCCGACCGTCCGAATCTCGTGCGCGTGTCTCCCGAGCGCCAAATGGAGAGCGCCGAGCAGTCCTTCCAGAACGAATCTGAGCAGCAGATCCAGGTAGACCGCGAGGTCCAGCAGATCCCGGCCACTGCGGAACTCGCCGAGGCACTCGGGATCCCGGCAGGACAGGAGATCAAGCAAGTCGTCACGAGAGCCACCGAGAACGGGCGCCCCATCTCGATCTCGGACACTCACCATCCGCTCGACGTCGCGGATATCTCAGGTGCCGCCTACCTGGAAGAGACGATCTCCGACCAACTACCAACTACGGCGCACGCCGAATGGTTGCGGACGACGCCAGGCGATCTCGTCAAGACGGTCCATCAGCGGTTCATTGCCGCCGACGAACGAGTCATCATGATCTCCAACATCTCATATCCCCGCGACCGGTACGAGGCGTTCGTCTTCCGAATGGCCCTCAAATAGAAGCATGACGAAGGGGGCACCGAGCAACTCGGTGCCCCCTTCGTCATGCTTGAGCTCAGGCTCTGACCCAACCCTGTGCCACGTCCGCATCTGTCCACCACGAAACGAAGTGCGAATCCACGGATTCCAGTCTCCAACGAGCGGAGAGGGCATCAAAGAAGGCATCATTCCCTGTCTTTCCACCCCTCGGTTCCCCGATGTAGACGAGTCGCTCGCCCCCCGCCTCCTCGAAAGCCATGAGCGCGTCAGACGACATCGCGTCCCCCCAGCCAGGCGGCCAACAGAGAAAAAGCACATACTCTGCCGGCCGAGCGCGAGTCGCAAACTCGGCCAGGTCCGCGACAGGATGCCAAACGTCCGCCTGCCCGACTACTTCAGGGAACGAAGCGTTCGCAGCCGTGTCCGGTGGCTCTGAGTCGTACCCATCAACGGTCAACCCTGCGTGTGCCAACTGCGCAGCCCAATACCCCCGCCCGGCCCCTAGCTCCACAATCGGCAGGCCATCACAAAAGTCCCCTATCCATTCGATGGTTTGCGGGGCAGGGATCGCATATGCATAGGTTGCCTGCAAAAGCATCTGCGCGAAGGCGAGTCGCGCGCTTCCTTCCTCTCGACCACCGTTCACCACGTGGCGGCCGTCATGCCCATTCACGAGCGGTTCAACGATATCCCAGTACGGGTTAGGGCTCACAGCGCTGCCACCGGTCATGTAATGAACGAATCGCAAGTCGAACTGAGCATCGACCTGATCGTCACCAGTCCCCGTCAGCCTTGCCGCCATGTCCAGGTACTCAGCTACCTTGGGGTACTCAGACCGAAGCCTCTGCTCGTCTTCTAGCAGGGTCGTGAGTTCTTCCCACCTGCTCGACGTAATGGTCAACTTGGCCATGGAGCGAGTCTCTCGCACTTTCCACGAACGGTCCAGATCTTGCCCGGTACAGAGCTGCTGATATGCATCGTCAAGGCGGCCCACGAGGCGAACCGCACGCACCGCCGCCTCTGTGCCAGGCCCTCCCCTCTGATCTGGTCGTCGTCTACGGGACCAGGGTTGAGGGCTGATCGGCAGGGGGCAGCGCCAACCCGCCAGCCCAGACCATGAGGGCCCCCGCCCAAGTCCAGAACTTTTAGCTGGACCATGCGCTTATAGGCTACCAGTGAACATACTAGTCTCCCATAAGCTTAATCGGCGGAAGCTGCAGTTCACTACGAACGGTACCTAGATAGCGATCACGCGTCCACTGCACCGGCGCCCAGTCTCCGGAATAACTTTGGAGAGACTTGATAGCTTCTCCCGCCATATGGGTGGTGTCATCATTGGACACGATACGCATTACTTCCAGCTTCTCCCAAAGAAAAGAAAAATGCTCCTCGGGGACGCCGGAACTTCCGCCATCCTCAAAATGGTCATAAAGGCCATTGAAAATGTCGTCGAATTCTTTCAAGAATGCGAGATGCGCTTCATAGCGGAGACTGCGCGCCCACACTACACGTTCATGCTCCTGAGCGCGCTTTTCACGCGCTACAGCACGCCGCTCCGTCCACCACTGTCCAAGCCAACTGCCCCCAAGTGCCAGCAGGCCACCCAAGAGCGTCGAGATAAGGGAGGTCCAACTCATCGGTCTATAATGCACTATGACGCTCGCAAGTGTACATACGACACACCGAGGGCCTATGTGAAGACGGTAGGCTCATCCGCCGCTCCAGCCTACGTGGTCCTTCCTCCACGCATGTCCCGAACCTTCCGGGTCTCTCAACGATCAGCTGGAGCTTGTGGAATCTGCACTTGATGATTCCCTTTTGTCTTCGGCCTTGCCTAGCACATCAAGAACCGGAGTTTCCATCCGATTCGCGTAGATAGATTCGGCGAGCATATATTGGGCCTCACGTAGGCGCTGAAAGGCGCTCAATAGCAACACGACAGCCACCGGCAGCAATATTAGGAATACCCATGAATCCGCCGCAAGGGCGAGGAGTGCGGCAAAGGGAGTCAGTGGAACCGCAACGGCGGCCCGAAATTGAGCCTCAGCCCTAAGTCGATCATAGGCATCATAAATCTCTGATTCGCGTCCCAGCAAACGTGCGGGAACCAGCGGCAGATCATCTATAAGCTCTTGTGTTAGATAATCAACCGCTGCTTCTCGCACTTCCTGCTCAAGTCTGTATTTGGTATCCTGATCTAGGTTTTCATAAGCGTTAGCGGTAATAACTTCATGAATGACATGGTGGCCTCGGGAAGGATGTAGCATCTTCCTGCGCAATTTCGCCGAAAACTCGTCCGCATAGCCGCCACCCGCAATTGCGGAAGTCAGGTCAGCGACATGGTCCCGCCGGATGCGTCCATCTATAGCGAGGCGCAGAGTTTTTCGAACTTTGTTTTCATTCTTCAATATCCGCAAGCCGATTCTTCTTGTAACTCTAAACCTGAATAGCATTGCCGCCGTACTAGTGCGATGCCTAACTGGAAGCTTGGTCAACCAGTCAGAAATAGCGACTGAAAGAACGCCAATTACGTAGGCTGTAAACGTAACCGCGGCAATCGTCGCCGGCTTGCCGACTGACTTAGATATCTCTTGCACCTCACGCAGTAGGCCCGATGAATGTTTTGCATCCGGCAAATGACGTCCCCAAAGAAGCCAAATGACGGCAATCCACATATAGCCAGCCGCCAAGGGGGATCGAAGATCCCGTGCTCCGGGAAGCAGATTTGCTAGCATCTATACACCTGCCCATTTGTGATCATCTATCCAAACAATGCTTGCATACGGATAAGGTCGGTCTTGCTGACTAACGGCCAGATGGCCATATCCGGCCCCAGGGACGGCCATCGAACTGGCACTGGGCGCCGAGACCGGTACCTGCTATCCGTCGAACTGGTGACCACGGTGGTTGGTTCGGGAACGTGGGAGAGAGTCAGGGAGGGAGCGGAGTCTGTCTGCCACGCGGGGTGTTCCATTTACGTCCAGATGAACCCAGCGTGCGGGCATCCTTCCTGGTCAACGGCCTGACCGGTGCTGGTCTCCGGAGCCGTGTGCGCAGGTTCGAATCCTGCAGGGGGCACCCAGAAACGATCAGCAGAAACCCGTTACGACCTGAGAAAACAGGCCGGACGGGTTTTTCCGCTTGTGCAGCCCTGTGCAACCGGCTCTAGTGCATCAAGCAGACGGACGGCGAAGGGCTCAGCCGTGCACTCACTGATTTCGGTTCTGTCCACCCAGGCGACGTCGCCGACCTCTTTCGTGGGGTGCGGATCACCACTGACCAGCAGGCAGCGGAAACGAGGGACGCCACCCCAAGCTTCATGTTCTTGTAGACGCAAGTCAGAGTCTCGGGCTCGGCCCTTGCCGCTTGATGGCGAGCACGCGTCCGTCCGTCATAGGTCCTGTCGCCAGCTGCAGGTGAGCCGCCATTAGAGGGCCGCAAGGACGTTGACGCATGCCTCGACCGCCTGGACGGGCCTGGCCTCGGCCGCGCCGCTCGCGGGCGGGCGGGGGCACGCGCGTCACAGCCCTCGCCCGTGATGGCCGGCCGCTGTCACGCCACCGGACTTCAGAAGGGACCACCTCTCGTGCCTCACCCTGACGCTCGACCCGCCGGCGAAACGGTACCGGCCGACCTGACCGGCCTCGCCGCCGTGGTCGCCGAGAACATCCGGCGGCACTTCCCGGCCGAGGAGGAGCGGCACCGCCAGGTCCTCGCGCTCGCCGAGGAGGTCGGCGAGTTCGTCGGCGCCTACCGCCGCTGGGCCGGGATGGCCCGCCGCACCGGCGACTTCAGCGACGTCCGGGAGGAGCTGGCAGACGTCGTCATCACCGCCTACGTCACCGCGCACGTCCTGGACATCGACCTGGAGACTGCCTGGCGCGCCAAGGCCCGGCACATCCTGTCCCGCGGCTGGCGAGACCAGCCGGACGGAAACACGTCATAAGGTCCGGCTGATGGGTCTGCCGGACGAGGCAGCGAGCGCTCCGAAGTCATCCAGGCCGCCCGCCGTGGGGAGGGCTTCGGCATCACCGTCCATTTCCACGCTCGCGGATCCGGCGGTCTTGCGCGACGTCCTGGACGCGTGCGCGACCAACCTCGACGGCACCCCGTCCGCGCCGGCCTACCTGAGCCGCCGGCGACGCGTGCTGTCCAACGTCCTGAAATACGCCGTCGTTCAGAAGCGGCCGGCCGCCAACCCGCTCAACGATCCCGACCTTCGATGGGGCCGCGGCCGCCGCGAAGTCCGCGTGGTGCCCATCCCACCGGAGCTGGCCGTCCTGCTTCGCGAGCACATCCGCCGGTTCGGCGTCTCGCGCCGGACGGCCGGCTCTTCCGCTCCGTCAGCGGCGGGATCATCCATCCCTCGACGTACTGGCGCGTCTGGCACCGCGCCCGCGCGATCGGCCTGGGTCCTGACGAGCAGAAGTCACCGGTCTTGGGCCGCCCATACGACCTCCGCCACGGCGGCGTGTCCTGGCGCCTCTACGCAGGCGTCCCGGCCCCGCAGGTAGCCGAGTGGGCGGGCCACAGCCTCGAAGTACTGCAGAAGATCTACGCCAAGGTCGTCGCCGGCTTCGACGACGTCTGGTTCCAGCGCATGGACGACGTCCTGGACGGCCACCCCGGCTCCACCAACGGGGGAGACAACTCATGACCGCCCAACGGTTCGTCGAGTCGCGCCCTCGTGGGCGACAGCCGTCCGCCCCGAACTACTCCAAATGCTTGCGCATCAGCGTGCACACCGTCTCGTACCGGGTGGTGGTTCCGTCCGGCCCCTCCACCTCCCACGAGTCGGGCGCGCTCCCGTAGGCGACGTACCCGAGCCGCTCATACAACGCCCGGGCCCGCGGGTTGCTCTCTTCGACGCCCAACTCAGCGCGATCCAAGCCGCGGGCACGGATCCGCTGCTCGGCAGCCTGAATCAGAATGGTGCCGATCCCGCACGACTGCAGCGCCGCGTGAACGGCCAACTGCCAGAGGGTCCCCGCACCGGGCTTCTCGGCGTAGTCCACTCCGCCGACCGCCACCGGCAGACCGGACGGCGGGCAGACGGCGAGGTAGTCCACCTCGCCACGCGCGGCCCGATCCAGAGCCTTGGCCATGCTCACCAGGTGCGCGGCCGACCCGGACCAAGCGCAGGAGGGAAGATCCTCGTGGATCAGGTCGCGGACGGTCAGCGACACCGTGATGTCGGCCATGAGCCCTACCTTTCGCTCTCCGGTGTTCCCGCGGTGGCGGGGCCGGCTAACGCTAACGCCGGACGTCTTCACGCCGCGATCGAGTTCGTGGAGCACCAACTCTCAGCGCGGCGCCAGGACCAACCGTGAAACAAATCGACACCAGGGGCAGTGTTCCTACTGGTCAGGGCCTTGCTCGCGCAACCTCTCCGGTGCCATGTGCGCAGGTTCGAATCCTGCAGGGGGTGCCTCAAAACGATCAGCCACAACAAAGGCCGGCCGGAACAAAGCAGCCCGCCAAGCGGGGAAGATCGGGACCGTGCGACGTCACCCGAACTGGACCTTAGCCACCGCCGTACTGAGCCGCATCATTCCGGGCGCGACCGGCTTCACGCCCGACCAGACGCCGGTGTCGGCGGACGAGGTCGTTATTCGTGGGAGTTTCGGTTGAGTTTTGATCTCGGCGTGTGGTCGGACATGGGTGTTGTGATGCCGATTTCTTGGTCACGGGCCGAGGAGGTGGCTCCGTACGTCGTTGGGTTGGAGGGCAGATTTCAGTGTTGGTTGGTTGGGCGGGTGATGGTGGGGTGCCTGTGAACTTTGGCCCTACGGCCCATGACTACGCCAGGTATCGGACGGAGTTCCCGCCTGAGTTGTTCGACAGGCTGGCCGGTTCGGGGATCGGTCTGGCCGGCCAGCGGGTCGTTGACGTGGGGACCGGGACGGGGGTGCTGGCGCGCGGCTTCGCTGCGGCCGGTTGCACGGTGGTCGGGGTCGACGTTGCGCCTGAGCTGCTCGCCGAGGCGGAGCGGGGCGGTGGGGGCGAGAGGGTGTCGTACCGGTGTGCGCCCGGAGAGGACACCGGGTTGCCCAGCGGGGTGTGGGACGTGGTCAGCGCGGGACAGTGCTGGCATTGGCTCGACCGGGCGCGTGCCGCTGCTGAAGCCCGTCGCCTGCTCGTTGCCGGGGGTGCGCTGGTCATCTGCTACCGCGACTTTTCCACCGAGCCCGGGAGCGTTGGTGGTGTCAGTCTCGAGTTGGCCGTGGCCTACAACTCGGATTGGCCGGAGGTCGGAGGGCTGGCCGAGAACCCGCAGTGGGGTGACGAACTTGCCGCGGCCGGGTTCGGTGATCTGCAGGGCTTTGGTTTTGACGTTGTCGTGCCGTTCACTCATGAGGCGTGGCGGGGACGCATGCGCAGCTCCAGCGGGATTGGCGCCACACTGACGGCGGAGCAGATCAGCGCTTTTGATGATGAGTTGGCCCGGCTGCTGAGCGAGTGGTTTCCTGAGGAGATTCTGCAGGTTCCGCATCGCATTCAGGTGCTTTCCGGGAGGCGTTGAGGCCGGGTGGGTACGCGTCGAGCATTTCTGGTTCCGCCGCGCGCGACCATGACCGGTCGGCTGCTGGCAGAGGCGGCCGCGGGGCGTGGGATGGACGTGCGCACGTTGTCGGGGCATCCGATCCCGGCTGAACTGAAAGGGCGCGCTCACCTGTATGGCGGGGAGCGTTTCGCCGAGGCGGTGGCGTCCGTGTTGGACGTGGTTTTGTTGGACCCGCCTCTCGATCTCCTTGTGGCGCTGCCTGATTACTTCACCGGTAGGCGCGTCGAGCTGATCACTCTGGAAGAGGCTCGGCGGCATGCCGAGCCGCGCTTCGTCAAGCCGGCCAGTGGGAAGGCGTTTCCGGCCAAGGTACGTCCGGACGGCTTGAGTCTGCCGTCGCATCTGCCTGACGGGTTTCTGGTGCTGTCCGCTGAGCCGGTCGTGTTCGCTGAGGAGTATCGGCTCCACATTCTGGACGGCGAGGTGCGTGCCGCTAGCCGCTACGCCGTTTTCGGGACGCTGGACAGCGCGCCGCTGCCGCCGATGCATGCCGCGTTGGGCTTTGGTGCTGAGGTGGTGGACCATCTGGCGGGCAGGCTGCCGAGTGCTGTGGTGGTCGACGTGGGGATCATTGCGGGCAGTGATCGGTTCGCCGTTGTTGAGAGTAATGAGGCCTGGTTCAGCAACGCCTATGCCTCGGACGTTGAGCGCGTCCTGGACGTCGTCCTGCGGGCGGCTGGGCCCGCGCACGAAATGCGGAGCAAGGATCGACCATTCGCGCGGTGACGGCCTCTTTCAGGCGGGGGTGGTGGTTAGGGAGAGGAGGATCATCGTGTCGTGGTCGGGGGTACCGGGGTCGGCCTGGTAGACGGAGATGCGCTGGCGGTCGGCGTCCAGGTGGAGGACCTCGAAGTCGAGGGTGAGGGTGCCGACGCGGGGGTGGTGGAAGGTCTTGCGGTCGCCGCGGCGGGCCTGGACGTCGTGGCGCTGCCAGATCCGTGCGAACTCGGGGCTCGCGGCGGTGAGCTCGTCGATCAGCGCGGTGAGGGCCGGGTCGTGGGGGTCGGTGGCGGTGAGGCTGCGGAGCTGGGCGGCGCTGGTGGCGGCGGCCTTGTCCCAGTCGTCAAGGACGTCGTGTGCGGCGGGGTGCAGGAACACGTAGCGGATGGTGTTGCGCCGCTCGGGCGGCCATTCGTCCATGCCCGCGAACAGGGCGAGGCCCTCGGGGTTGGCGGCGAGCATGTCGCTGGTCCGGCTGAGCACGTAGGCGGGGCAGGGGCGGAGCCGCTCCAGGAGGCGGAGCACCCCGGTCCGGACGACGGGCGGATCCGGGACGGGGGACGGCGGGACGCGTCCGGCGGCCTGGTTGGCGAGTGCGAGCAGGTGGTCCTGCTCCTCGGCGTCCAGCCGTAGCGCGCGGGCGAGCGCGTCGAGGACGGCGGGTCCGGGGTTGGTCTCTTTTCCCTGCTCAAGGCGGATGTAGTAGTCGATGCTCACGCCGGCCAGCGCGGCGATCTCCTCGCGCCGCAGGCCGGGGGTGCGGCGCAGTCCGGGGCCGGTGGGCAGGCCCACGTCGGTGGGGTTCAGCCGGGCGCGGCGCGCGCGCAGGTAGTCGCCGAGCGCGCTGTTGGAGGGCACGGGTTCAGTGTGCCAGCGGCCGGTTCCGTGTGGGTGGCCGTGTCACTGCCAGGAACGTCGCCACCTTCAACGCGGGCGCTTACGGGAGCACCTTGGACGCATCAGGCGGATCGGTCGTGTGGGAGAACGTCATGGGCAGTGCGCAGGTCACCGCACCGCGGACGCGGCGTGAGCCGGTGCCGGGGTTCGGGGCGCGGTTCGTCGCGGCGGTGTCGCTGGGGTCGGTGCTGAATCCGATCAACTCGTCGATCATCGCGGTGGCGCTGGTGGCGATCGGGCACGCGTTCGGTGCCGGGACCGATCGGACGACCTGGCTCGTGTCGGCGCTGTACCTGGCCACCGCCGTCGGGCAGCCGACCATGGGACGGCTCGCGGACCGTCTCGGTGCCCGCCGCGTGTACCTCGCCGGCACGGTGCTGGTCGGCGCCGGCGGGCCGCTGGGTTTTCTCGGCTGGTCGCTGCCCGCCCTGGTCGCGGCCCGGGTGGTCATCGGGCTGGGCACTTCGGCGGCGTATCCGGCGGCGATGGCGATGGTGCGCCGGCGGGCGCAGCGGCTGGGGACCGACGCCCCCGGCGGGGTCCTCAGCGCGCTGGCGATCGCCGGGCAGGTCAGCATGGCGGTCGGGCCGCCGCTCGGCGGGCTGCTGATCGCCACGGGCGGCTGGCGGACGACGTTCCTGGTGAACGTCCCGCTGGCGGTCGCCGGTGCGGCGGCCGCGCTGGCCTGGCTGCCCAAGGACGAGCCGCGCGACGCCGGTGTCTCGTTGCGGCGGGCTCTCGATCCGTGCGGCGTCCTGCTGTTCACCGCGGCGCTCACGGCGTTGCTGGTGTTCCTGATGAGGCTCGCTGATCCTCGCTGGTGGCTGCTCGTTGTGGCGGTGGCTCTGCTCGGCGCGCTCACCGCCTGGGAGCTCCGGGTCGACGCGCCGTTCATCGATCTGCGGATGCTGGCGCACAACCGCACCCTGACCAGCACTTATGTCCGGTACGGGGTCACGATGCTGGTGACCTACTGCTTCGTCTACGGCTGGACGATGTGGCTGGAGCAGGGCACCGGACGGTCGGCGTCCGAGTCCGGGCTGCTGATGCTGCCGTCGTTCGCGGTGGCCACCGCGGTCTCGGCGTTCGCGGCGCGGCGCCGGGTCTGGCCGGCCCTGGTCGCCGGGACGGCGGCGCTCACCGTCGGCTGCGGCACCCTCTTGCTGCTCGACCACGTGACGCCGCTGTGGGCGCTGTCGGCGGTCAGTGTCGTGTTCGGCGTGCAGAACGGCCTCAACATCGTCACCAACCAGGCCGCCATGTACGCCCAGGCCCCCGCCGAGCAGACGGGCGCCGCCGCGGGGCTGCTGCGCACCTTCATGTACCTCGGCGCGATCGCGTCGGCGAGCCTGATCGGTTTCGCCTACGGCGCCCGTGCCACCGACGCGGGACTCCACCGGCTCGCCGCGATCCTCACCGTCGCGTCGCTGATCCTGCTGGTCACGACGGTGTTCGACCGGACCTTGCGGGCCGTCGGACCGCGGTGATCAACGCTGGCGGATCGTCCGGGCGACGATGTCGGCGGTCACCCGCAACGGGCCGGTGTCGTGGCCGGTGCGGCTCAGGATGAGGGCTCCCTCGAACGCGGCGAACACGTAGGTCGCCAGGTCGTCCGGCGATTCGAGCCCTTCGGCGGCGAACCGCCGTGCCGTCGCGGCGCGCCAGCCGGCGAACACGTCGGCGCACGCGTGGCGCAGCGGTTCGCTGGTGGTGGCCGCCTCCAGCGCGACGGTGGCGATCGGGCAGCCGTCGGCCCATCCCGACTTCTCCAGGGCTTCGGCGCTCAGCCGGAACATGTCCCGGACGGCCTCGTCCGAGGCTCCGGCCCGCTCGTACACCAGGTCGAAAAGGCGCAGGTAGCGCCCGCCGGAATGCTCGACCGTCTCGATGCCCAGCTGTTCCTTGCCGCGCGGGAAGAAGTGGTAGAGCGACCCCCACGGCGCTCCCGCCTCCGCCGTGATCTGCTTCAGCCCGGTCGCCGCGTACCCCTGCTCCCGGAACAGCTGCGCCGCGGCCTCGAGCAGGCGCGCCCGCGTGTCGGAACCCATGGCGGAAGCCTAGCCCTTGCACTCGCTAGATCGATCTATCTAGTATCCGCGGCATGATCCGCACCGGACGCCACGGCGACATCCACCTGATCACCCTCGACCGTCCCGGCCGCCGCAACGCCGTCGACGGCCCCATGGCCGAGGCGCTCGCCGAGGCCGTCGCAGCCGCCGAACGCGACGACGAGGTCCGCGCCATCGTCCTCACCGGCGCCGGCGGCACCTTCTGCGCCGGCAACGACCTCAAGGCCATGGCCGCGGGCGAGTTCCCCGTCCCGACCGCGGACGGCCCGCCGCCCATGCAGGTCACCCGCACGCCTCCGGCCAAGCCGGTGGTCGCCGCCATCGAGGGCTACTGCTTCGGCGGCGGGTTCGAGCTCGCGCTCTGGGCCGACCTGCGCGTCGCCTCCACGACCGCCGAGTTCGGCACGCTCAACCTGGCGCAGGGCCTGCCCTGCCTGGACGCGGCGACCGTGCGCCTCCCCCGGCTCGTCGGCCAGGGACGGGCGCTCGACATCCTGCTGACCGCCCGCCGCGTCCCCGCGGACGAGGCCCTCTCCTACGGCCTCATCAACCGGCTGGTCGAGCCCGGCCGGGCGCTGGAGGAGGCGCTGGAGCTGGCCGGGGCGGTGGCGCGGCCGCCGGTCGAGGCGCGCAACGCCGCCCGCCGCTCCGTCCTGGAGCAGTGGACCCTGCCGGAGGACGAGGCGGCCGCGAACGAGGCCCGCCTGGCCCTCGCCCCCTGACGAGCGTCAGCGGGCGGTCCAGACGGCGATGGCCAGGGCGGCGCGGTCCTCGAAATCGAGGGGGTCGCGGCCCGTCAGCGCCTCGATCCGCGACAGCCGGTGCCGCAGCGTGCTCGGGTGCAGCGACAGCGCCCGGGCCGTGGGACCGACCGCGCCGCCCCGGTCGACGAAGGCGCGCAGCGTCTCGACGAGCCGGCCGCCGTGCGCCTCGTCGTAGTCGGCGAGCGGGCGGGCGATCTGCTCGGCGAACGGGGCGAGGTGGTGCGGTTCGAGCCGGCCGAGCAGGGCCCGGAACGTGGCGAGGCCCGCGGCGTGCACGACGCCGCCGGTGCGGCGCGCGGCCTCCAGCGCGGCGCGCGCCTCCGCCAGCGAGCGCGGCAGCGACCCGAGCGGGCCGGGGGTGCCGATGCCGGCCACGTCCGTCCCGGCGTACTCGTCCCCGGTGATCACGAGCGCGACGTCGTCGTCCAGGCCGAGGACGCCGGGGGCGTCGGCGCCGTCCGGGGCCTCGGCGGCCGGCATCGCGACCGCGACCAGCATGTCCGGGTCGAGCCCCGCCTCCTCGACCTGCGGGCGCAGCGCCTCCGGGGGCAGCAGGCCCTGCTGGACGTCGCGCAGCAGCCGGCCGGTCTCCTCCCGCTCGTCCCACTCCTCGCGGGTCGAGGCGAGGCGCTCGGCGAACCACTCGGTGAAGCCGACGAACGCGACCCCGGCCGGGACCTCGACCAGCGGCAGCCCCAGCCGGTCGCAGTGCCGGCGCAGCGCCTCCGGGACGGTCTCGCAGACGTCGCCGACCCCGTAGGCGATCGCGCCGCCGCGGCCCGCCTTGACCGCCGCGGCGAACGCGGCGCACGCGTCCGGGTCGCGCAGCGACGCCCCGACCGTCAGGACGACCTCGTGCCCGCGCAGGTAGGGGGCCGGGTCGAGCAGTTCGGTCGAGTGCGCCGAGCGGATCGGCCGGTCCAGCCCGTCGGCGCCCGCGACCAGCCGCAGCCGGAAGCGCGGGACCTCCAGGAGGTGCCGGACGGTGAGGCGCGGCATCGCGGGATCGCTGGTCACACCGTCACCTTCTCACCCCGCCCCGGCGGGGCGGGCGGGGCGGGCTCCGCGTTTCGGCGCGGGCCCCGGGAAGCCCCGCGTCCGGCAGTGCATTTGGCCAAGAAACGGCCATGACCCTTGCCACCTGCGCTAATGCCGGGTTTGCCTGGGTGTTCGGGGAGATGGGGAGTGCGCATGCGCGAACGAGTCGCGCTCGTGACCGGGGCGGCCGGCGGGATCGGCGGCGCGATGGTGCGCGAGCTGGCGGGACGCGGCTGGACGACGGCCGCGCTCGACCTGCGCCCGGCCCCGGACGCCGCCTACTCGGTCGGGGTGGACGTCGCCGACCCCGTCCAGGTCACCGCCGTCGTCCGCCGGATCGAGCGGGAGATGGGCCCGATCGAGGCGGCGCTGTGCGCGGCGGGGCACTACGCGCTCGTCCCGGTGTCCGACATCGCCTGGGAGGACTGGATCCGGATGCTGCGGGTGCACCTCGGCGGGCTGGTGAACGTGTGCCGGGCGGTGACGCCGGGCATGGCGGAGCGCGGGCACGGCGCCGTGATCGGCGTCGCGTCCGACCTCGCGCTGGCGGGCGGCGACGCGGAGGCGCACTACGCGGCGGCGAAGGGCGCGGTGATCGGGCTCGTCCGGTCGCTGGCGGCGGAGCTCGCGCCGGCCGGGGTGCGGGTGAACGCGGTCGCCCCGGGGCCGACCGACACGCCGCTGCTGCCGCCCGACTCGCCGTGGCGCCGGCCCGCGTTCGTCCAGGCCCTGCCGACGGGACGGCTCGCGACCGCGGAGGAGATCGCGCTCGCCGCCGCCTACCTGGTGGAGGACGGGACGTTCTGCGCCGGCGAGGTCCTGTCGCCCAACGCCGGGGCGGTGATCTGATGGCGCTCGCGCTGATCACAGGCGCCGGCGGCGGCCTCGGCGCGGCGGTCGCGCGGCGGCTGGCGTCGTGCGGGCACCTCGTCGCGCTCAACGACCGTCCGGACCGGCCCGTCGGCGAGCTCGCCGCGGAGCTGGACGGGATCGCCGCGCCCGCCGACGTGTCCGACCCCGGCGCCGTCCGCGAGATGGTCGAGCACGTCGAACGCCGCACCGGCGACCACATCGGGATCCTCGTCGCGAACGCCGCGTACTCGACACTGTCCCCGTTCGCCGAGCACGACCTCGACGACTGGTGGCGGATCGTCGACGTCAACCTCGGCGGGACGTTCGCGTGCGCGCAGGCCGTCATGCCGGGGATGGTGGAGCGCGGCGGCGGCCGGATGGTCCTGGTGTCCTCCGAATGGGGGGTGACCGGGCGGCCGGACGCGACGGCGCACTCGGCGTCCAAGGCGGGGATCATCGCGCTCGCCAAGTCGCTCGGCCGCGAGCTGGCGCCGCTCGGCATCGCCGTCAACGCGATCGCGCCGAGCCTGATCGACACGCGGCGGCTGGAGGTGGACGCGGCGGCCGCGGGCGTGACCGGCGAGGAGGTCCGCGCCCGCTACGCGGCGCGGGTGCCGCTCGGCCGGATCGCCGTGCCGGAGGAGATCGCGGCGGCCATCGCGTTCCTGGCCGACGACCGGCTGCCCGCCCTCGTCGGCCAGATCCTGCACGTCAACGGCGGGACGACCCGCACCCGCGCCTGATCCGGTCAGTCCGGAAGGGCCTCGACGGACCGCCTGACCTGCTCTTCGAGGACGGCCAGCAGGTGCGCCGGCAGGTCGATCGGCGACCGTTCCAGCAGGCCGGGACGGTCGGCGACCGATGCGATGGCCCCGCGGCTCTCGGCCTTGGTGAGCGTCCGGCCGTCCGACTTCCGCAGCGCGATGAGGCCCTCGCGCCACGCGTTGCCGACCTTGCCGTGTGCGCGCGCGTAGATGTACCCGAGGACGCGCTCGGTTGCGTCCTCAGGCTGTTCGTTCCGTTCCGCCAAGACGAGCGCCATGCCGGACGACGGGGTACTGCGCAGCATCCGCTCGACCCGGTATCCGGGGCCGACGAGCCGGCGGAACTCCCGCTGACCTTCGGCGTCCCGCAGGAATGGCAGGTCGTTGCGGCAGACGAGGCCGACGCGGGGCGCGTTCGCGGCCAGCAGCGCCCGGACGGCCGACGCCCCGAACCCCGGATACAGGTTGACCAGCACCGTGCCGTGGCCCTGGAGGTTGCGCGGGAGCGGGGCCGCGATGAACTCGCGCAGCGGCACGCGGCGGTTCCCGGCCTTCGCGGGCCAGCCGTCCCCGACCAGCAGCGGCTTCTCCGCCCCGGCGAGCTCGATGACGCGCGCGGCCGCCGCCTCGTCCAGGGCGCCGGTGCCCGCCTCCACCGACTGCGCGCCGTGCGTGTACATCGCGGTACGCGGGTCGTCGGCGGCGGCGCGGACGGCCCCCGCGGTCCGCTTCGTCGGACGCAGCACGTACAGCGCGGCCGCGCTCCCGATCGCCTGCGCGCCGACATAACGATTGAAGCCCGGCAGCATCGCCTCATAAGCCAGATGCAGCGGATTCAGCGCCTTCTGGACGGCGAGCCCCAGCGCCGGCTGCTGCTCCCCGTACCCGTACGCGAGCAGCACCCGCCCGTTGCGGTGATCACCGAGCCCCTCCAGCCCCCGCGCGACGAACAGCGCTACGCCGTCCGGCGTGTACGGCGGATCGGTGAACACCACCTGGCACGACTCGCGCAGCGCCGCCGGAAGGCCCAGCCGCAGGTCCGCGGCATGGCAGCGGACGTCCCACCCCCGCCGCGACGCCTCCCCGTCGATGAACTCCAGCAGCCGCTCGTCGATGTCGGCCACGCTCACCCGCAGACCCTCCGCACCACCCGCGACGAACAGGCCGAGCGACGTCAGGTCATGATCACCGACGCACAGCACGTGCGCGCCGCGCAGATCGAACCCGTCCAGCATGAACCGCGCCCGCTTCAGCACCGTCTCCGCCGTCGCGGGCACATGGTCCAGCGCCTGCACGGGCGGTGGCGCCGCACCGACCAGCGCGTCCATCACCTCGATCGACGCGGGATCGCGGCGGACCCGCTCCGCCCACGGATCCGCGATCTCCACCGGCCCACCGAAGTCGTACTCGCCGGCATGCCGCTTCGCGATCCGCCGCCCGTCCCCGTCCGCCTCCAGATGCGGTTCGAGCGCCCGGAACACCGCCTCGACCGTCCGCCGCGACGTACCCGTCCGCGCCACCGCCTCCTCGACCGTGAGGAACCCGCCGCCCGTGAGCAGCCGCCCGATCCGGTCGATGCGCCTGCCGTCGATCCCGAACCCGGCCCGCAGCTCGCGGAACGCGTCCGGCGCCGAACGCGGCGAGTCATCAGTCATATGCTGGCCTGATCCGTTCCGACGGGGACGAGTTACGGACCGATCCTATTCGCGGCGCCGCCCCGGAATATCGCATGCACCCCGCACGACCTGCGTGGCACGATCCCGCCATGCCCCTCGACCAGCACCTGCTCACCGCCTTCCTGCTGACCTCGCTCATCGCGATGATCGTCCCCGGCCCGGACATGCTCTTCGTCCTCGGCTGCGGCATGCGCGGCGGCCCCCGCGCCGGACTCCTCGCCACCGCCGGCGTCGCGACCAGCGAGGCCGTCCACGTCGCCGTCGCCGCCGCGGGCCTCACCGCGCTGTTCGCCGCCGTCCCGATCGCGTTCACGACCGTCCGGCTCATCGGCGCCGCCTACCTCGTGTTCCTGGGCGTCCAGACGATCCGCCACCGCAACGACCCCGACGACGCCCCCACCGCCCCGCCCTCGAACCGCCGCGCCTACTTCAACGGCCTGGCGACCAACCTGCTGAACCCGAAAATGGTCACCTTCACCATCGCGTTCCTCCCCCAGTTCATCGATCCGGAAATGGGCCGTGTCTGGCTCCAGTTCGCCTTCCTCGGCACCATCCTCATCGCCCTCGAATTCCTCGTGGACGGCACCGTCGGCGTCCTCGCCGGCCGGATAGGCGAATGGCTCGGCCGCCGCCGCACCGCCCGCCGCCGCCTCGACGTCGCGACCGGCTCCCTCTTCATCGGCCTCGGCCTGCGCCTCGCCGCCCGGCCCTGACCGCCGCGTCCAAGATCCGGATGCCCGAATAAGATCACGCAGCCCCTCCGAATTTCCCGATCCCTGACACCCGGTCAAGCCATATGCCAGAGTCGTCCCGTGTCCGGGGGGACGGGAGCCGAAGGGGGAAACGAGACATGCCGCCTGTGGATCCGAGGTCGGTCCCGCCCGGGGCCTACGGCAACTGGCCCGGCCTCAACCAGACCGGCGCACTCCGCGTCGACCGCGCCCGCCTCCGAGCCATAGCCAAACGCCTCGAATCCGACCTGGAAGAACTCCTCGACGCCACCAACGACCTCCAGCACGCGGCCGGAACGGACCTCAAGGCTTACGGCACCTGGGACGCCGCGCAGGCGCTCGTTCCCAGCATCACAAGAGGGCGCGCGGTCCTGACCGACCAGCACAGTGCCTTTCTCACCGAGGCGTTGAACACCATCAAGTTGCTCCGCCGCACCGCACAGTCATACGACGACGTCGAAGCCGAACTCGAACGACGCGTCAGGACCATCACAAGGCAACTCGACGCCGCTCCGACCACGCCCTCGACCCCTGCCTCCGGCTCACCGCGTCCCGGCCCCGGGTCGTTGGAATAACGGAGGTCCAGATGACGAACGAGTACACATACCCGATGCGCTACGGCGCTCCGGCCGGGTCGCCGAGCCAATACGACCTGGCGAGCATCGTCCGCTATCTGAAGTCCAGTGACCCCGACGCGGTCACGAGTGCCGGGCAGGCCTACCTCAGGCTCGCCAAAGCCTACGAGCGGATCACCTCGAAGCTCGCTCAAGCCGGCCACGACCTGAACGATGCCTGGACCGGAACGGATGCTTCCGCCGCCCAGGAACAGATGCGGGACCTCTGGGCGTCGAGTCACACGATCAGTGCCGCGGCCCGGGACTTCGGTACAGCCGTGGAGCGCCACGGCTCCGAGTATCTGGCCTGGTACCGGATCAGCATGCCGCAGCCGAAGGACGACGCTGAGGCACGGGCCTGGATGCAGGGCGCGAACGAGCGCATCACCGAGACGTGGAGCGCGATCCCACCGAGCATCTCGACGCCGTTCAAGACGAGCAACATCGAACACGGTGGTCTCATCGGCACAACCCCGCCAGGTGGACCAGGCGGACCGGGTGTCCCAGGCGGCGTTGGGGGGCCAGGTGGATCCGGCGTTCCCGGCGGCCCTGGCCACTCCACCGGCGGATCGGGAGGAAGCGGCTCTCCCGGGTCCCTAGTCCCCGCCCCGAGCGCGGGTGGCCTGGGCCCCGGTGGCCCTGCTGGCCCCCTCGACCCCACGGCGCCGCCAGGGCAACATCATCCCGGTCAGCCGGGCAGCCTCACCCCGATCTCGCCGGACGGCGGTCATCACGCGAATCAGGGCACAGATCTCTCAGGCGTGCCCCCTCGTGGGACGACCGGCCCGGGCAATGGAAGCCCAGCCTTCCCCGTCGCCCCCGACGCGCCGTCCTCCCCTCCAGCCTTGCCGGGTTCCGGGTCCCTACCACCCGGTTCGGGCTTGGCGCCTCCGCTGCCAGGCGGGACGCCTTTCGGTGGCCGCCCTGGGAGCGTCGGCCTTCCCGGCGGTGCCGCTATAGGTTTGCCCAACGGTGGGTTTGGTTCCAAGAACAATGGCTCAGCCGGCATCGGCGGCCTGAACGGAAGCGGCGCGGACGAGGGTGGGCGTATCCGCAACGGTGTGATCGGCCGAGGCCGAATCGGGCCCGCCGGCCCCGGGCAGGCGGGGGCCCTCGAAGAGGCGGCCGCTGCGCGTTCGGGGCCCATGGCGATGGGCCCGATGACCGGCGCCGCCGGTTCCGGGCAGGGGGACCGAGAGCGTCACCGCCAATCCTGGGCGGAGGAGGACCCGGACCTGTGGAACGACGATGTTGAGGTGGCCCCAGGCGTTCTCGGCGCTGCACCCAAGCGGCCGGTCGAAGGCGGGGGCCGGACATCGTGAAGAGCGGACGATTCCGGAGCCACGACAGATTCACATGGGACCGCAGGTGACGGCTTGTTACCGCGCCGTCGCCGCCCTGGCGGCGGCGGCTCTGGTCCTGGTCACCGCGCCGCCCGCCTCCGCGGAACTTCGGCCGCGGAATGATGAGTGGTGGTTCTCCGCCTGGAACGTCCAGAAGGCCGTGTGGCCGCTGTCGAGGGGCGCAGGCACCACCGTCGCACTCTTGGACACCGGAGTGGACGCGCGTATCCCCGAACTGTCCGGTGCCGTTCTCAAGGGGGCGGACACGGCCGGCGGCAAGACCGACGGCCGCAAGGACCTGGACGCCTACGAAGACGGCCACGGCACTTCGATGGCCGTCATGATCGCAGGCCAGGGCGGCGGGAACAGCGGCTACGTCGGGATCGCCCCGGAGGCCAAGATCCTTCCCGTGAACGTGATGACCAAGAACGTCGTGGGGTCCGATATAGACCCCACGGACGCCGTCGCCAACGGGATCCGCTTCGCCGTCGACCGCGGCGCCAAGGTGATCAACCTCTCCTTCGGAGGTGGATCGGCCGAGATTCCGCATCAATGCCCAAAAAAACTGCTCGACACCACGGCATATGCCATCGACCATGACGTCGTCCTCGTTTCCAGCTCTGGAAACGACGGAAAAACCATAAACTCGCCGGAGGCCCCCGGGTCCTGCCCGGGGGTCGTCGCGGTCGGCGGGATCGATTCCAACCTTCGTACCTGGGAACGTACCCAGCGGCAGCCCTACGTCGCCGTCGCGGCCCCCGCAACCGGTTCGGTGGTCGTCGGCCGAGACGACAAGGTCTACGCGGATGCGGAGGGGACCAGCGGGGCGGCGGCGTTGGTTTCTGGGGCGGTGGCGTTAATCCGTGCACATAACCCGAACATGTCCGCGCGGACGGTGGTCCAGCGGCTCCTCGCCACGGCGCTCCCCGTTAACAAGCCCATCCCTGACCAGGCAACTGGATACGGGGCCATCCGCATCGCCCACGCCATGGACACCGCAAAGTACCCCGTCCCAGCCAATGCCCCCAACCCCGTCTACAACAGGTTCGACCAATTGCGGGGGGCGGCTCACAAAGTAAATGCCGCCCCGGCGACTGAAGCCCGCAAGTCGACCAGCGGCCCCTCCCCCGTCATCTACGCCGCCGTCGCAGGGCTGGCTGTGCTCCTAGCCGGCGGTCTCGTCTTCCTTTGGCTCCGGGCCCGCCGTCCACGCCGCCCTTCTCCTCTCTAGGGATCCGGCAAGCAGCCGATGAGCGAGGAGACTGAACACCAGGCAAGGCGATCAGCCCATCACACGAACCGCGTGCGGGCTCTTCACCGTGCAGGCGTCGTGGGAGTGACGGCGATGCTGCTCGTGACCACCGCATCGCCCGCCTTGGCGGGACTCCAGCCGCGTAAGGACGAGTGGTGGTTCTCCGCCTGGGATGTCCAGCACTCGGTCTGGCCGTTGTCGAAGGGGGCGGGCGCCACGGTCGCCCTTCTCGACACGGGCGTCGACGCACGCATCCCGGAACTGTCCGGCAACGTGCTCAAGGGCACCGACACGGCCGGCGCCAACACCGACGGCCGTAAGGACCTGGACACGAAGCTGGACGGCCACGGCACTTCGATGGCAGTCATGATCGCGGGCCGGGGCGGCGGGAACAGCGGCTACGTCGGGATCGCCCCGGAGGCCAAGATCCTTCCGGTGAGCGTGATGGTCGATGACGTGTGGCGATCCGACATGGACGTCACGGACGCCGTCACCAACGGGATCCGTTTCGCCGTCGACAAGGGCGCCAAAGTCGTCAACATGTCGATCGGCGCCGGATCGGTCAGCATTCCCCACCAGTGCCCGAAGAAGCTCCTCGACACCATCGCGTACGCGATCGAGCACGACGTCGTGGTCGTTGCCAGTGCGGGCAACAACGGTTCGACGATCAATTCCCCCGAAGCCCCTGGATCGTGCCCCGGTGTGGTCGCCGTGGGCGGCATCAACTCCGACCTGCGCCCCTGGGAGAAGACTCAGCGCCAGCCCTACGTCGCCGTCGCGGCCCCCGCGTCCGGGTCGGTGTTCGTCGGGAGAAACGACAAGGTCTTCACCGGTGCCGAGGGGACCAGCGCATCGGCGGCGTTGGTTTCGGGGGCGGTGGCGTTGGTCCGGGCGCACAACCCGAGCATGTCCGGGCGGACGGTCGTTCAGCGGCTTCTTGCCACGGCGCTGCCGATCAACAAACCCGTCCCTGACAAGGCCACCGGATACGGGGCCATTCGCATCGCCCGCGCCATGGACCCCGCCAAGTACCCGGTGCCGGCCGACGCCCCCAACCCCGTCTACGACAGGTTCGACCAGTTGCAGGGGGCGGCCCACAAAGTGAATGCCGCCCCGGCGAATGAAGCCCGCAAGTCGGCCAGCGGCCCCTCCCCCGTCATTTACGTCGCCGTCGTGGGACTGGCTGTGGTTCTGCTCGGTGGGCTTGGCTTTCTCTGGCTTCGTGGGCGGCGCCTTCGTCGCCCGTCCACGCTCTAGTCGGCGTTCCCGAGGCCTCAGAGGAGGTTGAGGCGGGTTAGGTAGGTGCGGGTGGAGGTGGGGTCGCCGGTGTGGGCTCGGTAGCCGTCGGGGCGGACGAGGACGAGGGCCGGGGCGGTGATGCCGTAGGCGGCCTCCGCGGCGGGGTTGGCGGTGATCTCGACGGTGCGGACGGTCAGGCCGCAGGTGGGGGCGGGGGTGTTGAAGGCGAGCAGGGTGAAGTGGGGGCCGCGGAAGGCGTCGAAGAGGGTGGTGCCGTCGGCGAGGGGGGCGTCGGGGGCGCGGGTGCCGCCCGAGGGGCCGGACGAGAGCGGGCTGTCGGGGTAGGCGAGGAGGAGCTGCTGGGTCTCCTCGCCGCGCTTGTGGGCGTCGGCCTGGCCTTCGGTGGCCTTCTGGTAGAGGGCGGTGCTGATGCCGAGGACGCCGGCGGCGACGGGGAGGCGTTCCTCCTCGTAGGTGTCGAGGAGTGACGGGGAGCCGGCGGCGAGCTTCCAGCCGAGGTTGTAGGCGTCCTGAACGCCGGTGTTGAGGCCCTGGCCGCCGGCGGGCGAGTGGACGTGGGCGGCGTCGCCGGCGAGGAACACGCGGCCGACCCGGAACCGTTCGGCCATGCGGATGTTGACGCGGTAGACCGACGCCCAGCCGAGGCCGGTGAGGCGGATGTCGTCGCGGCCGGTGCCGGCGGCGAGGTGCTTCCGGTAGGTGGCGAGGGTGAGGTCGGGGTCGTCGCCGGGGGCGAGGGGCGCGGTGAACTGGAAGTCGGACGTGCCGGGCAGCGGGCACAGGCCGACGCCGGGCGTGCGGGTCTGCAGGTCGGCCCACATGTGCCAGTGGTCGCGGTCGAGGTCGGGGGTCTGGACGTCGCCGATGAGCATGCGTTCCTCGTCGCGGGTCTCGCCGAGGAAGGGGACGCCGAGGGTCTTGCGGACGGTGCTGCGGCCGCCGTCGCAGCCGACGAGGTAGTCGGCGCGGACGGTGGTGCCGTCGGTCAGGACGGCGCTGACGCCGTCGTCGGACTGCGTGAAGGAGGCGAGGCCGACGGGGTCGACGCGGCCGCCGAGGGCGGTGAGGCGGTCGCGGAGGATCTGCTCGGTCCGCCATTGCGGCACCATCAGGACGTTCGGGTACGGGACGTCGGGCGTCGGCGGGACGGGTTCGTGCATGCGGCCCTCCCAGACGACGTCGGTGCCGGCGTAGGCGCGCAGCGGCGGGTAGGGGGCGCCGGCGGTAAGGATCGCGTCGATGACGCCGAGGTCGTCGAGGACTTCGAGGGTGCGGGGCTGGAGTCCCTTGCCGCGCGAGCCGGACGGGTGGCCGGGGTCGACGAGGCGGTGCGGGACGCCGCGGCGGGCGAGGTCGATGGCGAGGGTGAGGCCGGCCGGGCCGGCTCCGGCGATGAGGATCATGGGCCCCAGGGTGGGCGGGGGTCCTGGCAGATCGCTGGCAGGGCGCTGGCGGCGGCCGTCAGTCGCGCTCGTAGCGGTAGCCGCGGCCCCGCAGGGTGGTGATGCTGCCGGGGTCGGCGCCCTGCTGGGCGAGCTTGCGGCGCAGCGCGGAGATGTGCACGTCGAGGGTCTTGGTGGGGCCGAACCAGTTGGTGTCCCAGACCTGGTCGATGAGGTCCTCGCGGGTGACGACCTCGCCGGCGCTGGACACCAGGCGGGCGAGCAGGTCGAACTCCTTGGGGCGCAGCGCGATCTCGGTGCCGGCGTAGCTGGCGCGGCGGGCGGCGAGGTCGAGGGTGAGGCGGCCGGCGGTGACGAACCGCTCGTCGGAGCGTCCGGCGCTGCTGCGGCGCAGGTGGGCGCGGAGCCGGGCCATCAGCTCGGTGAGCCGGAACGGCTTGGTGAGGTAGTCGTCGGCGCCGGCGTCGAGCGCGACGACGACCTCGAACTCCTGGGTGCGGGCGGTGAGCACGACGATCACCGCGTCGCGCAGCACGGTGCGCAGCCGCCGGCAGAGGGTGACGCCCTCGATGTCGGGGAGCCCGAGGTCCAGCAGGATGAGGTCGGGGGCGCGGCGGGCGGCGCTGTCGAGGGCTTCGCCGCCGGTGGCGGTCCAGTCGGCCTCGTAGCCGTGCGCGGCGAGGGCCTCGGCGAGCTCGCTGCCGATGGCCTCGTCGTCCTCGACGACGAGCACGTAGGGTCCGGCCATGGTCCCGATGTTACGGACGGGGGCGGTCACGTGCGGGCCGGGATACCGGCCGTCCGGACGCCGGGGCGGCGGGACGGGCAGAACGAGCCGCGGGTGGTGTCGGAGACCGCGTCGGTGACGGCGTCGACGACCTTGCCGAGCCGCGAGCCGGGCTCGCCCGCGCAGTCCCGGTGGACGTGGACCGCGTGGCCGAGCCCGACACCGGCCAGCGCCGTGACGATCAGTACGCCGATGAGCAGCCTGCGCATGATCGTGCCTCCCCCTCTCGACGCCGGCGTCACGACGCAACCTAGCCCCGGGCGCGTCAGCGGCGACTCTGCGGTGGGTTAGGGGGCCGCTTACCTTGGCGCGGCGCGCCCGCGGGGCGGGTCCGGCGGGCCTGCGGGGCGGCTATTCTCCGGGCGGGAGGCGAGTGTGGACGCGGTTCCGAGGACGGCGCCGCTGCGGCGCAGGCTGCTGGTCACCATCGCGGGGATCACCGCGGTGGCGGTGCTGCTGCTGATCGTCCCGCTGGCGGTGGCCGTGCAGCGGCTGTACCGCAGCGAGGCGCAGACGAAGCTGGAGCGGGACGCGACGCGGGTCGCGGCGACGGCGCCGGACGACGAGGCGCGGCATCCGCGTCCGATCAGGCTGCCGGAGGGGCTGAACGAGCGGCTCCGGGTGGGGATCTACGGGATCGCCGGGAACCGGCTGACCGGGGAGGGCCCGCCGTACTCGCGGGCGGCGGCGCAGGCCGCGGACGGCCGGCTGCACCAGCGCGACGAGCACGGCCGGCTGGTGGTGACGGCGCCGATCCCCTCCGACGAGGGGGTGACGTCGGCGGCGCGGGTGAGCATGCCGGAGCGGGTCGTCACGCGGCGGATCGAGCGGGCGTGGTGGGTGATGGCGGCGTTCGCGCTGCTGATCATCGGGCTGGCGGCGTTCGTGGCGCGGTACCAGTCGCGGCGGCTGGCGCGCCCGCTGGAGCGGCTGACGCTGGCGGCGCAGGCGCTCGGGGACGGCGACTTCACCGTCCGGGCGCAGTCGTCGGGGGTGCTGGAGGCGGACGAGGCGGGCCGGGCGCTGGAGGTGACGGCGCGGCGGCTCGGGTCGATGCTGGACCGGGAGCGGGCGTTCAGCGCGGACGTGTCGCACCAGCTGCGGACGCCGCTGACGGGGCTGCTGCTGGGGCTGGAGTCGGCGCTGGAGCGGCCGGGCGCCGACCTCGGGGCGGCGGTGCGGACGGCGGTGCGGCGCGGGGAGCATCTGCGCGACATCATCGACGACCTGCTGAGCCTGGCGCGGGACGCGGGGCCGAACCGGGAGCGGCTGGACGTCCCGGGGATGCTGGAGGAGCTGCGGCGGCGGCCGTCGGCCGGGCGGCCGCTGGAGGTGGCGGCGCGGGGTCCGCTGCCGGAGGTGCACGCGTCGGCGTCGGCGGTGCGGCAGATCCTCGGAGTGCTGCTGGACAACGCGCAGGCGCACGGCGCGGGGCGGGTCACGGTGGAGGCGAGCGACATCGGCGGCGGCCTGGCGATCGACGTGTCGGACGAGGGGCCGGGCGTCACCGAGGCGGAGGACATCTTCGCGCGGCGGCATTCGGGCGGTGAGGGCGAGGGCGGCCGGGACGGCGGGCACGGGATCGGGCTGGCGCTGGCGCGCGCGCTGGCGGAGGCGGAGGGCGGGCGGCTGGTGCTGCGCCGCCCGTCCCCGCCGATCTTCACGCTGCTGCTGCCGGCGTCGGATCCGGCGTCCGACGAGGGCGCCTGACCGGCGCCCCCGTCCGCGCGGGCCCTACTCGGCCTTGAGGCGGACGCCGAACCAGCGGAGCGTGGCCGGGACCATCCGGCGGAACGTGCGGTAGTTGTGCCCGCCGGACGGCAGGAACAGGCTGTCGGCCTTCATCGGCGGACGGATCGCGGCGAGGAACCGCTCGTTCTCGGGGAAGGTCTTCTCGCCGACCCGGCAGGACGCGACGAGCAGCGAGATCGGCGGCGCGGGCAGGTGCTTCTCGCGCCACAGCAGGTTGCTCTCGTTCGCCAGGTTCTTGTTGCCGTCGAACAGCTTGCCGGTGGTGAGGTCCTGGATCGTGGAGAAGTAGCCGGACAGCGACGCGGCCGCGGAGTACCGGTCGGGGTGCTTCATCGCGATCTTGGTGGCGCAGAACCCGCCGGTGGAGTCGCCCATGATGCCCCAGCCGGCGCGGCCGACGGCGACGCGGTAGTGCGCGGCCATCGCGAGCGGGACGTCGGTGGCGAAGAAGCTCTCGACCTGCGGCCCGCCGGGGACGTCGGCGCACTCGGTGTCGCGGGGCGGCGCCTCCGTCGGGCGCATCAGCACGTAGATCGCGGGCGGCACGCCGGCCCGCTCGCCCTGCCGGACGAGCTCGGGGAAGTGCATGGTGTGCAGCAGCGCGGTGGGGTGCCCGGGGTAGCCGGTCAGCACGATGACCACGGGGAACTTCGTCTTGGCGTAGGCGGCCTGGTAGTACTGCGGCGGGAGCAGGACGAACGTCTCGGCGCTCAGGCCCGTCGCCTGGCCCTGGAAGCGGTACTCCTCCGTAGCCCCGGACACGGCCGGGTCGCGCTTGGCGGCGGCGCTGCCGAGCCGCTTGATCGTCGCGGTGTCGATCTGCTTCACCGGCCCGCCGGCCTTGGCCATCACGTGCTTGATCTTGGCGGGTGCGGCGTTGGTGGCGAACAGGTCGTCCCACCCCGAGTAGAACTCGAAGTGCGCGTTGACCGCGACGAGCACGGCGAGCAGCGTGACGGCCTGGGTGCCGACGAGCAGGCCGATCCTGGCGGCGAGGGTGCCCGGTCCCGGGCGCGCCCCGCGCGGCCACCACCACACGGTGAACGCGAACAGGACGACCACCACCAGGAAGAGCAGCGCGATGAATCCGCCTCCGGTGAGTCCCATGCCCTCCCCCTAAGGCAGTCCGTCTTCGTCCGACGCCAAGTTAGCCGCCGCCGCATCAGCCGGATGACAACGCCGGGTTAGCTCCGCGTTAACCCGCCGCGGGGCGCACCGGAAACAATGCGGCCTGATCTTGATGCGGCGTATATGGGGAATTTATTTCGCGCTGCTATGCTGGCGCCATCGCCGAATAGGCTGCCTTTCCTCGGAGTTCCGCGCCCGCGGAGCCGGAAAGGAAGGCAGCCGAATGAACGAAGGACGGCCCAGCCGCACCGCACTGTCGGCGGCGGCGGGGCGGGCCGCGCACCCGCTGGTCGACGCCCGTCCCCTCCTGTTCACCGACCCGCTGGCACTGCGGCTGCTCGGCGGCCTCGCGGACGAGATGATCGGCTATCACCGGAGCAACGGCGGGCACATCATCCTCGCGGGCACCCGCACCATCACCGCCGTCCGGAGCCGGTACGCCGAGGCGCGTGCGGCCGCTTTCGATCAGTACGCGGTCCTCGGCGCGGGCCTTGACACCTATGCGTTCCGCGCACCGGCGGAAAAGCGCGTTTTCGAGGTCGACCATCCGGCGACCCAGGAGTGGAAAAAGGGTCTGCTGGACGCCGCGGGAATTGCCGTGCCCGAGCGGACCGCGCTCGTTCCGGTCGATTTCGAGGAGGGGGATGGGGCGGTCCGGCACCTCGCCGAAGCCGGGTTCGACACCGCGCGCCCGGCGCTGGTGAGCTGGCTCGGCGTCAGCTACTTCCTCACCGGCGACGCCATCGCCGCCACGCTCGCGGAGATCGGCGGCCTCGCGCCGGGCACCGAGCTCGTCATGGACTACGCGCTGCCGCCCGGCCTGCGCGACGCCGAAGGCGACGCCTACGCCGAGATCGCCGCGCAGGTCACCCGGGACGCGGGCGAGCCGTCCCGGTCGCGGTTCGCACCGGACGAGGTGAACGCGCTGCTCAAGGACCACGGCCTGGACGTCGTCGAGAACGTCAGCGTGGAGCGGGCCGTCCCGCCCGAGGCGTGGCGCCGCACCGACGCGCTCCGCCCCTTCGACTACTTCCGGCTGGTCCGCGCCGTCGTCACCCGGTAGCCCCGGCGGCCGGCGGCCGGACGGGGCCGTGCAGGCGGACGGCGCTGAGCGCGAGCGCGACCTCGACCAGGTCGCGGGGGTGCGCGAGGGTCCGGCCGGTGAGCTGCTCGATCTTGCGGAGCCGGTTGAGGACGGTGTTGCGGTGGCAGAACAGCCGGTCGGCGGCGCGGGCGGCGGACCCGTCGCAGTCCAGCCAGGCGGTGAGGGTCGCGAGCAGCACGTCCCGGAACGCGGGGTCGACGCCGGTGAGGCCGCCGAGCGCGACCTCGCCGAGCCGGCCGGCGAGCCGCGGCTGCGACAGCACCAGCGCGTCGGGCAGCCGCCGGTCGAGGCGCGCGATCTGCGCGCCGGGGCCGCGGCAGGTCCGCAGCGCCAGCTCGGCAAGCCACCGCGCGCCGCCCAGCTCGGCGAGGCTCGGCACGACGGGGCTGACGCCCGCGTGGGAGCGGGCGTAGGGGCGGACGGCGTCGACGAGGTCGTCCAGCTCCGCGGTGCCGAGCGCGACCAGCGCGACCTGCGCGTCCGCGCGCAGCCGCCAGATGAACCGCATCCCGCCGATGTCGCCGGGGCGGCGGTCCCGGCCGGCGGCGAACTCGCCGTCGAACCCGTCCGCGAACCCGCGCTCGGCGCCCAGCATCACCACCGCGTAGCGGCCCGCCGCCGGCAGCCCGAGGACGGACGCGGCGGTCGCGAGCAGCCCGCCGTCCGCGCCCTGCCCGTCGAGCAGCGCGTCCACGATCGCCTGGACGCGCTCCTCGCTGCGCCGCGCCAGCGACAGCTCGGTCTGGTGGTAGGCCGCGGCGGCGGCGCCGGACTGCTCGTCGATCGTGTCCCAGGTGCGGGTCGCCTGCCGGACGAGCGCGGGCACGTTGCCGGGGTCGTGCCGCCCGACCACCTCGACGACGGCCTCCCAGAACACCCGTCCGGCGAGCCGGTAGGAGCGCAGCAGCTGGTCGAGGGGCTGGCCCTGCTGGGCGCGGCGCCGGCCGAGCCGGCGCGCCCAGTCCAGGTCGGCGCGGCCGCGGCCGGGGTCGAGGATCGCCTCGAAACCGTGCCCGAGGCCGACCCGGCAGACCTCGCCGAGGTCGCCACGCAGCTGGTCGGAGCGGTCGCCGTCGTCGCCGGACAGGATCTCGGCGGCGAGCCGGTCGGCGAGGTCGGGCAGCCGGTCGGTCAGCCGCAGCACCGCCTTGCGCAGGATCGCCCGGTCGGCCTCCGTCCGGCCCGCGGTTTCCGTACGGCCCGCGGCCTCTGTCCGGCCCGCGGTTTCCGTACGGCCCGCGGCGTCCGCGCGGCTCACCGTCATCGCCCGCCACCTCCGGCACAATGCAGGGGGCCTCATCGTGCCACCGCGCATGCTCCGCGACCACCGGTCGCGGCCCGCACTGTGCCGGTGCACAACGGCGGCCGGGCCGCGTTGCGCGGCCGCCCCGAAACCCGGCGGCGCTCTGGACCGCCCGGCGGGCGCGTGCTCCTCTGCTGACCATGGGTGTGTTGTCTGACCGCGATCGGCCGCCCGACCCGCCGCCCGGGCGGCTGTACGGACGCGAGCGGGAACTGCGGGCCGTCGAAGGGCTCCTCGGCCGGGCGCGCGGCGGGCGGGGCGGCGCGCTGACGGTCGTCGCCGACGCCGGCATGGGCAAGACGGCGCTGCTGGACGCCGCCGAGCGCGGCGCCGCCGGCGGGTTCCGGGTGCTCACGGCGATCGGCGTGCCGGCCGAGGCGGACGTCCCGTACGCGGGGCTGCACCGGCTGCTGCGGCCGCTGTCGGGCCTGGCCGGGGAGCTGCCGCCGGCGTTCCGGACGGCGCTGGCCCCGCTGTCCGGCGGCGACGCGCCGGTCCCGTTCGTCCTGTATTCGGCGGTGTGCGAGCTGCTGAGCCTCGCGGCGCGGTCGGGTCCGGTGCTGTGCCGGGTGGACGACGCGCAGTGGCTGGACCGGGTCACGCTGGAGGCGCTCGCGTTCGCGGCGCGCCGCGTCGGCGACGAGCCGCTCGCGATCGTCTTCGCCGCGCGCGCACAGGCACCGCTGACCGGCATCCCCCACCTGCGGCTGCCGCCGCTGGACGAGGAGGCGAGCCTGCGCATCCTCCAGGACGCGGCCGGCGACGCGCTCGGCACCGAGCTCGCGGAGGAGGTCGTCGACCTGGCGAGCGGGTGCGCGCTCGCCGTCCGGGAGCTGGCCGGCGGGCTGACCGCCGCGCAGCTGTCCGGCGGCGCCGCGCCGCCCCGCGCGCTGCCGCCCGGCAGCGTCCTGCGCACCCTGTTCCGGCACCGCCACCTGCGGCTCCCGCCGGGCGCGCAGCGGCTCGTGCTGATGGTCGCGGCGGACGAGTGGCTCGGGGCGCCGACGGTGGCGCGGGCCGCGCGGACGGCCGGGATCGGCGCCCGGGAGATCGAGGCGGCGCGCGAGTCGGGCCTGCTGCGGCTCGCCGACCACGCCGTCGCGGGCGATGACGCGGTGGTCGTGCGGGACCGGCTCGTCCGGTCGTCGCTGTGGGCGGAGGCGTCGCGGGCCGAGCGGCGCGCCGCGCACGCGCTGCTCGCGCAGCTGCTGGTGCAGGACTGGCAGCGGCCGTCGCTGATCTGGCACCGGGCGGCGCTGTCGGGCGAGGCCGACGACCGGATCGCCGACGAGCTGGCGGAGGCGGCGTCGAACTCGCGGCGCGCGGGCCGGTACGGCGACTCGTGGCAGGCGTGGCAGCGCGCCGCGGCGCTCACGTCCGAACGCGGCGCGCGCGCGGACCGGCTGCTGGCCGCCGCCACCGACGCCTGGGCGGGCGGGCGCGCGCGCCGTGCGCGGGCCGTGCTGCGGCAGGTCCGGCCCCTGGACCAGGACGGCACCCGCGCCGGGCTCGCCGAGCTGCTGCGCGGCGAGATCGAGGCGGGCTCCGGGTCCCCGGCCACCGCGGTGCCGATGCTGCGGGACGCGGCGGAGCGGCTCGCCGGGATCGACGGCGCGCTGGCGCTGTCGGCGCTGATGTGGGCGGCGGAGGCCGCCGACGCCGCCGGCGACCACACCGCCTACCTGGAGATCGCCGAGCGCGCCGCGACCCTGCCCACCGGCCGGACCCCGCCGGACGCGGGCGGCGCCGCGTCGCCCGTCGCGTCGCCCGCTGCGGCGGCGGACGCGCAGCGGGCGCGGGCGGAGCTCATGCGGGCGCACCTCGCCGGGATGGCGGCGACGTTCCGCGGACGGTACGCCGAGGCGGCCCGGCTGCTCGGACGGGCCGTCCGGCTGGGCGAGGCCGTCACCGGCGACGCCGCCGCGCAGGCGTGGGCGGCGCTCGCGGCCCTCGCGCTCGGCGACGGGCGGGCGCGCGCGCTCGCCGCCGGGGCCGTCGCGTCCGCCCGGCTGCGCGGCGACGCGCCCGCCGAGTCGTACGCGCTGGCCGCCGCGGCGCGGTGCGAGACGCTCCTCGGGCACCCGCCGGTGCCGGTCGCCGCCTGCCACGAGGGGCTGCGGCTCGCGCGGGCGACGGGACAGCACGCGCACGCCGCCGAGCACCTCGCCGCGCTCGCGCTCGCCGCCTCGTTCAACGGCGACCGGGACGCGGCGCGCCGGCACCTGGAGGCGCTGTCCGGAGGCGCGGACCGGCGCGGCCTCGGGGGCGCCGACCGGCGCGGGCTCACCCGCGCCGCCGCGTTCGGCGCGTGGGCGCCCGCCTGCCTGGACCTCGCCGCGGACCGTCCCGGCGACGCCGCCGCGCGGCTGCGGCTGCCCGGCGGGGCGGGCCTGGCTCACCCGCTCGCCCGGCTGCTCGCCGCGCCGCACCTGGTCGAGGCGCTCGCGCACACCGGCCACCGGCAGCGCGCCGCCCGCGCCGCCGAGGACTTCACCCGCTGGGCGGACGCGACGCGGACCCCGGGACGGCTCGCGCTGGCCCGCCGCTGCGCCGCGCTGCTCGCCGAGTGCGACGACGAGGCCGCCGCGCACTACACCGAGGCGCTCCGGCTGCACGAGTCGGCGGGCGCGGTGTTCGAGCTGGCCCGCACCGAGCTGCTGTTCGGCGCCCGGCTGCGGCGCGGCCGCCGCCCCCGCGCCGCCCGCGAGCACCTGCGCACGGCGCTGCGGGTCTTCGAGCGGTACGGCGCCGTCCCGTGGACGGGCCAGGCCCGCGCGGAGCTGCGCGCGGCCGGCGACGCGGGACCGGCCCCGAACCCGGAGGCGGCTGCACCGCGCACCGCCTCCGGACCCGGGGAGCCTCCCGCGCTGACCGGGCTGACCGCGCAGCAGGCGCACATCGCCCGGATGGTCGCCGAGGGCGCCACCAACCGGGAGATCGCGGCGCGGCTGCTGCTCAGCCCCCGGACCATCGACCACCACCTCCGCAACGTCTTCACCCGGCTCGGGATCCGCTCGCGCGTCGAGCTGGCCCGGATGATCCGCTGACCGTCCGCGGGCCCGCGGCGGCTACCGGGACGCCTCCTCGTACTCCGTCTCCTTGGCGTCCTTCGCGCCGCCCTTGGCGTTGTCCTTCGAGCCGTTCTTGCGGCCGTTCTTCGCGCCGGAGCCGGAGCCGGACTTGGCCTTCGCGCCGTCGCCCGACTTCTCCTCCTCCTTCAGCGCGTCCTCGTGGGACGTGACGACCTCGCTGTCGCGGATCTCGCCGCGCCAGCCCTCGACCTCGTCGGCGCGGGTCAGCGACTGCGTCATGACGTGCCGGCGGAAGTGCTTGAGCTCCAGCCGGACGCGGCGGCCCTGCGCCCGCCAGATGTTGCCGGTCCGCTCGAACAGGCCCTGCGGGTGGTACTCCAGCACGATCAGGACGCGGGTGAGGTTCGGCGCCAGCTCGTGGAAGCTGACCGTCCCGTCCACGTGGCCCTTCGCGCCCTTCGAGCGCCAGACGACGTGCTCGTCCGGGACCTGCTCGACGATCGTCGCCTCCCAGGTCCGCTTGGACCAGAAGATCCTCGCCTGCCAGTTCAGCTTCTCGTCGTCCGCCTGGTCGACGCTGATGACCTTCTTCATGAAGGACGGGAATTCCTGGAACTGCGTGAACTGGTCGTAGACGAGGCGGCGCGGCGCACCGATGTCGGTGTGCTCGATGATGTTGGTGACCTTCACCTTCTTGCCGCCGCCGCCCTTGCCGCCGCCCTTCTTCAGGGCGCCGCCGACGGTGTCCTTGAGCCGCCCGAACAGGCCCTTGGCCTTCTCGGCGGGCTTTCCGGCGGCCTTCTCCGCGGTGTCCTTCGCGGTGCCCCCGGCGTTCTTGGCGGTGTCCTTGGCGCTCTTCGCCGCGCTCTTGCCGGTGTCCTTGGCGGTCCCGCCGCTCGTGCCGCCGTTGCCCTTGGTCTCGTTCTGCTCGGGCTCGTCGGCCTCACCGTTGCGGCGGCCGAGCGCGCGGCCCGCCGCAACGGCGGCGCCGGCGCCGAGCAGGACGCCGCCGGTCGTGCCGAGCGCCTTGCCGCCGGGGATGCCGCTCGGCAGGTTCCGCGCGATCCGGCCGAGGCCCGACGGGCCCTTCCGGCCGACCGGCAGCCGTTTCGCGATCTGTCCGATGGGCACCGGGCCCACCCTGGTTCCGCGTTTCATGGTGCGTTCCTCCGCACGAATAGGGTTTCGGGGTTCTGTCTCATCGCGGGTCGCTCACGTCGTCCGGACGACCTCGCCGTCATGGATCTCGCCGCGCCAGCCCTCGACCCCGCCGGGGTCGGTCAGCGCGCGGGTCATGACGTGGCGGCGGAAGTGCTTGAGCTCCAGCCGGACGCGGCGGCCCTGCGCGCGCCACAGGTTGCCGGTCCGCTCGAACAGGCCGCCGGGGCGGTACTCCAGGACGAGCAGGACGCGGGTCAGGTCGGGCGTCAGCTCGTGGAAGCTGACCGTCCCGTCCACCCGGCCCTTCGCCGCCGCGGAGCGCCACACGATGTGCCGGTCGGGGACCTGCTCGACGATCGTCGACCGCCAGGTCCGGTTCGACCAGAGGATCCGCGCCTTCCAGTTCAGCTTCTCGTCGGACGCCTGGTCGACGCTCACCACCTTCTTCATGAAGGACGGGAAGTCCTCGAAGCGGGTCCACTGGTCGTAGACCAGCCGGCAGGGCGCGCCGATGTCGGTCTGCTCGACGATGTTCACCGGGCCGCCGCGCCGGCCGCCGCCGAAGATCCGCTTGAGCGTCTCCTTCAGCGCCGTCCAGCCGAAGCTCAGCAGCGCCCGCGCCGGCGACTTGCCGTCGGCGAGCGCCCGCGCTCCGGCGAGCGCGGCCCTGGTGAGCGGCCCGCCCTGCTCGGCCCGCGCCGCCAGCCGCCGGACGGAGCGTTCCAGCCTCGCCTCGTAGCGGGCGGCGAGCCGGCCGGTGAGCCGGCGCCCGGCCCGGCCGGCGGCGGCCGCGGCCAGGACGCCGCCCGCGCCCGCGGCGCCGGCGGCGAGCCCGGTCCGGAAGTTCATGTCCTCGTCACCTCGCCGTCCACTCGGAGTCAGGCGGCGGGCTACCCCCGTAAAGAGGGGCAAAACAGACCGCAGGCCAGCGCATGGCACTCCCCGCACGGCACCACCGGGTCGCCGTCACAGCAGGTCACAGGCTTTCCGCGCAGAGTGAGGGCCGGGCCGCCCGCGCCCGGGCGCCGAAACGACCCGACCAGACCACCCCAGCGTGCACACCGGACCACGGCCGCCTCCGGTAACAGTTAAGCCTCTTGCGTAATGCACCCCTTGAACTGGTACGGACCAGTGTTTATCTTCATGGCCACCACGCGCGTTTGTGCTCAGTGAGCATTCGCACCGCGCACAATTTTTCATGCGCGAAAGGGAGGAGGGCCGGGCGGCCGACGCCGCCCGTGGGAGGAGCACGCCGAAGGGTCATGCGACGGCACGCCGCGTGACCGGTTCCGGTTGGCGTGAACATGCGGGCCGAAAGAAACGCACGGACGCGCGGGAGCGTCCGCAAGTGCGAGCCGACGAAGGCGGGGACAGATGAAACGGCACCTCACCGGCGCCATCGCCGCGGGCCTCACCGTGGCACTCGGCGTCAGCGGATGCGGCAAGGGAAGCTCGTCCGGCGGAGACGATTCCGACGGCAAGACGATCAAATTCGTCGCGGCGATCTACGACGACAACACCAAGCCGTTCTGGGACGCCCTGATCAAGGACTTCGAGGCCAAGAACTCCGGGTACAAGGTGAACCTGGAGATGGTCGACTGGACCCAGATGGACGCCAAGGTGAAGACCTACGTCCAGACCAAGCAGGTCCCCGACATCCTCAACTACAACTCGTTCTCCGACTTCGCCCGCGACGGCCTGCTGTACAAGGCCTCCGAGGTCGTGTCGCCCGGCACGCTCAGCGACTTCACCCCCACGTTCGTGGAGCAGGCCAAGTACAACGGCGAGCAGTACACGCTGCCGTTCATCTCCAGCGCCCGGCTGATGTTCTACAACAAGGACCTGTTCAAGAAGGCCGGGATCGCCGACCCGCCCAAGACCTGGGCCGACATCAAGACCGACGCGCAGAAGGTCAAGAAGGCCGGCGCCATCGGCTACGGCCTCCCGCTCGGTCCCGAGGAGGCGCAGGCGGAGTTCTTCTCCTGGGCCATGAACGACAACGGCGGCTGGGTCGACGCGTCCGGCAAATGGGCGATCAACCAGCCCGCCAACGTCGACACCCTCAACTTCCTCAAGGACCTCAACAAGTCCGGGCTGACCCAGCCGAACCCGGAGAGCACCGACCGCAAGACGGTGTTCAACCAGTTCGCCCAGGGCAAGGTCGGAATGGCGATCGGCGGCCCGTTCACCAAGGCCGGATTCATCACCCCGGCGAACCCGAACCTGAACTTCGGGGTCACCTCGCTGCCGGTGAAGAACGCGAGCTCGCAGCCCAACACGCTCGGCGTCATGGACGTCCTCGACGCGTTCAAGAAGAACGGCGGCAAGAACAAGGAGGCCGTCCGGAAGTTCCTCGACTTCTTCTACCAGAAGGAGAACGTCTCGAGGTTCCTCAGCAAGGAGGGCTTCCTGCCGACGACGAAGTCCGCCGGTGACGCGCTCAGCTCCGACCCGTACATGAAGCAGTTCGTGGACGCGCTGCCGACGAGCAAGTTCGCCCCGACCAGCAACCCCGCGTGGTCGGCCGTCGCCGGCGCCGTCAAGCAGAGCCTCGGCACCTCGGTCGCCGACAAGGACCCGAAGAAGGTGCTCGACGACATCCAGCAGACCGCCCAGAAGGCCGGCTGAGTGCAGCACGTCGCCGTGAAGCGGGGCGCCGGACACCCTCCGGCGCCCCGCCCTTCCCTGCTCGGTCGCATCGGGCGCGCGCTCGTCCCGCTGCTGTGGCTCGGGCCGTCCATCGTGCTCATCGCGGTGGTGGTGCTGTGGCCCGTCATCGAGATGGTCCGCACCTCGCTGCTGAAGTTCACCTCGTCCGGCACGTCGCTGGGCTTCCACGGCACCGGCGACTTCACCGACCTGTTCGCCGAGAGCGACCTCGTCCCGGTGCTGCTGCGCACGCTGGTGTGGGTCGTCGGGATCGTCATCGTGACGATGGTGCTGTCGCTCGCGCTCGGCCAGCTGCTGAACGCCCGCTTCCCCGGCCGCCGCGCCGTCCGCTGGGCGATCATCGTCCCGTGGGCTGCGTCGGTGCTGATGACCGCGCTGATCTGGCGGTGGATGCTCGACAACTACTCCGGCCTGATCAACCGCGTGCTGCTCGACCTGCACGTCATCGACAAGCCGGTGAACTGGCTCGCCCACCCGCACCAGGCGATGGTGTGGATGATGGCCGTCGCGGTGTTCGTCTCGCTGCCGTTCACCTCGTTCGTCATCCTCGCCGGGCTGCAGACCATCCCCGCCGACGTCTACGAGGCGGCGCGGGTGGACGGCGCCGGCCCGCTGCGCACCTACTTCGGGATCACGCTGCCGCTGCTGCGGCCGGCCGTGCTGATCGCCTCCATCATCAACGTGATCAACGTCTTCAACAGCTTCCCCATCATCTGGGCGATGACCGGGGGCGGCCCCGCGCACGCCACCGACACCACCACCACCTACATGTACAAGCTCGCCTTCAACGACCAGCACATCGGCGAGTCCGGCGCGATGGCCGTCGTCAACTTCCTGCTGGTCCTGGTGATGGTGCTCGTCTACCTGCGCGCAGCGCGCTGGAGGGAGGAGGTCCGATGAAACGCCGTCCCCTCCGCGTCGTCCTGCTCACGGCCGTCGGCTGGCTCGTCGCGCTCGTGTTCCTGGCCCCGTACCTGCAGATGTTCCTCACCTCGCTCAAACCCGAGCGGGAACTGAACAAGTCGCCCGGCGCCTACCTGCCCGACCACTGGCAGTGGAACAACTACGTGGACGTCTGGAAGCACGCGCCGATCTGGACGAACATGCGGGTGTCGCTCGTCGTCGCCGGCGTCGCGACCGTGGTGACGCTGGTCTGCGCGATGCCCGCCGCGTACTACAGCGCGCGCAACCGGTTCCGCGGCCGCGGCGCGTTCCTGCTGCTGATCCTCGTCACCCAGATGTTCGCGCCCACCTCGCTGGTCGTCGGCATCTTCCGGGAGATGGTCGCGCTCAACCTGACCGACACCCTGCTGGCGCTGATCCTGGTCAACGCCGCGTTCAACCTGCCGTTCTGCGTGTGGATCCTGCACGGCTACTTCTCCAGCATCCCCAAGGAACTGGAGGAGGCCGCGTTCCTGGACGGTGCCGGACGCGTCGGCGCGCTGTTCCGGGTGACGCTGCCGATCTCCGTCCCGGGGGTCGTCACTGCCGTCGTCTACACGTTCATATCCGCCTGGAACGAGTTCATCGTCGCGCTGACCGTCACGTCGTCGCCGAACCGGCAGCCGCTGACCGTCGCGATCCCCTCGTTCATCACCCAGTACCAGGAGCACTGGCAGTACCTGTTCGCCACGTCGCTGATCGCTATCGTGCCCGTCGTGATCCTCTTCGTCTTCATCGAGCGGTACCTGATCGGCGGACTCACCGCGGGCTCGGTCAAGTGACCGTCATCGCCCTGGACGTCGGCGGCACGTCCATGAAGGCCGCCCTCGTCCCCGCCCCGGCCGAGCCCGGGGCGGGCGGCGAGGACGTGCTCGCCTCCGAGTCGTGGCCCACCGACCGCACCGACCCGGTCGGCGGCATCCTCGACTTCGCCGCCCACATGGCCGCCCGCGCCAAAGCCCTCGGACGCCCCGCCCGCGCCGCCGGGATCGCCATCCCCGGCATCGTGGACGAGGCGTCCGGCACCGCCGTGCACGCCGCCAACCTCAACTGGCGGGACGTGCCGATGCTGCACCTCGCCGAGGAGCGCCTCGGCATCCCCGTCGCGGTCGGCCACGACGTCCGCACCGGCGGCCTCGCCGAAGCCGTCCTCGGCGCCGGACGCGACGCGGGCGACTTCGTCTTCGTGGCCATCGGCACCGGCATCGCCGCCGCGCTCGTCCTCGGCGGCGGCACGTACCCGGGGGTCTCCGGGTGGAGCGGCGAGGTAGGGCACATCGTCGTCCGGCCCGGCGGCGAGGACTGCGCCTGCGGCAACCAGGGCTGCCTGGAGACCTACGCCTCCGCGGCGTCCATCGCCCGCCGCTACACCGCCCTCGCCGCCGTTCCCGCCGGTCACAGCACCCCGAACGGGACGGTGACCGTCCGCGCGGAGGACGTGATCGCCCGGGCCGGCACCGACGAGACCGCGGCGAGGGTGTGGTCGGAGGCACTGGACTGCCTGGCCGACAGCCTCGCCGCCACCACGCTGCTCCTCGACCCGGGGCTGTTCGTCCTCGGCGGCGGGCTCGCGCAGGCCGGGCCGCTGCTGCTCGAACCGCTGGAGGCGCGGCTCGCCGAGCGGCTGCTGTTCCGTCCCGCTCCCCCGCTGGCCGTGACGCGCCTCGGCGACCGCGCCGCCGTCCACGGCGCCGCCCTCCTCGCCTCCCGGCTCCTCTAGGAACCGCTAGGAATCAGACCCCCGGCGCGGGCGGATCGAACATCCGCCGGGTCCTTTCGCCCGCGTCGGGCTCCCATCTCGCCAGCGCATCGAGCAGGGCATCGGCCGACGACGCCGAAATGAGCACGCGCCCCTCCGCGCGCCACACCCCGTGCACGTCCCGCGCGAACCGCCATTCCGGGAAAAGGCGCCCGAGGAACAGCAGGAGAACGCCGTCCCTCACAGGGAAACGGGTTCGATCGCCGCCCAAACGACCTTGCCTCCCTCGCTCAGATGCCGGACGCCCCAGGCCCGCACGAGCGCCTCCATCAACCTCAGGCCGCGTCCTCCCTCGGCGCGCAGATCGACCGGCCCGACGACCGGAAGCGTGTCCGACCGATCCCACACCTCGACCACCGGGCTCCCGTCCTCCCGCTGGTAGGCCCGCACGACCACCGGGTCCCCCCGCGACGACCCGTGCTCGATCGCGTTCGCCGCCAGCTCGCTGACCACCGTGCGCGCGACATGGTCCTCCAGGCCCCACGCCCCGAACGCGAGCGCGACGAAATCACGCGCCCGCTTGACCTCCTGGAGCTCCGCTTCGATCACCAATGTGGACGCCTCCGCCACGCCCGATCACCTCCGTCGAATCTCGTGACCTTGCGCACACGATCGACCACATGAAGTAATCTCGGGAGCGAAGCACGGCAACGCACCGTCATCGGTTGCATTCGCTTTCATCGACTTGCAGCCGGTTCCCCCGAAAGGCGGTCCCCATGGCGTCGCGCAAACCGACCCCGCAGACCATCGCATTCGGTATCGAACTGACCGGCCGCCGCGAGGACGCGGGACTCTCCCGGCTGGACCTCGCGAACCGGATACCCGTCACCCGCAGCTACATCGGCCAGATCGAGACCGGCACCACCCGCTGCCGGCGGGAGTTCGCGGCGGAGCTCGACACCGCCCTCGACAGCGGAACCGCCATGGTGGACGCCTGGGACGACCTGCTCAAGACCAGCCGGTACCCGACCTGGTTCGCCGACTACCCGCTCGCCGAAGGGACCGCGTCGCTGCTGCGGGCCTACGAGACGATGTTCGTCTACGGGCTCTTCCAGACCGAGGCGTACATCCGCGCGCTCCTGCTGGAGGACGCCGCCATCGAGGGCAGGCTCCGGCGCCAGTCCGTCCTACAGCGCGAGAACCCGCCGATGCTCTGCATCGTCCTCGCCGAGAACGTCCTCTGGACACCGGTCGGCGGCCCGGAGACCATGCGAGAACAGTGCGAGCACCTCCTCACCGTCTCGACCTGCCCCAACGTGACCCTCCAGATCGCCCCCTTCGGCTTCTACCGGGGAATGAACGGCCCATTCAATCTGGCGACGCAACCGGACGGCGGCGAACTACTCCACATGACGACCACAAGGGCAGGTGTCACATCGACTGACCGTGAGGATATCTTGCACGTTGTCAGCGCGTTCTCGGCGTTGCAGGCCAACGCCCTGAGCGCCGCCGACTCCCGCGAGTTCCTACGGAAGGCGGTCATCAAGTGGACGTGATTGCTTGGCGGAAGGCCCGGCGAAGCGACGACCAGGGTGGTGCGTGCGTGGAGGTGGCCCGCTTTCCCGAGGCCGTCGGCGTCCGGGACTCCAAGAACCCTGACGGCCCCAAACTCCTCCTCACCCGCGACGCCTTCCGCACAATCCTCGACGAACTCAAGCACTAGCCACGTCGCCCGGGGGCCCATGCCATCGCGTTAACGGCGAGATGGTGTTCGGGTGGTGGGGTGGCGCTGGCGTACGGGGCCGCCCCTCCAAAGTCAAGGGCGCCTTCGGCGTCGCTGCGCGATGGACTTCGTCCACCCTTGACTTTGGAGCCTCTGCGGCCCCTGAGGCAGCGTTAGGGGCAGGCTCCGCCTGCCCCGCCCCGGGTCGCGCCACCCCACCACCCCCTTCCGTAAGGAATGACCGGGGGCTCTACATCATCGACCGGCGTAAAGCTCATCGAGCGCGGCGCGGACATCGTCTCCGGGTCGTTCGACCGCACACCGTCCACCCAGTTCCACGTGGACATCGTCCACGGGCCGCGTGCGGATGACAGCGCGGTGGCGTCCGTGCAGAACCTCAAGAGCGCGTTCGAGTTTCAGGGTCAGCAGCATCGAGGCGCTGCCGCACGCCTCGTCCTCGCCTTTGCCGATACGAGGCGCCCACAACCGCGCCCGCACGCGTCCGGCCCGCTGGTCCTCCCAGGCCCACACCTGCGTGAAGTCCTCGCCTTCGGGGAGACCGGTCAGCGCGTCGATCTCGGCAGCGCTGCCCATCTGGAAATGCCGCCATGGCTTCGACCACCGCGCCGGCGCCGTGAGCCACACGGTGCCATCGGCGTCCCGGCGGCACGGCACCGGCCCGGCCTCCGGAACCAGCTCCTTCGGCGCGATCCCCATTCCGTGCAATGCCTCCACGGTGGCCAGCAGGGGATGACCGCCGAAGCGGATCGACTGCCCGTAGTTGCTGTGAATGCTGATCCGCCCCGCTGCGGCATCCTGGACGAACACGGTGGCGGGGACGCCCAGCCGCGTCGCCAGCTCCTGCCGCTGCGCGGCGGTCACCGAACTCCCCTCCGGCTCCACCACCACCAGCGCCGGATTGCCATGCTCCCCATCGGCATTCACAAAAGCCCGCACCAACCAAGAGTTGATCATGCCGACGACGCTACCCGCCCCCAGCACCGCCACCGGCCCGCAAACTGCCGGGCCGGTGGCGTAGTACGGACTCCTCGGCGGGGGCCGGTGACCTGGGTGGCCTGACTGACAGCCATCCCACCACCAGTCGGCGGTCTCCCCAGATGCCCCGGCACTGCCTCGAAATCGGCGCAGTGCCTATGAGACCGATCAATACCGGGGGCGACCCCTCTCAGCCGCCCAACGAACCGCCCCGCCTGGGGTTGGTGCCGCCGCGCGGGTGGCGCAGGTCTGATGTTCCGGAGCGAGATGGCGAATACGAAACCGACTGCGCCGAGTAAGCGGAGCCACGCAGGTCACCGCACCAGTGCCGGATGCGGGGGTGAAGGCGCACCACCGGGCCTGGCGGTGTGCGGGCATGCTGGCCGCCCGGCGGTGTTGCTGCCGGGCGGCGGTGCGAAGGGTGTGGCTAGCTCTATGCGGCCCAGTTGAAGGTGGTGTCGGGTGGGTCGCTGTCTCCGGGTGGCCCGTGGCCGCTTCGTTGGCGGGCGTCGGGTGGCGGTAGCAATCGGTAGACGTATCGCCCGTCTGGGTCTTTGGTGATGTGGATCTGGTCGGGGCTGGTGTGTTTGAACCGGTTGTGCCATCCGCAGGTGAGGGCGAGTTGGTCGATGTCGGTGGGCGACTTGCCGAGTGCCCATCCGCCGACGTGGTCCACTTCGCACAGCGTCCCGGGGGTTTCGCATTCCCGCACGGCGCAGGTGGGGTACAGCGTCTCCAGGACTTGGCGTTGGGCGGCGGAGGCGAACCGTTCCCGGTAGCCCAGGTAGAGCGGGGTGTTGCCTCGTCCCAGCAGGAGGGGTGACACTCCGGCGGCCAGCGCGATCCGGCGGGCTTGGCCGGCGGGGATCGGGGTGCCGTCGGTGAGGCGGGCCGGGGCGTTCCCGCCGGTGAGGGTCTCCAGGTCGCAGATGACGGTGACCTTGGTGGCCTTGTGTCCGCCGGACAGGACGCTGGACATTGCGGCGGCGGTGCGTTCGCTCACGTCCCGGCGGTCGTCGGGCCCGGCCGGCTTGGCCAGGGGCGCGAGGGTGCCGTCCCAGATCGCGGCGTCCTCGGGGTTCAGCCACCCCTTGATGTAGCGGCCGCCGTCCAGCGAGCGGGTGGTGGTGATCCACGACTTGTCGTAGCCGTGCTTGGTGTCTGCGTCGGGGGCGTCCTCGGTGCCGTCGCGTTCGGCGATGACGTCGCGGATCCGCTGCCCGAACGTGGCGACCTTCCCGGCCGAGAAGCCCTGATCGGCCATGTCCAGCAGTGTGGCCTCGGCCTGCGCGCAGTCGGTGTCATCCAGGCGTGCGACCGACTCGGCGACGGTGGTGGCGTACCCATAAGAGAGTTCTCCGGCCGCGAGGCGCTTGGTCACCTGCGGGATCCGGTGCCGTTGGCGCGCGAGGGTCAGGCGCTCTTTGGCGCGGCTTTCTCGCATGCCGAGCTTGGAGCGGAGCCATGCGCGGGTGGAGGGGTATCCCCACCGCTGCTGTTCTCCGGCGGCGTCCACCCGGCCTATGAGAGTCGCGAGGGCGCTTTCCTGCAGATCGGTGGCGGCTGCGAGTGTCTCGGCCAATTCCAGGGACGCGGCGGCTGATTCGGGGGCTTGTCGGGTGGCGAGTTCAGTGGCGATGGTTGAGAGCGCGTTCACCAGTTCCATGGTGGACGCGGCCTCCAATTCGACCGTCACTGATTGCATACGTAAAGAATACCATGCGTGACCGGCAATTGAACCGGTGAGCCGCCATTTCGTGGGTTGGATTTTCGGACTGACTCGACTGAGGGATTTGCCGCATTCGTCCCTTGGTTGGCGGCTCCCTTTGTTCCTTACGGAGGGGGGTGGTGGGGTGGCGCGACCTGGGGCGGGGCAGGCGGAGCCTGCCCCTAACGCTGCCTCAGGGGCCGCAGAGGCTCCAAAGTCAAGGGTGGACGAAGTCCATCGCGCAGCGACGCCGAAGGCGCCCTTGACTTTGGAGGGGCGGCCCCGTACGCCAGCGCCACCCCACCACCCGAACACCATCTCGCCGTCAACGCCATCGCACGAACACCCTCTCGCCCCAAGACCCGAACACCCTCTCGCCCTATTACCTGAACCCCCTCTTGCTCTATGAGACGAACACCTCTTGGAGTCTTGAAGAACAGTCCCCTACCTCGCTTCCGCACATGACGCGCGCGCACTTTTCCTAAACTCCACCCTCGTCGGAGTCCGCGCCTTCAATCCCTTAACCCGCCCAAAGAACGCACGTGGCCGCCGCCACCACCGCCACCACCGCCTGGCCCCAACCAGGCGCGCTTGGACAGGATCGGTGGGCGCGTTAGCGTTCGGCGGGTGGATCTCTTTGAACGGTCGTGGACAGAGCTACTCGCAGCAGTCGCCGAACTTCCGGACGACGACTTCGAGCGGCCGTCGGGCTGCGCCGGATGGCTCGTCCGGGACCTCGCGTGCCATCTGGTCATCGACGCGCAGGACGTTCTGATCACCCTGGTCACGCCCGCTGACACGGAGCCGACCGCGGACGCGGTGACCTACTGGAACGTCGCGGACGAGCCGCCGACCGGCGATGATCCGCTGGACGCGCTGATCCCGCGGCTCGCCGCCGCGTACGGGGAGCCGCGGTGGCTCAAGTTCCATCTTGACGACGTCGGGTCCGCGGCGTGCCGGGCGGCGGCGCTCGCCGACCGGGGCGCGCGGGTGAGCACGCAGGACAAGGTGCTGACGGTCGCGGATTTCCTTTCGGCGTACGTCCTCGAATGGACGCTGCACCACCTCGACCTCGTCGCGCATCTGCCGACGGTCGGCGACCCGCCCCCGGAGGCGCTCGCGGCGGCGCGGGCGTTGCTGGAGGGCATCGCCGGAGCGCCGTTCCCCGCTTCGTTCTCCGACGCGGACGCGCTGCTGGTCGGCACGGGACGCCGCGCGGCGTCCGGTGCGGAGAAGGACGCGCTGGGCGATCTGGCCGCGAAGGTCCCGCTCATCCTCGGCTGAGCGGGACCGCGGCTCAGCGCGAGGTGAAGGCTTCGGTGGTGCGGCCGGGGCTGGTGAAGGCGAAGACGGAGTGCGGGTCGTAGCCGGAGAACAGCAGCCGGATGACGACGATCGCCATCGCCTCCAGGTTGCGGGCCTGGCGGAGGTCGCCGGCGTCGAGAGGTTCGGCGCCGAGGTCGGCGATGAGGGTGCGGGCGGCGGGCTTGGCCTCCTCGTCGCCGGCGAACGGGACGGCGAGGGGCCGGCCGTCGAAGGCGGGCGGGGTCATCGCCCAGACGGACGCGTGGGCCTGGTTGAACGCCTTGACGACGTGGGCACCGGGGGCGAGGCGGGCGATCTCTTCGGCCATGGACGTGCCGTCCTGGTAGGTGACCTGGGAGAAGTCGGTGACGTCGACGGCGTTGCCGCAGTCGATCACGGGCTTGCCGGCGAGGGCTCCGCCGGCGGCCGCGAGGGTCTCCTCGAGGCCCTCGCGGCGGACGGCGACGAGGACGGCGTCGCCGAACTCGGCGGCCTCGCGGAGGGTTCCGGAGCGGGCGCCGATGCGCTTGGCGAGCGCCTCGGCCTTCTCGGGGGTGCGGGCGCCGATCAGCACGTCGTGTCCGGCGCGGATCCAGCCGGCGGCGAGGGACTCGGTCATCATGCCCGCTCCGAGCACACCGATCTTCATGAGGGCCTCCATGGTCCTGTCGGGTTCTGCGAAGGAAATGTAGGAGTCCGTGGGGAACCGGCCGGTTCCTAGGCGGGGCGGGCGGCGAGGAGCTCGTCGGTGTTCTCCTCCGCCCAGCGGGCCAGTGCGCAGACGGGGACGAGGAGGCTGCGTCCGAGCTCGGTGAGGCGGTACTCGGTGCCCGGCGGGGCGGTGCGCAGTTCGCGGCGCTCGACGAGGCCGTTGCCGGCGAGGCGGCGGAGCGTCTGGGTGAGCATCTTGTTGCTGATCCCGCCGATCTTCGCGCGGAGCTCGCCGTACCGGGCGGGGCCGCGGCCGAGGGCGGTGATCACGACGACGGACCAGGTGTCGGAGATCAGCGCGAGGGTGGTGCGGGCGGGACAGTCGGCGAGGAACACGTCGTAGTCGACCACGTCCGGCAGGCTACGCCTTTCCGGTGGGGCGGCGGGCCTGGGCGAGGAGGGCGGCGGCGGGGCCGGTGGGGTCGCTGCCGGTGCGCCAGACGGCGCGCAGGGACCGTTCCACCGTCATCCCGGCGATCTCGATCTCGGCGAGCGTGCCGGCGGCGAGGTCGGCGGTCACCACCAGCTCGCTGATCAGGGCGGGCCCGGCGCCGGCGACGACGGCGTTGCGCACGGCGGTGCTCGACCCGAGCTCCAGCAGCGGCGGGACGGGCTCCAGGCCGTGCGCGGCGAGTGCCTGCGCGGCGGCCTGCCGCGTCCCGGACCCGGCCTCCCGGCTGATCAGCGGGGTATCGGCGACCTCGGACGGTTCGACGGGCCGGCGGCGCCGCGTCCAGCGGTGCCCGGGCGGCGCGACGAGGACGAGCCGGTCCCCCGCGACGGCCCGGGAGCGCAGCCCGGACGGGCGGCCGGGCGACTCGATGAACCCGAGGTCGACCTCGCCGTGCCGGGCCAGCTCGCAGACCCGCGCGGAGTTGGTGACCTGGAGGCCGATGTGCAGGTCGGGGTCGGCGCGGCGGAGCTCGCCGATCCAGGCGGGCAGCAGGTACTCGGCGACGGTGAGGCTGGCGGCGACGGACAGCTGCGCGGTGCGGGCCCGGTGCAGCGCGGCGGCGCCGTCGCTGAGCGCGGTGAGGTCGTCCAGGACGCGGCGGGCCCAGCCGGTGACGAGGACCCCGTCGGCGGTGAGGGCGGAGCCGCGGCGGGTGCGGTCGAGCAGGCGCAGCCCGAGCCGGCGCTCCAGCCGGGACAGCCGCTTGCTCGCCGACGGCTGGCTGATGCCGAGCTCCGCGGCGGCGGCGGTGAGGCTGCCCTGGTCGGCGACGTGGACGAGCAGCTGAAGCGATTCCAGGTCCGGGGGTTGTGCCATGCCCTCAGGTTATGACGTGAGGCGGAATCGGCGGCTTCCGGCGCGTCCTCGGGTGCCGGAGGGTCGAGGTCATGAGCACTTTGGAGGCGGTCCGCCCGGAGGCGGTGCGGTCGTGGCTGGGACGGACGGCGCCGGGGGTCGCGGTGGCGGCGGCCGGCGCGGCGGCGGCGATGGTGATCAACGGGTGGGTGCCGGCGCTGAGCGCGCTGACGGTGGCGGTGCTGCTGGGCGTGCTGGTGGGCGGGGCGCTGCCGGACGCGGCGGCGTACGGGCTGCAGTGGGCGACCCGCAAGTTCCTGCGGGTGGGCGTGGTGCTGCTGGGCCTGCAGCTCAGCGTGGGCGAGGTGCTGCGGCTCGGGCCGGGCATGCTGGCGGTGGTGCTGGTCACGGTGCTGTCGGGGTTCGCGGGGACGCTGGCGCTCGGCCGGCTGGTCGGGGTGTCGAAGGGGCTGGCGCTGATGGTGGCGACCGGGTTCTCGATCTGCGGCGCGTCGGCGATCGTGGCGATGGACAGCGTGGCGCGCAGCAGGAAGGAGGACGTCGCGACCGGCGTCACGCTCGTGACGATCTACGGCAGCGCGGCGATCGCGGTGGTCCCGTTCCTCGGCGCGCACGTGTTCGGCCTGGACCACGAGACCCTCGGCATGTGGGCGGGGCTGAGCGTGCACGAGGTGGCGCAGGTCGTCGCGGCCGCGTCCCCGGCGGGCGCCGCGGCGGTCGGCACGGCGGTGATCGTGAAGCTGACGCGGGTGGTGCTGCTCGCGCCGATGGTCGCGGGCATGGGCGTGGTGGAGCGGCGCGGCGGCGTCCACGCGGAGGGGAAGCGGCCGCCGATCGTGCCGCTGTTCGTCGTCGGGTTCCTGGTGATGCTGGCGCTGCGCAGCGCCGGCGTGGTCCCGGGCCCGGTGCTGACGGGCGCCAAGGACGTCTCGACGGTGCTGCTCGCCGCGGCGATGTTCGGGCTGGGGTCGGCGGTGCGCGTCAAGGAGCTGGTGAGGACGGGACGGCGCGGGCTCGTCCTCGGCGCCCTGTCGACGCTGCTGGTCGGGACGGTCGCGCTGACCGCGCTGACCGTCATCCCGCGCTGACCGTCATCCCGCGCTGACCCGGGACCGGGACGTCAGCGCATGACGGTGGTGAGCACGTCGGAGCCGAGCGACAGCAGCAGCGGCGCGTGCAGCCGGTGGTAGATCATCCGGCCCTCGCGGCGGGACGTGATCAGCCCGACCTCGCGCAGCCGCCGCAGGTGCCGGGACACCTGCGGCTCGGAGATGCCCGTCCGCTGCGCCAGCTCGGAGGTGGTGATCGGCTCGCCGAGCAGGTGCCGGCACATCTCGAACCGGCCCGGCTCGGAGATCGCCGCGAGCCGGTCGCGGATCAGCGACTGGCGGGCGGACGGGCGCTGCTCCCAGTCCCCGGCGATGAAGTGCACGACGAGCGGCAGCCCGTCGTCCCCGGTCTTGAGGATGAGGTGCGGCCAGCCGTGCAGGGTCGGGACGAGGAAGCAGCCGCGCTCGGCGACCTTCCCCGTGGCCGACTGGAGCTTGTCGTAGTGCACCCGCGCGGGCTGCTCGGTGCCGGTGGCGGTCGGGCTGACCGAGGTCAGCACGGTCAGCGCGGACTCCTTGCGGAGCTGCTCGCGGACGGGCGCGGCGGTGTCCTTCAGCCGCGGGCCGATGCGGCGCCATTCGGCGTCGAAGAACGCGGCGGCGCACCGTTCGAGGGTGTCGATGAGCCGGGCCCGGAACCCGTCCGGGTCCTCGACCAGGGCGCGGGCCAGCTCGCCGCGGGTGAACGAGCGGCGCTCGCTGGCCTTGACGAACGCCTGCCGCGCCGCCGCGTCCCGCAGCCCGTCCGCGCCCGCGAAGGTGAGCCCCCGGATCGCGAACGCCGCGAGCCGGGTGAACTCGTCCGCGTCGAGGCGGGCGAGGCCGTCCAGCTCGGCGGACAGCTCGCGGTCGAGGGGCTTGCGCATCGGCAGGAACAGCCGGCAGCGGTAGCGGGCCCACAGCGGCGCGAACCGGTTCAGCTCCTGGACGAGGGACTCCGGCAGCGCCTCCCGGGTGCGGGCGAGCCACGCCCGCGACTCGGGATGGTGCTCGGGTTCGGCGAGGGTGTGCAGGCAGGCCATCAGCTCCGCCAACGGGGACGTCCCCACCGCGAAGTGCGACGCCTGCGCCCCGTCCACGTCGAGCGTGACGACCATGGCCGAATCCTAACCGCGGCCCGGGCCGCGCCCGGACCCGTCGCCCGCCCCGCCGCCCACGCCGTCACCGGACCCGTCGCCGGACCCGTCGCCGGACGCGGCGTCCAGCACGTGCACCGACAGCCACGACGGGTGCTCCGGTGACAGGTGCACCTCGTTGACGGCCACCACGCGTCGCCGCGCCGCCGCCTCCGAACCGCCGGTGTTCGGGTTGACGTCGAAGCGCGGGAAGTTGCTCGACGACACGTCCAGCCGGATGCGGTGCCCCTCGGCGAACCGGTTCGCGGTGTCGGGCGCCGTCACGGTGATCTCGTAGACGGTGCCGGGCCGCATCGGCTCGGGGCTGGCGAACGAGTTCCGGTACCGGCAGCGCAGGATCCCGTCGGTGAGGTTCATCGCGTAGCCGTTCGGATAGTCCTCGTTCGGCGGGTGCACGTCGATGAGCCGGACGGTGAAGTCGGTGTCCGGCGCGCTCGACGCCACCGACAGCCGCACGGTGACCGGGCCGGCGATCGCGACGTCCCGCTCCAGCGGCTCGGTCTGGAAGACCAGCACGTCCGGCCGGGCCGCGATCGGCAGGTACGGCGGTTCGGTGCCGAAGGTGTCGTCGGTCGGGCACTGGTCGAACGCGCCGCCGTGCATGACGGGCTCGCCCGAGGTGATCTGCCCGCCGATGGTCGGCACCGGGTTCGCCGGGTCGAAGTCGTATTCGAGCCGGTCGTCGGCGCCGTCCCGCGGGACGTCCTCGCTGAGGGAGCCGTCCTGCCGCAGGTACAGCCGGACGGCGGTCGCCTCCTGCGGCGGCCAGGTCGCGGCGGTGCGCCACTCGCCGCCGTGGTCCAGCCGCCCCTCCGCGGTGCGCCGGCCGGTGCCGCCGCCCATGAGGAAGTACTGGACGCGCGGGAAGTCCTCCGCCGCCTCCGCCTCCGCCGCGCCATCACCGGACGGAGCGTCGCCGCCGAGGTGGCGGGCGAACCAGCGGGCCCGGAACTCCCAGTAGTCGGGCGCGAGGTTGCCGTCCAGGACGGCGCGCGGACCGAAGTCCACGTCACCGGAGTATCGGACGCTGCGCGCCCCGTGCGTCCACGGCCCGACGACCAGGTACGCCGGGCTGGACTTGGTCTCGGTGAGCGCGCGGAAGTTCTCCACCGCGGTCAGGACGTACGGGTCGTACCAGCTGACCATGTGCAGGCTCGGCACGTCCGGGAACCGGTCGTAGGAGCCGCGCCCGAACAGCCCGAGCCGCTGCCAGAACTCGCCGAACGCGCCGTGCTCCCACTGCTCGAGCAGGTACGCCTCGTACTCGGGGACGGCGCGCAGCGGGGACGCGCCGCGCCGCCACGGCATCGCGCGGAACCAGGCGGGCAGGTCCTGCGACTGCAGCGACGCCCGGACGACGGGGTCGCGGTGCGCGGCGGGGCTGTTCAGCGCGTGCCGGTACGCCCACGTCGCCTGCTTCAGCTCGAACGCGCCGCCCATCCGGATGCCCGCCTCGTACGCGCTGGCGAACCCGCCGGAGTCGACGAACATCGCGGCGAGGCGGCTCGGCGACAGCGCGGCGAGCGCCGTCTGCACGTGCGCCGAGTACGAGACCCCGGTGGTGGCGACGCGGCCGTCGCACCAGGGCTGCGCGCCGATCCACTCGACGGTGTCGTAGCCGTCCTCGGCCTCGCCGAGGTACTTCACGAACCGGCCGTCGGAGTCGCCCCTCCCCCGGCAGTCCTGCCGGACGACGTTGTACCCGCGCCCGACGAAGATCGCCGCGGACCGGTCCGGGAACACCGGCTCGCCGTGCCGGTCCAGGCCGTCGGACTCGCGCCGGGCCCGCCGCCCGTACGGGGTGCGCTCCAGCAGCACGGGGCGCGGCTCCAGCTCGCGGCCGGGGCTGTACAGGTCCGCCACCAGGACGGCGCCGTCGCGCATGACGGTGCGCACCACGCGCCGCCACACCGACGCGCCGTCCGGCAGCGTTATCTCCTCCGCCTCCTCGGCGACGGCCCCCGATTCCATCACCGTCATGAAGAGGAACCGCCCTGGGTGCCCTCGCCGCCCTGGCCGACTTGCGCGCCGAGCGCGGGCCAGATCTTCACCAGCTCCGGACGCGGCGCCTCGACGAACCACTTCTTGTAGATCTTCAGGAAGGTGCCGTCCTGCACCATCGCGCCGAGCCGGCCGTCGACGGCCTGCTGGAACTTGGTGTTCTTCTTCTGCACGGCCATCGCGGTCGCGTGGTCGACGGGCGCCGACACCGCGGGCTTGAGGTTGCCGTACTTCTTCAGGTACGCGTCGGCGTCCGGGCCGCCGACGACGAACGCGTCCAGGTTGCCCGACAGCAGCTGCGTGACCGCGGTGTTCTGGTTCTGGAACTGGACCTGCTTGGCGCCAGGCATCTTCGACTTGACGAACTCCTGCTGGACGGCGCCGGTGATGTCGCCGACCCGCTTGCCGGAGAAGTCCGCCAGCTTGGTCGCGGTGGAGTTCTTGCGGGTCAGGACGGTCGTGGTGCTCCAGTACACGCCCTTGGTGAACGACACCTGCTTCTGCCGCTCCGCGGTGACGCCGAGCCCGCTCGCAGCCAGGTCGTACTGGCCGGACGACAGGCCCTGCAGCGCCGCAGGGACCGCGCTGGCCTTGTACTCCACCTTCAGCTTCAGCCGCTTGGCGACCTCGTCGGTGAGGTCGACGATGAAGCCCTGCGGCTTGCCGCCCTTGTCGGCGGTCGCGAACGGGGGCTGGTCGGTGGAGACGGCCGCGAGGACGGTACCCGCCTCCTCCAGCCCGTACGGGTTGTCCTTGCCGGAGTCGCCGCCGCCGCAGCCGGCGAGGGTCAGTGCCAGCGCGGCGACCGCGCCGCCCGCCGCGAAGCGGACGCTGAGGGCCTTGTTCATCTGCTGTCCTGCCTTTCACTGCCGCCGGAATCCGGTGGGGCCGGCCCGGGCGGGGGTTCTTGGGGCGCGCGACGGCGGCACGGTGGCCGGGGCCGGAGCGCGCGAGCCGGCGCCCCGGCGGGCGCCGGAAGGGGTCAGAGCACCTTGGACAGGAACTCGCGGAAGCGCGGGCTGGACGGGGCGTCGAGCACGGAGCGGGCCTCGCCCTCCTCCGCGATCACGCCGTCGTCCATGAACATCACGCGGTCGGCGGCCTCGCGGGCGAACCCGATCTCGTGGGTGACGACGACCATGGTCATCCCGGTCCCGGCCAGCTCCCGCATCACCGCGAGGACGTCGCCGACCAGCTCCGGATCCAGCGCCGAGGTGGCCTCGTCGAACAGCATCACCTCGGGGCTCATCGCGAGGCTCCGGGCGATCGCGACGCGCTGCTGCTGCCCGCCGGACAGGTTCCCCGGCCGCTGCCGCGCCAGGTGCCCGAGGCCGAGCCGCGCGAGCTGCGCGTTCCCGATCTCCGCCGCCTCCGCCTTGCCCATCCCGCGGACGTGCCGCAGCGCGAGCGTGACGTTGTCCAGCACGTTCAGGTGCCCGAACAGGTTGAAGTGCTGGAACACCATGCCGATCTTCGCGCGGGCGGCGTCCACGTCCACCTTGGCGTCGGTGAGCGTCGTCCCGGACACCACCACGCTGCCGGAGGTCGGCGCCTCCAGGAGGTTCAGGCACTTCAGCATCGTCGACTTGCCCGACCCGGACCGGCCGAGCACGCACAGCACCTCGCTCTGCGCGACGTCGAAGCTCACCCCGCGCAGGATCTCGGTGTCGCCGTAGGACTTGCGCAGGTCCCGGACGCTGATCGCCGTCCGCGGCGCCGCGCCGCCGGTCCGCTCGCCGCCCGTCTTGCCGGTCGCCGTCGTCATGCCCGCTCCTTCAGTGCGCCGCCGGTCGTCGGGTCCGCGGCCGGGACCGCGGCGCCGGTCGCGTCCTCCTGGCCCGTGGCGGCCGGCGCCCGCCGCGCGCCGCGCCCGCCGCCCTCGCGCATCCGCCGGTCCAGCCAGTTGACGAGGTAGGTCAGCGGGATCGTGATCACCAGGTAGCAGAGGCCCGCCGCGACCAGCGCCGAGGCGTTGTAGCTGGCGGCCTGCCGCTCCTGCGCGATGAAGTACAGCTCGCGCTGCCCGACGCCGAGGCCGAGCAGGTAGACCAGTGAACTCTCCTTGATGTCCACGATGAACTGCCCGGCGAGGGCGGGCAGCACGTTGCGGATCCCCTGCGGGACCACGACCAGCCGCATCGTCTTCAGGTACGACATGCCGAGGCTGCGCCCGGCCTGCAGCTGCCCGGGCGGCACCGCCTGGATGCCGGACCGGAAGATCTCCGCGCAGTACGCCGCGGAGATCAGCCCGACCGCGATCACCGCGTAGCCGAGCGGGTTGCGGCCGAACGGCCGGACCCCCGCCGCGGGCAGCCCGAGCCCGATCAGGCTGACCGTCACGATCGCGGGCAGCCCTCGGAAGACGTCCACGTAGAGCCGGGCGGGCAGCCGCACCAGCCGCCGCCGCGACAGCAGCAGCACCGCCAGCAGCACGCCGACGACCAGGCCGAACAGGATGGCCAGCACCGCGATCAGCAGCGTGTTGCGCAGCCCCTCCGTCAGCAGCGTCGGGAGTGCGCCACGGATCTCCGACCAGTCGAAGAACGTATGCAGGAAGTCGCTCACACTCGCTCCGATCTCCACGGCGTCCACCGGCGGCCCCGGCGCACCGGCCGGCCGTTCCGCGGCCCTCGGCCGACCCCGCCTCCACTGCGGACGGGCGTCGCCGGTGCGCTCACACTAGGCGCAGGGTAGGCGACTGAACAGGATCGTTGCGCCAACCTGTTAATCATTGGCCGCGCCCTCACATCACCGTCCGGCGGGTGGACGGCGAAGGGACCGGCCGCTGCGCGCCCGTGTCCGGGCGGTGAACGGCCGGTCCCCTGAGGAGTCCGGTGCTGGTGGAGGCGGGTGTGGCGGGTGCGGGCGTCAGTCGTCGATGGCGGCGTAGGCGGTGGTCCAGAAGTCCTCGAAGTGGTGCGGCGGCTCCGGGGACGTCATGGCGCGCTGGGCGAAGAGGATGCCGATCATGTCCTCGCCGGGGTCGGCGTAGGCGGACGTGCCGAGGCCGCCCGTCCAGCCGAACCGGCCGGGGCGGACGAACAGGTCGTCGCGGCGGCCGTCGACGGCCAGCCCGAAGCCCCAGCCGCCCGAGCCGAGGAACATCTCGCTGCCCGCCTTCTGCTGCGGCGTCAGCCGATCCGTGGTCATCAGCTCGACGGACGGCCGGGACAGCAGCCGCCCGCCCGGATACCGGCCGCCGTCCAGCAGCATCCGCAGGAACGCGCGGTAGTCGTCGACGGTGGAGAGCAGGCCGGGGCCGCCGCTGCCGGCGGGGAAGACCGGCGGGCGGTCGTAGGCACCGTCGCGCGGGTCGGGGCGGCGGACGAGCGCGCCGGTCTCCGGGTCGGTGGTGTAGGGCACGGCGAGCCGCCCGGTGGCGGCGGAGGGCACGGTGAAGCCGGTGTCGCGCATCCCGAGCGGCTCGAAGATCCGCTCGCGGAGGAACTCCTCGAACGGGCGCCCGGCGGCACGGGCGATCAGCACGCCGGCCACGTCGGCGCCGGTGTTGTACAGCCATCCGGCGCCCGGCTGGTGCGCCAGCGGCAGCGCGCCGAGCCGCTTGAGCCATTCGTCGGGGCCGCAGGACGGGCCGTCCGGGCCGTTGTCGACGCCGGTGTCGAGCATCGCCCGCGTGATCGGCGGCATGCCGTCCGGGACGAACGACACGCCGTAGCCGAGCGTGAACGTCAGCGCGTCGCGCAGCGTGATCGGGCGCTCGGCGGGGACGGTGTCGTCGAGCGGGCCGCCGGGGCTGCGCAGGACGCGGCGGTCGGCGAGCTCGGGCAGCAGGCCGTGCAGCGGGTCGTCCAGGCGGAGCCGGCACTCCTCGACGAGGATCATCGCCGCGGCGGCGGTGACTGCCTTGGTCAGCGACGCGATCCGGAAGATCGTGTCGCGGCGCACGGGCACGTCGCCGCCGAGCTCGATGGCGCCGGCCTCGACCACGTGCGTGTGCCCGCGCCGGTGGACGAGCGCGACCAGCCCGGGCAGCTCGCCGCGGTCGACGAACCCGGTCATCACGCGGCGCATCCGGTCCAGTCCCGCCGGGGACAGCCCGCCGTTGTCACTCATCCTCGCTCCTCCTCGCCGGCTCTCACACGTACCGACCGCCGAGCGCCCCGAAACTCATCGGCGCCGGTCGGCATCCCTGTGGGGGGACGCCCCCCACACCCCCGGTCAGCATCCCTGTGGGGGGACGACCCCCCTCACCCCCGGCAAAAGCAGGCCTGACCGACGCGTTCCACTTCGCTGGCGCGCCGTTCCAGGCGCCGGTCAGGCAACCGGTTCGAGGGGCGGGCGGGTGTCGAACTGGGTCTCGTACAGGTCGGCGTAGCGGCCGCCCGCGGCGAGGAGCTCCTCGTGGGTGCCGCGCTCGATGATCCGGCCCGCCTCGACGACGAGGATCAGGTCGGCGGCGCGCACCGTGGACAGCCGGTGCGCGATCACCACGGCGGTGCGGCCTTCGAGCGCCTCGGCCAGGGCCTCCTGGACGGCGGCCTCGGACGTGGAGTCCAGGTGCGCGGTCGCCTCGTCGAGGATGACGACGCGCTGGCGGGCCAGCAGCAGGCGGGCGATGGTGAGCCGCTGCCGCTCGCCGCCCGACAGCCGGTAGCCGCGCTCGCCGACGATCGTGTCGAGCCCGTCCGGCAGGCCCTCGATCAGCGCGTCGAGGCGGGACCGGCGCAGCACGTCCCACAGCTCGTCCTCGGCGGCCTCGGGGCGGGCGAGCAGCAGGTTGTCGCGGATCGACTCGTGGAACAGGTGCCCGTCCTGGGTGACCATGCCGAGCGTCGCGCGGATCGAGGCGGACGACAGGTCGCGGACGTCCACGCCGCCGAGCCGGACGGCGCCGGAGTCGGCGTCGTACAGCCGCGGCAGCAGCTGCGCGATGGTCGACTTCCCGGCGCCGGACGAGCCGACGAGCGCGACCATCTGCCCGGGCTCGGCGCGGAACGACACCTCGTGCAGGACGTCGGTGCCGCCGCGGGTGTCGAGCGTCGCGACCTCCTCCAGCGAGGCCAGCGAGACCTTGTCGGCGGACGGGTAGGCGAAGGTGACGTTCTCGAACTCGACCGCGACGGGGCCGTCGGGGACGGTGCGCGGGTCGGGCTTCTCGGCGACGAGCGGCTTGAGGTCGAGCACCTCGAAGACGCGCTCGAAGCTGACCAGCGCGCTCATCACCTCGACGCGGGCGCTGGCGAGCGCGGTCAGCGGCGCGTACAGCCGGGTGAGCAGCAGCGCGAGGGAGACGACGGCGCCGGCGTCGAGGTGGCCGCGCAGCGACAGCCAGCCGCCGAGCCCGTAGACGAGGGCGAGGGCCAGGGCGGACACCATGGTCAGGGCGGTGATGAACACGTGCTGCACCATCGCGGTGCGGACGCCGATGTCGCGGACGCGGCGGGCCCGCGCGGCGAACTCGGCGGACTCGCGGTCGGGCCGGCCGAACAGCTTGACCAGCGTCGCGCCGGGCGCGGAGAAACGCTCGGTCATCTGGGTGCTCATCGCGGCGTCGTGCCGGGCGGCCTCGCGCTCCAGCCCGGCGAGGCGGGTGCCCATCCGGCGGGCCGGCAGCACGAAGACCGGCAGGAGCACCAGCGCGAGCAGCGTGACCTGCCAGGAGATGCCGACCATGACGGCGAACGTCAGCAGCAGCGTGACCAGGTTGCTGACGACGCCGGACAGCGTGTCGCTGAACGCGCGCTGCGCGCCGATCACGTCGTTGTTGAGCCGGCTGACCAGCGCGCCGGTGCGGGTCCGGGTGAAGAACGCGACCGGCATCCGCTGGACGTGGTCGAACACGGCGGTGCGCAGGTCGAGGATGAGGCCCTCGCCGATGCGGGCGGACAGCCACCGGTTGGCGAGGCCGAGCCCGCCCTCGGCGACCGCCAGCACGGCGATCAGCACCGCGATGCCGACCACGGTGGACGTCGCGGACCGGTCGACGATCGCGTTCACGACCCGTCCGGCCAGCACGGGGGTCGCGACGGCGAGCACCGCCATCACCACGCTGAACAGCAGGAACGCGTACAGGCGCCGGCGGTGGGGGCGGGCGAAGGCGGCGATCCGGCGCAGCGTCGCCTTGGAGAACGGCCGGCGGTCGTCCTGCGCGTTCATGGCGTGGTGCAGCGACATCCACGCGGTGACTTCCATGTCCATCGGGTGATCCTCGGTCGTCGTCGGCTGGGGAGACCCATCCTGAAACCTCAACATTCATTGAGGTCAAGCCGTCATGGGGCCATCCTCGCGCGGGGGTACGACAATCCGGCGGCGTCGCCGATAATGCGGATGATCAACGACGGAGGGGGCGGGACGTGGGGACCGACAGCGGCATCGACGTGGGCAGGGCGCGGGCGGACACGCCGGGCTGCGCCCGGGTCGCGCACCTCAACAACGCGGGCGCGGCGCTGCCGCCCGCGCCCGTGATCGACGCGGTCGCAAAGCACTTCGCACTGGAGGCGGCGATCGGCGGCTACGAGGCGGCCGAGCAGCGGAAGGACGCCGTCGAGCACTTCTACGGCGCCGTCGCAGGGCTGATCGGCGCGCGCGCGGACGAGATCGCCTACGTGGAGAACGCGACGCGCGCCTGGGACATGGCCTTCTACGCGATCCCGTTCGCCGAGGGCGACCGGATCCTCACCACCACCAGCGAGTACTCCAGCAACGCGATCGCCTACCAGCAGGTCGCCGCCGCCAAGGGCGCCCGGGTCGAGGTCGTCCCGGACGACGCGAACGGCACGATCGCCCTGGACGCGCTAGAGGCGGAGCTGGCCAGGGGCGACGTCCGGCTGGTGTCGCTCAACCACATCCCCACCTACAACGGCCTCGTGAACCCGGTCGCGGAGGTCGGGCGGCTGTGCCGCGAGCACGGCGTCCTGTTCCTGCTGGACGCGTGCCAGTCCGTCGGGCACCTCGCCGTGGACGTCGCCGAGATCGGCTGCGACATGCTGTCCGCGACGGGCCGCAAGTACCTGCGGGGGCCGCGCGGCACGGGCTTCCTGTACGTGCGGCGGGAGATCGTCCAGGCGCTGGAGCCGCCGTTCCTCGACCTGACCGCCGCCGAGTGGAAGGCGCCGGACGGGTACGAGATCCGCGGCGACGCCCGCCGCTTCGAGACGTGGGAGCGGTACGTCGCCGGGCAGATCGGGCTCGGCGCCGCCGCCGACTACGCGTCCGCGCTCGGCATGGCCGCCATCGAGGAGCGCGTCACCGGCCTCGCGGCGGCGCTGCGGCGGATGCTGGCCGACCGGCCCGGCGTCACCGTCCTGGACCGCGGCGAACGGCCGTCCGGCATCGTCACCTTCACCGTGGACGGCCACGACGCCGCCGCGGTCAAGGCGGCGGCGCGGGAGCGGGACGTCAACGTCAGCATCGCGCAGCCGAGGACGCACGGGTACGACCCGCACGGCCTCGACTCGGCGGTACGGGCCTCCGTGCACTACTACAACAGCGACGACGACCTGGACCGGCTGCTCGCGGCCCTCCCCTAGCCGCGCGGGCGCCGGTCAGAAGGTGGTGCGGGCGGCGCTGAGCTCGGCGAGCCCGGCGACGGCGTCCCGCTCGCCCGCCAGGTCGCCGATGGAGACGATGCCGATGGGCCGCCCGTCCTCCAGGACGGGCAGCCGCCGCACCGACCGCTCCCGCATGATCTGCGCGGCCTTGTCGAGCGAGTCGTCCGGCCCGATCGTCGCGGTCACGCTGCTGGCGAGGGCGCCGATCCGCGCGCGCGCCGGGTCGCCGCCGGCGGCGAGCCCGCGGATCACCAGATCGCGATCGGTGACCAGGCCCAGCAGGTCGTCGCCCTCCGCGACGAGCACCGCGCCGATGTCCTCGTCGCGCATCGCCCGCGCCACCGTGACGATGTCGAGCTCCGGGGACACCGACGTCGGCGAACCGGTCATGATGTCGCGGACCTTCGTGGCCATTGCACACTCCTCGAGCGTCGTGGACGTGCCGCCGGGGCACCGGGACGCTCCCGCCCTACCCGGCAACACGGCGGCCACTCATCGGCCCCCGGGCCCCGGCAGGGCGGCCCGTCAGCCCCGCCGCGACAGGACGGCCACGGTGGCGATGTAGGCGCCGCCGCCGACCGCGGCGATCACCGCCCACGGCATCCCGTCGCCGCCGCGCGCGAGGTCGACGACGAACCCGCCGACGACGAACACCGCGAGGAGGTTGAAGGAGATGTGCGAGGCGCGGGCCTGGATGGCGCGCTGCCGCTCGTCGCCGTCCTCGCGGGCCAGCATCGCGACCGGCTCCCGGCCGCCGAACAGCAGCAGCAGCGCCCCGTACGCGACCATGATCCCGAGCATCGCCAGGCCGAGCCCCCAGCGGCCGTTCAGCCCGGACGCGACGCACATCGCCGCACCCAGCACGACCCCCGTGAGCGGGACGCCCCAGCGGCCCCTGGCCCCGTCAGTCGCAGTCGACATGGAAGACCTCCTCCACCGTCCGCTCGAAGTACCGCGCCAGCCGGACGGCCAGCGTCAGGGACGGGCTGTAGCGGCCGGTCTCGATCGCGTTGACCGTCTGCCGCGACACGCCCATCGCCCCCGCCAGCTCCGCCTGCGAGAGGCCCCCGGAGAGCCTCAGCGCGCGGACATCGTTCCGCATGTGTCAAGCATGCTTTACATTTCGCGGCGATGTCAAGCGCGCTTTACATCCTCTACCTCCTGAACGGCGTGAAGACCCGATCCGCTCGGGCCCTGTCGATGACGACCCGGTTCGGGTCCTCCGGCGCCGGGCGCACCGGCACCGTCGCGAACCGGACGGCGCCCGGGCCCGTCTTCCGCAGGCTCCAGGCGAGCGCCTCCAGTTCCTTCACCCCCATCCGCGGATACGTCCGCACCGAGCGGGCCACCGCCGCCGTGAACCGCGCCAGCCGCACCGGATCGGCCAGCACACCGCTCTTCGCCCTGCCGACCACCGCCGCCATGAACTGCTGCTGCCGCTTGATCCGGTCCAGGTCCGACCCGTCACCGAGGCCGTGCCGGGCCCGGACGTACACCAGCGCCCCCTCCCCGTCCACGACCTGCCGCCCCGGCGGCAGCAGCCGCCGCCCCCGCGGATCGACGATCGCCTTCGGGAGGGTGACCTGCACGCCGCCGAGCGCGTCCACGATCGCCTTGAAGCCGCCGAAGTCCATCTCCACCGCCGCGTCGACCGGCACCAGCGTCGCCTTCTCCACGGCCTTGAGCAGGCACGGCACACCGCCGACGGTGTACGCCGTGTTGACCGTCCCCCGGTACGCCCGCGTCGCCGCGCCCTTCGCCGACCTGCACGCCGGGACGTCCACCAGCGAATCGCGCGGGATGCTCACCGCCTCCGCGCTCGCACGGTCGGCCGGCAGGTGCACCAGCACGATCGTGTCCGACCGCGCCGGCCCGCCGGACCGCGCGTCCGAGCCCACCACCAGGACGTTCACCGCCTTCGCCGCGGCGCCCGGTGTCCCGGCCGCCGGTGGCCGCGCGCCCCGCCCGTGCAGCATCGACGCCGGGACGAGCACCGCCGCCGCCGTCACCGCCGCGACGACGCCGAGCAGCGTCCAGCGCCCCCCGGGCAGCCGGGACCGGCGGCGGCCCCGCGCCGCGTCCAGCAGCCGCGTCCGCTGCCGCGCCAGCTCCGGCGGCGGCTCCTCCCCCAGCTCGCGGCCGAGGTCGCGGAGCAGTTCCAGGTCGTCCACGGTCACTCCTCCTCGTCCATCGGGTTGGTGTCGCCGAGCGCCGCGCGGACCTTGCGCCGCGCCCGGTTCAGGCGGGACCGGACCGTGCCGACCGGTATCCCGAGGGCCCGCGCCACCTCCTCGTACGCGAGGTCGCCCCAGGCGACGAGCAGCAGGACGTCCAGGTCCCGGCGCGGCAGCCCGGCCAGCGCCGCGGCGAGCGCCGGACGCGACGCCCAGGCCGTCACCCCCGCCGCGACCCGCTCCGCCGGGCCCTCCACCGGCCCGTCCACCGGGCTGCGGCGCAGCGCCCGGTACCGCGCCGCCTCCGACCGGTGGTGCCGGGCGACGAGCCTGGTCGCGATCCCGAACAGCCACGGCCGCGCGTCGGTGTACGCCGCGTCGTAGCGGTGCCGCTTGCTGAAGGCGACGAGGAACGTCTCACCGACGACGTCTTCGGCCGCCTCCGGGCCCAGCCGGCGCGACACGTACCGGTAGAGCATCGCGGAGTAGCGGTCGAACAGCGCCGCGAACGCCTCCGGATCGGCGTGCGACCGCTCGATCAGATCGGCGTCGCAGTCCGGAACCGTGGGGGGTGCGGTCATCGCGGAAACCATGGCATGCGGACCGGCCTTCTCATGAGGGGGGAGGGTGTCAGCGTGTATCTCCGCAACCCCGCCCGCGGGTTCACGCCCGCACGGCACCATGGACCGGCGGCGCGCGCGCCGTGCCGCGCAGATCACTGATGCATAACAAAGCGAACCTCGTCGCTAAAGTGGACATCTTTCTATCTGCACGGGGGATCCACGTCTGAGGACCGCCCCCGTCCGCATGCGCGATCATCGAGCCCAAGAGGGGGACCGGCCCGTGAACGACGTCCCGCAGGAACCGGAGCCGGACGACCGCCCGGAGGACGCCGAACGCGAATCGGGCCGGACGGCGACGGCGGAATTCCGCATCCCGGCGCCCGCTCCGGCGAAGAACGCCTCCCTGACCAGGCCCGACATCCGGCGCCCGGCCAAGCCCGCCGAGGACCCCGCCGACGACGAGAGCGCCCCCGAGGAGGACCCGCCCGCCGAGGCGGAATCCGAGGACGCCGGCGCGGACGCCGAAACGGCGGCGGACGAATCCACCGAGGCGCCGGAAGAAGAACCGAAAACGGACGTCGCGGAAGAAATCGCCGAAACCGATGAGGACGCGCCCGCCGACGACGAGGAATCCGAGGCCGACGACCCGAGCCCGGCTCCCGCGCCCCCAGAGGACGCCGAGGACGCCGAGGACGAGCCGGACACCGAACCCGACGACCTCGAACCTGCCGACCTCGAACACGACGAGCCCGAACACGAGGAGCCCGAACACGACGAGCCCGAACCCGAGCCGGACCACGAACACCCGGCAGCGGCCGAGGAGGACGAGGAGCCCGAGGCGGAGCCGCTCCCGGAGCCCCGCCCGGAGGTGCGGCCCGAGCCGCCCGCCGGCGACTCGCCGGCCGAGGTGACGCGGATCGAGCGCCTCCCGTCCACATGGCAGACGCCTGAACCGCCCGCGGCACAGCGCGCGCCCGAACCGCCCGCTGCGCCGCCCGCGCCGGAACGCACCGTGGCGGAGCCGCCTGCGGCCAGGCACGGGTCCGGACCGGCCGCGGTCCAGCACCCGCCCGCACCGCCGACGGCGCCTCAGGAGGCGGTGGGCGAGGAGGTGTGGTGGAACTCGCCGCGGCAGAGTTCGCCGCCGACCGGCTGGGAGACGCCGCGGCAGCCGCCCGTGGGCGAGTTCCGGCCCGAGTCCGTCCGGTGGGACGCGGGGCAGGGCGCGGCGCCGCCCGCCGCCCCCAGGCAGAGCGGGCCGTGGGAGGTGGCCGCACCGCAGCCGCCCGCCGCCCCGAGGCAGAGCGGCCCCTGGGAGGTCGCGACACCGCACCAGCAGGCCCAGGCGCCGTACGCGCACGCGCCGCAGCCGCCCGGGCCGGTCGAGCCCGCGGGCGAGGAGGTCCGGCGTCCGAAGCGGCGGCGCCTGGTCATCGTGCTGGTCGCGGCGCTCGTGCTGGTCGTGGGCGTGGTGGCCGGGCAGCTGATCCGGCCCGTCCCGGACCCGACGGTGAAGCTGACGCTGGCGTCCAGCCACGTGTTCCAGGGCGCGGCGCCCGCACTGCCGTGGCCGGCGGCCGGGCAGTCCGCGGTGTACGTGGACGGCCTCGGGACGATGGGGGCGTCGGGCGGGTCCGCGCCGACGCCGACGGCGAGCGTCGCGAAGGTGATGACGGCGTTCGTGTACCTGCGCGACCACCCGCTGAAGACGGGCCAGCCGGGCCCGGTCCTGGCGGTGTCGCCGCAGGGCGTCGCGGAGATCCCGGCCCGCAAGAAGCGCGGGGAGTCGCTGCTCGGCATCACGGCGGGCCAGCGGCTGACCGAGCGCAAGGCGCTCGAGGCGCTGCTGATCATCTCGGCGAACGACCTGGCGCACGAGCTGGCGCGCTGGGACTCGGGCGGCGACCAGCCGTTCGTCGCGAAGATGAACGCGACGGCGCGCGAGCTCGGCATGACCAGCACCCACTACACCGACCCGAGCGGGTACGACAAGGGGACGGTCAGCACCGCCGCGGACCAGGTGAAGCTGCTGCGGGCGGCGATGAAGGTGCAGGCGTTCACCGAGATCGTGAACCGCCGCGCGTACGTGCCCGACGACGGGAGCCCGGCGCGGCCGGGCGGGAATGTGCTGGTCGGGCAGTACGGGGTGGTCGGCGGGAAGACCGGCTACACCGACGCGGCCGGCGGGAACTTCGTGTTCGCCGCGCGCAAGCGGGTCGGCGGCGTGCCGACGCTGATCCTCGGCGCGGTGATGGGCCAGAAGTCGCCGAGCGCGCAGGGCGCCGTGCAGGCCGCGGCGCAGCTCATCCAGGCGGCGGAGAACGCGATGACGGCCGCGACGCTCGCGCCGAAGGGCGGCGGCGTCGGGCGGGTCGACGACGGGCTCGGCGGGACGACACCGCTGCGGGCCGGGGCACCGGTCACGGTGGTCGGGTGGCCAGGGCTGCGGGTGCAGGTCGGCGTGCGGGCCGACCCGCCGCACCAGGGCGACGCCGGGCAGCAGGTCGGCCAGGTGACGGCGGGCGCGGCGAAGGTGCCGCTGGTGCTGGGGTCGGCGCTGGACGAGCCGTCCTACCTCAAGCGGCTGATCAGGCTGAACTAGCCGGCGTAGAGGGCGGACAGGAACCGGACGAGCAGGGCCTCGCGGGTGGCGGGCGGAAGGCCGTTCAGAACGGTGTTGACGACCGCCATCTCGGGGCCGCCGCCGTCGAGCTCGACGCCGACGGCGGCGAGCAGGCCGGTGAACCCGGCGTCGTCGAGGGAGTCGAGGTCGAGCTCGGCGAGGGCGGCGAGCAGGTCCGCCGGCACGTCGGGCGGGCCGGCGGCGCGGGCGGCCTTGGCGGCGTCGGCGAGCGCGGACAGCAGCGCGCCGACGTCGCTGACGCCGGTGAGGGTGAAGTGCAGGTTCGGCGGGATGCCCTGGTAGGCGAGCTGCGGCTGGAAGAACCAGCCGCGGGCGCGGGCCTCGTCGGCGAGGACGAACACGTCGAGGCCGGGGTCGTCGGACGCGACGGCGACGAGCGGCACGGCGGGGTCGCCGAGGACGTGCAGGCCCGGGATGCCGGCGACGCCCGCGATGAACCGTTCGGCGGTGTCCATGGCGGTCGCGGCGAGGTCGCGGTAGCCCTGCGCGCCGACGGCGCTGAGGGTGGCCCAGGCGGCGCCGAGCGGGCCGGCGCTCTTGCTGCTCTGGACGCCGGCGTTGATGACGGTGTAGCCGGGCCATTCGGCGGACGCGAAGTAGGCGGCGCGGCGGACCGCCTCGTCGGCGAACAGCACGACCGACGCGCCCTTCGGCGCGTACCCGTACTTGTGCAGGTCGCAGGAGATGGACGTGACGCCGGGGACGGACAGGTCGAACGGCGGGACGGGACGTCCGAGGTCGCGGAGCCAGGGCAGCACCCAGCCGCCGACGCACGCGTCGACGTGGCAGAGCACCCCGGCGGACGCGGCGATGGCGGCGATCTCCTCGACGGGGTCCATGACGCCCTGCGGGTAGGACGGCGCGGACGCGACGGCGAGGACGGTGTCGGGGGTGATCGCGGCGGCGACGGCCGCGGGCTCGGCGCGGAAGTCGCCGTCCACCGGGATGTGGTCGACGTCGAGGCCGAGGTAGTGCGCGGCCTTGTGGAAGGCGGGGTGCGCGGTGGCCGGCAGGACGATCCGGGGCCGTCCGGCGACCGGCCGGGCGTCCCGCGCGCCCTTCACCGCGAGCATGATCGATTCGGTTCCGCCGCTGGTGAAGATGCCGGTGCCGCCGCCGAGCCTGTCCGCGACGGCGGAGACGATGCGGCGCTCCAGCGCGACGATGCTGGGGAACGCGGTCGGGTCGAGGCAGTTGACCTCGAGCATCTCCTGGAAGGCGGTGGCGGCGAGGTCGTGCACGGCCTCGCGTCCGGTGTCGTAGACGTAGGCGGTGACGTGGCCGCCGCGCACGGGCAGGTCGGCCTCGCGGAGCCGGGACAGCTCGGCGAGCAGGTCGGAGGCCGGGCGGCCGTGCTCCGGAAGGGCGGTGCGGTCAGACGGCATGGGGCTGGGCTTCCTCGGTGGGTCGGTGGGCGGCGGCGAGCCGGCGGTAGGCCAGCAGGAGCGGGACGGCCAGCAGGAACAGCAGGGCCGGGACGATCGTGAACCCGACGGTGAGGCCGGTGAGGGCGGAGCCGGTCTGGTGGACGGGCTCGTCGAGGTCGGACGACCGGAACGACGACACCGCCAGGACCAGCGCGAACACGCCCGGGCCGAGGGCGAGCGCGCCGGTCTCGGCGGCCGTCCACAGGCCGGTGAAGGCGCCCGGCTGCGCCTGCCCGGTGCGTCCCTTGTCGGCGTGGACGGTCTCGGGCAGCAGCGACAGCGGGAACAGCTGCACGGCGGCGTAGCAGACGCCGGTCAGCGCGGCGAGGGCGAGCACGCCGGGCCGGGACTCGGCGGAGATCGCCGGGTAGGAGGCGAAGCCGGTGACGGCGAACATCGCGAGCGCGGTGACGTAGCAGGGGACGACCCCGTACCGGACGGACATCTTCCGCCACAGCGGGACGGCGACGGCGCTCGGCCCGACCATGCACACGAACATCGCCGAGGTCAGCCCGTAGTCGTCCAGCCGGTAGGTGGCGATGTACGGGGCGCCCGCCAGCATGATGGCGACGGCGAGGGTGTGCGAGACGTAGCCGCCGAGCAGCGCGAAGAACGGGCGGTTGCCGCGGGCGGCGCGCAGCGCGGCGGCGAGGCCGAGCGGGCGCGGGCCCGGGGTGGACGGGATCCACCGGTTGGCCAGCGCGCTGGTGATCATCGCGGCGCCCATGGCGATCCCGATCACGGCGCCCATCAGCGCGTATCCGCCGCGTCCGCCGCCGGCGGAGTCCGACAGGGCGGGCGCGAGGCCGCCGGCGACGAGGATGCCGACGGTGAGGCACACGACGCGCCACGCCATCGCCCGCCCGCGCTCGGACGGCAGGTCGGAGATCTCGGCGGGCAGCGCGACGTAGGGCACCTGGAAGCACGCGAACGCGCTCGCGGCCAGCAGGAACGTGACCGCGGCCCAGCCGGCGCCGAAGCCGGGCGAGTCGACGGGGACGGCGAACATGGCGGCGAACAGGAACGGCAGCGTGACGCCGCCGACGAGCAGCAGCCGGGTGCGGCGGCCGGTCCGGACGGCCTCCCGGTCGCTGGCGGCGCCGACGATCGGGTTCAGCACCACGTCCCATGCCTTCGGGACGACCAGTACGGCGCCCGCGATCGCGGCGGACACGCCGAGGACGTCGGTCAGGTAGTACAGGAGCAGCAGGCCGGGAACGGCCGAGAACACGCCGGTGCCGACGGACCCGACGCCGTAGCCGAGGAGCCGCCGCCGGGGCAGCGCCGCCGTCGCGGCGGGGGCCGTCACAGCGCGGCCCGGGCGTCGAGGCCGAGTCCCGCGAGGACGAGGCGGTGCAGGTTGGCGCGGAAGCGGGCGAGCGCGGCGGGGTCGTCCATGCGGTGCCGCAGGCCGTCGCCGCGCAGCACGCCGCCGCGGGCGAACCCGTGGGTGCACCAGATGACGGTCCAGGTGACGTACTCGACGTCGGCGTCGTCGCCGACGGCCGCGCCGACCTCGCGGACGACCGCCTCCATCAGCGGTTCGACGTACCGGGCTTCGAGGTCGGCGATGTCGGAGGCGTCCGACTGCCAGCGGTGCATCCACAGGGCGGGGATCTCGGGGTGGGCGGCGCAGAAGTCGACGTAGCGGTCGACGAGCGCGAGGATCCCGGCCGCGTCGGGGGTGAGGTCGGCGAGGGCCGTTTCGAGCGCGGCGCGTTCGGCCCGGTGGGCGCGTTCCATCACGGCGAGGTAGAGGTCGCGCTTGCCGCCGGTGTGGTAGGCGACGGTGGCGATGTTGAGGCCGGCCGCCTCGGCGATCTGGCGGGTGGACGTGCCGTCGTAGCCGAGTTCGGCGAACAGCCGGGTCGCGGCATCGAGGATGCGTTCCCGGCCGGAGTCGCTGGTCATGCGCAGCACGGTAGGGTCCGGCCGCGTACTTGGTCAATCGTTTGATGGAAAATCCGGCGGGCCGGTGAGCCAGACGGTCAGCACCATCTCCATCTCCAGCCGCGTCTCCGGGTCGTACAGCCGCTCGCCGAACAGCTCCTCCAGCTGGTGCAGCCGGTACCGGACGGTCTGCGGGTGGACGTGCAGCCGGTTCGCGACCTCGGTGGCGTTGAACCCGTTCTGCAGGCACGACAGCAGCGTGCGCATGAGCCGCTCGCGGTGCCGCGGCCGGACGGTCTTCAGCGGCGCGAGCCGCAGGTCCGCGACGGCCCGCACCAGCTCCTCGTCCTTGAACACCACCAGCGCCGGCATGTGGTCGGCGCAGCGGATCAGCCGGTCGGACGCCAGGATGCCGCGGCGCGCGAGCGGCAGCGCCTCGCGCGCCCAGCGCAGCGACTTCGCCGCGTCCTCGGTGCGGACGGTCGGGCCGAGCGCGGCCACCCAGTTGCGCAGCGCCGACTCCAGCATCCGGCCGCGCCCCGGGCCCTCCGGGTCCGGGACGAGCAGGCACGGCTCGCGCCGGTTCACGTCGGCGAGCACGTCCGGCGGCAGCGACGGGTGCGAGAACGGCTGCTGCCCCCGCTCGTACAGCACGACCGCGGCGACCGTCCGGGGGACGCGCCACTGCGCGAGCCGGGCGAGGTCGGCGACGGCCTGCTGCGCGGCGGGCGGCTCGGCGAGCAGCATGTCCAGCAGCCGGCGGCGGCGGTGCTCCAGCTCGCCGGCCTCCTGCTCGCGCGCCTTGGTGTACCCCTCGGTCGCGGCGCGGGCGATCTCGTCGAGGAACGCGAAGATCGCCTCGGCGATGCTGGCGAGGGTGCGGCGGGAGATGTTGTACCGCTCGGACTCCGACGCGAGCCGCCGCCACGCGACGCGGGCGCCGAGCCGCAGCGAGGTCTGCAGGATGTCGAGGTTGCGGCCCTCGCGGGCCTCCGCCCAGCCGATCTCCCGGTAGACGGCGGCGACCGCCTCCCAGGAGCTCTCCGGGTCCATGATCAGGTCGACGAACTGGCGCAGCGCGCCCTCGACCGCGAGCCGGACGAGCCGCGCGTACTCCTCGTCCTGCGGCCGCGAGTACTCCGGGATCCCGGCGAGGATCTCCTCGATCATCTCCTCGGCGAGGGCCTCCAGGTGCGGCCGGAACATCTCCGACAGCTCGCTCGGCACCCCGGCCCACGGCTTCAGCGGCGAGCGCCCCTCCCCGGCCGTCCCCCCGGTCGCCTCGGCGAACGCTTTCAGGCCCGTCGTCACCTTCGCACCTCCCGCCCCCGATGGGTCCTTCCGGAAGGTACCGAGGCGGCCGGGCGGCGGGCTGCACGATCGAGAACGCATTGCGCCCGGCCGGTTATAAGGCGACTGACAAACCGTTCATCGGAAACCTATGCCCGCCGGGCGCCGGGCCGGTCAGGCCGTCGTCGCGCCCGCGAGCGCCCCGGCCAGCACCAGCCGCCCGGACGTGCGGACCATGTCCGCGATCTCCTCGGTGGGCCGGCGCAGCGACGCCAGGCTGACCAGCGCGGCGAGCAGGACGTGCCCGAGCACGACCTCCACGTCCTCGCGCGCGGGCACCGGCTCGCCGATCGCCGCCGACAGCCGGTCGCGGACGAACAGGAACAGCACCGTGCGGGCGTCGTCCACGCTGGAGTCGTCCGAGGTCACCGCCTGGATGATGGCCGAGGTCAGGGTCCGCTCCTGCGCCGCCACCTCGACGATCCGCACCAGCAGCGCGGTGAGCCGCTCGACCGGCGTCTCGCCGACCGCGAGCGCGTCGATGTCGCCGGTGATGCGGTGCGCCCAGGTCGCGGCGACCTCGGTGAGCAGGTGGTCCTTGGTGGCGAAGTAGCGGTACACGGTCGCGCGGGCCACCCCGGCGCGGTCCGCCACGTCGTGCATGGTGACGGCCGGGTAGCCGCCCTCGCGCGCCAGGTCGCGCGCGGCGTCGATCAGCCGCTCGCGCCGGGCCTGCTGATCCTTGGTCAGCGTCCGCGTGACGGTGAACCGCACATCGCCGCTCAAAACGCCTCCTCGCTGTGACCGTCCCCCATTCTCCCGCACCCACCGGCCGTTTCGCGCCGCCGGAGCGGCGCGGAATGCCCCGCGGGGCGGCCGGGTGCGGCCGGTCCTTCCCGTCCGTAACCCATCGCTTGCTTGGTGGAACGTTAGTTCAGACGCCCGTCTCACGCCAGGCCCCGGCACGCCCCCGCGGGCCGCACCCGGTCAGGCCGGCCGGTCCGGGGCGGCCCAGCCGGACTCCAGGCGGTCGAAGATCTCGCGGAGCGCGGCGCGGGGGTCCGGCGCCCCGGCGGCCAGCTCGGGCGTTTCCAGGACGTAGCGGGCCAGCGCCCGGTCGGCGGGGGCGGGCTCGGCGCGGCCGGCGTCGGCGGCGAGCGCCTCGGCCAGCGGGGCCTCGGCGCGCAGCCACAGCCGGCGCTGGTAGCCGGCCAGTTCCGGCGTGCTCATGATCAGGTCCCGGCGGCGGCGCAGGTCGGGCGGGAGTTCGCGGGCGAACGGGCCGCGCCCGACGAGGCGGTCGTGCAGGGCGTCCAGCGCCGACCGCCCGGGGGGCCGGTCGCGGACGGCGGCGAGGACCGCCTCCCGCCGCTCGGAGCCGTCGTCGAAGATCAGCGCCTGCTTCCCGTCGGGAACGTGCTTGAACAGCGTGGCGATCGACACGTCCGCCGCGTCGGCGATCTGCGTGACCGTCACCCCGTCGTAGCCGTGCTCGAGGAACAGCCGCAGCGCGGCGTCGGCCAGCGCCCGCCGGGTCGCGGCCTTCCTGCGTTCGCGCCGTCCCTCCGCGGGGTCCGTCCGTGCCATGCGCCCATCGTACGCAGCGATGGAATGACTACGAACTCATAATCGTTATGTTTTCATAGTCGCTCTACTTCGACCCGCCGGGAGGCGATCACCATGACCACCGCTCACCACCCCATCGCGATCATCGGGGCCGGGCTCGGCGGCCTCACGCTGGCCCGCGTCCTGCACGTCCACGGCGTCCGGGCGACCGTGTTCGACCTGGAACCGGGCCCGGACGCCCGCACCCAGGGCGGCATGCTCGACATCCACGATGACTCCGGACAGGCCGCGCTGCGCGCCGCGGACCTGCATGAACCGTTCCGCGCGATCGTCCATCCCGGCGGACAGGCGATGCGCGTCCTGACCAGCGCCGGCACCGTCGCCCTCCAGGAGGACGACGACGGCACCGGCGGCCGTCCCGAGGTCGACCGCGGCCGGCTCCGCGACCTGCTCCTGGACTCGCTGCCCGACGGGACGATCCGGTGGGGCGCCAAGGCGGCCGGCGCCCGTCCGCTCGGCGACGGCCGCCACGAGGTGACCTTCGCCGACGGCTCCGCCATCACCACCGACCTGCTGGTCGGCGCGGACGGCGCCTGGTCCCGGATCCGCCCGCTGGTCTCCCCCGCGCGTCCCGCCTACGCGGGCATCTCGTTCGTCGAGGCGGACCTCCTGGACGCCGACGTCCGCCACCCCGGCAGCGCCGAGATGATCGGCGGCGGCTTCTTCCTCGCGCTCGACGGCGAGCGCGGCTTCCTCGCCCACCGCGAGACCGACGGCAGCCTGCACGTCTACGCCGCGCTCCGGACCGGCGAGGACTGGCTGGACGGCATCGACTTCACCGACACCGCCACCGCCAAGGCCGCCGTCCTCTCCCAGTTCACCGGCTGGGACGCCGCGTTGCAGGCGCTGATCGCCGACGCGGACGGCCCGCTGGTGCCGCGCCGTATCAACGCGCTCCCCATCGGCCACCGCTGGGACCCGGCGCCCGGAGTGACGCTCCTCGGTGACGCCGCGCACCTGATGTCGCCGTTCGCCGGCGAGGGCGCCAACCTCGCCATGCTCGACGGCGCCGAACTCGGCCAGGCCATCGCCGCCCACCCCGGCGGCACCGCGGCCGCCCTCACCGCCTACGAGCAGGCGCTCTTCCCCCGCAGCGAGGCCTCGGCCACCGAATCGGCCGCGTCCCTGGACCAGCTGTTCGGCCCCGACCCGGTCGGCCGCCTGGTCGCGCGGTTCGCCGCCCACTGACCCCTGCGCAGCACCCGCACCCGAAAGGACACCACCATGACCGCCATCGCCGTCGTCCTGGCCGGCACCCGCTCCCGGGCCGAGACCGCCGCCTGACCTCGCTCTCGGCGGCAGGTGAACGGCAAGCGCCTCAGCTGCCGCCGTCGGTGAATTCTTCGAGCGATCCCAGCAGCGCGTCGGGGGCTTCTATCTGCGGCAGGTGCCCGGCCCGCTCGATGACCTGGAAAACGGCTCCCGGAATGGCGTCGGCGTACTCCCTGCCGTATTCGGGGGTCACCATCCGGTCCGCTTCCCCCCACACCACCAGCGCCGGCACGGAGACGGCCGCGAGCCGCTCTTTCAGACTCGGGTCGGCCATCGACTCGCCCCCGTAGACGAGCAGCGACTCCCGGTTTCCCGCCGCGATGCGCTTCTGCTCGTCGCTCATCGCGGAAAGGTCGATCCGGTACGCGTCCGGATCGGCGTAGCTGAGGTCGGCGACCTGGTCGAGCGTCAGCGAGAAGAAGTCCGCGACGGGGTGCTCGGCGCTGGCCAGGCCGACGGCGTCGAGCAGCACGAGCGCCCCCATGCGTCCGGCCGCGACCAGGGCGAGTTCCGCCGCGATCCAGCCGCCGACGGAACTGCCGATGACGGTCGCGTCCTCCAGCGCCGGCTCGTCCAGCAGCCGTGCGTAGACCTCCGCGAGGCCGCGGACCGAGTCGAGCTTCTCCGGACGCGGTGTGCCGCCGAACCCGGGATGGACGGGCGTGAACGTTCGCCACCCCCGCGCGGCCAGCAGTTCGGCGAGACCGCGCACGGAATCGGGGCCGGCCCCGCCGTGCAGCAGCAGAACGGGCCTTCCCTCTCCCTTCTCCTGCACGGTTACCGGAACATCTCCAAAAGACGTGGGCAAAACGTGGTTCGACATCCGTCTCCTATTCGGCGTACTCGGTGGCGGGTTCGGTCGCGTAGCGCTTCATGACCTCGATGGTCGCCTCGGGGGTGAATTCCCCGCCCGACTCGATCATTTCCTTCAGGTCCCGGAAGTACTGCACGTAAAGGTCGGGCGTGAAGGTGTTCAGCAGCACGAGCGGCTCGTCGCCGGGGTTGGCGAACGTGTGCGGCGCGCCCGGCGGGATCATCGCGAGCGTCCCCGCAGGCACGTCGTAACTGGTCTCGCCGACGGTGAACCGGGCGGTTCCCGACACCACGTAGAAGCCCTCGTCGTGCCGTGCGTGCCGGTGCTGCGGCGGCCCCTCGGTGTGCGGGGCGACGGTGATCTCCCCGACGCCCAGCCGGTGGCCGGTCGTGGAGCCGTCCTCCAGGATCCGCATCGTGGTCGGCCCGAGCTGCACGCGCTCCCCCTCGTCCGGCCGGACGATCACGGCTCTGCCCATGACGCTCACTCCCCTTCGTAAGAGCTGACTCTCATGAAGATAGGTGGCTTTCACCAATTCATGCAAGTAAGCTCTCACGAAGAGAGCCACCACTCAGGAAGGACCCGGACGATGGAGACCGCCCCCGGACGCGCGAACCAGAAGGTCCGGACGCGCAAGGCGATCGTGGACGCCTGCCGCGACCTGGCCCGCTCCGGCGCCGAGGTGACGATGCCGCAGGTGGCGGCCGAGGCCCTCGTCTCCGAGGCCACCGCCTACCGCTACTTCCCCGACCTGACCTCGCTCCTCCAGGAAGCCCTGGAGACCGTCTGGTCCGGCCCGGAGGAGGCCCTCGCCCCCGTCGCGGCCTCGACGGACCCCGCCGAGCGCATCGCCTTCGCCACCGCGTATCTGCTCCGGCACGTCCACGCCCACCAGGGCGCCGTCCGCGCGATGATCTCCACCACGATCACCGCGCCGGCCCGCGCCGGCGCCCGTCCCGGCATGCGCTTCGCCCTGATCGACCATGCCCTGGCGCCCTTCGAGGGCCTGCAGCCCGCCGCGATGGCCCGCCTCAAGCGGTCCCTCGCGCTGGCCTGCGGCGCCGAGGCGTTCTTCGTCCTCACCGACCTGTGCGGCCTGTCCCCCGACGACGCCATCGCCACCGCCACGGAAACCGCCACCATCCTCACCAAGGCCGCCTTCGCCGCGGACTCGTAGGGTTCCGGCCCGCGGCCGCTGCGAGCAGCACCCATGCCGTCATTCCCTTGAGGGAATCGCGTCTTTGCAGGTGGGGGCGCAAACTGCTGCACATGAGCGAAACACTCGAACTCAAGCGATGGTCCGACCGCTACATCGCGCAGTGGAACGAACCCGACCCCGCGGCACGGCAGGCACTCGTCCGGGAACTGTGGGCGCCAGACGGCCTCCAGGTCCTGGTCAACCCGCCCCAGGAGGTCCGTGAGGCCGCCGCGAACCTGGCCGTCCCCCATCCTTCGCTCGAGGTCCGCGGCCATGACGGCCTGAACGCCCGGGTGTCGCGCGCCTACGAGCTGTTCGTCGCGCCGGGCGAGCACGTCTTCCGGGCCGCCGAGGAGGCCGCCGTCCTCATGCCCAACGTGATCGCCGTCCGCTGGTCGATGGTCTCGATCGCGACGGGCGAGGTCATGGGCGGCGGCCTGGAGGTCATCACCCTCGACGAGGACGGCCGCATCCGCACCGACCACCAGTTCGTCGGCGTGGGCTGACACACCGCGCCTTCGGCGCCTGGTCACGGGGGGCGCACCTGTTTGCGTGTATAAGTCCTTTCGTGACTGATTCGATCGAGCTGGTGATCTTCGACTGCGACGGCGTGCTGGTCGACAGCGAGCCCATCGCGGTGCGCACCCATTCCGCCGTGCTGACCGCGCTGGGCTGGCCGCTGAGCGAGGCGGAGGTGACCGAGCGGTTCGTCGGCCGCTCCACCGCCTCGATCAACGAGCTGATCGAGGCGCGGCTCGGGCCCGAGCTGACCGCCGAGGCCGGACGCCGGTTCGAGCGGCTGCACGCCGAGGCGGTGGACGCCGGGCTCGCACCGGTCGACGGCATCGCCGAGGCGCTCGCCGCGATCACCCTGCCGACCTGTGTGGCGTCCAGCGGCAGCCACGCCAAGATGCGCCACACGCTCGGCCGGACGGGCCTGCACGCGCACTTCGAGGGCCGGATCTTCAGCGCGACGCAGGTCGCGCGGGGCAAGCCGGCGCCCGACCTGTTCCTGCTCGCCGCCCGCGAGATGGGCGCCGACCCCGGCCGCTGCGTCGTGGTGGAGGACAGCCGCTACGGGGTCCAGGCGGCCCGCGCCGCCGGCATGCGCGTCCTCGGCTACGCGGGCGGCCTGACCCCGGCGGAATGGCTCGAAGGCCCGGGCACCGTCGTCTTCGACGACATGCGCGATCTCCCGCGCCTGCTCGCGGCGGCGGACGAGGCCCCCGTCGCGTCCGGTCGCGCGCAGGGGTAGAACGGGGGGCATGGACGCAGACGAGGGCGCGCGCGGGCCGGTGCCCGTCCGGGTGAGCTGGGACCGCGACGACCGGCACCGGCGGCTGCGCATAGTGGCGGTGGCGGGGCTCGTCGCCGGGGCGCTGATGGCGGTGTTCGGGCTGCCGCCGATCGCCCTCCACAGCCCGCTCCGGCTGATCGGCATGGTGTGCCCGTTGTGCGGCGGCACCCGCGCGGTGCAGGCGTTGATGCGCGGCGACGTCGTCACCGCGTGGCACTACAACCCGCTGGCGTTCGTCGTCGTGCCGGGAGCGCTGCTGGTGCTGGCCAGGTGGGGCGTGGGGCTGGCCACCGGACGGTGGGTGAACGTGCGCGTGCTGCGCCCGGCCGTCTTCTGGACGCTGGTCGCGCTGCTCGTGGCGGTGCTGTGGACGAACCAGGCGTCGCACGCGGCGATGCTGCGCAGCGGCGACGGGAGCTTCCGGGACCAGGTGATGGGCCTCGGCCTCGGAACGGCCGTCGTCGGGGCGGCCGCCGCGGTCCTGATGCTCGTCGTCCTGCCGCTCGCCCGCAGGGTCAGGTCCCGCGCCGCGCAGCGCCCGCGCGGCTGAGCCCGCCCGGCCCGCCCGGTCCCCCCTGCGGAAGGGTGGAGGGACCGGGCGGGCCCCGGGCGGGCGGGTCGGCGCGGGATCAGGCGACGTCGAGCTCCCGGCGCCGCTCGGCCCACTGCAGGGAGTGCCGGATCGCGTCCTCGATCGTGTACTCGGGCTTCCAGCGCAGCAGCTCCCACGCCTTGTCCGGCCGGACGAACGCGCCGACGACGTCGCCGGGACGGGCCGGGGCCTCCTCCGCGACGAACGCCTCCCCGACCACCTCGCGGAACGCCTCGACCAGCTCGCGGACGGTGGTCCCGTCGCCGGTGCCGAGGTTGACCACCTCGTAGCCGGAGCCCTCCCCCGCCGGCCGCAGCGGCGGGACGACCGAGTCGAACCGGTCCGCCGCCTCGCAGAACGCGCGGGCGATGTCCCAGACGTGGATGTAGTCGCGGATCGCGGTGCCGTCGCGGGTGTCCCAGTCCACCCCTGTGATCTTGAACGGGACGCCCAGCTCGTAGGACTCGATCATCTTGCCGAGCGCGTGCGTCGGCTTGCTGCTCTGCAGGCCGGTGCGCAGCTGCGGGTCGGCGCCGATCGGGTTCAGGTAGCGCAGCGAGACGACCCGCAGCGAGGTGGCGCGGCAGACGTCCTCGAGCATCAGCTCGGCCATCATCTTCGAGCGGGTGTAGGGGTTCTGCGGCTCCAGCGCCGAGGTCTCCGTCACCGACAGGTCGGCCTCCGGCCGGTACATGCCCGCCGTCGACGCGAAGATCATCCGGTCGCAGCCGTTGCGGACCAGGTGCTCGGCGAGGTCGCGGGTGCGCCCCAGGTTGACCCGGTAGTAGCGGAGCGGGTCCTTCATCGAGTCGGGCACCACGATCAGCGCCGCGCAGTGCACGGCGACGCCGATGTCCGGATGCTCCCGGAAGATCGCGTCGACGAGGTCCCCGTCCCCGATGTCGCCCTGGTAGAAGATCTTCCCGTCGGTGAACTCCTGCCGGCCGGTGATCAGGCTGTCGAGCACCACCGGCGTGATCCCGCGTTCGGCGAACGCGGACGCGATCGTGCTGCCGATGAAGCCGGCTCCCCCAGTGATCAGGACTTTCATATGGCATCCCCTGAGCCAGTGCGTCCCTGCTCGGTCACGCACAGGATCAGCAGCCGGTCGCGGATGGTCAACGGACCGCACTCCAGGTGACCGGGTCCGGACGGCGGTGAACCGGCGGCCGGGGCGCGGCGTCCGCACGCGGTTCCCCGCACGCGCGCCCGTCACCTGCGATGATCCGCGGGCGGGCGGGCGAGCCGGGTTCGGTGCCCGGTGCGCCGGCCGCCGCGGCCTGTCCGAAACGACTACAGCGTTTGCAGGATCCGGATCACGCCGGCACCGGTCATCGTCGGTGGATGCAACCGATCCGGGTCCTGATCGTGGACGACCACGCGCTGTTCGCCGAGGCGCTCGCCGCCCGGCTGGGCCGCGAGCCCGACCTGGTGATCCTGCCGATCGCCGCGGACTCCCGCCGCGCGCTCGCGCTCGCCGGCACCGAGCGCCCGCAGGTGATCGTGCTGGACATGACGCTCGGCGCCGAGAGCGGCCTGGACGTGCTGGCCCGCGTCCGCGAGGACCACCCGGACGTGCGGGTGGTGGTGCTGACCGCGATGAGCGACCTGGACGCGCTGGTGCAGGCGGTGCGGCGCGGCGCGGTCGGCTGGCTGTCGAAGACCGAGGGCGCGGACCTGGTCGCGCGGGTGATCCGGTCGGCGGCGCGGCAGGGCGGCTGGATCCCGCCGGAGGTGCTCGGCGAGGTGCTGCGCCGGCTCGTCGCGGGCGACGCGCGGGACGCGGGCGGCGCGCGGCTGCTGGCGGACCTGACGCCCCGCGAGCGCGAGGTGCTGCAGTGCATGGTCGACGGCCTCGGCCGGGCGGAGATCGCCGAGCGGCTCGGGCTGTCGGCCAACACCGTCCGCACGCACACGCAGAACCTGCTGGCCAAGCTCGACATGCACTCGGCGCTGGAGGCGATCACCCTCGCGATGCGCGCCGGCATGCGCCCGGGCTCGGGCTGAGCGGCGCGGCGGGCCGTCCCCTCGCGGGGCCACTGATGCAAACGGCGTAGTGGGGGGTCGTCGTTTGGGCGATTCGGGCCGCATCCGGCCTTCCTACGCTCGGCCGTACGAAGCCGGAGGCCGGAGGGGAGACCCGTGGAGATCGATGAGGTCGCGGCGCGCGTCGTCCGCAGCTACTGGGCGCTCCTGCTGGTCATGACGGTCGCCCCGCTGATGCTGGTGGGCGGCGTGATGAGCCGGCAGGACCCGCCCGCGGTCGCCAAGACGCGGCTGCAGGCCACCGCGAAGGCCGCGGACGCGGCCGCCGGGGACGCGGGCGTCAGCACCGAGGTCAGCCAGGTGAAGGCGTTCGCGACCAGCGAGAACCTGCTCGGCGGGGTGCTCGGGCAGCTGCGGCTGCACCGGTCCACCACCAAGCTCGCCAAGGACATCGGGGTCGCCGGGCTCGGCACCTCCACGGTCGTCGAGCTGTCGGTGAAGGACAAGGACCCGCAGGCCGCGCGGCGGCTGACCGACGCGATCGGCGCCGCCGTGGTGAAGGAGATCAACGACTCCAACCAGGGCGCGATCAACCAGCAGCTCGCCACCATCGACAAGCGGGTGCGGGACCTGGAGAAGCGGCTCGGGCCGCTGTCACGGCGGGCGGGCGCGCAGCCCAACCCCGACATCGGCGCCGCGAACGAGCGGGAGCGGGTGCAGGCGGAGCTGACCGACCTGCGGTCGAACCGGTCGGACCTGCAGGCGCAGCTGCTGACGGCGGGCAACGCCTCGGTGGTGCAGCCGGCGGTGATCGCGCCCAAGAGCGACCCGGCGGTCATGATGGCGGTCGTCGCGGGCCTGGCCGGGCTGGTCGCCGGGATCCTGATCGCGGTGGTGACCGAGATGGCCCGCCCGACGATCCCCGGGCAGCGGCGGGTCGCGCGGCGGCTCGGCGTCCCGCTGCTCGGCTGGGCGGACAAGGGCCCGGCGGAGCTCGCCGACCTCGGCCGGCGGGTCCGGCTCGCCGCCCGCAAGGAGGAGGTCGGGCAGGTCACGCTGGTCGGCGCGCCCGGCCCGCTGCCCGCCGACCTGGTGTCGGCGGTGGCGTCGGCGGTGTACGGGGACCGGACGAAGGTGGTCGGCGCGCGGCCCGTCCGGCAGCGTCCGGGCGAGGACGGCGGCACGGTCGCCGGCGCCGCCGCCGCGAAGCGGAAGAACGACGGGCCGAAGCAGGACGGGCCGAAGAACGACGGCGGGTCCGGCGACGGCCCGCCGGTGAACAGCTCCGGCCCCGGCACGGGCAAGAGCACGTCGGTGGTCCGCGCCGGGGGCGGCACCGCCGTGATGACGAAGAAGTCCGGCGAGGCGGTCTCCCCCTCGGAGATCACCCAGCCGGTTCCGGTGCCCGCGCGCGCGGTGTGCCACGTGCACGCGTTCGAGGACGTCGATCCGGGCTCCGACGACGAGGTCGGGGTGGTCGTGGTGGTCGGTCCGGTGACGCGGGTGTCGGGACTGGAGACGGTCCGGGACCTGGTCGCCGCGTCCGGCTGGCCGCTCCTCGGCGTCATCGCCACGTCCCGCAAGATCAAGGGGTAGAAGATGGGTTCAGCCGGTCAGTCCACCGTTCCGTTCACGATCCCGTCGGTGTCCGGCGAGGTGTCGGACGCGGTGGTGAAGGTGCTCGACTCGGGGTGGATCACCACGGGGCCGCAGACGGCGGCGTTCGAGCAGGAGTTCGCCGATCACCTGGGCGCCGCGCACGTCATCGCGGTCGCCTCGTGCACGACCGCGCTGGAGCTGTGCCTGCGCGGGCTGGAGCTGCCGCCGGGGTCGGCGGTGCTGACGCCGAGCCTGACGTTCTGCGGCGCGATCAACGCGATCCTGCACGCGGGCCACCGGCCGGTGCTCGTCGACATCGACGAGGACACGCTGGTGCCGAGCCCCGAGACGGTCGCGGCGGCGGCGGCGCGGGTGAAGCCGGCGGCGATGGTCGTGCAGAACCAGGGCGGCTACCCGGTGGACGTGGCGGCGCTGGCGGAGGCGGCCGGGCTGGACCGGACGCGGATCGTCGAGGACGCGGCGCACGGACCCGGTGCGGCGCGCGGCGGCAAGCCCGTCGGGGCGGAGTCGTTCGCGGCGTGCTTCTCCTTCTACGCCACCAAGAACATGCCGATCGGCGAGGGCGGCGCGATCGCGACCAGCGACGAGGGCCTGCAGGAGAAGGTCCGCGCGATGCGGCTGCACGGGATGAGCAAGGACTCGTGGAAGCGGTACCTGCCGGGCGGCAGCTGGCGCTACGACGTGAAGCAGGTCGGCCTGAAGGCGAACATGACGGACGTGCAGGCCGCGATCGGGCGGGCGCAGCTCGCCGCGCTGCCGGAGTGGCAGCGGCGCCGCGCCGAGATCGTCGCCGCCTACGACGAGGCGTTCCGGGACCTGCCCGGGCTGACGCTGCCGCAGCGGGACCTCGGCGGGATCCAGCACGCCTGGCATCTCTACCAGGTGCGCGTGCCGGACCGGGACGCGATCAGCTCGGAGCTGGAGGCGGCGGGCGTGTCGACGTCCGTGCACTTCATCCCCGCGAACCAGATGACGTCGTACCGGGACATCCTCGGCGCCGACGAGTGCGCGCGGGTGCCGGTGACCGACCGGGTCGGCGAGGAGCTGCTGTCGCTCCCGCTGTATCCGGGGCTGACGTCCGACGGGCAGGACCGCGTCGTGGCCGCACTCACCGAGGCGCTGCGGACCCGGAGCTGACCGTGCGATGGTTCCCGCCGCGCCCGAACCGCCGGGCCGCGCCGCCCCCGCCCGTCCCGGTCAGCCCGCTCGCGCTGCTGATGGGGCGGGACGAGGTGGCCCTCGCCGGGCTGCGCGGGCGGCGCCTCGTCCGGGGCCGGCGCGTGCTGGTCACCGGCGCCTGCGGGACGGTCGGGTCGGCGCTGTGCCGGCAGGTCCGGCGGCTGGAGCCGGAGGCGCTGTGCCTGGTCGACAAGGACGCCGCCGGGCTCGCCCGGCTCGGCCGGGAGCTGTCCGCCGGGCCCGGCGGCGAGCCGGGCGGGACCGCCGTCACGCTCGCCGAGGCGGACGTGCGCGACGGCGGCCGGGTCGACCGGGTCGTCCGGGACGCGCGGCCGGACCTGCTGTTCCACACCGCGGGCCAGAACGAGCTGGCGAAGGTGGAGCAGGACCCGTGCCGGGGCGTCGCCGACAACGTCGTCGGCACCCGGCACGCGGTCGACAGCGCGGTCCGGCACGACGTGCAGCGGATGGTGTTCGTCTCCTCCGACAAGGCGGCCGAGCCGACCTCGGTGTTCGGCGCGACGATGCGGCTCGGCGAGCTGCTGCTGCAGACCGCGACGGGCGGCCCGACGTGCTTCGCGGCGGTCCGCGTCGGCAACGTCATCGGCGAGGCGGGGGCGCTGCTCAGCCTGCTCGCGCACCGCATCTCCTCCGGCGAGGTCGTCACGATCACCCATCCGGAGGTGGCGCGGCACTTCATGACGGTGGCGGAGGCGGCGGGGCTGCTGATCGAGGCGGCGGCGCTGGCGGAGGAGGCGGAGACGTTCGTGCTGGACATGGGCCGTCCCGTCCCGGTGGTGGAGCTGGTGCACCGGTACGCCGAGCAGCTGCGGCTGCCGGAGGTGACGATCCGGTTCAGCGGGCTCGGGCCCGGCGAGAAGCTCGCGGAGAAGGCGTTCGCCGACTCCGAGCGGCGGATCCGCACCGCGCACCCGAAGATCTGGGGGACGCGGCCGGCGCCGCCGCCGGCCGGGCTGCCGCAGCTGCTGGACGAGCTGGCGGCGGCGGCCGGGGCCGGCGACGACGTCCGGGTCCGGCTGCTGCTGCGCCGGCTGCTGCCGGAGTACCACCCGGTGCGGCGCCCGCTCCCGGCCGGCGACCCGCCGCCGTCCGGCCCGTCCGGTCTGTGTGACGCCCGCTCTTTCCATACAGGGTGCAGCCCCGATCCTCCCGGCCTGTGAGGTGCGCGTTGAGTACGAGCAGGAAGCTCCGAGTCGCCACGGTGATCACCCGGTTCAACGGCGGTGCCGGCCAGGTCGCGCTGAACGGCGCGCTGGCGCTGCCGGACGGCGCGTACGAGCGCGCGATCGTCACCGGCGGCGTCGGCATGGACAGTGAGGCACGAGCGACACGCGACACCGTTCTCTACGGCGACGAGGCGGTGGCGAACGCGGCGGCGGGCGACCTGACGCCGCGCGCGCACGCCGCCGGGATGGAGATCGTGCAGGTGGGGCCGCTGGTCCCGCAGATCTCGCCGCGCGACGACCTCGCCGCGCTGAAGACGCTGACGCGGGTGCTCGCCGAGGGCCGCTACGACGTCGTCCACACCCACAGCGCGAAGGGCGGGGTGATCGGGCGGGTCGCGGCGGCCCGCGCGGGCGTCCCCCGAATAGTCCACACCTGGCACGGGTTCCCGTTCAACGAGTTCCAGTCGTGGGCGCGGCGCGGCGTCTACGTCCGGCTGGAGCGGATCGCCGCGAAGCGCACCGACGCGTTCCTGGCGATCGGGTCGGAAACGGTGACGACCGCGCTGCGGCTCGGCCTCACCACGCCGGAACGGGTCCGGCTGTCGTGGCCCGCGGTGGACGTGGACGCCTACGCGACCGCCGCCGGGTCCCGCGCGCAGGCCCGCCGCCGCCTCGATCTGCCGCTCGGGGTGAAGGTCGTCGGCGCGATCGGCCGGCTGACGTTCCAGAAGGGCCCGGAGATCTTCGCGAAGGCGCTGGCGCGGCTGCCCGACGACGTGTTCGGGCTGTGGGTCGGCGGCGGCCCGATGGCGGACGAGCTGGACGCGCTCACCGCCAAGCTCGGCATCGGGGAGCGGATGCGCTGGCTCGGGCACCGCGACGACGTCGCCGAGGTGCTGCCCGCGTTCGACCTGATGGCGATGCCGTCCCGCTGGGAGGGCCTGCCGTGCGTGCTGGTCGAGGCGATCGGCGCGGGCATCCCGCTGGTCGCGACGGCCGTCCCGTCCAACCAGGACCTGGTGCTGGCCGGGGAGACCGGGATGCTCGTCCCGCCGGAGGATCCCGAGCAGCTCGCCGGCGCGATCGGTGCGCTGCTCGACGACCCGGCCGCCGCCGCGCGGATGGCGGAGCGGGCCCGCGGCCGGGTCGGCGACTGGTTCTCCCCCGCGCACCTCGGGACCGTCCTGGACGAGACGTACCGGGGAACCTCCAAGCGCCCGTGGCGGCGCCCATGACCGTACTGACCAAGGCCCTGCCCGTCGCGGACGAGCCCGTCGACGGGCCGCCCGGCGAGCCCGGCGGCGGCGCGCCCGCGCTGAAGAGGCGGTGGCCGCTGACGTCCGTCGCGCTCGTGCTCGGGATCGCGTCGCTGCCGATGCTGATGCCGGCCGGGCTGCCGCCGGGCCCCGGCAACACCGGCCTCCCCGACCTCGCGCTCATCGGGCTGTCCGCCGTGACGCTGCTGTGGGCGGGCACCCGGAAACTGCCGGTGCGGTGGCCGTTCCTGATCCCCACCCTGATGACGATCATCGCCGGCGGGATCGCCGCGGTCGTCAACCAGGCCGGCACTCTCACCCTGGTCAAGGACCTGTTCGTGCTGATGTGGGCGGTCAGCATCGCCAACCTCGGCCGCGACCCGAGGATGCTGCGGCTCGCGCTGCGCTCGTTCGTGGTGATCGGCACCGTCTACGCGGTCGTCGAGATCCTCGGGATGATCCTCGGCATCGAGGCGATGTCGGGCAAGCAGCTCGACGGCGAGCGCGCGATGTTCACCTTCGGCGACGCCAACTACGCCTCCAACTGGTTCATCTGCATCCTGTTCATCATCCGCGCGACCCGGTACCCGGACCGCCGGTGGCTCCGCTGGACGGTCTGCGCGACCGTGCTCACCGCCGAGCTGCTGACCGGCTCCAACGGCGGGCTCCTCGCCCTGTGCGTCGCGCTGCTGCTCGGCTACCTGTTCCGGCTGTTCCGCGAGGGCAAGGCGCACCACGCGATCGCGACCGGCGCGCTGGCCGCCCTCGTGGCCGGCACCGGCGTCGCCGCCGTCACCCTGATCGACATCCAGCCCTACCTGGACCAGGCCAGCCAGATGTCACCGGTGCTGCGCGACTCCATCGGCCGCACCACCGGGGAGAGCACCGAGTCGCGCAGCTCCGTCAACGCCGCGACGATCCAGATGCTCGAGGAGCAGACACACCCGTGGGGCATCGGCCCCAACCAGACCCGCCCGCAGATGCTCGCGCGCCAGTACGGGTACGTCCGCGAGGCGCACAACGACTACATCGCGGCCGTGCTGGAACGCGGGTTCCTCGGCGGGGTCGCGCTGATCACGCTGCTGTTCGTGCTGATCCTGCGGTGCGTGCGGATCGCCCGGCGCGGCGCGCTCACCCCCGAGTACGCGGCGCTCGTCCCGCGCCCGGAGATGTTCGGCGCGCTCCTCGCGGTGTTCCTGGTCTCCGCGCTCTTCTACCAGACCCTGCACTACCGGCACGGCTGGGCCGTCTTCGGCCTGATCGCCGCCCTGGACCTCTTCGGCAGACGCGACCGCGACCCCGCGGAGGGAGCCCGATGACCGACACCCAGCAGCCCGCGGCGGCGCTCACCGCCGAAGCCGACGCCGGACGGCTCCGGCGCCGGCTCCTCGCGCTCGTCGCGGGGAACATGGCGGGACGCATCGGCGCGCTCGGCTCGCTCGGCGTCGCCACGATCCTCGTCGCGCGGATCGGCGGGCCGAAGCTCGTCGGCGCGTTCACGCTCGTGCGGATCCTGCCGGGGCTGCTGTGCCAGCTGTCCAGCGCCGGGCTGCCCGGCGCCGCACCCTACTTCCTGGCCCGCGACTCCTACGACCAGAGCCGGGTGCGGCCCACGCTGGCGTGGCTCACCGTCATCGGCGCGGTCCTCGGCGGCGTCGGGTGGCTCGCCCTCAGCCCGCTCGCCTACCTGGTGTTCTTCAAGTCGTTCGGGATCTGGGTCACGCTCGCCGCGGCGGCGCCGTCGTTCACGCAGGGGTTCGTGTCGGTCGGCAAGGGCCTGCTGCAGGGCACCGACGACCAGCCCGGCGCGAGCCTCGCCATCGCGGTCGAGGAGTTCGTGTTCGTGCCGATCTACCTGCTGCTGCTGACCGGCTGGTACGGGCCGGGCGCGCTGATCGCCGGGCTGGTGCTCGCCGACGTCGCGGCGGCCGCGTGGATCGCGCGGCGCCTGGCGACCCGCGGCTTCTTCCGCGGCTGGGGACGCGCCGACGCGCGCCTCGGCCGGACGATCGCCGGATACGGCGTGCGCGGCTACGTCGGGCAGCTCATCGACCTGCTGCAGCTGCGGTTCGACATGGCGCTGCTCGGCGCGCTCGCCGGCCCGAAGGTCCTCGGCGTCTACACCGTCGCCAGCAAGTTCGCCGAGCTGGTGCAGCTGCCCGGCCTCGCGGTGAACTACGTCCTCTACCCCGACTTCGCCAAGGAGGACCGGGCGAAGGCGACCAGGCGCACCGCGCGCCTCATCCTGCCCGCGCTCGGCGTCTCGGTGGTCGCCGCGGTCCCGCTCGCGCTCATCGCCGGGACGGCGCTGCCGTGGATCTTCGGGAACGTGTTCGACGACGCGGTCGTGCCCACCTACATCCGGCTCGCCGGCGTCGTCACGTTCGGCGTCACCGGGCTGATCATGGCCTACCTGTACGGGGTGGGGCGGCCCGGCGCCGCGTCCACCGGGCAGGGCCTCGGCCTGGTGGTCGTCGTCGTGCTCGGCGCGATCCTCATCCCCCGGCACGGCGCGGTCGGCGCGGCGATCGCCACGTCCATCTCGTTCGTCGCGACCACCGCCGCGCTGCTCGCCTGGTTCCAGCACGTCCGCAAGTCCGCCGTCCGCGCACCCGCCGCCGATCCCGCGCCGGAACCGTCCGGCACCGGGCCCGCGGCGGCCGACGACCCTGCTCCGCACAGCAAGGGGTGACCATGTCCGAGGACCACACCGAACTCGCCGCCCGGCCCGTCGACCCGTCCGACGGCGTCGCGCCGTCGCGCGCGCGCCGCACCCTGGACGTCGCCGGCGCGCTCACCGGGCTGGTGCTGCTCAGCGTCCCGCTGGCGCTCGTCTACCTGCTGGTCCGGCTGTCCAGCAAGGGGCCCGGGGTGTTCCGGCAGACCCGCGTCGGGCAGGGCGGCCGGCCGTTCACCATGTACAAGTTCCGGACGATGCGGCAGGGCGTCGGCGGGCTCACCGTCACCGCCAACTGCGACCCGCGGCTCACCCGGATCGGCAAGCTGCTGCGGCAGTGGTCGCTGGACGAGCTGCCGCAGCTGGTGAACGTGCTGCGCGGGCAGATGACGCTGGTCGGGCCGCGCCCGGAGACCTACGACCTCGCCGTCCACTACGACGCGGACTCGCGCTGGATCTTCGACCACCGGCCGGGGCTGACCGGGGTGTCGGAGGTCCGGTTCCGCGACTTCGACGTGCTCGGCCCCGGCGAGGAGGTCGACCTCGTCAACTACATCGAGCGGATCGTCCCGGCGCGGGTCGCGGTGGACGCGGTCTACCTGCGCGACCCGTCGATGCGGCAGACGCTGCGCGCGCTCTGGGACACCGTCAAGCACATCCTCGGCTTCACGATCCCGCCGCTCCAGGTGGCCTCGGACGGGACGGTCGAGCGGGCGCCCGAACCGGCGCCCGTCCACGAGGCCGCGCGTACGGCAGCCGAGGAGCCCGGCTCCGCGGCCTGAGGACCCGCACCGGTCAGGCCCGCATCGGGGAAAGGGAGACATGGACATCCGGGACGTCCGGTTCAAGGTCTCGGCCGTCGGGGCCGCGGTGGTGCTGGTGGCCGGGTTCCTGCTCTACCTGCAGCACCGGTCGTCGTCGGGCGGGGACGAGCCGTACACCGGCCCGCCCGCGACGCCCGGCACGCCCGCCGCGCAGCCGGGCCAGACCCGCCGCATCGCGCTGAACACCCAGCCGTCGGACTACCCGCGGCTGAAGGAGCTCGGCTACAACCTCGTCGACGCCAAGCCGGACGACTCGCTCGTCGCCGGCGTCCCGGACGGGATGCAGGCGCTGCTGTGGGTCGGCAACTTCACCTGCGGCGCCTTCGACCTCGACTACGACGGGTTCGTCCGGGCCGTGCAGCGGTACGGCCACAACCCGAAGGTGTACGGCTGGTACCTGTCGGACGAGCCGGACACCGGGCGCTGCCCGAAGATCGCCGGGGAGATCCGGCGCCGCGCCGACTACATCCGGCAGAACGCGCCCGGCCAGGTGTCGTTCATCTCGCTCACGGACTGGCCGATGAAGCAGCTCGCGCCGAAGCGGGTCGGCGTCGACCTCTACGGCCTCGACCCGTACCCGTGCAAGGGCTCGGCGGACGCGCAGGACTCGTGCAACATCGGGGCGATCGACCGGATGGTCCGGCTGGCCGACGACGCGGGCATCCCGCGCGCGCGGGTCGCGCCCGTCCTGCAGGCGTTCGGGCAGAGCTGCACCAAGGGCGACAAGCAGTACTGGCTGCCGACGCAGGCCCAGTTCCGGAAGATCCTCGCCCGCTGGGACCGGCTCGCGCCGCGCCCGAAGCTGGAGATCTCCTACTCCTGGGGCCACCAGTCCGAATGGGCGTGCCCGTCGCTCGCGGACGCGTCCGGCGGCGACCACCCCGATCTGCAGAGCGTCATGAAAGCCCGCAACACCGCGAGGTGAGGCCCGCGCCGGGAGCCGGCGGGGGCGTCAGTGCCTCAGTGCTCGGGCGTCAGTGCTTGGGGTGGTCGGCGACCGCGGGATGCGAATCGGGCCCCAGCGGCACGTTGAACGCCCCCATCTTCAGGGCCAGGACCTCACCGCCGGCGACGAGCAGGACGAACACCACCGCCATCAGGCCGAGCTGCGCCCGGCTCGGCTTCCTGATCTTCAGCTTGCCGCCCAGTTTCCCACTGAAAGCCGCCTGAGCACCGCGGTTCACGCGCACCACTTCAACCCCCCAGTTACCGCAAGAAACCTAACACAACACGACACGGGGCCCGGGCCGGACACGCCCCTGCCGGCGTCCCGCCCCGGGCCCCGCGCGCCCCTCCCGCCGACTTGCGGCGTGTCGGCCTTAAGACCGCGGTCTTAAGGCCGACACGCCGCAAGTGAACGGGGTTCGGCGGGTCAGGAGACGCGGCGGCTGGTCAGGTTCGCCGCGCGGGCGTTCACGCACGCGCCGGTCGCCAGGTCGAACGCGAAGTTGTGCGCCAGGCAGTGCACCTGCCCGTCGCGGATGACCGCGCCGACCGACAGGTCCTCGCCGGCGTGCGGGCAGTAGCGCGGGATGTCGTAGCACCCGCCCGACCACTCCACGGTGATCCGCTCGCTCTCGTCCCGCCCCGTCTCATAGGCCTCGACGGCGTTCAGCGCGGGCGCGTTCGCGTGCTTGAGCAGCCCCACCAGGTAGTCGTTGTAGACGTCGGGGTCGCGGTACAGGCTGAGCCGGAAGGAGATGAGCAGGTCCTCCCAGGCCATCCGGCCGGTCAGCACCGAGTCCAGCCAGCGGCCCGCCGTGGTGATCCGGTAGTGCGGGCGGACGTCCGGGGACGCCTCCCCCACCGCCAGCCCGTCCGGGGAGAAGTCCACGTCCCAGACCCCGCCGTTCGGGCCGGTGATCTCGAACCGGACCAGCATCGCGATCTGCCGCAGGAAGTAGTCGCTGAGCGTGCCGAGGTGCTCGAAGTGGGCGACGAACCGGTCGAACAGGTCCGGGCCCGGCACCGGGTACTCGGCGAGGACGCCCTCGATCAGCTCCTTGCGGTCCTCGGCGTACTGCTTGAGGTAGGCGGGCCGCTCGTCGTCGGCGAAGGAGAACTCCGCCGAGACGGGGTCCCGGACGACCTCGCCGGTGTCGAGGTCGACGGAGTCGCCCGGCTTGAAGTAGTCCCAGCGCTGCCCGGGCAGGTGCTCGCGCAGCCACTCCGTCGAGACCTCGGGGTCGCAGAACGCCCCGTCCCGCTGGCCGAGCACCCAGTTGAGGTGGTCGACCTCGCCGTCCAGGAAGCACGGCGGCCCGGCGAACGGGACGGCGAGCTCCGGCTGCGTCTGCCGGACGAGCCGCTGCGCGGCGCGCAGCTTGGAGACCCGCTTGTCCATCGAGACCTTGGCCATCTCCTCGGCCGGGTACTCGTAGCAGATCGGATGCCAGGACGCGCCGGAGGTCTGCAGCGCCATCAGGTCGAGCCGGCCGCCCGCCAGGTGCTTGGCCCGGCGGGCCTGCGCGGCGGTGAGCCGGGCGTCGTTGCAGTGCAGGACGCCGCGGCCGTCCGCGACCACGAGAAAGGCCGCGTCATGGCACATAGGGGAGAGTTCCGGAATGACCGTTATCCAGGAGCCCCGATTGTCGAGCGGGAATTTCTCCCAGGGCTCTATCTCGATTACCTGGCGGGAACCCGCGGCTTCCGCCATCCGTTCCCGGAAGGCCGGGCCCGGATAGCGCGGAATGAGGATCCGGGTCCGCTGCGGAAGCCGGTCGATGACCCAGGGGTCGAAATGATCAAGGTGCTCGTGCGAGACCGCCACCCAGTCCGCGGCGAGCAACCGATCGGTGTCGAGGTGATCGTTTCTGGGGTACTGGTGCCAGGCCCCGATAAAGGCACCCGTCGGAGCGAGCCACGGGTCTGCGAGCAGGTGGAACGCCCGGGCGTGCACCGACACCCCCGCGTGTCCGAGAAATGTGACCGTCGGCATGCCGATACGGTCCCTCGCCGGCCCCGCGGGCGCACCCGCCCGAATGCGCAAAGCGGCTACGCCGTAGGCATGAAGGAAATGCCACAAGCCGAACTGACAATCCTGACTTAGACGCTCGGAGAAAGACCCGAGTTTACCCGGATGGAGGCATGTCCACTTCCGGTCAGGCACCTGTCTGTTGCGGTGAATTGACTGGACACGAGCGGCCGCGGGGGGTGACCGTCGAAGCGGTGCTGGTGAATACGGACGGGGGTCCTTTCATGATCAACGGGCGGTCACGATCCTCCCCCGGTGCCGGCGCGGGCGTGGGGACGCTCGCCGCCGCTCCGGTCCGGGAGGACGGGCGGGAGACCGCGCGCGAGCCCGCGCGGCCGGATCCGCCCCCCGCGCCGGAGACGGCCGGCGAGCACGCGCTGTGGAAGCGGCGGCTGCGGCACGACATCCGGCACGAGCTCGGCACGATCATCATGCTGGCGTCGGCGGTCGTCGTGGCCGAGGACGTCGGCGACGGCAGCCGGGCGCGGATCGAGCAGCTGCTCGGCGAGACCCGCTGGCTCGACCACCTGCTGCGCCGGCTGGACGAGGACGACGACGACCAGCCCCTGCCGAGCCCCGAGCGGATCCGGGTCGACGAGCTGACCGCCGAGGTCGTGACCGGCATGCGGCTCGCCACCCCGCACGAGGTCTGCTTCGGCGGCGGCGAGGCGTGGGCGCACATGGACCCGGTGGCGCTGTGGCGGGCCGTCCGCAACGTGCTCGACAACGCCTGCCGCGTCGCCGAGGGCCGCGTCAACGTCCAGGTCGAGGCCGACCAGGGCTGGGTCGTCATCCAGGTCGACGACGACGGCCCCGGGTTCGGCGCGGGTCCGGGCAGCTCCGGGGCGCGGCGCGGGCTGGCCTCGCTCGGCCTCGGCATCGTCCACGACCTCATCTCCGGCTACGGCGGCAGCCTGGAGATCCGCACCTGCGAGATGGGCGGGGCGCGGGTGCGGATGCTGCTGCCGTCGGCGCCGCCGCCGCGCGAGCCGGACGGCGCGCACGCCGACGACTGGCGGCCGCACCCATGAGAGTGGCCATCTGCGACGACCACGCCGTCTTCGCCGACTCGCTGTCGCTGGTGCTGTCGGACGCCGGGCACGTGGTGGTCGGCGTCGCCTACTCGCCGGAGGAGGCGCTGCCGGTGCTGCGCGGCCGGCAGGCCGACGTGTGCCTGATCGACCTGCAGTTCCCGTCCGGCACCGCGCTGGACTGGATGCCGCGGCTGCGCGCCGCCGCCCCGCAGACGCAGTTCGTGGTGCTGACCGGGTTCCTGGAGCAGCACGTGCTGGAGGCGGGCGTCGCGGCGGGCGTGCGCGGGTTCGCGCACAAGGGGCAGCAGGCCGGCGACGTCCTGACGGTGCTGCGCCGGGTCGCGGCGGGCGAGGTCGTCGTCGACCAGGTCGCCCGGGGCGACGCCGTCCGGCCGCGCACCCAGGCGCAGCGGGTCGCGCGGTTCCTCACCCCGCGCGAGCGGGAGGTGCTGACGCGGCTCGCGCGCGGCGAGTCGACCCAGGCGCTGGCCAAGGCCATGGGCGTCACCCGCAGCACGGCGCGCAGCCACGTGCAGAGCGTGCTGAGCAAGCTCGGCGTGCACTCGCAGCGGGAGGCGGTCATCGAGGCGGCCCGGCACGGGCTGGTCAGCGTCGAGACGGGTGAGTGGCTGGCGGGCTGACCCATGGCAGGGAACGGCCGAATCCGGACATACGGGATTCGGTCCGGACGCGTTAGCGTCCACCTGGGAGGGAGGGGTTCCCATGCCTCGACGGGGAGGCGCGCTGCCCGTCTCGGACGCGGCGGCCCTCGGCTGCCCGGACGCCTTCGCGCGCGGCGTCCCGCACGACCGGCTCGACCGGCTGCGCTCGCGGACGCCGGTCGTGTGGCAGGACGCGGGCGCGGCGGAGCGGCCGGGCGCCTGGGCGGTGCTGCGGTACGCCGACGTCCACTACGCCCTGACGCGCCCGCAGCTGTTCCTGCCGGAGGACGACGGCGTCCTGCACGGCCCGCGGACGGACCGCCCCGGCCTGGAGCACACCGGCCTGGAGCACACCGGCCTGGAGCACTCCGGGCTGGAGCACACCAGGCTGGAGCACACCAGGCTGGAGCATCCGGGCGGTGCGGAACGGCCGCGGGGACGCGGCGACGATCCCGACGCGATCCCGGACGGCGAGCCGTCCCGCGCGCCGATCGACATGGACCCGCCGATGGCCGCGATGCTGGACCGGATCCCGCCGGGCGACACGGTCGACTTCGTCCGGCAGGTGGCGCACGAGCTGCCGGAGACGCTGCGCAACACCCTCGCGGGCGGCCTGCACGCCCTGCTGCGCCATCCGGACGAGTACGCCCGGCTCCGCGCGGAGCGCCGCGACGAGCGGCTGATCGACAGCGCCGTCGAGGAGATGCTGCGCTGGTGGACGCCGGTGCTGCAGGTGCGGCGGCGGGTGCGGCGCGCGACCCGGGTGGGCGCGGTGCCGCTGCTGCCCGGCGAGCGGGTGGCGCTGTGGCTGGTGTCGGCCAACCACGACGCGGAGGTGTTCCGCGAGCCCGGCCGGTTCGCGCCCGAGCGGTTCCTGGCCGAGCGGTCCGCGCAGGGCGGGCGCCCGCATCTGTGCTTCGGCACGGGGCGGCGCGCCTGCCTGGGCGCCCGCCTGGCCCGCGCACACCTGCGGGCGTTCCTCGTGGCGCTGCTGGAGCGGCCCGCGCTCGCGCAGGCGGGGGGCGAGCCTGTAATGTCGAGGTCAAGTGCCCGTCACGGTTTCGAGCGGCTACCCGTCCGCTGGAACGGCTGAGGGCGGGCCCGAGCGCTCTGTGCGCCACATCACCGGAACGCGGCGTCACCCCGCCGCCTTCTCAGCGATCCCCGAAACGGCTCCGGACCGCCACGCCGCGGCTCCGCGCCCTGCCGGCGGTCGCGGCGGAACGGTCCGACCACGTGACCGTCTTCGGAGTTACCCGTTGCGCGCCCGCACCCCGGGCGCCGCACCAGAGGGGGCTGGTTGTGGGGCTGACGAGTTCGGGCCTGCTCGCCGTGCTGTCGCTGCTCACCGCGGCGTGCCTGGCCGGCACCGTGTGGCTGTGGCCGCGCGCCGCCGGCGGCGGCGTCCGCGCCGCCGCGAGCCGCGCCGCGCTGCTCGCGGGCTGCCAGGTCGCCGTGCTGCTGACGCTGCTGACCGCGGTGAACACCTACTACCTGTTCTACGGCTCGTGGCGGGACCTGCTGAGCGCCGCGGGCGGGAAGGCGACGCAGGCGCAGCACCCGCCGCCCGCCGGCCCCGGGACGCTCGCCGCCAGCCAGGCCGTCCGCAAGGTGCGCGCCGACCTCGACCCGGGCGGCAAGGGCAGGCGCACGCCCGCGCGCAACGGCCAGGTCGAGCACCTCGACATCCGCGGCATCCGCACCGGGATCTCCGCCGAGGCCTACGTCTACCTCCCGCCGCAGTACTTCCAGCCCGCCTACGCGGCGCGCCGCTTCCCGGTCGTGCTGCTCATCGCCGGCTACCCCGCCGCCGACCGGATGGTCTGGATGAACAAGGGCCACATCCCCGAGGACGTGGCGAAGGCGCAGGCGGCGGGCCGGATCCAGCCGATGATCTACGTGATGATGCGGCCGACCGTGGAGGAGGGCTGGGACACCGAGTGCGCCGACGTGCCCGGCGGCCCCCAGGTCGAGACGTTCTTCGCCCAGGACGTCCCGGAGGCGGTCGCCGGCGTGTACCGGACGGCGCGCGAGCGCACCGGCTGGGGCCTCGCCGGCTACTCGACCGGCGGGTTCTGCGCGACCAAGCTCCTGCTGAAGCACTCCGACCGGTTCGCCGCGGCCGCGTCCATGGCCGGGCACTTCGACGCGCTGCTCGACCGCACCACCCGCGAGCTCTACGGCGGCAGCAAGACGATCCGGCGCGGCAACGACCTGATCTGGCGGCTGCGCAACCTGCCGCAGCCGCCGGTGTCGGTGCTGGTGGCCTCCGCGGACGTCGGCGAGAAGACGTTCCCGTCGGCGGAGAAGTTCATGGCGGCGGCGCGGCCGCCGCTCGTCGTCGACAAGCTGCTGCTGCCGACCGGCGGCCACAACTTCAAGACCTTCCGCAAGTACATCCCGCCGTCGATCGCGTGGCTGAGCGCGCACCTCAAGGGGGAGTGATGGAGCCGATCGGTGCGGGCTTCCTCGCCCTGGTGTGCGTGCCGGCCGTCGCGTGCCTGGTCGCCGCGGTGGTGCTGTGGCCCCGGTTCGCCGGGCGCGGCGTGCGGCCGGTGGCGGCCCGGACGGGGCTGCTGCTCGGCTCGCAGGCGCTGCTGACGGCCGCGGTCGTGCTGCTCGTCAACCGGTACTTCGTCTTCTACGCGACCTGGGACGACCTGCTCGGCGGCACCACCACGAACGCGAAGGTGAAGCAGGTGCAGCCGAACCGCGGCGCGGAGGCGGCGCCCGCCGGGCTCGCGCACCGCGTCACGACGGCGCTCGGGCCGAAGCGGCGCGGGCACCCGCGCGACCCCGGGAAGGACGGACGGGTCGACCGGCTGGACGTGCAGGGCGCGCGCAGCGGCCTGGACGCGCAGGCCTACGTCTACCTCCCGCCGCAGTACTTCCAGCCCAAGTACGCGCACCAGCGGCTGCCGGTCGTGATCACCATCGCCGACGACGCGTCCGGCGGCGCGGCGGCGTGGCTGCACCAGGCGAAGCTGCCCGACGAGGCCCTCGCCGCGGCCGCGACGGGCGGCGTCCAGCCGATGATCTACGCGATGCTGGGGCCGGTCCGCAGGTTCACGCCCGCCAGGCCGCGGTCGGCGGAGCCGCCGTCCGCGGCCACCCCGCGCACCGGGCCGAGCGGGCGTCCGGGCGAGCGGGGCGGGCGCGGCCACAAGCACCGGACGGACGGTTCGCGCGGGCCCATCGGCGTCACGCCGGTGACGAAGCGGGGGCCGGCCAAGCCGCGCGACGTCCGCCCGGCCGGGTGCCTGGACCTGCCGGGCGTCGCGGGCGGGCAGGCCGAGACCTTCCTCTCCAAGGACCTGCCGCTCGCGCTGGCCGGCACCTACCGGCTGCCGGAGACGCGGGCGGGCTGGGGCCTCGCGGGGCTCACGGCGGGCGGGCAGTGCGCCGCGCGGCTGGCGATGCTGCACTCCGACCTGTTCACCGCCGCCGCGTCGCTGAACGGCCGGTTCGGGCTGCCGACGGACGGGACCGGCGCGCGGACGGTCGTCAAGGTCGCCCCTCCCGCGGCCGGGACGGGCGCAACGGCGAGCGGCGGGTCCGGGCGCCCGGTGAAGCAGGGTCCGGACGACCCGTACGGGGGCAGCGAGGCGTACCGGCTCGAGCAGGACCTGACGTGGCGGCTGCAGCACCTTCCACCGCCGCCGATCTCGGTGCTGGCCGCCGCGCAGTCGGCCGGCGCCGACGCCCAGGCGGCGGAGCGGTTCACGGCGCTGGCGAAGCCGCCGATGCGCGTGGACAAGCTCCTGGTGCCCGGCGCCCGGGTGACGCTGGGTGAGTGGCGCTCCGAGCTGCCGGCGGTGCTGGCGTGGCTCAGCGCCCACCTGAAGGGCGAATGACCGCTATGCCCGCATTGCCCCCGACCGGCCCGCTACCTCCCAGGGAGTAGGCGCGCTGCCTCCTGCCGGCCGACGTGCCGCGCGCCGGCGGTGGCTACCGTGCAGGAATGAGCACTTCGCCGCCGCACGCGGCGGCCCGGCCGCACTGGCCGCGGCCGTCCGCCTGGCCCGTCTGGGTCGTCCCGCTGCTCGTGCTGCTCGTCGAGTTCTTCGGGGCGATGGCCGCGCAGCACGGTGCGACCCGCGACCGGGCGTGGGACCGCGGCGACGGCTGGGGGCGCGGGCACGGCTGGGGCGACGGCTCGCAGGGCTACGGCATCACGCACCTGGACGCGCTCGGGTTCGCGATCGTCCTCGCGGGGCCGGCGCTGCTGCTGCTGCGCCGCCGCTGTCCCGTGCCGACGCTCGCGGCGACCGGCCTGCTCACCGGCCTGTACTTCCTGCGCGCCTACCCCTACGGCCCGGCGTTCGCGGCCGTCGGCGTCGCGATGCTGGGCGCGATCGTCGCCGGGCACCGGCTCGTGACCTGGGCCGGGACGGCGGTCTCGGTGGCCGTGTACTTCGGCATCACCGCGCTGATCGGCGTCCCGTTCGACCAGCGCGGCAAGCCCGGCGTCCTCTTCCCCGTCGAGGAGCCGAGCGTCGGCGGGGTCAGCGTCGTCGTCGGCTGGTCCCTCGCGGTGCTGGTCACCGCCGAGCTCGTCCGGATGACCGGGCAGCGGGCCGCCGAGCGGGACCGCACCCGCGCCGAGGAGGAGCGGCGGCAGGCCAGCGAGGAGCGGCTGCGGATGGCCCGCGAGCTGCACGACGTCCTCGCGCACAACATCTCGATGATCAACGTGCAGGCGGGCGTCGCGCTGCACCTGATGGACGGCGACCCCGAGCAGGCCCGCACCGCGCTCACCGCGATCAAGGACGCCAGCAAGGAGGCGCTGACCGAGATGCGGTCGGTGATCGGGGCGCTGCGGGCGCAGGGCGAGACCGCGCCGCGCTCCCCCACCGCCGGGCTCGCCCGGCTGGACGACCTGCTCGACCGGGCCCGCTCCGCCGGGCTCACGGTGGACGCCGAGACGGCCGGGGAGCCGCGCCCGCTGCCGGCGGGCGCCGACCTCGCCGCGTTCCGGATCGTCCAGGAGTCGCTGACGAACGTGACCCGGCACGCGGGCCCGGGGCCGGTGACGGCGCGGGTCCGCATCGCCTACGGTGAGCGGGAGGTGGAGGTGCGGGTCGAGGACGACGGCCGCGGCGCGCCCCTGCTGGACGACCATCGGGGCGGCAGCGGCATCCGCGGCATGCGGGAGCGGGCCGCCGCGCTCGGCGGGACGTTCGACGCGGGGCCGCGGGCGGGCGGCGGCTTCGCCGTCCGGGCGACGCTGCCGCTCACCGGGGAGCCGGCCGACGCCGCGGACCCCGGTGACGCCGGCGGCGCCGACGACGGCCCGGGCGACCCCGCGGAGAGGGACGGTCAATGATCAAGGTGCTGCTCGCCGACGACCAGGTGCTGGTCCGGGCGGGGTTCCGGGCGCTGCTGGACGCCCAGGACGACATCGAGGTGGCCGGGGAGGCGAGCGACGGCGAGGAGGCCGTGGCGCTGGCGCGCCGGCTGCGCCCCGACGTGATCCTGATGGACATCCGGATGCCGGGCCTGGACGGGCTCGCCGCGACCCGCCGGATCGCCTCCGACGAGCGGCTGGGCGACGTCCGCATCGTGATCTTGACCACGTTCGAGCTGGACGAGTACGTGTTCGAGGCGCTGCGCGGCGGGGCGAGCGGGTTCCTGGTCAAGGACACCGAGCCGGTCGAGCTGATCCACGCGGTGCGGGCGGTCGCGGCCGGCGACGCGCTGCTGTCGCCCGGCGTGACCCGGCGGCTGATCGCCGAGTTCGCGGCGCGGGCGAAGGAGCCGGCGCCGTCGCCGCGGCTGAACGCGCTGACCGACCGGGAGCGCGAGGTGATGGCGCTGGTCGGCGAGGGGCTGTCGAACGAGGAGATCGCGGCGCGGCTGGTGGTCAGCCCGGCGACGGCCAAGACGCACGTGAGCCGGACGATGGTGAAGCTCGGCGCCCGCGACCGGGCGCAGCTGGTGGTGTTCGCCTACGAGTCGGGACTGGTCAAACCGGGCTGGCTGCCCTAGCGTCACGAGCCGGCGCCGGCGGCCCGCGGCGGCGCGGTCCGCGGGCGGGCGGCCCCTGCCCTGGAAATTCGCACTCTGTCGCGATTCACTGTCCCCGTCCGTGGTGACATGACAAGGTGGAACGCACAGGCCGTCACCGAAGCGAAGGAGTCCGGTGCCGCACGACACGAGGATCCTCGCCGTCGACGACCGCGAGGAGAACCTCACCGCCCTTTCGGCGGTGCTCGACGCGCTCCCGGTCGAGGTGGTCCCCGTCTCGTCCGGCCAGGCGGCCCTCAAGGAACTGCTGAGCGACGACTTCGCGCTGATCCTGCTCGACGTCGTGATGCCCGGGATGGACGGCTTCGAGACGGCCCAGCACATCAAGGCGCGGCCGCGCACCCGGGACATCCCGATCATCTTCCTGACCGCGGCCGGCGGGGAGAGCGAGCAGGCGTACCGCGGCTACGCGGCGGGCGCGGTCGACTTCCTGACCAAGCCGTTCGACCCGTGGCTGCTGCGCGCCAAGGTGTCGGTCTTCGTCGACCTGCACCGCAGCAACCTGGAGCTGCGCCGGCAGGCGGCGCTGCTGCGCCGCACCATCGCCGGGAACGGCGCCGCCGGCGCCGGCCTCGACGGCGCGCCGGACGCGGCGGCCTGCGAAGGGCTGCTGCCGGAGCTGGACCGGCGGCTCGCCGAGGTCGAGGACGCCCTCGCCCGGATGCGGTCCGGGGAGCCCTCCGACGACCTCGAGGCGCGCGTCGCCGATCTGCGGCTCGCGCTCGACGCGTTCTCCGCCGGAAGCTGACCCGGCGCGAGGCGCCGCGAACCCCTGCCGTGGCGGGGTTCCGGACGCCCGTCAGTAGTCACTTACCGTAGTGGGTTGCGGCCCGCCCCTCACCCGCCTCGCCGCCCTCCGCGGTGATCAATTTCGCAGGTCAACCGCCCTGATTCTTTACCTTCGAGTTCCCTGGACGGGTTTGCCGCAAGTAAGTACTTGAGGGTAACTTGCACTCAGTGTCACGCACGTGACCCGCATCACCGGGCACCCCCCGCCCGGCCCCCCGACCCCCGAACCCCCCAGGAGCCCCCTATGACCGACTCCGCCGACGCCGGTCTCGGCCGCGTCCGCTGGAAGCGCTTCGCCGCCATCGCCGCCCCCGCCGCGGTCGGCGCGGGCGCCCTGGTCTTCATGACCGCGCAGGGCGCCATCGCCTCGTCGTTCGCCGTCTCCGGCAGCAGCTTCAAGGTCAGCGCCGCCTCCCTCAACGGGACGGGCTTCGTCCAGTACGGCGACGTCGACACCAGCAAGGACGGCGCGAAGCACCCGGTGCAGATCTCCGGGATCAAGAACGCGACGATCACGGACATGTGCCAGTCGATGAAGGTCGGGCCGTTCACGCTGCGGCTCACCGCGGGCGACAAGGGCACCCCCGTCAAGGCGTCCGACCTCGTGCTGGACGTCGAGCAGCTGGACGCGAACGCCGAGTTCTCCAACATCGAGATCGGCCGGGACGCCAGCACCCTCGACAAGGGCCCGAGCGGCGCGAAGGGCGCGGCGGGCATGTTCGGCCAGCAGGCCGACTCGATCAAGCTGACCGGCGTCAAGCAGGTCGCGTGGGCGACCACCGCCGGCACCTTCAAGCTGAGCGACCTCAGCATGAAGCTCGGCAAGGAGTGCTTCTAAAGGCCATGACGGACACGACACCCCACGGGTTCCGCCGCTGGCGGCGGACGCGCCCCTTCTGGGGCGGCGCGTTCGCCGTCCTCGGCGGTGCGGAGCTCATCGCGATCCCCCTCGCCCCGATGCCGCTGGTCGTGCACCAGGGCATCGCCGGAGTGGCGAGCTGGCTGATCGGCGCGCTGCTGGTCGCCGCCGGCGCGCTGATGTGGTTCCAGCCCGCCCAGCGCAGCTTCTTCGGCGTCCTCGCCGTGCTGCTGTCACTGGCGTCGTTCCTCACCTCCAACTTCGGCGGCTTCGTCGTCGGGATGCTGCTCGGCCTCCTCGGCGGCGCGCTCGGCTTCGCCTGGTCGCCGGCGCGCCCCCGCGCCCAGGCCGGGCCGGACGGGCCGGACGCCCCGGAGCCCGCCCGGCCCCGCGCCGGCGGGCACGGGATCGGCGCGCACGCGGCGCCGCGCGGCGGCCGGTTCACCGCGTTCGCGCTGCCGCTGGCGCTGCCCGGCGCCCTGGGCCTGCACCTGCTGAACGCGGCGCCGTCCCCGGCACCGTCGGCGTCCGCGTCCCCGGCGAGCGCGTCTCCGGCCCCTCAGGCCGCGCAGGCGCCCGCACCGGCCGCGAGCACCACGCCCTCCCCCACCGCGACGCCGACGCCGAGCGCGACGCCGTCCGCGACGCCCTCGGCCTCACCGTCCGCCTCGCCGTCGCCGTCGCCGTCCTGCCCGGCCGTCCCGGCGAACGGGGCCGGGCTGTCCCAGGACCAGGCGCGCAAGCTGCTGCAGGAGTTCCGGTCCGCCAAGGACCCGGCCGCCTGCGCCAAGCCCGGCGGGCAGGCCACCGCGGCCGCCGCGGCCGGCTCCCGCGTCTACAGCGACGCCGGCACGCTCCGCGCCTCGTCGCTGACGATGTCGGGCCTCAGCTACGACGGCGTCGCGTCGCTGCCCTCGGCGTCCGGGACGGTGAAGGCGCTGAAGTTCACCATGTCCAAGGCCGTCCTGAAGGACGTCGACCAGACCGCCGCGCGGGGCGGCGTCACCAGCCGGACCAGGACGGGCTCGCTCACGCTCAGCGGCGACGTCGTCATGTACACGACGAAGATGTCGTCGAAGCTGCTCGGCATCCCGCTGACCTTCACGCCCGAGCAGCCGCCGCCGCTCACCCTGCCGTTCATGGTGATGACGGACGTGGTGTCCGAGCAGCCGTCGGTGACCGCGAACGGCGCCCAGATCAGCGGCCTCGCCCAGACGACCTGACGGCCGCGGCCCCGGGCGCCCGGCTAGGGGTGGACCAGGGTCAGGACGGCCATGGTGGCCGTGTGGCCGGAGCCGGCGAGGCCGAGCGTCTCGACCTGGAGCTTGCGGCGCAGGATGAACGCGCCGGCCAGCACCGCCGCCACCACCAGCACCACCGCGACCACGATGATCAGGATCGTCTTGCGGCGCTCCGCCCCGCGGACGTCGTGCACGGGCGGCGGCCCCGGCGGCTGCTGCCAGTTCGAGAACTGGTGCTGCTGCCACGGCGGCGTCTGCGGCTGCCCGTGCTGCGGCGGCGGCGCCCACTCGGTCTCCAGGAGCGTCCGCTCCTCCTGCTCCTGCGCGGGACGGCGCTGCGACGGGGGCTGCGGCGGGTAGGAGTCGCGCTCGTTGCGGACGGGCGCCGGTCCCGGTCCCGGACCCGGGTCGCGGCGGGTGACCGGATCCAGGTCGTCCGGGTCGAGCACGGTCTCCGACGCGTCGTCGCCATAGCGGCGCGGCGGGCCGTCCATCACCGTGTCGTCGGCCGCGGGGGGCCGCGGCATCGCCGCCACCTGCGTCAGCAGCGGCTGCGCCTGCGACGCCGTCATCCGGTGCACCGGCTCGCGCGCCAGCAGGCCGTCCAGGACGCGGGCGAGCGGCCCCGCGTTGCGCGCCGGCGGGACCGGCTCGGACAGCGCCGCCTGCAGCGACGCCATCGCGTCCGGCCGCTCGTACGGGGAGCGGCCCTCGACCGCCGCGTACATCGTCGCGCCGAGCGCCCACAGGTCCGACGCCGGGACGGCGCGCTCGCCCTGCGCGCGCTCCGGCGGGATGTAGGCGGGCGAGCCCATGACCAGGCCCGTCTGCGTGAGGGTCGCGTCGCCCTCCACCTGCGCGATGCCGAAGTCGGTGAGCACGACCCGCCCCGAGTCGGTGATCAGCACGTTGCTCGGCTTGACGTCGCGGTGCAGGATCCCCTTCTCGTGCGCGTGGCGCAGCGCGCCCAGCATCTGCAGCCCGATCGCGGCGACCCGGTGGTGCTCCATCGGCCCGCGGTCGAGCAGGTCCTGCAGCGACGGCGCGAGGACCAGCTCCATCACGATCCACGGCCGGTCCGACTCCTCGACCACGTCGTGGACCGTCACCACGCCCGGGTGGTTCAGCCGCGCCGACGCCCGCGCCTCGCGGAACGTCCGCTCGTACAGGACGGCTCGCTCGGCGTCGTTCAGCCCCGGCGGGAGCAGGACCTCCTTGACCGCGACCTCGCGGTCGAGCATGACGTCGAAGGCGCGCCACACGGTGCCCATCCCGCCGCGGCCGACCACCGAGTCCAGCCGGTAGCGGTTGCCGAGCAGACGTGCCTGTGCCATCTCTTTACGGTCCCCCCAGTGATCATCCCACCCCGGCGGGCTGGAACGTACCGAGCACATCCTTCACTAGTCGCCCGTTGCCGTTCCACTGGGACTCCGGAAGCGCCACCACGACGGCGTACGCGTGCCCGTTCACGATCACGCCCCGGTCGAGGGCGTGCGTCAAGCCGGTGGACCGCGTCCAGGTGAACTGGATGTCGGCGGCCGGGTAGCCCGCCACGCTGGTGCTCGTGATCGGCCCGACCCGGCTGAAGTTCGCCAGGTTGCCGTCGCGGATGGCCTGCTTCTCCCACGTCTTCCAGTGCTGGACGGGGTCGCCCTGCCATGGGGTCTCCTCGACCTGGACGTAGCCCTTGGTGGCGGGGTCGGACCAGATGGCACCGCGGGCCGTCGTCCTCTTCGTCCAGCCGGGCGGCACGCCGATCGAGTAGGTGGAGCTCTTCGCCTTGGTGAGGCCCGCGGGCCAGGTCTTGGACGGGGACGGCGACGGGTCCTGCGACGCCGGGGGGTTCGTCTTGCCCTGACCGGAAGGGTCGCCCTGCGCGGCGGGGTTGTTGTCCACCGGCCCCGGAGTGCGGCCGGAGTCGTGCGGCCAGAGGAAGACCACGGCCGCCGCGACCGCGGCAGCGAGGACGACCGCCCCGGCGAGGATCGGAAGCACCGGCGACCGGCGCTTCGGCGCGACGCCCATCGTGCCGGGCCCGCCCGGCATCGGCGCCCACTGCTGCCCGGCCGTCTCCGGCGGGTAGTGCGCCGTCATGTCCGGGACCGGGATGTGCTGGTCCGGCACGTGCAGCGGCGGCGCCGACCGCGTCGGGCCCGTCCCGGCACCGACCGCCCCGTGCTCGCCCGCGGCCGTCGCGTGGCTCCAGGCGAGTTGCGCGGCGGCCTGGTCCGCGGCGTGCCCGGACGCGATCGCGGCGAGCGCCTCCTCGGCGCGCTCCGCGCCCATCCGCCGGACCGGGTCGCGCTCCAGCAGCCCGAGCAGCACCGGCGCCAGCGGCCCCGCGTTCTTCGGCGGCGGCACGTCCTGCGTCATCACCGCCGCCAGCACCGCCATCGCGTCGCTGCGGTGGTGCGGCGCCCTCCCCTCGCACGCGGCGTACAGGGTCGCGCCGAGCGCCCACAGGTCCGACGCCGGGATCGCCCGGTCGCCGTTGACCCGCTCCGGCGGCATGTACGCCGGCGACCCCATGATCAGCCCGGTGCCGGTCAGCGTCGCGTCGCCCGCCATCTGCGCGATGCCGAAGTCGGTGAGCACCGCCCGGTCGTCCGCGGCGACCAGCACGTTCGCGGGCTTGACGTCGCGGTGCAGGATGCCGATCGCGTGCGCGGCGCGCAGCGCCCCGATGATCTGCCGGCCGACCTCCGCCACCCGCCCGGGCGGCAGCGGCCCGTCCTCGTCGATGATCTCCTGGAGCGAGCGCGCCTGGACCAGCTCCATGACGATCCAGGGCCGGTCGTCCTCGTCGACGACGTCGTGGACGGTCACGACGCCCGGATGGTTCAGCCGCGCCGACGCGCGCGCCTCCCGCAGCGTCCGCTGGTGCCGGGTGTGGCGCTCCTCGTCGCTCAGCCCGGACGGCAGCAGCACCTCCTTGACCGCGACCTCCCGGTCGAGGGTCTCGTCGAGCGCCCGCCAGACCGTGCCCATGCCGCCGCGTCCCACCACCGACAGCAGCCGGTAGCGGCCGGCGAGCAGGCGGCCCTCGTCCATCACGCCTCCGCCGGCTTGAAGTACTGGTACACCGGCTGCAGCTCGGCGAACGTCCGGTCCCAGGCGTCCTGGGGGGCGCGCAGCAGGATCGCATAGCCGTGCCCGTTCGCGACGAACCCGCGGTTCAGGATGTGGATCCGGCCGTGGTCGCCGTTGAAGGTGAACTCCCAGTCGGCCGACCTGTCGCCGTTCCCGGTGTCGGGGACGGGCGGGTGGTCGCCGGTCGGCTCGATCTTGATCCGCTGGTAGCCGGGGAAGCCGGCGCCGCCGTGCTCCTGGTTCCGCCAGTCGCCGATCGCGCTCTTGCCGGGGCTGTCGGTCTGATCGATCTGCACGTAGGTCCGCCGGTCCTTGGCATAGAAGAAGTCACTGGAGCCCTTGCGCTCGGGGCCGGTCCACCCGTCCGGGACCATCACCGAGTAGCCCGAGCCGTCCTTGTGGGTCCGGAACCCCGCGGGCAGCGAGGGGCTCGCGGGCGCGGACGAGCTCGCCGAGGTCGCGGGCGCGGCCGGGCTGTGCGTCGCCGGGGGCGCCGTTCTCGGCTTCGGCTTGCCGTCGCCCGAGCTCGCCCACGCGATCCCGGCGATCACCACGATCACCAGCAGCACGAGCGCCGCGACGATCAGCACGTTGCGGTTGGAGGCGAGCGCCGGCCGCCCGGACGCGGCCGTCGCGCCGGGCGGCGGCGCCGGGCTCTCGGCCGGGCGCGTGTCGGCGCCGGACGGCCACGGCTCGGCCCGGTTCGGGTCGCTGCGCGCCGTCGCGCCCGCCGGGACGTCGAACCGGGTCAGCTGGTCGGGCCGCGCGTCCGGGGACTCGGCGTGCGGCGCCGCCACGCCCTGGCCGCCCACCCAGGGCGCCGCGCGCGTCGCGCCCGCCGAGGGGTCCGGTTCGGGCTCGGGCTCCGCGGGGGCCGGTTCGGTGTAGGGGTCGGGGAGCGTGCTGCCGGGTGCGCCGCCCTGAGGCTCCTCCACGGGGTACTCGACGGCCATCGTCCGCTGCGTGTCGATGGTCTCCTGCCGGACGATGTCGTCCAGCAGCGCGCCGGCCGCGATCGCCTCCATCCGCTGGTCGGGGTTCTTGTGCAGCAGGCCCTCGATCACCGGGGTGAGCCGGCCGCCCTTCTCCGGCGGGTCCGGCTCGTCGGAGATCACCGCGACCAGCGCGGCCATCGGCTCGGAGCGCTCGAACGGCGACCTGCCGTGCAGCATCGCGTACAGGGTCACGCCGAGCGACCACAGGTCGGAGGCGGGGCCCGCGGTGCGGCCGCGGGCGCGTTCGGGAGCGATGTAGGCGGGCGAGCCCATGACCAGGCCCGTCTGGGTGAGGGTCGCGTCGCCGGCGGCGGTGGCGATGCCGAAGTCGGTGAGCACGGCGCGCTCGCCCATCCGGCCGGTGCCGGTGATCAGCACGTTGCTCGGCTTGACGTCGCGGTGCAGCACCCCGGCCTGGTGCGCGGCGTGCAGCGCGGCCAGCATCTGCCGGCCGATCTCGGCGGCACGGCGCGGCTCCAGCGGCCCGTCCTGCTTGATCACCTGGTCCAGGGAGCGGGCCTTGATCAGCTCCATGATGATCCAGGGCCGGCCGTCCTCCTCCACGACGTCGTAGACGGTGACGACGCCGGGATGGCCGAGCCGCGCGGCGGTGCGCGCCTCACGGAACGTACGCTTATGGTGGACAGCGCGTTCCTCATCGGTGAGACCATGCGGGAGGATGACCTCCTTCACCGCGACGTCTCTGCCGAGGACCTCATCGTGTGCCTGCCAGACCGTCCCCATGCCGCCTCGGCCGACCTGGGTCACCAGGCGGTAGCGGCGGGCGAGCAACCGCTCACCGGTGGTCTCATTTGGCATATCCGCGACCATATCGACTTTTGCTGACAACCTTGGATCGAGCTTGCAAGCGACATCCCCCCACCCGTACGACGTCCGGCGCCGCGCCGAGGTTCGCCGCCGGGCGGGCGGGCCCGGACGGGAGCGTGGTGCGCGTGACACCCGGTATGAATAAGCCCGGAACGACCAACAGGGCCACGCACGGCGACGGGGGGACCATGGCGGAGAAGGGTCTACTGGGCGAATGGCGTCGCCTCCTGCAGGCCGCGCCGACCATCTTCTTCTGGTACACCCGCCTCTCCGGGATCCTCTCGCTCCTTGCCTGGGTCTCCTATGGTCTCATCCGCGAGATAGCCGATATCTGGCCCCTGCGGTGGATCGGCTACCTCGGCTGGTTCCCCAGCGTCCCCATCGGGTTGCTGTGGATCCTGCTGTCGATGGGCATCCGGCGGCGCAAGAAGGCCGCCTGGCGGATCCTCGTGCTGATCTTCTGCCTGCCCGCCGCGGTCGGCGTGAGCACCGTGCTGACCACCCTGTTCGACCCGTCCGAACCCACCTCCATCGGAGAGATCGTCACCGCCGGCGTGTACCTGGCGGTGCTCGGCCTGCTCGTCTCCGCCCGCGGCCAGTTCACCACGCTGCCCGACCGCGCCAACCGGCGGCTCGCCGTCACCGTCTTCACCAGCCTGCTGATCGTGACCTGCGGAATCGGCACGTTCCTGGTCACCGTCACCGACGCCAACCCCAAGGGCGGGTTCTGGACGCACCCGTTCTACGCGGTCCTGCAGACCGTCCTCGGGCCGCGCGTCACCGGCAAGCCGATCGACGTGTCCGTCCCGTTCTGGGTCGACGCGATCCTGTGGGTGCTCGGCACCGGGCTGATGATCGCCACGTTCTGGGCGCTGTTCAAGCCGGGCCGCCGCGACCCCGTCCTCAGCCCGCCCGAGGAGCTCGCCGCGCGCCGGCTGCTCGCCGAGTGCGGCGACCAGGACTCGCTCGGCTACTTCGCGCTGCGCCGCGACAAGGACGTCATGGTCGCACCGAACGGCAAGGCGGCCATCGCCTACCGGGTCGAAGGTTCTGTCTCGCTCGCCAGCGGCGACCCCCTCGGCGACCCCGAGTCGTGGGACCAGGCGATCGAGGCGTGGCTGGAGGAGTGCCGCGAGCACGCCTGGATCCCCGGCGCCGTCAGCGTCGGCGAGCGCGGCGCCCACGTCTACCGGCGGCACGGGTTCGACGCCCTGGAGCTCGGCGACGAGGCGATCATCGACCTCACCGACTTCAACCTGGACGGCCGCGAGATGCGGCAGGTCCGGCAGGCCGTCCGGCGGGTCGAGCGGGCCGGGTACACGATCCGGATCCGCCGCCACTCGCAGATCCCCGCCTGGGAGATGGCCAAGCTCATCCGCAACGCCGACGCCTGGCGCGGCGAGGAGACCGAGCGCGGCTTCTCGATGGCCCTCGGCCGGCTCGGCGACCCGACGGACGGGCGCTGCGTGATGGTCGAGGCGTTCGACGCAGGCGGGGAGCTGCGCGGCCTGCTGAGCTTCGTCCCGTGGGGCCGCAGCGGCCTGTCCCTGGACCTGATGCGCCGCGACCGGGCCGCCGAGAACGGCCTGAACGAGTACATGGTCGCCAAGCTCGCCGAGAAGGCCGCCGCGGTCGGCGCGCAGCAGCTGTCGCTGAACTTCGCGATGCTGCGCTCGGCGTTCGAGCGCGGCTCCCAGATCGGCGCCGGGCCCGTCTCCCGGCTCTACTACCGGTTCCTGTCGTTCGCGTCGAAGTTCTGGCAGCTGGAGTCGCTGTACCTGTCCAACGCCAAGTACCTGCCGCACTGGCGGCCCCGCTTCATCTGCTACCGGCAGGGCCGCGACATCATCCGGCTCGGGCTCGCCTACGCCCGCGCCGAAGGCTTCCTGCCGAACCTGAACCGCCCCAAACTGGACCGTGCCGCGGCGATCGTCCCGTCCCCCGACCTGGTCGAGGAGATCAAGCGGATCGAGGAGGCCGCCGACGCGGCCCGCGCCCCGCACCGCCGGCTGTCGGAGCAGGAGCGGGTCCGGCACGCCAAGCTCGACCAGATCCGCGCCGCCGGGATGGAGCCCTACCCGCTCGGGTTCGACCGCGGCGACTTCGCCGCCGGGATCCGCGAGCGGTTCGCCGGCCTGGAGCCCGACACCGGCACCGGCGAGCGGGTCGCGATCGCCGGGCGCGTCGTGCTGGCCCGCGAGCACGGCCGGCTGATCTTCGTGACGGTCCGGGACGAGACCGCCGACCTGCAGGTCATGCTGACCGCCGACGCGCTCGGCGAGGAGTCGCTCGGGCAGTGGAAGTCGATGGTCGACCTCGGCGACCAGGTCGGCGTGCGCGGCGAGGTCGTCACGTCCCGGCGCGGCGAGCTGTCGGTCCTCGCGTCCTGCTGGCAGCTGACCGCCAAGTGCCTGCGGCCGCTGCCGAACAAGCGCACCGGCCTGTCCGACCCCGAGGCCCGCGTCCGGCAGCGCTATGTGGACTTCATCGTCAACGACGAGGCCCGCAAGATGCTGCGGATGCGCGGCGACGCGATCGCCGCCGTCCGCGACCGGCTGCGCGCCGGCGGCTTCCTCGAGGTCGAGACGCCGATGCTGCAGCCGATCCACGGCGGCGCCACCGCCCGGCCGTTCACCACCCGCATCAACGCCTACAACATGCAGCTCTACCTGCGAATCGCCCCCGAGCTGTACCTCAAGCGGCTGCTGGTCGGCGGCGTCGGCCGGGTCTTCGAACTGAACCGCAACTTCCGCAACGAGGGCGTGTCGCAGAAGCACAACCCCGAGTTCACGATGCTGGAGGCGTACGAGCCGTACGGCGACTACGACACGATGGCGAAGCTCACCCGCTCCCTCGTCGTGGACGCGGCGAACGCGGCGCTCGGCACCACCGTCGTCGTCCGCGACGGCGTCGAGTACGACCTCGCCGAGCCGTGGCACGAGATCACCGTGTACGAGTCGGTGTCCAAGGCGCTCGGCGAGGAGGTCACCCCGGACACGCCGGTCGCCGCCGTGCGGGCGCACGCCGAGCGGGTCGGGCTGAACTTCGACCCGGCCTGGGGGCAGGGCAAGGTCGTCCAGGAGCTGTTCGAGGAGCTGGTCGAGGAGCAGCTGACCGCGCCGACGTTCGTCCGCGACTACCCGGCGGAGACCTCGCCGCTGACCCGCCCGCACCGCGACGACCCGCGGCTCGCCGAGAAGTGGGACCTGATCGTCTTCGGCCTGGAGCTCGGCACCGCCTACTCCGAGCTGATCGACCCGATCCTGCAGCGGCAGCGGCTCACCGAGCAGTCGCTGCAGGCCGCGGGCGGCGACCCCGAGGCGATGGAGCTGGACGAGGACTTCCTGCGCGCCCTGGAGTACGCGATGCCCCCGGCGGGCGGCATGGGCATGGGCATCGACCGGCTGCTGATCACCCTCACGGGCCGCAGCATCCGCGAGACGATCCCGTTCCCGCTGGTCCGCCCCGGCTACTGAGCTTCTAAAGGACGCGGGGCCCGGGCCGGAGCCCCTGGCCGGCGAGCCAGCGCCGCGCCCGCCCCCGGCGCTCCTCCTCCGGGGATCCCGCCGGCGCGCCGGGCGGGATCGGGACGTGGCGGCCGCCTTCACCGGACGGCTCGTCCGGCGCGAGGACGTCGCCGCGGTCCAGGTCGAGCAGCCAGAGCCCGTCCGCCGGGCCGGCCTCCAGCGCCTCCGCGACCGCGCCCAGGTCGGCGGGCAGCACCTCCAGGCCGGACGGCCTGCCGTCGAGAGCGGCGGCGAGTTCGGCCGCCAGCTCGGCGTCACCGGGCAGGCCGCGGGCGTCCAGCCGCTCCAGGCACTCGCGGGCCGCCGCCTCCGCACCGTCGAGGGTCCCGGCGACCGCCGCGGCCAGCACGTCCCCCGCGTACTGCAGCACCGGGCCGAGCGGGCGCCCGGCGAGCGCCGCCAGCCCGGCGCGGGCGTCGCCGCGCGCCACGGCCGCCCGGAGCTCCGCCAGCGCGTCCTCGTCCCACCCCGTCACGGGCACCTTTGTACCGACAACCCCTGACCGAATATGGCGAGTGGCGGAAAATCCCACTTCAGCGCCGTGCGGCGAGCCCGTCCATCACGAGCCGCAGCAGGTGGTCGCGGCGCGGGGCGAGGGACGGCGCCGTGTCGGCGATCGACCCGACGGCGCCGAGCAGCGCGAACACGTCGGTCTCGTCCACGTCCGGGCGGACGTCGCCGGATTCCTGCGCGCGCTGGAGGAGGTCCGCGCCCGCCGCCCGCATGCGGCCGCAGGACGCGTGCAGCGCCGTCGTGTCGTCCTCGATCGTGGCGACCAGGGACGCGGCGAGCCCGCGGTAGACGCCGAGCCCGCTCGCGAACTCCCCCAGCCACGCGGCCAGCGCCTCCCCGGGCGGGTGCGCGTCGCGCAGCGCCGCGGCGCGCTCCGCCAGCCGGTCGAACCGCCCGCCGAGCAGCGCTTCGAGGAGTTCCCCGCGGGTCGCGAAGTGCCGGTAGAGCGTGCCCATCCCGACCCCGGCGCGGCGCGCGATGTCGCGCAGCGACGCCTGGGTGCCCTGCTCGGCCACGACCTCGGCGGCCACGTCCAGGATGCGCTCCCGGTTCCGCCGGGCGTCGGCCCGCAGCGCACGCGTCATGCCCCGCATCCTAGGGCGTTGACAATCGGAGCACTGCTCCGGTTACTATTCCGGAGCACTGCTCCATTTTCTCCTTGGAGGCCCTCCGTGAAAGCGATCCGCGCGCACGGCCCCGGCGACCCCGGCGTCCTCGTCCTCGACGACGTCCCCGTCCCCGAGCCCGGCCCCGGCGACGTCCTCGTCCGCGTCCACGCCGCCTGCCTCAACCCGCCCGACTGGTACGCCCGCCGCGACTACGCGATGTTCCCCGACCACCTCTTCCCGGCCGGGGGCCGCCCGCACGTCCGGTTCCCCTGGACGCCCGGCTCCGACGCGTCCGGCGTCGTCGCCGCCCTCGGCCCCGGCGTCACCGGGTTCGCCGTCGGCGACGCCGTCTTCGGCATGATCCGATTCCCCAGCGTGGACGACGGCGGACGCGCCTACGCCGAGTACACGACCGCGCCCGCCGCGCACCTCGCCCGCAAACCCGACTCCGTCGACCACGTCCAGGCCGCCGCCGTCCCCATGGCCGGGCTGACCGCCTACCAGTTCCTCTTCGACCACGTCCGGCTGCCCGAGGGGCAGAAGGTCCTCGTCAACGGCGCCGCCGGCGGCGTCGGGCACTTCGCCGTCCAGCTCGCCAAGACCCGCGGCGCGCACGTCATCGCGGTCGCCTCGTCCCGCCACGAGGACTTCCTCCGCGACCTCGGCGCCGACGAGTACATCGACTACACCGCGACCGCGGCCGAGGACGCCGTCCGCGACGCAGACCTCGTCATCGACACCGTCGGCGGCCCCGACGCCCACCGCTTCCTCAAGACCGTCAGGGACGGCGGGACGATCAGCCCCGTGTTCCACGGCGACTACCACCGCGAGGAGGCCGCCCGCCGCGGCATCGAGTTCCGCGGCGGCCAGGTCCACTCCGACGGCGCGCAGATGGCCGAGCTCGCCGCCCTCCTCGCCGACGGCTCGCTGCGCGCCGGCATCGACTCCGTCCACGACCTCGCCGACGCCGCCGCGGCCCACGAGCGCGCGGAGCGCGGCCACATCCAGGGCAAGATCGTGCTGAGCGGCGGCTAGGCTCGGCCGATGGAGATCATCAAGGGCGCGGGCGCGTGGGCGCCGCCGCAGGCCGGGGACTGGACCGAGCACCTGCGCACGCCCGACCTGTCCGTCGGGACGTACTGCATCCCGGCCGGCGGCGCCGACGGCCAGAGCCCGCACACCGAGGACGAGATCTACGTGGTCACCGCGGGCCGCGCCAGGATCGTCACGCCCGGCGCCGCCGCGGAGGTCGGCCCCGGTGCGGTGATCTTCGTTCCGGCGGGCGAGGAGCACCGCTTCACCGACGTCACCGAGGACCTGGCGCTCCTGGTGGTGTTCGGCCCGGCCTACGGCTCGCGCGGCGCCTGACTGCGCTAGCCGGCCGACTGCTCGCGGTAGACCTCCACCGCGTAGCGCAGCCGCGCGCCGACGAGCAGCGCCTCGTCCTCCGGGCACGCCAGCAGCCGGCTCACCAGGTCGACGAGCTGGTCGTCGTCCAGGTCGGGCTCGTGCTCGGCGACGCGCGCGACGATCTCGATCAGCTCGGGCCGCCGGTACGTCGCGATGGACCGGCCGCGCCGCACCCGCGGCGACTCCCCTCGCGGCGGCGGCACGGGCGGCGCCTCCCGGACACCGCGCCATTCGTCCTCCGCCTGCCCCTGCCCGCGCCGCGGCTCGGGGGGCGCGTTCGGGCCCTGCGCGGGCGGGCCGGCCTGTTCGGGGGGCCTCGGGGCCGAGCGCTCCGGCGCCTCGCCGGGGCGCTGCCCGGGGACGCTCGGGCGGGCGTGACGGCCTGCGGACGGCGGGTCCGGGCGCGGGCCGGTGCGCTGTTCGGGAACCTGCGGGACGTGCCGTTCGGGGGTGCGCGGTTCCTCGGACGGGCGCGCGTGGCGGGCGGCGGGTCGGTCCGGCTCTTGCCGGGCCGCGGGGCGTTCCGGCTCCTGGCGCGCGGCCGGGCGTTCCGGCTCCTGGCGGTCGGCCGGGCGTTCCGGTTCGGGTGCCAGGAGGCCGTAGAGGGTCGCGGTCGGGGTGATGGCGTCGCGGAGGGACGCGGGCAGCGGGGTCGCGGGCGGCGGCCCCTCGGGCTCGGGGAGGTCCGGGCCGGCGGGGCCGACGAGGATGGTGCGGGGCGCGAACCAGAGCAGGAAGAGCGCCTCGGCGCCCGCGTCCTGCCCGCCGTCCACGATGACGGCGTCGAAGGCGTCCGACCGCGGCGGGAGGACGTCGGGGACGCGCCAGAGCGGGACGATCCACGCCGGCACGGTGTCGAGGGGCGGGGCGGGCGCCGGCGGCAGGGACGCGCGGACGGCCGTCCAGGCGCGCGCGGAGGCGAGGGCGGCGCCGGTGCTGCGGAGGCGTTCCTCGGCGGCGCCCAGGGACGCGCGGAGCCGCTGCTCGGTCGGCGACAGGGCGGTCTCGGCGAGGCGGCCGGAGGCGCGCGCCCACGCCCAGGCGTCGTCCCAGCGGCGGGTGCGGTCGTGCCAGGACTCGTCGCCGTCGGTGGCGAGGAGGAGGTTGGCGAGGTCGGGGTGGACGGCGCGGACGCGGTCGAGGAGCTCCTCGCAGCGCAGCTGGAGGGCGCGCTCGTGCCGGGCCTCGGCGAGGGCGCCGAGGCAGCGGCCGTAGGCGGCCGCGTCGCGGGCGTCGATGGCGGCGCGGGCGGCGGTGAGCTCGGGGGGCGCGCCGGGCCCGGCGGGACCGATCGAGTCGCGGAGCGCGTCGAGGTCGGCGGCGGCGCGGTTGACGCCGAGGCCCTCCAGGGCGCTGTCCAGCGCGGCGGCGTAGCCGTGCCACTGCAGCGGATGGGCGAGCGGGACGGCGAGCCCGGCGCGGTCGAGGAGGTCCTTGGTCTCCTCGACGTACGGGACGGCCTGGTGGACGCGTTCGAGCCGGGCGTGCGCGCGGACGAACCGGGCGACGCGCTCGGCGGGCGGGAGGTCGGCGGGGAAGGAGATGCCGGCGGCCTCCCACACGTACTGGAGCTCCTGGCAGGTCATCCGGATCATGACGTCGGTGAAGACCAGTTCCAGGGCCTCGGCGGTGGCGGGCGGCTCGCCGTCGACGGTGACGCCGGCGAGGAGCGCGTCGGCCTGCTTCTGCGCCGCGGACCGCAGCGGCCCGCGCTTGAGGGTGCCGCCTTCGGCGAGGTGGTTGCGCAGGTCCTGGGCGGCGCTCGCGACGCGGCGCAGGTGCACTTCGCCGGGCGGGAGCCGGACGCGGTGGCCGCCCATGCCGTCGAGGGCGCGCTCGGCCCAGCCGGCGCGGGCGGCCGTCTCGACGACCCGCGTCCACACGAGCGGGCGGCGGCGGGCGAGCGCGTCGGCGAACGCGCGGACGGCGAGGTCGGCGGGGTTCCAGCCGCCGGGGTGGCCGTCGAGGCCGAGGTCGCGCAGGGCGGCGCCGACGTTGGACGCGGCGCCGTCGAGCCGGGCGAGCAGGGTGACGTCGTGGGCGCGCAGGCGGCGTGACAGGTCGGTCTCGGAGCGCTGGACGCGGTCGGCGGCGGCGGCCTCCGCCTCGATGAGGGTGCGGACGTAGGGGGCGCTCGGCAGGGCGCCGGGGTCGACGTCGCGCTGGGCGGTGCGGGCCTTGCGCTCGGGGGTCTCGGAGGCGAGCAGGGCGGTGAGCTCGGCGGCCTCGACGGCGGAGATCGGCGGCGTCGGCGGCAGGTCGGGCGCGACGGGCATCCAGGACAGTCCGGGCGCTTCGGCGCGGAGCCGCTCGGCGAGTTCGCCGCGCGCGCCCCGGTAGCCGGATCCGAGGTCGGCGACGGATCCGCTGCGCAGGTGCTCGGTCAGTTCGGCGACGTCCTGCTCGGCCTGCGCCTGCTTCTCGGCGAGGTCGGTGGTCTCAGGGACGGGCGCGGCGGCGCGCGCGCGGACGGCGTCGGCGGCCTGCTCGGCGGTGGCGGGGTCGGCGACGGTGAGCGCGGCGAGGTCGGCGGGCAGGGCGGCGCGCAGCGCGGCGGACGCGGACGCGCCGGACGTGGCGACGAGCACCCGGTGGCCGCGCACCAGCAGCCCGGTGAGCAGGTCCGGGACCGTCTGCGGGGTGCGTTCGGGCACGTGCATGACCTGCGGGCGGCGGGCCGGGTCGACGAACCGGGCGAGGCCCTCGGGGACGCCGCCGGACAGCAGGCCGATCAGCCGGGTGCAGTAGTCGGCGGCGGCCTCGCGGCCGGGCGGCCGGACGACGAGGGCGGGCGCGAGCCGCACCCGCGGGACGGGCGTCGGGCCGCCCTCGGCGGCCCAGTCCTCGCGGTAGTCGACGGTGCCGGTGATCGCGGCCGCGCACCATTTGCGCAGCACATCGCCGACGGAGGCGGTGAGCCCGAAGCCCTGACCGGCCTGGACGGCGTCGGACACCCGGTCGGCGGGCCGGAACCCCGGCGTGTCCGCGAGGAGTTCGCGGTCGCGCAGCGCGGTGCGTCCGGCGAGGACGACGTCGATGCGCTCGGTGCGCTCGTCGAGCGCGATGCGGACGGGGGTGCCGAGCAGGTGGTCGTGGACGGGCGGGGCGTCCGGCGGGCGCCAGGCGAGCAGGCCGGCGGCGAGCACGACGTCGTGGCCGGCGAGGTCGCGCAGGATCCGGTACCAGTGCCGCAGGCCGAGCCAGCCGTCGAACTCCTCCAGCACCGCGGGCGGGGACAGCGGGATGACGGGGACGCTGAACAGCACGTCGCCGGGACCGGCGTCGGTCTCGACGTAGACGTCGCCGGGCAGGTCGGCGAGCCAGTGGACCTGCTCGTGCGCGGTGAGGTCGCGGGAGGGCCGGCGCCGGGACCGCGCGAGGTCGCGCAGGTGGCCGAGCAGCCGCGCGGCGCCCTCCGCCGCACCCGCCTCGGGCGGCGCCTCCGGCGCGGTGCCGGGCACGGCGCCGGGCACGGCGCCGGGCAGCAGGCAGGACAGCAGGGCGAGCAGCCGGACGGTCCACGGCGCCATGCCGAACCGCTGCGCGAGACCCGCGCAGACGCCGCCGATGATCCGGCCGTGACGCGGACGATAGAGGCCGTTCATGGTTTCTTGTCTCCCCGATCCGTCGAGCTGTGAACGCCGGGCCTCGCGGCCCGGGGGCCGCGCTCCTCGCGGCCAACACCATTCACGCTACGAACCGGACACCCGGCCTCACATCCCCCTTCCGAACCCTTCGGACGTCCCCCTCGCGAGCTACGGGATGTTCCCTAGGGGGCGTTGTAGCGGGCGACGAGCGCGGGAAGACTTTCCAGATCGTCGAGGACGAACAGGCACTCGGCGAGCGTCTCGTCGTCCTCCTGGATGTGGCCCCACGGGCCGCGCCGCAGGAACGCCGCCCGCATCCCGAACGCGATCGCGGGACGCGCGTCGTTGTCGATGCGGTCCCCCACGTACAGGACGCGGTCGGGCAGGACGTCGGCGATCTGCGCGCAGCGCTCGAAGAACTCCGTCGCCGGCTTCTGCACGCCCCACACGTCGGAGATGCCGATGACGTCGGCGTCCAGGCCGAGCGCCTCCATCTGCTCGGCCGCCTGCACCGGCTGGTTCCCGGCGATGCCGACGTAGAGGCCCTGGCCGTGCAGCGCCGCCAGGCACTCCCGCGCGTCGGGGTACAGGTCGTCCGCGCCGAACCCGTTGGGGACGCCCGCGTCCGCGCGCCGCTTCTCCTCCGCCTCCAGGTCGAAGCCCGGCCGGAAGTACTCGAACAGGTCCTGGTGGGTGCCGCCGGTCGCGAGGATCGCGCCGAGCTTGGTGAGGAACGTGTGCCGCGGGACGCCGAGCCAGTCGGCCCAGCGGCCGTAGATCTCGCCCTCGTTGATGAGGGTCTCGCCGATGTCGAAGAAGACGGCCTGGATCGCGCGGGGGGCCGCAACGCGGACGTCCTCGCCTAGCGGCTCGGACGTCCGCGCGGAGGCGCCGCCCGCGCGCGCGGAGGCGCCGCCCGCGCGCGCGGAGGCGCCGCCCGCGCGCGCGGAGGCGTCATCCGTCGAGGTCGAGGCGCCGCCCGCGCGCGTGGAGGGGCCGTCGGCCGGGGTGGGGGGCGGGGGGTGAGGGGTCATGGGCGGGCCAGGTCGACGGTGGTGCCGGGGGCCAGGCGGCGGAACTCCCGGCCGAGCTCGTCGCCGGCGCCGGTCAGAACGCGTTCCATCACCGACAGGCCGACGTCGTTGAGCAGGCCGTCGTGGATGGCGAAGGCGCGCTCCGGGCGGACGGCGCGGGCGTACTCGTACAGGTCGACGGCCCGCATCCAGGGCGCGTTGCCCGGCAGGCACAGGGTCGGGACGGGCTCGCCGGGGACGGTGAGCGCGTCGCCGGGGTGGAAGACCTCGCCGTCCACCAGGAAGCCGACGTTGGGGATCGGCGGCAGGTCCGGATGCATGATCTCGTGGTCCTCGCCGTAGACGTGGACGTCGAAGCCGGCGATGGTGAGCGCGTCCTCGTGGCCGACCTGGTGGACGCGTCCGCCGAGGTCGGCGAGGTTCTCGGCGACGACCCGGGACGTCCAGGCCTCCAGCGCGGGGTCGGCGGCCATGGCCCTGCGCAGGCCGTCCGCGTCGAAGTGGTCGAAGTGCTCGTGGGTGATCAGGACGGCCCGCGCCCCGGCGTAGGGGTCGGCGTCCCCGCTGAGCCCGCCGGGGTCGATGACGAGGGTGCGGTCGTCCTCGGTGAGCCGGACGCACGCGTGGCCGAGCTTGGTGAGACGCATTCCGCCAGTTTTCCACGCTGGTGCAATGAACGGACCGCCACCTCCCGAGGGGGGACGACCCCCCACGCCCCCCGGCCGACTTCGTCGGGTTCGTTGACCGGCCCCGTCGCCGCTGATACAACACGGTGAACGTTGCTAGAACGCGTTCTAGTTAGGCGTGCACCGGACCGAGGAGGCGGCGAATGCCCGTTCCCGACCAACGCGATCCCGAGGTCACCAGGGCCGCCCTGGCGGACTGGCTCGGCGAGCGGCTGCCCGGCGCCGCGATCCCGCATCTGGAGACGCCGCAGACCAGCGGCTTCTCCAGCGAGACGCTGATGTTCGACGCCGAGTGGACCGAGGACGGCGCGCGCAGGCGCGAGCCGTACGTGGCGCGGGTGGCGCCCGCGAACTACCAGATCTTCCCCGAGCCGCGGTTCGAGGAGCAGTACCGGCTGATGCGGATCCTGGACGAGCGCACCGGCATCCCGGTGCCGCCGATCCGCTGGTACGAGCCGTCCGACGGCGTGCTCGGGGCGCCGTTCTTCGTGATGGGCCGGATCGACGGCCAGGTCCCGACCGACATGCCGCCGTACCACATGGACGGCTGGGTGACCGAGGTCGCGCCGGACGAGCGGGCCGCGATGTGGTGGTCCACCCTGGAGATCATCGCGCGCCTGCACCGGCTGGACGTGGAGGAACTCGGCCTCGGCTTCCTCGACATGCCCGCCTGGGGCGCGCCGGGCCTGGAGCAGCGGCTCGGTTACTACGAGCACTACCTGCACTGGGCGTACAAGGGCCCGCAGGAGACGGCGCTGAAGGCCCTGGAGTGGCTGAAGGCGAACCGTCCCGAGGAGCCGGACCCGCCGGTCGCGCTGTGGGGCGACGCCCGCATCGGCAACGTGATCTTCCAGTCGGGCGTGCCCGCGGCCGTACTCGACTGGGAGACGGCCATGCTCGGCGCGCCGGAGGAGGACCTCGCCTGGTTCATGTTCCTGGACCGGCACCACTCCGAGGGCGTCGGCGCCGCGCGGCTGGAGGGCTTCCCGTCCTACGCCGACACGATCGCCCGCTACGAGGAGCTGCTCGGGCGGCCGGTGCGGAACATGCCGTACTACGAGATCCTCTCCGGCTTCAAGTTCGCGGTGATCATGGCGCGGATCGGGCAGGCGATGGTCGACTTCGGCTGGATCGACGAGGACTCCGACTTCCCCTACAACAACAACTGCACGCAGCTGCTCGCGCGCATTCTCGGAGGCGACGCGTGACCCTCTCGCCGCTCGACGACTACCCGATCCACCAGGCGCCGGAGGTGATGCGGCACGTCACGACGTCGGACCGCAACTTCTACGACCGCTACTACTTCAACGTCCACCCCTGCTCGGACGAGATGATGATGCTCATCGGCATCGGGCAGTACCCGAACCTCGGGGTGATGGACGCGTTCGCGGTGGTCCGGCGCGGCCCGCTGCACAAGGTGGTGCGGGCCTCGCGAGAGCTCGGGAACGACCGGATGGACACGACGGTCGGGCCGTTCCGCGTCGAGGTGCTCGAAGGGCTGAAGCGGCTGCGGGTCGTGCTGGACGAGACCGAGCACGGCCTCTCGTTCGACCTGACCTGGGAGGGCGCGATCCCCGCGACCCTCGAACCGCCGCACTACCTGCGCTGGCAGGAGCGCGTCGTGTTCGACTCGCGGCGCCTCGCGCAGACCGGCCGCTGGACGGGCACGATCACCGTCGAGGGCGAGACGATCGACGTCACGCCCGACCACTGGCGGGGGTCGCGGGACCGGTCCTGGGGCATCCGCCCGGTCGGCGAGCCGGAACCGCCCGGCATCCAGGTGAAGAACGCCGGGACGTTCTACTGGCTGTACGCGCCGATGCAGTTCGAGGACCACTCGATCCTCTGCATCGTCCAGGAGGACGAGAAGGGCCGCCGGATCCTGGAGGAGTCGACGCGCGTCTGGGCGGACGGCCGCGAACCCGAGTACCTGGGACGCCCCGAATACCGTCCGGAGTACGCGGAGGGGACGCGGGACGTGGTGACGGCGACGCTGCGGTTCGCGCCGCCGGGCGGCGAGCCGTTCGAGATCCGCGCGACGCCGATCCTGCCCGTCCACCTGATGGTCGGCACCGGGTACGGGCTGGAGCCGGACTGGAAGCACGGCATGTACCAGGGGCCGGACCTGAAGGTGCAGGGCGTCGCCTACGACACCCGCAAGCCGGACGACGCCGCCCGCATGTGGGGCATGGTGGACGCCGTCGGCCGCTACGAGTACCTGGACGGCGCCGCGCCCGGGGACTCCGCGACCGGCCACGGGCTGTTCGAGTACTGGGCGCTCGGCCCGCACCCGTCCTTCCCCGAGAACGGGTGAGCGCCGCATGGGTTCTGCCAGACTTGCGGGCGTGACGACGCCGCCATCGCAGGACCCGGGGGACGACGAGCGCCGGGCGCGGCGGAGGGAGCTGGACCGGCAGGTGCGCGACCGCTACGGGACCTGGCGCGACCAGCCGCGCGGGCTGGCCTGCGCGGTGATCGCCGCGTTCCTCGTGCTGACGACGGCGGCGTTCGTGTTCGCGGTCGTCGCCGTGGTGATGGCCGTCCGTTGACAGGACGAAACCGGGGTGCCGATCGCGTGGATCGGCACCCCGGCCCTCGTCTCGGGCCCGCCCGGGGGCGGGCGGTCACCTCACATCGCGGTTCCCTCGGCGATGGTGAAGGCCACGTCGCCCTGCGGGTCGACCTGGGCGTCGAGGGTCTTGTCGTCCAGCATCTGGGCGACGGTGGGCTCCAGGTAGACCTTCGCGCCCTCCTCCTCGACGACCTGGTCGCCGGCCTCGGGGGCGGGAGCCACCGAGAGGCGCAGCGCGTCCGAGCCGTCGAGCCCGGACTCGATGCGGATGCCGGTCTCGGGCGGAAGCTCAGGGCTGGCGGTCACGGTATTGATGACCTGGACGGCACCGCTGGTCAGCGTGAGCACGATCAGCTCCTCACGTCTCATGTCGTTCGTTTCGGATCGGGATCTGCCCCACCCTCCCCGCTGCGCGGCCCGGTAAACCATCGCGGCGGGCGAACTTCCGGATGCGAAGAGCGACGAGTCCCTGCGAATCCCCTCGAAACGATCAGCCGGCGTTGGGGGCGAGGGCCCGCACCGCCTCCGCCGGGGACAGCCCGCCGCCCGGCACGATCGCCAGGACGGGGGTCGTGAGCCCGTTGTCGACGTACTCGCGGATCCGCGCCCGGCACGCCTCCGGCGACCCGTGCACGATCAGGTCGTCGACGACCTCGTCCGGGATGACCTCCAGGGCCTTCTTGCGGTCCCCGGCGGCCCACGCCTCGTTCATCGGGCGCAGCGCGTCGCCGCGGCCGAGCCACTCGTGGAACTTCTGGTAGACGGGCACGTTCATGTAGGCGGCGATCATCCAGCGGCCGATGCCGCGGGCCTCCTCGGCGTTGTCGGTCGGGCAGACGAACAGCCGCGCGACCAGCTCGGGGTCGTCGCCCAGCTCGCCGCGGACCGTCCGGACGTCCTTGGGCGCGAGCCAGTTGGTGATCGCGCCGTCGGCCTCCCGGGCGGCGAGCCGGAGCATGCCGGGGCGCAGCGCGGCCAGCACGATCGGCGGCGGCGTCGCGGGCGCGTTCTCCAGCTTGAAGCCCTTGACCGAGAAGGTCTCGTACTCCTCCTTGACCTTCTCACCGGCGAGCGCCTTGCGCAGGAAGCGCAGGGTGTCGCGGGTGCGCTTGTACGGCTCGGTGAACGGGATGCCGTTCCAGCGCTCGACGATCGTGTCGGACGAGGTGCCGAGGCCGAGCACGAACCGGCCGGGGGCGAGGTCGGCGAGGGTCGCGGCGTGCGAGGCCAGCAGGGCGGGCCCGCGGGTGTAGACCGGCACGATCGCGGGGCCGAGGCGCAGCGCCGGGTCCCACTGGGACGCCAGGGCGAGCGGCGTGAAGGCGTCGGTGCCGTTGGTCTCGGCGGACCAGGCGTCGGTGTAGCCGAGCTCGGACAGGCCCGCGACGATCTCGCGGTGCTCGGCGAGCGGCACGCCGGTCAGCGGAATGGTCAGTCCCCAGCGAGACATGTGCGCCCTCCTCAGGCGATCGATGGGCGGACGGTGGAGCCGCCGTCGACGACGAGGGTCTGCCCGGTCATCCAGGACGAGGCGTCGCCGGCGAGGAACACCGCGGCGTTGGCGATGTCCTCGGGCTCGCCGATGCGGCCGAGCGGCATGTGCTTGCCGATCTGCTCCTCGTTGTTCTCCCACAGGGCGCGCGCGAGGTGGGTCTTGACCAGGCCGGGCGCGATGCAGTTCACGCGGACCCTGGGTGCGAGCTCGATGGCGAACTGCCGGCTGAGGTGGATCACCGCGGCCTTGGTGGCGTTGTAGTAGCCGATGCCGTGCTCGGTGACCATGCCGCCGACCGAGGCGATGTTGATGATCGCGCCGCCGCGCTCCTGGAGGGAGGCGCGCCACGCCAGCTGCGTCCACTGGACGATCGCGAACTGGTTGATCTCGACGGTCTTGGCGGCGGCGGCGGGCTCGATGTCGGCCATCGGGCCGTAGTAGGGGTTGGTTCCGGCGTTGTTGACCAGGACGTCGACGCCGCCGAACTCGGCGACGGCCGCGTCCACGCACGCGGCGGCCTCGTCGGCGTGGCCGACGTGCGCCGCCTTCGGCAGCACCCCGACGCCGGGGCTGGCCGCGCGGATCTCCTCGGCGACCGCGTCCAGCGACTCCTGCTTGCGGGAGGAGATGACGACGTTGGCGCCCTCGGCGGCGAGGGCGACCGCGATGGCCTTCCCGATGCCCCGGGACGCCCCGGTGATCAGGGCCGTCTTCCCCTGAAGTCCAGTCCGCATCCGCATCTTCCCTTCTCGGCCGGCCCTGCGCCGGGGCGCGGGCAACAGAATCAGGCTCGGTCGTTCACTGTACCGAAGTGACTGACGAGTCAGTTAGCTGACCCGCGCAGCTCGCCGCCCCGCTCCAGCACGAACGCCCGGAACCCCTCCACGACCGGCGGCCGCGACCGCTCCGCCGCCCAGACCAGGCCGATCGTCCGCACGCCGCCCGGATCGGCGAGGGTGAGGTGCCGCACGCCCGGGACGTCCTCGCCCGCCGGCGGCGGCGCCACGACCGCGACGCCGAGCCCCGCCGCGACCAGGCCCCGGACCGTCGAGGTCTCCTCCCCCTCGAACGCGATCCGCGGCCGGGCCCCGCACGCCGCGAACAGCTCCTCGGTCACCGCGCGCAGCCCCGTCCCCACCTGGAACGCGACGAACGGCTCGTCCAGGACGTCCCGTACCCGGGCGCGGCTCCGCGACGCCAGCCGGTGGTCGGCGGGCACCGCGAGCTGGAGCCGCTCGGTGACGAGCGGCCGCCAGGTCAGGGACGGGTCGTCCGGGCGCGGGCTGGTGATCGCGAGGTCGGCGCGGCCGTCGAGGACCAGCGCGGCGACCCGCTCGGACCGGTCCTGGCTCAGCCGGAACGCCACGCCGGGATGGTCGCGCCGGTAGCGGCGGATCAGCCCCGGGACGAACGACGGGCCCTGCGTGTGCAGGAAGGCGAGGGACACCTCGCCGCGCTCGGGGTCGGCGGCCTGCGCGAGCGCGCGCCGCGCCGCCTCCTCCTCGGCGACGAGCCGCCGCGCGTGCTCGGCGAACACCCGCCCGTACCGGCTGAGGACGACGCCGCGCCCGACCCGGTCGAACAGCGGCGCGTCCAGCTCGCGTTCGAGGCGGGCGATGGCGCGCGACAGCCCGGGCTGCGAGACGCGCAGCTCGGACGCGGCGTTCGTCACATGCCCGTGCTCCGCGACCGCCAGGAACCACCGCACACTCTGCAGATCCATGCACTCATGATGGATCCGCATTGGTTTCCGCACAAATGCTCATTGGACGCATCACTCCTGGAAGCGGACGCTGGACCCCATGACCGTCGCCGCCTCCCTGGAGGCCCCCGAACGGCACCGGCTCGGCTCGCCCGGCCTGCGCCGCGTCAACCTCGCCCTGTTCGCGGCCGGGCTCACCACGTTCATGTCGCTGTACTGCACGCAGGCGCTGCTGCCCGAGCTGTCGGAGAGCTTCGGCGTCTCCCCCGCCCGGTCGAGCCTGCTCGTCTCGCTCGCCACGGGCGCGGTCGCGATCGCGGTGATCCCGGTCAGCTCGCTGTCGGAGCGGTACGGCCGGACCCGCGTGATGATCGTGTCGTCGGTCGCGTCCGCACTGGTCGGGCTGCTGATCCCGCTGTGCGGCTCGTTCACCGCGCTCGCCGCCGTGCGGGCCGTCCAGGGGCTCGCGCTCGCCGGGGTCCCGGCGGTCGCGATGGCCTACCTCGCCGACGAGGTGCACGGCGAGCACCTGGGCAGCGCGATGGGCCGCTACGTCGCCGGGACCGGCATCGGCGGCGTGCTGGGGCGGATCGTCCCGGGCCTGGTCACCGACGTCGCGGGCTGGCGGTGGGCGCTCGCCGCGACCGGGTTCCTGGCGCTCGCGTTCACCATCGCGTTCTGGCTGCTGCTGCCGCCGTCCCGGTTCTTCCGGCCGGGCCGCGTCGACTACCGGCCGCTGCTCACCCACCTGCGCGACCCCGGCCTGCGCCGCCTCTACCTGATCGCGCTGACCGCGATGGCCGGGTTCGTCACCGTCTACAACTTCCTCACGTACCGGCTGCTCGACGCGCCGTTCCACCTGCCGTACGCCGTGGTCAGCCTGATCGCGGTGATGAACATCGCCGGGTCGGCGGCGTCCGCGCGGGCCGGCATCCTGGCGGACCGGTCGGGGCGGCGCAAGGTGCTCATCGGGTCGCTGGTGCTGGCGGCGGCCGGGCTGTGCCTGACGCTGCCGACCGTCTTGCCGCTCGTCGGGATCGGGCTGCTCGTCTTCACGGTCGGATTCTTCGGGACGCACGCCGTGGCGAGCGGCTGGGTCGGACGGCGCGCGTCCACGGCCCGCGCGCAGGCGTCCGCCCTGTACCTGTTCGCCTACTACCTCGGCAGCAGCATCGGCGGCACCGCCGGCGGCGTCGCCTACGAGCACGGCCATTGGACGGGCACCGCGCTGTACGTCCTGGTGCTGCTCGGCGTCGCGCTGCTGGCCGGGGCCGGGCTGAAGAGTGCCCGCTGGGTGGGACGGCGTTCTTTCTAACAGACGTTTGGTTGTTACTCTGCCAGCGTGACGACCACCGCCAAGAAACGCCTTCCGGCCGTCGAAGGCTGGTTCACCACCGAGAGCGGCGACGTGCGGCTGCTCGGCACGCGCTGCTCGTCCTGCGGGACGCCCTACTTCCCGCGCAACGAGCTGGCCTGCCGCAACCCGCACTGCACCGGCCCCAAGGACGGCTCCGAGCTGGCCGAGTACGCGCTCTCCGCGCGCGGGCGCATCTGGTCCTACGCCGACTCGCGCTACAAGCCGCCGGCCCCGTACGTCTCGCCGGACCCGTTCGTCCCGTACACCGTCGCGGCCGTCGAGCTCGACGCCGAGAAGATGGTCGTGCTCGGGCAGGTCGCGCCGGGCCACACCGTCGACGACCTCGAGGTCGGCATGGAGGTCGAGCTGACCGAGGGCGTCCTGTACGAGGACGACGAGGCCGAGTACACCGTCTGGATGTGGAGGCCCGTCAAGTGAGTCGCGACATCGCCGTCCTCGGCGCGGGCATGCACCCGTGGGGCAAGTGGGGGCGCAACTTCGTCGAGTACGGCCTCGCCGCGGCCCGCGCCGCGCTGGCCGACGCCGGGCTGGCCTGGCCGGACGTCCAGTACGTGGCGGGCGCCGACACCATCCGCAACGGCTACCCGGGGTTCGTCTCCGGCGCGACGTTCGCGCAAGCGCTCGGCTGGAACGGCGCGCGGGTGTCCAGCTGCTACGCGGCGTGCGCGTCCGGCGCGCAGGCCATCGCGACGGCGCGCGCGCAGATCCTCGCCGGGCTGTGCGACGTGGCGCTCGTGGTCGGCGCGGACGCGGCGCCGAAGGGCTTCTTCAAGCCCGTCGGCGGCGACCGCCCCGATGACCCGGACTGGCTGCGGTTCCGCCTCCTCGGCGCCACCAACCCGATCTACTTCGCGCTGTACGCGCGCCGCCGCATGGCGATGTACGGCGCGACGCTGGACGACTTCGCCGCCGTGAAGGTGAAGAACGCCCGGCACGGGCTCGCCAATCCCAACGCCCGGTACCGCAAGGAGGTGACGCTGGAGGACGTCCGCGAGTCCGCCGTCGTCGCCGACCCGCTGCGGCTGCTGGACATCTGCGCGACCAGCGACGGCGGCGCCGCGCTGATGCTGACCTCGATGGACTTCGCGCGCGAGCACGGCATCGCCGACCCGGTGCGGCTGTCCGGCCTGTCGACCGTGACGCCGACGTTCCCCAAGACCGTCGTCGACCTGCCCGACTTCGCCACCGACTCGGCGCTCGCCGTGCCCGAGCCGGAGCGCCCGTTCCGGGCCTCGCTCGCGCACGCCGCCTACGAGGAGGCCGGCATCGGCCCGGACGAGCTGTCGCTCGCCGAGGTCTACGACCTGTCCACGGCCCTGGAGCTCGACTGGTACGAGGACATCGGGCTGTGCGAGGTCGGCGGCGCCGAGGAGCTGCTGCGCTCCGGCGCGACGGCGCTCGGCGGCCGGATTCCGGTGAACCCGAGCGGCGGGCTCGCGAGCTTCGGCGAGGCGATCCCGGCGCAGGCGATCGCGCAGGTCTGCGAGATGACCTGGCAGCTGCGCGGGCAGGCCGAAGGCCGCCAGGTCGAGGGCGCCCGCGCGGGCATCGCGGTGAACCAGGGGCTGTTCGGCCACGGCTCCGCCATGATCGCCGTCCGCTGACCCGCGGCGTGCCGCCCTCCCCCGGCCGGGCGAGGGCGGCACCGGCACGCAGTCCGTGGGCGGGGATCGGCGCCCGCCGGGCCCGCTCACTTCACCGTGAAGCCGTCGCAGCCCATGTAGTAGGCGTCGCCGTTCGGTTTGACGTGCAGCCAGATCGCGGTCCAGTCGCCCTTCGCCAGGGCGAACGCCTCGCCGCCCGCGCCGCTCCACTTGAAGTCGGCGGGGTAGTGCACGTAGAGCCATCCGCTGCCGCCCGGATACGGCCGCGGTTTGCTGTTGACGACGCCCGTGACCATGTTGCCGCCCATCCCCGCAGGCGGGCGCATCTGGACCGCGAGGTAGTAATGCGCCGGCCCCGCGAACTTGAAGCGGACCCCGAGCTCGACGTTCTTGCCGCCGTAGGGCACGCGCGGGGCCGAGGTCTGCATCTGGGTCGCGAGGTTCCCGTTCTCCGGGCGTATGGCGGGCAGGCAGTTGCTGTTCGCCTTGGTCCAGGCGAGGCTCCCGAAGTCGTCCGTCGGCTGCTTCACCAGGACGTTGTCGGGCGGTCCGCCGGTACGGGTCGCGCCGGCGGCCGGTGAACGCGTCGAGCCGCCCGCGCCGGGGCTCGAACCGGTCGGCGCGCCGCCCGCGGTCGTGCCGCCCGTCTTCGCGGCGGCGGCCCCGCCGGAGCGGGTGGCGGACGGCCCGCCCCCGCCCCCGTCCCCGCCGTCGAAGGCGTAGCGGGCGGCGAGCGCACCCGCCAGCACGACGGCGACGACCCCGGCCCCCGCCGCGAGGGCGGCGGCGCGGCGGCGCCCGCCGAGCAGGCCCGGGGCCCGCGCCCGGTCCGGCGGGACGAGCCCGGCCGCGGCGGCCTGCGCGACCGTCACGGGCAGCGCCGGTGGCGCGCCGGCCAGCCGCCGGTACGCGGGGTCCTCGGCGAGCGCGCCGGCGGCCGCGGTCAGCTCGGCGAGCCGGTCCAGCGTGATCCGCTCGCCCGGTTCCTTGCGGGCGCACGCCTCGACGAGCTCGGCGACGCGCGGGTCGGCGCCGTCGAGGTCGATCTCGCCGCTCAGCGTCCGGTGGATGATCGCCTCGATCCGGCCGCCGCCGAACGGGGGCCGTCCGGTCGCGGCATAGGCGATCGTCCCGGCGAGCGAGAAGACGTCGGACGCCGGGAGGGGGCTCTGCTCGCGCACCACCTCGGGCGCCACGTAGCCGGGGGTGCCGTTCCACGCGCCGGTCCGGGTGATCTGCGTCTGGTCCTCACCGCGCGCGATGCCGAAGTCGATCAGCCGCGGGCCGTCCGGCGCGAGGATCACGTTGCCGGGCTTGAGGTCGCGGTGCTGCACGCCCTGCCGGTGGATGTCCAGCAGTCCCCACGCCAGCGCCGACAGCAGCCGCAGGCAGGTGTCGGGCGGCAGCGGCCCGTGCAGTGCCACGGCCTGCCGCAGGGTCGGGCCGGGAACGTACTCGGTCGCCAGCCAGTACGGCGGCGCGTCGAGCCCGGCGCCGACCATCGCGGCGGCGAACCGGCTCCGCACCCGCTCGACGGTCGCGACCTCGCGGCGGAACCGGGCGAGCGCCTCCGGGTTCTCGAAGCCGTCCCGGATCACCTTGAGCGCGATGTGCCGCGCGCCGCCGGTGACGCCGAGATAGACCTGCCCCATGCCGCCCGCGCCGATGCGCGCGAGCACCGGGTACCCGCCGATCCGCGCCGGGTCCTCCGGACGCACTGGTTCCACGTTCGGCCTCCACGCCCGCTTTCAGGAAGACCGAAATGATCTCATTCGCGGCGCGCCGGGGCGACCCGGACCGGGCGCTCAGCGCGCCTTGCGCGAGACGTGCAGGGCCCAGGCGATGAGGGGGGCCTGGAAGGGCAGGCGGCCGTAGGCGGCGGCGCGGAGCGGGAGGGGCTTGCCGCGCCAGTCATGGGCCATCTTGATGTTGGCGGGGAACACCGCGGCCATGAGCCCCGCGGTGGCGAGCGCGCCGGTGCGCCGGGTGCGCGGGAGCGCGACGGCCGCGGCGCACGCGAGTTCCGCGACGCCGCTGGCGTAGGTCCAGGTCCGGGCGCTGCCGGGCAGCTGCTTCGGGATGAGCGCGTCGAACGGCTTCGGGGCGATCAGGTGGGCGGTGCCCATCCCCGCCATGAGGGCGGCGAGACGGCGGGCGGCGCGCGGCGAGTCGGTCATGCCCGAAGTCTGGCAGATCAGACGGCCCGTCCAATAGAGCCGGACGCCCGGTGCCCGGTGTGACCGAGGTCACCGTCCACCACCCGTGTGGCCTGCGGCGGAGCGGTCACGTGTCTGATGTCACCGATTCGTCGGGTGTGTTCGGTTTCCCGGCAGAGCTATCTTTGTACTGACCAGTCAGTGCAAAAACGCTCCGCGGAGGTACCGATGGCATCCGAGACTCCAGGGGCGGTCGCCGCGGCCGGGGGGACCGCCGCGGCCGTCTCTGGACCCTCCCGCGGCTCCGGGACTGGCGGGGGCCGTCCCGGAGCCGGAGCCCCCCGCGCCGCGCGCACCGAAGGGGCGGCCGTCCGCACCCGCGGGCTGTCGCTGCGCGGGGCCCGCGGGTGGGTGTTCCGGGACGTCGACCTGGACGTCCCCGCCGGCGGCCTCGCCGCGGTGAGCGGCATCGCCGGATCCGGGCGCACCGCGCTCCTGCTGGCCCTCGGCGGCCGCATGAAGCCGACCGGCGGCACCGGCACCGTCGGCGGGCTCGCCTTGGACGACCTGCGGGCCGTCCAGCGGATCGCGGCGCTCGGGATCGTCCCCGGCGTGACCGACCTCGATCCGGCACTGACCGTCCGGGAGAACGTGCGGGAGGCGCTCGCGCTCCACGAGGGGATCCTCGGCCGGTTCCGCGGCCGGGACGCCCGGATGCGCGCCGCCCTCGACCGCGCCGGCCTGAAGACGGACCCCCGCACGCTCGCCGAAGACCTCGCCCCCGAGGAGGCGCAACTGCTCGGCGCCGCGCTCGCGCTCGTCGGCGACCCCCGCCTCCTGCTGCTCGACGACATCGACGAAGGCCTGCCCGCCGACCGGCAGCGCGCGCTCTGGCGGCGGCTTTGCGCCATCGCCGACTCCGGCGTCACCGTCATCGCCACCTGCCACGACCCGGGCCCGGCCGAGGGCCTCGCCCGGGCCGTCCGGCTCCCCTAGCCCACACCGCTTCAGAAACAGGGAGATCCCCCCGATGAGGCTTCCCGCACTGACGCCGGGCGGTCTGGAACTGCGCCGGTTCGCCCGGAACCGGCTGACGCGCATCGCGCTCGCCGGACTCGTCCTGCTGCCGCTGCTGTATGCAGGTCTCTACCTCTGGTCTTTCTGGGACCCGTACGCCCGGCTCCGGCACGTGCCGGTGGCGCTCGTCGTCGAGGACCGGCCCGCGAAGGCCGGCGGCGAGACCGTGCACGCGGGCGCCGACCTCGCCGGCGAGCTGAAGAAGCGGGAGGTCTTCGACTGGAAGACCGTCTCGGCGGAGAAGGCCGCGAAGGGCGTCCGGTCCGGGAAGTACTACATGTCGCTGACGATCCCGGCGGACTTCAGCGCGCGCATCGCCTCGCCGTCCGGGAACGGGACGCCGACGGCGGCCGGGCTGCGGCTCCAGATGAACGACGCGAACAACTACGTCGTCGGGACGCTCGCGCAGGCCGCGTTCAAGGAGATCAGCGCCGCCGCGAGCGGGAACGCCGTGCACGGCTACCTCGACCAGATCTTCCTGTCGTTCGACAAGCTCCACACCAGGCTCGGCAAGGCGGCCGAGGGGGCGGACGAGCTCGCGAGCGGGTCCGGGCAGGCGCACGACGGCGCCGGGAAGCTCGCGAAGGGCGCGGGCGACGCGAAGGCCGGCGCCGGAAGGCTCAAGGGCGGCATCGACGAGGCCCGCTCCGGCAGCGGACGGCTCACCTCCGGGCTCGACGACCTGCGCACCGGGACCGGGCAGGTCGCGGCCGGGATGCAGCAGCTGACCACCACCGTCGACAAGGCGGGCGACACCCTCGTCCCGCTGCTGCGCGACCGCGCACCGGAGATCAAGCAGGCGGCGCTGCTCGTCGCGCAGGGCGCGGACGTCCTCGCCGACGGCGCCGGGCGGCTGCCCCGGCAGACCGGCGCCGCCGTGAAGCAGGCCGAGAACGCGCAGGCCGAGCTGAAGACCTACCTCGCCGCGCACCCCGAGGTCCCGGCGAACGTCCGGCAGGACCTGACCCGGGCCGCCGCGCAGGTCGTCACCGTCGCCCGGCAGGTGGACGGCTACATCCGCGACCACACCGGCGACCTGCGCAAGGTCGCCGCCGACGCCCGGACGGTCGGGACCGCCGCGCGCGAACTCGCCAAGGACGCGCCGACACTCGCCGCGAAGGTCGAGAACGCGCGCCGCGACGTCGACCGCCTCAACGCCGGGACCAAGCAGGTCAACGCGGGCGCCGGGCAGCTGCTGTCCGGATCGTCGCAGCTCACGAGCGGTCTCGGCACCCTGTCGGGCGGCGCTGGGCAGCTGGAGACCGGGCTCGGGCGGCTGTCCGGCGGCGCGGTCACGCTGGAGACCGCCCTCGCGCAGATCTCCGACGGCAACCAGCGGCTCGCGAGCGGCCTGAACGACGGCGTCGCGCAGATCCCGTCCTACAGCGACGGTGAGCGCAACGCCCGCGACGACATGATGAGCAACCCCGTCCGGCTGGCGTCCTCGACGGACAACAAGGCGCCGAACTACGGCACCGGCTTCGCGCCGTTCTTCGTGCCGCTGTCGCTGTGGGTCGGCGGGATGATCATCTACATGCTGCTGCGGCCGCTGAACCCGCGCGCGCTCGCGGGCACCGCGCCCGGCCGCCGCGTCGCGCTCGCCGGGTGGCTGCCCGCCGCCGCGGTCGGCGCCGCGCAGGCCGGCGTCGTGCTGGCCGTCCTGCACGTCGCACTCGGGCTGCGCGCCGAGCACTGGGCCGGGCTCACCGCGTTCCTGATGCTGGCGTCCGCCGCGTTCCTCGCCGTGATCCAGTGGGTGAACGCCCGGTTCGGGCCGATCGGCCGGATCATCGCGCTCGCGCTGCTGATGCTGCAGCTCACCTCCGCCGCCGGCACCTACCCGATCGAGACGAGCCCCGGCTTCTTCCAGGCGATCCGTCCGTGGCTGCCGATGCCGTGGGTCGTGGACGCCGTCCGGCACCTGATCGGTGGCGGCGACCTGACCCCGGTATGGCAGGGTTGTGCGGTGCTGGTCGCGTTCCTGGCCGGCGGGCTCGCGCTCACCGCCCTGGCCGTCCGGCACAACCGGGTGTGGACGATGAAACGCCTGCACCCGGCGCTGAAGCTCTAGAAGGCCCGATCGTGGGAGGCAGGGACGTGGCGCGCAGCGCGACCCGGGAGAAGCTGTTCACCGCGGCGATCGAGCTGATCGCCGAGAGCGGGCTCGCCGCCACCACCGTCGACCAGATCGCCGACCGGGCCGGCGTCGCCAAGGGCACCGTCTACTACAACTTCGGCAGCAAGGCGGCGCTGTTCTCGGCGCTGCTGGAGTACGGGGTCGACCGGCTCGCGGGCGCGCTGCGCGACGCCGCGTCCGGCCGCCCGCCGCTGGACGCGCTGGAGGCGGTGGTCAGCGCGGAGCTGGCGTTCATCGGCGAGCACGAGTCGTTCGCGCGGCTGCTGATCGCCGAGACGTGGCGGTCGGGCGGCGACTGGCAGCACACCGCCCGGCTCATCCGGGAGCGCGCCATCGGGGTCGTCGCGGACGTGCTGCGCGGCGCGGTCGAGGCCGGCGACCTGCGCGCGGACCTCGACACCGGCACCGCCGCGTCCGCGGTGTTCGGCATGGTGCTGACCGTCGCGCTCGACTGGCGCGCGCTCGACCCGGACCGCTCCTTCGCCGACGTCCACGCCACCCTGATGGACCTGCTGCGCGGCCGCCTCACCGCGGTCTAGCCGGTCAGGGCAGGTTGCGGACCTGCTCGATCACGCCGGGCATCGCGGCGTTGTTGGCGCCGATCCAGTCGAGGAGGACGGCGATCTGCTCGTCGCTGTAGGTCGCGAGGCGCTCGCGGAAGACGCGGGCGATGGGCTCGAAGTACTCGCCGAACCGGGCGACGTTCTCCGGGACGAGCTCGACGATCACGCGGCGGCGGTCGTCGGGGTCGCGGGTGCGCTTGACGTAGCCGGCCTTCTCCAGCCGGTCGATCACGGCGGTGATGGCGCCGCCGGTGGTGATGCCCATCAGCTCGGCGAGCCGGCCGGGGGTCTGCGGGCCGTCCAGGGTGAGCGCGTTGACGCACTGCGCGTCGGTGACGTTCATCCCCGCCTTGCTCGCGGTCGCGTGGTGCAGCAGCACGGTGAACATCGTGGAGCGCTGCATCCCCGCCTGCAGTTCCGCCATCATCCGCTCGCGGTCCGGGATCGCCACGCCCCACCCCTCGTTCTTTTCTCTGAAATAGAGAGGCTCAGTCTAGTGCGCCGCGGCCGGAACCGACACACGCGCCGCGACGGGAACCGACATCCGCGCCGCGGCAGGAACCGGCACAGCCGGGGGGCGGCCCGGCTGTGTCGCACGAGACACCGGCCGCGGGACGGGGCGGAACGGATCGCCACTAAACTGGCTTTTGTTAGGACCACTAAACAAGCGGTCCGCTCCTGGCCCCGGATCCCACGAAGGTTCGGGGCCGCCCCCTATCCGGCCCCTTCGCCCGCAAGACCGGCTCGCCCGCCGGTCCTGCTCAGCCCTCGTCGGCCTCCCCGGCGACCTGCTTCGCCCACCGGTAGTCCGCCTTCCCCGCCGGGGACCGCTTCATCTCCGGGACGAACGCGTACACCCGCGGCACCTTGTACCCCGACAGCTCCCGCCGGCAGTGCGCGTCCAGCTCCTCGGCCGAAGGCCGCTCGCCCGACGGCTGGATCACCGCCGCGACCCGGTTGCCCCACCGCTCGTCCGGAACGCTCGTCACCACCGCGTCGTACACGCCCGGATGCCCCTTGAGGACGGCCTCGACCTCCTCCGGGAACACCTTCTCCCCGCCGGTGTTGATGGCCTGCGACCCCCGCCCGTAGACGGCGATCGTCCCGTCCTCCTCGACGGTCGCGATGTCGCCGGTGAGCAGCCAGCGCGTCCCGTCGACGACCGGGAACGTCCGGGCCGTCTTCTCCGGGTCGTTGTAGTAGCCGTGCGCGATATAGCCGGTGCGCGCGACCTGCCCGATCACCCCGGAACCCGGCTTCACCGGCTGGAGCGCGTCGTCCAGCACCGTCACGTTCTCCACGTCCGGCGCGAACTTCAGGCCCTTCTCCGGCGTGGAGCCCGCCGTCGCCTCCGCCGTCGAACCCGACTCCGTCGACCCGAACCGGTCCAGGATCATCGTGTTCGGCAGCAGCTTCTGGATCCGGTCGCGGACCGTCCCGGTCAGGATCGCGCCCGTCGACACGAACGCCAGCAGCGACGAGGTGTCGTACCCGCCGCGCCCCAGCTCCTCGGCCATCGGGATCGCCATCGCGTCGCCGGTGATCGTCAGCGAGTTGACCTTCTCCCGCTCGATCGTCCGCCAGATCTCCGCCGCCTCGAACTTGCGCGCGTAGACGAGCGTGGCGCCCATGAACCAGGCGATCCACGTGGCCATCTGCGCGGCGCCGTGCATCAGCGGCGCGATCGGCATCATGATCATCGGACCGCCGCCCGCGGCCATCGCGACGACGTCCTCCGGCTTGCCCGGACGCGGGAACGTCGGGTTCCAGAACGCCAGCAGCATCTGCTCGGTCGACCACATGACGCCCTTCGGCATCCCCGTGGTCCCGCCCGTGTAGATGATGTAGGTGTCGTCGGCCGAGCGGGCCGGGAACCCGCGCGTCCCCGGCTGCGCCGCCAGCGCCTCGTCGTAGGGGACGGCGCCGTCGATCGACGGCGCGCCCCCCACGGCGATCAGGTGCCGCAGCTCCGGCGCCTCCGGGACCGTCGCGGCGACCCGGTCCTCGAACTCCACGTCGTACAGCAGCGCGACGCTGTCGGAGTCCTTGTAGACGTACAGGAGCTCGTTCTCCACGTACCGGTAGTTCACGTTGATCGGCACGGCCCGGATCTTCAGCGCCGCCAGCAGCGCCGCGGCGTACTCGACGCCGTTGTACAGCTGCATCGCGACGTGCTGCCCGGGCCGCACGCCCGCCGACTCCAGATGGTGCGCGAGCCGGTTGGCGTGCTCGTCCAGCTCGGCGTAGGTGAGCCGCCGGTCGCCGCAGACCAGCGCGACCCGGTCCCCGATCGCGTCCGCGACTCCTTCGAACAGGTCAGCGTGGTTGTACTCCATCGGACGTCCTCCGGAGGGGTAGTCGCGCCTAGAAAACGGGGAACAGGGGAGCTGGGAAACGCGAGGATCTACGGCTTGTCGCTGCCGACGACCCACACCGCGAAGAACTGGGCGCCGCCGCCGTAGGCGTGGCCGAGCGCGCGCCGCGCCCCGTCCACCTGGTGGTCGCCCGCCTGCCCGCGGACCTGCAGCGCCGCCTCCGCGAACCGGATCATCCCGGACGCGCCGATCGGGTTGGACGACAGCACCCCGCCCGACGGGTTCCACGGGATGTCCCCGTCGAACGCCGTCGCGCCGGACTCGGTGAGCTTCCAGCCCTCGTTGTCGCCGCAGAACCCGAGGTTCTCCAGCCACATCGGCTCATACCAGGAGAACGGCACGTACACCTCGGCGCAGTCCAGCTCCCGGCGCGGGTCGGTGATGCCGGCCTGCCGGTACACGTCCGCCGCCGCGTCCTTGCCGCCCTGCGGGGAGACGCTGTCGCGGCCCGCGAACTGCATCGGCTCCGACCGCATCGCCGTCCCGTGCACCCACGCCGGCTTGCCCGGCGCCTTCTTCGCCGCGTCCTCCGAGGCCAGCACCATCGCGCAGGCGCCGTCGGACGACGGGCACGTCTCCAGGTAGCGGATCGGCTCCCACAGCATCGGCGTCGACTCGACCATCTCGCGGGAGATGCCGGGGATCTTCAGGTGCGCGTACGGGTTGCGCAGCGCGTTCTGCCGGTCCTTCACCGCGACGAGCGTGCCGATGTGGTCGGGCGCGCCGGACCGCGCCATGTACGCGCGGATGTGCGGCGCGAAGTAGCCGCCGGCCCCGACGACCAGGGACGTCGTGAACGGCCCGTTCACCGTCAGCGCCCACGTCGCGTTCGACTCCGACTGCTTCTCCCACGCGATCGTGAGGACCCGCTCGTGCACGCCGGACTGGATCAGGTTCGCCGCGACGATCGCGGTGGACCCGCCGACGGACCCGGCGGTGTGCACCCGCATCAGCGGCTTGCCCGTCGCGCCGATCGCGTCCGCCAGGAAGACCTCCGGCATCACCACGCCCTCGAACAGGTCGGGCGCCTTGCCGACCACGACGGCGTCGATGTCCTTCCAGGTCAGCCCGGCGTCGTCGAGGGCGCGGCGGGCCGCCTCGCGCAGCAGGCCCGCCATCGACACGTCCAGCCGCTTGGTCCGGTACTGGGTCTGCCCGATGCCGATGACCGCACAGGGGTTAGCCATGGTTCTTCTCTCCCGACATCACGCAGACGAGGTTCTGCTGCAGGCAGGGGCCGGACGCGGCGTGTCCGAGCGCCCGGGACGCCGTCCCGTCGTGGATGCGGGACGCGGCCTCGCCGATGCGGATGAGGCCCGCCGCCATCACCGGGTTCGCCGACAGGGCGCCGCCGGACGGGTTGACCGTCACGCCGTCGCCGAGGCCGAGCGCCTCGCGCAGGATCAGCTCCTCGTGGCTGAACTGGGCGTGCAGCTCCGCGACCTCGACGCCGGCCGCGCCGGCCCTCTCGCCCGCGAGGCGGGCGGACTCCGAGCGGGTCAGGTCGCGCACGCCGAGGGCGTGCGGCTCGGTCCGGTGGTCGATGCCGGTGATCCACGCGGGCCGCTCGCACAGCTCGCGCGCCTTGTCGCCGGCCGCGAGGACGATCGCCGCCGCGCCGTCGGTGACGGGCGCGACGTCGTAGCCGTGCAGCGGCGCGACGTCGTAGTCGTCGCCGTCGGGGTCCGGCAGGTGCAGCGCGAACGGGTTGTCGCGGCCGGACGCCCGGGACCGCGCCGCGACGGCGCGCAGGTCGTCCTCCTTCGCGCCCGCCTTGTCCATGTACGCCCGGGCCTGCATCGCGGCCATCGACACCTGGTCGACGCCGAGCGGCGCCAGGTGGTACGGGTCGAGCTGCTGGGTCATGATCGCGCGCACGTCGCCCTGGGACGACTTGCCGAACCCGTACACCAGCGCGGTGTCGATCGCGCCGATCTGGAGCTTCACCCACGCCTCGTACAGCGCCCACGCGCCGTCCATCTCGACGTGGCTCTCGGAGATCGGCGGCCACGCGCCGAGGGTGTCGAGGGCGGACACGAACGCGAACGGCGCGCCCTGCAGGTAGTCGCACGAGCCCGAGCAGGTGAACCCGAAGCGCGACAGGCCCGTCCGCTCCTTGATCTCGGTGATCACCGGCAGGACCATCTCGGTCTCCGCGAGCCCCTGGTCCTCGGCGCTGTGGTGACTCTGTGCGAACGCGACGACTGCGACATCACGCATTACATGAAGTCCTTGATCTCTTCGAAGGGGACGTCGGGCTCGTCGATCGGCTCGAACCACTTGATGTTGGCCATCGACCGGTCCCACTCCTCGCGGGGCCGCCACGCCGCCTTCACCCGCATGCCCATCCGGACCTGGTCGGCCGGGACGCCCGCGATGAGCGTCAGCATCGTCAGGCCCGCGCCGTCCAGCAGGACGTAGCCGGACACGAACGGCACCTCGGGCGCGCGCGGGTCGGGGATGTTGTTGACCGCGAAGGTGGTGACGGTGCCGGTGTCGGGCAGCTCCACCTCCTCGGTCGTCGGCACGCCGTCGCGCGTGCAGAACCCCTTCATCGGGACGATGACCTTGTCGCACACGGGGCAGCGCTGCCCGATGATGCGGCCCTCGGCGATGCCGTCGAGGAACCGGCCGAGCGCCTGCCCGCCCTTCAGCCGGAACTCCAGGCTCGCCTGCGCGTTGATCATCGTGACCTCGGGCAGGAAGCACTCGATGTCGCCGATCGTCCCGGTGCGCTCCGCGCGGTACTTCGGCCGCACCCGCATCCCGGTCTTCAGCGTCTTCGGCGGCTTGGCGCCCGTGTCGAAGACGCCCATGTCGAGGGCGTGCAGCAGCGCCGTGTCGGCGCCGTCGGGGCGGACCAGCGCCCACGCGAACGGCCGGTCGAACGGGTGCTCCTTGGCCGGGTTCGGCACCCACGACCAGGTCGTGACGGTCCCGCCGGGGCCGACCTCGACGAACTCGCCGGTGACGTCCTCACCGGTCTCCGGGTCGTGCTCCGACGGCGGGACGAGCACCCGGCCGGCGGCCGTGCGGACGCCGACCATCCGGCCGTCGCGCAGCTCGCTCAGGAACCGCCCGATCACCGGGCCGACCGAGCGGGTGTAGCCGCCGGGGAACTCGACGACGTGGTTGATGTCCGTGGTGTCAGATGGCACTGTCGCGGTCCTTCCAGTACGGGTCCCGCAGCTTGCGCTTGAGCAGCTTGCCGTTGGGCTCGCGCGGCATGGTCTCGATGAAGTCGATGCTCTTCGGCCACTTCATCTTCGCCAGCCGCCCCTCGAGGGACGCCAGGATCTCCGCGGCCAGCTCCGGCCCGGGCTCGGTGCCCTCGGCGGGCTCGACGACGGCCTTGATCTGCTCGCCCCACTCGTCGTCGGGGATGCCGAACACGGCGACGTCCGCGACCTTGGGGTGCAGGGTGATCTCGTTCTCGATCTCGGCCGGGTAGATGTTCGCCCCGCCCGAGATGATCATGTCGGCCTTGCGGTCGGACAGGAACAGGAACCCGTCCTCGGTCAGGTAGCCGATGTCGCCGACCGTGAAGAAGTCGCGGAGCCGGTTCTTCTCCGTCTTCTCCTTGTCGCCCTTGTACTCGAACTGGACGCCGGCCATCTTCATGTAGATGGTGCCGTGCTGCCCGGTCGGGACCTCGTTGCCGTCGTCGTCGACGATGAGCAGCTCGCTGATCGCCCACGCGTTGCCGACGGTGCCGGGGTGCGCGCGCCAGTCCTGCGGGCTGGCGATCGTGCCGCCGCCCTCGGTGGCCGCGTAGTACTCCCAGATGCAGTCGCCCCACCAGTCGAGCATCTGCTGCTTGATCGGGACGGGGCACGGCGCCGCCGCGTGGATCGCCCACTTCATCGACGACACGTCGTACTTGCCCCGCACCTCCTCCGGCAGCCCGAGCAGCCGCTTGAAGTGCGTCGGGACCATGTGGGTGTTGCTGATCCGGTGCTCCTGGATCAGCTTCAGCGTCTCCTCGGCCTCCCACTTGTCCATGTAGACGAGGGTGTGGCCCATCTGCAGCGCCGTCCCGCCGAACTGGGTGACGGCGGTGTGGTAGTTCGGCGAGGTGATCAGGTGCGCCTGGTGCTCACCGGTCGCCGGCTTGCCCGGCGTCATCCCGAACAGGCCGAGCAGGAACGTCATCAGCTCTGCGCTGTCGTCGGGGTCGAGCCCGTTCAGCGCGCGCTTGACGCCCTTCGGCCGCCCGGTCGTCCCGGACGTGTAGTGCATCGTCGCGCCGGCGCTGCGGTTGTCCGGCAGCGTGTCCGGCTGCCCGTCGACGAGCTCGGCGTAGGGCCGGAAGCCCTCGACCTTCCCCCACCCGAACCGGCGGGACGCCTCGAGCCCCGCCTCGTCGGCGGCCTTCACGCCCTCGGCGGCGTACCGCTCGTGCACGAAGAACGCCTTGGCCTCGCTGTCGGCGACGATGTAGCCGATCTCCGGGCCGGTCAGATGCCAGTTGATCGGCGTGTAGTACCAGCCCGCCTGGAGCGCCGCCAGGTAGAGGACGAGCCCCTCGACCCCGTTCGGGACGAGCCCGCAGATGCCGTCGCCGTCCTTGAGGCCGAGCTCGCGGAGCCCGTGGACGAGCCGGTTCGCGCGGGCGAGCAGGTCGCCCGCGGAGTACTGCGTGCCGTCCGGATCGACGGCGGCGACCCACTCGGGATCGGCCTGCGCCAACCGCCAAAAGCCCAACGACCCCATCGGATCTCCCTTGAGTGATCACGGTGAGCACCGCCTGCCGGCGGCGCCCGGCGACCAAAGTAGATCACGTTCTCGTTTTGCAGGGCAACCCCTACCGGTAGCGCATCGCCTTAACTAGAATCTGTTCTTGTTTTGCCCATCGCAGGAGGATGTCCATGGCCGAGCTGCTGCCGATCAGCACCGAGCACTGCACCGTCGAGCGGGACGGCCACGTCGTCATCGTCACGATGAACCGCCCCGAGGCGCGCAACGCGCTCAGCACGGCCATGCTCGTCGGCCTCGCCGACGCCTGGGCCTACATGTCCGACACCCCCGAGGTCCGCGCCGGCATCCTCACCGGAGCCGACGGCACCTTCTGCGCGGGCGCCGACCTGAAGGCGATGTCGCAGCCGCCGTCCGACCCCCGCGTCGCGGAGCGCGCCGCGCAGATCACCGACTACCACTGGAAGGGCCTGCTGCGCGACGGCCGCCCGACCAAGCCGCTCATCTGCGCCATCGAGGGCTACGCCGTCGCCGGCGGCACCGAGCTCCTCGCCGGCACCGACCTGCGCGTCGTCGCAGAGGGCGCCACCCTCGGCCTCTTCGAGGCCAAGCGCGGCCTGTTCCCCATGGGCGGCTCCGCCGTCCGCCTCCCCCGCCAGATCGGCACCGCCGCCGCCCTCGACATCCTCCTCACCGCCCGCGAGGTCACCCCGCAGGAGGCCCTCGCGATGGGCCTCATCAACAAGGTCGTCCCGGACGGCCAGGCCCTCGCCGCCGCCCGCGAGATGGCCGACCGGATCGCCGCCTGCGCCCCGCTGTCCGTCCAGGCGATCCTCCGCGCCGTCCGCGAGACCGAGCACCTCCCCGAGGAGGAGGCGCTCAAGGTCTCCGACGAGATCGGCTGGCCCGTCTTCACCACCGAGGACGCCAAGGAGGGCTCGAAGGCCTTCAAGGAGAAGCGCGACCCCATCTACCACGGCAAATAGAACTTCCCTCGCGAAAGCGACGTCGTCCGAGCAGCGCCGGTGCCCTGTCGCTCCGGCGCTGTAGGCTCCGGAACCATGAGCGCAGAACCGATCGAGCCCACTCCGGCGGAGGCGACGACCGAGCCGTACGAAGTCATTCATCTGGGCGGCGAAGCCGCAGCCGTGGTCCCCCTGCGCGACCTCAGGCGGATGAAAGCGCTCGAACGCCGCGCGTCGGCCGATGACATCGAAGAGGCCGACGCCGAAGCGATGTACGCGGAGTTCGAAGAATGGGAGGCGGCGGGCCGGCCGGGAGCGATGTCCCACGAGGAGGTCACGCGCTTCCTTCTCGGTGAAGCCGAGTGAAGATCGAATGGTCGCCTGCGGCCAAGAGGTCCGCGGCACGGTTCATGCGCGACCAGGACGGCATGCGCCGGCTGCTGGCCGCCATCGACCTGCTGGCGGACGACCCCCATCCCCCTGATGCCTTCGTCCGGGGTGAGTACCACCGCCTCCGGGCCGGGCCCTATCGCGTCATGTACCTGGTGCAGGACCAGCTGATCACGGTCGACCACGTCGACCGGATCGCCGACCAGGGCGAATAGCGTCCAGCACAGGCGCCGATGGCGGGCACCGACCGCTGCCGGTTCTACACGACGCCGCCGGCGCCCGTGTAGATCGTCTCTGCGGTCGCCGCCGTCGTCCGGTGGTCGTGCTGCTCTACCGGCTGAACTGCGCGTGAGGCCGCGCTACGGGACGGGCGGGGTCTCGGTGCGGAAGCTGTGGCCGAGCTCCGGGCCGAGGCCGAAGTAGTGCCGGAAGTTGTAGATGAGCGGGCTCCACTCGGCCGGGTCCACGTGCTGCGTGCCAGGGACGACGATGCGCGGATCGGCGTGCACCCGCAGCACCTCGGCCTCGGCGATGACGAAGCCGCTGGCGGCGCCCGGCTCCACCCGCACGGCGTGGGCCTCCAGCTGCAGCGGGCACTCGGCGACGCGGGGCGGCCCGACCGTCTCCGACGCCCTGGGCCGCAGGCCGGACGCGGTGAACTTGTCCGGCTCGAACCGGAAGCGGTCCGCCTTCGCGGCGGGCACCGGGTCGCGGCCCGTCAGCGGCGCCAGCCGCTCCACGGCCCGCCACTGCTCCGGACCGGGCACGTTGATCACCAGCCCGGGGCGCGCCGTCAGGTTGCGGGCGGTCTGCCCCTGCGCGCCCAGCCCCAGCACGACGCTGCGGCCGAGCGCCCACGCCGACGACATCGGCGCGAGGTTGGGGGTCCCGTCCTCGTTCTCCGTCGACAGCAGCACCACCGGCGTGCCGAAGTACAGGATGCTGGGCTCGATCGCGATGTGAGCGGCCTGCTCGGCGGCTGCGGTCTCCATGAGCCGCAGCGTAGGACGCGGTCGTTTCGACGCCCGCCGAACGATCTCCGGCGGGCCGGCGCCCGTCCCTTTCCGGGACGGGCGCCGGTCTCGCTACTTCAGCCTCACTCGCCGCACCGTTACTTGCGGCGCCAGTGCGCCAGGTCGGCCCCCTTCGTCGCCGTGGTGGAGGTCTGCCCGACAGCCCACATGGTCGTGGTCCCCGGGCGGAGGGCCAGTGCGGACGCCCTGACCGTGGTCCCCGCGGGCGCGGCGAGCGTCTCGTTGGACCAGACGCCCGCCTTGGTGCGGTGGCGCAGGGTGCTGCCGGACGTGACCCAGATGCCGCCGGCGCCGTCGGAGGCGATCTTGCCCATGGAAGTGCCGGCGGCGCCGAGGACGTTCGTCCACTTGGTGCCATTCCAGTGCGCCAGCATCGCCCGGGAGGAGGCCTTGCCCGCCGCGTCCGCGACCCGGGCCGTACCGACCGCCCAGACGTCGTTGTCGGAGGCGGCGTACACGTCGCTCAGCGCCGATGCGATCTCGCCCTGGACGGTCCCCGCGACGTCCGGGAACGGGATGGTGGTCCAGGACTTGCCATTCCAGTGGGCGGTGGCGGGCTTGCCCTCGCCCGCCCAGCCGACCACCCACGCGCTGGTGGGCGAGACGGCGGTGATGGCGTAGGGCTTGACCCCGATCGGGGTGTCGGCCCAAGCCGTTCCGTCCCAGTGCTTGGCCTCCGAGAAGCCGACCACCCACGTGCTGCCGGCGCCGGCGGTGGCGATCTCCCTCGGCGTGAAGCTGTACGGGAACTTGGCCGTGCTCCAGGTCTTGCCGTTCCAGTGCAGCACGGCGTTGGTGTCGCCCGAGGTGTTCAGCTGGCCGGCCACCCACAGATTCGACGCCGACGTCGCCGCGACGGCGTTGAAGTAGTACGGGCTCGCGGCCGCGGGCAGCGCCACGTCGGTCCAGGTGTCGCCGGTCAGCCGCTGGAGGATCGGCTTGGAATCCGAGGAGCCGTACTGGCCGCCGGCGGCCCACATGGTGCCGTCCGGGGCCGTGGCGAGACTGCCGAGGGCGTTGCTCTTGTCCGCCGTGGGGGTGCTCTGGACGATGGGCCACACCGTCCCCTCGGCCGCCGCGACCGAGGACGCCGCGTGCTTCTCGCCCGACCCCGTCGCGGTGGTGATCCCGGCCGTGACCGCCGCCGCGCCCAGCGCGACCGCCGCTCCCGTGACGACCAGTTTCCTGCGTGTCTTCACCCTGCTCCTTCGCCTGCCGAAATTGATCTTGAAAGGGCAGAAGCTAACAGGGCCCGGCACGGACGCGTGGAAGAATCTCGAATTTTACCGCTTTGATCATCTTTTTCGGCGATCCTGGATCGGGCCGGAGCGGTTCACCGGCGCGCTGCGCGTCGACGCCATCGAGTACCCGCCGACGCGGCGGCGGCCGGGGCGCGCGATGCGCCCCGGCCGCCGTCCCTGCCCTGGTGGGGGTCAGCCTTCGGTGATCGTGTTGAGCCGCTCGATCGACTCGACGTACTCCTCGATCAGGTCGTAGACGACCTGGGCGGCCGGCTTCACCTGGTTCATCGAGCCGACGATCTGGCCGACCGGGAAGGTGACCAGCTCGCCGTCGCCGGACCGGGCGATCCGCGGCAGCGCGTCGGCGATCAGCATGAACTGCATCGGCATCGGCAGGTAGCCGGGCGACTTCTCGCTCTCCCACGCCTCGGTCCACGCGGTCTTGAGGAACCGCGCGGGCTTGCCCGTCCAGGCCCGGGACCGGACCGTGTCGCGGGAGGTGGCCGCGAGCAGCTTCGGCAGCGCCCGCTCGGGGGTGTCCGCCTCGTCGACGGTCAGCCAGATCGACCCGGTCCAGACGCCGTCGGCGCCGAGCGCGAGCCCGGCCGCCATCTGCCGGCCGCGGCCGATGCCGCCCGCCGCGAGGACGATGGTGTCCTCGCCGACCGCGTCCACGACCTCGGGGATCAGCACCATCGTGGACACGTCGCCGGTGTGGCCGCCGGCCTCGGTGCCCTGCGCGATGATGATGTCCACGCCGGCCTCGACCTGCTTGCGGGCGTGCCGCGCGTTGGAGGCCAGGCCGCCGACCTTCACGCCGTGCTGGTGGGCCAGCTCGGCGACGTCGGCCGGGGGCGGGCCGAGGGCGCTCGCCAGCAGCGCGATCGGGTGCTTGAGGGCGATCTCGACCTGCGGCCGGGCCGTCTGGTCGGTCCAGCCGAGCAGCACCTTGCTCGCGCTCTCGGTGGACGCCTCGACGCCGTGCTCCTGGAGCAGGTTCTCCAGGAACTGACGGTGCTCGGCCGGGATCATGCCCTGGAGCTTGCCGACCAGTTCCTCGGCGTCGCCGAGGTCGGCGCCCTCGTACTTGGCGGGCATCACCACGTCCACGCCGTACGGCTTGCCGCCGACGTGCTCGTCGATCCACTTGAGCTCGAGCTCGAGCTCCTCGGGGGTGAAGTACAGGGCGCCGAGGACGCCCATGCCGCCGGCGCGGCTCACCGCCGCGACGACGTCGCGGCAGTGACTGAACGCAAAGATCGGGTACTCGATGCCGAATTGTTCGGTGACTCGTGTCCGCACGGTCTCGACCCTAGGCGCGTCCGCCCAAAACTGCAACAGGTTCTAGTTGAGGAAATCTCCTGGGCACGCAGAACAGGTGGTCCGAACGTTGCAGACGCCCCTAGAACACGTATCAACATGCGGCCGGGACACGCGAAGGCCCCGCGGCCGGTGCGGCCCGCGGGGCCCGGTGGTGGACGTGAGGGGTCAGCGGCGGCGCGACGGCAGCCGGCGCTGGCGGCCGTCGGACGGCGCCCGCCGTGCCTGCGGCTTGCCGCCCTGGGCGGGCGCCGGTGCGGCACCGTCCGGCTTGGCCGCGGGGGCCGCGCCGCCGTCCGCGAACGACCCGGGCGGGGCCGCGGCACGCGCCGCGAACGACCCGGGCGGCGCGGCGGGAGAGGCGGCCGCGCCCTCACCGGACGCACCGGGGGCCGCGGGCGCGCCTGGGCCGCCGGGTGTTTCGGGGCCGCCGGGTGCGCCGGGTGCGCCGGGTGCGCCGGGGGCCGCCGAGGCGGCGAGGGGCTGGGGCGGGCCCGCGTCGCCGAACTTGCCGTCGGCGCGCCGCGGCGCCTCGACCGGCGGCGGCGTCCGGTCGCGCGCCAGCCCGAGCAGGCCGCCGGCGAGCAGCAGCACCAGCCCGGCGAACACCGTGCCCGCCGGCACGTAGCTGCGCACGAGGTCGATCTGCAGCGCCGTCTTGTCCGACATCTTGACCAGGTCCCGCTGGTCCTTGTCGAGGGTGATCAGGTCGGCCTGCGCGACGAGCATCTTGCCCTTGCCGTCGGGCGTCTGCACCCAGCTGCGGATGTTCTCCCGCTGCTTGACCGGCACGCCGGTGCGCGGGTCCACCCACATGGTGTTGTAGGCCTCGGTGTAGCGGTCGGCCTTCTGGGCGCCCTTGTCGGCGGGCAGCCCGAGCATGTCCGCCGGCATCTTGGTGTCGAGCGAGGCCGTCTTGGTCAGCGGGATGTGCTGGGTGAACCGGTAGGTCGCGAGGCCGCGCACCCGCTCGACGGCGCCGAACTGCATCGGCGCCTGCTGCTTGGTGGTCATGTCGAAGAACGGGTAGTCGCGCTTCTGCACGTTCCCGATCGGGAACAGCAGCCCGTACCCCGACATCCGGACGGTGCTGTCACCCTCGACGTTGGCGCCGCAGCAGTTGACGAGCAGGCCCGTCCGGCGGTCGAACGCGATCCGGAACTTCTGGATCTGCACCGGGGTGTCGGGCTTGGCCTGGTCGTAGATGTCGGTGGTGGAGTCCCAGACGGCGATCTTGTTGTTGCCGCCGTTGGCCCGGACGTCGCCGCGGATGGTGTTGTTGGCGCGCAGCGTGACGCCGTTCTTCAGCTTCAGGTCCGACTGGTCGAAGTAGGTGCTGTTCGGCGACTCCAGCCGGGTGACCTGGTAGTGGTTCAGCGGCGCCTGCACCACCTGGTCGGCCACGTAGAACCGGACCAGCGGCGCGAGCGCGAGAAAGAAGGCGCCCAGGCCGATCAGGATCAGGCCGACCACCGGTCGCCGCATGAACACCTCCGGGACTGCGGTCCGTTCCCCGTGCCGTGAGGCCGGATTCCGGCGTGCGCGGTCAGGCTACAGGACTTGCCAAACCACCCGTCCAATAGCATCCGCCACTCACCGCGCGAATCTGAAGAATCTTCCCATACCGGCGGCCGGTAAGCTCCGCCTGTACTCCCCGTGATCCGTGAGGTTGCCATGGACCGACCGGCCGCTGCCCCGGCGCCCGAGCAGGACCGCCGCGCCGCGCCCGGCCACCGCGCCACGTTCGGCCGGTGCCTCCGGCTGTTCGGCGCGTTCCGCCGGGAGGGCACCGACCCGGAGTACTTCTACGGGCTGATGGCGCGGGACACGGCCGCGCAACTCGGCTCGTACGCCCGCCTGGACGGCGCGACCGTCATCGACGTGGGGACCGGACTCGGCCAGTTCGCGCGCGCGCTGGAGGCGGCCGGGGCGCGCTGCACCGGCATCGACCACGACATCAAGGAACTGACCGCGCTCGGCCCTTCGGCGCCGAACACGCTCGTCGCCAGCGCGCTGGCCCTCCCCTACCGGACGGGCGCCGCCGACGTCTGCTTCTCCTCCAACGTCCTGGAGCACGTGCCCGACCCGTGGCGGATGGCGGGCGAGATGGTCCGGGTGACGCGTCCGGGCGGACTGGTGTTCCTGTCGTTCACGAACTGGCTGTCCCCGTGGGGCGGGCACGAGACGTCGCCATGGCACTACCTCGGCGGTGACCGGGCGGCCCGCCGGTACGAGCGGCGCACCGGACGCCCGCCGCGGAACCGGTACGGCGAGAGCCTGCACCCGGTGTCGGTGGCGGCGGCGCTCGCGTGGGCGCGCGGCAACGCGGACGTCGAGGTGGTCGCGGCGCTGCCCCGCTACCTGCCCCGCTGGGCGGCGGTGATCGTCCGCGTCCCCGGCCTGCGGGAGATCGCGACCTGGAATCTGCTGCTGGTGCTGCGGAAGAAGAGCCCGTGAGGCCGGCGCCGCCGCAGGCCGGGCCCGCTCCGCCGCCGATCTCCGGGCACCAGGACGCGCTGGACGGCGTCCGGGCGCTCGCGGCGCTGGCCGTCCTGGCCTTCCACGTGGCGAGCGCATCGGGGGCGATGACCCGGCAGGGCGGCTCCGGCTGGCTGTTCAACGGCGGCCAGGTCGGCGTGCCGATCTTCTTCACGCTGTCCGGCCTGCTGCTCTACCGGCCGTGGGCGGCGGCGGTGCTGGCCGGGCGGGCCGCGCCGCGCACCGGCGAGTACCTGCTCAAGCGGGTGCTGCGGATCATGCCCGCGTACTGGGCGCTGATCGTCGTCTTCATGGTCACGTCCGCGCGCGCGCACATCGGGGACCCGCTGACGTGGGGTTCGCTGCTGACGCTGACGCAGACGTACCTGCCGCACCCGTGGTGGGGCGGCGGCCTCGGCCCGGCGCGTATCGGGCAGACGTGGAGCCTGGTGGCGGAGGTCGGCTGGTACGCGCTGCTGCCGCTGACCGCGCCGGTGCTGGCCTGGTACGCCAAGCGGGTCCCGACGCACGACCCGGGCGTGCGGGCGAAGCGTCTGCTGCTCGCGATCGGCGTGTACGGGGCGCTCTCGTTCGTCTATGTCGTCCTCATGTTCGTGCCGCACCGGCACAAGCAGATGGGCCTGTGGCCGCCGCACTTCTTCGTGTGGTTCGCGATCGGCATGGCGCTGGCCGTGGTGACGGTGTGGGCCCGGCTGGACCAGCGGCGGCCGGTCGCCGCGATGTGCCGCGCCGTCGCCGACTCCTGGGGCGCCTGCTGGGCGGCGGCGGCGATGCTGTACGTCATCGCCGCGACGCCCGCGACCGGCCCGTACACCCTGCAGACGCCGGACCGCCTGTGGACGTCCGTCCTGCACATGGTCGTGTTCGGGCTCGTCGCGGTCGCGCTGGTCGCGCCGATCGCGTTCGCGCCGGCCGGGCACCCGGTGATCGAGGGCGTGTTCGGCAACCCGGTGATGCGGTTCCTCGGCCGGATCTCCTACGGCGTCTTCCTCTGGCAGATGATCATTCTTCTGGCCTGGTACGACGCGGCGGACCGGCTGTACCAGGGGAACGTCCTGACGGATCTGCCCCTGCTGGCGGCGGCGTCCATCGCAGCGGCGACGGCGAGCTACTACCTGGTGGAGAAGCCGGTGATGGCGCTGCTCTACCGGCGCCGTCCCCGCGGCGGCCCCGACGACCGCGACGACCCCGGCCGGACGGTTCCGGACCCGGTGCCTGCGGCGCGGGCGCGGTCCCGGGCGCGGCGGGCCCCTGCCCGGGAGCGGCCCAGCTGAGCGCGATCCGCCCGGCGGATCCGCCGCCGGGCCCGCCGGGCGGCCGGGGCCGCCACAGCTCCACCGCGACCCGTCCGACGATCACCAGCCCGAGCAGCTGCGGAACGACGTCGCCGAGCAGTCCGTCCGGCTTGGACGGGTTGTCCAGCAGCCCGAACCGGTTCCCGGCGGCGAGGCAGCCCGCTCCGGCGACCATCGCGATCACGACCGTCCACGGGGAGGCGAGGGCGCGCAGCGGCCAGGCCCGCCCCGTCCGCGCCCAGCCGCAGCCGGCCGCCACCGCGGCGGTGACGGCGAGGCCCGGGATCCCGGCGATCCAGCCGCCGAGCGCGGCGGCGAGGCCGATCGCGGCCCAGGCGGGCCAGCCCGTCCCGGGGACCAGGGCGCGGCCGCCGGACGGCCCCGCCCCGCGCCGCTCCCGGGCCGGCCAGACCGCGACCAGCAGCAGGACGAGCAGCAGGTTGAGGCCGGCGACGACGGCGATCCGCTGCGACCGGTCCGGGGTGTAGGTGAGCTGGACGACACCCTTGGTCCCGGCGGGAACGAGCCAGCCCTGCTTCCAGCCGTCGAGCCGGACGGCGCGCAGCGCGGTGCCGCCGGCGGTGGCGCGCCAGCCGGTGTTGAAGTTCTCGTTCACGGTGAGGAACGAGTTCTTCGCGGCGTCGACCTCCAGCTTGCGGGAGCCGGATCCCCAGTTCAGCACCTTGACCGGCTGCGGCTCGTCCGCGCTGCCCGCACCGTCGGCACCGTTCGCGACGGCCTGCGGGCCGGCGGTGACGGTGTCGATGCGGTAGGCGTCCAGCGGCACCGAAGTCAGGTGGTTCAGGCCGGCCTTCAGCGGCGCCTGGCGGCAGGCGGCGAAGCGCAGCGGCCGGCCGGCGAGCAGGTCGCCGAACGTGCCGGTGGCCTTGGTCTGCACGGTCGTCCCGTTCACGCGCAGCTTCGGCCCGTACCCGCACGCGAGCGTCAGCGGGGACTCCGCCACGTCCGGCAGCGGCCGGACGCCGGGGATGGTCAGGTCGGTGAGCTGAACCGGCCCGACCTGGTCGTCCTTGGGGAAGGCGACCGTCAGCCGGTCGGTGGTCATCGGCGCGAACGACAGCCGGCCCAGCCCGTCCGACAGGCCCTCGCGGTACTCGCCGTTCTGCCCCTCGATCCGCACCCGGACCGGGCCGGACGCGCCGGGCGGCCGGTTCAGGGTCAGCTTCGACAGCCGCTTGCGGCCCTTCCACTGGACGGAGATCGCGGGCGCCCGGTCCTTGTCGGCGGCGATCCATGTGGTCGACGGGTCGCCGTCGAACGCCGACCGCGCCTGGTCGGCGGGGTGGTCGGACTGGACGGACGTGGCGGTGACGAGCGGCTGCCCGGCCACGGCCGTGTACCGGGCGATCAGTTGCTGGTCGGTGAGGACGGCGGTCCCGGTGAGCGGCGTCTTGCCGCCCACGGCGGAGGTGTAGGCGCGGTCGAAGCCGTCGCCCTCCTCGTCGCCGGACGCGAGCGACGGCGAGCACACCCACCGCGCGCTGCCCTGCATGCACTCGGACGTGCCGCCGGGCGCCCGGCTCAGCACGTACGTGGCCTGGCCCTTCACCCCGGACGGCGCCGGCAGCGTGTACGTGCGGGTCGGGTGGACGCCGCCGATGCCCAGCTCGGACACGCCGGCGCTGGCGAACGCGGGCACCGCCGGCTTCGTCGCGAGCCCGGTGATCCGCAGCTTCACCCAGCGGCTCGTCCCGTCGGGGGCGCGGAGCGGCTGGGCGGCGGAGGTCCGCTGGACGTCCTGCTCCACGGTGCCGTGCTCGGTCTGGACGGCGACCCGCGCGACGGCGGGGCCGAGCGTGGAGTCCTGGTCGAACACGGCGGTCAGGTTGCGGACGTCGCGGGGTTTGTCGAAGTCGATCCGGAGCCACTGCCCGACGGGCCCGTTCCAGCCGCCGGTCCGCCAGGCGGTGAACGGGTCGCCGTCCAGCGCCGCGTACGGTTCCGCGCCGGGTTTGCGGGACTGCGGGATGGCGTCGTCGGCCGCCGCCGACGTCGACGCGGTGACGTCGCGGACCCCGCCGCCGTAGGTGACGTGGGTGGTGTACCGCTCCCAGCCCTTGTCCAGGACGTCGGTGGCCTGCCCCTTGTGCGCCTGCGTGAGCGTCGGGGACGTCTGGTGCAGCTCGCCGTAGTTGCGTTTCAGCAGCCGGGGCGAGTCGGTCACGACGGGTTCGCCGCGCAGGTCGGGGGCATCGTCGTCGAGCAGGACGGGCCCGGACGGCAGCGCCCGGTCGTCGGCCATCGCCAGCAGCGACTCCGGCCCGCCGTAGACGCGGAGGGCGCCGGACGCGTCCGACAGGTTCGCGACGTCGTCGGCGCCGGAGACCTCATAGACCTCCAGCGCCGGGTACTTCTGGTCGGTGGCCGACACCGCATCGTCGACCAGGTCGCCGCCGACGGGCGCGCCGAACGAGGCGGCGCGGCGGATGCCGGGCGAGTCGGCGAGCGCCTGGTGCAGCCGGGCGGGCCAGGCGCCGCGCAGCGCCTCGCGGCTCAGGTCGTTGCGGACCAGCAGATACCGCACCCCCATCCGGCCCAGGAACGCGGCCAGCCCCGGCGAACCCTGGCCCGAGCGGACCTGCAGATCGATCGCATCCAGCGCCCGCGTGTAGCCGGGCGACCCGGCCGGGACGAGCTGCCGGACGCCCCAGCGGGCGGTCAGCAGCGGCTGCACGATGTCGTCCATCGGCCGGCCCCACACGTACTCGCCGAACGGCGCGCCGGGCAGCGCCAGCACGCCCTGCTGCCCGGCCCGCGCGTTGATCCACGACGCGGCGTCCCGCCAGTACTTCGGCACCTCCGGGAAGGAGCCGGGCCCGGTCAGCCCGTTCGACACGGCCGTCGCGCCGATCCCGGCCAGCGCGACGAGCGCGACGGCGGGCACGCTCAGCACGGCGCGCATCGCGCCGCCGAAGCCCGGGGCGCGCACCCGCGCGGCGTCCTTCCTGCGGACGGCCACGACGAGCAGGTGCGCGAGCCCGAGCGCGAGCGGCAGCCGGACCACCGCGTCGAACTTGTGCAGGTTGCGCAGCGGCGCGAGCGGGCCGTCCAGCAGGTCGCGGGCCTGCGCGGCGAACGGGCCGGGGATGTCGCTGAGGTGCCCCATCGTGATGACCGCGACCCCGGCCAGCAGCGTGAGGAGCAGGAAGGTCCGCTCGGGCAGCAGCCGGCCGAGCAGCCCGGCGAGGCCGAGCGCGGCGATCAGGCCGGTGCAGACGACAGGCAGGGCGCTCACCGACAGGCCGTGCCCGACCGGCCACCAGACCTGCCCGTCGACGATCAGGTAGTTCACCCAGCGCTCGGCGCCGCGGAAGATGTTGATCAGGCCGGTCGGCGCGGTCGTCGTCGCGGCCTTCTCGGTGTAGGTCAGCCAGGAGAAGCCGTAGGTCCCGGTCAGCATCAGCGGGACGAGCCACCACGCCATGGCCGCGCCGGTGCCCGCCGACCACCATGCCAGCAGCCTGATCCGGTGCGACCCGCGCGGCCGCGTGACCACGTACACCAGCGGGACGATCAGCACCGCGACGGTGGCGGTCGCGTTGATGCCGCCGCAGCAGGCGACCGCGAGCCCCGACCGGGCCGCCGCGCGCACCCGCCCGCCCTCGCCGGACGCGGCGGTGACCAGCGGCAGCACGATCCACGGCAGCATCGCGACCGGCATGTACTCCGAGGAGATCTGGCCGAGGGTCGCCAGGGCGTTCGGCGCCAGCGCGTACGCCATCGCGGCGATCAGCCGGCTCCCGGGCCCGCCGATCCCGAGCCGGTTCGCGAGCTTCCACGTCCCGGCGAACGCCAGGCACAGCAGCAGCGACGTCCAGAACCGCTGGGTGATCCACGGCGGCATCCCGACGACGTGCCCGAGCGCGTAGAACGGGCCCATCGGGAACAGGTAGCCGACCGCCTGGTTCTGCAGCTGGCCGAACTGCTCGGCGTCCCACAGGTGCAGCGCGCGGCCGAGGAACCCGAGCGGGTTCACCGCCATGTCGATCTTGGTGTCGGCGAGGATCAGCCCGGGCCGGGTGCCGAACGCCAGCGCGGTCAGCGCCAGGCAGCACGCCGCGACCCGCAGCCGCTCGCGCAGCCGGGCGGCGGCGTCCGGGCCGTCCGGGGGGCGCGGGCCGGAGGCGGGCGGGCTCGCCGGTGGCAGGGAGCCGCCGGCGCGCGGCGGGCTCGCCTCTCCCACTGCCATGCTCGCCCCTTCTGCTCCCGCCCCTTCGCCGACGTCGCCCAGCGCGGCCTACCCGAGGTCGCCGCGCGCGGCCTCGCCGGTGGAACGCGGCCGGCCGAGGAGCCGCTCCACGGCGGTCGCCTCGCGGACCTCGCGGACCTCGCCGGGTCCGGCGAGCAGCTCGTCGCGCACCGGGCCCTCCACCACGCGCAGGTGCACGTCACCGTACCGGTGCACGACCTGTGCCCGGTCATCGGCGGTGGACGACGACCCGGCCCGCACGGCCGCCTCGACCAGCTCGCCCATCCGGCCCGCGGTCCGGGCCCAGTCGAACTCGGCCGCCCACGCCCGGCACCGGGCGGCGACCTCGTCACGGCGGCCCGGCTCGTCGAGCTCCTTGAGCGCGCGTTCCACCACCTCGGCCGGTTCGTCGCCGGGGCCGACGAGCCAGCCGGTGACGCCGTCGCGGACGGCGTCGCGCAGCCCGTCCACGTCGTAGGCGACCGAGGGGACACCGAGCGCGGCGGCCTCGATGACGCTGAGCCCCCAGCCCTCGCCCTGCGAGGTGCTCAAGTGCAGGTCGGCGGTGGCGACGAGGGCGGCCTTGACGTGCTCGGTCACGTAGCCGTGGGCGACAGCGACGCCCCGCAGGCCGCGCTCGTCGATCCCGGCGGCGAGCGCGTCCGACTCCGGGCCCGTCCCGATGATGTGGACCCGGAGCCCCGGGTGCCGGTCGGCGAGGACGCGGACCAGGTCGAGTAGCAGGCCGAGCCGCTTGTGCGGGACGAGCCGCGTCACGCAGGCCAGCTGCGGGTGGCCGGTGGCCACGGCGCCGGTGACGTCCGGCGGTTCGTCGCCGCCGTTCGGGACGAGGTACACCGGCCCCGTCCAGGCGAGGCGTTCCCGCACCGCGTGCAGCGTGGACGGCGACACGGCCACGTACGCGTGCCTCCGGTACGTCCAGCGGCTCACGGGCCCTTCCAGCACGCGTCCGATCCAGGCTAGCCACGGCGGGAAGTGCACGCCGAACTGGGCGTCGTGCACGTGGTGGATCACGCAGAACACCGGGACGCGGCGCGGCAGCGCCCACGGCGTGAAGAACGGGATGCCGTTCTGGCAGTCGATCACTGCGTCGAACCCGCCGCCGCGCCCGAACCGCCGCCCGAGCAGCCACAGCAGGACGAGCGGGTACACGGTGAACCGGCCGCCGAGCCGCACGAAGTCGACGCCGTCGACCCGGTCGCGGCGCGGCTGCCCCGGCGCCCGGGACGTCACGTAGTGCACGCGGGCGCCGCGTTCCGCCGTCCGGCGGGCGATCTCCCACGCGTACCGCTCGGCGCCCCCGGCGGCGGGATGCCAGGGATCGCGCCAGTTGACGACCGCCAGCCTCAACGGCGTGCTCATCCCTGGCCGGCGCTCGACGGCGAGGGCAGGCCGCGCTCGGGCAGGCGCGGCAGCGGGCCGAGGACGGGCTCGGACGCCGGCGCGGGGACCAGCGGGCCCGCGACGCGGGCGCGGATCCGGGCGAGGTCGATCAGGCACTGCAGCGAGTGCCGGCGCACCGAGAACGTCGACCCGGGCCGGTCGCGCCACACGACCGGGATGGCGGTGACCGGCGCGCCGCGCCGCACGCAGTGCGCGAGCAGCTCGACGTCGAAGGAGAACCCGGTGGTGCGCAGGTCGCGGGCCGCGGCGCGGCCGAGCGGCCCGGCGAAGAACTTGAACCCGCACTGGGTGTCCTGGATGCCGCCGACCAGGTCGCGGACGATCCGGTTGAAGGTGATCGCGCCGAGCCGGCGGACCGGCAGCGCGTACCCCTCGACGACGGAGGCCTCGTGCCGCCGCGACCCGACCACCACGGTGCGGCCCTCGCGCAGCAGGGCGAGCGCGTCGTCCAGCGCGGCGAGGTCGGTGGCCATGTCGGCGTCCATGAAACCGATGTAGGGGGCGCGGGTGGCGAGCAGGCCGGCGCGGACCGCGGCGCCCTTGCCGGGCCGCTCGCAGCTCAGCAGCCGTACCGGGACGGGACCGCGCCAGGACCGGACGATCCGCGCCGTCGCGTCGGTGCTGGCGTTGTCGACCACGATCACCTCGGCGCGCGCGGGCAGCGCGGCCAGCCTGCCGCTCAGCAGGTCCAGCCCGGCGGGCAGCCGGCCGGCCTCGTTGCGGGCGGGCACGACGACCTCGAGCAGGGCGGGACCGGGACGCCGGTTCCCCATCAGGTCACGCTGGTCAGGGGGCGCCGTAGTTGTACATCGGCTTGATGACCGGGTCCTTCTGGGACGAATTCGCAAGCTGCACGACGCCGAACGAGGTGCCGGCGGCGAGCAGGACGCCGACGAGTGCGGCGATGGCGATGCGCATCAGGGGGCCCTTCGACTGTGGTGAGGGAGGCGGTCGGGGCTGCGTCTTCGGATACTCCCGAGTAACGGAAGCCCCAGAGTAGTGCCTGGGATCAGGAATGACCAGAAAACCACCGCACTCGCCGCTATCCAGGCAACGATCACCGGCGCCGCCGGAACCCGGTCCTCGTGCCCCGCTTTCGCCCCGTCGACGCGGTAAACGGCCAGGTCAGGGCCGGTGAGCACGGGCACCGCCCCGATGGGCCGGTACTTGGCGGTCTCCGCGTCGACCACGACGTAGCGGACGTCCCGATCACGGAGCGTGGCCGAGTCGGGGTGCGCGGCGGCCAGGGCCAGCGCGATCGCCCGCGGGTCCTCGGCTGGGATGGTCGTCCGGCCGACGATCAGCGCGTCGTTCACCACCACGCGCCGGTGCAGGTAGCGGGGCAGCGGGTCGAGGACGCGCCGCCCGTGGTTCCAGGGGTAGCTGCGGTAGAGCGCCCACGGCAGCACGAGCACGTCCCCGGGCGCCGAGTCGCTGTTGATGATCTCCCGCGCGCGCGCCCAGTCGGCCGGGTAGCGGACGGCGCGCAGGTCGCCCGCCGCGCCCCATGCCAGCGTCGGCAGCAGCAGGACGGGCGCCGCGACGGCACCGACCGCGATCATCGGGAACCGCGCGCCGATCGCCTTGTCGGCGGCGACGCCGAGGCCCACCGCGACCACGACGGCGAGCGGCGCGACGTACTGCTGGCCGTCCCGCAGCACCGCGAACCCGGACCACAGTCCGACCGCGCCCCGCAGCACCGGCGGCGCCACAGCCCCGAGCGCCGCCAGGACGAAGCCGACTGCCGCGGCGACGGCCGCGCCCCGCCGCCACTCCGGCTCCCGGCACCATTTCCAATACGCGAACAGGGAACCGAGCACCACGGCCAGCCAGAACCCGGCCAGGACCGGCGTCCCGTAGCCGCGCGGCACCGTCTCGCCGTTCCAGATGCCGCCGAGCGTCAGCAGGCTGCCGAGGACGCCGAACGGGGTGTCCGCCCGGGCCGCGAACACGTCGACCGCCGTGCCGTCGCCCGGCACGCCGGCCGGGCGCAGCGCCCCGGGCACCAGCCACGGCAGGCTCAACACGACCACGATCCCGACGACCCGCACCGCGCCTTTAAGCCGTTCCGCACCGTTGACCCGTTCGCCGCCGCGCGACCGCGACGACGCCAGCGCGACGACCAGCGCCACCAGCCCCGACATGGCCAGCGCCGCGAACCCGCCGATCGCCGCAAGGACCAGCGCGCGGACGAGCCGCCGCGTCCCGCCACGCTCGCACGTTCGCACCGCCGATGCGACCACCCACGGCAGCGCCGCGTACCCGAGCAGCAGCGCCCACTGGCCGAGCAGCAGCCGCTCCGCGACGAACGGGTTCCAGGCGTAGCAGACCCCGGCGGCCAGGCGCGGCAGCAGCCGCGGCGACGGCACCAGCGACGCCGCCGACATGCACGCCATCACGAAGATCGCGAGCAGGACGAGCTTCTGCACGGCGTCGGAGGGGATCACCGTCGCCAGCGCCGTCACGAACGCGTCGCTCGGCACCTGCCTCGGGACCGTCCCGGTCAGCCCGAACGTCATCGGCGTGAACGCCGGATCCGGCGTGAACACCATGTCGTAGGACAGCACGAACCCGGGCGCGAGCCCCGGCCCGAGTGCCGCAAGCCCGAGCCCCAGCCCGGTCAGTGCGGCCACCAGGTGCCGCCAGCGCTTCCCCATTGCGCCTGGACGCTACCCGGTGGGCTCGGGGTCGCGGGGAAGGCCGAGGATGCGCTCGCCGATCACGTTGAGGTTGACCTCCGTGGTGCCGCCGCCGATCGACATCGCGCGGGACGCCAGCAGGTAGCGGGTCCAGCGCGCGCGCAGGTCGTCCTTCCAGCCGCCGGTCAGCGCGCCGTCCTCGCCGAGCAGCGTGAACCCGAACTCGGTGACCTGCTGCCCGTGCTCCATCGCGACCAGCTTCCGGACGTTCGCCGTCGCGCCCGGGTCGGTGCCCGACAGCTGCTTGAGCGTCGCGCGCAGGCCGAGCAGGTTGAACGCGTGCTCGTCGCAGGCGAGCCGGCCGATGCCGTCGCGGACGAGCGGGTCCCCGTCCAGGCCGAGCTCGGCGGCCAGCCGCAGCAGCTTCGGGACGTCCCCGCCGAGCTGGAACGAGCTGGTCAGCCCGACGCGCTCGTTCGCGAGGGTGTTGCGGGCGACCCGCCACCCCTCGTTGACGGGGCCGACGACCCGGTCGTCGGGGACGAACACGCCGTCCAGGAACACCTCGTTGAACACCGCGTCGCCGGTGCACTCGCGCAGCGGCCGGACGTCGATGCCCTCGGACGCCATGTCCACGATGAAGTAGGTGATGCCGGCGTGCTTGGGCCGGTCCGGGTCGGTGCGCGCGATGCAGATGCCCCACTGCGCGTCGCGGGCCAGGGACGTCCAGATCTTCTGGCCGCTGATCCGCCAGCCGCCCTCGGCCCTCTCCGCGCGGGTGCGCAGGCCGGCGAGGTCGGAGCCCGCGCCCGGCTCGGAGAACAGCTGGCACCAGATGATCTCGCCGCGCAGCGTCGGCGGCAGGAACCGCTCCTGCTGCTCGGCCGTGCCGTACTGGACCAGCGACGGGACGACCCACGCCGCGATCATCAGCGGCACGGGCCGGACCTTCGCCGCCTTCAGCTCCTGCTGGATGACGATCTGCTCCAGCGGTCCGGCGCCGCGTCCCCACGGCTTCGGCAGGTGCGGCGTGACCCAGCCGCCCTTCGCCATCGCGGCGCGCTGGTCGAGCGGCTCCATCGCGGCCATCTCGGCGACGCGCGCGCCGATCTCCGTACGCAGCGGCGCGGCGTCCTCGCCCAGCTCGATGCTCATCGGGCGGCGGACGCCCTTGACCGCGAGTTCCGCGACGTCCGCGCGGTGGCCGCTCGCCCTGCCGATCAGCGCGCGCAGGGTGAGAGCGCGCCGGTAATAGAGGTGCGCGTCGTGCTCGTAGGTGTAGCCGATGCCGCCGTGGACCTGGATGTTGCCCTCGGCGCACAGGACGGCCGCGTCGGCGGCGAGCGCGCCCGCCACCGCGACCGCGTAGGCGCGCTGCTCGGGCTCGTCGCCGAACGACCGTGCCGCGTCCCAGACGGCCGCCCGCGCGCGCTCCAGCGCGATCAGCATCCGGGAGCACTTGTGCTTGACGCCCTGGAACTGGCCGATCGGACGCCCGAACTGCTCGCGGAGCTTGGCGTAGGAGACTGCGTCGTCGAGCGCGCGTCCCGCGACGCCGCACGCCTCTGCGCCCAGCAGGACGACGGCGAGGGCGCGGGCGTCGGGCGCGTCCACGAAACGGTCGTCCGGGACGTCCAGGCCGTCCACGGTCACCGAGCCGACCGGACGGGTGATGTCGAGCGACTCCAGGTCACCGACCTCGACCTCGTCCCGGCCGGCGACCACCCAGCGGCCGCCGGCGGGGAGCAGGAACAGGTCGGCGAGCGGCGCGCCGAGCACCGGGCGCACCGTCCCGGACACCGTGGAGCCGTCCACGTCCAGGCTCCCCGACAGGGCGACGGCGGCCTTGCGGGAACCGTCCGCGAGGCCGGCGAGCAGGCCGGTGCCGGCCCCGGCGGAGTGCAGGATCGCCGAGGCCAGGACGGTCGGGGCGTACGCGCCGGGCGCGACGGCCCGGCCGAGCTCCTCCAGCGCGACGGCCTGCTCCAGCAGGCCGAAGCCCTGCCCGCCCGCGTCCTCGGGCAGGTGCAGGCCGAGCAGCCCCTGCGCCGCGAGCGCGGGCCAGAACCCGGTCCCGGCCGCGCGCGCCGCGTCCGGCGGGATGTTCCGCTCGGCGAAGCCGCGCACCGACGCCGCGAGCGCCTCGTGCTCCTCCGTCAGCCCGATCGCCATGACTGCACCTCTCCGTCGGGGATCGGAGCCAGCCTATTAGAACGGCATTCGGTACTTAAGGGGGGTCAGGCCGCGACCTTCAGCTGGCCCAGGAACTCGTTGAGGTCCGGCCACAGCTTCCTGTTGGTGTTCGGCAGCGACGCGAACACCGCCGCCGGCGTCTTGCCCCCGGTGTCGATCACCGCGGTCGCGACGATCTCCCCGGTCGCCCGCACCCCGGCCCGCTTGTAGGTCAGGTACGAGGCGATCAGCCAGCCCTTGTGCCCGCCGACGTTCAGCGCCTGCGACGCCAGCGGCGCCGTCTTGTGCGGGAACGCGTAGTACTGCGACTCGTAGCCCTGCGCCGCGAGCGCGGTCGTCTTCTTCACGCTCCCCGGCCCCTTGAACGCCCCGAGCAGCGTCGGCGGCAGCACCCCGGTGAGGAGCTGGCCGTACCAGAGCTGCTGCCCGTGCCGCTCGGTCACCACGATCTGCTGCCCCGACCAGCCCGGCGTGCTCAGCTTGTTCTTCTTCGTCGGCACCTGCCACGGCGGGCCGAGGCGCGGGTACGACAGCCCGGACGCCGCGTCCGTCAGCCGCCCGAGGACCTTGCTCGGCTTGCCCGGGAACCGCTTCATCGGCCGGTCCGCCGGGATCGTCACCTGCGGCTCGTCCGGCTGCTCGGCCGCGCCGGTCGGCCCGGCCTTGGCGGGCGGGTCCGCCGGGACGTCGTCGGTCCTGTGCGTCATGTAGTAGACGCCGCCGGCCGCGAGGATCGCGACCACCAGCAGCCCGACGCCGCCGATCAGCACCAGCCGGGACCGGCCGCCGCCCTCGTCGAACCCCTCCGCGGGCGTCCGGGGCGAGCCGCCGAGCTTGGCGTCCGCGGCGGCCTCGTCGGCCATCCAGTCCGGCATCTGCCAGTTGCCGCTGCTCGGCTTGCCGGCCTTCGCCGGGCCCGCGAGGCCGACCTGCACCGCGGGCGCCTCGTCGCCGGCGGACGCCGGCCCGCCGGGCCCGTCCTCGAACAGCGAGCCCTCCCAGCCGGGCGGCTCCTGCCCCGGATCCGGCGCCCCGCCCTGCGCGGGCACGGGCGCGACCCGCACGTCGTCGGCGTCGGGAAGCGCACCGCTCCCGGCCGCGTTCTCGGCGCCTCGCCGCTCCGGCTCGGCCTCGGACGCGGGCTCGCGGCGGGCGGCGGGCTCGCGCTCGGCCGCCGGCTCCTCCCACGCGCCCGGTCCCCGCCCGGCCGCGGGCTCGCCCCAGGGGCCCGGCCCCTGCTCGGCCGGAGGCCCGCCCCAGGGGCCGGGCCGCTGCTCGCGGGCCGGCTCCTCCCAGGTCAGGGGACCCTGGCCGGACGCCTCCGGCTCGTCCGCCGGCTCCTGCGCGGGCGCCTGCTGCGCGGGCGCCTGCTGCGCGGGCGCCTCCTCCGCCTCGGGGGCGTGGCTCTCGACCTTGCCCCAGACGTCGTGCGGCGGCTCCCCGCCGGCGTCGGACAGATCCGGGCGGCCGTGCGGTGCGGGCATGAAGACCTCCGGCACCTTCGGCTCGGAGGAGACCACCTGCGGGCCGGTCGCGCGCCCCGCGTCGGGCGCCGGCGGCCGGCCGGCCGCGTCGCTCTCGCTCATGTCGGTCCAGCGCACACCGCGCTCCCCCTGATCGGACATGCGGAACACGGTACGCGAAGATCATTCATTTCGTACCGCGGGTCATCACGCCGAGGACACATCTTGTCATCACCTCAGCGCGGCCCCGCGGACGCGGGCGCGCCGCCCGCGACCAGCGGGTCGTCCGCGAGCCGCTCCCTGGCCAGCAGGGTCGCGCCGGCCACCGCGCCCGGCATCGCGAACACCGCGCCGAGCGGGATGAGAAAGACCACAAAGGTCGCCGCGCCGAACCCGACGGCGAGCGCCCGGTTCGCCCGCAGCCGCACGAACCGCTCCTTGCGCAGCAGCCCGCGCCGCTCCAGCGCGATCGACGTCAACTCCCCGGCCAGGTAGTAGCCGGACACCAGGGCCGCGATCACCGGCACCACCGTCTGCCCCACCACCGGCAGGAACCCGGCGGCGAAGAACACCACCGCGAACAGCAGCGCGACGAGGCCGAGCAGCACCGCGTCCTTGAGCGCGCGCCCGATCTGCACCAGCAGCGGGACGTCCGGCTCCGGCGGCGCGCCGCCCTGCGACTCCTCGACCCGCACCGCGATCGCCTCGTAGAAGGGGTCGCCGACCAGCAGCGTCACCGCGGTGAAGGTGAGGACGGCGAGGAACACCGACGCGCCGTAGACCGCGATGCCGGCGACGACGCGCGTCGCGGTCCGCGCCGCGCCCGACCAGCCGTCCGCGAACGGCGTCACCCAGTGCGCCAGGTCGTCCAGGTAGAACGCCAGCGCGACCAGCCCCGCCACGTAGACGGCCAGCACGATCAGCGCCGGGATCAGGCCGAACAGCCACTGCGCGGGGTTGCGCGCCGTCCAGCCGATGCCGCGCAGCAGGTAGCGGACGCCGGTGAACAGGTCCTTGAGGGCCGACGGCTTGGGCGCGCCCGGCCGCGGCGCGGCGGCCGCCTGCGGGTGCGGCTGCGGCCCGGGCGCCGGCATCGGCGGGCCGGGCGGCTGCGGGCCCGGCGGCCGGTTCCACGGCGCGGGCTGGTTCGGGGGGACGTGGCTCACGCACCCAAAGCCTAGGGCCTCGCCCAGCCGAGCGTGCGATACCGCGGTTAACGGACCGGAAGGCCGACGAGCCGGGCCGACTGGTCCCACACCGCGCGGCGGAGCACCTCGTCCTTTAGCGGCCCCGCCGCCGGGATCAGCCCCGCGCCGGGCGTCGAGCTGTAGAAGCCGCCGGTGCGGCCCTCGTACTCCTCGTCCAGCGCGAGCTTCAGCGCCATCCGCGCACCCTGCGCCGGCGTCCGCATGACGGGGGTGTGCGACAGCAGCCCGCCGATCCGCCCGCTCCCCGGCAGGTCGCGGGCCAGCCCGGTCGCGACGAACCCCGGGCACATCGCGTTCACCGTGACGCCGGTGCCTTCCAGCCGCCGCGCCAGCTCCTGCGCGAACAGGATGTTCATCAGCTTCGAGCGCCCGTAGACGCGCAGCGACCCGGCCGCCCCGTAGTTGCCCGGTTCCGCCATCCGCGGCACGTCCAGCCGGTCGGCGAACCGGTGCGCCTCGGACGCGACCACGACGATCCGCGACGGCGCGCCCTTCTTCAGCGGCCCGAGCAGCAGGTTCGTCAGCAGGAAGGGTCCGAGGTGGTTCGTCGCGACCATCCGGTCGAACCCGTCGGCGCTCTCCTTCGCCCGCATCAGGTGGACGCCCGCGTTGTCGACGAGCACGTCCAGCCGGTCGAACCGCTCCTCCAGCGACGCCGCGACCCGCCGGACGTCCTCCCGCGCGGACAGGTCGGCGAAGAACGCCTCGACCCGCGCGCCCGGCACGTCCGCGGTCAGCTCGTCCACCGTCGCCGCCGCGCGCATCTCGCTGCGGGCCACGATCGCGACGAGGAACCCCGCGCGCGCCAGCCCGCGCGCGATCTCCTTACCGATCCCGGACGTCCCCCCGGTCACGATCGCGATCTTGTCCCTCATCCCCCCACCGAACCACCGCGCCGAACGCGTGAGCAAGGGGTCGATGTGATTTCTTGCACAAGCCGTGATGCGCGGCCGCCGCGCCGCCCACCGGGACGCCCCCTGGCGACGAACTGAAACCGGTTCTACTATCGGGCGCCATGAGGTTCACCTACGCCGAGGCGATGACCGACCCGTCGTTCTACCTGCCGCTGGCCCGGGCCGCCGAGGCGGCCGGCTACACGAGCATGTCGGTCGCCGACTCGCTCGTCTACCCGCGCGAGTCCGACTCGACCTACCCCTACACCGCCGACGGGAACCGGGAGTTCCTCGAGGACAAGGCCTTCATCGAGACGTTCACGCTGATCGCGGCCATGGGCGCGGTGACGGGCACGCTCCGCTTCACCCCGTTCGTGCTCAAGCTGCCCGTCCGGCCGCCGGTGCTCGTCGCCAAGCAGGCCACCTCGATCGCCTGCCTCACCGGCGGGCGCCTCGGCCTCGGCGTCGGGCTCAGCCCGTGGCGGGAGGACTTCCAGGTCATGGGCGTGCCGTGGGAGCGGCGCGGCAAGCGGATGGACGAGGCCATCGACATCGTCCGCGGCCTCAGCGGCGGCGGCTACTTCGAGTACCACGGCGAGTTCTTCGACGTCCCGGCGATCAAGATGACCCCGGCGCCCGCCGAGCCGATCCCGATCCTCGTCGGCGGGCACAGCGAGCCCGCGCTGCGGCGCGCCGCCGTCCGCGGCGACGGCTGGATGCACGGCGGCGGCCCCGACGACCTCGACGACCTGCTCGGCCGGCTGAACCGGATCCGCGAGGCGGAGGGCAAGGCCGGCGAGCCGTTCGAGGTGCACGTCATCTCCGCCGACGCCTACACCCCCGACGGCGTGAAGCGGCTGGAGGACAAGGGCGTCACCGACGTGATCGTCGGCTTCCGCGTCCCCTACATCAAGGGCCCCGACACCCAGCCGCTGGACAAGAAGGTCGCGGCCCTCGAGCGGTTCGCCGAGACGGTCATCGCGAAGGTCAACGGCTGACCGGAAAACGAGAACACGTTACAGTTCGCCCATGGACGCCCTCATCTGGCACGCCCCCGACGCCGACCACCCGGCCCGCCGCGCCGCCCGCGCCTCCATGACCGCCGTCGGCGCCGGCCGCCGGGCCGAGTGGCTGGCCCTGTTCGCCCCCGACGCCCGCGTCGAGGACCCCGTCGGCCCGTCCTTCCTCGACCCCACCGGCGAGGGCCACCGCGGCCCGGACGGCATCGCCGCCTTCTGGGACTCCTTCATCGCCACCATCAGCGGCTTCCGCTTCGAGATCACCGACTCGTTCGCCAACGGCCCCTGCTGCGCCAACGTCGCCACCATCACCACCACCACGGGCGACGGCTCCACCATGACCATCGACTGCGTCCTCATCTACACCGTCGACGACGCCGGCCTCATCACCTCCCTGCGCGCGCACTGGGAGCCCGACCGCGCCATGGCCACCCTCACCAAGCCCGCGACCTGATCAGTCCCCCGGCGGCAGCAGCAGCCGGGCGGTCGTCCGCTCCAGCCGCCGCACCGCCATCGACTCGCCGACGAACCCCCGGACGGCCTGCAGGAACTGCTGCAGGCCGCCCGGATAGTCCAGGCACGTCTGCAGGATCGCGAACAGGTCCGCCTTCGCCTCCGGCGACCGCGGGATCACTCCCGCGATCATCGGCGACAGCGCCCCCACCAGCCGCTCGCGCCCCCGCTCGTTGCGCATCTGCGGGATGCCCAGCAGGTCGTCCACCATCTGGAACAGCACCGGCACCGGAACCTCATCGGGCGCCACGAACCCTCCACCGCCCTCGGCCGGGCGCGGCTCGTCCTCCCGCACCGCCGGCGGCCCCGCCGGCACCGGCGCCGGCCGCGCCCCCGGCACCATGATCCAGGCCTCGCCCTCGGTCTCCTTCACCGCGACCTCGGCCCGGTACCAGTCACCCGGATCGACGAGCCCCCGCCCGTGCCGCACCACGTCCTCGTACACCCGCCGCGACACGATCACCGCGATCCCCGTCTCCGCGGCGGCCACCGCCTTCTTCAGCGGCTCCGCGTCCAGCAGCCGGAACGCGTGCGTCAGCTCCTCCCCCACCACCCCGTGCGCGTCCGCCTCCGCCTCCCCCACGTTGACCGCCACCCGCAACCGCATCAGCGCCGCCTCGTTCGCCGCCCGGTTGTGGTGCCGCACCTCCGCCCGCAACCGCTCGACCACCCCCGTGAGCAGCCGCTCCGTCCGCACATCCGGCGGCACGATCACCATCACCCCGTCGCCCCGGTCCTCGTGGTAGCAGTCGTCCAACTCCAGCCCGGCGCCGTCCCGCAGGCTCCGCCCCAGCCCCTCGTACATCGACCGCCGCACCCGCAACCGCACCGGATCGTCCCGCGCCGAGGAACTGAACCCGGCGATGTCGCAGACCAGGAACGAGCACAACCCGGCGGGCCGCCATCCGCCCGTCCGCGCCCCATCACCCACGCGCCCCTCCTTCCACCCCCAACAGCGTCCTCGACCACCGAGGCGGACGGCAAGAGCACGGGCACGGGTTCTCGGGCGCGCATCCCATGTCCCTCGGCGTGTCTTCGCGATACCGCCGTCGGGCACGGGGGCGAATCCCTATGATCGTCACGTCGCGGTTAGGCTGGTGCCCCTGAGAACGGGGAGTCGCGACGCTTTTTTGATTGCGGACGAGAGGGGGAGACGGCTGTGCCGAACACTCACGGCAGCGCATCGGCGTCCGTCGGACGCGCGGCCCCCTTCCGCTGGTCCAGACCCGGCTTCGCCGAGCTGGACCGCCTGACGTCGAGCGCGAACGAGATCCTCCGCGCCAGCGCCGTGTACGCAGGCGCCCAACGCCGCACCGCCGGCCGCGTCGTGGCCCACTTCGACAACAAACTGACCGAAGACGACGTCCCCGGGAACAACGGGTAACCGCAGTCGGGAAACGGTCTGGAGCCCGGGAATACGGGCGGCGTCATCGGAAAGCCCCACCTCCGTGACCGCCACAGGGCGACGCTTCGCCCCCGAGTGGGAAAAGGGGCGCCGCGTTTCTCGGCCGAGGAAGGAACGCCGCCATGCCGGATGCCGCCGAAAGCGGGCCCGAATGGCCGTCGGACGGCCTCGACGTCGCGGGCCTGGTCGGCGGAGGGTGGCGGCCCGTCCCCTTCTCCGAGGTCGTGCTCAAGATCCACGGCCGCTGCAACCTGGCCTGCGACTACTGCTACGTCTACGAGAGCACCGACCAGACGTGGCGGACGCGCCCGCGCGCCATGGCGCCCGACGTCGTCGCGAAGACGGCGGCACGGCTGGGCGAGCACGTCCGGGAGCATGCGCTCTCGGAAGTGACGGTCGTCCTGCACGGCGGCGAGCCGCTGCTCGCCGGAGGCTCGGCGATCGCCGGGGCGGTGGAACGGTTCCGGTCCGCCCTCCCCGGTTCCTGCGCCGTTGAGGTCACCACGCAGACGAACGGCGTGCTGCTCTCCGACGCGATGCTCTCGATGCTCGACGACAACGGCGTGGGGGTGGCCGTCAGCCTCGACGGCGACGAGGAGGGTCACGACCGGCACCGGCGCCGCGCCGACGGGCGGGGAAGCCACGCCGACGTCATGCGGGGGCTGAACCGGCTCGCCGGGGCGCACCGGCGGCTCTACCGCGGGCTGCTCTGCACGGTCGATCTCGACAACGATCCGATCCGGACGTACGAGGCCCTCCTGGAGACGCGGCCGCCGCGCATCGACTTCCTGCTTCCGCACGGCACCTGGAGCGCCCCGCCGCCCCGACGCCCCGTCGACGGCGACGCCACGCCCTACGCGGACTGGCTCATCGCGATCTTCGACCGCTGGTACCACGCACCGCGCAAGGAGACGGGCGTGCGGCTGTTCGAGGAGATCCTCAACCTGCTGCTCGGCGCGCAGAGCCGCAGCGAGAACATCGGCCTGTCGCCGGTCGCCATGATCGTCGTCGACACGGACGGGACGATGCAGCAGGTCGACACGCTGAAGACCTCGTACGCCGGGGCGCCGGAGACCGGCCTCACCGTCTTCGGCAGCAGTTTCGACGACGCGCTGCTGCACCCGGGCGTCGTCGCCCGCCAGATCGGCCTGGCGGCTCTGTCGCAGACATGCCGTTCGTGCGGGGTGCGCGACATCTGCGGCGGCGGCGCCTACGCGCACCGCTACCGGGAGGGCGACGGCTACCTCAACCCGTCGGTGTACTGCCCCGACCTGATGGCGCTGATCAGCCACATCGGACGCACCGTCCAGCACGACCTGGCCCTCGCCACGACCGCACCGGGCCACTGACCCGCCGCGTTCACAGGGCGGTGGGCTCGATATCGCATTCGAGCAGTTCGCCGCTTTCGGCCGCCCGCACCTCCGGATGGTCCGCGCCGAGCACCTGCCTCAGCGAGGCCAGTACCGCGCCCGCACCGCTCCCGTCCCCGCTCATGGCGGCGTGGGCGCGTCCCAGGTTCAGCTCGACGGCGAGCGAGTACGGATGCCGCCCGCCGAGACAGGCGATCATCTTCTCCCGGACGCCGGACAGCAGCCGGACCGCGGCCTCCAGCTCACCGAGCAGGTAGTAGTCGCCGGCCAGGCCGACCGTGCCGCAGAGCGCGTAATAGTGGTTCGCGCCGAGATCGCCGGACTCAAGGGCCGCGAGGGCCGCCTGGTCGGACTCCTGTGCGGCGTAGACCTCACCCAGGCGCCGTAGCACCACGCCCCGGCCGATGGCGCAGACCTGGACGAAGGGATGCCCGCTCCCCATCACCTTGCGGTAGCGGTCCAGTGCCCGGTCGATGAGCGGAAGCGCCTCTTCCGGACGTCCGATCGAGCTGGTGGCGAGCGCCAAGCACACCTGGCTGGCCAGGGTGTTCGGATGGGTGTCGCCGAGCCGGCGGACATGGTCGGCGAACGTCTCGGCGGCCAGCCGGTACGCCTCCTCGAACCGGCCGAGCTTGCGCAGCGTCCCCGCGTGGCTCATCTTCGCCTGCAGGACGAGCGCATGGCCGGGCGCGAGAACGGGCCGCAGATTGGCCAGGCTCTCCGCCTGCAGCCGGTGCGCCCTGCCGTACTCTCCCAGCGCGTGCAGGTCCCGGGCGAGGTTGTGGGTGGCGCGGAACCGCTGCCGGTAGGCCTGGTCCTTGCCACCCCAGACCTCCAGGTCGATCTCGTGGGCCCGCTGGAACTCTCCCAGGATCCGCAGGTCGAGAGCGAGGTTGCTGGCCGCGAGCCGGATGTTGGCGAGGCCGTCCCCATAGATCCTGCGCAGGCGCAGCCAGGCGTCCTGGTCGATCTCGTGGGCCCTGCGGAACTCGCCGAGGAAGCGCAGGTCGGCGCCGAAGCCGGTGGCGGCGAAGAGGGTCTGGAGGTGGTCGGCGCCGAACTTGCGGCGCGTCCGCGCCAGGTTGTCCTCGCTGAGTTCGGCCGCAGCACGGTTGTCGCCGAGGCTGCGCAGCGCGTTGGCCAGGACGCGGGAGATGTCCAGGACGGCATCGTCGTCGGCTCCATACCGCTCCAGCCAGCGGGCGAGGGCGATCTCCGCGAGCCGCCGGCTGCCCTCGTACTCCCCCGACTGGTACAGGAACTTCGCCTGGTCGATGCCCACTTCCCGGATGCCGGGATCGTCGGCCTCGAACACCCCCGCCGGCACGACGTGCGGGGTGATCTGGGAGCGGCGCTCCCAGGTCGACTCGACCTCCGGCTCCTCCTGCGGCGTGGCCGCGGCGAGGATCGCGTGGACGGCGGCGCGGACGCGGCGCCGCCCGTCCTCGCCGAGCCGGTCACCGAGGATCGCCCGGACGAGCCGGTGCACCTGCAGGCTGCCCGCCTCCTCCTCGAAACGGGCGAGCGAGAACCGGGAGATGCCGCTCATCGCGTGCCGCAACCGGGCATCGTCGGCGAGCAGGCCGGCCAGTTCCCCGGGCAGCGGCGCCGAGCGGCCGGCGGCCAGCAGCTCGCAGGACACGGGCTCGGAGTCGAAGACCGCCCACAGCTCCAGCAGCAGGCCCGCGACCGGGTCCTCCTCGCGGAGCAGATCGAGGTTCAGGCTGACGCCCGCCGCCAGCGGACCCGGCAGGTCATCGGACACGGCCGCCCCGGCCAGCTCGGCGAGGCGCCCGTCGAACCGGCCGAGGTAGTCCTCGACGGTGCCGCCGGTGACGTCCTGCCAGGCCGCCGCCGGGTGGACCGCGAGCGGAAGGTCGCCGACGCGCTCCGACAGCAGGTCGGCCTCGTCCTCCGTCAGGCGCGGCACCAGGCGGCGAAGCAGGGCGATGCTCTCGCTCCGCTCGAAGACCCCGACGTCCACGACGGACGCGTGCCGTTCCCAGCGCCGGTCCCGCGACGTCACCAGGACGTGCCGCCCGGCTCCGAGATCCGGCCCGGCCTCGCCGCCGGAGAACGGGGTCAGCGGGACGACCTCGTCGGGATCCTGTGCATTGTCGTAGATGAGCAGCCAGCGGCCGTACCTCCGGCCCTCGCGCAGTTCGCGCAGGACGCCGTCCACGGTGTCCTTGATGTCGTCGCTCAACGGCAGGCCGAGCCGGCGCGCCAGCAGCGCGAGGGCCGCGCGGGCCGACGTCGCCTGCTCCGCCGGCACCCACCACACCAGGTCGTACTCGTGGGCGTGGCGATAGGCGTACTCGACCGCGAGGTTGGACTTCCCTTCCCCGCCCGTGCCGAACTCTGACTGGGGCAGGAGCGCCGCGATGCCGCCCTGCAGAGCCGTCCGGACCTCCGCGAGAAGACCGTCGCGTCCCGTGAAGTCGAGGTTGCGGGGCGGCAGCCCGCTGCCGAGCACAGGCTCCCGGGCTTCGGTCCGTGATCCGGCGGGCGCCGGCACCTCGTGCGCCGCCGGCCCGTCGGCGGCCGGGGGCTCGCCCGGCTCCGCGCCGTCCGAGGCCGCCAGCCGCCGCGCCACTTCCCGGTAGGAGCCGCCGAGCCCGGGCAGGGCCTGTGCCGCCACCTGCGCGAACGGAAGATCGGGCGGGAGCCGCACCTCGCCGCGGCCCACCGCCGCGAGCAGCGCCGGGAAGTCCAGCGACGAACCGATCCGGTCGCGGACGACCTCCCACACCGCGCGCAGCACCTGGTAGATCTCGCGCCTGCGCAGCCCCTGCAGCAGGATCTCCCGGACGCCGTCGTGGAACTCGTACGCGATCTCCTCTTCGCCGCCCTCCGCCGGGCGCCCGGTCATCCGCAGCAGCCCGCTCAGGAACACCTCGGCGAGGACGGCGGACGTGGAGGACGGGAGCATCGCCTGCTGGACGAGCCGCATGACGGGCAGCCGCAGCGGAGCCGCCGCCAGGTAGGTGGCGAGCTTGAACGCCGCCGGCGACGACGACGCCCGGAACTGCTTGACGCGCATCTCCGGCGGCATCAGGTCGCCGTCGGCAGGCGGGGCGTCGGCCACCGGCCGGCCGGTGAACAGCGCCGCGCCCTTGATGTCCCGCCCCCCGTGGGCGACCATGTTCGCCCACGACCGCATCCAGCGCTCCTCCAGCTCGACCACCGGGATCGGAATGCCGAGCGGGCGGCCGTCGGGCGGCTGGAGCGGTGCCCGCGACACGGTCAGCCGCTCGTTGGTCACCGCCGGTCCGGACGCGCCGAGCCGGACGGGTTCGATGGCGGCGGCCGTCCGCCACCACAGCCGCTGCGGCAGCGGCTGCGCGATCGCGACGGTCCCGTTGCGGCCCCACCGATCGAGCAGCGCGGCGGCCCGGCCGTCCTGCCACGCCGCGCCGATGCAGTCGCTGACGACCAGGATGAGGCGCCGGCGGGTCGGATCGACCAGCTCGTCCGGATCGCGGTCCGCGCCCGCGCCGAACGCCGACCCGGTGCGCAGCGACAGCCGCTCGCCGCCGGTGTCGAGGTACCACGTCCGCAGGTCGCGGAACGCGCCGAGCTGCTGCAGCAGCGCCCGCAGCTCCTCGACGGTCCGCCGCCACACGACCATCGACGGGCCGACGTCGGCGACGAGCGCGAGGTCGTGGCGGCGTTCCCGGGCCGGGACGAGGACGGGGTCGAAGACGCCGGTCTCGGCGATGTGCTGCGCGGTCGCCGCCTCGTCCAGCTGCTTGCGGGTCAGCGCGGGCACGGTCGCGCGCAGCGGACGCAGCCCCCGCGCCAGCGGCAGCGTCCGTGTGAGGGCCGGCATAGCGGGCAGGCGGACGGGGAACGAGGTCGCGGGCACCTCCTGCCCGGCCATGTAGACCCCCGCCTCCACCGGCTGCGGCGGCGCGGAGTCGTGCTCGGGCGGCACGAGCGGGCCGGCCGGACGCGCCGCCGGCGGCGGATCGGCGGGCTCGCCGCCCTCGTCCGCGCCCCGGCCGCCGGCGGCCCGGTGCGCGGGGCCCTCGTGCGTGCGGAGCCAGTCGGCGAGCCAGAGCGCGTCGGCGACCTCCTCCGCCGTGGGCTGCGGGTCGAGGGCCTGCAGCGCCTCGACGAGCCGGCCGATCATCCCGCGCCGGGCATCTCGATCGGGCGGAGCACCGTGTCGAGGATCTCCTTCAGCCGGGTCTCCGGCGGCCTGCTCCCGGACGTCGCGAGGTAGACGGCGTTGAGGAGCTGGTCGGTGGCGAGCGCCCCGTCGGCGCGGCGGGCGAGGAACTCGTCGATGAGCGCCCCGCTCGCCGCCCGGGCGTCCGCGCCGAGATGCGCCTCGATGATCTCGGCGAGCCGCTCGCGGCCGGGCGGCTCGATCATCAGCCGGATGCAGCGGCGCAGGAAGGCCGGCGGGAACTCGCGCTCGCCGTTGCTGGTGATGACGGCGATGGGGAAGTTCGCGCAGCGCACCTCGCCGTGCTCGATCGGCACGCGCGCGCCGCCGTCCTCGGTCATCACCTCAATCCGCGCCTGCTCCTCCGGGAGCCGCTGCAGCTCGGGGACGGTGAACCGGCCCTCCTCGAACACGTGGAGCAGGTCGTTCGGCAGGTCGATGTTGCTCTTGTCGAGTTCGTCGATGAGCAGGACGCGGGGCCGGTCGCCGGGCAGCAGCGCGGTTCCGAGCGGGCCGAGCCGAATGTAGCGGCCGATGTCGGGCGGGTCGGCGGTGTCCGCCCGGCCGCCGGCTCCGCGCAGGCTCGTCTCGTGGAGGCGGCCGATCGCGTCGTAGTGGTAGAGGCCCGTCTCCAGTGTGGTGTTGCTGGTGATCGACCAGTACAGGACCGAGCCGAGACCGAGTTCGTAGGCGACGTTGTAGGCGAGGGTGGACTTCCCGGACCCGGGTTTCCCCGTCACCAGCAGCGGGCGCCGCAGCAGGACCGCCGCGTTCACCTTGTCGACCACCGACTCGTCGGGCCGGTACGAGATGGCCCGCTGCTCCCGGCGGCCGCGCCCCTCGGCGGTCTCCTCGGGGCTGAACCGGCGCCATGGCGGGGGCGGCGGCAATCTGCGGACGCGGTCGTGGGGCAGGCCGTCACCCCGGTAGATGCGCCAGTCTCCGAGCGGATCGCTGATTTCCGGTTCTGTCGTCATGGCGGTCTCCGGTGCTATGCGGGGGGTCGGAGTCGGACGTACGGCTCGGGAATGCGGTCGGCGTCGTCGAACACCAGCGTCAGATGCAGGCCGAGATGGCCGGAACCGGCGCCCGCGCCGGACAGCGCCTGCCTGCGCAGCTCCATCGTCCGCCGGGGCAGCTTCATCAGGTCCGCCGCCAGCAGGTCCTTGACCTCGCGGGCGAACCGGGCCGGATCGCGGCCGTCCCGGCACCAGGCCATCACCGGGGCCCCCGACAGCAGCCCGACCCAGTGCTCGTCCGGCTCGTCGCTCTCCGCCCAGGGCGGGAACGCCAGCGCCAGGACGGCGGGCGCCTCCGCCAGCCTGGAGAACAGCTCCTCCTGGTCGAACTCGCCGCGCTGCGTGACCAGGCAGACGGGCGCGTCGACCGAATTCCCGCACAGCGCCGCCCACTTGCGCCGCCAGTCGTGGTGGACGGCGGCCAGCCGCATCCGGTCGAGGCTGCGCACCACGACCGGGTACTTGATCCCGATCCGGTACTCGAATCCCGCGACCTTGATCTTCGAGTCCTCGACGGGATGGCCGAGCAGCGGCCGCGGGAGCACGAACTCCACGGTGAGGTCCGGCGTGGGCCGGCCGACCACCGAGCTCTCCGCGGTGAGCAGCCGCTCCAGCAGTTCCGGGATCCGGCTGAGCGGCATCGCCTCGTCGCTGCTGTGCAGCGTGCTGCCGGGCTCGCGGTCCACCTGCAGCCACGCGGTCACCAGGTAGCGGTCCGGGTCCAACGCGTCCGGCGTGCAGGCGATGATCAGGTACGTCTCGGACGGCTCGGGCGCGCTCCTCGCCTCCACCTCGGTCGGCGGCGGCCGGAACCCCACACCGTTCAGCCCCTGGACCGCCGCCTGCCGGCTCACCCATTCCCGCAGCGCGGGCGCCGTCGGCCGGTCCGCGTACTCGGCGAGGTCGCGGACGAAGATCAGTAACGGCGGCACGCCGTCCGGACCGGCGGGCATCTCCTCCAGCAGCGCCACCACGTCGTGCAGGCTGTGCATCTCCCGCTCCAGCAGCGGCCAGGCCGGCCCCACCGCCCGCCGGTAGAGCATCGGGAACCGGCCGAGATGCGCGAGGCCGGGGTCGGCCCGCTCCAGCGAGGTGATCAGCTGGTGCAGCTCGCGCCGCTCGGCCTGGCCGAGCCAGGGGTCGGGGAGCAGTTCGCGCACGAGGTCCGCCAGGGCCGCCACCGACAGGCTGCGCTTGTAGAAGCGCTCCAGGTTGCGCACCAGCGCCTGCGCGGCCCCCGGGTAGTTGAGCAGGACGTCGACGAGCGCCCAGACGTCGAGCTTGTCCTGATCATGGTGCTCGAAGGGCAGCCGGTGCCCGAGCTCGCGCTCCAGGGCGGTCAGGTGCACCTCGCGGCCGCGCCGAACGCTCATCCCGTCGATCCGCAGGATCGCCTCGACCAGCCGATGCTGATCTTCGAGGTTCAGCGACGCGCTCAATGCCCCGTGCCTCCGCCCCGGCCCCGCACGCGGCGGATCACCCCGCCTGCTCGGCCATCCGTGTGCGCCCGAGAATCAACCGACACACTATGACGGAACGAAGCCGCCGGAAACCGCGTCACCTGACACACTTCGGACAAGATCCGGCGATGGCGTCGACCGTCGCATTCTCTCCCCGGTCACATGGGAGTCAGCCGCGCCGCCGAAGGAACGGACCTCGGCCGCGGCCGACCCGTTCATCGAATTCGCCGACACGTGCGACGGCGGTTCCGTGCCTGGCACCGGCGTCTGCAGACTCGCCTCAACGGCCGCCGACGGCTCGGAGACCTCTCCCCGTGCCGCTTCTTGGACCGGCCCGATCAGATCTGCACCGACGCCCAGATCACCCGATGTGAAACCATTGCCCGAATAGCGCAGATGCAAACTGTCGGGTGCGACGCCTTGCGCCGGAAGCCCGGCGAGCACTCCACGGAGAACAAAGGACGTGACGCCGTCCGCGACTCTCTCGACCGATGCGAAAACGATCAAACTTTCGACCAGCACCTCCCCGCGCGCGAACTCACTGCGTAGCATCCATACGAGCAACGGCGCGATGAGGGCGAAGACGAAAGCGATGAGGTATGCAGAGCAGCCGGTCCCCAGGAAATGGATGATCCACCCGCCGCTGAGCGCCCCCAGCGCCACCGCCCCGACACTGAGGAACCGGGTGATGCCGGTGACGAGGCCGAACAGTTCACCGGGGACCACGTTCGCCTGATGGGTCTTCAATGCGATGTTGATGGGGGCTCCGACGACACTGCACAATCCCCAGCCGACCAACCCGATCGCAGGATTCGCCGGAACGGCGACCATCCATACCACTGGAATCCATGCGAGAACGCAGAGCAGGACCGACAATGCCGGGCTGCGCTTCCGGAGAATGAAGGGCGCCAGGACGGCGCCGACGGTGCCCCCCAAACCGGAAAGGGAGAGCAGCAGCCCGACGACATAGCTGGGAATGCCCTCGCGCTCGGCCAGCAGGATCTGCAGCAGCACGATCACCTGGAAGAAGAAGTTCGCCAGGAAGCAGACACCGATGACCGTGCGGGAGAGCACGTCACCGGCGATCAGTCCGAACGCGCGGCCGAGCGTTCCCCGCGCCACCCTCGCCGCACGGCCTTCCGCTCCCTCGGTCCCGTTCGGCCCTGCGTCCCCCGCCGCAGGGGAGCCCGCTCCGGCCTCTCCCTGCCCTCCAGAGCGTCTCCCCAGCTCAACCGGGCGTCTCAGCGCGGTCAGAATGCCGACCGGAAGGAAGGACGTGCAGGCGTCGACCAGGTAGGGCATGGCAGGGTGGATCGCGAGCAGCGCACCGCCCATCGGACGCCCGAGGAGCATGGAGGCGTTCAGTTTCGCCTCATTGCTGCCGATCGCGACGGCCAACGACTCCTTCGCTATCAGTTCCGGGACGGTGGCGATCTCCGCGACCTCGTAGAAGATGGCGCAGCAGCCGTCGATGAATGCCGCCAGTATCAGGACGGGTACGGAGAACGGCATCGACACCAGGTAGAGGCATGTGGCGAGTGCGGAGATGATGCGCACCACCTGGCTCGTCCACATCACCGTGCGCCGGTCGACCCGGTCGGCCAATGCACCGGCCGGCAGATGGAGGACGAGACCCGGAAGAACGCTCGCCGCGGTCACATAACCGGCAGAGATCGGCGACTCGGTGCGGGAGAGCACCAGGAGCGGTCCCGCCGCTGCCACGCCCATCGATCCGAGTTGCGATACCGCCGAACCGGCCGACAGGACAGTGAAATACTGGTTACTATATGACTGCCCGCGAAAAGACCTGTACGATTTTGCGGTGAATCGGCGCAACGTGCCAAAGGACTTGCCAAAGAGCGAGACCTTGGACACCGACTGCCCTTTCCAGCGTTCGCGGCAATCGATTTACCGGGATGACGCTACACAGAGACACCAGGCCGCTTTCCTGGATAAACGTGATTAAACTGGACAAACATCCACATAAATACATAAAGAAGAAGGTAACGCTTTCCAAGACGGCTTGAGTCGCATGGAAATGCATGCTACCAAGAGATATTCCCGCATCCGGTCGTGGTGACCACATCGTTTCCCCGTAGAGCCCCATGGCCGGTGGCATTGAACGGCAAAATGACCAGGGTAAGCCTTAGGTCACCAAAACGACACGGTAAGTGATCGTGTTGCACTTCAAGCGGGCGCGCGAAGTCGAACGCGTGTTCCCTTTTCTGCGGGACGGATCAGCTGGTCCCCGTCAGGGCGCGCTTGGCGATGAGGGCTTCGCGGTTGCGGCTGTCGTGGCCGAGGACGTCCTCGAAGACCGCGCGTGCGGCGCGCGTCCGGCCGGACCGCCAGAGCGCCTGGCCGAGGGCGGTCTGGATCGACAGCTCGTGCGGCAGCCGGCTCGCCGCCGCCTGGAGCTGCCGCACGGCCTCCCCCGCGTCGCCCCCCAGCAGAATCCGACCGATTCCGGCCAGGATCCACCCGACTGCGGCGTTGTCCGGAATGGCCTCGCAGATCGCCGCCGCCTCCCGGTAGCGCAGCACCGCGTTCTTCGTCTCACCCTGCTCGTAGGCGATGTCGCCGAGGAAGGTCGTCGCGGCGGCGAGGACCTTGAGGTCGCCTTCGCCGCAGGCCCGGACGGCAGCCTCCGTGTGGCGCCGCGCGAGTTCCGGGTCGCCGTCCAGGAGCGCCCGGTGCGCCTGGTCCAGACGTATCGAAGGTCCGGGCCGCCGGATGGGCACCGCCCCGCCGTCGAGCCTCCCGATCGGCTCGATCAACCGGGGATGCTGCAGTTGGTAGAAACGGGCCTTGTCACGCAGGCGTGCCCGGATGAGGTGCCCGTCCTGGACCGCGTCGACGACCGCTCGCGGGACATCGTCGTACAGGCGGGTCTCGGACACCCCCGCACGCCCCCACGGCCCGCCGAACACGGCACGGAACCACGACTGGACGTTCGCCGGCCGGAGGCTCTGATCAGCGGCGATCGTGGCGAGGCCGTGCGCGCAGTACTCCCCCAGCGCCCGGTTCACCTCGCCGTGCAGCCGCCCCGCGGACATTGCGGCGTCGGCGGGCAGGTCCTCCAGCAGGCGGGCGCAGACGAGTTGCAGGAGTGCGGGCTCGACGCGCGATGTGGTCTGGACGCCGCCTGCCGTACGGACCGTCCGCAACTCCAGCACCAACGCCTCGGCCAGGTCAGAGTCACAACGACCGGAAGCGCTCAAGAGCGCATACGCGGCTTCGAGCGCCGCTTCGGGCGTCATCGGGTCCAGAGAGCAGGTCGCCGGCGACTCGTGGCCGAGCCGTCCGGCGAGTTCGAGCGCCTCGTCGAGGGAGTCGTCCCGCACGGCCAGGAGCAGATGGAGGCCGGGCTCCTCTTTCATGACCGTCGTCAGGTCGTCGAGGAACTCCCGGCGATGTCGTTCATGCCACGTCGAGGACCTCAGGAGCGCCTCGGCTCCGTCGATGGCGGCGAGCGTGGGCAGCTGCGCGCCGAACCGGTCCATCCGGCGGTGCCTGCGCAGGAACGTGCCGATCGGCTGCTCGGAGATCTGCACCGGTGACGCGCGCGTGTACCACGAGGCCAGCACGGCGATCCTGAAATGGTTGTGCTCCGGAAGCGCCGCCACTGGAAACGACGGCCGATAGGCGACATTCGCCACGGGAAGCACGTTCGCACCCTGATCCCGCAGCAGCGGAACGGCCCCCGCACGCAACAGCGACGTCTTTCCGACGCCGGCGCCGCCGTGCAGAACGGTGATCCGGTTCTTCGCCCACTTCCCCAGGACCTCGCGCGTCTCCGCGGTTCTGCCGCGGAACACGTCCTTATCCGTTTCATCGAGCGCGCGAGCGCCCGCATGCGGACCCGGTGAGCCGAGGGAAGAGCGCGTGACCATCATTCCGTCCCCAGGAGCGGATATCCGCCGGAGAGCTTCGGTGACATCGGATTCAGGATGCCCAGGTCTCCCGAGAATAACGCACCGCCGTTCCCCACGGAGCGGGATCCGGTGGACGCGCTCTCACCGCCGCCATGGCCGGCATCCGGGACGGTATTCGGCCGCGTTCACCGGCTCAAACGCCGTGCAGAGCGCTCCGCTCCGGGTCGGGGGCGAGCCGGTTATCGAATCCGCGGCCCGGCCGGTTCGGTCGCGACACTTCCATCGCGGCCCGCTTGACCCCCGGCGGAACGGAGAAGGAGCGCTCCGGGGCCGGGAGCTCGTTCGTCAGACGGAAGGAACGTTCCTGCATCTGTGTCTCCTCCAACGTCGACACTGCAGAGAGGCACATCCACTTCGCACTTGCCCGCTACGGCAAGGCGATCGTGACCATGGTCTCAGAAAGCCGCCTGCAATGCCATAGGCCGCGTCGCGCGCCGCCACCATGCGGACCCGCACAGAATCGAAATAGGGGCGTCCGAAAAGCGGATCATGATCCGTGTGTCATCTGACACAGACTGGTACGAGCAGCTTCAATACACTATCTTCATTGGCGGAATTACTTGACCACGACGTGATGCGGTGTGTCCGGTGGGGGCGCCGGCATGACGCAGGGGGATCGAGTGACCAACGTACAGCCGGACTCATCGTTCGCCACGGATCGGGTGCCGCAGATCTGGGGCAAGGTCCCTCCGAGAAACAAGAACTTCACCGGCCGGACGGATCTCCTCGAACGACTACGCGGAGGCCTGGACAACCGGGTGACGGCGGTGGTCCCGCACGCGTTGCACGGCCTCGGCGGTGTCGGCAAGACCCAGATGGCGGTCGAATACGCCTACCGGTACAGATCCGCGTACGACCTCGTCTGGTGGATCCCCGCCGACCAGCCCGTCCTGGTGCGCTCGTCCCTCGCCAGCCTCGCGCAGCCCCTCGGCCTGCCCTCCGCCGCCGTGAGCGGCGTCGAGGACGCCGCCAACGCCGTCCTGGACGCGCTGCGCCGCGGCGAGCCCTACACCAACTGGCTCCTGATCTTCGACAACGCCGACGAGCCCGAGGAACTGACCGAGACGCTCCCGCAGGGCCCCGGCCACGTACTGATCACATCGCGGAACCACCGCTGGGCGGGCGTGGTCGACGCCGTGCCCATCGACGTGTTCACCCGTGAAGAGAGCATCGAGTTCCTCACCAGGCGGGTCCCGCGCGGCATCACCGACGAGAACGCCGACAAACTCGCCGAAGAGCTGGGCGACCTCCCGCTCGCGTTGGAACAGGCCGGCGCACTCCACGCAGAGACCGGAATCGAAGTGGAGGAGTACCTGCGGCTCCTCGGGGAGCACACCAGCCAACTGCTCTCCCAGGGAAAGCCGACCGAGTATCCGGCGTCGATGACGGCCGCCTGGGCGCTGTCCGTCTCCAGTCTCAACGAGAAGTTGCCGGAAGCCCTCGACCTCCTGCGATACTGCGCTTTCTTCGGCCCGGAGCCGATCCCGCGCGACGCTTTCAGCAAGGCTCTGCCGGGCCTCAGCCCGCAACTCTCGAAACTGCTCAAGGACCCCATCCGGCTTGGGCGTGCCATCGGCGAACTGGGACGCTTCGCTCTCGCGAGGCTGGACATTCCGGCTCGGACGATTCAGGTCCACCGGCTGATCCAGGCCCTCGTCCGCGACGAGATGCCGGAGGCGGAGCACGAGCGCCTCCGGCATGAGGTTCACCTGCTACTGGCCGGCTACACCCCGGAGACCCCTACCGACTCCTCCAACTGGCCCAGATTCCTCAACACCCTCGGGCATCTGGAACCGGCAGGCATTGCTCAATGCTCCGATCCATCGGTGCGCCGGCTCTGCCTCAACATGATCACTTATCTGTACAGCACGGGTGACTACTCCTCCGCCCAGTCATTCACGGAGTCTTTCCTCGAAGAGTGGGCCGCCTCATCCGGCGCCGACCACGAGGACGTGGTACAACTCCGCGTGGAACAGTGCAACCTCGTTCGCGAACTAGGCAATTACGGAGAAGCCGCCAGGCTGGGCGCACAGACGCTCGCCGTGGCGGAGAAGGCCCTCGGGCTTGATCACGACACGACACTGCGCGCGCTCCGGGGGCGAGCGACCGACCTGAGAGCGAGCGGCGACTTCCAGCAGGCCCATCAGATCGATGAAGACGTGCTCCGGCGTTTCGAGTCGCAGTTCCCAGACGACGACTTGAACATCTGGCGCGCCAAGAACAGTGTCGCACTCGACCATGGGCTCAAGAGCGAGTATGCGAACGCCCGGCTCCTTCTCGAGCAGGTCTATCTCGAGGTGCTCGAAACAGGCAAAGCCGCAGGCGACCCCGCGTCCTACCTGAACATCTATACCGGCCTGGCGCGGGCCGTCCGGCTCGGCGGGGACTTCTCCGAGGCGTGCGATCTCGGTGAGGACGCCTACGCGTTCGGGATCGAGGAACTGTCCCCCGACCACCCCTGGACGCTGCGTACCGGCAAGGACCTGTCGATCGCGCGGCGCCGAGCGGGCGATTACGAACGGGCGCAGGAGATCGCCGAGGACATTCATCAGCGCTACGTGCGCGCCTTCGGCATCGACCATCCCGACACGCTGGCGGCCGCGACCTGCCTGGCGAACATTCGCCGCACCACGGGCATGTTCGAGGAGGCGCTGAAGCTCGCCGAGGACACCGTCCGCCGGTACCCGCGGGTCTATGGCGCCGATCACCCGTACAACCACGCATGTGCGGGGAACCTGGCCATCCTGCAGCGGGTCACCGGCGATCCGGAGGTGGCCCGGAAGACCGACGAGGCCGCACTGGCGGGCCTGGAGGCCAAGCTGGGCCGCGATCACCACTACTCCCTCACCGTCGCCCTCAACCTGGCCAGCGACCTGGCCGTGCTGGGCGAGAACGAGTCGGCGTACCGGCTGTGCTCGGGGACGCTGCGCCGTTTCCGCGCTCTCCTGGGCGACGACCACCCCGTGACGCTCTCGGCGGCGGCGAACGCCGTCGCGGACCTGCGCGCGGTCGGACGGGACGAGGAGGCCGAGGCGCTGTTCGCCGACACCGAGCAGCGCTACCGCCGCACCCTCAACCTCGAGCACCCCGACGCGAAGGTCTTCCTGGAGGGGCGCCGGCTCGACGCCGACTTCGACCCGCCGCCGATCTAGCCGACGGCGGCCGCCGGCCGGACGGACGGGCCGTCCAGGTCGCGGCTGAGCACGTCCCGGATGTGCGTGATCAGCTTGAGCAGGTCGCGGCAGTAGACCGACGGGTTCCGGAAACCGGTGCCCGACTTGTACCGGTGCGGGTAGAGGCCCGCGCCGCAGACCTCGTGCGCGTCGCAGGCCAGGCACTGGTCCGACAGCGCCTGCCGGCCGATCTGCCGCGCGGCGACGGACGGCAGCGACAGCACGGTGTCGAACGGGTCGCGGGACACGTGCAGCCGGGTGCCCGCCGCCCCCTCGTACACGGACTTCAGCGAGTCGACCTGCTCGATCTCGCCGTTGGTCTCCACCACGGCGACGGCGACCGGGGACAGCCCCACGGCCTCGCTGGCGGACATGCGGCCGAACAGCAGCCGGATGATCTCGCTGAACAGCCGGATCCGCACCTCGCCCGCCTCGCCGCCGTACCAGCGGTCGAAGATCGCGATGAGCCAGTCGCCGTACGGCGTCGACTCGTCCGGCGCACGGCCCGGAGGCGGCGCGTCCCAGTTGCCGTGCGGCAGCAGGAAGTCCATCTCCGGCGGCCCGAACTCCAGCAGCGCCTCGTAGGTCGCGACCGGGTCGTTGCGCAGTTCGATCGTGCTGAGCAGCCCACCGAACAGGTGCCGGTACCGCGGATCGTTCAGCCTGTCCAGGCCGGCCCGGACGTCCTGATAGCTGCCGCGTCCGTTCGCGCGCCGCCGATGCCGGTCGTGGCCCTCCTCGTCGCCGTCCACGCTCACGCCCACGCTGACGCCGTGCTCGGCGAACAGGTCGAGGAACATCTCGTCGAGCAGGACGCCGTTGGTCTGCATGCTGAACCCGACGCGCACGTCGGGCTCGCCGGCGGCGCGGATCGTCTCGACCGCGTACCGCAGGTGCTCGACGCCCGCCAGCAGCGGTTCGCCGCCGTGCAGGACGACCTCGACCTCCGGCAGCAGGTTCATCCGCGCGTGCTCGGCGATCCGCTCGGCCACCCACCCGATGACCTGCCGCGACATCCGCCGCGGCTGCCGCCGCCAGCCCTGGTCGGCCATCTCGTACATGTAGCAGTAATCGCACGCGAGGTTGCACCTGCTGTGCACCTTGAGGATGAAGTCGCGGATCGGGGTCGGCCGCCAGCCGCCCTCCAGCAGGGCGCGCACGTCCAGAGCGCCCGGCCACTCGGCTCCCTGGCCGGGTTCGTCCCTGCGGACGCCCACGCTTGCCGACCTCCTAGCTGAGACCAAGACGCGGCGCTGCGTTCGATTTCTTCGGCCTTACATGATCAATAAACGCGATCAACTCTCGTTCGTCAAGGCCCACCGCTCATGGTCCCGCCACGTACCCTCGATCTTGATGTACGCGGGCGAGAACCCCTCCCGGCGGAACCCGAGCCGCTCGACCAGCCGCACCGAATCCACGTTCCCCGGCTGGATGTCGGCCTCGACCCGGTGCAGCCCCAGCCGATCGAAGGCGTACCGGACCGCCAAGGCCACCCCTTCGGTCATGTAACCCCGCCCCGCATGCGGTAAGAACGCCGCGTACCCCAGCACACCGCGCTGGTACGACCCACGGACGATCTCGTTGATGTTGACCATGCCGGCGAGGTCGCCGCCGTCCCGCAGGCAGACCACCATGCCCACCGCGCTCGCCTGGTCGAACCGCGCGAGATAAGCCGCGAACTCCTTCGCGGACCGGGGCAGCGCCACCCACGACCGATGCAGCTCCGCACTCGCCGCCGCGAGCTCGAGGAACCGCCCCTCGTCGTCCGCCCGCACCCGCCGCAACAGGACCCGAGTCCCCACCGTCAGCTCCGCGCTCACCCGCGAAATCTACGCCACAGCCGGACGCCGGTCGGGAGGGGGTGTGGGGGCGTAGCCCCCACACGGGGGTTCCAGGGGGTCGTCCCCCTGGGTGGACATGACGAAGGAGTGGCGGTCCGCGCTGTACGCGGACACACCACTCCCGACGACGAGTGGAGGTGGCGGGAATCGAACCCGCGTCCTTCGGTGATGAGCTAGGGCTTCTCCGGGCGCAGCCTGCTTGGCGTTTTCTCAGTCCCGGCGCTCACGCAGGCGTGTCGCCGACGGACTCAGTCGCTGTTTGTTTTTCCTACCGGTCCCGCGACCGGGCCGGTAGGTGGAGTCTCCTTACGATGCCAGACCCCGGTTCGGAGACGCTACCGGGCTGACAGAGTTCGCTCCTCGCTCAGGCGGCGAGGGCGAACTCGGACTGCTTCTTGTTGGCAGTTATTGGTTTGCTGTCACAGGATTTACGAGGTCACGACAGCAACCCTCGACCCGCTTCCCCTGGCTCGACCTACCGAAGTCGAAGCCGGTCACCCCCATGTTGAGTTGTCAAAGCGGTTGCCCCGGAGGACGCCCGCACGATGACGTTACAAGGATAACGCCCGCCGGGGCAACGTGATTCCCGGGCGGACGGGGCCGGATACGCAGGAACCCCGGTGGCGTGACCGAGTCGCGCCACCGGGGTCGACCGGCAGGGTCAGGCCGGTCCGGACGGCAGAGCCTCCCCCGAGACGAGGCTCTGGTCTCATCACTGCGACCGAGTCCCGCAACCCCCCAAGCGGATTCTCGGTCACCTGGGAAGACGCCGTCCGGTGCCGGGTTGGTTGCACCTCCCGTGCAAAGGGTTCACAAAGTCGCGGCGGCGGGCCGTCAGCCTGCGCTACGGCCGGTCGTCTTGGCGGGCGCGCCGCGCAGGAACTCGGCGGCGACGGAGGACGCGGACGCGGACCCTTCGATCGCGATCGCGAACGCGAGGTCGTTGCCGGCGCCGACGAACCAGGACACCGTCCTGCCCCGCCCGTTGACGGTGTCCTGGGCGAGGGCCGCGGTGCCGAGGACCGAGCCGCCGACGTTCGCGGCGTGGGCGACGCCGGCGGAGCCGGTGACGCTGCGGCCGAGCACGTTCTGCAGCCCGGAGAGGGGCTCCGCAGGCAGGACCTGGGACGGGACGTCCGCGGGCTTGGCCGGGTTGCTGAGGACGTACGGGGACCGCCAGACGCCGGTCCGGGCGGCGCCGGCCAGCAGCGCCATGGCGAGGGGGCTCGCCTGGACGCCCTCGCCGACCATCGCGGCCGCCTTGGCGCCGTCGCCGTTCATCGGGGGCAGCGAGCCGGTGAACGCGGGGACCGACGCGGTCCAGCCCCGGCCGATGCCGAGCTGGGCCGCCTCGGCCTGCAGGCCGCGCGCGTCCAGCTTGCCGCTGAGCTGCGCGAGGGTCGTCCGGCAGCCGAGCGCGAACTGGGTGGAGAAGGGCGCGTCGGGGTGCGCCTTGTTCGTGAACGTCTTGCCGCCGACGGTCACGCTGGCGGGGCAGCTCGTCTTGGTCTTCGGGTCCATTCCGGCGCGCGCGAACAGGGCCTCGGCGGACACGATCCCGAACGCCATGCCGGCCGGGTAGCGGGCCTCGAACGCGCGGTTCTCGCCGCCGGTGCCGTGGTTGGCGACCGCGACGACCTGGCCGGTGCTCGGCTGCACCGCCACCAGGGACGCCGGGTAGGGCAGGTTCTGCAGGGCGGCGTCGGCTCGGCGCTGGGTGCGCGGGACGAGCGTGGTGGAGATCTCCTGCGGCGGCAGCCCGTCCCACTTCTTCAGCACCTGCGTGGTCCGGCCGGAGGGGTCCTGCGCGACGACGCTGATGGTGGGCGTCCCGGCGAGCCGGCGCTGCTGCAGCAGCTGGATGCCGCTGACGCCGATGGTGTCGCCCGGCTGGTAGGGGGCGCCGACCTGCTGGAGCAGGTCCGCGGTGGCGGGGCCGAGGTTGCCGACCAGTTCCGGCGCGTAGTCGGGCGCGCTCGCGGTCTCGATCGGCTCGTTCCGCACGCCGGGGATCTGGATGAGCCGGTTGGCGAGCGGCTTCTGCTCGGGGTACCGCAGGGTCAGCAGCGACAGGAACTTCTGCGGCGGTGCGGAGCGGACCCGGCCGAGCAGCCGCTCGGAGTCCAGCCGCCGGCCGCCGTCGAACTTGGCGGCCTTGGTGATCTGCTCGACGGTGCGCTGCGGGTCGGCGAGGTGCCCGGGGACGACGCCGATGTTGTAGGTGGGCACCTTGTGCAGCACGGTGCGGCCCGTGGAGTCCTTGATCGGGGCGCGGGCCGGGACGTCCGACACGACCGCGAGGCGCTGCCCGGGGCCGAGCTGCGGGTTGATGATCGAGGGGTTCCAGACGACCTTCCACTTGCCGCCGATGCGGCGCAGGTGCATGTGGCCGAGGTACTCCCAGGGCTGCCCGTTCTCGCCGAGGTCGACCTTCACGGAGAACCGCGCGTCGGCGTCGTCGCCATTCTTGGCGATCGCCTTGACCTTGGCGTCCTCGACGCGGCCCTGGTCGCCGGACACGCCGAGCGACAGCCGCAGCGACGCCGCGTCGAGCTGCGCGCGGACGGCGCCGAGCGCGGACGCGACGGACTTGTGGTCGGCGCCGACGGTCTTGTTCGCGGCGGCCGGGTAGTTGCCGACCTGCCAGGCGATGAGGAAGTCGCGGACGGCGGGCATCGCGGACGGCTCCGCCCAGCAGCCCGTCGTCATCGTCGCGACGAGGGCCCCGCAGGCCGCGAGCGAGACGGCGCGGCGGCGCATGGTCCGGCTGCCGCGCGGGAGCCGCCTCGACGCGCGGGCGGCTCGGCCTCGGTTGGTCATCGGCACCCTTACCGTCTCCTGAACCGGGCGGCCGCCGCCTTCTGCATCTCCCGGTCGGCTTCCCGCTTGGCGATGGCCTGGCGTTTGTCGTAGGCCTTCTTACCACGGGCCAGGCCGATCTCGACCTTGGCCTTACCGTCCTTGAAGTACAGCGCCAGCGGGATCAGTGTCCAGCCCGGCTCGGACGACTTGGCGATGATCTTGCCGATCTCGCGCCGGTGCAGCAGCAGCTTGCGGCGGCGGCGCGGCGCGTGGTTGGTCCAGGTGCCCTGCGTGTACTCGGGGATGTGCACGTTCTCCAGCCACACCTCGCCGTCCATCACGTGGGCGTAGCCGTCGGCGAGGGAGGCGCGGCCGGCGCGCAGCGCCTTGACCTCGGTGCCCATCAGCACCATGCCCGCCTCCCACGTCTCGTCGATGTGGTAGTCGTAGCGGGCACGCTTGTTCTGGGCGATGAGCTTGCGCCCTGTGTCGCGTGGCACTGTGATCAGTCCTTGTCCGGCGTCGTCGCTAGCAGGCCGCGCAGCACGCTCCGGCCGCGCTGCTCGGCTACTGAGGGAGGGCGGTCGGCGGAGACCGCCACGTCGGGTTCGATCCCGACCCCGTCGAGGTTACGGCCGCCGGGGGTGCGGTAGCGACCCACGGTCAGCTCGATCGCCGATCCGTCGGCCAGCCGGACCGACTCCTGCACCGAGCCCTTCCCGTACGTACGCGATCCTATGATCACCGCGCGGTCGCGGTCGCGCAGGGATCCGGCGACCACCTCGGCGGCGCTGGCGGTCCCGGCGTCGACCAGCACGACGAGCGGGGTCCGCGCGTCGCCGGGAGCGGTGACCGTGCGCCGCTGGGCGGGCCCGCCGCGCGGTTCGTAGGTCACGACGAGGCCGCCGGGCAGGAACGCCGACGCGGTCTCGACCGCCTCGTCCAGCAGGCCGCCGGGGTCGCCGCGCAGGTCGAGCATGATCCCGCCGGGCGGGTCGCCGGACGGCGGCCGCCCGGTCACCTGCCGTCCGGCCACCGCGGCGCGGACCTGCCGGCCGGTGCCGCGGGTGAACGCGCCGACCCGGATCATCCGGACATGCCCCGGCAGATCGGTCACGGTGACGTCGCCTCCCGGGACGGATGCGCGGACGAGCTGGAACTCCTCTGTCCGACGCCCGCGCAGCACCGTGAGTTCGACGGACGCGCCGGGACGTCCGCGCAGCGCACGGGCGACCCTCGTCACGTCCCAGCCGTTGGCCGGCGTCCCGCCGACCGCGGTCACGACGTCGCCGGCCAGGACACCGGCGCGGGCGGCGGCGGTGCCCGGCTGGACGCTCGCGACCCGCACCCGCGGATCGCCGTCGGCGCTGCCGAGCCACACCCCGACCCCGCTGTAGCGGCCGTTCAGGCGGCCCTCCATGTCGTCGTACCTCGCGGCCGGGTAGTAGCGGGCCCACCGGTCGCCGAGCCCGCGGAGCATGCCCTCGATCGCGGCGCGGTCGAGCTCGCCGCGCCCGACCGGGCGCGCGGCCCGGCTGCCGATCTTCGCGGCGGCCTCGTCCAGCACCGACCCGCCCGCGGCTGCCCGCCGGTCCGGACGGCCCTCGCCGCTCAGCACCCCGAGCCCGTAGGCGCACAGGATCGCGGTGGCGACGGCGGCGCCGCGCAGCAGGCGGCCTGGGGCGGACATGTCGGCCAGTGTAAAACCGGGCCGCGCCGCCCCGGCCGCGTCCGCTAGATCTTCAGGTATCTGCGCAGCGTGAGGAACGACGACGCGGCACAGAGCAGCACGCCGAAGCAGATCGACACGATGATGACCATGATCACCTGGGTCCAGCCGAGCTGGCTGACCAGCTGCACCGTCCCGGCCAGCCGGTCGATCAGCAGCTTCTTGCTGATCACCAGCAGCACCGAGGCGAACAACCCGCCGATCAGGCCCGCGATCGCGCCCTCCAGGATGAAGGGCAACTGGATATAGGTGTTGGACGCGCCGACCAGCCGCATGATGCCGGTCTCCCGCCGCCGGTTGAACGCCGACAGCCGGACCGTGTTCCCGACCAGCAGCACCGACGCGATCACCTGGATCAGCGCGATGCCCAGCGCCGCGGCCTGCAGCCCGTTCAAGATCTTGAAGAACTTCTTCAGGATCTGCTGCTCGTTGATCACCGTATCGACGCCCGCATGCCCCAGCATCGCCTGGGCGACCGGTTTGTACTCCTCCGGGTTCTTCAGCTTCACCCGGAACGAGTCGGGGATGTCGCCCTCACGGGTGCTCTGCACGAACCCCGGCGACCCCGAGAAGCGGTCCTTGAAGCGCGAGAACGCCTGCTGCTTGTTCTCGTACTGGACGTTGGAGACCTGCGGCATCTTCTCCAGCTGCGCCTTGATCTCGCTCCGCTGCTGGTCGGTGACGTCCTGCTGGCGGCAGTTGGCGTTGGAGCTGCTCTTGGCGCACAGGAAGATCGAGACCTCGATCTTGTCGTACCAGTAGTCCTTGGACGCGGCCACCTGCTGGCGCAGCAGCAGTCCGGTGCCGAAGAGCGCCATGGCGATGGCGACGGTGATGACCAGGGAGATCGTCATCGTCAGGTTCCGGCGGAGACCGATCCAGATCTCCTGCATAACGAACTGTACGCGCATGCCTCGCTGTCCTTGATCGCCTGTGTCCGCCGCCGGCACGGGCGCCGCGGTGCGGGCCCGGAACGGGCGTCCCCTCTGGTCTGCCTCTGCTGGGTCGTACGCCCGGTGGGGTCCGTCGGTTCAGATGGAGCCGCCGCTGGAGGGGTCCGCGGCGGTGGCCCGTCGGGCCTGGGTCATTGGGGCTGGGTCATTGGGGCTGCTTGAGGACTGGTGGGGCTCGGTCGCCCGGGCCCGTGCCGGCCGGTGCGCCCGCCCCGCCGTCAGTACGCCTGGCCGTACACCCCGCGGGACTGGTCGCGCACGACCCGCCCGTCCTCCAGCTCGACGACGCGCTTGCGGAACGCGTCGACGATGGCGGCGTCGTGGGTGGCCATGACGACGGTGGTGCCGGTCCGGTTGATGCGGTCGAGCACCTTCATGATGCCGATCGAGGTGGCGGGGTCGATGTTGCCCGTCGGCTCGTCCGCCAGCAGGATCATCGGCCGGTTGACGAACGCCCGCGCGATCGCGACGCGCTGCTGCTCGCCGCCGGACAGCTCGTCCGGCATCCGGTGGGCCTTGCCCTCCAGGCCGACCAGGTCGATGACCTCGGGGACGACCTTGCCGATGAAGCGCCGCGGCTTGCCGATCACCTCGAGGGCGAACGCGACGTTCTCGAAGACGTTCTTGTTGGGGAGCAGCCGGAAGTCCTGGAAGACGCAGCCGATCCTGCGGCGCAGGTGCGGCACCTTCCAGTTGCTCAGGCGGCTCAGGTCCTTGCCCGCCACGTGCACGTGACCCTGGGACGGGCGCTCCTCCTTGAGGATGAGGCGCAGGAAGGTCGACTTCCCGGACCCGGACGGGCCCACCAGGAACAGGAACTCGCCCTTCTCGATGCCGACGTTCACATGCTGAAGGGCGGGGCGGTTCTGGCTTGGATAGACCTTGGTGACGTTGTCGAAATTGATCACGGCTGCATCACGGCGGTTCAGTCTAGGGGTTGGGGAGCGGCCCGGCCGCCGGCCGCGGACTGGCCGTCCGCGTGCTGCGACCTGCGCCGCCCGGCTCCGCGACCAGGGGGGCCGTGGAACCTTCGAGCAGTGTAGAGGGGACAGTCAACTACCTCGTCCCGCTCCGTGGGGTGGGAACGCCCGGGGCCCGCCGCGTTCAACGGCGTGTCGCGCGCGGACGGGACGACGGCGCGGACGGCGCCCCGCGGGGCCCCGACCTGTCCGTGCTGTGTCATGTACCGTCTCCCGACGTCCGGCCGTTTCATGCCGTCAAGCTCCCGGACTTGCCGGAACGACCATACAGTCCGGCTACGCTGGATGATGGTGAAAGATACCTAATCGGTCGACGATCGACGTCATCCCCGCACGGAGCCACGTACCGTTCACGGAGATTGGGGCCCACGACATGAGCTGCGAACATCTGATCTGCGCTCAGTGCTCGAATCCGGTGGTCGAGGGACGCTGCCCCACCTGCCGCGCCGCGCGCGCGGAGCTGCACCACCACGGCCCTTCCGTCCCGCCCGCGGTGGTGCTGGCCGTCCTTGTGGCCCTGCTGTTCGCCGCCCTCGTCCTGCAGCGCGTCTACGGCTGACGGACCGTCCCGCGGGGGCACGCGGAACGCCCCCGTGACGAAGACCTCTTAATCAGGGCCTCTTGAGTGTCAGGGCTTCTTGATGGGCGGGGTGGCGGCCTTGGAGACCGCGCCGCCGTCCGCCACCAGCTCGGCCTTGGGCTGCGGCTTGCCGCTCTTGGAGCGCGGCGGATCGTAGGCGGCGAACTGGAACGTCGCCGTGGTGTCGATCTCGTCACCCTCGACGGTGCCGTCCAGCAGGTGCTCCGCTTCCTTCGGGATCTCCGGCTTCGGTGCGCCGTTCCCCGGGCCGATGAGCGCGTTGTTGCGGAACAGCGAGTACAGGATCAGCCCTCCACCGGTCTTCGTCCGCAGCCCGAAGTAGGGATAAGGCGTGGCCGTGTAGACGATGGTGAGGGTGACGTCCTGTTCCTTGGCCTTCTTCTTGGCGCGCTTGGTCTGCTGGTAGTAGCCGGACGTGAGCGGACCGGTCTCCATCACCTTGGCGGCGACGCTGGCGGAGCCCTCGGCGGCCATGGTCGCCTGTATCCCGCCGACGTCACGGGGCCTGATCAGGATTTTCGAGTCGTCCGCGCCCAACGGCTCCGCATAGCCGTTCGCGTCCAGCTGGATCTTCGGCAGTTGCGCCTTGGGCGAGAGCCGCGTCGCAAGGGTGAGGTGCCAGTCGTCGGCCGGGCTGCGCAGGATGAACGCCATCAGCGCGCTCTGCTTGCTCTTCTTCTCGCCCGGCACGGACCGGTCCACGGACGCGACGAACCACTGCGGGTATGCGTCGGCCTTCAGCTTCGGCACGTACAGCTTCGGCTTGCCATAGGAGAAGCGGCGCACCGGGTCGCCGTCGAAGGCGGCCTTGCGGAACTCGGCGGCGGTGAGGAGGGACTGCCCGTCGGACGTCCAGGTCAGCGCCAGCCGCTCGTCGGCGGCGGCACGCGCCACGTCCTCGTCGGTGATGTAGGTCTGGAACGCCTTGCGGGCGACGTCGAGGGTCAGCGGCACCGGCTGCGGCGGGGTGGTCGACGGCATGCTGGGGGTGGGGCGCGCCTGCGGCTTGGCGCCGCCGGCGCAGCCCGCGGCCATGAGCGGCGGCACCAGCAGCACGGCGGCCGCCACCGCCCGCGCGATCCTTCGCAACTACCGCCCCCCGGCACCGACGCCTCGCCGGGCCGTTTCCCGACCCTGCCTTCGGCCCGTGATTCTGCCATCAGCGCGGGGTGCGCGGGCGTCCGGGCACTGCCCGCACGGCGATAAGCTCGAAGCGTGGCAGGCATCGAACCGGAAGAGCAGCTCAAGGAGCTCGGCTCGACCCTCGCGGGCATCGAGCAGGTGCTGGACCTCGACGGCATGCGGCGTGACATCGCCGAGCTGCGCGAGCAGTCGGCCGACCCCGATCTGTGGAACGACCAGGAGCGCGCCCAGTCGGTGACGCGCCGGCTGTCGTACCTGGAGAGCGAGCTCGGCCGCGTCGAGGGGCTGCGGCAGCGGCTGGACGACGCCGCCACCCTCTACGAGATGGCCGCCGAGATGGACGACGCCGACACGCGCGCGGAGGCCGACGAGGAGCTGGCGTCGCTGCACAAGGCCGTCCAGCAGCTCGAGGTGCGCACGCTCATGTCGGGCGAGTACGACGCCCGTGAGGCGCTGGTCACCATCAACGCGCAGGCCGGCGGGGTGGACGCGGCCGACTGGGCGCAGCAGCTGCAGCGGATGTACCTGCGCTGGGCGGAGCGGCACGGCTACCCGACGGAGATCTACGAGACGTCCTTCGCCGAAGAGGCGGGGATCAAGTCGACGACGTTCACCGTGAAGGCGCCCTACGCGTACGGGACGCTGCGCGGGGAGCACGGCACGCACCGGCTGGTGCGGATCTCCCCGTTCGACAACGCGGCCCGGCGGCAGACCTCGTTCGCTGGGCTGGACGTCGTGCCGGTGGTGGAGCAGAGCGACCACGTCGACATCGACGAGAGCGAGCTGCGGGTCGACGTGTACCGGTCGTCCGGGCCGGGCGGCCAGGGCGTCAACACGACCGACTCGGCGGTGCGGATCACCCACATCCCGACCGGGATCGTGGTGTCCTGCCAGAACGAGCGCAGCCAGCTGCAGAACAAGGCCACGGCGATGAACGTGCTGCAGGCCAAGCTGCTGGAGCGCAAGCGGCAGGAGGAGGCGGAGAAGATGTCCGCGCTGCGCGGTGAGGGCACCAGCAGCTGGGGCACGCAGATCCGCAACTACGTGCTGCACCCGTACCAGATCGTCAAGGACCTGCGCACCGGCGTCGAGGTCGGCAACCCGACCGGGGTGCTGGACGGCGACATCGACGAGTTCATCGAGGCCGAGATCCGCTGGATGCGCCAGCAGGAGACCTCCGCCTGACCCCGGCCCGCGCGGTTTCCGCGCGGTCGCGCCTGCTCTCCGGGTGAGGTCGGCATGCGAGTTTCCGCATTCGGTGAGTGACTGTACGGTCACTCTGCGATTATCTTCCGTGGACCGGATCGCCGACTCCACCACGGGGGGCCGCATGCCCGCACGACGCACCGCCATGTCCACGGCTCTGCCGGCCTGCCTGCTGGCGGGCGCCGCGCTGGCCGCGGCGGGCTGCAACGACAACACCTCCTCCGCCGGGGTGAGCCCGCCCGCGCTGTCCAAGCAGCAGGCCGGGCAGGTGCTGGCCGCCTACACCACCGCCGTGAACCAGGCGGGCCGGCGGCTGGACGGCAAGGCCCTTCCCGGCATCGAGGCCGACCCGCAGCTGTCCATGGACGAGGCCGCGCTGAAGCTGCGCCGTGTCATCGGCCAGAAGCCGCCGGCGATGAAGTTCACGCACACCGTGTACTACATCCCGCGCCTGCACGGGTACCCGCACTGGTTCGCCGCCGACGCGATCACCGGCAAGGGCAAGCAGACGCTCCGGCACGCGCTACTGTTCACGCAGGCCAAGGCGGGTGCGCCGTGGCTGCTGGCGGCCGACCCGTACCCGGCGGACGCGGCGCTGAGCAAGGTGGCGCTCGACCCGGACGGCTACGCCACCCCGGTCGACACCGGCGACAAGGGGCTGCCCGTCGCGCCCGCGAGGCTCGCAGCGATGCACGCCGCGCTGCTGTCCGGCGGCCCGTCGGCGCCCGGGGCGTCCGCCCTGGCGAAGGGCCCGAAGACCAGCGAGACCTACGACGCCCTGAAGCAGGGCGAGCAGACGCTCGCGAAGCGGGGCGTGACGCTGTCCTCGACGTTCGCGGCCGCGCCGTACGCGGTGTACGCGCTGCGCACCAAGGACCGCGGGGCGCTGGTCTGGTACGTCGTCAAGCAGAACGAGGCGTATTCCGCCGCGAAACGGGGCAGGCTGGCTGTGAGCGGTGATCTCACCGGACTGGCCCCGGCGGCGTCCGCCCGGACGCGCATGGACACCACCGTCCTGGTGCAGTACCTGGCCACCGTTCCGCCCAAGGGCCGCGCCACGGTCACCGGCATGTACCGCAAGGCGATCGCCGCCCACGGCTCCTGATCTCCGTCGGGTGCCGGGCCGTCCCGCTCTTCTCGACCGCTGCAGTGGGACGGTCCCGGCATCCGACGGGCCTGCGTTCTTCTACACTGGCGCGACATAGTCGACATTCCGTCCGCCGAGGTGGGAAGTGCGCCGAGCGCCCCGCATCGTCCTCGCCGTGGCCATGGTCGGCGCCACCGCTCTGACCGGGGCCTGCTCCGGCGGCGGCGCGGACGGCGGGACCGCCGAGGCCGCGCCCACCGGGTCCCCGGCGGTCGGCGCGGACGAGTCCCTCAAGGTGCTGCGCGACTGGACGGACCGGCACAACAAGGCCATCACGTCCGGGGACGAGCGGCTCTGGCGCGACACCGTGACCGGCGCCCTCGCCGCGCCCGTCACCGCCCGCGTCCACACCTACGGCCGGCTGCCGGAGTCCGCGACGATCTCCCTGGCGAACCCGGTGCTGTACGTGCCGCGCCGCCCGTCGTACCCGAAGTGGTTCGGGGTGGCGGCGCTGGAACGCTCGGACGGCAAGGACCAGCAGGTCCTCGGCGTGTTCGTGAAGACGACCGCGAAGGACGCCTGGCGGGCCGCGCACTGGCTCACGTTCCGGGGCGACGCGCCCGACCTCACCTACGACGCCGAGGGCTACGCGATCCCCGCGCCCGACCGGGGCCTGCCCGCCGCGCACGCCGCCTACCTGGGCAAAGGCGACACCGGCGGGCTGATCCCGGACGCGTTCTCCGCGAACGCCCGCAAGGCCGAGCAGGGCGGCTGGAAGGTGACGCCCGGCCGGTTCAGACCGGGCCCGGGCCCGTCCTACGCGCTGCGCACCAGCGACGGCGGCTCCCTCATCTGGTACGGGCTGACGCAGGACGCGACGCTCACCGGCGGCACGGAGGACGCCCTGCCCGCCGAGGTCCGCGACTTCCTCGCCAAGGACGGCCGGAAACCGGGCGGGACCGTCCACGCGTCATGGCAGTGGCTCGCCATCGGGTACGCGCCGCCGTCCGGCAAGGGCCGCGTCCTGGGCGAGTCCGTCTCCCTCACCGGCGCCCGCTGAACAACGACCGAGCTCCGGGCGAAAGAGAGCAGCTCAGCAGCCCTGGCCCGGGGCGGCCCGCGAACGACATGGAGCGGGGGCCACCCTTATCGGCGTCGCGATAAGGGTGGCCCCCGCCCCATGTGTCCGTCCGATCAGGCCTCCGTCGACGGGAGGGAGCTGGCCGTCACCAGCGTGCGGACGGAGCCTAGCGCGACCGACAAGGTCGCCAGGTCGAAGCTGTCGCTCTCCCAGATCTCGCTGAGCGTCTGCTGGGCGCGCTGCACCGCGGTCTTGTTCTTCTCCGCCCAGTGCGCCATCCGCTCCTCCGGACGCCCGCCGGGCTCGCTGGTCACCAGCACGTCGCGGGTGAGCGCGGCATGCGCGGCGTACAGGTCGTCGCGCAGCGCCGAACGCGCCATCGAACGCCACCGGTCGTCGCGCGGCAGCGCCACGACCCGGTCGCGCAGCTGGGCCAGCTGCAGCCGGTCGGCGAGGTCGAAGTACACCTCGGCGACCTCCTCCACCGGACGGCCCGACTCGTGCGCGATCCCGACCAGGTCGAACGTCGAGTACGCGGTGACGAGCATCGCGCACTGCTCGGCCAGCTCGTCCGGCACGCCCCGCTCGGCGAAGCCGTCCCGGCGCTGCTCGAACGCCTGCAGGTCCAGGCCGACGAGCAGCTTCGGCAGCTGCGAGGTGAGCGCGGTCGCGCCGGCGCCGAAGAAGTCGATCGTCTCCCGGATGTCGAACGGGGGCCGCCGGTTGTGCAGCAGCCAGCGGGCGCCGCGCTCGGTCAGCTTGCGCGCCTCCAGCAGCATCGCGATCTGCGTGGACTCGGCGACCTGGTGCGACAGCCGCTCCACCGACCGCCAGAACCGCGGCATCTGGAACACCTCGCGGGCCACCAGGTAGGCGCGGGCGATGTCCGACGACGACGCCCCCGTCTCCTCGTTCATCCGGAACACGAACGTGGTGCCGCTGTTGTTGACCAGGTCGTTCACCACCGCGGTGGTGATGATCTCGCGGCGCAGCGGGTGCCGGTCCATGTACGGCTGGAACCGCTCGCGCAGCGGCGTCGGGAAGTAGTCGACCAGCCACGACTCCAGGTAGGGGTCGTCGGGCAGGTCCGAGGCCACGATCTCGTGGTCCAGGGTCAGCTTGGAGTAGGCGAGCAGCACCGAGAACTCGGGGCTGAACAGCCCGAGCCCGGACTGGCGCCGCTCCGCGATGGCCTTGTCGTCCGGCAGGAACTCCAGGCGCCGCTTCAGCCGCCCGTCGCGCTCCAGCTTGCGCATGTACCGGGCGTGGACGTGCAGCATCGCCGGCGCCTGCGCCCGCGACGCGGCCAGCACGACGTTCTGCGAGTAGTTGTCCGGCAGCACCAGCCGCGCGACCTCGTCGGTCATCTCGTACAGCAGCGTGTCGCGCTGCTTGCGGGTCAGCTCGCCGTCCCGCACGACCTGGTCGAGCAGGATCTTGATGTTGACCTCGTGGTCGGAGGTGTCGACGCCGGCGGAGTTGTCGATGAAGTCGGTGTTCACCAGGCCGCCGGTGCGCGCGTACTCGATCCGGCCGAGCTGGGTCATGCCGAGGTTGCCGCCCTCGCCGACGACCTTGCAGCGCAGCTCCTCGCCGTTCACCCGCAGCAGGTCGTTGGCCTTGTCGCCGACGTCGGCGTTGTTCTCCGCCGCCGCCTTGACGTAGGTGCCGATGCCGCCGTTCCACAGCAGGTCGACGGGCGCCTTCAGCGCCGCGTTGATCAGCTGGTACGGCGCCATCGCCTTGACCGACTCGTCGATGCCGAGCGCCGCCCGCACCTGCGGGGTGATCCGGATCGACTTGGCGGTGCGGGGGTGCACGCCGCCGCCCTTGGAGATCAGCGAGGTGTCGTAGTCGGCCCAGCTGCTGCGCGGCAGCTCGAACATCCGGCGCCGTTCGGCGAACGAGACCGCCGGGTCGGGGTCGGGGTCGAGGAAGACGTGCCGGTGGTCGAACGCGCAGACCAGCTTGATGTGCTCCGACAGCAGCATCCCGTTGCCGAACACGTCGCCGGACATGTCGCCGACACCGACGACGGTGAAGTCCTCCCGCTGGACGTCCTTGCCCAGCGACCGGAAGTGGTACTTCACCGACTCCCACGCGCCGCGCGCGGTGATGCCCATCGCCTTGTGGTCGTAGCCGACGGACCCGCCGGACGCGAACGCGTCGCCGAGCCAGAACCCGTACTCGGCGGCGACGCCGTTGGCGATGTCGGAGAACGTCGCGGTGCCCTTGTCGGCGGCGACCACCAGGTAGGTGTCGTCGCCGTCGTGGCGGACCACGTTCGGCGGCGGCACGACCTTGCCGTCCACCAGGTTGTCGGTGACGTCGAGGAGGCCGGAGATGAAGTCCTTGTAGCAGGCGATGCCGGCCTGCAGCCACGCCTCGCGGTCGGCCGACGGGTCGGGCAGCTGCTTGCCGACGAAGCCGCCCTTCGCGCCCGCCGGGACGATGACGGTGTTCTTCACCGCCTGCGCCTTCACCAGGCCGAGGATCTCGGTGCGGAAGTCCTCGCGGCGGTCCGACCAGCGCAGCCCGCCGCGCGCGACGGACCCGAACCGCAGGTGCACGCCCTCCACCTTCGGCGAGTACACGAAGACCTCGTAGGTGGGGCGCGGCTGCGGCAGGTCCGGGATGCCCTCCGGGTCGAACTTCATCGCCAGGTACGGCTTGCCCTGGTAGTGGTTCGTCCGCAGCGTCGCCTGGACGAGCGCCAGGTAGGCGCGCAGGATGCGGTCCTCGTCGAGGCTCGCGACCTCGTCGAGCATCCCGTGCAGCTCCTCGATGATGGCGAGGCTGCGCTCCTCCTCGCCGCCCGCCAGCGCCGGGTCGAGGCGGCTCTCCCACAGCCGCACCAGCAGCCGGGTGATCGCGGCATTGCGCAGCAGCACCTGCTCGATGTACCGCTTGGAGAACGTCGTCCCGGTCTGCCGCAGGTACAGGGCGTAGGCGCGCAGGATCATCGCCTGCCACCAGTTCAGCCCGACGTGCAGGACGAGCGCGTTGAACCCGTCGTTCTCGATCCGGCCCTGCCACAGCGCGGTGAACGCGTCCTGGAACAGGCCCTTGATGGCCTCCTCCGGGACGTCCCCCGGCGGCTCGTACCGCAGGCCCAGGTCGTAGATCCAGTACCGCTGCCCGTCGGAGGTGTTGACCTCGTACGGCCGCTCGTCGATGACCTCGACGCCCATGTTCTGCAGCAGCGGCAGCACCCGCGACAGCGAGATCGGCTCGCCGCGCCGGTAGATCTTCAGCCGCCGCTCGCCGGGCTCGGCGCTGAACGGCTCGTACAGGTTGATGGAGGTGTCGTCCTCGTCGGTGAGACCGTCGACGAAGCGCAGGTCGGCGACCGCGGTGCGGGCCGGGAAGTCGGCCTTGTAGCCGTCGGGGAACGCGTCGCCGTACCGGCGGGCCAGCGTCCCGGACCGCTCCTCGCCGCACTGCTCGACGATCGCGTCGGCGAGGTCGTCCTCCCAGGAGCGGGTCGCGGCGGCGAGCCGGTCCTCCAGGCCCTCGATGTCCACATCGGGCAGGGGGCGGCCCCGCTCGCCGCGCACCACGACGTGCAGCCTGGCCAGCAGCGACTCGGTCACGTTCGCGCTGTAGTCGACGCTGACGCCCTCGAACGCGCGGCGCAGGATCTCCTGGATGCGCAGCCGGATCTTGGTGGTGTAGCGGTCCCGCGGCAGGTAGACCATGCACGACATGAACCGGCCGTACAGGTCCTTGCGCAGGAACAGCTTCAGCTGGCGGCGCTCGCGCAGCCGCAGCACGCCCAGCGAGATGTTCAGCAGGTCGTCGACGGAGATCTGGAACAGCTCGTCGCGCGGGTAGCTCTCCAGGATCTCGATGAGGTCCTGGCCGTCGTAGCTGTCGGCGGTGAACCCGGCGCGCTCCAGCACCTCGTCGAGCTTGCGCTTCAGCACGGGGACGTGCGCGATCGACTCGCTGTAGGCGACGTGCGTGAACAGGCCGAGGAAGCGGCGCTCGCCGACGACCTCGCCGCTCTCGTCGAACTTCTTGACGCCGATGTAGTCCAGGTACAGGCCGCGGTGGACGGTGGAGCGCGAGTTCGCCTTCGTCAGGATCAGCAGCCGCTTCTCGGTGGCCTTCTCCCGCACCTCCGGCGGCAGCGCCGCGAAGCTGTCGGACTCACGCTTGTCGTTGCGCAGGATGCCGAGCCCGGTGCCGGGCTCGGGACGCAGGCCGAGCCTGCTGTGGTCCTCGACCGCGCCGGCCGCGGTCCGCCCGTCGTCGACGAGCGAGTAGTCGCGGTAGCCGAGGAAGGTGAAGTGCCCGTCGGCGAGCCACTCCAGCAGCTCCACGCCCTCGGCGAGCTCCTTGTCCGGCAGCGGCGGCGCCGCGTCCCGGATCGACGCGGCGATCTCCACCGCGCGCGCCCGCATCTTCGGCTCGTCCTCCACCGCGACCCGCACGTCCTGCAGGACGCGGATCAGGTCCTTCTCCAGCCGGTCCAGCATCGCGCGGTCGCTGGTACGGTCCACCTCGATGTGGATCCACGACTCGTCGATGTCGGACGGGCTGTCGTGCTTGCCGCGGAACGCCCGCAGGTGCCCCGCGACGTCGCGGTCCACCCCGAGCAGCGGGTGCACGATCAGGTGGGTGGCGAGCTGGTGCCGGGTCAGCTCCATCGTGACCGAGTCGACCAGGAACGGCATGTCGTCGGTGACGACCTGCACGACCGTGTGGCCGGGGTCCCAGCCGTACTCCTCGACGGTCGGGGTGAACACCCGCACCTTCGCGCGGCCCTGCGGCCGCTCGTCGCCGAGCGCCCGGTGCGCCATCGCGGGGCCGAAGATGTCGGCGGGATCGCGGCTGAGCAGATCCTCCGAGGCCACGTGCCGGTAGTAGAGCCGGAGGTAGGCGGCGGACTCCTCGACGTCCCCCGCCGAACGCGCCCCCGGCCGCTGGGCGCATGTCTCCGCCGCCCTCCGGAGCAGATCGTCCTTCGCCTGATCGAGCCTGCCGCCCATCACCAACAACACTCCCTAGAGAAACTTCGCCACCTCGTTGTGGCGACGCTCACTTGCGCCAGTAAACCAGGGAAACCCCACAAAGCCGACCGGCCGGCCCGCGAGGTCACCGTGGCTTTTCCCACCCTGCCAGGCCGCGCGGGGCCCTCGCTCCAAGATCGTCGAACTCGGGGCCACCCTCCGTTTCACGCCCGCCCGGCGGCGCGCGGGGGCCTGCCGGACACCGGTCACGGCGACGGGCCGAGCCAAGGGAAGAGGGCGTCGAATAACGCCCCTGCGGCCCCCACCGGAACCGCCGCAAGGCCGGACTAAAGGGACGAGCAGAGCCGAGCCCGGGGGCTGCCGGAGTCGCGCCGGTGCGCCACGCCCGCGGGTAAGCCCCGGGCCGGGCCGGTGCGGCGCCTGCGAGTAAGCCGGAGCCGCGCCCGGCACCGGGCCCGCGGGTGAAGCCGGGTCCGGGTTCGAGTCCGGGTCCGGGGCCGGGTCCGCGGGTCAGGCTGAAGCTGGGTCCGATGCCCGGACGGCGGGTCAGGCTGAAGTTGGGTCTGGGGCCGGGGGCCGCGGGTCAGGCGGAGCCCGGCCTGGGGCCGGGACGGCGGGTCAGGCCGAGCCGGGGCCGGGGCCGGGGCCGTGGGTCAGTTGGAGCCGGTGTCGGTGCCGGTGCCCTGGGCGGGCGGGCTGCCGGCCGGCGGGCCCGTGGGCGTGGTGGGGTCGCTCGGCCCGGTCGTGGGGGTCGTGGACGGGTCCGGGCTGTGCGTGGTGTGCGTCGGCGTCGGGTCGTCCGGGGTGGACGGCGTCGTCGTCGGCGAGTCGGACGGGAAGGGGCTCTCCGGCGCTGACCCGGTCGTCGTCGGCGTCGGGTCGTAGGAGGTGCCGGGGGTCGGGTGCGCCGGCGCGTGCCTCGACGGCCCGGTCATCTCCGGCACCTGGCTGGAGGGCACCGCGCCCTGGTCGCGGTCGCCGACCTTCTTGCCCGCCTTGCCCTCGTCGCCGCCGCCGAGCACGAGCACCGCGGACACCACGACCATCGCGACGAACAGCGCGGCGGCGCCGGCGAGCACGGCCGAGCGGCTCGACCCGGCGAGCGAGCGGCGCAGCGCCGCGGCGGCGCCCCCGCCCGCCGCGGCGCGGTCGCGCGGCAGGGTGTCGGCGGCGTTCTCGGCGGCCCACTCCGCGGGCGTCGGCAGCCGCGCGGGCGCGGTGCCGGACGGGTCGGCGCCGTCGCCGGACGGGTCCGTGGCGGCGAAGGCGGCCTGCTCCTGGTCCGCGGCGGGCTCGAAACCGTCGTCGCCGATCTCCGCGGCCAGCACCGAACCGGCCGCGAGCATCGCCGTCTCGTCGGTGTTGCCCGCCGGGGCCACCGGGGCGGGCGCCTCCTCGTGCCCGAGCAGCCGCATCAGCACCTGCCGGGCGGCGGGGCGGCGCGCCGGGTCCTTCTCCAGGCAGTCGACCACCAGGTCGTGCAGCGGTCCGCTCAGGTCGCCGAGCTCCGGCTCCTCGTGCAGGATCCGGTTGATGACGGCCGGGATCGTGTCCTGCCCGAACGGCGGCTCCCCGGTCGCGGCGAACACCAGCGTCGCCGCCCAGCAGAACACGTCCGCCGCGGTGCCGACCTCGTCGCCGCTGATCTGCTCGGGCGCCATGTAGGACGGGGTGCCGATCACGCGGCTGGTCAGCGTGGTGCCGCCGCTGATCGCGCGGGCCACGCCGAAGTCGATGACGCGCGGGCCGTCCGGGCCGATCAGCACGTTGTGCGGCTTGAAGTCGCGGTGGATGATCTTCGCCTGGTGGATCGCGGACAGCGCGGTCGCGGTGCCGACCGCGAGCCGGTCCAGCGCGGCGCCGCGCACCGGGCCGTCCTGCGTGACCAGCTGGTTCAGCGACGGGCCCGGGACGTACTCGCTGACGATGTAGGGGCGGTCGCCGTCGGCGTCGGCGTCCAGCACCTGCGCGGTGCAGAACGGCGCGACCTGCTTGGCCACCTCGAGCTCGCGCAGGAACCGCGCGCGGGCCTTGTCGTCGGAGGTCAGCTCGGCGTGCAGCAGCTTGATCGCGACCTGCCGGCCGTCCTCGTCGGTGCCGAGGAACACCGCGCCCTGCCCGCCCTCGCCCACCCGGCCGACCAGGGCGTAGCGACCCAGCCGCTCCGGGTCTCCGGACCGCAGCGCCCCAACCTCCATGCGTGGAACCGTCCCTCTCTCGTCGACGGGCCGAACGGACCACGGGTCGAATTCTCGCAGACCAGCGCTCCGACAGTGGGACGCGCGAGGCCGTCGGGAAGTTCACCCGGCCATGCGACCTTACGGCGCGATCCGGCCCACCGCCCCTGAACAACCGCATTTGGGCCGAGCGACCACCTTAATGCCCCTCAAGCCCCGCGCGACACCGTGGGAACACGTGTCGCGCGGGGCTTCGCGCGGGTTCGCGCAAGTTCGCGCGGGGCGCCGGCGAGCGGCGGCGCTAGGGGGTGAAGTGGGAGAGGACCTCCGGGTTGGCCATGGCGCCGCGGTTGGCGGCCTGGTCGACCGGCGTGCCCTGGAGGATCTTGCGGACCGGGACCTCCAGCTTCTTGCCCGACAGCGTCCGCGGGATGCCGGGGACGGCGGTGATCTCGTCCGGGACGTGCCGCGGCGACAGCGCCGAGCGGATCTCGCGCTTCAGCCGGGCCGCCAGGTCGTCGGTGAGGTCCGCGCCCTCGGCGAGCTGCACGTACAGCAGCAGCCGCCCCTCCTGCCCGAGCCGCCCGGTGTCGATGACGAGGCTGTCGGTGATCTCGTCGAACGCCTCGACGACCCGGTAGAAGTCCGAGGTCCCCATGCGGACGCCGCCGCGGTTGAGGGTGGAGTCGGACCGCCCGTAGATGACGCTGCCGCCGTCGGGGAGGATCTTGATCCAGTCGCCGTGCCGCCACACGCCCGGGTACATGTCGAAGTAGGACTCGCGGTACCGCTCGCCCTTCTCGTCGTTCCAGAAGAACACCGGCATGGACGGCATCGGCTCGGTGATGACCAGCTCGCCGACCTCGCCGACGACCGGCTTCCCGTCGTCGCCGTAGGCCTCGACCTTCGCGCCCAGGCCACGGCACTGGATGACGCCCGCGCGCACGGGCAGCAGCGGCGACGGCCCGACGAAACCGGTGCACAGGTCGGTGCCGCCGGACAGGGACCCGAGCAGCAGGTCCGCGCCGACCTCCTCGTACACCCACGAGAAGCCTTCGGGCGGCAGCGGCGAACCGGTGGACCCGATGCCGCGCAGACCCGACAGGTCGAACTCGCGTCCGGGGTGGCGTCCGTCCTTGGCGGACGCGGTGATGTAGGGCGCGCCCACTCCCATGTAGGTGACACCGTTCTCGGCGGCCAGCTTCCACAGGTCGAGCGGTGCACCGTCGTACATGACGATGGTGGACCCCACCAGCAGGCCGCCGATGAGGTAGTTCCACATCATCCAGCCGGTGGTGGTGAACCAGAAGAACACATCGCTCGGGCCTAGATCCTGGTGGAAGGACAGGGCCTTGAGGTGCTCCAGGACGACCCCGCCGTGCCCGTGGACGATCGGCTTGGGCAGGCCCGTCGTGCCGGAGGAGTACACCACCCACAGCGGGTGGTCGAACGGGACGTCCTCGAACTCGATGGTGTCGTGGTCGGTGCGCGGCAGGTCGCCGTAGTGCATGCCCACGCGCAGTCCGTCCGGCGTGGCGGCCGGGTCCAGGTACGGGATGAGGACCGTCGCGGCCAGCGTCGGCAGCGCCGCCTCGATCTCACCGACGATCTCCCGCCGGTCGAACGTCTTGCCGTTGTAGGCGTAGCCGTCCACCGCGATCAGAACCTTCGGCTCGATCTGCGCGAAACGGTCGACCACGGAGGACGACCCGAAGTCCGGCGAGCACGACGACCACACCGCGCCCAGCGACGCCGTCGCCAGGAAGCAGATCAGCGCCTCGGGGATGTTCGGGATGTAGGCGACGACCCGGTCGCCCTTGCCGACGCCCAGGCCGGCGAGGCCCGCCCGCACCTCCGCGACGTGCAGGAACAGCTCGCGGTAGGACAGCACCCGGTGGCCGCCGGCCTCCGAGCGGAACACCACCGCCGTCTCCTCCGGCGTCTCCTCGGCGCGGCGCAGCGCGTTCGCGGCGTAGTTCAGGGTGGCGCCGGGGAACCAGCGCAGTCCGTCCACCGGCATGGGCCCGCCCTCGCGGACCGGGCCGTCGCCGCGCTCCCCCACCACGTCGAAGTAGGTCCAGATCGCGTCCCAGAACGCGTCCACCTCGGTGACCGACCAGCGCCAGAGGTCGTCGTAGGTCTCGGCGTTCACGCCCCGGTCCCACAGCCAGTGGACGAAGCGGGTCACCCGCGCGTTCGCGACGACCTCCTCCGACGGCCGCCACAGCGCCGCTCCCTCGGAGACCTCGTGATCACGCGACATCGCTCTCCCTCCCCGCCGCGCCGCGGTGCGCGACCCTCCCAATATCGGCCTCGCCGCCCGGCCCGCGCAACTTCCGCCGATCATGCGCGCGCTGCCGTTGTGTCCGCGTCCCATCGCAGGTCAGTGGCGTGCGGCGGGCAATCCGCGGCGGCCACACATCGCGGCGGCCGGCCATCCCCGCCCGCCACACACCGGGGTTTTCCACAGAACGCGATTCCACTTCCGGTGCCCGCGGGAGGCGCCGAGACTGGTGGCCGATCCGGAAAGGAAGGGGCTGGGCATGGCGAAGGAGCGCGACGGCGGTGCCGCGATCACGGACGGCGGGCGGGAGGTCAGATGCGGGTCAGCTCGGCGACGGCGCTCACCACGGCATCGGTGTCGGCGAGGGTCGCGAGGACGCGGTCGGCGCCGGCGGAGCGCAGTTCGGCCTCGGTGGCGCTTCCGGTGGCGACGCCGATGATCGGCGACCCGGCGATGTGAGCGGCCTGCACGTCGCGGGGCGAGTCCGCGATGTACACGGTGGCCGACTCGGGATAGCGGGCGCCGTGCCGCTCGCCCGCGCGGGTGCGGGCGAGCTCCAGCAGCGCGGCCTTGCTGTAGACGCCGTCCTCGTAGCCGCCGGCGTCCAGGTCGAGGCGGCCGGCGAGGCCGAGCTCGGTCACCTTCAGCACGGCGTTCGGACGCACCGAGCCCGTGAGCACCGACTGCACGACACCCGGCACATGCGCCAGCGCCTCGACGGCCTCGCGGGCGCCGGCCAGCACCCGGCCGTGCACCCGCAGGTCGGCGCGCCGGTTCGCGAACGCCTCGGTCAGCGCGGCGACGAAGGAGGGCAGATGGTCGTCGGTGGTGACGACGTCGTTGAAGGCCAGCGTCTCGAAGACGATCTCGGACTCGGTGCGGCCCGGGGTGGGCGCGAGCCGCACGAGGGGCCGCCCGACGGTGCGCTGGAACGCCTCCGCGTACGCGTCCCGGGTGACCCGCCCGACGTCGACCAGGGTCTGATCGATGTTCCACAGCACCAGCCGGTTCAGCGTCGACATCCCGTTCCCATGCGCGGCTCGAAGGGCGTCGGCGGGCGCGCTCCCGGCACCGGCCCGCCCCGCCGGACGGCGAGGCGGACTAATCGTCGGGCCTCCCGGCCGGTGTCCGCAACCGCGCCGCGGCGGCGGTCAGGGCCCCATGTGGGGGTAGCGGTGGTCGGTCGGCGGGACGAAGGTCTCCTTGATCGCGCGGACGTTCGTCCAGCGGGTCAGGTTGAACACCGATCCGGCCTTGTCGTTGGTGCCGGACGCGCGGGCCCCGCCGAAGGGCTGCTGGCCGACCACGGCGCCGGTCGGCTTGTCGTTGATGTAGAAGTTGCCGGCCGCGAACCGCAGGGCCTCCGTCGCGGCCGCGATGGCCGCCCGGTCCCGCGCGACGATCGCACCGGTCAGCCCGTATTCGGAGGCGCCCTCCATCTGTGCGAGAACGGAGTCGTAGTCATGGTCGTCGTAGACGTGCACGCCGAGGATCGGCCCGAAGTACTCGGTGGTGAAGATCTCGTCGGTCGGGTCCGACGACTCCAGCACCGTGGGCCGGACGAAGTAGCCGACCGAGTCGTCCACCTCGCCGCCCACGAGGATCCGCATGGTGTCGACGCCGCGCGCCCGCTCGATCGCGCGCCGGTGCTTGGCGAAGGCGCGGTCGTCGATCACGGCGCCCATGAAGAGCGACAGGTCATGCGCCACGTTGCCCATGGTGAGGCCCTCGACCTCGGCGCAGAAGTCGTCGCGCATGCCGTCCCAGACGGAACGCGGGATGTAGGCGCGCGACGCCGCCGAGCACTTCTGCCCCTGGTACTCGAACGCGCCCCGCACCAGCACGGTCTTCAGCACCGCCGGGTCCGCGGACGGGTGCGCGATCACGAAGTCCTTGCCGCCGGTCTCGCCGACGATCCGCGGGTAGCCGCGGTACCGGGCGATGTTGTCCCCGATCGTCCGCCACAGCGCCTGGAACGTGGGCGGCGAGCCGGTGAAGTGCAGCCCCGCCAGCTCGGGGCTGGCCAGCGCGACCTCCGAGACGGCCCGCCCGTCCCCGGTGACCATGTTGATCACCCCGGGCGGCAGGCCGGCCGCCTCCAGGAGCCGCATCGTGTGGTGCGCGGCGAGCTGCTGGGTCGGCGACGGCTTCCACACCACGACGTTGCCCATCAGCGCGGGCGAGGTCGGCAGGTTCCCCGCGATCGCGCTGAAGTTGAACGGCGTGATCGCGAGGACGAACCCCTCGAGCGGCCGGTACTCCATCCGGTTCCAGACGCCGGGCGAGGAGTTCGGCTGGATCTCCTGGATCAGCCGCGCGTACGCGACGTTGAACCGCAGGAAGTCGATCAGCTCGCACGCCGAGTCGATCTCCGCCTGCTGCACCGACTTGGACTGGCCGAGGATCGTCGCCGCGTTCAGCGTCGACCGCCACGGTCCCGCCAGCAGCTCGGCGGCCCGCAGGAAGATCGCGGCCCGGTCGTCCGGCGCCATCGCCCGCCAGCCGGGCGCGGCCTCCCTGGCCGCCGCGACCGCCTCGGCGACGTCGGCGTCCGTGGCGTTCCCCATCCGTCCGAGGACATGACCGCGGTCGTGCGGCTCCACCACGTCGATCGGGGTGCCGGCGCCCATCCGCCGCTCCCCGCCGATCGTCATCGTCAGCTCGGTCTCCGCGCCGCCGAGCTCCTTGATCCTCGCCTCCAGCGCCGTCCGCTCGGCGCTGCCCGGCGCATAGCCCTTGACCGGCTCGTTCACCGGTACCGGAACGGTGGTGACGGCGTCCATCTGGTGGCTCCCCGCAAGTCCGACGACCCTGTCGACAAGCCACCCCCTACCCGCCCCCACGCCACGGATACATCCCCCCGAGCCCATCCCCCCACCGGCCCGCCGAGACAGGCCGAGGCGGGGTCAGAGGAGGTGCTGGAGTTCCTGGGTGGCGTACCAGAGGAGTTCGTGGCCTTCGGCACCGTCGACGGTGAAGAGGGCGTCGTCGTCGCCGGCCTCGGCGGCGGGGAGGGCCTCGACCGCGGCGGCGATGTCCGCGGCGGCGCCGTCGTCGTCGACGTGGCCGGAGGCCAGCCGCTTCCACGGGACGGGCGCGGTGATCTCGACGAGCGAGCGGTCGTCGCCGTCGATGGCGGCGTCGCCGCGGGCCCAGCGGACGGATGCGTCGGGGATCTCGGCGGCGAGGACGACGCGGCGGCGCGGCGCGGACGGATCGGCGGCGAGCAGCCGCAGCGAGGCCCGGGCGGCCGCGGTCAGCGCCGCGTACTCCAGCTCCTCCAGGTCGCCGCCCGCGTACCACTCGCGCAGCGCGGGCGTCACCGCGTGCCCGGCGAGGGGCGCGGGGCCGGCCTCGCGCGCGGCATGGACGGCGGCGAGGAGCGGAAGCGTGGACGCAAGGTAGACGCGCATGACGATTCGTCAGTCTGTCACGGGAGGAGGCCCAGCTCGCGCAGTTCGGCGATCGTGGCGTCGGCGGACGTGTGGTGGATCCCGCGGATGCCGAGGGATTCGGCGGCCCGGATGTTGTGCTCGATGTCGTCGATGAAGACGCATTCGGCGGCGTCCAGGCCGAGCAGGCCGAGCGCGTGCCGGAAGATCCGCTCGTCCGGCTTGCGCATGCCGACCTCACAGGAGATCACGACGGCGTCGAAGAGGTCGGCGAACAGGTCGCGGGGGTAGTCGTTGCCCCAGGAGTTGGAGAGGAGGGCGGTGCGGGCGCCGGCGGCGCGGGCCGCGCGGAGCGCCTCGTACATCGGCTCGACCGGGGAGAACGCGCCGAACATGCGGGAGATGAGGCCCGCGGCCGCGACGGGGCCGCCGTCGACGGTGAGCAGCTCGGCGGCGAGGAGGCGCTCGAACTCCTCGGGGGCGAGCGAGCCGTCCTCGAGGCCGTGGATGGGGTTGGCGCCCGCGCCGTCGTAGGCCTGCTTCACCCAGGCCCGCATGACGGTGCGGTACCGGTCGGCGTCGATGCCGTCGGCGGCCAGCCAGGCGCCGACGGCGTCGTTGAGCGGGGAGGTGAGGACGCCGCCCCAGTCCGTGATCACGGCTTTGACCGTCTTGTCTGCAGGCACGGGCCGATGGTAGGCGATCCCGCCCGCATTGACCGAATCTCGTTCTGCCAAACTGGCCGCATGGACTTCGCACTCAGCCCGAAAGCGCAGGACTACCAGGAGAGACTTCAGGAGTTCATGGATGAGCACGTGTACCCGGCGGAGCCGGTGTACACGGCCTGGCGCGCGGAGAACGACCCGCACGCGCTGCCGCCGGTCGTCCAGGAACTGAAGGCCGAGGCCCGCGAGCGGGGCCTGTGGAACCTGTTCCTGCCGGACGTGTCGGGGCTGTCGAACCTGGAGTACGCGACGCTCGCGGAGCTGACGGGGCGCTCCCCCGACCTGGCCCCGGAAGCGGTCAACTGCGCCGCCCCGGACACCGGGAACATGGAGGTCCTGCACATGTTCGGGACCCCCGAGCAGCAGGACCGGTGGCTGAAGCCGCTGCTGGACGGGGAGATCCGCAGCGCGTTCGCGATGACGGAGCCGGAGGTCGCCTCCTCCGACGCCACCAACATCACCACCTCGATCGTCCGGGACGGCGACGAGTACGTGATCAACGGCCGCAAGTGGTTCATCACCGGGGCCGCGGACGAGCGCTGCAAGATCTTCATCGTGATGGGCAAGACGGACCCGGACGGGCCGCCGCACCGGCAGCAGTCGCAGGTGCTCGTCCCGCGGGACGCGCCGGGCGTGACCGTCGTCCGGCACCTGCCGGTCTTCGGCTACCAGGACCAGCACGGCCACTCGGAGATCCTCTTCGAGGACGTCCGGGTGCCGGTGTCGAACCTGCTCGCCGGCGAGGGCGACGGGTTCATGATCGCGCAGGCGCGGCTCGGGCCGGGCCGGATCCACCACTGCATGCGCGCCCTCGGCATGGCGGAGCGGGCGCTGGAGCTGATGTGCCGCCGCGCCGTGGACCGGGTCGCGTTCGGCGGCCCGCTCGCCAAGCAGGGCGTCGTCCGCCAGCAGATCGCCGAGTCGCGGATGGCGATCGAGCAGGCGCGCCTGCTCACCCTGAAGACCGCGTGGCTGATCGACCAGCACGGCGCGAAGGGCGCCCGCTCGGAGATCGCGGCGATCAAGGTGATCGTGCCCCGCATCACGCACGAGGTGCTCGACCGCGCCATCCAGATCCACGGCGGCGCCGGGGTGTCCGACGACACGCCGCTGGCCGCGATGTACGCCTGGGTCCGCGCGATGCGGATCTTCGACGGCCCGGACGAGGTGCACGTGCGCACCGTCGCCCGCCAGGAACTCCGCCAGTACGAGCAGCACTGACCCCGCGCCTTTCCACCCGCACCTGAGAACCGCGGATCGCCGGATCTCAGATGACCGGCTCCGGTGTCCGCCGCCCCTTGTGGAACGGCGGGCCGGAGCCGGAGTGCGTGGTTGGGCCGTGGGAGATCGCGGTGTTCCGCGGATTCCTGGACGACGGCTGTGCGGGCGCCGGGGTGTCGCGTTTGTGGTTCCTCTTGGGTGCGTCCGTGCGGGGTGGGCGTGGTCATGCGATCGGTGCGGGGACGATCACATGACCACGGACCCCGGCGAGCCGGCGGGGGCCGCCGCCGGGCTCGGAAACGGGCGAGGCCCGTCTCAGCGCACCTCGGCCGCCGCGCGAGCGCGTTATCTGACCGGTGGGGCGATGCCGGAGGCAAGCCCTACCGGGAAGCTCGCGAAGCGAGGCCGCGCTCGCCCGAGCACGGTCAAGGACCGAGCCGCTAGGCGAGGCCCTTGGGCTGTGCTCGCGGGAACACAGCCGCCAGGCGAGGCCCTTGGGCCGTGCTCGCGGGAACACGGCCGCCGGGCGAACCCACTGGGCCGGGGTTGCGAGGACACCGTCGTTAGGCGGATCTGAGGCGTTGCAGGGCTTCGCGGACGCCGCCGTCGGTCTCCTCCAGGACCACCGTGGCGCGCGCCGCGGGTACTTCGCCGAGCAGCGAGACCAGGGCGACCCGGGTGTTGCCGCCCGCCTCGTTGAGCGCGTTCTCGCAGGTCCGGTCGTCCATGCCGGTGGCCTCGGTGAGGATGCGCACCAGCCGGGCGCGCAGCTTGGAGTTCAGCGCGTTCACGCTGACCATCAGGTTGGAGTAGGTGCGGCCCATCCTGATCATCAGGGTGGTGGAGAAGGAGTTCAGCACGAGCTTGGTCGCGGTGCCCGCCTTCATCCGGGTGGAGCCGCTGATCACCTCCGGTCCGGTGGCCAGGCCGATGTGCACCTCCACTTCCTCGCCGTAGGGCGTGTGCGGGTTGCAGCTGATCAGGGCGGTGCGGGCGCCGCCCGCGGTGGCGGCGCGCAGCGCGCCGATCACGTACGGGGTGCGGCCGCTGGCGGCGATGCCGATGGCGATGTCGCCGGGCCGGACCTCGCGGGCGTCGCGCATGCCGAGCTCCATGTCGTCCTCGACGCCGGCGACCGCCTGCGACAGCGCGCCGGCGCCGCCGGCCTGGTGCGCGACGACGCGGCCCCAGATGCCGAACGTCGGCGGCAGCTCGGCGGCGTCGATGACCGCGAGCCGGCCGGACGTGCCGGCGCCGAAGTAGTGCACGCGGCCGCCCGCGCGCAGCGAGTCGACGGCGAGGTCGACCAGCCGGGCGACCTCGGGCAGGACGCCCGCCACCACCATCGGGACGGTCGCGTCCTCCGTGTTGATCAGGTGCAGCACCTCCAGGGTCGGCAGCGTGTCGACGTCGAGGGTGCGGGGGTTCCGGCCCTCGGTGGGGAGCTCGCAATCGATCACCGACGCCTCCGGTCGGGTCGCACGGTCCGGCCGCGGACCGCCTCGAACGTGGCTTCCAGGGCCTTGCGGGTCGGCCCGAAGGTGCGCTGCGCCACTCCGACGAAGACGCAGTCGACCACCGTGAGCTGCGCCAGCCGGCTGGCGGTGGCGCCGGAGCGGAAGGTCGTCTCCCGCGCCGCGGTCGTGAGGATCAGATCGGCCACCTCCGCTATGGGGGATTTGGGGAAGTTGGTCAGCGCCACGGTCGTGGCGCCGTTGCTCTTGGCGACCTCCAGGGCGTCGATGGTCTCGACGGTCGCGCCGGTGTGCGAGATGCCGACCGCCACGCTGGTGGGGCCGAGCACGGCGGCGCTGGTGAGCATGATGTGCGCGTCTGCCCAGGCGGAGCAGAACCGTCCGATGCGGTGCAGCTTCTGCTGGAAGTCCATCGCGACGAACGCGCTGGCGCCGACCCCGTAGACGTCGACGCGGTCGGCGTTGACGACGGCGTCGACGACCTGCTCGAGCATCTTGATGTCGAGCTGCGCGGCGGTCTCCTCGACGGCGCGGGCATCGGCGAAGGTCACCTTCTCCACGATCTGCTCGAGTGAGTCGTCGGGGCTGATGTCGCTGCCGATGACCCGTCCGCCGCTGGCGCTCTGGGCCCGTCCCGCCTCGGTGGCGAGGGTCAGTCGGAGCTCTGGATAACCATGGAACCCGATCGCGCGGCAGAACCTGATGACGGTGGTCTCGGAGGTGCCACAGGTCTGGGCGAGTTCGGTGATGGTGGAGTTGGCGACCCCTTCGGGGTCGTCGATGACGCGTTGAGCGACTCGTCGCTCGGCGGGGGGCAGCGAGGGCAGTAGCGAGCGGACCCGCACCACGGTGCTCAGCGGCGTCGCGTCCTTGCGCGCCGGCTCGTCCCGTGCCGCTCCGGGCTCCCCCGTGCTCCCCGGCTCGGGGCCGATGGGTTTCCTCATGGAAGAAAGTTTCTTACTGCCAGGATGTCACGTCAACGGTAGAAAAGGCTACGGTCGGCCTGTGTTGACCCATTTGGCCGGTCCTTACGTGGTCGGCATAGACGCGGGTGGCACGAAGACCCGCTGTGTCGTGCTGACGCTCGGGGGCGCCCTGGCCGGTTCCGGCACCGGCCCCGGGGCCAACCCCAACTCCGGGGGCGACACCGCAGGGGCGCTCACCGCCGCCCTGCGGGAGGCCCTCGGAGACCTCGACCGTACCCACATCCTCACCGGCGTGTTCGGAATCGCCGGAGCCGGTTCGGCCGGCCGGCCCGCGGCCGTGTCCGCGGCGCGCCGGGCCTGGCAGGCCGTCGGGCTGCGCGGCTCGCCCGCCGTGGTGACCGACATCGCCGTGGCGTTCGCCGCCGGCACCACCGAGCCGAAGGGCATCGTGGTGTTCTCCGGCACGGGCGCCGGCGCCGCCGTCATCAGCGACGGCGCGATCGTGCAGCGCGCCGACGGCTACGGCTGGCTGGTGGGGGACGAGGGTTCGGCGGTGTGGCTCGGCAAGGAGGCGGTCCGGGCGGCGCTGGCCGCCTACGACGGCCGCGGCTCGCCGACGCTGCTGACCGACTCGATCCCGCGGGCGCTGCTGGGCCCGGCGGTGGTCGCGGAGATCGACTCGGCCCGGCGAAGACCGCGGCCCCGGACGCTGGCGATGGCGGGCGCGGTCCCGCCGGCGTCCGGTGCGGGCTCGCCGGGGGGCGCCCTCTCCCCGGCGGCCCAGGCGGCGGTGCTGCCCGCCGGCGCGGGCGGCACGGGCACCGCCGTGCTGATCCCCGAGGCCCCGTATCCGCAGCCGGGCGGCGGGCCGACCGGGCCGCCGGGCCCGCTGGGCGCCGCGCCGGGCCGTCCCGGACGTCCCGAGCCGCCCGGGCATCCGGGCCTCGGCGGGCATCCGGAGCTGCCCGGGACGGCGCCGAACCCGCAGCTCGCACAGGCCATCATCAAGGAGGTGTACGGCCGCCCGCCCGCGGCCCTCGGCCGGCTCGGGCCGGTGGTCGCCGCCGCCGCGGCCGCCGGCGACCCGGTCGCCCGGCGCATCACCGACGAGGCCGCGGAGTGGCTGCTGCGCGACGTCGACGCGGTGCGCCCCGCCCTGTCCGATCCCTGCGCGCCGGTCGTCATGCACGGCTCGGTGCTGCGCGAGGGCCCCGTCGCCGAGGCCGTCCGCACCGGGCTGCGCGACCGGTTCGCCGAGGCGCCGCGCAGTGCGGGCGACGGCGCCGTCGGGGCCGCCGGGCTGGCGCTGCGCCGGCTCGGCCATCCCCTGCCGGGCTGAGCGCCCGGCGAACCGCCCGGCCGGGCGGGCGCCGCCGGTGGCCGACCCCCGCCGGACGCCCCGCCGAGAGCCCGCCGAGGACGGCGACGCGGCCGTCCGGCTCATCACGATGGACCCCACCGTATTCCCGTTCCGCTTGCGGTCCCGGGGTCCATCGTGATCAGGCTGTTACCACGGTGGCGGATGATCCGCCGGCGCGGTGCCGTGGCCGATGGGAGCACCGGCCACGGACGTGGCATGCACCGCCATCGGCTGCGTCCCATCGCAGCGTCCCATCGCAGCGTCGCCGCCGTCCGGCGCCGCGAGTCGACAGGGCGGCGGCGAGCGGTTAACGTCGCGACGTCCGAAGCGAGCAGACGACCACGTCGGGGGGCCTGGTCAGGTGCATGCCATTCATGTCCGCGGATAGCCGTTCGCGACCGACCGGAACCGCCCGGCGGCGGCCTCTGCTGAGGGGCGCCGCCCGGCTGCCGCTGGCCGCGGCGGTCGCGCTCGCGCTGCCGCTGGCGGGATGCGCCGGAGGTTCGGGCTCCGGGGCGCACCAGGGGTCGTCGGCGACGTCGGGCCCCTCCGGAAAGAAGGCGCCCGTGACGAAGGACCCGGACGCGTGGATCCCCGGGTACGTCGCGAAGATGAGCCCGCGGGAGAAGGTCGGGCAGCTGTTCGTGCCGACGTTCTCCAGCCGCGCGAGCGCGCTGGCGATCGTCCGCAAGTACCACGTCGGCGGATTCATCTACTTCCCGGAGAACTTCTCCTCGCCCGCCGGGACGGCGGAGCAGTCGAACGCGCTGCAGAAGGCGTCCAAGGTCCCGCTGCTGCTCGGCGTGGACGAGGAGCAGGGCATCGTGTCGCGGACGCCGTTCATCACCCGCTTCCCCGGCAACATGGCCCTCGGCGCGACGCAGAGCACCGCCGACGCGCGCGCCGCCGCGCAGGTCACCGGCACCGAGCTGCGCGCGGTCGGGATCAACCTGGACTACGCGCCGGACGCCGACGTCAACGTGAACCCGCGCAACCCGGTGATCGGTCTGCGCTCGTTCGGCTCCGACCCGGCGCGTGTGTCGCCGCTGCTGACCGCGGCGATCGCGGGCTACCAGGGCGCCGGGGTCGCCGCGACGGCCAAGCACTTCCCCGGGCACGGCGACACCGCGACCGACAGCCACACCGGCCTGCCGGTGATCACGCATTCGGCGGCGCAGTGGCGCAAGCTGGACGCGCCGCCGTTCAAGGCGGCGATCGCCGCCGGCGTCGACATGATCATGACGGCGCACATCGTGGTGCCCGGGCTCGACAGGTCGGGCGATCCGTCCACGCTGTCGAAGACGGTGCTGACCGGGCTGCTGCGCGGCGAGCTCGGCTACAAGGGCGTGATCACCACGGACTCGCTGCAGATGGCGGGCGTCCGGGAGAAGTACGGCGACGCGGTGGTGCCGGTCCGGGCGATCAACGCGGGCGCCGACCAGCTGCTGATGCCGCCGAGCCTGTCCAAGGCGTACAACGCGGTGCTCGGGGCGGTCCAGTCGGGGAAGATCACGCAGAAGCGGCTGGACGAGTCCGTCGCCCGGATCCTGGCCCTCAAGCAGAAGCGCGGGCTGTTCAAGGCGGCGCCGGCCGACCCGGCGAAGGCGGCCGCGCAGATCGGCACGCCGCAGCAGAAGGCCACCGCGCGGCGCGTCGCCGAGCATTCCGTCACGCTCGTCCGCAACGAGCGCGGGCTGCTGCCGCTGAAGGGCAGGAAGGTCAGCGTCACCGGTCCGCAGAGCGCCGCGCTCGGTGAGGCGCTGCGCGCGCAGGGCGTCGCGACGGCCGACCCGGCCACCGCCGACGTCCACGTGCTGACCACGGTGAACGCCGGGACGGCCACGGCCGCACGGGTCCGCGCGCTGGCGTCCAAGCCGGTCGTGGTCGCGGCGCTCGGCCGCCCGTACGACCTCGACCACGCCGCCGGCGCCGCCGCGGCGCTCGCGACGTACTCCTCCGGCGCGACGTCGGTCGGCGCGCTCGCGCGGGTGCTGTCGGGCGCGGTGAAGCCGGCCGGGAAGCTGCCGGTGCCGGCCGGCGGGCAACCCGTTGGTCACGGCTTGTCGTATTGATGGACGCGGGGCCCCGCAGGCTGGGAGGATCGGCCCGCCTTCGCACCCCCGGGAGGTCCCCGTGCGCTTTCGTCCGTTCCTGTCCGCTCTGTCCCTGCTGCCCGCGCTGACCGTCGGTCTCGGCGCCTGCGGCGGGAAGGAGGAGGCGGGGATGCCGCCGCTGACGCCCGAACCGGGCGACTCGCGGCTCGCCGACATGACCGCCCCGGCGAAGGACAGCCTCCCCGCACGGCTCGTGCTCTACAGGTACCTGCGCGGCGTCGCCGCGGGGAACGCCAAGGTGTGCGGTCTCCTGGCCCCCGCCTACGACCGGACGGCGTTCGGGCGCGCGGGCGGCTGCCGGACCGGCGGGCTCGCCGCCGCCCGCGCGAAGCTGCGTCCCGCCGACCTGGCGGCGCTGCGCGGCGTGACCGTCCCGACCTGCGACGACGGCCCCGGCGACGGCGAGTACACGGTCGCGTTCGGGGACCTGAAATGGAAGGGCGACCCGGCGCGTCCCGGCGGCGTCCTCGCGGCGAACTTCACCCTCCGCAAGACCGGCGCCCGCTGGCTCATCGCCGGCTGAGGGCCGCGGCCGCGAAGAAAGACGCTCGCGGCGGGCCGCCCACCCCGACGACCCACCGCGAGCGTGCTCAGATACCGAGGTCCGCCAGCCCCGGGAGATGGGAGCGGGCCGCCTCGCGGGCGCCCGCGGCGGAGCGGGCGGCGCGGGCCGCCTCGGCGGCGCGGCGGCATTCCTCCAGCGTGTGCCGGGCGAGCGCGGCCCGTACCAGCGGGAGCGAGGGGGCGCTCATCGACAGCGACGTCACGCCGAGCCCGACCAGGACGCAGGCGAGCGCCGGGTCGGCGGCCGCCTCGCCGCAGACCCCGCACGGGACGCCCGCCGACGCCGCGGGGGCGACCAGGTCGAGCACGGCGGGCTGCCACGGGTCCTGCAGGTGCGCGAGGCCGCCGACCTGCCGGTCGGCCGCGCACGCGTACTGGGTCAGGTCGTTGGTGCCGACGCTGAAGAACTCCACCTCCGGCGCCAGGTCGCGGGCGCGCAGCGCGGCGGCCGGCACCTCGATCATCACGCCGGGGTGCTCGATGCCGGCCTCGCGGCACGCGCCGGCGAAGAACGCCGCCTCCGCCGCGTCCGCCACCATCGGGGCCATGACCTGCAGCTTCACGCTCAGCCCGGCGGACGCGCGGGCCAGCGCGGCGAGCTGGGCGGTCAGCACGCCGGGATGCCGGCGCGCCATCCGCAGCCCGCGCTCGCCGAGCGCCGGGTTCGGCTCCTCGCCGGGGGGCGGGAGGAAGGCGAGGGGCTTGTCGGCGCCGGCGTCGAGCGTCCGGACGACCACGCGGCCCTCCGGGAACGCCTCCAGCACCTTGCGGTAGGCGTCCTCCTGCTCCTCGTCGGACGGCGGCACCGACCGGTCAAGGAACAGGAACTCGGTGCGGTACAGGCCGACGCCCTCCGCGCCGTTCGCGAGGGCGGCGTCCAGGTCCTTCGGGCCGCCGACGTTCGCCAGCAGCGGGACGGCGTGCCCGTCCTTCGTCGCGCCCGGCCCGGACGCCTCCGCGAGCGCGGAGTCGCGGGCCGCGCCCGCGGCGAGCGCCGCCGCGACCTCGGCCTCGGACGGGTCGGTCCGGACCGTCCCGGCGGACCCGTCCACGAGGACGCGGGTGCCGTCGGCGAGGCCCGTCGCGCCCGCGAGCGCCACCACCGCCGGCACGCCCATCGTGCGGGCGAGGATCGCGGTGTGGCTGGTCGGGCCGCCCTCCTCGGTGACGAACGCGACGACCTGCGCCGGGTCGAGCACCGCGGTGTCGGCGGGCGCGAGGTCCCGCGCGACCAGCACGAACGGCTCGTCGGACTCCGGCACGCCGGGCATCGGCAGGTCGAGGAGGCGGGCGATCGCCCGGTCCCGGATGTCGTCGAGGTCGCTGACCCGGGCGGCCATGTACTCCCCCGCCCCGGCGAGCATCTCCCGGTACACCCCGAACGCCTCGAACACCGCGCGCGCCGCGCCCGTGCCCTCGCCGATCTTGGCGGTGACGCCGTCGGCGAGGCCCGGGTCGCGGGCCATCAGCGCCTGCGCGTTCAGCACGTCGCGGCCGTCGGTGTTGCCGCCCGCCGCCGCGCGCGCGCCGCGTTCCTCAAGGTCGGCGGCGACGGCCTCCAGCGCGGCGAGCGCACCGTCGCGCTCGGCGGCCGCGTCGCCGCCGTGCCGGGACCCGGCGTCCGGCTCCGGGACCGCGCCGGCGATGCGGCGCACCGGGCCCGCGCCGACCCCCGGGCTGACGCCCGCGCCGCTCAGGACCTCAGGCACCTTCCGGCTCCGGCGCGGACAGCAGCGCCTCCAGGCTGTCCAGCAGCTCGTCGGCGCCGTCGCCGTCGGCCGACAGCACGACCTCCTCGCCGTGCCGGGCGTCCATGCCGAGCACCGCGAGGATGCTCTTGGCGTTGACGGGCGAGCCGCCGCGCTTGGCCACGGTCACGTCCATCGGCGCCTTGGCCGCGGTCTGGACGAACAGCGCGGCCGGCCGCGCGTGCAGCCCCACCCGGGACTCGATCTTGACGTTGCGCTCGCTCACAGAATCTCCCTTGCGCCGCGCACCCGCAGCGCGGGGCCCGGCTCGACATTGACTTCCTTCAGGTCCGCGACCACGTGGTCCGCCTCGGCGAGCGCCCCCACCGGCTGGGTGGTGGCGACGCCGACGCAGGTCATCCCGGCCGCCTTCACGGCCGCGACGCCCGCCGGCGCGTCCTCGAACCCGACCGCCCCGCCCGGCGGGACGCCGAGGTCGCGCGCGGCGGCCAGGTACCCCTCCGGGTGCGGCTTGCCGGTGACGACGTCCCCGGCGGTCACCACGATGTCCATCAGGTCGCGGACGCCCAGCGCGGCCAGCAGCCGCTCGGCGTACGGGCGCTGGCCCGAGGTGACGACGGCCAGCGGCACGCCCGCGTCCGCCAGCGACCGCACCAGCTCGACCGCCCCCGGGACGGGGACGTCCTCGGGCACGCCGAGCGCCGTCTCGGTCGACACCGCCTGCTGGAACAGCTCCTCGGCGGTGCGGCCGGGGAACAGGTGCGCCAGGTCCTCCAGCACCTCGATGCCGCGGCGCCCCGCGAACGAGGAGATCAGCTCGTCGTCGTACGGCACGCCGTGCGCCTCGAACAGCCGCGCCCACATCACCCGGTTGCGCGGCTCGGTGTCCATCAGGGTGCCGTCGAGGTCGAACACCGCCGCGCGCAGGCCGATCAGCGCCATCCCGTCAGCTCCATGTGAACAGCTCGGCCCCCTTGACGACCTCGCCCGCCTCCGCGACGTCCGACAGCGCGTCGGCGCCGGCGTCCAGCGCCACCACGGCGCAGATCGGCGAGCGGCCGCCCGCCTCGATGACGGCCGGGTCCCAGGCGACCACCCGCTGGCCGGCGGTGACCTGGTCGCCCTCGGCGACCAGCAGCTCGAACCCCTGGCCCTTGAGCTTGACGGTGTCGATGCCGAGGTGCACGAGGACGCCGTGCTCCTCCTCGTCCACCACCACGTAGGCGTGCGGGTGCAGCTTGACGATCTTGCCGGTGACCGGGGCGATGGCGTGGCCGGGCCCGCGCTCGGGATCGACGGCGGTGCCCGGGCCGACCATGGCCTGGGCGAACACCGGGTCCGGGACGCCGGCCAGGCCGACCACCCGGCCGGCGACCGGGGACAGTACTCGGGTCATGCGGGGGTTCCTTCGGGTCGGTCGGGAAGCGGGCTCAGTCGAGGATGTCCTCGATGTCGCTGGCGATGGTGTCGGCCTCCGGGCCGACGACGACCTGCACGACGGTGCCGCTGCGCATGACGCCGAACGCGCCCGCCTTCTTCAGCGCCGCCTCGTCGACCTTGCCGCCGTCGGAGACCTCGGTGCGCAGCCGGGTCGCGCAGGGCTCGATCTCCACGATGTTGTCGGCGCCGCCCAGCGCGGCGACGATGGCCTCGGCCTTGTCCATGGCGTTCTCTTCTCTCGGTGGGTCGGGTCAGTCCGTCTGGGTGACCTTGTTGAGGCCGCGCGGGACGTCGGGGTCGACGCCGAGGCGGCGGGCGAGGTTCTCGACCAGGATCTGGCCGGGGACGATGAGCCCCAGCGGCGCCGTCCACTCGGGCAGGGCGGGGCCGGGCAGCGCGGCCGTGCAGGCCTGCGCGAGGCCGTCGCCGCCGCCGACGCCGAACGCCCTGGCGCCCGCGCCCTCGACGCGGCGGGCCAGCGCGATCGTGCCGGGCAGCGTCGGGCCGGAGTCGGCCGCGACGAGCAGCGCGGGGGTCTGCTCGTCGACCACGGCGATCGGGCCGTGCAGCAGGTCGGCGTAGGACAGGCCCATGGCGTGCAGGTAGCACGCCTCCTTGATCTTCAGCGCGAGTTCCAGCGCGGTGCCGAACGCGATGCCGCGCCCGGACACGACGGCGCCGGGGACCTTCGCCAGCTCCTCGACGATCTCGGGCAGCGCGGGGGACGCCTCCGCCGCCGCGATCAGCCGGGCCACCTCGTCGGGGACGCGGCGCAGGTCGTCGGCGGCGACGTCGGCGCCGAGCCCGAGGCCGAGCACCGCGAGCGCGGCGAGCTGGGTCGTGTAGGTCTTGGTGGCGGGGACGGCGATCTCGTCGCCGGCCTCGGTGATCAGCGCGACCTCGGCGGCCTCCGCGAGCGGCGACCCGGCGCCGTTGGTGACGGCGACGGTGCGGGCGCCGCAGTCCTTCGCCCAGTCGAGGGTCTCGACGATCTCCTCGGTCTTGCCGGACTGGCTGATCGCCACCGCCAGCACGCCGGACAGGTCGAGGCGCCGCTTGTAGGTCGTCGCGATGGACGGGGCGGCGAGGGTCGCGAGCCGCCCGGCGCGCGATTCCACCAGGTAGCGGCCGTACACGGCGGCGTTGTCGGACGAGCCGCGCGCGATGAACAGCACCTGCCGCGTCTCCCGGGCGAGCGCCCCGACGTCGGGCGTGCGCGGCAGCAGCGCGTCGATCGTCCGGCGCAGCGCATCGGGCTGCTCACCGATCTCGGCGCGCATCAGACTGGTCATGATCCCCCTCCGAAGACTTCCTGCCCGTTGATCCAGGTCGTACGCGCCCGGTGGTCCGGCCCGAGCCAGACGAGGTCGGCGGCCGCGCCGGGCGCGATGCGGCCGAGATCGGGACGGCCGATGAGGTCGGCGGGGACGCGGGTCGCGGCGTCCACCGCCGCGGCCGGGTCGGCGCCGAGGCCGATGGCGTTGCCGACGGCCTCGTCGAGGCGCAGGCCGGACCCGGCGATGGTGCCGTCGGCGCGCAGCGGCGGGCCCTGCTCCGGCATAGTGATCGGCTCGCCGCCCAGCTCGTAGGTGCCGGGCGGCATGCCGGCGGCGGACGCGGCGTCGGTGACGAGCACGACGCGTCCGGCGGCGGCGCGCAGCACCAGCCGCGCGACCTCCGGGCCGACGTGGTGCAGGTCGAGGATGAGGCCGGGGTGCAGCCGCTCGTCGATGAGCGCCTGGACGGCGACGCCGGGGTCGCGGTGGTGGACGCCGCTCTGCGCGTTGAAGATGTGGGTGACCTTGCGGGCGCCTGCGTCGGCGGCCGCGGCGGTCTGCGCGGCGGTCGCGTCGCTGTGCCCGACGCTGACCAGGACACCGGCCTCGGTGAGGCGGCGGATCGCATCGAGCGCGCCGTCCCGCTCCGGTGCCAAGGTGACGAGCTTGACCAGCCCGGTCTCCAGCAGCGTCTCGACCGCTTCTGGCGTCGGGTCGGTGAGGTACGCGGCGTTGTGCGCGCCCTTGCGCTCGGCGGAGAGGAACGGCCCCTCCAGGTGGACGCCGAGCACGCGGGTGCCGGCCGGCAGCTTCGGCAGCAGGTCGCGGGTGCGGCGCAGCGCCTCGGCGTGCGTCGCGACGGGCGCGGTGATGAACGTGGGCAGGAACGCGGTCACGCCGGTCTCGGGGAGCCGGGTGACGACCTCGCGCCAGCCGCTCTCGCCGGCGTCCGCCATGTCGTGCCCGAAGAAGCCGTTGACCTGGAGGTCGACGAGACCGGGGGCGAGCAGCCCGTCCGGCAGGTGCACGCCGGCGCCGGCGGGCGCGCCCTCACCGGCCTCGGTGATGACACCGTCCTCGACGCGGACGTATCCCGGGGAGACGACGCGGGTAGGACCGTCCGCGGGGGTCATGATCACGCGCTCGGCGGTGATCAGCAGTGATGCCATGGGGGTGCACTCTCCGTGATGCGACCGGTCGCCGCCTGCGCGGCGCACTGGTCTAGTCCGGACTAGACCAGTACGCACCATACTCCACGAATCGGATGGAGCTGAAGATGTCGGCCCGAACTCATCCGGGATCGGTGCGCGACGCCTGGTCCGGGGCGTTCGCGGTGCTGCAGCGGATCGGCCGCTCGCTCATGCTGCCGATCGCGGTGCTGCCCGCCGCCGGGATCCTGCTCCGCCTCGGCCAGGACGACCTGCTCGGCAAGGACGGCCTCGGCTGGAACCGGGTCGCCGAGGTGTTCGCCGCCGCCGGCGGCTCCCTGCTCGACAACCTCGCGCTCCTGTTCGCGGTCGGCGTCGCCATCGGGTTCGCCAAGAAGTCCGACGGCTCCACCGCGCTCGCCGCCGTCGCCGCCTACCTCGTCTTCGACCGCGTCTCCAAGACGATGTTCGCGCACAGCCCCGCGCTGAAGGGCAGCGTCGTCCAGCTCGTCCGGCAGGAGGACGGCTCGCTCAAGGAGGTGATCGGCTACGGGCTCATCAACCCGACGCAGGTCATCGGCGGCATCGCGGTCGGCCTGATGGTCGCGCTGCTCTACCAGCGGTTCTACCGGATCAAGCTGCCGTCCTGGCTGGCGTTCTTCGGCGGCCGCCGGTTCGTCCCGATCGTCAGCGCGGCCGGCGCGCTGGTGCTCGGCGTCGTGGTCGGGCTGATCTGGCCGACGCTCGGCGGCTGGATCAACGACTTCGGCGACTGGATCACCGGCGCGGGCGCGGCCGGCGCGGGCGTCTACGGGGTGGCGAACCGGCTGCTGCTGCCGTTCGGCCTGCACCACATCCTCAACTCGCTGATCTGGTTCGTGTTCGGGTCGTACAACGGCCCGGACGGCGTCGTGCACGGCGAGATCAACCGGTACCTCGCGGGCGACCCGCACGCCGGGACGTTCCTCGCCGGGTTCTTCCCCGTGCTGATGTTCGGGCTGCCGGGCGCGGCGCTGGCGATCTGGCGGTGCGCCGAGCCGGACCGCCGCGGCGCCGTCGGCGGCCTGATGATCTCGGCGGCGCTGACGGCGTTCGTCTGCGGGGTGACCGAGCCGATCGAGTTCTCGTTCATGTTCGTCGCGCCGCTGCTGTACGGGATCCACGTCGTGCTGACCGGCGTGTCGATGTACCTGCTCGCGGCGGCGCACGCGCAGCTCGGGTTCAGCTTCTCCGCCGGGCTGATCGACCTGCTGCTGAACGCGACCAAGAGCAACACCCGCCATCTGTGGTACGTGGTCGCGCTCGGCGTGGTCTACTTCTTCGTCTACTACCTGGTCTTCAGCTTCGTGATCAAGAAGTTCGGGCTGGCGACGCCGGGCCGCGAGCCGGTCGAGGACGCCCCGCCGCAGCCCGGCCCGGACGCGCCGCCGGAGCCCGCCGCATGAGCCCTGACCTGCACATTCACCTGATCTTGCGACCTCCGGCACGTGACCCGGTCGTTACGGTTTCGTGCATTGACATGACTTTCCCTCATGTGGTCTAGTCCGGCCTAGACCAGTACGAACCAAGTCGATTCACGCGTCACCCCGCCAAACCCGTCAATACCCCGTCGATACGGCCGCAGAGGCCATCGAGGACACCCCCAGTGACGACCATCGATCCGCACAGCCCCGTCCCGAAGTACTTCCAGCTGCGAGCCATCCTGCTCGACCTCATCGAGAGCGCCGAGCTGCCCGTCGACGCCCCGATCCCCTCGGAGCGCGAGCTGTGCGTGCGGTACGGGCTGTCCCGCATGACCGTCCGCCAGGGCGTCGACCAGCTCGTCTCGGAGGGCCGGCTGTACCGCGTCCCCGGCAAGGGCACCTTCGTCGCCCGCCCCAAGATCGAGATGCCGCTGCGGCTCGTCTCGTTCACCGAGGACATGCTCGCCCGCGGGCTGCGGCCCGGCGCCGTCGACCTGGACCGCCGCACCGCCCCCGCGGACGCGCGGCTGGCCCGGATCTTCGAGGTCGAGCCCGGCACGCCGATCCACGTCATCGAGCGGCTGCGCACCGCCGACGGGGAGCCCATGGCACTCGAACGCGCGCATATCCTTGCCTCGCTCGCCCCGGACCTGCTGGACCGCCGCCTCGCCGACCGCTCCCTCTACGGCGTCCTCGAGGCGGTGTACGGGCTGGTCTTCGACGCCGGCGACCAGACCATCGACGCCAGTCTGGCGGACGCGGCCGACGCCAGGCACCTGCAGATCCCCAAGGGCAGCGCCGTGCTGCTCCTGCAGCGCCGCTCCTACACCGCAGGCGTCTGCGCCGAGCTGGGCGTGTCGACCTACCGGGCCGACCGCTACCAGATCCACACGGCACTCGGAAATCCCCCGCCGCACTCCTGACACACCCCTGAGGAGGAACCTCCCGATGACTTCGACCACCGTGGACGCCGCGCCGCGGCGGGGGTCGCGCGCCCTCGCGGTGCTGCAGCGGATCGGCCGCAGCCTGATGCTGCCGATCGCCGTGCTGCCCGCCGCGGCCCTGCTGCTGCGCTTCGGCCAGCCGGACATGCTCGGCAAGGACGGCCTCGGCTGGATCCGCGTCGCCGAGGTCGTCGGCGGCGCCGGCCAGGCCCTGTTCGACCACCTGCCGCTGCTGTTCGCGGTCGGCGTCGCGATCGGCTTCGCCAAGAAGTCCGACGGCTCCACCGCGCTCGCCGCGGTCGTCGGCTACCTGGTCTTCGACCAGGTCATCAAGATCATGTTCTCGCACTCGGCCGACCTCAAGGGCCAGGTGCTGATCACCAAGGTGACCGACGGTGCCGCCGCGCCCGCCATCGACTTCGGCGCCAAGAACCCGACGGACGTGCTCGGCGGCATCCTCATCGGCGTCGTCGCCGCCCTGCTCTACCAGCGCTTCCACCGCGTGAAGCTGCCCACCTACCTGGCGTTCTTCGGCGGCCGCCGGTTCGTCCCGATCGTCACCGCGCTCGCCGCGCTGGTGCTCGGCGTGCTGATCGGCTTCATCTGGCCGGTGTTCGGCGGCTGGCTCACCGACTTCGGCAACTGGATCACCGGCGCGGGCGCCGCGGGCGCCGGCATCTACGGCGTCGTCAACCGGCTGCTGCTGCCGTTCGGGCTGCACCACATCCCGAACTCGCTCATCTGGTTCGTCTTCGGCTCCTACAACGGCCCGGACGGCGTCGTGCACGGCGAGATCAACCGCTACCTCGCCGGCGACCCGCACTCGGGCGGCTTCCTCGCCGGATTCTTCCCCGTGCTGATGTTCGGCCTGCCCGGCGCCGCGCTCGCCATGTGGCGCGCCGCTCCCCCGCACCGCCGCTCCGCGGTCGGCGGCATCATGATCTCCGCCGCGCTCACCGCGTTCGTCACCGGCGTCACCGAGCCGATCGAGTTCGCGTTCATGTTCGTCGCGCCCGTCCTGTACGCGGTGCACGTCGTCCTCACCGGCATCTCGATGGCGATCCTCAACGCGGCCGGCGCCCAGCTCGGCTTCGGGTTCTCCGCGGGCGGCATCGACATGCTGCTGAACGCCTCGAAGGACAACACCAAGGGCCTGCCGCTCATCATCGGGATGGGGATCCTCTACTTCGTCATCTACTACTTCCTGTTCAAGTTCCTGATCGTGAAGTTCAACTTCGCGACGCCGGGACGGGAACCGGAGGACGAGGACTCCGTCGCCGCCGACCCGGCCGCGGACCCCGAGCTCGCGGCGGGCGAGAAGAAGTCGCGGCGCCGCAAGCCGGCCGCCGACACAGCCGATACGGCCGAGACCGCCGACTCGCCGGCCACCACCTGACCCCATCTCCGCACCCCACTGAACGGCGGTGGGACGCCTTGCCGGCGTCCCGCCGCCGTTCGCTCTGCACGGGCCCCGCCTGCTCGGAGTGGCCGGATGCGGCCGGGGACGTATTTTTCGGCGGGCTCGCGACTCCCGTGCAGAAACGAGTCGGGAGGGTCCCATGGGGCGTCGACGCCAGGTCAGGAACTCCGCGGTCCGCATCGTCCGGTACCGCGCCCTGTCATCGCAGCGGACGGACACATTGCAGCGGACGGACGGGGCGCTCGCGCTCAGCGCCGTCCAGGCGACGGCACGGCGCCGAGACACCGCTCCCGGGCAGCGTGCCACGGCCCCGCCGGTCCATCGAACGCCCGGCCCGCCCGGCGGTGCCGGGCGGGGGCTGCGAGTGGTCCGGCCGGGCGACGGCGTGGAGGCGGAGATGAGCGCCGTCGCCGAGACCGCGCTGCGGATCGTCGTCGAGGTACTCGCCGGGACGCGCCCGCCGCACCAGCTGTCCCTGGTCGCGGTGCCCGCCGTGTGCCGCGGCCTGGCGCCGCACCGCCGCGCCGTTCCGGACGGACGGCGGATCGTCCCGCCGCGCGTCCTGTCCAGCCGGCTCCAGCGGCCCTCGCACACCATCGCCGAGACGTCCGCCGTCGTCGTCATGGCCGGACGCGTCCACGCCGTCGCGCTGCGGCTCCAGCACCTGCGCGGACGGTGGCGCTGCACGGCCGTCGAGACGACCGCCCCCTGACACGCCGCGAGGCGGCCTCCCGGACGACCGGGAGACCGCCTCGCAGGGCGCTCGCGAACCGCTACTTGTTGCGCGGGTCGCCGTGGCAGCGCTTGAACTTCTTACCGGAACCGCACGGGCACGGGTCGTTGCGGGACACGCCCGCGTACTCGTCCTCCGCGTCCTCGGTGTGGTGCTCCACACCGCCCTCGCCGTCGACCGTCGGCGCCGAGTAGTCCAGCTTCTTCGGCCGCTTCGGCTCGTCCAGGCCCTTGGCGTGGATGACCGGCTCCTCCGCGTCGGCCTCCGCCGGCTCCTCGTCCGCCGCCTCCCCGGCGGCCGGGGCGGACTTGGCGACCGACACCGGCTTCGCGCCGACCTGCGGGGCCTCCGGCTGCTCCTCCACCTCGACCTCGAGGTTGAACAGGTAGCCGACCGACTCCTCCTTGATGCCGTCGAGCATCGCGTTGAACATGTCGTAGCCCTCGCGCTGGTACTCCACCAGCGGGTCGCGCTGCGCCATGGCCCGCAGGCCGATGCCCTCCTGGAGGTAGTCCATCTCGTAGAGGTGCTCGCGCCACTTGCGGTCCAGCACCGACAGCACGACCCGGCGCTCCAGCTCCCGCATGACCTCGGAGCCGAGCTCCTCCTCGCGCTTCTCGTACGCCTCCTGCGCGTCGTCGCGGATCTTCTCCGCGAGCGTCTCCGCGTCCAGGCCCGAGATGTCGCCGCCCGCCTCGTCCTCGACCAGCTGGTCGACGGTGAGGCCGATCGGGTACAGCTGCTTGAACGCCTTCCACAGCTTCTCGAGGTCCCAGTCCTCGGCGAAGCCCTCGCCGGTGGCACCGGCGACGTAGCCCGCGACCACCTCGTCGATCATCCGGCGGACCTGGTCGTGCAGGTCCGCGCCCTCCAGCACCTTGCGGCGCTCGGCGTAGATGACCTTGCGCTGCCGGTTCAGCACCTCGTCGTACTTCAGGACGTTCTTGCGCATCTCGAAGTTCTGCTGCTCGACCTGGCTCTGCGCCGAGCGGATCGCGTTCGAGACGATCTTGGACTCGATCGGGACGTCGTCCGGGATGTTCAGCCGCGTCATGATCGCCTCGACGCGGGCCGAGTTGAACAGCCGCATCAGGTCGTCCTCCAGCGACAGGTAGAACCGGGACTCGCCCGGGTCGCCCTGCCGGCCGGACCGGCCGCGCAGCTGGTTGTCGATGCGCCGCGACTCGTGCCGCTCGGTCGCGAGCACGTACAGGCCGCCGATCTCGACGACCTCCTCGTGCTCGCCCTTCACGGCCTCCTTGGCCTTGTCCAGCGCCTCCGGCCAGGCCGCCTCGTACTCCTCCGGAGTCTCCAGCGGCGACAGCCCGCGCTGGTGCAGCTCCAGGTCGGCGCGGAAGTCGGGGTTGCCGCCGAGCATGATGTCGGTACCGCGGCCCGCCATGTTCGTCGCGACGGTCACGCCGCCCTTGCGGCCCGCCTCCGCGACGATCGCCGACTCCTGCTCGTGGTTCTTGGCGTTCAGCACCTGGTGCGTGATGCCGCGCCGCTTGAGCATCTTGCTCAGCCGCTCGGACTTCTCCACCGACGTCGTGCCGACCAGGACCGGCTGGCCCTTCTCGTGCCGCTCGGCGATGTCGTCGACCACGGCCTCGAACTTGGCCTGCTCGGTCTTGTAGACGACGTCCGCGACGTCCTGGCGGATCATCGGCTTGTTCGTCGGGATCGGCACCACGCCGATCTTGTAGGTCTTGTTGAACTCCGCCGCCTCGGTCTCGGCGGTACCGGTCATCCCGGACAGCTTGCCGTAGAGGCGGAAGTAGTTCTGCAGGGTGATCGTGGCGAGCGTCTGGTTCTCGTCCTTGATCGCCACGCCCTCTTTGGCCTCGATTGCCTGGTGCATGCCCTCGTTGTAGCGGCGGCCGTGCAGGATGCGCCCGGTGAACTCGTCGACGATCAGGACCTCGCCGTTCATCACGACGTAGTCCTTGTCGCGCTTGTACAGCTCCTTGGCCTTCAGCGCGTTGTTCAGGAAGCTCACCAGCGGCGTGTTCACCGAGTCGTAGAGGTTGTCGATGCCGAGGTAGTCCTCGACCTTCTCCACGCCGGACTCGGTGATGCCGACCGTGCGCTTCTTCTCGTTCACCTCGTAGTCGCCCGGGCCGTACTCGTCGACCTGCCCGGCGGTACTCACCAGCTCGGCCCGCTTCAGCCGCGGGACGATCTTGGCGAACTCCGAGTACCACTTGGAGTTCTGCTCGGCCGGCCCGGAGATGATCAGCGGGGTCCGCGCCTCGTCGATGAGGATCGAGTCGACCTCGTCCACGATCGCGAAGTTGTGCCCGCGCTGGACGCACTCCTCCAGGCTCCACGCCATGTTGTCGCGCAGGTAGTCGAACCCGAACTCGTTGTTCGTCCCGTAGGTGATGTCGGCGGCGTAGGCCACGCGGCGCTCGTCCGGGGTCATCTGCGGGAGGATGACGCCGACCTCGAGGCCGAGGAACTGGTGGACGCGGCCCATCCACTCGGCGTCGCGCTTGGCCAGGTAGTCGTTCACCGTGACCACGTGCACGCCGTCGCCGGACAGCGCGTTCAGGTACGCCGGGAGGACGCAGGTCAGGGTCTTGCCCTCACCCGTCTTCATCTCCGCGATGTTGCCCAGGTGCAGCGCCGCCCCGCCCATGATCTGGACGTCGTAGTGACGCTGGCCGAGGACCCGCTTGGCGGCCTCCCGGGCGGTCGCGAACGCCTCGGGGAGCAGCTCGTCGAGGGACTCCCCCTCGGCGATGCGCTCGCGGTACTTGTCGGTCAGCTCACGCAACTCGGCGTCGGTCATGTCGACGAAGTCTTCTTCGATCGAGTTGACCTGATCCGCGAGCTTCTTGAGCTTGCGCAGAATTTTTCCCTCGCCCGCACGAAGGATCTTGTCGATGACTGGCGGCACTCTCGAAGGCTCCTTGCAGATCGTGGTTCACCGCTCCTGGCGGCACGCACACCACTCGTACGATGCCCATCGTAGGCGAGACCCAGAATGGTCTAGGTCACTCCGCAGCGCAATCCACCGGCCGCCCCGTTTGACGCACGGGGTCCGGGAGAAGATCTGAGGCACCATCGGAGGGGAGGCGCAATGTCCGAAGAGTCGCACGGGTCCCACGCCGGCCGGCCGAGTTCCTGGGTCGCCGTCTCGATCATCTTCATCGGCTTCGCGGTGGGCGGTGTCGCGCTCTGCAACGGCCCGATGTGGATCATGTTCTGGGTCGGCGTCGGGATCATCGTCCTCGGCCTGCTGGCCAGCTGGGTCGTCCACCTGTTCTCCGACGTGGTGCTGGACGCCCCGCGGGTGATCCCCGAGATCGTCGACTACACGCTCTTCGGTTCGCGCAGCGCGAAGCGCCGCGGCGGCGACGCCGGCGAGATCCTCGACCGCCCCACCGCCACCGACCCCCAGCACACCCCCCACGGCTGACCACCGCCCCTCACGACGCGCCCGGCTCCCGGCGAGCCGGGCGCGTCCGCGTCTCCGGCCGCGGAAGCGGCTGTTTCGGGAGGGCGAAGTCCCCGCGGCGAACCGCCCGATATGCCGGAGTCCGCGTGGCGGGCGGCCGGGGAGCGCGGGTCAGGAGGGTCCGGCCTTGAGCGCGGCGTCGACGAGCGTGCGGTCGAGACCGTCCGGGACGATCCGTTCGACGCGGACGTCGTCGCAGCCGACCCACGCCGCTGCCCGCCACAGCGCGGTCGCCAGCGACACGGCGGACGCCTCGGCGCGCCCCGCGGTCCGGATCGCCCACGGCTCGAACGACACCTGGCGGGCGACGAGCGTGCCGCCCTCCCGCGCCGGGTCGACCCGCCCGAGCAGCCGCCCGCCGGCCAGCAGCGGCATCGCGAAGTATCCGTGGACGCGCTTGCCCTTCGGGACGTAGGCCTCCAGCCGGTGGTCGAACCCGAACATCCGGGACGCCCGCGCGCGGTCCCACACCAGGGAGTCGAACGGCGACAGCAGCGTCGTGGCGTGCCGTCCCCGCGCCGGGACCGCGAGGGCCTCCGGGTCGGCCCAGGCCCGCTGGCTCCATCCCGCCACCTTCACCGGGACGAGCCCGGTCGCCTCGACGACCCCGGCCACCTGGTCCTGCTTGAGCCGGTAGTAGTCCGCGAGGTCGCTCCGCGTCGCCACGCCGAGCGCCCGGCCCGACCGCGCGACGAGGGCCGTCAGGCAGGTCTCGTCGTCGGGGTCCTGCGCGAGCAGCTCCGCCGGGACGGCCCGTTCCGCCAGGTCGTAGACCCGCCGCCAGCCGACCCGCTCGGCGCACACGACCTCCCCGACGTCGAGCAGCCACTCGATGCCGATCTTGTGCTCGCTCCAGTCCCACCATTCGGCGCTCGCCTTCGCGCCGCCGAGCTCCTTGGTGGTCAGCGGGCCGTCCGAGCGCAGCCGGGCCCGGATCTCGTCGCACACGCCCTCGGGCACCTTGTGCCAGCGCCAGCCCCGCCGCAGGTAGGCGCGCCGCCGGAACGCGAACAGCGGCCAGTCGCGCATCGGCAGGATCGATGCCGCGTGCGCCCAGTACTCGAAGGCGCCGAACGAGCCGTTCCCCCAGTAGGCCGCCTCGATCGCACCGCGCCCGACCGAACCCAGCCGCGCGTACGGCACGAGCTCGTGGGACCGCGCCAGTACCGAGATCGTGTCCAGCTGGACGGCCCCCAGCCGCTCCAGCATCGCCGTCACCCCGCCCCTCGGCCGCGCCCCCAGGAACCCCTGGGCGCGCAGCTGGAGCCGCCGTGCCTCGTCCGCGCTCAGCTCTACCTCGACCACGCCCGCGATGCTAGGCCACAACACCGACAAAACCACATTGCCGGTAACCCCCGCCCCGCCCACACCCCAGCCGCCCCCGCCCGCCAACGGCCGGGATCTCACTGGGCGGGTGGTGGGTCAGGTGATCTCCAGGAGTTTCTCCCGGACGGCGTAGACGACCGCTTCCATGCGCGAGTGGAGCTGGAGCTTCTCGAGGATGTTGCGGACGTGGTTCTTGACCGTGTTCTCGGAGATGAACAGCTCCCGCGCGATCTCCCTGTTGCCGAGGCCGCGGGCGACGAGGCGAAGGACCTCCATCTCGCGCTCGGTGAGGCGGGGCGCGGGGACCTGCTGGGTGCGCTCCTCGCTGCGCTTGGCGAGCGAGGCGAACTCGGTGATCAGTTTGGACGCCATGGACGGGCTGATCAGCGACTGCCCGCCGTGCACGGCGCGGACCGCCTGCGGGACCTCGTCGATCGAGATCTCCTTGAGCAGGTAGCCGCTGGCCCCGGCCTTGATCGCCTCGAAGAGGTCCTCCTCCTCGTCGCTGATCGTCAGCATCACGATCTTGGCGCTGGGCGCGGCGTCCTTAATCGCCGTGCAGGCCTCGATGCCGCTGCGCCGCGGCATCCGGATGTCCATCAGCACCACGTCGGGCAGCAGGTCGCCGGCCATCTCGACCGCCTCGTGCCCGTCGCCGCCCTCGCCGATGACCTCGATGTCGTCCTCGGCCTGCAGGACCATCTCCAGGCCTCTGCGGAACAGCGCGTGGTCGTCGACGATGAGCACGCGGATCGGGTCGGCCGCATCGCCCGGCCGCGCGGCCCGCCGCTCGGCGGGGGTGGCGGCGGCGCCGCCCTGCCGGGGCACCGTCACGGCTTCGCGAGCCTCGGGATTCTCGCTCACCTGAGTCGCGGCGTGGAGGAGACGCCGCTTCCCCCCTTCACTGTCAGTGATCTGAAACTACCGGAGGGTCGGGCTCCAGGGTCGCCCCCGGAGGTTCTTCGCGGGGTCCGGGGTCGCCCCCGGGACGAAGGGGGCAGGGCCGAACCGGCGTGGTGCCGGCCACTGCGACGCCCCTCAGCCCCTACGTTACGGGGTTTTCCGCCGTTCCCAGCGTCTCGCGGGGCCGACGTCCGCCCACAAAATCCGGGAACTCCGGCCGGCCCGGACGCCCCGCGCCGTCCGGCGGGGGGTGCGCGGGCCGGCCGGTGCCCTGCCGATCCCGGCGTCGCTCCTCACTGGCGGGCGCCGCTCCTCACTCCTCTACGAGCCTGATCACTCCGTAGTCCCAGCCCCTTCTGCGGTAGACGACCGAGGGATGCCCGGTGGCCTTGTCGCGGTAAAGGAAGAAGTCGTGCCCCACGAGCTCCATCTCGAAGAGCGCCTGCTCGATGCCCATCGGCTCGGCCTTGTGGAACTTCTCGCGGACGACGACGGGCCCGTCGCCCTCCATCGGGATCGGGACGATGCTCTCGTCCACCTGTGCTCCGGCCATCGCGGCGCCGGTCTCCTCCTCGGCGACCGCCGTGGCCGTGCGCCCGGCGCGGGACGAGCCCTCGGGCACGGGCGCGGTCATCGGCACCGGTTCGGGGAGCGGTTCCATCGTGGCGAGCTTGGCGCGGCCCTTGCCGCCGTGGGCCTTGCGGCGCCCGCAGTCGCGCCGCAGCCGCGACTCCAGCTTGTCGAGCGCCATGTCGAGGGCGCCGTAGCGGTCGTCGGCGGCGGCCTCGGCCCGGATCACCGGGCCGCGGGACCGGATGGTGAGCTCCACTCGTTCGCGCTGGTCGGCGAGCCGCGGGTTGCGTTCCTCGGACACCTCCACGTCCACGCGGATGACCTTCTGGTCGAGCCGCTCGATCTTGGCCAGTTTGCTGTCGACGTGCCGACGGAACCTGTCGTTGACCTCGGTGTGCCGGCCCCTCACGATGATGTCCACGTGGGTCCCCCCTTCTCCCGGTTGCGATACACGCCCGGTACGGGACCCCTGATGGCCCCGTACGGGCACCACAGCACGGTGGGTCGCACCCGCCCGGCCGACCTGGTCTTCGTCCCCACATCCGCCTGCTGAGGGGCTCGCGGCGCTCTCGCCACTACTGCCCTTCTCCCGGTTCGGGGGATGTCGGATCCCTCGACGGGGCAGGACTTACCTCTAAGGCGCACCGTGATCGGTCGACGAAAAGTCGCCTTACGTGGGCCGTTTCGCCTGCGCCTGGCATCGGCTAGCCGGATCGTCTGCTGTGCTCCTGACGAGCACTGCGATCCGACGCAACCACGGACCCGGGCGGGTGCCATGTCAGGAACGCTAACCCCTTACGCCACGAATGTCAGGGGGGTGGGGCGAGGAAAAACTCACTGACCGTCATCGAGGACCCCCGCAGCGCCGTCCCCGGGCCCGCCCCGGGCGGACGCGCGAGGCCGCTGAGGCCCCTGGCGCCAGGGGGTGCGCGGCTTCGGGCCGCCCAGGTCAGACCCCCGCGTCCGCCGCCTGGGTTTGGAAAAATCTGTACTCCCGCCATGGAGCAATGTGACCCGAATTACCCCGTTTGTCGCCGACCGGGCCCGGCGGCGGCCACGGGGACGGCTACGTTAGGTAGCTACCTGCCCGTCCGCAGGGTCGACGTGAAGAAAGTCACCATCCCCTCCGCAGGGGCGTGGACGCCACGGTCGCCGACGCGACGACCTCGGCGCCAGCCGCCTTCAGCGCGCGCGTCGCCTCGGCCAGCGAGGCCCCGGTCGTGACGACGTCGTCGACCAGGACGACTCTGCGTCCGGCGAGAGGCGCCCGCGGTACGGCCTCCAGCGCGCCGCTCAGATTGTCCCTGCGGGCCTTCGCCCCCAGGCCGGCCTGGTCGGCGACCCGGCGGCGCTGGCGCAACCCGCCCACCGCGGCCACCCGGACGCCGCTCGCCCGCAGCCGGTGCACGGCCACCTCCACGGCCCGCGCCATGGGATCGTGCCCGCGCCGGCGTGCCGCGCCCCGGCGCGACGGGACCCACACGACCGCCATCGGCTCCGCCAGCCGCCCGGACTCCACCAGCCGCGCAGACCCCGCCAGCCGCGCAGACCCCGCCAGCCGCGTAAACTCTCCCAGCCGCGCGGGCTCCGGCGATCGCGCAGACCCCGCCGATCGCGCAGGCCCCGCCGATCGCGCGGACTCCGGCGATGGCGCGGACTCCGGCAGGGCGCCGGGCGGCGGGCCCGGCCGGGCCCGCGGTTCCGGCAGGGCCGCGTCCACGGCTTTGGCCAGCGCCTCGCCGAGCGGGGCGGCGAGCCGGGTCCTGCCGTGCTCCTTGTAGGCCGAGAAGATCTTCTGGACGGCGCCCTCGTAGGAGGCGACCGTCCACGGCTGCGGGACGCCCGGAGGCGCGGGGCGCGCCGGCCGGGCGGGGCCGTCCAGCGCGGCGGCGCAGGACCCGCACAGCAGGACGGGCGCGCCGCCGCACCCGGCGCAGGTCTCGGGGAGCAGGAAGTCGATCAGGTCGGCGAGGAAGCTCATGACCTCGACGATCCCGGCCGCGGCGGGCCGCCGGAAGACCGGCGCCGAAATGTGGATAACCGCGTCGCGGCGTTTGTCCACAGTTCCGCGTTCGCCTCCCGGCCGGGCCTGCGAACCGCTATCCCCGGCCGCTCAGCGCCCCGCAGCCGCCTCAGCGGCCCGGTCGCGGCTCAGTGCGCGTAGCTGGGGTCCCGGGCCGGGGTCGGGCAGATCCAGGGGCTGTAGGAGGTGACGGGCGGGCGCTGGCGGCACACCTGGTCCTTGCCGGACGACGTGGTGCCGATCAGGACCGGGGACCCCGGGGCGGCTGCGATGGTGCGCGGCTCGCCGAGGGCGCCGACACCCAGCGACGTGATGGCGCTGCCGCTCACCGGCATCAGGTACGGGAGCGTCTGCGAGTCGCGCTTGGCGCGGCCCAGCACGGCGAGGGTGTCGTAGTCGCGCCATGCCAGGTCGACGGCGTTCTGGAGTTCGGACGAGACGGGCAGGAACGACCCCACGTCCAGGGACCCGTCGGGAGCGGTGGCTATGCGGCCGATCTGGACCTCGGGTCGCCCGTCGATGCTGACGATGACCGCGGCACGGACGCCGTCGCGGGCGACGTGGAAGGCGAGCACCTGGCGTCCGCCCAGGCCCCAGTGGCCGGCCTTCACGGGCGCCTTGCCGGGACGCCGCACCCAGAGCCACGACGCCTTCTTCGTGCTCTCCACCGTCCACAGGCTGCCGTCACGACTCCAGGAGGGCGCCGTGAAGCTCCCACCGGTGTGCGCGGTCAGGAGCACGCGGACGGCCGGGTTGCCCGCGACCGGCGCGGCGGTGAAGAGCTTGGCGCCGTCATGGCTGAGCCCTGCGAGCTCCTGGTAGTTCGGCGATACGGCGGGGTGGGACAGCCGTCCGGCGGCACCGGTGACCACGGGTTGGGCACGGTCGCCCTGGAGGGTGCCTATGAAGCCGGCGGTACCGGCGACATAGGCGGTCTGGCGGACCTGCTCGTCGGGGTCTTGCCCGTCGGGCGAGTTGCCGTCCCACGCGTGCACGGACTGTGTGGCGTCGGAGCCGTCCGGTGTGATGGTCTCGCCGTTGATCTGCAGCCGCCAGCGTTTGATCTCCGAGAGCTGCCGCAGCGTCCAGCTCAGCTGCGCCGACATGCGCTCCACGTTGCCGCCGCGGGCCTCCTGCGTGAGGTCGACGATCGCGAGGTCCTTGTCGATGCGGACGGTCCCGCCGCGCAGCCTGGTCCCCTTGGGGAACGCGCTCTGCACTGCCCCGTTGAGCCAGGACGTGGGACCGGACAGCAGTGCCTGGACGAGCTGGGTGGGCAGCGTCTCACGGTCGACCACCGGCAGGAAGACGCCGTTGGGCACGAGGGTGTGCTGGTCAGGGGCGAAGAAGTAGAGGTTGACCGTGCGCATCGCGCGTTCGACGTCGTCCTTGGTCAGGAACAGCCCGGCCTTGTCGTTGCCGGGCAGGTCGGTGATGCGCCATACGCCCTGCTGGGTCTTGGCCAGCTGGAAGTCCGCCTCGAAGCTCTTGGGGGCGGCCGTGTACTGGCCGTCGGAGTCGATCGTGCCGAGCTGGTCGCCGGTGACGTGCACGGTGGCCTGATTGGCGGACGTCTGGTCCACGTGCGGGTCGACCGTGCGGCTCGACAGGACGTCCACGTACGGCCGCAGGCCCGGCTCCCAGCCGTTGGGGGTGCTCAGGTACTCCTTGGCGACCGCATGGCCGTCGTCGAAGCTCGAGGAGGCGGTGAGGAAGCCGGAGACGATCTGGGTGGGCGTCCAGTCGGGCTGGGGGCCGACCGGGATCAGGCGGACGTACGGGTCGTCCACGCGCTCGGCCTTCTCGGCGGGCTTGCCGGTGACCACCTGCCCGCCCGTGGGCACGTTGGCGCATCCCGCCATGCAGAGCACGAGGACGACCGCGACGGCGACGGCGGGCCGTACCCGCCGGGCCTGGGGGCTTCGTGTCTCGCGGTGGTCGCCGGTCAATCCCCCGCCTCCAGTTCGGCGAAGAGGGGGCGCGCGTCGCCGGCCCCCGGCGGGACGAGCGGGAGCGGCGATCCGCGCAGTTCGGCTCCGGCGACGCGGGGCAGCGACAGGCGGAACTGGGACCCGACGCCGGGTTCGCCCCATGCCTGGAGCCATCCGCCGTGCAGCTGGGCGTCCTCCCGGGAGATGGACAACCCCAGCCCGGTGCCGCCGGTAGTGCGCGCGCGGGCGGGGTCCGCGCGCCAGAAGCGGTCGAAGACCATCTGTCCCTCCCCCGGTTTGAGGCCGACGCCGTGGTCCCGCACAGAGACGGCGACGGCGTCGCGGTCGGCGGCGACCGACACGACGATGTCCTCGCCCTCGCCGTGCTCGACGGCGTTGACGACGAGGTTGCGCAGGATGCGCTCGACCCTGCGGCGGTCCACCTCCGCCATGCAGGGTTCACCCGGCAGCTGCAGGACGACCTTGCTGCCCTTGCGCTCGGCGAGGCCCTGGATGTCGCCGACGACGCGCAGGACCAGGTCTCGCATGTCGAGCGATTCGGCGTCGAGCGTGGCGGCGCCTGCGTCGTGGCGGCTGATCTCCAGCAGGTCGGCGAGCAGCGACTCGAACCGTTCGAGCTGGCTCTGCAGGAGTTCCGCGGACCGCCCCACGGCGGGGTCGTCGAAGGTGTCGCGGTTCTCGTAGAGCATGTCGGCCGCGATCCTGATGGTGGTCAGGGGCGTGCGGAGCTCGTGCGAGACGTCGGAGACGAACTGGCGCTGCAGTTGCGACAGGTCCTCCAGCTCGCCGATCTTCTCCTGGAGGTTGGCGGCCATGTCGTTGAAGGAGCGGGCCAGGCGGGCGAGGTCGTCCTCGCCGCGCACGCGCATGCGCTCTTCGAGCCGCCCTGCGGCGAGCCTCTGCGCTCCCTGTGCGGCCAGCCGTACCGGTATGACGACCTGGCGCGTCACCAGCGAGGCGATGGCGGCCAGGAGCAGCACCAGGACGACGCCCACGCCGACCATGGAGCGGCTCACGTTGGTGAGGGTCTTCTGCTCCTGTTCCAGGGGGAACAGGTAGTACAGCTCGAACTGGCCGGACTTGCCGCCCACGATGAGGCCGCGTTCGGACGGGTGGCCTCCGACGTAGGTGAGCTTGCCGTAGGTGTAGGCGCGCGCGCCCCCGGGGGCGTGCTTCATCTCTTCCCTGAGGCGCTTGGGGACGCTCTCCTTACGAAGCTCGTTGGTGGCGTACCCGTCGAAGTACTCCGCGGTGGTGTCGCGGATGTACACCTCGTACAGGCCGGACGGGCCGCTGCGCGCCTTCAGGCGGTTCACCACGGCGTTGAGCTGGCTGCCGTCCTCCGATGCGGACGACGAGTTGTTCCCCAGGTCCCGCTGGACCTGGGCCAGGCCCTCGTCCAGCTGGAGGCGGGCCGCCTTGACCTTGCCGTCCATGAGCGCGGACGACACCTGCTGCATGAGGAACGCGCCCAGGATGGCCACCACGATCGCGGAAATGAACAGCGTGGAGGTGACCACTCGTACCTGGATGGAGCGGCGCCAGCGCATGTAGGCACGGCTCGCCGTGCCGCGCACGACGCGCTGCAGCGTCACCAGCCCGCACCGCACAAGGCGCTTGGCCCTCGTCATGTCGACTTTCACGAGGGGTCCTGGCGGCGGGGTCGGGTGTCGGTCATCGGCGTGCCGTTCCGGCTGTCACGAGGGGCGCGGTACCGGGGGTTCAGGCGGGCCCGGGTGTTCAGGCCGGCCCGGCCTTGTAGCCGACACCGCGCACGGTGACGACGATCTCGGGCCGCTCCGGGTCCTTCTCGATCTTGGCGCGGAGCCGCTGGACGTGGACGTTCACCAGGCGGGTGTCGGCGGCGTGCCGGTACCCCCAGACCTGCTCCAGCAGGACCTCGCGGGTGAACACCTGGCGGGGCTTGCGGGCCAGGGCCACGAGCAGGTCGAACTCCAGCGGGGTCAGCGGGATGTGCCGGTCGGCGCGTTTCACCGAGTGCCCGGCCACGTCGATGGTGATGTCGCCGATCTGCAGGGTCTCGGGGGCGGGCTCGTCGGTGCGGCGCAGGCGCGCGCGCACACGGGCGACCAGCTCCTTGGGCTTGAACGGCTTGACGATGTAGTCGTCGGCGCCCGATTCGAGGCCGAGGACCACATCGACGGTGTCGCTCTTGGCCGTCAGCATGACGATCGGCACGCCGGACTCGGCGCGGATCTGCCGGCAGACGTCGATACCGTCGGCGCCCGGCAGCATCAGGTCCAGCAGCACCAGGTCGGGCCGGGTCTCCCGGAACGCCTCGAGCGCCTTGTCGCCGTCGTGCACGAACGACGGCTCGAAGCCCTCGCCCCTCAGCACGATGCCGAGCATCTCGGCGAGCGCGAGGTCGTCGTCGACGACCAGTACACGTCCTCTCATGGCCCTCATCGTCACAAAGTCGGGGTTCGGTGGAGTGGGGTGAGATGCTCCGGCCCCACCTCGCCAGGGAGAGATATGCCTTGGCGTGCAAGGTTACCTGCGTTTGCCTCGTACATGACTCCTCCAGGCGTCCGGTGACCGCCCCCTTGACGCATGCCGGGGGACGGCATGGCAGGAGGCCCGCCTTATGCGCGCCTTATGCGACACCCCGTACAAGGGCGGGATTGTAAACGGGACTCCCGAAACCCATGCCAGGTTGTCCGAGATCGGAAGCTTTCGTCCACGCGCCTGCCCGTCAGGGCACAGATCGTCATCGACCGGGCCGGTGTCGGCATATGCGGCGGCTCGCCCGTGACAGGATGACCTGACCGGCGGCCGCGGTCACCATGGGCCGGCCCGCCGGGACACCCCCCGCCGAAGACCGCAGGGAGCCGACATGCCGGGACCGGACGGCTGGGACGACGACGCGGACACCGCCGTCCCGTTCCGCCCCATGTCCATCTCGGAGATGCTGGACGGCTCCATAGCCGGGATACGCCGGCGCCCACGCACGGCCCTGGGGATCGCCCTGGCGTTCAGCACGGTCATCCAGGTGGCGAGTTCCGTCGCGGCGTACTTCTTCATCGGCAACGAGGCGCGCAACGAGGTCACGCCCGGGCTGCTCATACGGTCGTTCGGCGCGCAGGTGACGCTGGCGGTCATGGGGCTGGTCCTGTCGGCGTACGGGATCCTGGTGCTGTCCGGGCTGCTGGCGCCGATCCTCGGCCGGGAACTGGTGGGCATGCCGGTGGCGCCCCGCCAGGCGTGGCGCGACGCCCGTCCCCGCCTGGGCCGGCTCGCCGCCACCGCGGCACTGGTGCTGCTGGTGCCGCTCGCCGCGATGACCGCGCCGATCATCCCGTTCATCCTCCTGGTGGCCTCGAACGCGCATCCGGCGCTGGGCGCGCTGGCGGCGATCGTCGGCTTCCCCATCGGCATAGGGCTGATGGTGTGGTCGTACATCCTGCTCGTGCAGGCCGTTCCGGCCGTGGTGCTGGAACGCACGACCGTCGGCGGCGCGCTTAAACGGGCCCGTGTCCTGTCCAAGGGACGGTGGTTCCGCACGTGCGGGACGCTGCTGCTGGCGATCCTCATCACGGTGTTCATGGGGTTCTTCGCCTTGCGGATCCCCTTCCTGGTCATCCAGCTCATCCTCTTCGGGACCGGCTCGGACGGCGGCTCGACGGTGGGCGCGCTCGCGGTCGACACGGCGGGGCGCATCATCAGCTGGGCGGTGGTCCTGCCGTTCGACGCCGGCGTCATCGCACTGCTCTACATGGACCGCCGTATGCGCCGCGAGGGTCTGGACTTGGACCTGCGCACGCGGGGACGGTCCGCGGCCGCGGTGGCGGCCGGTTCCGGCCGTGACGCTAGTGGCCCTAGTAGCGAAAGCGATCCGAGTGACGGAAACGGCCGAGCGGACGAGGGCGACGAGGAGGGTTTCATCGACCTATGGCGGCCCCGCCCTGTAGGCGCCTGGCACGGAACCGGACCTGAAGCGGGGGCGCGCGGGTGATGCTCGATCCGATCGGCCGCGACGAGGCCCGCGATATGGCGCGCCGCGAGCTGGACAAGCAGATCTACCAGCGGGACAAGCCGTCCTGGCTGGAGCGGGTGTGGGACCGCTTCTCCGACTGGCTCCAGAGCCTGTTCAGCCACGCCTCCCATCCGAAGGCGCACGGCAACGGCGGCGGATGGGTCTCCATCGTCGTCATCGTGGTGATCGCACTGGTCGCGGTGGCCCTGGTCGTGTGGCTCATGTGGGATCGCCGGAACCCGCGCTCCAGGAAGGACCCCCTCCTGGAGGACAAGCCCTCCAGGGCTCTCGACCACCGGGACGCCGCGGAACGGCTCGCCGCGCAGGGGCAGTGGGCCGAGGCCATCCGGGAGAGGCTCCGCGCCATCGCCCGCGACCTGGAGGAGCGCGCCGTGCTCGCGCCGCGTCCCGGGCGCACGGCCGACGAGCTGGCGGCGGAGGCGGGCGAGGCGGTGCCCGAGCTGGCGGACGCGCTGCGCACCGGCGTGCGGATCTTCGATGACGTCTGGTACGGCGACCGGCCCGGCACGGCCGAGCGGTACGCGCAGGTCAAGGAGCTGGACGAGCGGCTGCGCGCGGCCCGCCCGAAGCCGCTGGAGCCCGACGGCCCCACGCCGGCGGGCGTCGGTGCGGACGACGCGGACGGGGGCCAGCGATGGTGATCCAGTCGCCTGCGCGCGCGCAGGAGGCGGGCGGCGAGCCGTCCGCCCGGCAGGTCGCCGGGCGCCGCTGGCGGTCGGCGCGCGGCGTGGTGGCGGCGCTGCTCGCCATGGCCGTCATCGCGGTGATCCTGGCCGCGCTGCGCCCATCCGGCTCACCCGAACGGCTCGATCCGACGTCGCCGAAGAAGGACGGCTCGCGCGCGCTCGCGGAGATCCTCAAGCAGCACGGGACGCCCGTGACGGTGGCCAGGCACGCCGCCCAGGCCGTCGACCAGTCCGGCTCTGGCACGGTCATGGTGGTGACGCGCAGCGAGCGGCTCACCCAGGACGACATCGACCGGTTGCGGGGCGTGCAAGGAGGGCTGCTCCTCGTCGAGCCCACGACGCCGGTGCTGGAGGCTCTCGCGCCCGGTGTGCGAACGGGAAACATCAGCTTCGCCAATACGGCCGATCCCCAGTGCTCGCTGCAAGCCGCCACGCTGGCGGGCACGGTGACGCTCGGCGAATCGCAGACCTACGAAACATCCGGCAACGCCGTCAGCTGCTACCAGGTGGACCGAGAGGCACGCCTCGTCCAGGTACAGGACGGCCCCAGAACCGTAACGGTGCTGGGCTCCAGTACGCCGCTCACCAACCAGCATCTCGCTGAAGAGGGCAACGCGGCGCTGCTGATGAACCTCGCGGGGGCGCGCGGGTCCGTGGTGTGGCTCGCCCCGGACGTCCCCGCCAAAGGCGCCGGCGCGGGGCAGGAGTCGCTGACCGACCTGCTTCCCTTCGGCGTCAAGCTGTTCTTCCTGGAGCTGGTCATCGCGGTCATCCTGGTGGCGCTGTGGCGTGGGCGTCGCCTCGGCCCGGTGGTGGCGGAGGCGCTACCCGTGGCCGTCCGCTCCGCAGAGACGGTCGAGGGGCGCGCGCGCCTGTACCGGGCGAGCCGCGCCCGGGACCGCGCCGCTGACGCGCTGCGCTCCGGCGCGCGCGAACGCATCGTCCCCCTCCTCGGCCTGCCGCGCACCAGCGCGCAGGACCCCGCGGCCGCGCGGGAGATCGTCGCGGCCGTGGCCCGCCGGACCGCCCAGGACGAGGCGTACGTCGGCGCGGCCCTGTACGGTCCCGAACCCGTGGACGACGCCGGGCTGATCGCCCTCACCTCCGTCCTCGACGACCTGGAAAGGCAGGTACGCCAGTCGTGAACCACCCTGTTGACCTCGGAAAGGACGAGGCCCCCGGGCCGGCGCCGGGAGACGCCGTGCCGGGCGCCGGGGGCGTGTCCGAGGAGACCCGGCGGCAGTCCGAGACCGCCCGCGCGGCGCTCGCGGCGCTGCGCGGCGAGGTGGCCAAGACGGTCGTCGGCCAGGACTCGGTGGTGACGGGGCTCGTCATCGCGCTGCTGTGCCGCGGCCACGTGCTGCTGGAGGGCGTCCCCGGCACGGCCAAGACACTGCTCATCAAGACGCTGTCGCGGGCCCTCGACCTCGACTTCAAGCGCGTCCAGTTCACCCCCGACCTGATGCCGGGCGATGTGACCGGGTCCCTGGTGTACGACAACCGGACCGCGGAGTTCGAGTTCCGCGAGGGCCCGGTCTTCACCAACCTGCTGCTCGCCGACGAGATCAACCGGACCCCGCCGAAGACGCAGGCGTCGCTGCTGGAGGCCATGGAGGAGCGGCAGGTCTCGGTGGAGGGCACGGCCCGCCCCCTGCCCGACCCGTTCGTGGTGTGCGCGACGCAGAACCCGATCGAGTACGAGGGCACCTACCCGCTGCCGGAGGCGCAGCTCGACCGGTTCCTGGTGAAGCTCACCGTCCCCGTGCCCACGCGGGACGAGGAGATCAGGATGCTGCAGCGGCACGCCGCGGGGTTCGACCCCCGCGACCTGTCGGAGGTCAAGCCCGTCGCGGGCGCGGCGGAACTGGCGGCCGGACGCGCCGCCGTACGGGCCGTGCACCTGGACCCGAAGGTCGCCGCATACGTCGTGGACCTATGCCGGGCCACCCGCCAGTCGCCGTCGCTCCAGCTGGGCGTGTCCCCGCGCGGCGCCACGGCACTGCTGGCCACCTCGCGCGCGTGGGCGTGGCTGTCCGGCCGCGACTACGTGACGCCGGACGACGTGAAGGCGCTGGCCCGGCCGACGCTCCGGCACCGCGTGCAGCTGCGCCCCGAGGCCGAGCTCGAGGGCGCGACGGCCGACGGGGTGCTGGAGGGCATCCTCGCCCACGTCCCCGCGCCGCGCTGATGGCGCTCACCGGACGCCTGGGGCTGCTGGCGCTGCTCGGCGCGCTAGTGCCGATCCTGGTGCCGAGATGGTGGGCGCTGCTCGCGGTGTGGGGCGTCCTCCTGCTCGGCGTGCTGGTGGACCTCGCCCTGGCCGGGAACGTGCGGGCGCTGCGGTTCCACCGGTCGGGCGACACCAACGTCCGGCTCGGTGAGACGGCCCAGGTGGCGCTCATCGTGGAGAACCTCGGCAGGCGGCGGCTCAAGGCGCGGCTGAGGGACGTGTGGCCGCCCAGCGCCGCCGCCGCGCCCCGCACCGTGCAGGTGGACGTCCCCGCGGGGGAACGCCGCCGCGTCGACATGGCGCTGACGCCGACGAGGCGCGGCGACCGGCGCGCCGTCACCGTCGTGGTCCGCTCTGTGGGGCCGCTGGGACTGGCCGCCCGGCAGCTGTCACGGTCCGCGCCCTGGACGGTGCGGGCGCTCCCCGCGTTCCCGTCGCGGCGCCACCTGCCCGCGAAGCTGGCGCGCCTGCGGGAGCTGACCGGCGCGCACATCGCGCTCATCCGCGGCCAGGGGACCGAGTTCGACTCGCTGCGCGAGTACGTCGACGGCGACGACGTCCGCTCGATCGACTGGCGCGCCACCGCGCGCCGCGCGGACGTGGTGGTCCGGACATGGCGTCCCGAACGCGACCGCCGGATCTACATGGTGCTGGACACGGGCCGCACGTCCGCGGGCCGGGTCGGGGACATCCCGCGCCTGGACTGCTCCATGGACGCGGCGCTCCTGCTGGGCGCGCTCGCGTCCCGGGCCGGTGACCGCGTGGACCTCCTCGCCTACGACCGGCGCGTCCGTACGCGCGTCGAGGGCGCCTCACGCACCGACCTGCTGCCGGCGATGGTGCACGCGATGGCCCCGCTGGAGCCGGAGCTGCTGGAGTTCGACGCGGCGGGGATGGTGTCGACGCTGATGGCGCGCGTCCGGCAGCGGTGCCTCGTCGTGCTGCTGACGGAGCTGAACACCGCGGCGATCGAGGAGGGGCTGCTGCCGCTGCTCCCGCTGCTGACGGCCCGCCACCTCGTCATGATCGCCGCCGTGACCGACCCGCGGATCGGCGAGATGGCCGACGGGCGGGGCGATCTCGCGGCGGTGTACGACGCGGCCGCCGCGGAGCGGGCGCGGGCCGAGCGGCGCCGGCTCACCGCCGAGCTCCGCAAGCACGGCGTCGAGGTCGTGGACGCACCGCCTCAGGAGATCGCTCCGGCCCTCGCGGACGCCTACCTCGCCCTCAAGGCGGCCGGGCGGCTCTGAACGGCTCAGCGATCCTCTCAGCGGCGCCTGGACGGCGGCGGGCGGCCGAACCTCGGTCAGCCGGCGACCGGGACGAGGTCGGGACGCAGTTCGGCGTCGCCGGTCTCCCCCTGCCGGGTGGCGCGGCGGCCCAGCACGATCACGTAGGTGAGGAACGCCGCCTCGGCGACCACGCCGATCGCGATGCGCAGCCACGTGACGTGCACCCAGCCGGTGACGAAGCCCTCGATCATCCCGGACACGAGCAGCACGCCGACCAGGCCGATCGCGATGCTGATCGCGGCGCGCCCCTCCTCGGCGAGCGCCTGGCCGCGGCGCCGGCGGCCCGGGTCGACGACCGTCCAGCCGAGCTTCAGCCCGCCCGCGCACGCGAGGTAGACCGCGGTCAGCTCCAGCAGGCCGTGCGGCAGGATCAGGCCGAAGAACACGTCGCCCTTGCCGTAGGCGAACATCAGCCCGCCCGTGACGCCGAGGTTGATCTGGTTCATCAGCAGCACGTAGACGGTCGGGATGCCCAGCAGGATCCCGAAGATGAGCGCGATCGCCGACACCCACGCGTTGTTCGTCCACACCTGGAACGCGAACGACGCCGCCGAATGCTCGGTGTAGTAGTTCGCGAAGTCGTGCTCGACCAGGTCCCGGATCTCGCTCGGCGTGCCGATGCTCGACTGCACGTGCGGGCTGTGCACGACCCAGATCGCCAGGGCGAGGGCCAGCAGGTTGCCGAGCACCGCGTTCCCGAGCCACCACCATCGCATCCTGTAGGCGGCGGCGGGGAACGACACCGTCGCGAACCGCGTGACGTCGCGCCACATCGGCGCCTGGGCGCCCGCCACGGCGGCCCGGCCGCGGGCCACGAGCGACGAGAGCCGGCCCACGAGGTCCGGATCGGGCGAGCTCGACCGGACGACGGACAGGTGCGTCGCCGTCCGCTGATACAACTCGACCAGTTCGTCGGCCTCGGCGCCGGTCAGCCTGCGGCCGCGGTTGATGAGCTGCTCGAGGCGCAGCCAGTCGGCGTTGTGCGCGGCCACATAGGCGTCGACGTCCACCCGGGGAGACTAACGCCTCGGGCGGCGAAGGCGGCAAGATGGACCGGCCCCGGCATTGGAGGATCAGGACATGGCCGAACTCGTCACCGGCGAGGCAGTCGCGCTCGACATCCGGGTCGCGCGGCTGGCCAGCCGGGGCTGTGCCCTGCTGCTGGACCTGCTGTTCCAGCTCATCCTGCTGAACATCGCCATCTACGTGACGGGCCTGACGGCCCTGGTGGCGGACGAGGCATGGACCATAGGGCTGTCCCTGGTCGCCGTCGTCGCCGTGGTGGTCGGCTACCCGTGCGCGTTCGAGACGCTGTCGCGGGGGCGGACCCTGGGCAAGATGGCGCTCGGGATCCGGGTCGTGGCCGACGACGGAGGACCGGTCAGGTTCCGGCAGGCCCTCGTGCGCGCGCTCGCCGCCTTCATCGAGTTCTGGACGCTCTACGGCGCGCCGGCCCTGATCACCTCGTTCTGCAACCGGCGCGGGAAGCGCCTCGGCGACCTGTTCGCCGGGACGATCGTCATCCAGGAGCGGACCCCGGCGTCGGGCCGCCTCGGCCCCGTCGCGGTCATGCCGCCGCAGCTCGCCTGGTGGGCGCGGTCGCTGGAGCTCTCCATGCTCTCGGACGAGCTGGCCATGACGGCCCGCCAGTACCTGTCGCGGTTCTGGGAGCTGCTGCCGGAGGTACGGGACTCCCTGGGGCAGCGCATAGCGGCGCAGGTCGTCGCCGTGGTCAGCCCTCCGCCGCCTCCAGGCGTCCGACCGGAGATCCTGCTGTCGGCCGTCCTCGCCGAGCGGCGGCACCGCGAGGAATGGCGGCTGGCCCAGCGGCGCGCACGACGGTTGCGCCGCAACGGGCAGACCGGCTGGACGCAGGCGCCCGCTCCTGCCGCCGCGCCTGCGCCCGTCCCCGCGATGGCCATGGCCGGTACAGGCCAGGCTCCCCCGCCCGGGTGGCAGGGCCCTCCGCCCGGATGGCAGGGGCCTCCCGCAGGCCCGCCGGCGCAGCCCGGCCCGTACCCGACCGGCCATTACCCGACCGGTCCCCACGCGACGGGCTCGTACCCGGCCGGTGGTCACCCGACGGGGCCGTATGCAGGGGCCCAGCCGGCCCCCTATCCGGGCCAGGGCATGCCGCCCGGCCCGTATCCCAACGGCGGCGCACAGCCGCCGCGCCGGTAGCGAACCTGCGCGGCGCAGGCGGCGCCGACCAGCGGCGGAAGCGCCGCGTTGTCAGCTGACGCCGTAAGCCGGCGCTGTTGTTGTGGACTTCTACGACTTCCCCAAGAACCCCACGCCTCCTAATATCCGAACAAATTTCACGTTCAGGAGGCGGGATGCGCGTCCGCAGTGCCCTCGGCCGGATCACCCTGACCACCGCGCTGGCCCTCGCCGGAAGCGCGGGGACCGGAGCGGCCGGCGCCCCCGCGCACGCGGACGCCGCGCCGCCGCCCACCATCACCGACGACCAGGGCCGGACGCTGATCCTGCACGGCCTCAACACCTCGGGCAGCGCCAAAGGCGACAACGGGCTGCCGTGGATCGACAGGAACGACGTCGTCCGCGAGGCCCGCGAGCTGGGCACCAACTCCGTCCGGTACCTGATCCTGTGGCGGAACATCGAACCGAAGCCGGGCCAGTACGACGACGCCTACCTCGACGAGGTCGCCAAGCGGGTGGCCTGGTACCGCGAACAGGGGATGCACGTCATCCTGGACATGCACCAGGACATCTACGGCCCTGACGCGTGCAAGGGCGCCGGGGACGGCGCCCCGGCCTGGGCCACGATCACCGACGGGCTCCCCTGCACGCCGCAGGACCCCTGGGTGCTCACCTACCTCCAGCCCGCCATCCTGCGCGCGTACGACAACTTCTGGAACAACACCGGGAAGCACCCGGAGCTGATGCAGCGGTACGCGGCCATGTGGCAGCACGTGGCGAAGCGCTTCGCCAAGGACCCCGCCGTGCTCGGCTACGACCTCATGAACGAGCCGTTCGGCGGGACCAGGCAGTTCGGCTTCTTCGAAGGCCCCATCCTGACCCCCTTCTACCAGCGCGTCGTGGACGCCATCCGGAAGGTCGACCGGGACAACTGGGTGTTCGTGGAGCCCGAGGCCCTGGGCTCCAACGAGGGCGCCGAATCGTCCATCGCCCCGGTGAAGGACCCGCGCCCGGGTACGCCGCACATCGTGCTGGCACCGCACTTCTACCCGGGCGGGGTGGACCTCGGCGGCGCCTACAGCGGCGCCACGAAACTCCTCATCCAGGCGCAGTTCGCGCTGTGGAAGCGCAACATGCCCGCTGCGGCGCGCCGCTTGAACGCCCCGATGTGGCTCGGGGAGGTCGGCGGCATGGGCCAGGACGCCCCCGGTGCGGCGGACTTCACCGGCGACTGGCTCTCCATGGCCGACGACCTGGGCATGGGCTGGTCCTACTGGTCCAACGACCCCGGCTCGGTGGGCGTGACCGACGGCAAGGGGAATCCGACGCTCTTCGCCAAGCTTCTGGCCCGCCCTTATGCCAGGGCCATAGCCGGCACCCCGGTCAAGATGTCGTACTCCTCGAAGACGCTGACGGTCTCCTGGCGCAACAAGGCCGGTGTGTCCGGCCCCACGGAGATCTGGTTCCCGTCCACGCCGAAGGTCGCCTCGTCCGACCCGGCCGGGAAGTGGCGGATGTCCTGGGACGCGAGCCGCCACGTCCTGTCCGTCTGGGCCGATCCCCGCACGGCCGCGCACACCGTCACCGTCACGCCATAGTCAGCCCTATGCGGAGCGGCTCTCTATGCGGCTGCTCTCTATGCGGCACTGCTCCAGGCCCGGCGCGCCACAGGAGGCAGGACACGACCGAAGACGTGACCCGCGAAGTGGCCGCCGGCCAGCAGCGTGCGCTCGTCCTCCAGTTCGGCCAGCAGCGACTCCCGGGTGGCGGCGGCTTCCGCCGGGGCGTCGTCGAACAGGAAGCCCCAGCCGCTCTCGGCGACCTGGACCTGGCAGTGCATCACGTCGCCCAGGATGATCAGGCGCCGGTCGTCGCCCGGGCCGGTGACGACGAGGCTCTGGTGCCCGGGAGTGTGACCGGGAGTGGCGCGGACGCGGACGCCGGGCGCGATGTCCTCTCCGTCCTCGACGAACTCGATACGTCCCGCCAGGGGCCCCTGCACGGCGGCCGGGTCCGGGCCGATGGTCTCCGCCGTCCCCTTCCAGTGCCTCCACTCGGCCTCGGCGACGAGGTGGCGCGCGTTGGCGAACGTCAGGCCGCCGGGCGTGCTCCCGGCGGGCAGTGCGGGCCCGGGCGCCAGATCACTGGTCCAGCCCACGTGGTCGTGGTGCAGATGTGTGTAGACGACCGTGTCGACGTCGTCCGGGGTGAGTCCTTCCGCGGCGAGACTGCGCAACAACCCCCCGCCCTTGAACGACGCCAGGCCGGGGACGTCGAAGTCCACCTCGCCCAAGCCGAGGTCCACCAGGACGACGCGGTCGTCCGCGCGCACGAGGAAGGAGCCGATGCTGATGGGGAGCCGCCCGTCGGCGTCCAGGAACTCGCTGTGCGTCGCCCAGCCGGTCGGGTCGCTCGCGGGGAACACCGCCGTGGGGACGACCCTGGCGTGCCCGTCGGGCAGGAAGGTGACACTGGTGCGGCCTAGGCGGACCTGGGCGCGGGAAGCCGGTAGAACCATGACGATCCTTTCGTGGGGGCGGCCCCGTACGGGCCGCTGTCACCCACTATTGGAGAGTCACTAACTATTGGGAAGTACGCACTTGCAAGTGCGTGGCGGCCGAGTCGAACTCCAGGCGGGCCCGCTCCACCTCGTTGATGTGCCGCTCCGCCCAGTCCCGGACGGCGGCCAGCGGTTCCTCGAGCGTCCGGCCGAGGTCCGTCAGCCGGTACTCGACCTTGGGCGGCACCGTCGGATGGACGCGCCGGGCCACCAGGCCGTCGCGCTCCATGCTGCGGAGCGTCTGGGTGAGCATCTTGTCGCTGATGCCGCCGACCTCCGCGCGCAGCTCGGAGAAGCGCAGCGTCCCGCCGGACAGGGCACCGACGATCAGCGCCGTCCATTTGTCGGCGATCCGGTCCAGCGCGGCCCGGGACGGGCACGGCGCGCTGTACACGTCGGCGGGCCGCCCGTCCGGCAGCCAGGCGAGGGGCGAGCGGCCCGGTGTGCCCGGACGCGGTCTGCGGGTGCGCGACGGTCTCGGCATGCCGCAACACTAACCATCGGAGAGCGAGCCGTCAGCGGCCTGCGTGGTGCGATGCGGGGCTCCGGGCGGGCTCCCCGCCGTCCGAGGCCGCGGGACGGCGTTCGAGCCGGAGGAGGGCCGCCAGGGCAGCCAGGGCGAGCACTGCGACGGCCGCGGTGAACGCGACGGCCGCACCGCGCAGCCCGAACGCCTGCGCCGCGACCCCGACGAGGATCACCGGCAGGGAGATCCCGGCGTAGGCGGTGAGGAAGAAGCTCGACACCGTCTGCGCGCGCTGGGCGGCCGGGGTACCCGCGGTCACGGCGGCCAGTCCGGCGCGGAAGCCGAGGCTCTGGCCCAGTCCCACCACGACCGTTCCGGTGACGAGCAGAGGGAGCGACTCGGCCAGCAGTGCACCGGCTATGGCGGCGAGGCCGGCGACGAGCACCGCGCACCCCGCCGGTAGTGCGATCCTCTCCGGCACCTTGGCGAAGAGCACCTGTCCCACCGTGGAGGCGCCGAACATGGCGAACACGACGATCCCCGCCAGGGCCCGGTCCGGGTGGTGCAGCACGTTGACGAGGATCCCCGGCACCACGGCGGTGACGAGGCCGAAGACCGCGAACGCGGAGAACGCGGCGATGGCCGCGGGGACGAACACCGGTCGCACCTCCGCCGGCACTGCGGGACGCTGCGCGCGCGGCCACATCATCCGGCGGTCTTGCACCGTCTCGGGCGCCGCTAGGACGGCCACTAGCGCGAATGCCAGGAGCACGAAGTCCACGACGAAGGGCAGTGCCAGTGGATGCGGCGCGTACTCGGCGAGGAGACCGGCGAGCAGCGGCCCGCTGCCCAGCCCGAACATGTTGACCGCCGCAGCGAGCAGGGCCGCCGCGCCGCGGCGTTCCGGACGGACGAGCTCGACCAGCGTGACGGTCCCGGTCGCGGTGACGACCCCCGCCGACAGGCCCGACAGGACCCGCGCCGCCAGCAGGACGGGAACGTTCCCCGCCACCAGGTACACGACCGCGGCGACCATCGACACCGCGACCCCCGCGAGCATCACCCGGCGCCGGCCGAGCGCGTCCGAGGACCGCCCGAACAGCAGCGCGAAGATCACACCGGCCGCGTAGACGGCGAAGACGACGGTCGTGACCAGGCTTCCGAAGCCGAGATGCCGCTGGTAGAGGGGATAGAGCGGCGTCGCGAGGGTCGTGCCGAGCATGACCGCCCAGAACGCGTACGCCATCAGCGCCGGGCCTGCCGCCCGCCGCAGCCCCTGTCCCTGCCCCTGCTCCGAGCCCTGCCCCCGAATCCCCATCAATCCTCCCCTTCCACCCGGAACACCCTTCCCAGGTTGGCGGAGACGACCACCATCAGTCCAACGCATGATTCCGATACCGGCGATCGGTAGAGTCGATCCATGGAGCTGCGCCAGCTCGAGCACTTCGTCGCCGTCGCCGAGGAGCTGCACTTCACCCGTGCCGCCGCGCGCGTCCATGTCGTCCAGTCCAGCCTGTCCAGCTCTATCGGCGCCCTAGAACGCGAACTAGGCGCGCGCCTGTTCACCCGTACCAACCGCCGTGTCGAGCTGACCGAGGCGGGCCGCGCACTCCTGCCTTCCGCACGGGGCGCACTGGCCGCCGCCGAGAGCGGCCGCGACGCCGTCGCCGGGGTGCGCGGGCTGCTGCGCGGCCGCCTCACCATCGGCGCGATCCAGACCCTCGGGGTGCTCGACCTGCCCGCGCTGCTCGCCCGCTACCGGCGCCGCCACCCCGGCGTCGTGCTGCGGCTGCGGCACGCGGGCGCCGCCGCGCTCGCCCGGGAGACCGCGGCCGGCACGCTCGACATCGCGTTCGTCGACCGGGCCAGCGGCGAGCCCCGGCTCGCCGAGCACCCGCTCGGCGGCGACCGGCTCGTCCTCGCCGTCCCCCGCGCGGACCCCCTGGCCGCCCGCAGCGTGATCCGCCTCGCCGACCCCGCGCTCGCCGGCCGCGACTTCGTCGAGTACCGCGCCGACTCCGCGCTGCGCGCCCAGATCGACGCCGCCTGCACCGCAGCCGGGCTGGACCGCCGCATCGCCGCGGAAGTCGACACCATCCAGTACCTGGTGGAGCTCGTCGGCCACGGGCTGGGCGTGGCGCTGCTGCCGCCCCAGGCCCTCCGCAACGCCGCGGACCGCGTCGCCGCCGTCCCGACCAACCCGCCGCTCGACCGCACCCTGGTCGCGGTCACCCCCGCCGGCCGTCCGCCGGCACCGGCGGTGGAGGCACTGCTGGCACTCCTCCAGGACGCCTAGGAGAGCGGGTTGGGCGGAGACTCCAGGTCCGTGAGTTCCACGCCCGGGGCGGCCAGGGCGACGTCACCGGCCAGGTACAGGGTCTCGATCTCGCCCGTGGCCAGGTCGGTGATCTCGTACTCCGAAACGGTCAGGGGCTCGGTCTCTGTTTCATGAACCGATGTTCCCGCCCGGCGCCAGCGACACAGCGTGGTCAGTGCCGACAGCGAGGTTCCGCTCAGCCGGACGAGAGGCACATCGGCCTGCGCGTTCTCGTCCGGCCCGAGCGAGCGCGCCACGGCGACCAGGAACCCCGGCGAATCGGAGACGAACCCGGCGGCGCGCGCGCTGTGCTCGGTGCCCGTCTCCCCCGCCGCGCGCACCCAAGCCAGTTCGGGTCCGGTCACGCCGCCGCGCAGCCACCATTCCGGCGTGACGAGCTCGACGCGGATCTGCCGCCAGCGCGCGTCCACGACGAGGTCCAGGCGGACGCCGTCGTCCCGCCGGGACGTGTAGCGCCAGCCGCCCGGCCCCGGGGCGCACTGGAAGCGCTCCTCGATCCCCCCGTCGAGATGCAGGTACGTCCCGGACGGCACGGGTCAGGACCCGATGCGCCAGGAGTGCAGGTAGTCCTCCTGGTCCGGGGTGAGGAGGTCGATGGCGATGGACATCGACGCCAGCTTGAGCCGGGCGACCTCCGTGTCGATCTCCTTCGGGACGTCGTGGACGGCCGGCGCCAGGGACTCGTGGGCCTTGGCGAGCCAGGCGCAGGTGAGGGCCTGGTCGGCGAAGGACATGTCCATCACCGCGGCGGGATGCCCCTCGGCGGCCGCGAGGTTGACCAGGCGCCCCTCGGCCAGCAGGACGAGGCGCCGGCCGTCGGCCAGCACGTACTCGTCGGTCTGCGGGCGCACGCCGTGGTGCACCGCCACGGCCATCTCCTCCAGGGCGCGGACGTCGATCTCGACGTCGAAGTGGCCGGAGTTCGCGAGGATCGCGCCGTCCTTCATGGCGGCGAGGTGCTCGGCGTTCACGACGTCGCGGTTGCCGGTGACGGTGATGAACACGTCGCCGTCCGCGGCGGCCTCGGCCATCGGCTGCACCGCGAAGCCCTGCAGCGCGGCGTCCAGGGCCTTCACCGGGTCGATCTCGGTGATGACGACGCGGGCGCCGAGCCCCCGCGCGCGCTCTGCGAGGCCCCGGCCGCAGTAGCCGAAGCCCGCGATGACCACCGTTTTGCCTGCGAGCAAGGTGTTGGTCGCGCGCACGATGCCGTCGAGCGTCGACTGCCCGGTGCCGTACCGGTTGTCGAACATGTGCTTCGTGTCGGTGTCGTTGACCGCGACCATGGGGAACCGGAGGGCGCCCTCAAGGGCCATCTGGTGGAGGCGTATGACGCCCGTCGTCGTCTGCTCGCATCCGGCCTTCACCGTGGGCAGCAGGTCGGTGCGCTCTATGTGCAGCGTGTTGACCAGATCGCAGCCGTCGTCCAAGACGAGGTCGGGCGCGGTCTCCAGCGCCTGGTGGATGTGCGCGTAATAGCCCTCACGGTCGATGCCCGCGCGAGCGAAGACCTCCGCGCCGTCCTCCTGCACGAGCGCGGCGGCGGTGTCGTCCTGCGTCGACAGCGGATTGGACGATGCGAGCGCCACGCTCGCCCCGCCCGCCTGCAGGGTGCGGATCAGGCAGGCCGTCTCCGTCGTGATGTGCATGCACGCCGCGATGCGCAGGCCGTCCAGCGGGCGTTCCTCGGCGAACCGCTCCCGGATCTGCCGCAGCACGGGCATGCTCCGGTCCGCCCACTCGATCCGCTTGACGCCCTCGTACGCCAGCGACGCGTCCGCGATATCGCTCATCCGTCCCCCTCAAGGCACAAACCGCCGCACGGCCCTGGGCCGTGCGGCGGTCCGAACGCTACAGGCGATCAGTAGCGGTAGTGGTCCGGCTTGTACGGGCCCTCGACGTGGACGCCGATGTAGGAGGCCTGCTCCTTGGTGAGCGTGGTCAGCTTGACGCCGAGCGCGTCCAGGTGCAGGCGGGCGACCTTCTCGTCCAGGTGCTTCGGCAGCACGTACACGCCGACCGGGTACTCCTCGGTCTTGGTGAACAGCTCGATCTGCGCGATCACCTGGTTGGTGAACGAGTTGGACATGACGAACGACGGGTGGCCGGTGGCGCAGCCGAGGTTCATCAGCCGGCCCTCGGCCAGCACGATGATCGAGTGGCCGTCCTCGAACCGCCACTCGTGCACCTGCGGCTTGATCTCGATCTTCTCGATGCCGTCGATCTTCGCGAGGCCGGCCATGTCGATCTCGTTGTCGAAGTGGCCGATGTTGGAGACGATCGCCTGGTGCTTCATCCGGCTCATCTGGTCGGCCGAGATGATGTTGAAGTTGCCGGTGGTGGTGACGAAGATGTCGGCGATGCCGACGACGTCCTCCAGCGTGGTGACCTGGAAGCCGTCCATCGCGGCCTGCAGCGCGCAGATCGGGTCGATCTCGGTGACGATGACGCGGGCGCCCTGGCCCTTCAGCGCCTCGGCGCAGCCCTTGCCGACGTCGCCGTAGCCGCAGACGACGGCGACCTTGCCGCCGATCAGCACGTCGGTGGCGCGGTTGAGGCCGTCGATGACCGAGTGCCGGCAGCCGTACTTGTTGTCGAACTTCGACTTGGTGACCGAGTCGTTGACGTTGATCGCCGGGAAGGCGAGCGTGCCGGCCTTCGCCATCTCGTAGAGGCGGTGGACGCCGGTGGTGGTCTCCTCGGTGACGCCCTTGATCGCGGCGGCGGTCTCGGTCCAGCGGCCCGGCTTCTCGGCGATGGTGCGGCGCAGGGTCTCCAGGATGATCCCCCACTCCTCCGGGTCGTCCTCGGTCGCCTGCGGGACGGCGCCCGCCTTCTCGTACTCGGCGCCCTTGTGGACGAGCAGGGTCGCGTCGCCGCCGTCGTCGAGGATCATGTTCGGGGCCGAGCCGTCCGGCCACTGCAGGGCCTGGTCGGTGCACCACCAGTACTCGTCGAGCGTCTCGCCCTTCCAGGCGAACACCGGTACGCCCTTCGGGTCGTCGACGGTGCCGTCCTTGCCGACGACGATCGCGGCGGCGGCGTGGTCCTGGGTGGAGAAGATGTTGCAGGACACCCAGCGGACGTCGGCGCCGAGCTCGACCAGCGTCTCGATCAGCACGGCGGTCTGGATCGTCATGTGCAGCGAGCCCATGATCTTGGCGCCGCGCAGCGGCTTGGCGGCGGAGTACTCCGCGCGCACCGCCATCAGGCCGGGCATCTCGTGCTCGGCGAGCCGGATCTCCCGGCGGCCGAAGTCCGCCAGCGACAGGTCGGCGACCTTGTAGTCCATGCTTTCGTTGCTCCTTGTCTGCTTCCTGGCAGCACGGTCCGCTCTGCAGCAGGTCCGCTCGTGCGCGGCGGGTCCGCTCGGTCCGCGGGTTCCACGCCGTCCGTCCGCGAGGACCGGCCCCCCGGGCCGGCCGACCCGGCCGAGTCTACGGGCGGGGACGGTCCGGAGGCACGGTCGGGGGCGCATTTCTGACACGGATTTGTCAGAATCGACGGATGCGCATCACGGAGGCCGCTCGGCGGCTCGGCACCTCGCCCCGCATGCTCCGCTACCGGGAGACGCTCGGGCTGCTGCCCGCGACCCGCGACACCGGCCCGGCCGGCGCCGGGACGGGCCGCGGCGGCGGGCACCGGCGGTTCGGCGACGCCGAGCTGCGCGCCGTCGCGCTCGCGCTCGCGCTGGAGAAGCGCTACGACATCGGCCCCGCCGAGCTGGCGTTCGGCCTCCGCGTGCTCGCCGAGCCGCAGGTCCAGGCGCACGTCCGCGAGCTGGGCGAGCGCATCGGCCGGCTGTCCGCGCCGCCCGCCCGCGCGCTGGACTTCGAGAAGGAGAAGGCGCTGCGGCTGCTGCGCCGCCGCTAGCCGGGGCCGGACGCGGGCCGGACGGGCGCGGCCCGCGTTCCGTCGGCGGCACCCACTACGATCCCGCTGGACGGACGGGAGGCGGCGCGTGAGGAACTGGCTCTACGGGGTGCTCGGCCTCGTGCTCGGGATCGGCCTGTTCATCGGCGGCGTCTCGTCGCTGCCGGGCGGCACGGTGAAGTGCGGCGAGCGCGTGATGTCGCCCGGCGACAGCTGCACGACGATCCGGAAGGGGCGCGCCACCGACCGGTCCTACGACGAGCAGAAGTCCAAGGACGGCCGCGAGGCGGTCATCATGATGATCGTCGGTCCGCTGCTGGCGATCGGCTGCGGGGTCGTCTTCCTCGGCCCGGCCATCGTCCGCGGCCGCAAGAGCAAGGGATACGCCGTCATCCCCGCCGCCCCCGGGTACGCCGCCCCGCCGCCACCGCCGAACGCGAGACCGGCCGACATCCCGCCGCCGCAGCCCTACCCGCCGTCAGCTCCCGGCCCCTACCCGCCGCCGTCCGGCCCCTACGCACCGCCTGGCTCGTACCCGCCCGCCTGACCCGTCCCAGCGGACCGGGAGCGCTCTAGCCGGCGGCCCCCTCACCGGGGACGACCACGCCGGACTCGTAGGCGAGCATGACGGCCTGAGCCCGGTCCCGCAGGCCGAGCTTGGTGAAGACCCTCGCGACGTGCGTCTTCACCGTGTGCTCGCTGACCACCAGCCGGGCGGCGATCTCGGCGTTCGACAGCCCGCCCGCGATCAGCACGAGCACCTCGTTCTCCCGGGCCGTCAGCGTGGACAGCTCCGACGGCGGCTGCGGCCGGCTGCGCCGCTGCTTGGTGAACTCGCGGATCAGCCGCCCGGTGACCTGCGGGGCGAGCAGCGAGTCGCCGCGCGCGACGACCCGGACCGCGGAGACCAGCTCGTCGGCGGTCGCGTCCTTGAGCAGGAACCCGGACGCGCCGACGGCGAGCGCGTCGTAGACGTACTCGTCCACGTCGAAGGTGGTCAGCACGAGGACGCGGACGCCCTCGGAGCCGGGCTGCGCGAGGATGCGGCGGGTGGCCTCGATGCCGTCCATGCCGGGCATCCGGATGTCCATGACGACGACGTCGGGGCGGCCCCGCTCGGCGAGCGCGACGGCCTGCCGCCCGTCGCCGGCCTCGCCGACGACGGTGATGTCGTCCTGCGCGGCGAGCAGGGCGGCGAACCCGGCGCGGACGATGGTCTGGTCGTCCGCCACCAGCACCCGGATCACCGGTGGGTCTCCGTCGCGGGGCGGGCGAGAGCGCGGTCAGCGGCGGCCGGGGGGCGCCTCGGAACCGTGTCCACTGGTGGAATTCCCCTCCCTCGTCAGCGGCAGTTCGGCCTCCACCAGGAACCCGCCGTCGGTCGCCGGGCCGGCGGAGAACCGTCCGCCCAGCATGGTCGCACGTTCCCGCATGCCAACGAGACCGTGTCCGCCACCGTGTCCACCGGCCTGCCCCCCGGCCTGCGGCGGCGCGCCCTCCAGCCGTGTCGGTCCGGCCGGACCGCCGGCAGGCGCGCCGCCCGTGGGGTCCAATACGGCGGTACGGGCCGCCGGGTCGTCGCGGTTCAGCACCTGTGTGTGCGCGGCGGGACCGTTGTCGCGGACGCGGACCGCGAGCCGGTCCGGCAGGAAGGTCAGGTCCACGTGCACGCCCGCGCCGGGCGCGTGCCGCCGCGCGTTCGTGAGGGCCTCCTGGACGATCCGGTACGCCGACAGCTCAACGGTCGTGGAAAGCGCGCGCGGGTCGCCGTGCACGGCGAGGTCGACGGCACCGCCCGCGCCCCGGTGCTGGTCGATCAGGTCGGGCAGCCGGTCGAGGCGGGGCTGCGGGGAGTTCGCGGTGTCCGGCTCGGGCTTGGCGTCGGCGCGCAGCACGCTGAGCAGCCGGCGCATCTCCACGAGCGCGTCCCGGGCCGTCTTCGCGATCTCGGTGTAGCCGGCGCGGGCCTCGGGCGACAGGTCGTCCATGGTGTACGGGGCGGTCTCCGCCTGCACCGCGATCATGGAGACGGAGTGCGCGACGACGTCGTGCAGCTCGCGGGCGATGCGGGCGCGCTCGCGCATGACGGCCTGCTCGCGCTGGACGGCGGTGAGCCGGGTGAGGGTCTCGTTGGTGCGCTCCGCCGCCTCCGCCTCGGTGCGCCCGGCGGACTCGACGGCGCGGCGCGCGTCGCCGAGGCCGATGGCTGCCAGCACGGCGACGACCGCGGCGGGCCAGGGGACGTCGTCGAGCGTGCCGGTGGCGAGGTAGACGACGGCGACGGTGGCGACGCTCCCGGCCGCGAGGACGCCCGCGGACTGCCGGGGCAGCTGCCGTCCGAGCGCGTACAGCGTGTACAGCGCGGCGAACGCGGTGGTGATCAGCAGCTGCTGCCCGGTGAGCAGCCCGGCCGCGAACGCGCCGAGCACGACGGCGGCGACGGGCCGCAGGTTCTCGCGCCGCCAGACGAGCGGGAGCGTGGAGGCGACCGCGAAGCCGCCGGCGAGGCTCAGCGGGGACCCGGTGCTCGGCGCCAGCTCCGCCAGCGCGGCGATCGTCAGCGCCAGGCCGGTGAGCGGCGCGAAGTACCAGGCGCCGGTGAACTCGGTCCAGGTGTTGATCCAGCGGGGCAGCGGCGCCGTCTCCCCGGCCGGGGGCGCGCCCGGCGCCCCGGGCGCGGGCGGGCGGGCGGCGCCGTTCAGCCGGGCGCCGAGCCGCACGGCCACCGGCCGCAGCAGATGCCCGATGCCGGTCAGGATCCAGAGCAGGAGCTGCCCCACCCCCGCCACGATCCGGCCGGACAGCCGCCACGCCTGGTGCGCGACGGCTGGGCCGAACCCCGCGGGGTCGGGTCCGGTCCGGGCCTTGTCATCGCTGGTCACTACTCAATACTGACCGGTGGAGGGCCTCATCACCTCACCGTGCGGTGGTATGCGCTCGCCCGGAATCCCCCTGGAGGACGACCCCCGGTCCCTCCTTGCGGGGGACGTGCGGGCGGCCCGCGGAGACGTAATGTCTTAACCGTGACCGCAACGGCGGCGCCGCCGACGTAGGGGGTTCGGCGGGGCTGCCGCGGTCACGCCAACCGCCCGGTTTCAGGGGTCCGGGCGGGGAAGCATGGGAAGCACCTCGCCGGACGGCCGCGCCGCCCGCCTCCGCGGAGGCACTCGCCGGTCTCGCCTGGGCTGGGGTTCGGCCGGCATCCGGTGCCGGCCGCCCGGCGAGGGATCCCGTGCGGCCGCCCGCGCCGGCCCGGACAGGGCCGCGCGGCGCCGCCGTCTCGCGACGGATCCCGTGAATCCGGGACGGCCGTCAGGACGAGGCCGGGGTCTCCGGCTTCGCGCCCTCGCCCGCACTCGCAGCCGTCCCGGCCGTTCCCGCCGGCTTGGCGGCGTTCTTGCGGTCCGCCTCGTCCAGCGCCGGCTCCAGGTAGATCAGGCCCGCCTCCGGGATCACCGCGCGGACCTTGGCCTCGGCGGCGTCGATGCCCCTGGCCACCTCCGCGGCGGTGTCGTCGTGGTTCACGGCGATCTTGGCGGCGATCAGCAGCGCCTCCGGGCCGATGTACTCGGTCCGGATGTGGATGACGTGGTCGACCTGCTCCACCGACTCCAGCGCGCCGATGATCCGCTTCTCCTGGTCGGCGTCCACGCCCTCGCCGATCAGCAGGCTCTTGGTCTCGATCGCCAGCACCGTGGCGACCAGGCCGAGCAGGACGCCGATGCCGACGGTGCCGATGCCGTCCCAGACCCCGTCGCCGGTCGCGACCGCCATCGACACGCCGAACAGCGCGAGGACCAGGCCGATCAGCGCCGCCGCGTCCTCCAGCAGGACGACGGGCAGCTCCGGCGCCTTAGCGCGGCGGATGAACGCCCACCAGGAGTCGCTTCCGCGCAGCGTGTTCGACTCCTTGATCGCGGTGCGGAAGGAGAAGCCCTCCATCCCGATCGCGATGATCAGCACCGCGAACGCCCAGATCGGGGCGTCGATGTCCTCCGGGTGGATGATCTTGTGGTAGCCCTCGTACAGCGAGAACGCCGAGCCGACGGTGAACAGCACCACGGCGACGACGAACGCGTAGAAGTAGCGTTCCCGGCCGAAGCCGAACGGGTGCTCGGGCGTCCGGTCGCGCTCGGAGCGCTTGCGTCCGAGCAGCAGCAGCCCCTGGTTCCCCGAGTCGGCGACCGAGTGGATCGACTCCGCCAGCATCGACGACGACCCCGTGAACGCGAACGCGACCATCTTGGACGCGGCGATTCCGAGGTTGGCGGCCAGGGCCGCGATGATGGCCTTCGTCCCACCCTCAGCACTCATCTAGGCAATCCTCGCTTTGAGCTCTTGAATGGCCGGTACGGGCGTCGGGTCGACGCCCAGCGTGATGGCCAAGTAAACCGTGACATAGTCCGCCAGCGCGATCATTGTCGCGATTCTCTCGAGCGGATGGTCCCCCTCGGCGCGGATCTCGGTCACCGCGACGCCCCTGTCGCGGGCCATCTCGACGGACGCCGCCCGCCGCTTGGCGGTCTGCGGGTGCTCCTCGGTGTCGCGCAGAACGACCAGGTGCAGGCCGTGCTCGGCGTCCTCGGAGCGGTCGCGGAAGAAGTCGTCCAGATCGGACGGGCCGGACGGCGACCCGCCGCGCGCGAAGAAGCCGTCGAACGCCATCACCTGGTTGTGGTCCGCCTCCGGCAGGCCGCCGTAGACGGCCGGGTACTTGGCGTTCTCGTTGAGCTGGCAGCACATCCGGTACGCGGCCGTCTCGGCGAGCGGCGACGTCCCCCACACCAGCGGCACGTCGCCGGCGAGGTCCAGCGCGATCCGCTTCGCCGGGTTCACGAACGGCTCGCTGTCCGGACGGCAGCGGTGCGCGACGTCCTCCAGCCGGGCCGCCGTGGACTCCAGCACCGCGTCGGGCACGTCCGCCAGGCCGAGCGCGCGCGCGGCGACGAGCAGCGGGACCGTCAGCCCCCACAGCGTCGACCGCGGCTGCCCCACCGACCGCACCGGCACGAACACGCCGCGGCTGCGGGCGGCGAGGTCGGCCAGCGGCGAGCCCGCGCCGCCGACGCACAGCAGCCGGCAGCCGCGCCGCGCCGCCTGCGCGGCCACCTCGAGGGTCTCCTCGGTGGTGCCGGAGCAGGACACCGCGATCACCAGGTCGGCGGCGCCGACCCAGCCGGGCAGCCGGTACCCGCGCACCGTCGTGACCGGGACCGGGCAGCCGAGCCCGCACACCGCCGCGAGCACGTCCCCGGAGATCCCGGAGCCGCCCATGCCGGTGACGACGACCGCGCGCGGCCGGCCGTCCTCGGCGAGCGCCCCGGCGCCCGCCTCGACGGCGGCGCGCAGCGCCTCCCGGATCTGCGCCGCCGACGAGGCGACCTGCCGCAGCATCCCGCCCGGATCGGCCGCCTCGACGTCCTGCGCCTCCTCCAGCCGGCCCGGATCCAGGGTGCTCACGAAGCGGGGGCCCGGGCCTCGTCGACGAGGAGGACGGGGATGTCGTCGCGGACCGGGTAGGCGTAGCCGCAGGAGCCGGTGCACACCAGCTCGGCGGCCGCGTCGTCGGCGCGCAGCTCGCCGCCGCAGTTCGGGCAGGCCAGGATCTCCAGCAGCCAGTCGTCCAGCTTCATGCTCATAGCAGCGTCACTTCTCCCTCACGATGGCCAGGACCTCGTCGCGGATCGCCGCCATGGTGGCCTCGTCGCCGGCCTCCGCGTTGAGGCGCAGCAGCGGCTCGGTGTTGGACGGCCGCAGGTTGAACCACCATCCGGCGGACTCGTCCCCGACGGTCAGGCCGTCCAGCTCGTCGATCGTAACGCCGGGGCGGCCCGCGAACGCCTCGCGCACCTGGCCCGCGGCGGCGTCCTGGTCGGCGACCTCGCTGTTGATCTCGCCGGACGCGACGTACCGGGTGTACTCGCCGAGCAGCGCCGACAGCGGCCCGTCCTGCTCGCCGAGGGCGGCGAGGACGTGCAGCGCGGCCAGCATGCCGGAGTCGGCGAACCAGAAGTCGCGGAAGTAGAAGTGCGCCGAGTGCTCGCCGCCGAACACCGCGCCCGACTCGGCCATCGTCTGCTTGATGAACGAGTGCCCGACCCGGGTCCGGACGGGGCTGCCGCCGTGCTCGGTGACGATCTCCGGGACGGCCTTGGAGGTGATCAGGTTGTGCACGATCGGGGCGCCCGGGTGCTTGGCCAGCTCCCGGACCGCGACCAGCGCGGTGATCGCGGAGGGGGCGACGATCTCGCCGCGCTCGTCCACCACGAAGCAGCGGTCGGCGTCGCCGTCGAAGGCCAGGCCGATGTCGGCGCCGGTCTCGCGGACCTTGGCCTGCAGGTCGCGCAGGTTCGCCGGCTCGATCGGGTTGGCCTCGTGGTTGGGGAAGGTGCCGTCCAGCTCGAAGTACAGCGGGACGAGGTCGATCGGCAGCCCCTCGAACACGACCGGGACGGTGTGCCCGCCCATGCCGTTTCCGGCGTCCGCGACGACCTTCAGCGGCCGGATCGAGGACAGGTCGACCAGCGTCTTCAGGTGCTCGGCGTAGCCGTGCAGGACGTCGCGCCGCGACACCGTCCCGGGCTCGCCGTCGTACGCCGGGACGCCGTTCTCGATCATCTCGCGGATCTCGGTGAGGCCGGTGTCGCGGCCGACCGGCTTGGCGCCCGCCCGGCACAGCTTGATGCCGTTGTACTTGGCCGGGTTGTGGCTCGCGGTGAACATCGCGCCGGGGATGCCGAGGTCGCCGCTGGCGTAGTAGAGCATGTCGGTGGAGCCGAGGCCGGCCTCGATCACGTCCGCGCCCTGCGAGGTCGCGCCGCGCGCGAACGCGGCGGCCAGCGGCCCGGACGACTCGCGCATGTCGTGCGCGGTGACGATCGCGTCCGCCCCCGTCACCCGGACGAACGCCGCGCCGGCCGCCTCGGCGACCGCGGGGTCCAGCTCGTCGGGCACGACGCCGCGGATGTCGTACGCCTTGAAGATCTTGGCGAGGTCGCCCACTCCTGCTCCCCTGTACGCAAGTGATGGCCGTGTACGCAAGTGATGGCCGAAAGGACGGCGGGACAACCGAGCCTACCGGCAGGCGCGGCGGCGGCCCGCGCCGGTGCCGGTCTCCGGCGTGACGGGGGTCACTCCTGCGGCTGGGTGCCCGCGGGCTCCGAGCGCAGCACCCGCAGGTGGCCGCGGCGGCCGACCTCGGTGCCCTGGCCGACCGGCTCCTGGCCGGGGGCCGGCGCGGGCCGGGCGGCCTCGCGGACGGCGTCGGCGAGCGCCTCGAGGTCGTCGGCGCTCGGCTCGGACTCCTCCTCGACGGGGAGCCGGACGAGCTCCCAGCCCATGGGGGCGGTCAGCCGCTCCGAATGCTCCGCGCACAGGTCGTAGCAGTGCGGCTCGGCGTACGTGGCGAGGGGCCCCAGAACAGCGGTCGAGTCGCGGTAGACGTACGTGAGCGTGAAGACTGCGGGCGCCTTGCAGGCGGTGCGGGAGCAGGTGCGGACGGGGCTCACGATGGCCGACCGTACCTCGCTCCCGCCGCCTCCGCCACCACCCGGGCGCACGTGTCGCCGTTACCGGCCGATTTCCGGGGCAACGGCTACATACCGTGTGCTCCCGACCCCTCATCGTGCGGCGTCGTTCGGGGGCGCTGTCCCCGGCGCCACTCTGGTGTTCCCGGTGTGCAGGAGGGTGTTCCTGGTGCGGGGGCGGGGGTCCGCGCGCGGCGGGAGGTAACCTGTGGGGGTGCGATCCCGTGTGGCAGGCGTACGGCGCCGCGATCGGCACGGTCGCGGCCTCCGTGGCCCTCTGACGCCCCCGCAGGCGCCGGTCTCGCGGACCCGCGCGGAGAAGTTCGACGACCTCGTCGAGGACGAGGTGCGCCGGCTCGGTGCGCGCTGGGGACGGGAGCTGTCGGGCGTGGTGTTCGGCGTCGAGGAGGTCCCGGACGTCGAGCCGGGGTACGACGGACCCGTGCCGCTCGGCCGGACCGTCTCCGGCGACGGCGGCCCGGCGGTCCGGATCATGGTGTTCCGCCGCCCGGTGGAGGCGCGGGCGTCCGGCGAGCAGGAGCTCGGCCGGCTGATCCGCGACCTGCTGGTGGAGGAGGTCGCCGACCTGCTCGGCCTGTCCCCGGAGTCCGTCGACCCGAGCTACGACTCCCCGGACGATTAGCTAGGGGATCAGCGCGGTCTGGCTGTCGCCGGCGGGCGGGAGCCGCAGCATGGTGGGCGCGGGCATCAGCGGCAGGACGGTGAACAGGTAGCCGTCGCCCTTGCCCTTGGCCATGATCCTCGCGCCGTAGACGGGGCCCGAGCCGGGCTTGACCGTGATGACGGCCCCGTAGCCCTTGTCGCCGCCGCGGGGTGCGGCGAGCCTGGTCTCGACGGTGCGTCCCGCGCCGATCTCGACGTCCTGCGGCGCGCCCGCGCCCTGCGCGTCCATCGTGGTGATCTGGACGCCGGCGCGGCCGGCGGGCGCGGTGAGCACGACGGACGCGTCGTACCGGTCGTCGGCGACGACCGCGGACGCGCCGGACGCGCCGCCGAGCGGGTCGGTGGCCGTGCCGTAGGCGGCGTCGGCGCCGCGCAAGGCGGCGAACCCGGCGATGACCGGCTGGTCGGAGTCCAGCCGGACGGCGGCGGCGCGGCCCGACAGGGACCCGGCGAGGTCGATGGACGTGACGCTCTGCGCGGGCGCCTCGACGGTGTCCTGGCCCTGCGGGGCGAACGCGCCGTCGGCGGTGACGGCCCGCACCTTGATCCGGGCGTCGGCCTCGCCGGGCACCGCGACGAGGAGCCTGCGCTGCCCGTCACCGCCCGGCACACCGGGCACGACCAGGGACGTCGCGGGCCCGGGCGACAGCGGCAGCCACTCGATCCCCTTCTTCGCGCCGATACGCACCCGCAGCGACGCGGCGACGCGCCCGCCGGTGGCGTGCACGTTGAGGGCGAGGTCGCGGGCCGTCTTGACGATGTCGCCGAGGCCCTCCGGCTGCTCGCCGATCTTGATGACGCTGGTGGCGTACGGCGCGACGGGCGTGGCGCGCCCCTCGGTGGTGTCGAGGGGCCCCTCGCCGGACAGGGCGGTGACGTCCACGGACGCCGGCTGGGCGTCGACGTTCGTCAGGTACAGGTCGAGCCGGTCGGCGGCGAGCGGGCCGGGGCCGAGGAACCACAGGTCGGTGCCGGGCCGGGCGCAGCGGGCGTTGGCGAGGCCGCGGTCGTCGCCGCCGCCCCAGTGGGTGGTCTGCTCCGCCTCCAGCCCGGCGGCGAGGGCGCCGCTCGCGCGGACGGTGAAGGAGTCCTTGGTGGTGCCCATGTCCTTGTCCCAGCCCTGGCCGGGCGCGGTCATGGACGCGAGCGGGGATCCGCCGCGGGTGGGTGCGACGTCGAGGCGCCCGCCGGTCCGCTTCTGCGGGAGGGACCGGATGCCGACGCGCCCGCCCTCGTGCCCCGGGCAGACCATCACGGCGGCGTCGACGGGTTCGGTGTGTCCCTTCGCCTCGGCGCTTCCGGGCCGGGAGAACGACGCGGCGCCGTAGAGGGCGGCCACGCCGACCAGGACGAGGGCGGCGATGGCGTAGCGCATGCCGAGGAGCTTCAGCACTCGTTCCATGTCAGCTCTGCTCCTCCGACGCCACGGGCTCGGGCACGGGCTCGGCCTCAGGTTCGGCTTCGGGCTTGGTCTCCGACTCCTGTGCCGGTTCCTTCTGCGCTGGTTCCTTCTGTGCTGGTTCCTTTTGTGCCGGTTCCTTTTGTGCCGGAGGCTCGTGGCGGACGCGGGCGCGATGCCCGCCGCGCTTCGCGCGCCTGCCTCGCCGCTCGCGCCGTTCGCGGTGCCGGTCGCCGCCCGGCACGAACGTGTCGGCGCGCGCGCCCGGCAGCGCCAGCACGGCGACCAGCAGCAGCGCCACGCCCTGGACGATGAGCCACGCGTGCCGCATCCGCATGCCGCGCGTCAGCGTGAACTCGCCGCCGGACGTGGGGATGTCGTAGCCCTGCGCCCATCCGTCCACGGTCCGCGACTTGAGGCCGTGGCCGTTCAGCCGGGCGTTCCAGCCGCCGTCGGCCGGTTCGGCGAGCAGCAGTGTGCGCGCGCCGGTACCCGCCGGGATGCGGACGCGTGCGTCGATCTCGCCCGCCGGCAGCGGCGTGATGGTGGAGCCCTGCAGAAGCATCATGCGGGCCGAGTTCGCCTGCAGGCTCCATACCGCGAACGACCCGGTACGGCTGAGGCGCGACAGTTCGGGCGCCGCGTCCAGCACCTTGGTGACGGGATCGGAACCGGGATGCGGCACCAGCACGTACTGGACGCCCATACGCGACAGCGCAGGGCCGTCGTCGCCCTCCCGGTTCACGGCGAGGCCCGCGACCAGGTCGTCCAGGCGCCGCCGGCCGGGCCCGTCGGGCTGCGTCTCGGCCTCGCCGAGGCGCGGGCGGTCGCCGCGCAGCAGCGTGTAGGCGACGCGTCCGGACGGGCCGCCGCCGTGCAGGACGAGCGTGCGCGGCCCGCCCGGCCCCTTGACGAACTCGGGGACGGTGTCGGCGTCGACGGTGCCCAGCGGGCCGTCCGCGCCCCGCGCCACCCACGCGCCCGCCGCGAGCAGCGGCGCGGTGAGCGCGGCGAGGACGACGACCGCGCCCCCCGCCTTGTAGATCAGGTGCTTGCCGGCGAGGACCTCGGTCCCGCGCTGGACGGCGGCGGTCGCGGCCAGCAGCACCCCGGCGCCCGCGAAGACGAGCGCGACGCCGGGCCAGGCGGGCGCCGCGTCCGCGCCCTTGGTGATCGTCGCGGCGCCGGTCAGGATCGCGACGAGCAGCCCGGCGACGGCGAGCAGCCAGCCCGCGAGGACGGCGGTGCGGCGGCCGCGCAGCGGCAGCGCGCAGACGGCCGCGGCGAGCAGCCCGGCGAACGTCCACCACACGGGCGTCCCCGGGCCGCCGGGGTCGAGGGCGAGCAGTTCGGCGGCGGTCGCGGGCTCGAACGTCCGGTGCAGCCCCGCCTCCAGCAGGAACCGCGACGGGTGCAGCAGCAGCCCGACCGTCCAGGGGAACAGCAGCAGCGGCGGGACGGCCAGCGCGATGACGAGGTTGCGGCGGTCCTGGCGGCGGCGCCGGTCGAACAGCGCCCACACCAGCCCGCCGCCCGCGAGCGCGAGCGGCCACGCGAGCGGGACGAACGCCGTCGCGACGGTCAGCAGCAGCGCGACCGCCCACGCCGCGCGCCCGGCGCGTTTGCGCAGCGTGGCGGGGTCGGCGGCGAAGCGCGGCAGCCCGTACATGCGGGCGACCTGCACGCCGATCAGCGGCAGCAGCACGAGGACGACAGCGGTGCCGAGCCGTCCGCCCGCGATGGCGCCGGTCGCGGCGGGCAGCAGCGCGTACGCGGCGGCGAACCACACGCGGACGGCGGCGACGGGGATGCGGCGGCCTTCGGCGCGCGCGCGGCGGCCGGTCCGCGGCGGCTCCAGCACCAGCAGCCGGGAAGCGCGGTAGGCGGTGAGCCCGGCCAGCGGGACACTGCCGAGCAGCAGCACCGCGACCGCCAGCCACGGCTTGCCGAACAGGACCGTCGACAGCAGCGCCAGGAACCCGACGTACGGGGCGCCGCCCGCGCCGGTGCCGAGCCCGACCGGGTGGAAGCCGGACAGGTACTGCTCCCACAGGTCGCTCGCACCGCCCCACGCGGGCACGAGCGCGCCGCCGCCGAGCCGCGCCGCCCCGGTGATCAGCGACCGCTCGGCCGCGACCGTGACGGCGGCCAGCGCCAGCAGGAGCAGCACGCCGGGACGGGCGAGGAGCCGGCGGATCGGGCCGGGCTCGTCGGTGATCTCGTCCTCGGCCTCGCGGTCGTGCTCGTGGGCGGCGAAGAACTCCGAGACCGCCTCGCCGGTGCGGCGCAGCACGACCATCCGGGGCTGGAACCGCCGGACGCTGCGGTGCACATGTGCCCGCCCCTCGGCGCGGGTGGCGCGGGCCCGGCGCAGACGGCCGGGATCGCGCAGCACGTCGGCGAGCGCGGCCACCTCCGCGCGCGCGGCGGCGGGCCGTTTGGTGGCCATCAGGACGAGCGCGTGCAACAGCGACGCCCAGACGTTGCGTACCAGCGTCCGCAGCATCGCGCGGAACGGCTGGTTCGCCAGCAGCGTCCACAGGGCGTTGCGGCGGTCGCGGCGGAGCGGATGCTCGGCGGTCATGCCGATCTCGCGGATCCCGCGGCGGGCGGCCTCGGCGTGGTAGACCACCGCGTCGGTCGCGACGACCACCCGGTGCCCGGCCGCGTGCGCGCGCCAGCAGAAGTCCAGGTCGTCGCGGAAGATGCCGTACTCGACGTCGAAGCCGCCGAGCCGGTCCCACACGTCGCGCCGCACCAGCATCCCGGCGCTGGAGACGGCCAGCACGTCGCGGACGCCGTCGTGCTGGCCCTGGTCGAACTCGCGGCGGTCGATGCCGGTCCAGCGGCGCCCGGCGGCGTCGACGGACGTCCCGGCCTCGCGCAGCACGCGCCGGTCGCCGAAGTCGCGGACCTTGGGGCCGACGACCGCGATGCCCGGGTCGGACCCGGCCGTCCGCAGCAGGTGGCCGAGGGCGTCGTGGTCGGGCACGCAGTCGTCGTGCAGCAGCCAGATCCACTCGATCCTGGGGTTGCCCGGCTCGTCGTCGGGGACGGGGGCGGACGCGGCGGTCTGCCGCAGCGCCTCCGCGACGGCCTCGCCGTAGCCGGTGGTGCGGGGCAGCGTGAGGACGTCGCCGCCGCCGAGCACCTCGGCGAGGACGGCGGGGCCGCGGTCGCGGCTCCCGGTGTCCACGGTCACGAGGCGCTGCACGGGCCGCGCCTGCGTCAGCAGCGCCTTGAGCGCCTCCGGCAGCCAGCGCGCGCCGTCATGGGCGACGAGGACGGCGGTGACGACATGGCGATCGAGTGTGGGGGCCAAGGATCGCTCGATCTGTGGGACGACGGTTCTTCCTGCTGGAACGCAGCAGCCGTGCCGGCCCAGGGGCCGACACGGCTGCTTACTGTACGCGCGGCCGCACGAGCACGCTCCGGATCCCCGGGATCCGGGCGCCGGTGCGGCCGCCGCGGGCGTCCGGAAGGGGCTCAGCGCGGCGCCGCTCCCCTTCGGCGCCCGCGAACCGGCCTGCCGGTGACCCGCGGGTCGTGGACGTCAGACGGCTTGGCGCTTCAGCTTGCGGCGTTCGCGTTCGGACAGTCCCCCCCAAATACCGAAACGTTCATCGTGCTGCAGCGCGTACTCCAAGCACTCCGTCCGCACCTCGCATGCCCGGCACACCTTCTTGGCCTCGCGAGTGGAGCCGCCCTTCTCCGGAAAAAACGCCTCCGGGTCCGTCTGCGCGCACAGTGCGCGCTCCTGCCAGCCCATCTCTTCGCCGTCTGTGCCGTGCGCCAGCGGGATGACGACCTCGCTCACAGCGCACCTCCTGCCCGTGGAACCCCCTGGTCAATGCCGTCCTCAAGATCTCTCCCCCGGGAAGGCATTGAAACTACACCGACGAAATTACACGCGTGTAGCGCCCGCCCCGTCAAGCGGAACGAGTTTCCAGGGCGACATAGCGGCTTATGCGGTGAACCGCTCGCCGAACCTCAGATGAAGATCAGTTAATCCGCGGGTCACCCGCGCGGATCACCGAGGCGGATCACCGAGGCGGATCACTGGGGCGGAGGGGGCCGGTTGTCCCGGTACCAGTCGCCGCCCTCCTCGGGCCGCTGCTCGCCCTGCGGCTGCCCGGGGTGGGTGCCCTGCGGGCCCTGCTGGCCCGTGCCCTCCTGGCCGGATCCGCCGTAGGCGCGGGTCCACTCGCCCATCTCCTCCTGCTGGTCGGCGGGCTGCTGCGGCTGTGCCTGCGGCTGCTCGCCCTGCTGGGGCTGGGCCTGCGGCTGCCCCGGCTGGGCCTGGCCCGGCTGCGCCTGCCCGGGCTGGCCGTACTGCTGGTACTGCTGCTGCCCGTACGCCTGCTGGCCGTACTGCTGCTGTCCGTACTGCTGCTGGCCGGCCTGCTGCCCTTCGGCGCCCGGCTGGCCGTACTGCTGATACTGCTGATACTGCTGCTGCCCGTAGCCCTGCTCGCCGTACGGCTGCTGCCCGGGCTGGCCGTACGGCTGCTGCCCCTGCTGGTAGCCGTAGTCGGGGTAGCCCTGCTGCATCTGCTGCTGCGGGCGGGCGGGCTGCATGCCCTGGAAGACGGTGAAGACGAACCATCCGGCTATGCCGATCACGGCGATCTTGCCGCCGCCGGTGAGGAACACCGCGAGCTTGCCGATCGCGGTGGCGCCGTCGGCGGCCATCGCGCTCAGCCAGGAGATGACGGCGAACAGGGCGGTGACGCCGAGCACGCCGAGCCCGCCCATGGTGATGGTCCGGGCCTGCGCGGTCGCGGTGCCCCAGGTGCTCAGCAGCACCGCGAGGACGACCAGCCCGACGCAGACGATCTGCGTGAACAGGGTGTCCTGCGCGGCCGAGAGCGCGCGGTAGGTGAAGGAGCCACCGCCGCCCAACAGGAGGATGATGCCACCGAGCAGTTGGACGCCCGCGGAGGCGAGCAGTACCCAGGCGGCCGGTTCGCGCAGGCGCTGGACGGCTTCCTTGTTCACGGTGACTTCTCCAGACCGAGGCAATCGGATGACAGCCAAAGCTTTGCACATCCCGCCCAGGGACGTCTCTGTCCCTCGCTGGCCGCCAAACCATGAGAAAGCCGGGTCCGGGTCCCGCCGCCGCGCGCCCGCGCCCGCGGCCCTTCGGCCGGAGGCCGGGCCCTTCGGCCGGGGGCGCCGCCGGTACGGCCTAGGCTGATCGGCATGAGGATCGTGGCGCTGGCGGGCGGCATCGGGGGAGCCCGCTTCCTGCGCGGGCTCCAGGCCGCCGCCCCCGAGGCGGAGATCACCGTCATCGGCAACACCGGGGACGACATCTCCCTGTTCGGGCTGCGGGTCTGCCCCGACCTGGACACCGTGATGTACACCCTCGGCGGCGGGATCAACGAGGAGCAGGGCTGGGGGCGGGCGGACGAGGCGTTCACCGTCAAGGAGGAGCTGGCCGCCTACGGCGTCGGGCCCGCCTGGTTCGGGCTCGGCGACCGCGACTTCGCCACCCACATCGTGCGGACGCAGATGCTGGAGGCCGGGTACAAGCTGTCGTCGGTGACCGAGGCGCTGTGCGACCGGTGGAAGCCGGGCGTGCGGCTGATCCCGATGACCGACGAGCAGGTCGAGACGCACGTGGTGGTGGACGACCCGGAGCAGGGCCGGCGCGCGATCCACTTCCAGGAGTGGTGGGTGCGGCTGCGCGCGTCGCTGCCGGCGCTGTCGATCGCGCCGGTCGGCGCGGACGGGGCGAAGCCGGCGCCGGGGGTGCTCAAGGCGATCGAGGAGGCGGACGTGGTGCTGTTCCCGCCGTCCAACCCGGTCGTCAGCATCGGGACGATCCTGGCGATCCCCGGCATCCGGGAGGCGGTCGCGGCGAACACCGTGGTCGGCGTGTCGCCGATCATCGGCGGCGCCCCGGTGCGCGGGATGGCGGACGCGTGCCTGACCGCGATCGGGGTGGAGACGTCGGCGAAGGCGGTGGCCGAGCACTACGGGCTCGGGCTGCTGGACGGCTGGCTGGTCGACGAGGCGGACGCGGACGTGCGGGTCGAGGGCATCGAGGTGCGGTCCCGGCCGCTGCTGATGAGCGACCCGGAGGCGACGGCCGCGATCGCGCGCGCGGCGCTCGACCTGGCCGTCGAACTGACGAAGGAAGCCCCGTGAACCTGCAGGTCTTCGGCATTCCCGGACTTCCGGAGATCGGCGAGGGCGACGACATCGCCGCGCTGGTCCCGGCGGACATGGTCGAGGACGGCGACGTGCTGGTCGTCACGTCCAAGATCGTGAGCAAGGCGGAGGGCCGGGTCCTGGTCGCGGGCGACCGGGAGAAGGCGATCGACGCCGAGACGGTGCGGGTCGTGGCGCGGCGCAGGCACGCGCGCGGCGAGACGCGGATCGTGGAGACGCGGCAGGGCCTGGTGCTGGCGGCGGCGGGCGTGGACGCGTCCAACACCGCGCCGGGCACCGTGCTGCTGCTGCCGGAGGACTCCGACGCCTCCGCGCGCCGCATCCGCGCGGGCGTCCGGGAGCGGACCGGCGCGGACGTCGCGGTGATCGTGTCCGACACGCTCGGCCGGCCGTGGCGCAACGGGCTGACGGACCAGGCGATCGGCGTCGCCGGCCTCGCCCCGCTCAGCGACCTGCGCGGCAGCGACGACAAGTACGGCAACCGGCTCGAGGCCACCATCACCGCCGTCGCCGACGAGATCGCGGCGGCGGGCGAGCTGGTGAAGGGCAAGCTCGACGGCGTGCCGATCGCGGTCGTGCGCGGGCTGTCCCACCTGGTCACGGCCGATGACGGGCCGGGTGCGCGGCAGCTCGTCCGGCCGCCCGCCGAGGACATGTTCCGGTACGGGTCGGCGGACGTCCTGCACGCGCGCCGCACCATCCGCGAGTTCACCGAGGACCCGGTCGACCCGGAGGCGGTGCGCCGCGCGGTCGCCGCCGCGATCACCGCGCCGGCGCCGCACCACACCACGCCGTGGCGGTTCGTCCTGCTGGAGTCGGCGGAGTCCCGGACGCGGCTGCTGGACGCGATGCGCGACGCGTGGGAGGGCGACCTGCGCCGCGACGGCTTCTCCGAGGAGTCGGTCGCCAAGCGGCTGCGGCGCGGCGACGTGCTGCGCCGCGCGCCCTACCTCGTCGTCCCGTGCCTGGTCATGGACGGCTCGCACGACTACCCGGACGCGCGCCGCGCGACCGCCGAGCGCGAGATGTTCGTCGTGGCGACCGGCGCGGGCGTGGAGAACCTGCTGGTCGCGCTGGCGGTGGAGGGGCTCGGGTCGTGCTGGGTGTCCAGCACGATGTTCTGCCGCGACGTCGTCCGCGAGGCCCTCGACCTGCCGGACGAGTGGGACCCGATGGGCGCCGTCGGCGTCGGCCATCCCGCCGCCCCGCCGCGCGACCGTCCGCCGCGCGAGCCGGACGCGTTCATCGAGGTCCGCTAGCCGGGCGTCTGGCCGGGCGTCACGCCTTCCAGGACGCCAGGGCGCGGTCGATCTCCTTGCGCGTCGGGAAGCGCAGGGCGCGGGGAGGCGCCGCGGGCAGGCCGTGCTCGCGGGCGTAGGCGTCGCCGAACGTGCCGTCGGGCGCGCGGAACCCGGCCCGCTGCAGCGCGTCGCGGGCGGACCGCGCGCCGAGCGCGTCGCCGAACGCGGCCGCCGCGTCGCGGTGCCGCCGGTCGCGGGCCGTCACGGCGTACGGGTGGTCGAGCATGAGCGTGCCCTCGGCCGGGACGATCGGCGCCACCGGGTTGGGGCGGTGCGCGTCGTCGTAGGCGACGGCCGCCTGCTCGGTGGTGACGACGAGGGGCCGGTCGTAGCGTTCGGCGCCGGTGAGCCCGGCGAGCACCGCGGCGGAGCCGCCGGACGCGTCGTCCACCGGTGACGGCGCGGATCTCCGCAGGTCGCCGACGACGTCGCCGGGGTCGCCGCCGGTCTGGCCGAGCGCGAGCATCGCGACCGTCCCGCTCATCCCGACGCCGGGGTCGGCGGCCTTCCGGGCGAGGCCCATCCCGTCCACCTCGGACTTCAGCAGCAGTTTCCAGCCGACGGTGACCCCGGCGCCGGCGAACTCGTCCGCGACCGGGCGGGTCGTGGCGAGGACGACGGGCGTGGCGGCGACCGGCGTCCCGCCCGCGGGGACGTCCTTGCCGCCCGCGTCGCGGACGATGCCGAGCCACAGCGACGACTCCGGGACCCAGGCGTCCGCGCGCCTCCGCAGGTCGGGGCGCCGCGCGAACTCGGCGGGCGCGACGGCCGTCACGCGCGCGCGGACGCACCGCCCGCCGACCCGGTGCTTCTCCACGTTGAACCGGGACGCGACGTCGCGCAGCGCGGGCGCGATCTCCGGCTGCGCGGCGACCGACACCCGCACCGTCCCGCTCGCGCACTCCGACGGCAGCGTCAGCAGGCCGAGCGCCCACGCCCCGCCGCCGCCCGCCGTGACGACCAGCACGGCGGCCGGCGCCCACACCTTCCACCCCACGCGTCAGTCATACCGGACGGTCTGTGGCGTGTCGCCCCTCTGCGAACGACACGCCACAGACCACTACTGAACGGGCGTCAGCGTGAGCGAGGGACGTCCGAAGTGGCCGATGCCGTCGGTCTTGCGGGCGGCTTCGATGCGTTCGGCGGGGACCTCGCCGTAGAGGGTGGTGCGCTGCCTGGCGGGACGGCCCGCGAGCGCGGCGATCTGCTCCAGCTCGCTGATCGGCTTGAACGAGCCGTTCTCCGACCCGGCCATCCGGCTGATGGTCTCCTCCATCAGCGTCCCGCCGAGGTCGTTGACGCCGCCCTTCAGCACCCGCGTGCACAGCTCGTCGCCGAGCTTCACCCAGGACGTCTGGATGTTGGAGATCGCGCCGTGCAGCAGGATCCGCGCGAGGGCGTGGACGGCGATGTTCTCCCGCACCGTCGGCCCCGGCCGCGCGAGTCCCGCCAGGTAGATCGGCGAGTTGTGGTGGACGAACGGCAGCAGCACGAACTCGCTGAACCCGCCTGTGCGCTCCTGGATGGAGCGCAGCAGCTTGAGGTGCGCGACCCAGTGCGCGGGGGTGTCGACATGCCCGTACATCATCGTCGACGTCGTCGGGATGCCGATCTCGTGCGCGGTGGTGACGACCTCGACCCACTGGTCGGTGGGCAGCTTGCCCTTGGTCAGCACCCAGCGGACGTCGTCGTCGAGGATCTCGGCGGCCGTCCCGGGCAGCGAGTCGACGCCGGCCTCCTTCGCCGCCTGCAGCCATTCGCGGATGGACAGGTCGGTGCGGGACGCGCCGTTCACGACCTCCATCGGGCTGTAGGAGTGCAGGTGGATGCCGGGCGCGCGGCGCTTCACCTCGCGAGCGAGGTCGAAGTAGGCGGTGCCGGGCAGGTCGGGGTGGATGCCGCCCTGCATGCAGATCTCGGTCGCGCCCGCCTCCCACGCCTCGTCCACGCGGTCGCCGACCTGCTGGAGCGACAGCGTGTACGCGTCGGCGTCGGTGCGGCGCTGCGCGAACGCGCAGAACCGGCAGCCGGTGTAGCAGACGTTCGTGAAGTTGATGTTCCGGGTGACGACGTAGGTGACGTCGTCGCCGACCGTGTCGCGGCGCAGGTCGTCGGCCAGTTTCGCGAGCGCGTCCAGCTCGGGGCCGTCGGCGTGCAGCAGCGCCAGCGCCTCGTCGTCGGACAGGCCCGCCGGGTCGCGTTCGGCGGCGGCGAGCGCGGCCTTGACGTCGGCGTCGAAGCGCTGCGGCGCGCTCATCCGGTCCTTGAGGGCGTCCCAGTCGCCGTAGACCTCGTCGAAGTCGTCGCGCCGGTCGGACGTGCGGCCGGTCGTGTCGATCTCGGTGTGCAGGTCGGTGCGTCCGGACGCCTCGAACCCGCCGTCGGGCTCCTGCCACGGGCGCCCTTCGAGGACGGCGTCCTCGCGGGCGAGGCCGGTCGCCGGGTCGGCGAGGGCGGCCACGTGCCCGATCAGCCGCGGGTCCAGCCACGGCTCGCCGCGCTTGACGTACTCGGGGTAGATCGTGAGGCGTTCGCGCAGCTCGAAGCCCGACTCGCGGGTCCGCTCGGCGAGCTCGTCGATCTGCGGCCACGGACGCTCGGGGTTCACGTGGTCGGGGGTCAGCGGGGACACCCCGCCCCAGTCGTCGATGCCGGCGCGCAGCATCAGCGCGTACTGGTCGGCCACCAGGTTCGGCGGTGCCTGGACGCGCGCCTTCGGGCCGAGGACGATGCGCGTGACGGCGATCGTCGCGGCCAGCTCGTCCAGCTCGGCGTCGGGCGTGTCGCGCATCTTGGTGTCCGGCTTCGCGCGGAAGTTCTGCACGATCACTTCCTGGACGGCGCCGTACTCGCGCATCGTCTTGCGGATCTCGAAGATCGCGTCCGCGCGCTCTTCGACCGTCTCGCCGATGCCGATGAGGATCCCGGTGGTGAACGGGACGTTGGTCCGGCCGGCGTCCTCCAGCACCCGCAGCCGGACGGCCGGGTCCTTGTCCGGCGACCCGAAGTGCGGGCCGCCGCGCTCGCTGAACAGCCGCGTCGCGGTCGTCTCCAGCATCATCCCCATGGACGGCGCGACCGGCTTGAGCCGCTGGAAGTCGCGCCAGGTCAGCACGCCGGGGTTCAGGTGCGGCAGCAGCCCGGTCTCCTCCAGCACCCGGATCGCCATCGCCCGCACGTACGAGAGCGTGTCGTCGTAGCCGTGCGCGTCGAGCCACTCGCGGGCCTGCTTCCACCGGTCCTCGGGGCGGTCCCCGAGCGTGAACAGCGCCTCCTTGCAGCCCATCGCGGCACCCTGCCGCGCGATGTCGAGGACCTCGTCCGGGCTGAGGTAAGGCGACTCCAGCTTGTGCGGGACGGTCGCGAACGTGCAGTAGCCGCAGCGGTCCCGGCAGAGCCGGGTCAGCGGGATGAAGACCTTGCGGCTGTAGGTGATGATCCCGGGACGTCCCGCCGCCGCGAGGCCGGCGTCCCTGGTCCTCGCGGCGTAGGCGAGGAGATCGTCCAGTTGCGGCCCGCGGGCCTGCAGCAGCGTCGTGGCCTCGGACCGATCGAGCGTCTTCCCGTCACGCGCACGGGCCAGGGCCCGCCTCACCGCGTTCTCAGTGGCCTCCATGCGGGCACTCTATGCCAATCGTCATATTTTGCGGACCGCCGGGGCCCGGGAAACAGCCGATCATCCGGATAAGGCCGCCGCACCCCCGACCTATTCCCGGACAGGGCACCCCGTCCCGGGATGTAGCGGAACTTAATGAATCGGTCTAGAAACAGTCGCTGGTCCTCAATGTTGGACTGAGTCAAACTATAAGTGCGAGAGGGTCGTCCCCCCGGGCGGAACCACCGCCGCACGGCCCTCGCCGAAGGACAGTCCCATGTTGGTCATGCTCGCGATCATCGTCGTGCTCGCCGTCCTCGCGCCGGTCTTCGGCGCGGACACCCGCGACGGACTCAGCTGGACCCCGAACAACTTCTGGCTCCCCCGCAGTGCTCACCGGCACCGCCCTCGGCGTCGGGCGCTGGGCGCCCTCCTTCCACGGGCGTCGCGGCGATCGCTGCATCGCTCCGACTCGCCCAGGGGCTCGCTGCGCGATCAGGTTCTCGCAAGCTCGAACCTGCCTTCGGACGCGATCGCAACGCCCGGGGCCGGCGACGGTCGAGGCGACGAGCCGAGCGATGCGCGGATCAGAAGCCGCGGTAGTCGCGGACGGGAAGACGGGGGCCGCGCCGCGGAGGGCGCGCGCCGGACGATTCCAGCAGCCGGGTGACCCGGTACCGATGCCCCGCGTACGGAGCCAGCAGCTCCAGCATCCCGTCGTCGTCGACCTTGCGGCCCGCCAGCGCCCAGCCCACCATGCCGGGCAGGTTGTAGTCGCCGACGGAGACGGCGTCGGGATCGCCCGCGGCCCGCTGCCGGACCTCCGCCGCCGTCCAGACCCCGACGCCCGGCAGCGTCCGCAGCCGGGCCTCGGCCGGGTCGTCCTCCAGCCGGGCGGCGACCCGCGCCGCGCCGATGATCGTCCGGGCCCGGACGGCCTCCAGCCCGGACCGGTGCCACTCCCACGACGGGATCCGGATCCAGACCGCGGGCGGCGGCGGGACCCGCAACCGCAGCGCGGCGGGCGCGCCCGGCGCCGGCCCGCCGAACCGGCGCAGCAGGTACCCCCAGGCCCGCCACGCCTCCTCCGCGAGGACCTTCTGCTCCATCACCGCCGGGACGAGCGCCTCGAACACCCGGTTCGTCCGGCCGATCCGCAGGCCCGGCCGCAGTAGCGCCTGCCGCCGGACGATCTCGTGGTGCGCCTCGAACCCGTCCGGCTCGTCGGACGCCCCGAGCAGGTCCGGCAGGCCGTCGAGCAGCCATTCGGCGCCCGGCCCCCACGCACGCCCCTCGACGACGTCTCCGGCACGGCGGATCCGCAGCGTGCCCGGGCCTTCGGGGGTGTAGGACGCGCGCCAGACCGTCCCGTCCCGCTCCATCCGGAACGCCGGATCGTGGTGGCCGCGCCGATGCGGCGCCAGCGTCGCCCCCACGTCGACGGGGAACGGCGGCCTCCACTCCCGCCGCAGCCCCTCGGCGGCGCGTCCCGGCAGCGGCCCGGACGCGACGCCCGCCGGGCCGTCAGGCATCGGTGGAGAAGCGGACCGCGGTCGCCGGGAGCTCGATCCCCGGCCAGACCCGCAGCCCGCAGCACAGCTCGTTGCCCGGCCCGACCACCGCGCCGTCGCCGAGGATGACCCCGTCCAGCACCGCTCCGGGGCCGACGCGCGCGCCGCGGCTCAGCACCGAGTCGCGGACGGTCGCGCCCTCCGCGACGAACGAGTCGTCCAGCAGCACGCTGCCGATGACGGTCGCGCCCGCCTCGACCACCGCGCCGCGCCCGACGGTCGTGCCGCCGCGCACCACCGCGCCCGGCGACACCGTCGAACCGGCGAGCGTGAGCCGCTCGCCCGGCCCGCCCGGCATCGCCGGCGAGTCGAGCCGGCCGAGGACGAGGTCGCAGGAGCCGCGGACGAACGCCTCGGGCGTGCCGACGTCCAGCCAGTAGCCCGACTCGACATGGCCCATGACGACCGCGCCGGAGGAGATCAGGGTGGGGAACGTCTCGCGCTCGACGGAGACGACCTCGTCCTCGGGGATGGTGTCGATCGCCGAGCGGCGGAACACGTAGCAGCCCGCGTTGATCTGGTTCGTCACCGGATGGGACGTCTTCTCCAGGAACGCGGTGACGCGTCCGGCGCCGTCGGTCGGGACGCAGCCGAACCGGGACGGGTCGTCCACCTCGGTGAGGTGCAGCGTCACCGCCGCGCCGGCGGCCTCGTGCAGCTTCACCTGGGCGCGCATGTCGTGGCCGGTCAGGATGTCCCCGTTGAGGATCAGGACCGGGTCGTCCGGGCCGCAGGTCAGCGCGCGCGCCGCGTTGCGGATCGCGCCGCCGGTGCCGAGCGGCTGCGGCTCGCTGACGTACACCAGGTCGACGCCGTGTGCGCGCGGGCCGAACGCCGCCTCGAACATCTCCGCGCGGTAGGACGTCGCGAACACGATGCGCTCGACGCCCGCCGCGTGCGCGCGCGCGAGCTGGTGCGCCAGGAAGGCGACGCCCGCCGTGGGGAGCAGCGGCTTCGGGGTGGAGATCGTCAGGGGGCGCAGGCGGGTGCCCTGGCCTCCCACCAGGAGGATCGCTTCCACTGGTTTCCTTTCTCCACCACGGTCGTGGTGTCGAAGCCTAGTGGGTGGCGGAGGCGGACCCGTGACCGTGGGAGGCGGCGTGCTGACGGACGGCCCGCTCGTAGGAGGCCACGTGCGCCTCCGCGGACGCCGTCCAGGTGAACTCCAGCGACCGCGTGTAGGCGGCCTCCGCGAGGCCGGCGCGGTGGGCCGGGTCGCCGGTCAGCGCGGTCAGCGCCGTCGCGATGCCCTCCGGGTCGGGCTCGGTGTAGGCGACCGCGTCGCCGCCGACCTCCGGTAGCGGCCCGCGCCGCGTCGTCAGCACGGGCGCGCCGCACGCCATCGCCTCCAGCACCGGCAGCCCGAACCCCTCGCCGCGGCTCGGCAGCGCCACCACCAGCGCGCCGCCGAAGAACCCGGGCAGCATCGACCACGGCAGGTACCCGGGGCGCAGCACCCGCAGCCGCGGCGGCACCGTCGCCATCGCCGCGTCGACCTCGTCGTCCCAGCCGCCGCTTCCCGCCAGCACCAGCGCGGGCGGCTCCTCCAGCCCCGCGCAGGCGCGCACCCAACCGCGGATCAGGTTCGGGACGTTCTTGCGCGGCTCCAGCGCGCCCAGGTAGGCGACGTACGGGCGGCCGTGCCGGCCGAGCCGGTCGGAGACCTGCTTCACCTCCGCCTCGGACGGGCGGTGGAACACCTCGTGGTCGACGCCGTGGTAGGCGACGTCGATGTGCTCGGGGTCGGCGCCCAGCACCCGGACCAGCTCGTCCCGCGTCGCCCGCGACGGGACGATCAGCCGGGTCGCGCGGCGCGCCGCGGTGCGGGTCGCCGACTTGACGTAGGTGGTGCGGACCGGGTCGTGCACCTCCGGCTCCGCGAACAGCGTCACGTCGTGGATGGTCACCACCGTCGGGCGGACGGCGCTGACCGGCATCGTGTACGTCGGCAGGTGGATCACGTCCGCGGCGACGCTGTCGGCGACGTGCGGCAGGCCCGTCTGCTCCCATGCCAGCCGGGTCGCGCGGTGCGCCAGCGCCGCCGGGCCCGCGACGATCCGGGCCCCGGGCGCGAGCTGGGCGTACCGCTGCTCGTCCGCGCGCTGGCAGGCGACGGCGAGGTCGGCGCCGAGCGCGTGCAGGGCCGACAGCAGGCCGTCGACGTACCGTCCGAGCCCGCCCCTGTCGGCGGGTACCGCGGTGGCGTCGAGCAGGATCCGAGGCGCCACGGTCCACTCCCCCATTCCGGCGCTTCCGCCGTAGTGGCGTAGATCACTCTTTACCGTCCGAGCCTACGCCCGCGACCGGGCCGGGCGTGCGACCTCCGCGCCCCTCGCGGCCGCGAGTCATGCCGAGGGCCCTACCCCGGGCCCTGGGCCCTTACCGTTCGCCCCGGCCCGCCGCACCTATCTCTTGCGCGCGTGCACCAGGACGATGCTGCCCTGCCGGTTCGGCGCGCTCCGGTCGGCGAGCGCCACCAGCGGCGCCAGCGGGGCCGCCGCGTTGAAGCCGACCTTCCCGCCGTACGTCGACAGCGACAGGTAGAGGCGCTCGGTCGCGGCCGTCCTGAACTGGTAGGAGTGCCGCACCAGGTCGAGGCCGCGCTCGTCCATCAGCTTGCGGAGGCTCTCGTGGGTGTAGGTGTGCTGGACGTGGTACTTCGCCTTGTGCGCGTCGCGCAGCTTCGGCCATTCGTCCGCGCGGCTGAGCACGTCGGCGGACATGAAGATCTCACCGCCGGGCTTCAGCACCCGCGCCATCTCGTCGAGGGACTTCCCGCCGTCGTCGAAGTGCTCGATCGCGCACACCGACAGGACGGCGTCGAACGAGGCGTCGCCGAACGGCAGCCGCAGCGCGTCGCACTCGATCAGCGCGGGCGCGTCGGCGAGCGTCCGGCCGTAGACCATCTTGCCGCGGGCGAGGTCGATCGAGACGGCGTGGGCGCCGCGCCTGCGCGCGCGCCCGGCCCAGTAGCCGTCGCCCCCGGCGACGTCGAGGACCCGCTTGCCGTGCAGGTCCCGCCCCATCCAGGACAGCAGGGTCCCCGCCTCGCGGTAGCGGCACACGTGCACCTGGTGCCCCATGAAGGCGACCACATCCGAGAGTTTCATCGCCCCCAACTGTAGGGCGCGGCGGGCGGCGGCGCGGCCGAAGCGGCGGTCTCCGAGCCGCGGCGCGGGGCGATCCCGGGTCGCCTACGCTGGGCGCGTGAACATCAAGGTCGTCGCCATGCGGGCGCTGCGCGTGCTGCTGGTCCTGCTCGCGCTCGGGTTCTGCGCCTTCAGCGTGGTCCAGCGCTGGGACGAGACGACGAAGGCGTTCCAGGAGATGTCCTGGCCCACGCTCACCGGCGCGCTCCTGCTGGGCCTGGCCGGCCTGTTCGCCTGGACGCTCGGGTGGCGGACCTTCCTCGGCGGCCTCGGCTCGCCCCTGCCGCTGCGCGTCGCGTACCGGATCTCGGCGATCTCCCAGCTCGGCAAGTACGTGCCGGGCAAGGTGTGGGCGCTGGTCACCCAGATCGAGATGGCCCGCGAGCACAAGGTGCCCGCCGAGCGCAGCTTCGGCTCGACGCTGCTGGCCGTGGCGTCCTCCACCGCCTGCGGGCTCGCCGTGGCGGCGGTGACGCTGCCGCTGACGTCCGCGGCGGCGCGCCGCGAGTACTGGTGGCTGTTCCTGCTCGCCCCGTTCATGCTCGCGGCGCTGCACCCGAAGATCGTGACGTGGGCGCTCGGCGTGATGCTCAGGCTCGTCCGGCGGCCGCCGCTGGAGCACCCCGTCAGCCTCGGCGTGACGCTGCGGGCCGTCGGCTGGACGGTCCTCGGCTGGGCGCTGTTCGGCGCGCACACCTGGCTGCTGTGCATGGCCGTCGGCGGCGACGGCCCCGGCCTGCCGTTCCTCGCGACCGGCGCCTACGCGCTCGCGTTCGTCGCCGGGTTCCTGGTCTTCATCGCGCCGGGCGGCATCGGCGCGCGGGAGGCCGCGCTGACGCTGGTGCTGACGCCGGTGCTGCCGCCCGGCGCGCCCATCGTCGTCGCGATCGCCTCCCGTGTGCTGCTGACGGCCGCCGACCTGCTCAACGCGGGCGCCGGCGTCCTGCTCGGCCGCCCTTCCCGGCGCCCCCGCCCGCAGTCCGGCGGCACCGCGGACGCGGACGGGAATGAAGGCGATCGTCCCGCGCTTGTCAGGGGTACCAAGCCAACGAAGGAGTGACCGTGACGGCCCCCATCAGCGTGACCGACGCCACGTTCGCCGAGGAAGTCCTGAACAGCGACGTGCCGGTGCTCGTCGACTTCTGGGCGGACTGGTGCGGCCCGTGCCGCATGATCGCCCCCGTCCTCGACCAGATCGCCGCCGAGCAGGACGGCAAGATCAAGATCGCCAAGCTGGACTACGACGCGAACCCGCAGACCCCGCAGAAGTACGGGGTGCTGGGCCTGCCGACGCTGCTGCTGCTGAAGAACGGCGAGGTCGTCGAGCAGATCACCGGCGCGAAGCCGAAGCGGGCCCTGCTCAAGGTCATCGAGCCGCACCTGTGAGCCCGGTGAGGCGCTCCAGGTAGGCGGCCCAGACCGGGCCGTGGTCGACCGGGCGGACGCCGGAGCGCAGCCGCTCCGGCTCCCCCGGCGCGTAGAACCGGGTGAGGGCGGCCGCCAGCGCGGGCGCGTCGCCGGGCGGGCAGACCAGCCCGTCCACGCCGTCGCGGACCTGCTCGGCGAACCCGCCGACGTCCGTCGCGATCACCGGCAGGCCGTGCTCGTAGGCCATCCACACGTTCTGCGACGCGGTGGCCGTCCGGTACGGCAGGACGAGCGCGTCCGCGGCGGCGAACAGGCCGGGGACGTCCGCGGCGGGCACGTAACCGGGCCGCAGGTCCACCCGGGACTCCAGATCCAGCTCCCTGATCAGCGCGCGGGTCTCGTCCAGGCCGCCCCAGAACTCGCCGGCGACGGTCAGCCCGACGTCGCCGGGGCCGTCGGCGAGCGCGCGCAGCAGGACGTCCAGGCCCTTGTACGGGCGGACGATCCCCCAGAACAGCAGCCGCCGCCGCACCTTCCCGTCGCCGCCGCCTGCGGGCGCGCCGCCGGACGCGGGCAGGTGCGCGGGCATCTCCGCCACGCGGACGGGGCGCGAGGTCAGCCCGCGCGCCAGGTCAGCCTGCGCCTCGGAGTGGACGAGGACGCCGTCGACCTTGCGCAGCAGCCGCTTCATCAGCGGCTCGTCGTACGGCTTGCGCTCGTGCGGCAGCACGTTGTGGCACAGCGCCACGACTCTGCTCCCCGAGGGGGGACGCCCCCCCACACCCCCCGCAAGGCTTTTGGTCCGGTGCCGGAGACCGGCGAGTATGCCCAGGTAGGACGGCACCTGGACGGGGCTGAGCACCGCCAGCACGACCAGGTCGCAGGCGCGCAGCGCCCGGCCGGTGCGGTACCAGCCGTCGGGGCGGCGCCAGTCGAGGCGGTGCCGGGTGCCGGGGAACGGCTCGCCCTCCGGCTCGGAGATCGTCTGCTGCCCCGGGTACAGGAAGCCGGGGTACTGGGCGCGCCACGACTCGATCGCGACGTCGTGCCCCGCCGCGGCCAGCCGCCGCGCCAGCTCGGTGGTGTGGTGGGCGCCGCCCCCCTTGTACGGGAAGGCGGGCCCGACGATCGCGACCCGCACTAGACGTCGCCGCGGGATCGGACGATCAGGTCGGCCAGCAGCGCCAGCGACGCGATGATCAGCCCCGTCACGAAGATCATGATGGTGTTGTTGGCGAAGTAGCCGATGTGCACCACCATGTCGAACACGCCCTTGAGCAGCCCGATCCCGATCAGCCACAGCGCCAGCGGCATCAGCACCTTGAGCGGGTTGAAGTACATCACCATCCGCAGCACCTGCAGGATGTAGCGGTAGGCGTCCTTGGTGAAGTGGAACTTGGACTTGCCGGCCCGCTTGGCGTAGTCGATCGGCGTGTAGTGCACGGGGTGCTGGTTCGACAGGAACGCGATCGTGATCGTGGTGACGCAGGAGAACCCGGGCGGCAGCAGCCGCAGGTAGGGCAGCGACACCTCGCGGCGGAACGCGCGCAGCCCCGAGTTCAGGTCGGGGATCCGCGAGTTGGTGAGCCGCTCGGCGACCTTGCGGATGAACCACTTCGCGGGCACCCGCAGCAGCTTGTGCGTGCCCTCCTCGGTGGTGCGGGCCCCGACGACCTGGTCGATGGACGGGTCGGTGTCCAGGATGTCGACGAGGTCGGGGATCCGCTCGTTCGGGTAGGACATGTCGGCGTCGGTCCACACCACGATGTCGCCGCGGGCCTGCTGGGAGCCGATCCGCCGGACCGTCCCCGAGCCGCTGTTGTGCTGGAACGCCATGACCCGCATCTGCGGGAAGCGCGGCGCCGCCTCCTCCAGCCGGGCGAGGGTGTCGTCGGTGGAGCAGTCGTCGACGGCGAGCAGCTCGTAGCTCTTGCCGCTGTTGTCCATGGCCTTCGTGATGCGCTCGACCTCGTCGATCACGTGGTCCTGCTCGTTGTAGCAGGGCAGGACGATGGTGACGTGCACGGGGTCGCTCGGCTCGGCGCTTTCGGGCGTGGCTCGCTGCGCTGGCTCGGCGGGCTGGGTACTCACGCACCGCGAGAATACTCGCAACCGGGGACCCCGGCCGACTCACCGGCCGGAACAGGGCCCGTCAGGGGGCCGTCGGCTCGGCGATCCACACGTCGAAGGCGAGGCCCCAGGACCCGCCCGGAGGCTTGTCGAGGGTCCGCCCGTCCTGCCGGGAGCGCAGCGCCATGATCTGCCGGGGGCGGCCGTACGGCGCCACCTGCTCGGGCTTGGAGCCCATGACCACCGGGTGCCGCCCGACGCGGTCGATCTTCCGCAGGACGCGGCGGACGTCGGACTGCGTCGCGAACGAGGTGCTGCGCGCGGAGGGGATCCCGCACATCCCGCGCAGGACCTGCAGGAAGCGGTCGGCGGTGCCGGCCTCGACCACCACGACGGACCGTCCGGGCCCGAGCCTGTCGCACATCGCGTTGACGGCGCCGACCTCCTTCTGGTCGGTGCGGCCCACCATGTACGGCGCGGACGTGATGACGATCGGCACGAGCATCAGCACGACGCCCGACACCGCCGACACCTGCACCACCCGCCGCGAGTACCCGAGCCGCCGGAGCCGCTTGGTGATCCACGCGGCCGCGAACACCGTGAACAGCAGCAGCCCGGGGATGACCAGGCCGATCAGCCGCCGGGACGCCCACGGGTGGTCCGGGGTGATGCCCGGCCTGACCAGCACCTGGACGGTCGTCCAGACGACGATCGCGTAGGGCAGCGGCCACTGCGGCGACTGGCGGCGCATCAGCCGCCGCACGAGCAGCGCCGCGCCGAACGTGGCGAGCAGCAGCGCGGGGATGCCGATGTACCAGACGACCCAGTACAGCGACAGCTCCGAGTACTGCCGGGTGCCGTCCAGCGGCAGGTGGTCGACCTTCTGGACGGCCTCGATGAACTGGGCGTTCAGCCGGTCGTCGGTGTTGGTCGGGACGCGCCGGACGGTCTGCACGAGGGGCCGGACGGCGAACCCGACCATGACCAGCGCGGTGAGGACGGCGGCGGCGCCGGGCAGCCGGCCGCGCCCGATCGCCGCGCCGGCCGCGCGCAGCCGCCGGCCCGTCGCGTCCCAGCGGAGCAGGAGCACCATCAGGACGGTCGCGGCGACGATCGCGCCGGAGATGAGCAGCAGCGGGTCCAGCGAGGCGTGCAGGTAGTCCAGGTACGGGCGGGACTTCAGGTAACCCTCGACGAGCCCGGCGGCGGCGCCGAGCGCGAGCCCGCCCGCGAGGGCGTAGCCGGTCCGGCGCCGCCACGCGACGAGCAGCCCGGCGTACACCACGGCGGGCAGGATGTCGCGGATCCCGTCGATCCGGACGAGCACGATCAGCCCGAGCGCGAGGCCGCCGAGGAACGCCTTCACCATCGCCGGGCGGGGCCGCTCCGTCCGGCCGTCGTGCAGCAGCGACAGCCCGCCGAGCAGCAGGATCAGCGCCGGCGGCTCGCTGAACGTGGACCGCGACACCCACAGCATCGGCAGGGTCAGCGCCAGCAGCAGCGCCCCGGCGGGCGCCCACCGCGGGCCGACCAGCCGGGCGACGAGCCCGCCGAACGCCAGCACGCTGCAGGCGCCCAGCAGCGGCGCCATCAGCAGCATCCCGTGGACGCCGCCCGCCCAGCCGCCGAGCGCGAGGATCAGCGGCAGGCCCGCCATGAACTGCGGGACGACCGACCCGCCGTGCTCGTAGAAGGCGGGGCTGTCGAAGCTCAGCGCCGGGTCGCCGCCGCCGAACGCCCAGCGCATCTGCGGGATCGGCAGCGAGCCGTGGTCCTGCAGCCACGTCGCGAACTGCACGTAGGAGGCGGGGTCGCGGCGGACGATGATCTGCTCGGAGCACATCAGCGCCTCGAACACCAGGAACGCGACGGCGACGGCGATCACGCCGGCCGCCGACCACCACGGCGCGGGGCCGAGCGGGCCGTCCCGCTCGGCGGTCTCGTCGCGGGGGCGGCGCCGCAGGCCGAGCCAGAGCGCCGCGGCGGCGGCCGGCACCCACAGCAGGATCGCCGGGCCCGGCCGGAACACCCCGCCCATGAGCAGCGGGAGCGCCACCACGAGCCAGGCCGCGACCAGCAGCGCCGGCGCCACGGTGATCCGGGCGAGCAGCCGACCCGCGTTCATGAACCCGCCCCGTGCTCGTCCGATCCGTGCTCAGTCATCGGAGTCGGAGCGTAGCGGTACCGGCCCGTTGCCGAGTCCCGGCCGGTCACGGGGCTCTACGCTCGCCCCATGAGCCAGAGCGAACCCGCCGCGTCCGGACCCGCCGAGCTGCTGCGGCGGCGGTTGGACGACGACCCGTCCCGGCCCCTCGTCACCTACTACGACGACGCGCGGGGCGAGCGCGTCGAGCTGTCCGCGCGGACGTTCGACAACTGGGTGGCCAAGACCGCGAACTTCCTGGTGGACGGGCTGGCCGCGGAGCCGGGCGGGCGCGTCGTGCTCGCGCTGCCGCCGCACTGGCAGACCGCGGTGTGGCTGGCGGCCTGCTGGTCGGCGGGGCTGGTGGCCGAGCCGGTCGACCCGGCGGCGCTGCGCGAGCGCGCCGCGGCGGGCGCCGAACCGCTCGGGGCGTCCGGGCCGTACATCCTGGCGGCGGCCGAGGAGGTGCTGGACGTGGTGCTGGCGGACCCGGGGTTGGACACCGACGCGGAGGAGGTCGTCGGGCTGTCGCTGCACCCGCTCGGCGGCCCGCTGGCCGACTGCCCCGTGGGGGTCACCGACTACGCGGCGGAGGTCCGCTCCTACGGCGACCGGTTCGCCGCGGGCCCGCAGGTGTCGCCCGCGCTGCCCGCCCTGGATGTGACAAAGACCACATTCACCGGCGCCGAGCTGGTCGCCGAGGCGCGCGCGGCCGCCCGGAAATGGGAGCTGGGCGCGTCCTCGCGGATCCTGGTCGACATGCCGTTCGGCACCCTCGACGGGGTTCTTGCCGGCCTGGTCGCACCACTAGCCTCAGGTGCTTCCGTCATAATCCAACGAAACTTTGACAAAGCCACCCTAGATCGACGCTTGACCGTGGAGCATGTGACGGCGGTGGCGGGACTGCCCGGCTGGAAAGACGCATCCGGGTCCGTGCGCCGGCTCGCCTGACCTACGCTCTCTTTGCCCGCGCTTTGTCAACCGAGCCACGGCCAGCCCCGTCACAGCAGTAGGACAGTTCGAGCAGGACAGACCGTTCCAGCAGAGCAGACCAAGCCGACCGATCCCCTGAAAGCGGGCCGCGCCCCCCGGACACGGAGCCGATGAACAGCAACCCGATGTACATGGAGTACGTCGACGACGCCGACCCGCAGCCGGCGCCGCGTCGACGCGGCTGGCGCATCCTCGGGTGGGCGTGCGTCGGACTGTCGGCGGTCATGGTGGCCGGCTCGCTCACGGCCTACGGCCTGTACCGGCAGGCGATGGGCAACATCAACCACGAGGACGTCAACGCCCAGCTCGGCCCCAACCGGCCGAAGAAGCTGAACAGCGCGATGAACATCCTGCTGCTCGGGTCCGACACCCGCGCCGGCGCCAACGCCAGCTACGGCCGGTCGATGAAGAACGACCCGCCGCGCTCGGACACGATGATCCTGCTGCACCTGTCCCCGGGCGGCAGCCAGGCGATGGGCATCAGCTTCCCGCGCGACCTCATCGTGCACATCCCGTCGTGCAAGACCCACGCCGGCGGCATGTCGCCCGACCAGCCGCACGCGCAGATCAACTCCGCGTTCACCATCGGCGGCGCCGCCTGCGTCATCAAGACGATCGAGGGCCTGTCCGACATCCGGATCGACCACTTCATGCAGGTCGACTTCACCGGCTTCAAGGCCATCACGAGCGCGGTCGGCGGCGTCCCGGTCTGCCTGCCGAAGGCCGTGAACGACCCGAAGTCGGGGCTGCGCCTGTCCAAGGGCAGGCACACCATCAAGGGCTCCACCGCCCTCGCCTACGTGCGCGTCCGGCACGGCCTCGGCGACGGCTCCGACCTCGACCGCATCAAGCGGCAGCAGAAGTTCATGGGCGCGCTGGCGAGCAAGGCCATGAGCGCCGGGGTGCTGAGCAACCCGACCAAGATGCTGCCGCTGATGAACGCGACGACCAAGTCGCTCACCACCGACAAGGAACTGACCCCCCAGGTCATGATCAAGATCGCCCAGGGCATGCAGGGCATGACCTCGGGCAAGCTGCGCTTCGTCACCGCGCCCAACGGCCCGGACCCCTCCGACCCGAACCGGGTGGTGCTCACCTCCGCCGCGCAGCCGTTCTTCTCCTCGATCCGCAACGACAAGACCGTGCCGACCGAGTCCAAGACGGCCGCCCCCAAGATCCAGCCCGACCAGGTGCGGGTGCGGGTCTACAACGGCAGCGGCATCGCCGGGCAGGCCAGCCGCGTCGCCTCCGACCTGGAGGCGCAGGGCTTCCAGGTGACGGTCGGCGGCAACGCCTCCGCCACGAAGACCACCAAGGTGCTGTACGGTTCCGGGGCCGACCAGCAGGCCCAGACGCTCACCGCGCTGATCCCGAGCAAGCCGGCCCCGGCCGCGCGGACCAGTGGCGGAACGCCCGGCGTGGTGGACCTGGTCGTCGGCTCCGACTGGACGGCCCTGAAGAGCGCCAAGGGGGGCATCCCCGCGCAGCAGGGCGAGATCCGCGCCAACGACGACATCTGCAAGGGGGCTTGAACCGGCAGGCCATGACGTACAGCACCTGGCCCTCGGGGGCCGAGACGGGACCGCAGGCCGCCGCGCCGACGGCGGCCGACCAGCCGATACCGGAGGGCCGGAGCGCACCCGCCGTCCCCGACCCCCGCCCCGACCCGGCGGCGCCTCCCGACGCGGCGGCGCCCGCCGGCGCGGTCGCGACGGCCCCGGCCCCGCCCGAGGGCGAGCGGCAGGGCGCCGGTCCGGTCCGGATCGCCTCGCCGCCGAAGCCGCGCAGGGAGCGCGACCCGTTCTTCGACAACGCGAAGTACTTCGCGATCCTGCTGGTGGTGTCGGGGCACTCGATCGCCAACCTGCAGAACGTCCCGATGGCCAAGGGCCTGTACATCTTCATCTACATGTTCCACATGCCGCTGTTCATCGTGATCACCGGCTACTTCTCGCGGAACTGGACGTTCTCCCCCGGCAAGGCCCGCAAGCTCATCACCAACGTCGGCGTCCCGTACGTGGTGTTCGAGGTCGCGTACTCGCTGTACGACTGGCTGGCGGGCCGCCACGACCTGGAGATCAGCCTGCTGAGCCCGTACTACCTGACGTGGTTCCTGTGCGCGCTGTTCCTGTGGCGGCTGTCGACCCCGGTGTGGCAGCAGATCCGGTGGCCGCTGGCCGTCGCGATGGGGTTCGCCCTGCTGTCCTACATGAGCGACCTCGGCGGCACCTTCGACATCCACCGGGTGTTCGGGCTGCTGCCGTTCTACGTCCTCGGGCTGAAGCTCAGGCCGGAGCACTTCGAGCTGCTGAAGAAGCCGATCGCGCGGCCCATCGGCGCGGTCGTCCTCGTCATCGGGCTGGCGTGCTCCTACCTGGTCATGAAGCACATGTCGGTGAGCTGGATCTTCTGGAAGGACCCGCACGACAAGCTCGGCGTCGGCGACTTCAAGGGCACCCTGATGCGGCTGGCGATGTTCGCGAGCGCGACGGTGCTGGTCGCCGCCTTCCTGACCCTGATCCCGCGCAAGCGGTACTGGTTCACCGCGCTGGGCGCGACGACGCTGTACTGCTACCTGCTGCACGGCTTCGTCACCCGGCTGCTGAACTTCACCGGCTGGTGGGGCGCGGACTGGATGCACACGCCGGCCGGCGTGGTCGCGGTGATCTGCGGGGCCGTCGTCGTCGGAACGTTCCTGTGCTCCCCGCCGGTCCGCCGGACCATGAGCTGGGCGCTGGAGCCCAAGATGACCTGGGTGTTCACCCCGCTGCGCCGGCCGAGCCGCGGCTGAGGGCCGGGCCGGACCGGAACAATCCGGCAACCGGCCCCAGGAGCGCCGATCGCGGACTAGAGTCGCCCTGCCCGCACGTGAACGGTAGTCACGGACGAAATGAATCCTTCGGAGACATGACGGAAACCCTCCCCCAGCCCCGTCCCCCGGAGCCCGGCGGTCCGCCCGCGGGCGGGCCGGCGCCCGTCCCGCCGGCGGTCCCCGAGCCCCCCGTCGCGCGGCCCGCGCCGCAGCCCCCCGCTCCGCCCCGGCAGCGCGACGCCTACTTCGACAACGTCAAGTTCTTCCTGATCCTGCTGGTCGTCCTCGGGCACGTGTGGGAGGTCCTGCGCAAGGACAGCCACGCCGTGGACGCGGCCTACACCGTGGTGTACGGCTTCCACATGCCGGTGTTCGTCTTCGTCTCCGGTTACTTCGCCCGCGGATTCATGCGGTCGACCGACAAATTCAGGGTAATTTTCCCCACGTTGGTCGTTCCGTACGTGATCTTCGCCGTGCTTTACCGGCTGCAGCTGGTGTACATCCGGGGAAATGATTTCCGGCTGCAGGAACTTTTCCGTCCGCAGTTCCTGATGTGGTTCCTCGTCGCGCTGGTGCTGTGGCGGCTGAGCGCCCCGCTGTGGGCGCACCTGCGGCACCCCGTCGCGGTGTCGGTGGCGTTGTCGCTGGTCGCCGGGAGCTGGAGCTTCAACACCGACCCGACGCTGTGCCGGGCCGCCGCGCTGCTGCCGTTCTTCGTCCTCGGCCTCACGATCAGGCCCGAGCTGGCGCAGGCCCCGCGCAACCGCGAGTGGGCGCGCTGGGCCGGCATCGCGGTGCTGCTGGCGGCGCTGCCGGTCGCCTACGTCTGGGAGCGCGGCACCGTCCTGCCGAAGATCGCGCACGGTGTGCTGCTGTGGAACCGCGGCTACGAGCAACTGCACTTCAGCGCGGTGGAGGGCATGGGATACCGGCTGCTCGCGCTGGCGCTCGCCGTCGGCCTCGGCACCGCGTTCCTCGCGGCCGTCCCGCGCGGCCGGGCCTGGTACACCGCGCTCGGGACCCGGACGATGTACGTCTACCTGCTGCACGGCCTCATCGTGAAGACGCTGGACTACGGCGGCGTCTTCGACGCGCACTTCTTCAACACCCCGGCGGGCGTGGTCGCCGCGACGCTGGGGGCGCTCGCGGCCGGCGTGCTGCTCGGCACCGCCCCCGTGCAGCGGCTCACCCATTGGGCGATCGAGCCCAAGGGCCGATGGCTACTCAAGCCCTCTCATGGCAGGACATAAGATTTACCTGCCGGATGCGGGTATGATCCAGATTCATCGAGTAGTTGATTGGCGTTCGCGTGAGCAGTGAATACGACATCTCCCTGAGCATCATCGTGCCCGTGCACAAAGTGCAGGGGTACCTGCGGCAGTGCCTGGATTCGCTGCTGGTCCCGGACGTGCCGAACCTGGAGATCATCGCGATCGACGACGCCTCGCCGGACGCCTGCGGCGAGATCCTGGACGAGTACGCCGAGCGCGACTCCCGGGTGAAGGTGCGCCACCTCGTCGACAACGTGGGCCTCGGCGAGGCCCGCAACGTCGGGCTGGACATGGCGACCGGCGACTACGTCTGGTTCTTCGACAGCGACGACTACGCCACCGAGGGCGCCGTCAAGGCGATCTGCGACCGGCTCGCCGAGACCAACCCCGACGTGCTGATGTTCGACTACGCCCGGTCCTACTGGAACGGGCGGGTCAAGCGCAGCATCATCAACCACCTGTTCCGGGAGCCGCCCGCGCCCGAGGTGTTCACGCTCGCCGACCGGCCGAGCCTGCTGGAGATGTTCACCTCGGTCTGGAACCGGGCGATCCGCCGCGAGTTCATGATCGAGCACGGGCTGCGCTTCAACAGCGGCTACTACGAGGACGTCAGCATCACCTACCCCGTCCTCATGGCCGCCGAGCGGGTCAGCTTCCTGGACCGGGTCTGCTACGTCTACCGGCAGCGGCGCAGCGGCGCGATCACCAAGACCGCCAGCGCCAAGCACTTCGACGCTTTCGACCAGTACGACCGCATCTTCGCGTTCATGGACCACCTGGGCCCGCAGATGGACCGGTTCCGGCCCGTGATGTTCGACCGGACGATCTGGCACCTGCTGGTCATCATCGAGCGCGCCGACCGCGTCTACCCCTCGGAGAAGCAGCGGTTCTTCGCCGAGATGTCCAAGACCTACAACCGCTACAAGCCGGCGGGGCACGTCCCGCCGGACGACGAGCCCGGCCTGGCCGACAAGCACCGCGCGATCGAGCGGGGCGACTTCAAGGCGTGGGAGCGGCTCAACACCCCGAAGCTCGCGACGAAGGCCAAGAAGCGCGGCCGCAAGGTCCGGCGGCTGCAGAAGCAGGGCGTGCTGCGCTCCAAGGAAGTGGCCAAGGAGCGCTACTACGCGATGCGGCGGCACATGCCGATCGAGGAGAACCTCGCGGTCTTCGCCGCCTACTGGTACCGCGGGTACTCCTGCAACCCCGCCGCGATCTACGAGAAGGTCCGGGAGATCGCGCCGCACATCCGCTGCGTGTGGATCGTGAAGCCGGGCGCGCGCAAGACCATGCCGGACGGCGTGGAGTACGTGGTGGCCGGGTCGGCGGAGTACTACCGGACGCTCGCCGCCGCGAAGTACTTCGTCAACAACGTCAACTTCCCCGACAACCTCGTCAAGCGGCCCGGCCAGGTGCACCTGGAGACCCAGCACGGCACCCCGCTGAAGAAGATGGGCCTCGACCAGATGGAGTACCCGGTCGGCGCCGCCGACATGGACTTCAAGGCGCTGATCGAGCGGTCCGACCGGTGGGACTTCCTGCTGTCGGCCAACCCGCTGATGAGCGAGGCGTGGGAGCGGGGCTTCCCCTGCAAGTACGAGCTGCTGGAGACCGGCTACCCGCGCAACGACCGGCTGGTGCGCGCGACGCCGCAGGAGCAGGCGCGGCTGCGCGACGAGCTCGGCGTCCCCGAGGGCAAGACGGCGGTCCTGTACGCGCCGACGCACCGCGACTACCAGCGGCGCTACGCCCCGATGTTCGACATCGGCCGGGTCATGGAGCAGCTCGGCGACGACCACGTCCTGCTGCTGCGCGCGCACTACTACTACAAGCTCAAGAACATGGCCGCGGACCTCGGCTGGTCCGAGGACCAGGTCATCGACGTCTCCAAGCACCCGTCCGTCGAGGATCTGATGATCGCCTCGGACGCGCTGCTCACCGACTACTCGTCGGTCATGTTCGACTACGCCAACCTCGGCAAGCCGATCGTGATCTACGCCAACGACTGGGAGACCTACAAGCTCACCCGGGGCGTGAACTTCGACCTCACCGAGTTCCCGCCCGGCGTCGTCGCCTACGCCGAGTCCGAGCTCGTCGACGCGTTCGCGTCCCGGGCGGCCTGGGGCGACGCCGCGGCGAAGAACCTCGAGGCGTTCCGGGCGCGGTTCTGCCCCTGGGACGACGGCAACGCGGCCGAGCGGGCCGTGCGCCGGGTGTTCCTCGGCGAGGAGCTCCCGCCGATGCCGTCCCCGGCGGCGCCGTCGGAGGCCTCCTCCGCGGGGTCCGGCCCGGCGTAGCGGCCGCGTGCCGGGACGCCGGCCTCCCATCCCCTGACCGTCCGCGACCGGACCGCCGGCTCCGGCTCGCACAGCCCTCGAAGGAGTGGGCATGACCGCCCCCAGGATCAGTGTCATCGTGCTCGCGCACGGCGCGGGAGAGGACCTCGGCGACGCCCTGGACTCGATCGCGGCCCAGACGTTCCAGGACCTCGAGGTCCTGGTCGTGGACGACGGCACCGGCACGGCCGCCCGCGCGGAGCTGCCCGACGAGCGGTTCCGGATCGTCCGCAGCGGAGCGCCGAGCAGGGGGGCGGCCCGCAACCTCGGGGTGGCCGAGAGCCGCGGCGAGTTCCTGCTGTTCGCGGGCGGCGGCGACCCGCTGCCGCCGGACGCGGTCGCCGTGCTGCTGACCTCGCTGGAGGCGTCCGGGTCCGACCTCGCGATGGGTCCCGACGCGTCCCGCGAGTGGACGGGGCAGGTGTCGCAGTGGAAGGCGCGCGGCGACAACCCGGATCCCGCCAAGGCCACCGACCTGCAGCACAGCCCGGACCTGCTGCACGTCCGCAAGATCGCCACGGCGCTGGTGCGCCGCTCGTTCTGGGACTCCGCGGGCCTGGAGTTCCCCGACCTCGGCCGCTACGACGACCTGCCGGTCATGGTGCGCGCGCTGCACCTGGCCACGTCCGTCGACGTGGTGCCGGACGTCGTCCTGCACCGCCGGTCACGGCGGTTCCCGCCGACCACCGAGCCGCAGGAGATCGCCGACGGCTTCGGCGCGGCGAACCTCGCGACGTCGTGGCTCGCCGAGCGCGGCGACGTCAAGGAGCTGCGCCGGCTGCAGCTCGCGCTCGTCACGACCGAGCTGAAACTGTTCCTGGACGCCCTGCCGGACCTGTCCGGCGAGGAGCGCGAGCAGGTCGTCGCGCAGGCCGCGGCGTACGCCAAGGGCGTGTCGCCGAAGGTGTTCGCCGAGGCGTCCGCGCTGACCCGGCTGAAGTGGCACCTGGCCGCCGAGGGCCACACGATGGAGCTGGTGAAGGTCGTCCGGTACGAGCGGGGCAAGTCCTCGCCGTCGATCGTGCGGGACCCGCTGCGCCGCTACGTCGTCTACCCGTACTGGAAGGACGCGAAGGTCGACGTCCCGCGCGAGGTGTACCGGGCGCGCGACGAGGTGAAGATGCGGGGCCGGGCGCACGCGGTGCGCTGGGAGGGCGACCGGCTGGTCGTCACCGGCGAGGCCTACATCAACTCGGTCAGCTCCCGCCGCCGCTGGACGTCGATCAAGACGGTGACGCTGCGCAGCGGCCGCCGCAAGATCCACCTGAAGGCGCGGCAGACGCCGAAGCCGGGCAAGTCGTCGGGCGGCTGGACCGGGTTCGAGTTCGCGCTGGACGCGGCGAAGCTGAAGGACCGCGGCGCGTGGGCGGAGGGCACCTGGGAGGTGCACGCCTCGGTGCTGAACGCGGGCGTGTTCCGGCAGGGCCCGGTGCGCGGCGGCGGCTCGGGGACGGGCGCGCACCCGCCCTACCGGTACGTCGCCGACGACGTGCGGGTCGTCCCGAAGGTCGTGGACGGACAGCTGGTCGTGCAGGTGGAGCGGGTCCGCGAGCGCGCGACGGCGCTGCGCTGGGACGGGTCCGCGCTGATCATCGAGGTGGAGGCGGCCGGCGGGCCGCCCGCGGAGCTGGTGCTGACGCTCGGCGACGCGCGCGTCCCGGTCCCGGTGGCGCAGCGGCCGGGCGGCTGGACGGCCCGCGTCGACCCGGACGCGCTGGACGTCGACATCGATCCCGACGCGATCGACGACACCCGCGACTGGACGCTGTCGGCGGACGGCCGGCCGCTCGTCCTCGCGGAGGGCGTGGAGGAGGCGCGGCGCACGTCCGGCGCGCTGGAGGTCAGCGCGGGCCACGGCCCCGGCGGGTACGTGCGGGTGCGGCGGGCGACGACGCGGCTGTCGGTGAGCGACTGCGTGTGGCGCCCCGACGGGACCCTGTCGCTGGCGGCGACGCACCCGGCGCACGCGTCCGGGCAGATCGTGGTGCGCAGCCGCGGGCGCCGCAAGGAGCACGCGTTCGACCTGGTCCCCGACGACTCGGGCACGCTGCGGGCGGAGGTCCCGGCGGCGGCGGTGCCGAGCGTCGCGGGGATCCTGCCGCTGCGGCCGGGCCGCTGGGACGTGCTGTTCCGGCCGCCGGGCGGGCGGGCGCTGACGGTCCGGCTGACGGAGGCGGCGCAGCGCGGCCTGCCGGGCCTGCTGGAGGTGGCGCGGCGCGGCTACGCGCTGGAGGCCAAGGACGGCCGGCTCGTCGTCGCCGTCACCGGCGACGTGTCCGGCGAGGAGAAGAGCGCTGGCGCGAAGTACCGGGAGGAGGCGCGGCGCAAGGTGGCCCGGGACGGGCTCCGCGACGCGGTGCTGTTCTCGTGCTTCAACGGGCGCCAGTACTCCGACAGCCCGAAGGCGATCCACGAGGAGCTGCTGCGGCGCGGCGCCGATCTGGAGCAGCTGTGGGTCGTGAACGACGCGCAGGCCGAGCTCCCTGACACGCTGAAGGCCGTCCGGCTGAACGGCAGGGAGTGGCAGGAGGCGGTGACGACGTCGAAGTACATCGTCACCAACCACCGGCTCGGCGACTGGTTCCAGCGCCACCCCGACCAGGTCGTCCTGCAGACCTGGCACGGCACCCCGCTGAAGAAGATCGGCCGGGACGTCAAGGAGGTCCACTTCGCGTACGCGCCGGGGATGAAGTCGGCGCTGCAGAGCAAGGACAAGGGGCCGTCCGGCCCGGCGGTGCCGGAGTGGAGCCACCTGCTGTCGCCGAACCCGTTCAGCACGGAGATCTTCCGCCGGGCGTTCGCGTTCAAGGGCGAGATGCTGGAGGTCGGGTACCCGCGCAACGACCTGCTGTACAGCCCGGAGGCGGACGCGGTCGCGAGGTCGGTCCGGGCGCGGCTCGGCATCCCGGAGGGCAAGCGGGTCGTGCTGTACGCGCCGACGTGGCGCGACGACCAGTACTACAGCCGGGGCCGGTACAAGCACGACATGCGCCTCGACCTGGACCGCGCGCGCGCCGCGCTCGGCGACGACCACGTCCTGCTCGTCCGGCTGCATTCCAACGTGGTGGACGGCGTCACCGAGGACGAGCACGGCTTCGTCCGGGACGTGTCGCTGTACCCCGACATCACCGAGCTGTACCTGATCTCCGACATGATGATCAGCGACTACTCGTCGGTGATGTTCGACTACGCCAACACCGGTCGGCCGATGCTGTTCTTCACCTACGACCTGGCCGACTACCGGGACCGGCTGCGCGGCTTCTACTTCGACTTCGAGGCGGAGGCGCCGGGGCCGCTGGTGGAGACCTCCGACGACCTGATCGACGCGATCCGCGACGTCGAGGCGGCGACGGCGGGCCACCAGGACAGGTACAAGGAGTTCGTGGCGCGGTTCTGCCCGCTGGACGACGGGAAGGCCGCGGCGCGGACCGTGGACCGGGTGTTCCCGCCGCAAAGCTGAGCAACTGTAGCGATCCGTGACCGGGCGGAACCGATGCGTTGATAGGCTGCCCGCCCGGCACGACAGACATCGGGGAAGGCTCGGACATTGGACGCCGTGGCGAACCATTGCCGTGTGGGCTCCGACGACCGCCTGCGCATCCGGTGGCCCGCACCCCTGCCGGAGGGGTGCCGGGTCGCGCTGCGGCACCGGGCGTCGGGCGAGACGCGCCCGGCGCCCGTGGCGGGCGACCGGCGCTCGCTGGAGGTGGACGTGGCCGGTCTGGCGACCGGGACGTGGGAGCCGGTCTTCGAGGCCGGGGACGGCGCCGTCCTGCCGGTGCCGACGGACGACCCGGGCTTCTCGCTGGACGAGCTGCGCGCCTACTCCGGACTCCCGCGGGAGCAGGCGGTCCGCGTGGTGCGGACGCGGAAGGGGCACGCCCGGCTGCGCGTCCGCGCGGTCGCGCCGCACGCCGAGGTCGCGGCGGTCCACCCGCGCGACGGCGAGATCCGGGTCGACGGGTGGCTCGCGTACGCGGGCCCGCGGCCCGGCGAGACGGCGCGGCTCGTCGCCGCGGCGCGCGAGGGCGGCGGCACCGTGTCCGGTGAGGCCCGCCTCGACGGGACGGCGTTCCACGGCCGGCTGCCCGTCGAGGCGTTCGCCGCCGCCGAGCCCGCCCTGTGGGACCTGTGGCTCGACGTGGGCGACGTGCACGCCCGCCTCGGCACCTGGCTGGACGACGCGCCCGGCAAGCGCGGCAAGCTCTCCTACCCCCGGCAGGTCGCCGCGCCGGGCGGCCGGGAGATGGCCGTGCGCCCTTACTACACCGAGCGGGACCAGCTCGCGGTCTCGTGCCGCCCCGCGGGGGACGACGGCACATGAAGATCACTTTCCTGCTGCTGGAGGCCTTCTCCATCGACGGCACCGTCCGCTGCACGTTCACCCTCGCCGACGAGCTGTCGCGGCGGCACGACGTCGAGGTCGTGAGCGTGCTGCGGGACCGGGACAAGCCCGTCCTGCCGCTGTCGGACCGGGTGCGGCTGCGCTCCCTGGTCGACCTGCGGCCCGGCGCGGCCGTCCCGTGGCCGCACACCGCGCGCGCCGAGCGGCTGATGCCGGAGCCGTCGGCGATGGTCCACCCGGAGGAGCGCAGCTTCAACAAGTACAGCGCCTGGACCGATGACCGGCTGACCCGGTTCCTGCGGCGCCCGCACACCGACGTGCTGGTCACGACGCGCGCCGGGCTGAACCTGGCGGCGGCGCGGCTGGCCCCCCGCCGGGTGGTCGTGGTCGGCCAGGAGCATCTCCAGCTCGGCATCAACGAGCCGGGGATCCTCGCGGAGATCAAGGAGTGGTACCCGCGGCTGGACGCGCTCACCTGCCTGACCGCCGCGGACCGCGCCGCCTACGAGGAGCTGCTGCCCGCCGGGACGTGCCCGGTGCGCACGATCCCGAACGGGCTGCCGGCCCGGGTGCATCCGCGGTCCCGGCAGGAGAACCGGGTCGTCGTCGCGGCCGGCCGGGTCGTCTGGATCAAGGGCTACGACCTGCTGATCGACGCGTTCGCGAAGGTCGCGGAGAAGCGCCCGGAGTGGAGCCTGCGGATCTACGGGGACGGCCCCCGGCGCGAGGAGCTGCGCCGCCGGGCGACGCGGCTCGGGCTCTACAACAACGTCCTGATGATGGAGCCGACCGACGACATGGAGGGCGAGCTCGCCAAGGCGTCGGTGCTCGCGGTGTCCTCGCGCGCCGAGTCGTTCGGCATGACGATCATCGAGGGGTTCGCGTGCGGGCTGCCGGTGGTCGCGTTCGACTGCCCGTGCGGGCCGCGCGAGATCGTCACCGACGGCCGCGACGGGCTGCTCGTCCCGCCGGAGGACTCCGGCGCGTTCGCGGAGGCGCTGCTGCGCATGATCGACGACGTGGAGCTGCGCCGGGACATGGCGGTGCACGCCGCGGCGGCGGCGTCCCGGTTCGACATCGCCGTGGTGGCCGAGAGCTGGGAGCGGATGCTGGCGGAGCTGCAGGCCCGCCCGCGCCGCCACACCGGGCGCTAGGCGCCCCCGGGCCTGCCGTCGGGCGCCTGGCGGCCGGACATCAGGCGCTGAGGGACTTCTCGGCGGCGGGCGCGTCGTCGTCCTGGCCCTCGCCCGGGCCGTCCACCGGGTCCTCGCGGACGCGGCGCGGCGACGGGATGAGCGCGAGGCCGAGCGCCACGCACGCGAACGGCACGGCGGGCAGCACGTAGCGGTAGTCGAAGTCGGCGGTCGCCGCCGGGATGACCAGCAGCGCGAGGCTCGTCCCCCACGGCATGAGCGCGCCGGTCCCCCAGTGCCGGACGGGCCCGAACCACCGCCACCGGGTGCCGCGCCGCCCGATGTGCGGCAGCGCGAGCACCAGCCCGCCGAGCAGGACGAGCCCGAGGACCGTGCCGGGCATCGACATGTGGCTCTGGTACGTCAGCATCCGGCCGGCCCAGGGCTGGACGACCTTCGTCTCCCCGCCGGCCGGGTCGTACTTCGCGGCCACGAGCGCCTGCTCGTCGTCCCACGACTCGCCCGGGGAGAACCTGTACTCCAGCCACGTCCACGGCGTCGGGTACGGCTCGCGGTTCCAGTCGAAGGACCGCCAGGTGTCGCGGACCACGATGCGCGCGTAGTCGCCGGGCTGCTTCTCGATCGCGTCCTTGGTGAACTCGCTCGCCATCCGGTTGGCCTGCTCCCCGGTGATCCATCCGGGGATCTGCCGGAACGGGGAGTCGGGCGTCCACAGCACGGCGAACGCCGGGGCGATCTGCGGGTTGCTGTCCTTCGGGCACATGATCCGCAGCTCGGGCGGCGGCTTGATCTTGGCGCAGTCGGCGAATGCGGCGGTGCGCCCGTAGATCCAGATGGAGCTCGCCCGGGTGACGGTGAAGTCGCCGTAGGTCTGCTTGAACCAGTACATGTAGCCGCCGAGCGGCAGCACGAACGCGATCACCGCGGCGGCGAGGGCGCGCCACCCGGCGCGCCGCAGCAGCATGCCGAGCAGGATGATCGCGACGAGCGGCAGCCCGGCCGACCTTGTCACCGCGGCGAACGCGGCGAGCATCCCGGCGAGCGCGCCGAGCCACCACGTCGCCCGGCGCCGCCACAGCGCGGCCGTCACCGCCGCCAGCAGCAGGAACGTGAACAGCGAGTCCGACATGAGCAGGTGCTCGAGGGCGAGCTGGTAGCTGTCCAGCAGCACCGGCACCGTCAGCGCGGCGCCCAGCAGCCCGGGGACGAGGTGGCGCCAGGCCAGGCGGCCCGCGTCGCCGCCGGGGCCGACCGGCCACGCCGCCCGCCCGGCCCGCCAGACCAGCAGGTACACCAGGACGCCGCAGAGCACGCCGATCGCGTGCTGGACCGCCACCATCACCGTGAAGGAGTGGAACGGCTTCAGCATCCACAGCAGGATCGGGTAGCCGCTCGGCCGGGTCTCGCCGGGCCGGAGGTCAAGGGCGGCCTGGAGGTAGCTGGGCGAGTCGCCCGTCCAGTGTGGCGCCGGATACCCGCGGACCGCGACGATCCGGATCCAGACGGCCACCGCCAGCACGCAGGCGAAGGGCAATTGGGCGAGAACTGCCATAGGTCTGACGCGCACCGCCAAAGCCTACCCAGGGCCATCGATCAAAACGATCCGGACGAGCGGCACAGGCGTCCCGTAGGCCTCGTCTCCCCCACTAACCGAGTCACGAGTCGGTGACAATGCCCGAGACCGCATCCGGACAGCCGATACCATCGAGCGGTTCCAGGACGAAAGGAATCCCTCCATGGCGAACTTCACGCTCGACGACGTTCGGCAACGGACGTACAAGGCGCGTGACGCGTGGTGGACGGTCGTGCTGGTCGACCCGCTCGCCTCCCACCTGGTGAAGTTCACCGCGAACCGGACGCGGATCACGCCGAACCAGCTGACCGTGGGCGCGCTGGTCCTCGGCCTCGGGGCGGGCGCCTGCTTCGCGGCGGCGTCCTGGCCGTGGCTGCTCGTCGGCGCGCTGCTCTACCACCTGTCGTTCACGCTCGACTGCATGGACGGCAAGATCGCGCGCCTCAAGGGCACCGGGTCGGTGTTCGGCGCGTGGCTGGACTACATCTTCGACCGGGTGCGGGTGCTGGCCTGCGCGGTCGCGCTGATGGCCGGGCAGTACGCGGCGACGGACAACGTCGCCTACGTGTGGACGGCGCTCGGCGTCGTCTTCCTGGACATGCTCCGCTACATGGACGCCCTGGAGATCTACAAGGTGCGTTCGCAGATGCGGACCACGCTGATCGAGACGCGGCGCCAGGCGGAGGAGCTGGAGGAGGCGGTCCGGCGGGCGAGCGGCGCCGCGCCGGAGGCCGGCGAGGTCGGCGCGGACCTGCGCTCGGCGGAGGGCGCGCTCGGCGCCGACCCCGAGATGGAGGAGCGGGTCCTCGGCGACACCGACCGCGCCAACCACGACCTGCAGGCGGGCTTCTACAAGCGGTTCCCCTGGTACCTGCGGATCCGCAACGTGCTGCTGCGCGGCCGGATCCGCCCGCACCTGATCAGCGGCATCGAGTTCCAGATGGGCGTGTTCATCGTCGCCCCGGTGATCGCCGCGGCGGTGCCGGGCGCGATCATCCCGGTGGTGTGCGTGAGCGCGGCCGGCATGCTGGCCTTCGAGCTGTTCATCATCTACAAGTTCTGGCTGTCCAGCCGGGACTACAGCCGCAGCCTCGCCAGCCTGAACGGCAAGATCGAGGGCTACCGGGCGCAGCTGCCCGCCGAGGAGATCGGCGAGGCCGCCGGCGCCGCGGTCGTCGGCAGCTCCGGCTGACCCTCCCGTCCGGTCTCCGCCCGCGGGTGGAGGCCGGATGAGGCGGTCAGGACGCCGACAGCGCGCCGTCGCGGCAGGTGTCCCACGGCTCGCCGCCCTTGACGGGCCCGGTGATCGAGACCGTGCCGCCGGACGCCACGCTCGCGAAGGTCCGGCGGGCGACCGTCCCGCAGGTGAGGGTGAACGGCCGCCTGGGCCCGCTCCCGTCGATGCGGCCGGAGCCGCTCAGCTCGACGACGCCCCGCTCCCGGTCGACGATCCACAGGCCGCCCCGCTGGACGACGGCGGTGATCGTCGGATAGGTCCGCACCCGCCAGGTGAGCTTCCCGAAGTCGGACACGGACTCGTCACGCGACTTGATGTCGCCATAGGGAGTGAGACCGAACGGGCATTCCGCCCTGGGAACGCCGCGGGTCTCCGCGCACCGGTCGATGACCGCGTCGTACGCCTGCGACACCGCGCGCTGCCCGGCGGGCGTGACGGTGAACTCCGGCACCACGCCCACCCACCCCGGTGAGGAGCCGTTGGCACCGGGAAGTACGGGCGTCTGCCCGGCGGCGACCCGGAGCAGGTCCTGCCGGCCCTGGTAGAAGCGGTAGAGGCCGGGGAGCACCCGGTACTCCACGCTGAGGCTCTCGGTCCGGGGGTCCCCCTGGTAGGGCGCCCGCATCCCGCCGGCCTCGACGTAGTCCATGGCGGTCGCCTGGAACCGCAGGCTCATCAGCGGCTCGGCGATCCGCACGCCGCCCCGCCCCTTCACCAGCTTCACGGTCCCCTCGTACCGCTTCCGGTGCTCCCCGATGAGGACGACGGTGACCTCGGCGTCGTCGTCTCCGCTGTACTCGAAGCCGTCCGTCTCGGTGACGGCGCCGATCCTCCAGTGGTCGAGGGCGCGGGGCGCGAGGAACCGCGCGGCCTCCCCCGCCGGCGGCTCGGCCTTCGCGATCTTCAGCGCCTTGCGGACGTCGTGCTTCCTGATCGCCTCGTAGTAGCCGCGGACCAGCGTGACCGTCTCGGGCGGTCCGTGGGTCGCGTGGAAGGCCGCGGCCAGCAGGACCCCGGCCAGCGTGATGCCGCCCGCGACGGCCCGGCGCCGCCGGTACCGGAACTCCCGCACAGGCCGTCTCCTGATCACTCGGCGATGCCCCTCAGACGGCGGCCCGGACCCGCCCGGTTCTCCGTCGGCCGTTTCCGGCCAGGTCAGAACCGCCGCCCGGCGGCGTCCATCAGAGTCGGCGTCCATCAGAGTCGGCGGCGGAGGTGATCGCGCGTGGGCGACGGCGAGGGGCGGCATCCGGCCGCAAAGCTGTACGGGCGGGCCTCGCTGTGCGCGGCCGTGGCCGCGGTGGCGCTCCTGCTGGCGTTCGCCCGCCCCTGGGGCTCCGGGGAGTCCGCCGCGCAGGGCGCCGCGCCGTCGCCGGGCCCGTCTCCCCAGATCAGCGCTTTCGCCACGCCCGCCCCGAAGGCGGCCGACGCGGGGACGGTCCGGATCGTCGACCACGGCTTCAGCACCCGGCGGGACGCCGCCGGCGAGGAGCAGGTCAGCTGGGGGCTCGTCCTGGAGAACACCAGCCGGACGTCGGCGGCCGCCGTCCCGGTGACCGTCGGGATCCTCGACCGCGGCGGCGCGCAGCTGATCGGGAAGGTGAGCGACTTCGCCCGGCACCGCAGCACCCCCTACATCCTGCCCGGCGCCCGCTACGGCATCGGCGACGACACCTACGTGAAGCGGGCCGGCGCCGCCCGGCTCAGCTTCGCGCTCGGCGCCGTCCAGTGGCTCCCGCCCGGCGACCAGCGGGTCCCGCATCTGACCGCGAGCCTGGTCAAGGCAGACCTCTACCGGGTCGACAAGACGCAGTTCTTCTGGCTCGCCGATCCCGATCGTGCCGAGATGCGCCGGGAGCGGCGGTACGACCTGTCGATCACGTTCCGGGTCGAGTCCGGCGCGTCCGCGGTCTACGACGACGGCCACGCCTCAGCCGTCCTGCGGGACTCCCGAGGCCGGATCGTGGGCGGCACCGGTCCGGCCGACACCGACGCCTACACGTCCTTCCCGCCGGGCTGGTCCGTCCAGGCGATCCACACCAGGGGCGTCCCGCGCACCGTCGACGTCAAGCACATCGAGATCTACCCCGAGCCCTCCTACCAGCTGTGACCCGCCCCGCTCGCGGTCATGGGGCGGCGGCGAGGAGGTCGGTCCACTGGCGGCACACCTCGTCCAGCCCGTAGGCGGCGCGGACCTGGTCGCGGGCGAGGCGCGCGTCGTCCTCCCAGCGGCCGAGGGCGACCGTCCCGGAGATCGCGGCGGCCATCGCCGACGGGTCGGCGTGGATCCAGCGGGTGTCGTAGATCGTCTCGGCGCCGGGCCAGCCGAGCAGCGCGGGCACCGCGCCGGACGCCATCCCCTCGGCGGGCGCGAGATGGAAGCTCTCGTCGTCGCTGGTGGACAGCACGAACCCGATGCGGCGCAGCCAGGACGCGACGTCGCGGCCGTAGGAGTCGAACACGACGCCGCCGGACAGCACCGGCGACCGGCGGATGCGGCGGAACACCTGCTCGTAGTGGGCGCGCTCCTCGTCCTTCTGCCAGATCCACCAGTACTCCCACGGGAGCTTGGACTTGACGAAGAGGGTGAAGCGCGGGTCGTCGCGGCGCAGCTCCTCCAGCGCGTCCAAGGCGAGGTCGAGGCGCTTGCGGGACGGGGCGATGCCGATCATGCCGAGGTGGTGCTCGGCGCCGGCGAGCTTCGGCCGGTCCAGCTGCCGGTCGTCCACCCAGTTCGGCACCGTGGTGATCTTGGACATGGGCCAGCCGAGGATCTCGTGGGTCAGCCGCGCGTAGTGCGGGCTGACGCAGATGACCTGGTCGACGGCGTCGATGTCGAGGTGGCGGGGCCAGCGCGCGTACAGCTCGAAGCGGTGCAGCCGGACGACGAGCCGCTGGCCGGGCCGCTTGCGCTGGGCGAACCAGATGGCGTTCGGCCCGCACCACTCGCAGACGATCACGTCGGCCCAGTCGACGAGCTCCTGGCTGCGCTCCTCGTCGTGGACGCGCAGCGCCGCCCACGGGTCGACGCGCACCTCCATGTCGGGCCGCGACCTGAGGTAGTCGAGCAGGCGGGTGAAGAACTTCAGGTCGTGGCCCGCGACGCCGACGCGCAGGCGCCGCTGACCCGCGGCGGGGACGTGCGGACGGGTCGGCGCGTCCGGCTGGGCGGCGCGGCGCTCGTGCTCCGCGGCGGCGCCGAGGACGGCGGCGGACGGCTCCGGGAACGTCTGCGCGAGGCAGTCCCGCAGGCGCCCGGCGGCGGCGTCCAGGGTGAACGCTTCGGCGGCGGTGCGGCAGCGCTCGGCGGCGAGCGTGTACACCTCCGGGTTCTTCCCGATGATCGTCAGCGCGTCGAGGACGTCGTCCTCGGTGGCGGAGAACAGCGGGTAGTCGGCGCCGAACAGCCGCTCGTGCATCGGCGTCCGGTTCAGCACGACGGGGACGCCGAGCGTCCCGCACTCCAGCACCTTCGTGGACAGCTCCAGGCTCGCGTCCATCTCCGGGTGCCGCCACGACAGCCCGACGTCGGCCGCCGCGGTCAGCCGCATCGCCTCGGCGCGCGGGTGGCCGCCGTGCCAGACGACGCCGTCCCCGGACTCCAGCGCGGTGCGCATCCGGACCGCGAACCCGGGGTCCTTCGGGTCGTCGTGGATCTTGTCGCCGACCATGTGCAGCTCGGCGTCCACGCCGCGCATCGCGAGCAGCCGCGGCAGCGAGGTCATCTCGTAGGTGTTCCAGCGCGGCGCGAACTTGCCGGTGTAGACGAGCTTGAGCGCGCGGCCGTCCGGGGTGCCGTCGGGCCGCGGTTCGAGGCCGTCGGGCAGCACGACGACGGGCGGGAACAGCACGCTCTTGCCCGCGGTCGCGGGGACGGCGCTCTCCAGGAAGCCGCGCAGCTCCTCGGTCTGGCAGAGCAGCACGCGGGACGCGTCGGCGATGCGGCGCAGCTCGCCCTTGGCGGAGCCGGTGAACTCGCCGGCGGACTGCGGGACGTCGGTCAGGTACGTCCAGAGGCGTCCGGCGAGCGGCCCGTGCGACAGCTTGCCCGCGAGGCGGCGGCCCCGGACGACGGCGAGGTCGAACCCCGTTCCCGGGGGGTGCGGGGGGTCGTCCCCCCACGAGTCACGCTGCTCGGCCTCGTCGATGCGGGCGAGGACGGCGGCGGCCTGCTTGGCGGGCATGCCCGCCTCGCCGTCGACCAGGCCCTCGGCGTGCGGGCTGCGGACGGTGACGCCGGGCAGGGCGCGCAGCGGGTCGACCAGCCGGCCGGTCCGGACCGGGGCCTTGAGCACCAGGGTGACCGCGCAGCCGGCGCGGGCGAGCGCCTGGACCATGCCCTGGGCCCAGATCGCCGATCCGTCGATGAGGTTGAGGTCGACGTCTCCGTAGACGAGGGCACGTGGTCGCACAGCAGTTCCTTTCAACGAGGCAGCGTCATTTCCGGAGGCGCGCCCCCGGTCCCCCCGGGCTCCGCCCGGTTCGCGGGGTCCGCCAGTCCGGCGAGGCGGCCCGGCGTGGCGGCGGTGGCGTCCCAGTCGAGGAGCGCGAGCGTCGCGGGCGGCGCCTCGCCCCACAGGACGAGCGGCAGCGACCGGGCGCGGGCCAGCGTGCGGACGTCGTGCAGCGCGCGGTCCCGGTCGTACATGCCGGGGACGCCGAGGTAGGCCCACGGCCCGCCGGGCTCGCCCGCCGCCGCGTCGACGAGGACGAGGTCCACGTCGGCGGTGTCGAGGACGATGGTGGCGTCGTGCGGGTAGAGCGGGACGACCTTGGCGTGCTCGCGCAGCGCGATCGCCGTCGCGGGGGCGAAGATCCCGGCGACGACGATCCCGTCGTGGGGCGCGGCGGCGAGCAGCCGGTCCTCGGGCCGGTCGATCCGGTCGAGCTGGAGCCGCTCGCCGCCGGACGGCGCGGGGCCCTGCTCGGGACCGTTCCGCTTGCGCCAGAGCCGGTACAGCTCCTTCGGCAGCCGGGCGCCGCGGCGGCGCGGGTTGCGGGCCGCGCCGGCGACGAGCCGGCCGAACTGCAGGGCGACGGAGGTCTCCAGGGCGCCGAGGCGCCGTTCCAGTTCCTGGACGCGCGCCTCGCGCTCCCGGAGGGCGGCGCGCAGCCGCGCCGCCTGCCGGTTCGCCTTCGCGCCGTCGGGTCCGCTCATCCGAGGGCTCCGTTCTCGCCGAGATACGTCATGACGACTTCCGCGATGCGGGGGCCGGCGTGGCCGTCCCACAGCGGCGGCTTCCGCTCGCCCGCCTGCGCGCCGGACTCCAGGGCCTTGCGGGCCGCGGGGACCAGTTCCTCGAAGGTGACGAGCCGGTTGGTCCCGTGGGTGATGGTGATGGGCCGCTCGGTGTTGGGCCGGACGGTCAGGCACGGCACGCCGAGGATCGTCGTCTCCTCCTGCAGGCCGCCGGAGTCGGTGACGACCGCCGCGGCGCCGCGCACGGCGGCGATGAAGTCGATGTAGCCGAGCGGGTCGAGGACGTGCACCCGGTCGTGGTCGTCGAGGCCGGCGGCCAGCAGGTTCGCGCGGCCGCGCGGGTGCACCGGGATGACGAGGTCGGCGAGGTCGGCGACGCCGTGCAGGTGCCGGACGAGCGCGGCGGCGGTCCGCGGCGCGTCGACGTTCGCGGGCCGGTGCATGGTCGCGAGGACGTACCGGTCGGGCAGCCCGTGCGCGGCGCGCACCTTCGCGGTGTCGAAGGAGTCGAGGTTGGCCAGCAGCGTGTCGATCATCGGGTTGCCGACCAGGTGCGCGCGCTCCACCGGGACGCCCTCGTTCGCCAGGTGGCCGATCCCCTCGGGGCTGGTCACCAGGCAGATGTCGGAGAGCTGGTCGGTGAGCCGCCGGTTCACCTCCTCCGGCATGGTCATGTCGAAGGAGCGCAGCCCGGCCTCCACATGCGCGACCGGGATGTGCAGCTTGGCCGCGACCAGCGCGGCGGCGATCGTCGAGTTCACGTCGCCGTACACGATGACGAGCGCCGGTGAACGGCTCGTGAACTCCCGTTCAAGGCCGACCATGAGGGCCGCGGTCTGCTCGGCGTGCCCGCCGGAGCCGACGCCGAGGTTCACGTCGGGCTCGGGCAGTCCGAGCTCGTCAAAGAAGATCTCCGACATCCGGGCGTCGTAGTGCTGCCCGGTGTGGATCACCGCCTGGTCCGCTCCGGCGGCGCGCAGGGCGCCGATGACCGGAGCCGCCTTGACGAAGTTCGGCCGCGCGCCGAGGACGTGCACGATGGGTGCCACCACAATTTCCTTTCTGTTCATCGGGGTTGCCTACGCTCCGTCGCCGTGCGGAACATTGCCCTGAAAAGGCTTTTCTCGGGGGCGTGGGGGTCGTCCCCCACCATGAAGCGCCCGGTCTACCTGCTGGGACTCACCTGGCGGCAGGTCCGTGACGATCCCGGGCGGGCGCCCCGGCTGGCGGTGCGGCTGCTGGCCCGGGCGGCGCCCGGGCCGCTCGGCGGGCGCCGGCTGCGCCGGTCCCGGCTGGCGGTGCCGCGGCCGCGCGGCGCCCGGCGGGAGAACGCGGAGCTGCGCGCCCTGCTGGCGCACACCCCGCCGGCCTCCGGCCGCGCCGCCCGGTCCCGGAGCGGTTCCGGGACGGGCGTGCTGCAGTTCGTGACGAACGCGCTGCCGGCGACGAACGCCGGGTACACCGTCCGGACGCACCGGATCGCGCTGGCGCAGCGCGAGATGGGGTTCGACACCCACGTCGCGACGCGGCTCGGGCACCCGCTCAGCCAGGGCGTCGGCGACGCGCGGGCCCGGGTGGAGGTCGACGGCGTCCCGTACCACCGGCTGCTGCCGTGGCTGCCGCCCGCCGGGCCCGTCCGGGCCGTGGCCAAGGGCGCCGACCTCGCCGGGCGGCTCGTCGAGGAGCTGCGCCCGGACGTCCTGCACGCGGTCAGCAACCATCTGAACGCGGCGGTCGCGCTGGAGCTGGGCCGCCGGCACGGGCTGCCCGTCGTGTACGAGGTGCGCGGGTTCCTGGAGGACTCGTGGCTGTCGCGCGACCCGGCGCACAGCGAGTCCGACGAGTTCTACCGGCTGACCCGGGAGCTGGAGACGCGGCGGATGGCCGAGGCCGACGCGGTCGTCACGCTCGGCGAGGCGATGCGCGCGGAGATCGCGTCGCGCGGCGTCCCCGAGGAGAAGATCTTCGTGGTGCCGAACGGGGTGGACGAGGCGTTCCTGGAGCCGCTGCCGGACGCCGCCGGCCTGCGCGCGGAGCTCGGCATCGCGGCGGACGCGACGGTCGTCGGCCTGACGTCGTCGTTCTACGGCTACGAGGGCATCGACACGCTGGTCGACGCGGCGGCGCTGCTGCGCGACCGCGGCGCGCCGGTGACGCTGCTGCTGGTCGGGGACGGGCCCGAGCGCGGCGCCCTGGAGCGGCGGGCCGCCGGGCACGGCGTTCACGCCGTGTTCACCGGGCGGGTGCCGATGGGTTCCGTTCGCCGCTACCACGCGCTCCTCGATGTGTTCGCGGTTCCGCGCCGGGCGGACCGGGTGTGCCAATTGGTGACGCCTCTCAAACCGCTGGAGGCGATGGCCGGGGGAATCCCCGTCATAGCCAGTGATGTCAGGGCACTTCGCGAAATTGTGGAACCCGGCGTGACCGGGGCGTTAACAGTTCCAGAAAACGCGGAAGCATGGGCGAATTGTCTGGAAGACCTGGCTTACAGTCCCGAAAGTAGGCAAAAAACAGGACAGCGGGCCCGGGAATGGGTTCGGGCGGAACGCACCTGGCGGGCCGTCGCGACGGGATACCGGGCCGCTTACGGCCTCCGCTGAGGCACTCCTCGGCCGGCCGCGCCTGAACCGAATCGCCATACCTGACATCCGGGAGCGCGCCGAGCGCGCGCACCGACCGCGAAGGGAGCCGGGCATGGATCTGGTGGTCATCGGACTCGGCTATGTGGGACTTCCGCTGGTACGGGAGGCCTGCCGGGCCGGACTGCACGTCGGCGGCCTGGACCGCGACGCCCGCGTCGTCGCCGGCCTCAAGGCCGGCCTGTCGCACATCGACGACGTCTCACCCGCCCAAGTGCACGACATGCTGGCGGCCGGGTTCACCCCCAGCCTGGACGACACCGTCCTGGAAGGCGCCCGCACCGTCGTCATCTGCGTCCCCACCCCGCTGTCACCCGACGGCGGACCCGACCTCACCGCCGTGCGCGGCGCCGCCGAGACCATCGCGCGGCGCCTGGAACCGGGCATGCTGGTGGTGCTGGAGTCCACCACCTACCCCGGCACCACCGA
>NZ_JAGEPF010000030.1 GCF_017573465.1 Actinomadura violacea
TCACGCTCCTCCCCTGCCCGCCGCTCTGCCGTCCTCGGGCCGGGGGGCGCGTCCGGGCCCGCGGCGCGCGACGGCCTGACCCGCGTCCTGTCCGCAGCGGCCCGTCCCTGGCGGGGGCGGCGCCGCCGGGCGGCCCTGGCCCTGGCCCTGGGCGCCGCCGCGGCGGCGGCCGTCGCCGCCGCCGTCGCCGTTCCCCTCCTGCTCGACGCCGGAGGGCACGGCGGGGGCGCGCCCTCCGTCAAGGCGCACGTGCTGAGCGAGGACTTCGGCGGCGCCGCGGACGGCTGGCCCGTGGGCACCTGGCCCTACTCCTCCACGGCGGTCGAGAACGGCGGCTACGTCGTCACGCAGACGGCGGGCCCCGCCTACCACGCGGTGGACGCCCCTTCCGGAGCCAGGCCGGCGAACGTGTCCGTCACCGCCACCATCCGCCTGCGTTCCGGCGACCCGGCCGACGAGGCGGGCGTGTTCTGCCGCGGCGACGGGACGGCCGGATACGAGGTGCTCCTCGACGGCAGGGGCGCGGTCGTGATCCGCAAGGGCGGCACCGACGGCGGGCCGGTACTGGCAAGGTCCGCGCGGCCGGTCGCGGGGCCGGGACGGGCGGTGCGGTTGCGGGCGACCTGCCAGGCGGTGCCGGGCGGGGTCCGGGTCCGGGCCTGGGCCGGGGGCCGGGAGGCCGCCGGCACCGTCGCCCGGCCGGCGCTCCCCGCCGCCGGCACGTTCGGCGTCGTCGCCGGCCGGCCGGACCGCGGCTGGGGCACCCCCGCGACCGCGGCCGTGTTCGACGGCTTCGCCGCCGACCGGATCTGAGCCGGCGGCGCCCCCGCCGCCCCGCCCGTCACCGCACGGTCAGGCCGGCGACGGTCGCGTCATTGATCTTCGTCCACGGCACCAGCACGCTGACCCTGCTCGTGGCCGGCGGCAGCTTGTAGGCGCCCCACAGCGTGAACGACTCGCCCGGCCCCAGCTCCTGCCTGCCGCTCTGCGACCTCAGCGAGGAGCACACGCACTGCCCGTTGGAGGTCTCCATCGGGTAGTAGTGCATCTTCGCCGCCGGGTCCAGCAGCAGCACTCCGCCGGCCGCGGCGCCCCGGTCCAGCGGGAAGGAGCCGTGGACGCTGGAACTGCGGTCCAGCCGCGACAGCACGTCGATCGTCGACGAGCCGGTGTTGCGGATCGTCCACACCAGGGTCGTCACCCCGGCCGCGTCCCGGTGCAGCGCGTTGACCTCGACCTTCAGCCCCCGCGCCGCCGGAGCGGCGAACGTGGCGCTGCCCAGCACCGGCGGCGCTCCCGGCGTGTACCGGAACGGCGCCCCCGACGCGGCCGGGGCCGCCGGCTGCGGCGGCCGCGAGAACTTCACCGTGACGCGCCGGTTCTTGCGCCGCCCCTGCTCGCCGTCGTTCGGCGCGACCGGGTCCGCGGACCCGTGCCCCGCCGCGGCGAACGTCACGCCCTGCCGGGTGACCAGCTGCTTGAGCCGGCCGGCGACGGTCTGCGCGCGGCGCTCGGAGAGCGGCTGGTTGATGGCGTCGTTGCCGGAGGTGTCGGTATAGCCGTCCACCGACACCGTCGCGCCCCGGGACGCGTCGACCTGCTTGGCGAGGCCCTGGAGCAGCGCCGTCGCCCGCGGCGTCAGGTCCGCCTTGTTCAGCGCGAAGAGCACGTCCGACGACAGCATGACCCACCGGTTGTCGGCGTCCTCGGTGATGGACTGCTCGTCGCCCTCGGCGGCGCTGGACACCGTGAACACCCGGGGCTTGCCCTGCTGCGCCGACGCCGGGTCGACCGTCTGCCCGGGCAGCGGGCGCACCGCGCCCGTGCCGAGCGGCACGTCCTGGAACGCCACCCCCGTCGGCAGCGTGACCGTCGCCGCGCGCACGTCCGCGGGCGGCGCCGGGAACACCGCGTAGACCCCCAGCGACGCCCCGGCCGCGACCTTCGTCCCGGTGAGGTCGGAGCACATGCAGGTGCCGTCCGCGGTCGCCAGCGGCAGGTAGAGGCGGTCGCCGCGCCCGTCCAGCAGTCCGAGACCGGAGGCGAAGAAGATGTTGCCCGAGTCGGGGTCGTTGGACTGGTCACCGAACGCGTCGGAGACGTCCACCGGCGCCTTCCCGTCATTGACGAGCTTCATCTGGGCGGTCACGGTGTTGCCCGGCGTCCGGCTCAGCGTCGTCAGCTCCAGATGCGCCGGGCCGTCCTTCAGCGCCATGGGCACCGATCGGTCCAGTCCCGCCGCCGGCCCGCCCGTGCGCGGCGTCGTGGTGCCGGCGTGCGGCTTCTTGCCGCCACCGCCACCGCCGCAGCCGGCCAGGGCGATGAGCACGGCCGTCAGCGCCGCGCCGCAGGGACCGATGCGCCGCAGCCGATGTCCTGCTGATTTCATGACCATCCTCGTTTCCGTTCCAGACACCACGAAGCGGTGGAGAGGACCGCCGAAATGGCGACCTCTCCACCGCTTGTTCGCAGGCCCTCAGTGCGTGCGGCCCCGAATGTCCGACTCCGCGAAATCGGCCTTACTGCTTCTTGCCACCGCCGCCGCCGAACAGCTTGTTGAGCGCCCCCGTGAACTGCGTCTTGAGGGTCGAGTTGACGACGGCGATCAGCACGCCGATGATCGCCGCGGACACCAGGATCAGCGCCGCGTACTCGATCCCGGTCGCACCGCGCTCCCGGCGGGCCTGCAGGTTCTCGACCCTGTCCTGGACGAACGTCTGCAGGGTCACGTACAGCGGGATGATCGGATTCATCGGTTGCCTCCGGCTGTTGCCCGTCACACTTCCTGGAAAGGAACGGTACGGAAACCTCCGGCGGCCCCACAGGGCCCGGCGGCCCTATTGCGGTCCCATTCCCGGGACGCCCGGAAGGGCCCACGGGCCCAGGCCGGCGAATACGCCGCATCACCGGGTCTCCTCCTGCGCGGTCCCGATCCAGTGTGCTATCGCCGCCCCCCGCGAACCGACTCCGAGTTTGGCGTAGATACGGTTCACATGGTTCTTGACGGTCTTCTCCGCCAGGAACAGCCGGTGCGCGATCTCGCCGTTGGAGAAACCCTGCACGATCAGCCGCATGACCTCCGCCTCGCGGGCGGACAGGTCGAACCGGGCGGCGTCGGCGAACGCGGGCGGGTCCGCCGCCCCCGGCGGCGGGCCCGCCGCGGCGGCCCCGGCGGGCGGAGGTGCGGCCCCGGCGGGTGCGGGCGGCGGCGCGGACCCGGCGGGCGACTCGCGTACCGCCCCGACCAGCGCCGAGATGGCGGCCTGCGAGAACGGGTGACCGCCCGCCACCGCCTCGTTCACCGCCCCGGTGAGCTCCGCGGGGGTGAACGAGCCGTGGACGAGGTAGCCGACCGCCCCGTTGGCGATCGCCGCGCGGACCACGTCGGAGTCGTCGGTGTAGGTCAGCATGACGACCTTGCTGGTCCGGCTGATCGCGGCGGCCGCCGCCACCCCGTCCAGCAGCGGCATCTGCACGTCGAGCAGCACCACGTCCGGCCGCAGCCGCTCGATCAGCGCGAGCGCGCTCTCGCCGTCGCCCGCCTCGCCGACGACCTCGATCCCCTCGGCCTCCAGCAGCGACACCAGGCCCATGCGGACGACGACATTGTCGTCGACGACCACCGCTCTGACGTTCATCGTCACACCTCCGCAAGCCGTTCGTGCACCGGTTCCTCGGCGGGGAGCCTGACGGTCAGGGTGGTGCCCGCCCCCGGCTCCGAGGCCATCAGCACCATGCCGCCGACGCGTTCGGCCCGCTCGTGCAGGCCGATCAGTCCGTAGTGGCCGCCGGCGGCCAGGTCCGCGAGCGGCCGCGGCCGGAAACCGCGGCCGTCGTCGGTCACGGTGATCACCACGTCCGCGCCCTCGCGCGCCAGCCGCACCCCGACGCGCGCCGCCCCGGCGTGCCGGTCGATGTTCTCCAGGGCCTCGGCGAGGATCGACTTCAGCTCGTGGCGGACGCGCACCGGCAGATCGGCCGACGCGTCCAGCTCGCAGGCCACCGCCGTGCCGGTCGCGGCCGCCCAGCTCTCGGCGACCTCCCGGAACACCTCGGGCAGCGGCCGGACCAGCGCGTCCTCGCGAAGCTCCGACAGCAGCTGCCGCGCCTCCCGGGAGGCGATCTCGGCCGCCGCGGCGACACCGCGCGCCTCCCGCGCCGCCCGCGACTGGTCCTGGAACGTCCACTTCGGCAGCGCCGCCGCCGCCATCGCGATGCCCCGCAGCGTCTTGGCCAGGGAGTCGTGCATCTCGCGGGCCAGCCGCGCCCGCTCCTCGGCCGCGGCGGCCTGCACCTCGGCCCGCCGCAGGTCCGCCTCCTGGGCCACCATGTCGTCCAGCAGGTGCCGCAGCGCCACCCCCGCGAAGCCCGCCAGCGGGTAGTACAGCGGCTGGCCCAGCACGACCTGGAAACTGAAGTCGATCTTCTCGGTGATCGTCAGGCTGTAGGTCGTGTAGTAGCAGAGGATCTCCAGCGTCGCGACGACCAGCATGCCCTGCCAGCGGTACAGCAGCCCCGCCAGCGCGGCCGTCACCACCGTGGACAGGAAGAACGGCCCCGCGAGCCCGCCGATGCCGAGCGCGGTGAACAGCACCCCCATGTCCAGCGCGAACAGCAGCGGATGCGCGGCCAGGTGCGGGGCGATGAACCGCCAGCAGCGCGACGCCAGCCACGACAGCACCACGATCGACAGCACCAGCACGAAGGAGACGGCCGTCAGCTCCTGGACGGGGAGCAGCAGCAGCGTGACCGCAGCGATCAGCATGCGGATCTGCATCAGCATCCGGAACGCGGCACCGACCCGCTCCGGCACCGGCCCGCCGCCCGCCGCGGCCGCCTCAGTTCCCGAAGAGCCCACCCGTACCCGCCCCCGACCCGTAGAAGAGCGCACCAAGAACGATCAGCATCAGAGCCGGCAGCGTCAGCCCCATGGTCACCGCCGTGATCTTCGGGGTGGTGCGCTGCGCCTTGCGCTTGGCCCACTGGGCCGAGGTGCGGCGCATGTCGTTGCTGATGTCCATGAGCGCGCCGCTCAGCGGCGCGCCCAGCTCCTCGGCCTGCAGCAGCGCCGTGACGAACTGGTTGACCGCCTCGGAGCCGGCCCGCCCGCGCAGGTCCTCGAACGCCTCCCGGCGCGGCGTCCCCAGCTCCATCTGCCGGAGCGCGACGAGGAACTCCTCCGCGAGCGGTCCCGGCATGCTGTCGGCGGCCCGCGCGAGCGCCGTCCGGAAGCCGAGCCCGGCGCTGACGGTCACCGCCAGCACGTCGAGGAAGTCCGGCATCGACCGCTGGATGTCGTCCTTCCTGGCCTGCCTGCGGCCGTACAGCGTCAGCTCGGGCTGCAGGACGCCGAGCAGGCACAGCACGCCGAACAGCGAGTGGCCGCTGAGCATGAGCAGCAGCCCCAGCACGCCGAACAGCACGACGTACCCGGCCGTCCGGCGGGCATAGGACTCCACCGTGAGGCCGCCGGGCCGGCCGGCGGCGTCGATCCGGGCGCGGACCTGCCGCCGCCACGGCGCCACCAGCTCGACGGCGAGCCGGGAGAACGGCGTCCCGATCCGCTCGGCGACCAGGTCGAGCACGAACACGTCGCGGTCGGCGCTGCCGCCGGCCGGCGGCAGCGCCGACGCGGTCACCCGCTCCCCGGACGTCGCCAGGGCCAGCCCCCAGGCCCCGAGCAGCGTGCACAGGGCCGCCGCGGCGCCGATGGCGAAAGCGGTCATCATGACCTCACACGTCGATCCGGGTGATGCGGCGGATGATGAGCAGGCTCGCGACGAACAGCAGCGCCGCGACGCCGAGGATGACCTGGCCGACGAGCCGCTCGCTCATCACCCGCAGGGCGCCCGGCTGGAGCAGGTTGATCAGCCCCAGCCCGGCCACGCTGAGCGCGCCGACCGCCCAGTTGGTGACGACCGCCTCGCCCATGATCGTCCGTACCTCGCGGCGGGTCTCCTTGCGCTCCTCCAGCGTGCTCGCGATGGTGCGCAGCGCGGTGACCAGCGAGCCGCCCGCCCGCGCGGACACCACCAGGGTGCTGACCAGCACGCCGAGCTCCCGGGACGGCAGCCGCTCGACGAGCGCGCGCAGCGCCTCGTCCAGCGGCTGGCCGATGCGCAGCGCGTCGGCCGTGCGCTTGAGCTCCTCGCCCGCCGGATCGGCCAGCTCGTCCGCCGCTATCTCGATGGCGGTGCGCATCACCAGCCCGGCGTGCGTCGCGTTGGACAGCACACGCGCCAGCTCCGGCAGCTGCGCGATGAACTCCTCCCTGCGCCGGTCCTCCCTGCGCCTGACGTAGGCCAGGAACAGGAACCCGACGCCGACCGCCGCGGCAAGCCCGAACACCGGGGCGATCCACTGCCCGATGAGGACGATCGCCGCGGCGCCGCCCACGATCATCAGGCCGAGGAACGTGGACACCGGCATGCGGATGCCGGACGCGGCGAGCCGCCGGGCGAGGGCCTTGCCCACGCCGGTCCGGCGGACGGCGATGTCGAACCGGCCGCGCAGCGTCAGCATGCGGGCGTCGGAGCCCAGCACCGACCGCGCGACGAGCCGGCGCCGCTGCCCCCAGCCGGCCGCCAGGTCCCCCAGGCCCCAGATCGCCACCGCGAGCGTCACCGCGAGCAGCAGCAGGATCACGGGATACGGAACGTTCACGGTGAGAACCTCCTCGTCGCCGGGCCGCCGCCGGCCATGCCGCCGCCCGGTGCGCCGGCCCGCGGGGCGAAGGCGGGCGGGATGCCCTCCCCCGCGTAGAACAGCTTCTCCGCCAGCGCCGCGGGAAGGGGATGCGGCGTGAACACGCCCCGCACCACCCGGTCCGCGCCGACCGGCTCGGCCTCGAAGTGCATGACGCGGTGCAGGACGAGGTCCCCGCGCGCGGACTCGACCACGGCCACCTCGGCGAGCCGCCGCGACCCGTCCGGCCCCCGGCTCAGCTGGACCACCACGTCGATCGCGCTGCTGATCTGCGCGCTGATCGCCTCGTAGGGGAGCTTCACGTCGCTCATGCTCGCCAGGGTCTGCAGCCGGTGCACCGTGTCGTCGGTGGAGTTGGCGTGCACCGTCACCAGCGACCCGTCGTGCCCGGTGTTCATCGCCTGCAGCATGTCGAGCGTCTCGCCGCCGCGGACCTCGCCGACGATGATGCGGTCGGGCCGCATCCGCAGCGCGTTGCGGACCAGGTCGCGGATCGTGATCGCGCCCTTGCCCTCGATGTTGGCGGGACGTGCCTCCAGCGGGATGACGTGCTCCTGCTTGAGCCGCAGCTCCGCCGAGTCCTCGATCGTGATGATGCGCTCGCCGCCGGGGACGAACGCCGACAGGGCGTTCAGCATCGTGGTCTTCCCGGTCCCGGTGCCGCCCGCGATCACCAGGTTCAGCCGGGCGCGGACGAACGCCGCCAGCAGCATGCCGGTCGCCTCGTCCAGCGACCTCATCCCCACCAGTTCCTCGATCGTGTACGCGCGGGGGAAGCGCCGGATGGTGAGGACCGGCCCCGCCAGCGAGAGCGGCGGGATCACCACGTTGACCCGCTCCCCGGTGGGCAGCCGGGCGTCCACCATCGGGCTCGAATGGTCCACCCGCCGGTTGACCTTCGCCACGATGCGGTCGATGGTCTGGTACAGCTGGTCCTCGCTGGCGAAGCCGCCGTCGAGCCGCTGCACCCGGCCGAACCGCTCCACGAACACCGCGTCCGGCCCGTTCACCATGATCTCGGTGACGTCCGGGTCGTCGAGCAGCGGTTCCAGCACGCCGAGGCCGAGCGCCTCGTCCACCACCCGCTTGATGAGGTTGGCCCGCTCGTCGGCGGCCAGTACCGGGCCCTCCCGGGTGACCAGCAGGTCGGTCACCTTCTCCAGCCGGGTACGGCGCTGCTCCAGGGTGAGCCGCGCCAGCTCGTCGAGGTTGATCTCCTCCAGCAGCCGCTGCCGCCAGTGCCCGACCATGTGCTTGCTGGTCCGGTCGTTGGCCGACCTGTCGTCCTCCAGCCGATCACGCAGAGGCATCCGATCACCCCAGCGGCATGGTGACGGAACGGGTCACGGTGTAGTCCAAGGGAATGCCCTTCCAGAGCAGGGGGAGCTTGGCGCGGACCTGGCAGTGGACGCCGTCCGCGCCGTGGACGGCGCGATGCCCGCCGGTGATCGTGTACTCGTTCAGCCACCCGGGCATCGCCCGGCCCGCGTACAGCGGGCACAGGCCGGGGTCGTAGCGCTGCCCGGCCTCCCGCGCCCCCGTCCGCGCCGCGTTGTCGACGCGCTCGATCGTCGTCGACCCCACGTACGCCTGGAACGCGGTGAAGATCACCAGCAGCGCGACCGGCAGGACGCCCGCGTACTCCAGGGCCGCGGCGCCGCGGTCCGCGCCGAGGCCGGCACGGCGCACGCCGCGGGGGACCGCCCCGGCCGGCCTCACCGCGGCTCCCCCAGCCGCTCGTCGACGATCCTGGCCTTGGCGGTGATGCCCCACGGGCCGTACCAGCCGGGCAGCATCACCGGCGTGTCGATGGTGACCCGCGCGTACCCGTCCTGAACGGCGATGTGCAGGTGGTCGGGGTCCTTCCACTTGCCGTAGACGCCGGCGACGGCCCGCCGGCGGACCTCCTCCCGGTTCGCCCGCGCCGCGGCAGTGCCGCCCTGGTCGTAGCCGAGGACGGCCACCGCGCGCGCCGCCTTGTTGGCGGCGTGGCTGGAGTACATGGACGTGACGCCGACCAGCACCACCTGCCACACCAGCAGCATGATCAGGCCGATCAGCGGGAAGAGCCCGGCGAACTCCAGCGCGACGGCGCCCCCGTCGCGGGCCTCCGCCGCCCCCTGCCGCGGCCGCGCCCCGTCGCCGAGCAGGCCGAGGTCCGCGGCGAGCTGCCCGACCGCCTTCCGGAACTCGGCGCTGCGGACGGCCTCCGGCCGGCCCGTGTTGGCCGCCTCCTCCAGCGCGCGGAAGCAGGCCGGCACGGTGACCTTCCGCAGCGGCGACCCGACCATCCTGCGCGCCAGTTCCGGCTGGATCTCGTTGCGCCGGCCGTGCTTGGCCAGCAGCACCGACACCTCGTCCTTCTTGCGGATGGCGAGCCGCGACCACATGTCGGTGAGCCGCCTGACCGAGCGCAGCGCCGGCACGTCCGGGGTCGCGATGACGACGGCCTCGTCGGCCAGCTCCACCGCGACCGCGTTCGCGTCGGTCACGTACGTCCCGGCGTCCACGATCACCACGTCGTAGCGCGACCTGATCAGCGTCAGGATCCGCCGGCTCGTCCGCGCGGAGATCTCCTCGGCGTCCTCGCCCCGCTCGGGGGCGAGCAGCAGGTGCGGTCCGAGCGGATGGACGAACAGCGCCTCCGCCACCACCCCGCCGTCGAGGTCGCCCGCCGCGGCCGCCAGGTCGGCGATGCTGTGCCGGTGCTGCACGTCGAGGTACGCCGCGATGTCGCCCTTCTGCAGGTCCATCTCCACCAGGCACACCGTCCGCCCGGTGCCGGCGACCGCGACCGCCGCATGGATGGCCAGCGTCGTCGTGCCCGACCCGCCCTTGGCCCCGCACAGCGTCACCAGCCGGCCGAGCCGGCCCGGCCCGCCGTCCTCCGAGCCGGCGTCGGCCGACGCGAAATGCCTGCGCATGGTGCGCGACCATTCGGCCGCCTGGACGATCCGGCTCTGCAGTTCCGGCAGCGTGGGGTCGTTGGAGACGACCCCGCGCGCCCCGGCCGCCATCGCCGCCGCGAAGGTGTCGGCGCTCGCGGTGTCCGCGATGAGCACGACCGCCAGCTGCGGGCGCCGGACGATCAGGTCCCGGATCAGATCGAGGGCGGGCAGCGGCCCGAGGGCCTCGTGTACGAGCACCACGTCCACCGACGGCATCGCCGCCACCGTGCTCACCACATGGCCGGACGTCGCCTCGACCGCGGCCACCTCGACGTCCGCCAGCTCGCGGACGCGGCCGCCGACCGACTCCACGAGCCGCCGGTCGGCGGCACCGAGAACGATCTGGATGGGCATCGGACCTCACTTCGCCGGGAGCGTCTCGCACACCGGGGGCAGCCGGACGCCGTCCAGCCCCGTCCCCGATCCGCCGATGAGCGCCAGTCTGATCTTGTCCGCGAAGCTCTCCTCCCGGGTGAGCTTCAGGCTGTCGGCGGCGCTGAGCGCGAAGGTGATCGGCACCTGGGAGTCGGTGACCGAGTTGTTCTTCTCGTTCTGCACCCGGGTCTCCTGGCCGATCTGGATGACCTTGGCCGCCTTGACGATCCGCGCGGCGCACGACTGCTGCTGGTTGCCCTGCTGCGTCTGGTAGGTGGCGTAGATGTCGACGGGCATGCCCTTGTGGACCTTGCCCGCCACCCCCGTCTCCGCGTCGATCATGATGGCGATCTCCCGCTGGCCGGGCTGCAGGACCGGACCGGGGACGAGCATCCCGGTCTGCAGGTAGGCGCCGGCCGGCAGGTCGGCCGCCGCGACCTTGCCGTCGAGCTGGCCGGGGTCGGTCACCATCGTGTCCGGCGACCACCGCTTCGGCACCCGGATCCGTTCCAGGTCGTCGCCGGTGAGGGGGGTGAACGCCGCGATCGGCCGTCTGAGCTTGAGCACGTCGGTCTTCACGCCGACCTCGGCCCGGACGGAGCCGACATAACCAACAATGCTGACGAAGATGGCGACCGCGCCGAGCGCGGCCAGCACCATCAGCAGAACTCCACGTCGCTGGCGCGGGTTCATGGGACTCCGTTCTCGTTCAGGGACTCACGGGGAGGCGGGGGCGGGGGCGGAGGCCGGAACACGATCGTGCCGGTGCGGTGCGGAAGGCCGCCCCCCGACGGCGCGCCCGCCCCGGTCCCGGCGGACTCGGACGGCGCCGCGGGCACCACCGCGCCACGCCCCGGCCCGTCCCCCACCGCCGGAGGCTCTTGCACCGCCGGAGGGTCTTCCACCGCCGGCGGGCCCGGCGCCGCGGAAGAGTCCGGCGCCTCCGAAGGGTCTTCCACCGCCTCCGGCTCCGCGGCAGGGTCCGGCTCCACGGGGGAACTCGGCGCCGCGGGCGGGTCCTGCACCGCGTTGCCCCAGGAGCCGGGCGGTGTCCGCGCCGCTGGCCGGCCGTCCGGCCGCGTCCGCTCCCGCCCGAGTTCCTCCGCGAAGCCGGCGTCCCCCGACCGCGCGTCCCGTGCCCGCACCTCGCCCGGCGCGGGGCCGGGCGCCGGCGGTGCGGCCGGTCGCGCGGAGGCGCCGTTCGATGCCGGCCCGCCGCGCGGCCGTACCGGACCGTTCGCGACGGGACCGGAGGCGGCCTCAGGCTGCACCATCATGCAGAAGGGGCACTCGGGCAGCGCGGTCGGCTCGCCGCACCAAGCGCAGAGCCGGCAGGCGGACGCGGCGAGCGAGCTTTCCAGCGCCCGCGGGTGGCCGCTGAACGCGACGAACTCGGCGTACCTCTTCGTCCCCCAGTACTCCGTGCTCAGCGGCTGGGCGCCCACCGCCATCAGCTTGACGGCCGCGAGCGCCGGCACCAGCGCGGTCCGCAGCCAGTCGGCGTCGCCGTTCTCGCCGGTGCAGAGCATCAGCACCGGATCCACCGGCCGCACGCCGATCGCCGGGACCCGGCGGGCCGCGGTGATCCGGTGGACATCGCCGTCCTGACCGGTGGTCACCGCGAACCCGCTGCCCGGCAGGTAGGACGACACATGGGCGCCGAGCCCGGTCTTGACACGCTCCAACCGGGCGACGCTGTTGACCCACGCGCCCGCGTAGACGTCCTTGCAGAGCCGCAGGGCCAGTACCGCGAGAGCGCCCGGAGCGGCATCGGAGTGCGAGGCGGTGAACGCCAGCTGATCGGCGATCAGCGAGAGGGCCAGGGGCGGAAGATCGAGCGGTATGCGGGCGATCCGGTCGCTGAGCAGGGCGGCCCGTGCCAGCCGGACGAGCCTGGGGACCCCGTCCTCCCGCCACGCCGGATGGAGCACCAGCACGGATCCGCGCCACCCGAGCGCCTGCGCCATCAGATCGACGAACGCCGCCGGCGCGTCGCCGCCCCCGTTCGGATCGAACCGGTGGGCGACGTCGGAGCCCAGGATCCCCGTGCTGGGGAGGTCACCGGCGAGCACGACCAAGGTCACGAGCGCTCCGGATCCTTCGTGTGCCTCACGAGCAGTCCCCTTCCTCTCCCCGCCGCCGCTCCTCGTCACGGCATCCCGCCTTACGGTCGTACCGCCAAAGGTCAGAATGGGTGTCACCGGACAGGCGACGACCCCTTCCCCTGCAGCCCGACCATTAATAGTGAGCATCGTATTCTCCGACGCAACAGGAATACCAGTGGTTCAGCCGCGGTGAACATTCGCGCGAAATCGAGTGCGAGCCATCTCTGACCAGCGGCAACGTCCGACACGAAAGCATTCACCCGGAAGGACGGCCCGACGCGCGCGCCCAGGGGCGCACCGAAGCAGGTTTTGGAACGCGCCATTCGATCCGCACGGAACGGCCGAGCGCCCCCATCCGTTACCCAGAGGACCGCAGACCAGAGAAATCAAGAGCCATAACCGGCCAGAAAATCAGGCCCCTGGGCCCTGGACAGGGCGCGGGGCAGTGCCCCCTCCTCGGCCCGACGTTCCGTCACGGGCCGTCGAGCCGGACGGACCGCACCGGGGGTCCGCAGCAGGACCATCCAGGGCTCAGGCAGGCGGCCTGCTGCGCCAACGAGCCCTTCCACACCTTTCGCAGGACTGCTCACTATTCCGAATTCCAACACGGAATAGCATCCCGGACACAAGGCGGCCTACTTCGGCACTCGCAGGACGCGCCGCATCCACGACCGCGGCCACCGCATCCGTGTTCCACGGAGAGCCTCAGACGGGCCGCACAAGAAGGACCCAATCCACCCTCGACGACGCCGCGCCGCATGATCCGGCACGACCGTAGTCGCGATATCGGTCCCACACTCCGAAGAACGAGACCGCATTCACCTGCAAAGCCGCACTCGACGCCCCGAGTGTCCCTCCCGACCTGACGCCGAAACCAACGGCGACTCCAGAGACGGGCTCCCACCGAACGACGAACGGACTTTCCGACCTGCGAGCAAAATGACAACTAAACTCAACGAACCAGAGCGAAGCCATCGCCCTCGAATTCCCAAAAGGTGATCACGCCTATAGGAATATTGCGTCCGCCGCCACGAAAGCCGATGTCGCAACGCTCAATAAAGCTCAGCCCCGACGATCTCCGGCGCCGGCGCGCCCCGGGGAGCCGACGAGACGGGGCGGTGGGTGAGCTCGGCGGTCAGGACGAGCAAGGAGGTCCGCACGTCTCGTTCCGGTGGGACGGGGGCGTGAGGCTCTAGAGTCTTCCCATAGGCGGCCCCACACTGGAGACGACGGCGATGACGCACCCATCGGACCCCGGCCAATCACCGCGCCCACCGGGGCCCCCGCCCGGCCCGGCCGCGGGACCGTACGGACCGCCACCGCAGCAGCCCGGGCCTGGGCCCGTCCCCGGCCCCCGCCCCGGCGGCTCCTTCGGCACCGGCCCCTACGAGCAGCCGCAAGGCTGGCAGCCGCCGCCCCGCATCCCGCAGCAGAAGGGCCTGCTCGCGTCGCTGTTCGACACCAACTTCAACAACCTGGTCACGCCGAAGCTCATCAAGCTCTTCTACATCCTGTCGCTGCTGCTCATCAGCCTGTCCGCCCTCATCGTCGTGGTGATCGGGGTCTGGGTCATGGGCCTGCGCAATGGATGGCTGCTCGGCCTCATCATCGTCTGCGCCTCGCCCGTGGTCTGGTTCTTCGAGGCGATACTGGCCCGGATCTTCATGGAGGCGATGGTCGTCCGGTTCAAGGAGGTCGAGTACCTCCGGATCATCAAGGACAAGGACTAGACGGGGCTGCGGTGGGCGAGTTCGACGCGGACGGATCCGGCGACGGCGGGGCGCGGGACACGCGGCGGGACGCCGGGGCGACCCGGCGGGACGAGCGGGTGCCGGCCCCGCGCACGCCTCCGGCGTCCGGGGCCGCGGCGACGCGGCGGGACGGCGAGGCGGCCGGCGATCCGCTGATGCGGCTGCCGGCGGCGCTGGCGGAGCGGTACGAGGCGGTCGCCGAGCTGCCGGTGCAGGGCGCGGAGTCGGACCTGCTGCTGGTGCGGGACGAGGCCGGCGACCGGTTCGTGGTGAAGGTGTTCCGCCGCGGCTACCACGCCGACCGGGAGGTGTGGGCGAAGCTTCCGGCGCTGGAGTCGCCGCACGTGCTGCGGATCCTGGAGACGGGACACGCGGACGGCCGCGACTATGAGGTCACCGCGTACGCGCCGGACGGGAACCTGCGGGCGCTGATCGACGGTCCACTGCCGGACGGGACCGTCGGGGAGATCGCTGCCCAGCTGGCGGACGGGCTGTCCGCGCTGCATCGCGCGGGGATCGTGCACCGGGACCTGAAGCCGGAGAACGTGCTGGTCCTGGAGGCGGAGCCGCTGCGGCTGGCGATCGCGGACTTCGGGTTGAGCAAGGTGCTCGACGAGAGCGTGGTGTTCGCGTCGTCGTCGCGGACGCTGGCGTACGCGGCGCCGGAGTCGCTGTCGGGGCAGGTGTCGCCGGCCCGGGACTGGTGGTCGCTCGGGATGATCGTGCGGGAGTGCGCGACGGGCCGGGCGCCGTTCCGGGGGCTGAGCGAGACGGTCGTGGTCGACCATCTGGCGACGCGTCCGGTGAGCGCGGACGACGTGCCGGACGCGCGGCTGCGACTGCTCTGCCAGGGATTGCTGACGCGCGATCCGCGGCGCAGGTGGACGGGCGAGCAGGTCGCCGAGTGGCTGGACGGCGCGTCCCCCCAGGTGGCGGAGGAGACCGTCGAGCCGGGCGCCGGTCTGCCGTTCCGCGGTGCCCGCTATGCGCGGCGTGAGGAGCTGGCGCGCGCGCTGGTGGACGACTGGGAGCATGCCGCGCAGTACTTCTTCGGGCGCGGCGAGGCCGGGGAGGCGTGGCGGAGCCTGCGGGAGTGGCTCGCGGGCGTGCCGGACGACAGCCGTATCGCGCTGGTCGACGGCCCGCTGACGGCGGCGCTGCCGCCGGACGTGAAGCTGCTGCATCTGGTGCTGTGGCTGGATCCGGCGCTGCCGCCGCATTACCTGGGGCGCAGGACGGCCGCGGAGGATCTGCCCGCGCTCGCCGCGCTCGCGGACGATCCCCGGCACCCGGATCACGGGCTCGCGTGCCGGATCGGCCGGGACCTGTGGGAGCACGGCCTGCTGCGGGTCCTCGCGGGGTTCGCGGGGGCGAGCGGCCTGGCCGGGGTCGACGGCCAGTGGCGCGCCCACGTCGCGGCTTGGAACGACCTCGCGCAGTGGTTGCGCGGGCAGAAGGCGACGCCTTTCGGGCTGGCGAGGCGGCTGCCGGACGCGGAGGCCGGGAACCCGCCGGCCGTCCTGCTGGCGCTGCTCGCGCTGGCGGCGCGTCCAGCGGAGACGCACCGGTCGCTGGCCGAGGGCGCGGCGCGCGCGCGGGACGCGGTCCCGGAGCCGGTGCCGTGGTTCCTGTGGATGGCGGACGGGGCGGGCGACGATCCGCTGCGGCTGCTCGCCGTCGCGCGCGCGCTGCCGGAGGCCGTCGTGGAGGCGGAGGCGAGGGCGCGCGACCGGCATGCGGCGGCGCAGCGCTCCGAGGCGCTGCAGGCGCAGTGGGCGGACCGGGAGCGGCGGCGGCTCGCGGGACGCGGCGCGGCGATGACGCGGGCGGTCGTGTGGACGCTGCCGATCCTCGCGATCTGGCTGGCGGTCAGCTGGGTCGTCGGGAGCCTGTTCGGCGGCGGGAGGAGCGGGAGCGGAACGACGACGGTCGGGATCCACGCGTCGTCCGGCGGCGGTGTGCCGTTCGCGGTGCTCGCCGTCCTCGCGGTCATCGCATGGGGCGTGGAGTGCGGCGCCGAGGTGATGCTGGCGCGCGCGCAGGGCGGCGACTATCTGCCGTACGGGCCGTGGTCGCTGGTGTCGAAGGTGCTCGGTGCGGGCGGCCGCGGGCTGTCGAAGGCGTCGCGGACGATGTCGGGCGCGGCGCGGCGCGATGACCGGCGGGGCTGCGGGGTGCTGCTCCTCGCCGGTACGGTGCCGCTGCTGCTCCTGCTTCTGCTGGCGGCGGCGCTGACGTCCGTCGCGAGCGTGATGTGGGTTCTGGCGATGGTCATCGGGGCCGCCGCGCACGCGGTGGCGGCCGGTGTCCGGATGCACGACTGGCAGCGGGCACGCAAGACCGATCCGGGAGGGGCCCCCAGATGAGCAGCGGCGTCGAGGCCGACATCGTGCTGGACGCGGCGGTCGTGCTGACGCTCGGCATGAACCGGGTGCTCGGGCGCGGCGGCGACGCGGCGGGACGCGGCCTGCAGGCGCTGGCGGCGCTCGCGGCCGGACGGGCGGAGGCGCGGGAGGCCGCGCTCGCCGAGGTCCGGACGCAGGAGCGGGCGCTGCGCGAGGTCGTGGAGCGCAACGCGCGCATCGCGGCGCTCGCCGAGACCCGCGCCAAGCTCGGCGCGGAGGTGGCGCTGCCGCCGCCGCTGCGGCCCGCCGACGAGTCCGCGCCGGAGCTGACCGCCTGGTGCGCCGCGACGGACCCGCTGCTCGACGAGGCGGAGCGGCGCCTGTCGGAGCATCTCGCGGCGCAGGTCACCGCGCAGGTCTTCACCGCCCCCGCCGAGGGGCTCCGCGCCGACACCGGCGGAGCGCCGCCGCCCCGCCGCAGCGCCGACGACGCACCGCGGACCCTCGAACGGATCATGGCGCGGCTGCTGCCCGACGCCGGCGAGGACGAGCGCCGCGCCGTCGCCGAGGCGGCCCGGCTGCTCGCCGCGGTCGGCACCGGTGAGGAGGCGGAGGGCGTCCTGCACGAGGTCCGGCTGCGGATCCGGGAGGCCAACCGGCGCACCGAGGAGGCCAGGGAGCGGGCGCGGCGCCGCGCGGCCGAGCGGGAGGCCGCCGAGCAGGCCGAGGCGGAGCGCCGGTACGTGCTCGACTCGATCACCGCCGCGTTCGAGGACATGGGCTATGAGGTCCAGCAGGGCTTCGAGACGCTGACGGCCGGGGCCGGCTCGGTGGTGCTGACCAGGGGCGCCTGGCCCGACCACAGCGTCCGGATGCGGGTGGACGGCGCCGCGCGCGTCGAGGCGGCGATGGTGCGGGAGCGGCCCGCCGAGAGCGAGGACGACCGGCGCGTCGACGTCGAGCGCGAGCGCGAGTGGTGCGCGGCGTTCGAGGCGGCGCGGGCGCGGCTCGCGGGCGGCGGGATCCGCTCGGAGGTGTCCTGGCGGCTGGAGCCCGGCGTGCGCGAACTGCCGGTCGGCGGTGAGTCACGGCAGACTGGGGGGCGTTCGGGGCAACGCGAACGCCGCCGGGAGCGTCCCACGTGACGTGCCGCCCCCGTCGGCGGCGCGTGATCGGAGAATGGTGCCCGCGGGGCGCGGCAGGCCGCCGCCCCTCGGGACACGCGGACTGGAGCGAGCCAGATGAGCATTGATTCGCCGACCCTCGGCGGCCGGCTGCAGGGCTGGCCGCCGTTCATCCGCGAACTCGACGCGACGCTGTCGGTGCACTCCCAGTACGTCCTGTCGGGCAACCTGTACGACAGCTTCCTGGCGCCGCCGGCGGAGGGCGGCGGGCCCGCGCGGCTGCTGCCGCTGCGGTCGCTGCTGTGGGAGACGCTGCGCGCGAGCGGCGCCTCGTTCATGGTGGTGTACGACCCGGTGGACGGCCTGGAGATCGTCCCGCCGCCCGGGGACGAGATCGGCGACGAGGCGGAGCGCGCCGCCGAGCGGGTGCTCGGCAAGATCAAGGACGACCGGCCGTCGCTGGAGGCGCTGACCCGGCACCTGGCGGCGGTGGCGCGGCCGCAGGAGAACGTGCGCGCCGCGTTCGTGATCGACTCGGCGTCGCGGATCGCCCGCACGCCGACCGAGATGGAGCCGGCCGAGCGGGACTTCTTCCGGTTCTGCGCGAAGCTGTCGCGCACCGCCCGGCCCGTCCGGGGGGACGGGGCGCGGCCGAAGCCGCTGTACAACCCGGTGGTGTGGCTGGTGGAGCGGCCGGGCGACCTGCCGTCCTGGCTGACCGCCGACAACGACACGATCCGCGAGATCACGATCCCGCGCCCGCACCTCGGCGACCGGCAGGAGACGGCGCGGCTGCTCGCGCGCGCGTTCGGGGTCAGCGACGTCGGGTCGGACGAGGCGGCCGCGGCGGCGTGCGACTCGTTCGCCGAGCAGGCCGACGGGCTCACCCTCCAGTCGATGATCGAGGTGACCCGGCTGGCGAAGGAGCGCAACGTCGACCTGGCGGACCTGCCGGACGCGGTCCGCACCTACAAGCTCGGCGTCCTCGACAACCCGTGGAGCCGCGGGCACCTGCGGCGCCGGGTGCTGGAGGGCGAGAAGCGCGTCCCGGAGCGGGTGATCGGGCAGCCGCAGGCGGTCACCAAGACCCTCGACATCCTCAAGCGGGCGGTGCTGGGGTTGTCGGGTGCGCAGGCGACGCGGTCCGGCAGCCGGCCGCGCGGCGTACTGTTCTTCGCGGGGCCGACCGGCACCGGCAAGACCGAGCTGGCCAAGGCGATCACCGAGCTGGTGTTCGGCGACGAGTCGGCCTACCTGCGCTTCGACATGAGCGAGTTCTCCGCCGAGGGGTCCGGCGACCGGCTGATCGGGGCACCGCCGGGCTACGTCGGCCACGAGGCGGGCGGCGAGCTGACCAACGCCGTCCGCGAGGACCCGTTCCGGGTGATCCTGTTCGACGAGATCGAGAAGGCGCACCCGCGGATCCTGGACAAGTTCCTGCAGATCCTGGAGGACGGCCGGCTCACCGACGGGCGCGGCAACACGGTGCACTTCTCCGAGTCGATCCTGATCTTCACCTCGAACCTCGGGATGTTCGTGCCGGGCCGCGAGCCGGGCATGCTGGAGGCCGTCCCGGCCCTCGCCGGCGACCGGGTGCGCAACATCACACCGGGGATGTCCTACGCGGAGGTCCAGCAGCGGATCAAGGACGCGGTCGCGGCGCACTTCACCGAGGTGCTGAACCGCCCGGAGCTGCTCAACCGGTTCGGCGACAACATCGTGGTGTTCGACTTCATCTCCGGCGAGGCCGCGCACAAGATCTTCGACCTGCAGTTCGCGAACATCTGCAAGCGGGTCGCCGAGGAGCACCGGCTCATGCTGACGGTGCGGGGCGACGCGCTGCAGACGCTGCGCGACTGGTGCACCGACGAGCTGGACAAGGGCGGCCGCGGCATCGGCATGGCGCTGGAGTCGCACTTCGTCAACCCGCTGGCGCGCGCGCTGTTCGACCGTGAGCTCGGGGCCGACGAGCAGATCACCGTGTCCGGGATCCGGCGCGAGGGCGGCATCGTCCACCTGGACATCCAGTGACCGCCGAACCCCCCGCGGCGTCCCCCGGCGAGCCTCCGGACGAGGCCCCCGCGCTGCAGCTCGCCAAGGCGCACTACCCGGTGACCACACTCGGCCCCGGCACCCGCGCGGGCATCTGGACGCAGGGCTGCACGCTGCACTGCCACGGCTGCCTGTCCCGCGACACCTGGGAGCCGGACCCGGCCAAGGCGGTGCCGGTCGAGGCCGTCCTCGGCTGGCTGGAGTCCCTTCCGGGCCCGCTGGACGGAGTGACGATCTCCGGCGGGGAGCCGTTCCAGCAGCCCGCGGCGCTCGCCGCCCTGCTGCGCGGGATCCGCGCGTGGCGTGCCGCGCGGCGTGAGACGATGCCATTGGACATATTGGTGTACAGCGGATATGTCTACTCTCGGCTTACGCGGGTCCGGGGGTCGCGCGAGATCCTCGAACTCTGCGATGCCGTGATGGCGGGGCCGTACGTCGACCGGCTCAACCCGGGGGGGCGACACCCGGAAGGTGGCTCTCTACTCTGGAGGGGGTCGGCGAACCAGCGCGCCGTCCCGCTCACCCCGCTCGGGGAGGAGCGGTACGGGGCATCGGCCGGCATCGGTAAGACTAGGGAACACGCAGGGCCCCGAGTACAGGTGTCCGTGGACGAAGGGCCGGAGGGAAGGCGGGTGTACTACATCGGGATCCCGCGAAGGGGTGACATGGAGCAGCTCACGTCGAGGCTCGACCGCGCCGGCGTGCGCTCGGGGGATGTGTCATGGCGACCTTGAACTGTCCTGTCTGTGACGAGCCGTACCAGCAGGGCGATCTGCTCTGCCTGAGCTGCGGGGCCAACCTGGCGCGCCCGGGGGGCGGCCACCGGGCCGGTCCGGGCGGGTACGACCAGGGCCCGCCGCAGCACGGCGCCCCGCCCCAGCACAGCGCCCCGCCCCAGCACGGCGGTCCGCAGCACGGCGCTCCTCAGCACGGTGCCCCACAGCACGGTGCCCCTCAGCACGGCGGGTACCCGCCGCAGCACGGCCAGCCGTACCAGCAGGCGCCGCAGCACGACTACCAGCAGCCCCCGCAGCACGGCGCCCCCCAGCACGGGCAGCCGCCGCAGCAGCAGCCCGATCAATGGGGTCCCCCGCAGCAGCAGCAGCCCGACCAGTGGGGTCCCCCGCAGCAGCAGCCTGACCAGTGGGGCCCGCCGCAGCAGCAGCCGCAGCACGGCGCCCCGCCCCAGCACGCCGCTCCCCAGCACGGGCAGCAGCCGCCGGCGGACCCGTGGTCGATGCCGCCGCCGCAGCAACAGCAGCCCCCGCAGCAGCCCGACCAGTGGGGCCCGCCGCCGCAGCACCAGCAGCCGGCGCCCGACCAGTACCGGCAGCCCGAGCCGCAGTACCAGCAGCCCGAGCAGCAGTACCAGCAGCCGCCGGACCAGTACATGCCGCAGCCCGGGCCGGCCGACCACCAGTTCGGCCCGCCCCCGCAGCAGCCGGTCGCGCCGCCGCCGCACGGCCGGGAGGCGACGCTGCTGCCGCCCGACCAGCAGCACGGCGCTCCGCAGCACGGGCACCAGCACCCGCAGCAGCCCGACAGCACGGCGTTCATGTGCCCGTACTGCGAGGCCGTGCTGACCAACCCGGGCGCCTCCCAGTGCAACTCGTGCGGGCGGCAGCTGTCCCAGAAGGGCACGCCCGTCCTGCGGGTCCTGTTCCCGACCGGCGAGCTGAAGGTCTCCGTCGGCCAGCACCTGGTGCTCGGCCGGGACGCCGGGCAGTCCCCGGTGGCCGCCACGTTCACCCAGTACGACAACGTGTCGCGGCGGCACTCGACGGTCTGGCTCGACCCGTCCGGGACGGCCTGGGTCCGCGACGAGGGCTCCACCAACGGGACGTTCGTCAACGGCGAGCGGCTCCCCCGCGGCGTGGAGGCCCCGCTGCGCGACGGCGACCAGCTCCGCCTGGCCGCCGACGTGACCGGCACCGTCCAGCTCGCGTAGCACCACGCGAAAGGAAGCGGCCCCGCGGTTCTGAGAACCGCGGGGCCGCTCCGTTTACGCAATCCCGGCCCCAAGGGCCTCGCCTAGCGGCTCGGCCCTTGACCGTGCTTGGGCGAGCGCGACCTCGCTTCGCGAGCTTCCCGGCGAGACTCGCCTTCGGCTTCGTCTCGCCGGTCAGATAACGCGCTCGCGCGACGGCTGGGGCCGCCGGGCGGCGTCAGCCGGCGCGCTTGGTGCGGGCGCGGGTGCGCTCGCGCTCCTTGGCGTCCAGCACGACCTTGCGGATGCGGACGTTCGCCGGGGTCACCTCGACGCACTCGTCCTCGCGGCAGAACTCGAGGGCCTCCTCCAGCGACAGGATCCGCGGCGGGGTGAGGCGCTCCAGCTCGTCACCGGTGGACGAGCGCATGTTCGTGAGCTTCTTCTCCTTGGTGATGTTGACGTCCATGTCGTCGGAGCGCGAGTTCTCCCCGACGATCATGCCCTCGTACACCTCGGTGGTCGGCCCGACGAAGAACGTGCCGCGCTCCTGCAGGTTCGTGATCGCGTACGCGGTCGCGGCGCCGGAGCGGTCGGCGACCAGCGACCCGGACGGGCGGGTGCGCAGCTCGCCGAACCAGGGCTCGTAGGCCTCGAAGACGTGGTGCGCCATGCCGGTGCCGCGGGTCTCGGTCATGAACTCGGTGCGGAACCCGATCAGGCCGCGCGCCGGGACCAGGAACTCCATCCGGATCCAGCCGGTGCCGTGGTTGGTCATGTGCTCCATGCGGCCCTTGCGGACCGCCATCAGCTGCGTGACCGCGCCGAGGTGCTCCTCGGGGATGTCGACGGTGAGCCGCTCGACCGGCTCGTGCTTCTTGCCGTCGATCTCCTTGGCGACCACCTGCGGCTTGCCGACGGTCAGCTCGTAGCCCTCGCGGCGCATGTTCTCGACCAGGATCGCCAGGGCCAGCTCGCCGCGGCCCTGCACCTCCCAGGCGTCCGGGCGCTCGGTCGGCAGCACCTTGATCGACACGTTGCCGACCAGCTCCCGCTCGATGCGGTCCTTCACCATCCGGGCGGTGACCTTGGTGCCCTTCTCGCGGCCCGCCATCGGACCGGTGTTGGTGCCGATCGTCATGGAGATCGCCGGCTCGTCCACCGTGATCAGCGGCAGCGGGCGCGGGTCGTCGGGGTCGGCGATGGTGTCGCCGATCATGATCTCCGGGATGCCGGCGATCGCGATGATGTCGCCCGGCCCCGCCTCGTCGGCGGGCTTGCGGGTGAGCGCCTCGGTCATCAGCAGCTCGGTGATCTTCACCTTCTCGATGCTGCCGTCGTGCCGGCACCACGCGACCTGCTGGCCCTTCTTGATCGTGCCCGCGTGCACGCGGCACAGCGCGATCCGGCCGAGGTAGCTGGAGGCGTCCAGGTTCGTCACGTGCGCCTGCAGCGGCGCGTCCGGGTCGAACGACGGCGCCGGGATCGTCTCGGTGATCACGCTGAACAGCGGCTCGAGGTCCTCGCTGTCGGGCATGCCGCCGTCGGCGGGCTTGGCCAGCGAGGCGCGGCCGGCGCGGCCCGAGGCGTACACGATCGGGAAGTCGATCTGGTCCTCGGCGGCGTCGAGGTCCATGAACAGCTCGTACGTCTCGTCGACGACCTCGTCGATGCGGGCGTCGGGCCGGTCGGTCTTGTTCACGACCAGGATCACCGGCAGCTTCGCCTCGAGCGCCTTGCGCAGCACGAACCGGGTCTGCGGCAGCGGGCCCTCGCTGGCGTCCACCAGCAGGACGACGCCGTCGACCATGGACAGGCCGCGCTCGACCTCGCCGCCGAAGTCGGCGTGGCCGGGCGTGTCGATGATGTTGATCGTCAGGCCGTTGTGCCGGACGGCCGTGTTCTTCGCGAGAATGGTGATGCCCTTCTCGCGCTCCAGATCGTTGGAGTCCATGACGCGGTCGTCGACGTCCTGGTTCTCGCGGAAGGCACCGGACTGCCAGAGCATGGCGTCGACCAGCGTCGTCTTGCCGTGGTCGACATGGGCGACGATCGCGACGTTCCGGAGGTCGTCGCGCGTGGAGATGGGCATGCGGGCTCGCCTTGCGTGAGAGTTCGGGAGTCGCCGCAGACGCGCGGCTGCCACCATTCTACTTGCCGTACGGCGCCACCGGCCCAAAGCCGCCCGTCCCCTGCCTCACACGGGCCCCGATTGGCCATCTTTGCCCATCCTTTGTAATCTTCCCGAGATCCGGTCGTCCGGAGCCCCACCCCCCGGGGCTGCGACCGGACCGCCGAATCCCCCGCGGCACCCACCCGCGGGCGAACCGGGGACCCATCCCCCTGGGGTGAATCGACGCACGTCGTAGGGCGACTCCTGGCCCGAACCCGTCAGCTAACCCGGTAGGCGAGCGAGGAGAGGAGAACACCGGCTTGGCACCGGACCCCCACCGCCGCAGGCGCATCGCGCCGGCCGCGACCGCCGCCGCCCTGCTGCTCACCGGCCTCGGCGCCACCGCGCCCGTCGCCGCGCACGCCTCGACCCCCTTCGGCCTCGCCGCCGCCCCGCCGGCGGCCGGCTCCCCGAGCCCGCTCCCCACGACGGAGAAGGGCCTCAAGCAGAGCCTGAAGGAACTGAACGACGAGGCCGAGACGCTCACCGAGCAGTTCAACAAGACCCGCGTCGACCTCGGCCACGCGGTCAAGGCCGAGAAGGCCGCCACCAAGTACGCGCAGCAGCTGCTCGCGAAGACCGAGCCCGCCCGGCAGCGGCTCGCCCAGCTGGCCGCCGCGAACTACATGAGCGGCGCACCCGACGCGATCTTCACCTCCGGCGGCAGCGCCGACGGCCTCTCCGACTCCGCCTACCTGCAGCAGAACCAGGCGAGCACCGTCCTCGCCCTGCAGAAGCAGGTCGACCAGGCCGAGGCCGCGCAGCGCACCGCGCAGGAGCGCACCGAGCAGGTCAAGCAGGCGCAGGCCAAGGTGCAGACCGCCCGCAAGGCCGCCAAGGCCAAGGTGGGCGAGGTCATGAAGCGCCTCGACAAGCTCACCACCACGCACACCACCGACCCGAAGTCGGGCCTCACCGCCACGATCAAGGGCTCGGACCTGCCCGCCAAGATGGCGCGCAAGGCCCTCACCAAGCTCGGCAGCCCCTACGTGTGGGGCGCCGCCGGGCCGAGCTCCTTCGACTGCTCCGGCCTCGTCGTCTGGGCCTACGCCCAGGTCGGCAAGCCGGGCCTGCCGCACTACACCGGCGACCTGTTCCAGCTCGGCACCAAGGTCTCCCGCTCCGAGCTGCGCGCCGGCGACCTGGTGTACTTCGGCAGCAACCTGCACCACATGGGCATCTACGTCGGCGGCGGCAGCTTCCTGCAGGCCCCCTCGACGGGCGACGTCGTGAAGATCACCAAGCTCTCCACGCGCTCCGACTACGCCGGCGCGAACCGCATCTCCTAGCCGCCGCCGGCCGGGCGCCGGCGGCGGACCGCCGGCGGACCGGCCGTCAGCGCAGGTCGGGCTCCAGCTCGGGGATGACCGGACGGTCGCCGGGCAGCCAGGCGACGTCGTACAGATCGTCGGCGGTGAGCCAGCGCAGGGCCAGATGCTCCAGGGCCTGCGGCTCGCCCTCGACGATCCCGGCCGTCCAGACCCGCAGCAGCGCGCGGTCGCTGAGCCGCCAGTCCCCGCCGACGCGGCGGAGCGGGCGGATCTTGACGGCGAGCTCCTCGTGGCACTCGCGGACCAGGGCGTCCTCGTCGGACTCGCCCGGGTCCACCTTGCCGCCGGGCAGCTCCCAGCCGCCCGCCATGTGCGGCGGCTCGGCCCGTTGGGCGGCGAGCAGCCGCCCGTCCCGGATGATCGCGGCGCCTACGACGACGAGATCGGCGATGGTGACCAGCCCCTTCCGTCCCTACCCGTCCGAGACGGCCGCCCGGGCACCGGCGGCTGCGGTGCGGGCCGTCTCGACCTGACGGGTCGCTTCCTCGACGATCTTCTCAAGCCGGTCGCCGTGCGCGCCGCGCCAGTACAGCTGCCCGCAGTCGCCGCAGCGGCCGTACACGTCGTAGCTGCGGCGGGTGCCCGCCTCCAGGTCGCGTTCGATCTCCTCCTTGTCGACGGGGACGAGGACGCCGTTGCAGGCCGTGCAGCGCGTCCAGGGGCGCAGGACGGGCGCGAAGCGGTCCAGGAGGTCGCGGAGCTGGTCGTCGGGCCGGGACCCGCGGACGTAGGCGCCGAACCAGAGCGCGCGGCGCCGCAGCAGGCCGCGGTCCTGGGTGAGCAGGACGCGGCGCTCGGCGTTCGCCTGGACCACCAGCGCCGGGTCGTCCATGTCGTTGTGGTAGGCGGTGTCGAGGCCGAGCAGCCGCATCCGGCGCGCGAGCGTGCCGAGGTGGACGTCGAGGAGGAAGCGCGGCGCCTCCTGGCCGGGGTCCAGCGGGACGGGCTGCGGGCGCGGCACCGGGTCGACGCGGACCTCGTCGCCTGCCGACGGGCGGGTAGACGGTTCGACGGCCGTGCCGCCGACGGTCAGCCGCCCGGCCTCGGGGAGCGGGACCCCGAGCGACTCCACGACGTGCCCGAGCGTGGACGTCCCGTCCCACGGCACCCGGCTGACCGGTTCGCGGCGGGCCGCGGGCAGGAACATCAGCAGTTCGTCGGCGACGCGGACGCGTATCTCGTGCTCCACGCCGCCAGCATGCCACGCGCCACCGACGCTCCTCCCCCGATTATCCGCCGCCCGCCCCAGGCGCCGGTCGGCATCCCTGTGGCGGTCGGCATCCGTGTGGGGGGACGACCCCCCACACCCCCCCGCAAAGACGGGCCTGACCGTCGCCCTCCACTCCGCTGGCGCTCCGTTCCAGGCGCCGGTCAGGCGGTGATGCGGGCCGCCGCGCTCTCCAGGCCGTCCAGCAGGGACGGGACGTCGTGGCCCTGCAGCGCTCCCCCGCGCTTCAGCACCCGGCCGCCGACGAGGACGGTGTCGACGTGGCGGGTCTCGGCGGACAGGACGACGGCGGCGATCGGGTCGTGCGCCGCCGCCATGCCGAGGGTGTCGGTGCGCAGGACGATCAGGTCGGCCTGCTTGCCGGGCGTCAGGGACCCGGTGACGTCGCCGAGCCCGGCCGTCTCGGCGCCGCCGAGGGTGGCGGCGCGGAGGGCTTCGGCGGTGGTGAACCAGGCGCCGTCCGGGCGGGCGCGTTCGAGGAAGTACGCCGCGCGCATGACGCCGAACATGTCGCCGGGCCCGCTGGCGACGGTGTCGGAGCCGAGGCCGGTCGGGACGCCGGCGGCGTGCGAGCGCCCGGTGGCGGGCTCGCCGATGCCGAGGGCCGCCTCCACGCCCGGGGTGGCGGAGACGGTGCCGCCCGCTGCGGCGATCTTCTTGAACTCTTCCGCGGTGTAGAAGTTGGCGTGCACGTACATCGCGGGGTGGTCGATCAGGCCGTTGTCCTCGAGGAACGCCAGGCCGCGGGCGGCGCTCTCGGCTCCATGGCCGCCCATGTGGACGGTGACGGGCACGCCGAGGTCGCGGGCGACCCGCCATTCGGCGAGGGCGCGCTCCTCCCCGGCGATCTCCGGGCCGAGTGCGGCCGTCCACATCGAGACGGTCGAGGGCGGCGCGTCGAAGTACTCGCGGTGGACGCGGGCCGTCTCGGCCGCGAGGTCGCCGTCGCCGCCGTGGCAGTAGCCGAACACGGCGCGGATCCCGGACGCGCGGAGCGCCGTGATGTCGGCGTCGGTGTGGTCGGGGGTCAGCAGGATGTGCGACCAGTCGACGACGGTCGTGATGCCGGAGTCGAGGCATTCGAGGGCGCCGGCGAGGACGCCGGTGTACACGTCGTCGGGCCGGTAGCGGGGTGCCAGCTCGCCGAGGACGCGCTGCAGATAGGCGGGCAGCGTGCTGTCGGGGAGGGTCGCGCGGATCGCGGTCTGCCAGGTGTGCCGGTGCGTGTCGACGAAGCCGGGCATCACGATGCGGCCCGACGCGTCGATGATCTCGGTGCCCGGGGGCGCGGCCAGGCCGGGGCCGACCGCGGCGATCCGGCCGTCCTGGACGAGGACGTCCGCGCGTCCGAGGACGGCCGGCGCGGGCGCCGTGTCGATCACCGTGCCGTTGCGCAGGAGGAGAGACGTTGTCATGTCGTAAAGCTTAGAAAGAAGCTTTTCAAAAAGCAATATGGCGAACGGTATCCTCGGTATGTGCGCGATGACGACGGCGGCCGCCGTGACGAGGTGGACGAGCTGGCCGCGGCCTGGCGGCGGGACGGCCTCGGCGAGGACGTCATCGCGATGCTGGAGGTCAGCAAGCGCGCCTCGCGGATCGGGGCGCTCGTCCAGCAGGCGCTGCGCGGCGAGCTGGCCGCCCTCGGGCTCACCTACGCCGAGTTCGAGGTGCTGACCGTGCTGAACAGGGCCGGCGAGCCGTACCGGCTGCGGCCGAGCGAGCTGACCCGGTCGGCGTTCCTCACCTCCGGCGGCACCAGCAACGTGCTGCAGCGGCTGCAGAAGGCCGGCTACATCGAGCGGGAGGCCAACGCCGGCGACGCCCGCAGCCGGTTCGTCCAGCTCACCCCGGAGGGCCTGCGGGTCACCGCGCTGGCTTTGGACGCCTCCGGGCGCGCGCACCGGGAGGCCATGGCCGGGGTCCCCGCGGAGGCGGTCCGCGACGCCGCCGACGCGCTGCGCGACATCCTGCTGGTGATCGGCAAGCGGCGGTTCCGCTGACCAACCGGCCCAACCGTGCCGAATCACCGGCGGCACGCTCGGCAACTTCGGCCGAATCAACGAAGGCGGCGGTGACGGCGGGAGCGGCCGGGGCGACACTCGCCCTATGAACACCCCCCGCCACCGGTTCCGCCGCACGGTCCTCCCGGCCGCCCTGCTCATCGCAGGGCTCACCGGGCCCGCGGCGCACGCCGGCACCGCTCCCGCCCCGTCCATCGCGTCGGCGTCGTCCGGCGCGGCCGCCCCGTCCGCCGCGGCGATCTCGCCCGTCTGCGAGTCGACCCTCCCGTCCCAGGCAGACGACACGATCGCCCTCATCGACAAGGGCGGGCCGTTCCCGTACCCGCAGGACGGCGTCGTCTTCCAGAACCGCGAAGGGCTCCTGCCGAAGGAGCCGCAGGGCTACTACCACGAGTACACGGTCAAGACGCCGGGCAGCCCGACGCGCGGCGCCCGCCGCATCATCACGTCCGACCATCTCGGCCACAGCGGGATGTACTGGACGCCGAACCACTACAGCACGTTCTACGACATCGACTTCGGCTGCTGACCCGCTCCCGGCCGGCGGACCCGGCGCCCGCCGGCCCGGCTCAGCCGCCCGGCTGCTGCGCGGCCAGCTCCGCGACCTTCTTCTTCAGGTCGGGCCGCGCCAGCGGGCGGGTCACCCCGACCCAGTCGGGCCGCTTGTAGGACTTCACGCCGATCGCCGGCACGCACAGCGTGCAGCTCGCCACGATCATCTTGCCCTTGCCGATCACCATCCCGACATGCCCGGGACTGTCCGCCGACGTGCCCGGACCCGAGTTGAAGAACACCAGGTCGCCCGGCTGCTCCTTGCCCTTGGGGACCTTCACCCCGAACGGCCACTGCTCGAACGTCGTGCGCGGGATGCCGAGGCCCGCCGCCCGGTAGGCGGCCTGGATCAGGCTGGAGCAGTCCCACGCGTCCGGGCCGGTCGCGCCGAACACGTACGGCTTGCCGCGCTGCGCGAGCGCGAACGCGATGATCTTCTGGACCAGCGCGCTCGCGTTCGCGGGCAGCGCATCGTCCTGGCAGTCGACGCCGTTGGACTGCACGACCTTGAAGTCGCCGCCGCCGTAGCGCTTCGCCCACGACAGGACCATGTTCACGTAGTCCCACGAGTGGTTGTACTGGAAGATCGCGGTCTTCATCCGCTGCGGTGCGCCGTTGTGCTTGAGGTAGGCCGCGGCGGTCGGGATCGCGTCGGCCGGGTCGTAGCGGTCCTTCTTGCCGTCCTTGTTCCCGTCCACCGCGAACGACTTGAACGTCGCCGCGAGGAACTGCATCGGCCCGCCCGCGCCCGCGTAGTTCTCGCCGCTGTGCACGCCCTGCGCGTTCGACGTCCCGTGGCCCGTCTCGACCTCGCCGATGCCCGCCAGCACGTTCCACGGGATGCCGTAGTCCTGGCCGGCCTTCTTGTAGAGGTCGAGGTAGTTCGCCGGGATCGACTTCGCGTCGCCCGCCTCCGCGGGCTGCGCGCCCGCCCCCGAGGTGTCGACGCAGCCGCCGTTCACGCTGCCGCCGAACATGAACTGGCTCGCGCCGAACAGGATCGGCACGAAGATCAGCGCGACGAACAGCGCCGCCGCGGCGGCCAGCGCGCTCGCCGCGAGGACCCGTTTCGGGGTCATCCGGTGTCACCCGCCTGCCCCGCGTCCGCCAGCGCGAACGCGTACACCTTCAGCGACCCGCCGTCGCGCGACACCGTCACCGCGTACTGCTTGCTGTCGCTGCTCGCCGTCCCGTTCCTGGTCAGCTGCTGCTTGCCCGTCACCAGGAAGATGATCGAGTTGTTCTCGATGGTGCGGACCTGGTCGAGCGACGCGCCGCCCTGCGCGACGACCTGCTCCTTGCGGCGCTCGTCCTGGATCCCCGGCGCCGACGCGCCCGCCGCCAGCTGGCCGCGCAGGTCGTCGGTGACCAGGCCCGACATCCGCCCGACGTAGGCGCTCGGGTCCTCGTCGTAGCGGTACGTCCCGTACGCCGCGACGAACCGCTGCGCCAGGTCGGCGGCGGTCGCGAAGTCCTGTTGCGAGAACGGCAGCAGCCGGTAGATGTCGAAGTTCTTCGGGTCGACGGTGCTGTGGATGCCCGGCGGCGGTGACGCCGGCCCGCTCGGGCCGGCCGTCACCGTCGGGCTCGGGCGCGCGCCCGCCTTGCCGTGGTCGTGCTCGGGCGCCGCCACCGTCAGGTAGACGCCGACGGCGGCGAGCACCACCACGAGTCCCGCGAACAGGAGCTTGCGCTGGCGGTCGTTCAGGTTCATCAGTCGTCCCGGTCCGACTCGCCCGAGCGCGGGTCGACCGGACGCAGCCAGAACGGGATCGGCGGGCCCTCCTCGGAGCCGCTCCGGCCCCACAGCGGGGGCGGCGCCTGCCGCCCGCCGGAACCGCCGTTCGACGGCGCGGTACCGCCGCCGCCCGCACCGGCGCGCGGCCGGGGGACGTTCGACGCCGGGTCGCCGCCGGAACCGCGCGAAGGAGCGCCGCCGCCGGACCCGCCGGAGCCTCCGCCCGCGCGGCCGCGACCGCGCTCGGTGGAGCCGGACGAGCGCCCGCCGCCGGAGAACCAGCCGCCGCGCCCGCCACCGGACCCCTTCCCGGAGCCGCCGCCGGACCCGCCGTTGGAGCCGCCGTTGGAGCCGCCGCCGGACGAACCGCCGGACCCGCCGGATCCGCCCGAACCGCCGGATCCGCCGCCGGAGACCGCGGCGCCTCCGCCGCGTCCTCCCCAGGACGTCGGACGCGGCGTGCCGGTCCCGGAGCCCGCACCACCGGACGGCTTACCGCCGCCCGACGCCGAGCCACCGCCCGCGCGCGCGCCCGAGACCCCGCCGGGCCGTGCGACGATCGCGCCCGCGCCCGCTCCGCCGCCGAAACCGCCCTTGGCCGCCTGAGCATCACCGAGCTTGGCCGCCCTCGACGGAAGGTTCAGTGGCGGCGCGCCGCGACGCGATCGTCCCGGCCCCGCGGTGACGCCACCGGTCCGCGGCTTCGCGGCGAGCACCGGCGCCTCCCCGGGCGACGCCCCCTCCCCGGCCCCGGCGGTGGTGACACCGGTCCGCCGGTCGGCCGACGCCGCGCCCGCGCCGGCCGCCGCGTCCGCCAGGGCGCCCGCCCCGGCCGCGTCCGCCGCCGCGTCCCGCTTGCCCGCCCAGCGCCCCAGCCGGTACCCGGCCGCGCCCGGCACCACCGCGCCCGCCAGGGCCGCCGTGTTCTTGCGCGCCTCGGAGACCGACTTGTCCAGATGCGCCTCGCCCTTCTCCCGCGACCCCACCGCCGAGTAGCCGACCGCCGAGAACAGGTGCTGGAACGGCTTGCGGTAGATGAACGCCGCGAACGTCACCAGCGCGATCAGCAGGATCTGCAGCCCCCACGGCAGCGTCTCGCCGAGGATCAGCCCGTACGCCCACAACAGCAGCGCCAGCACGCCGATCAGCGCCGCCTGCTTCAGCAGCATCGACAGCAGCAGCTCCAGCCATCTGACCGCGATCACCCGGCCGATCCCCGGATGGATCCCGATCCCGAGGAAGATCGGCCCCGCCACCAGCAGCAGCAGGAACGCGATCTTCACCACGATCAGCGCGATCGCGATCACCATGATCAGCAGTCCCGCGACCAGCGCCGCGAACAGCCCGCCGAACGCCACCCCCAGCCGGTTCTGCCAGCTCTTCCCCTGGAACAGCGCATACGTCCCGGGATAGTCGTCCTTGATCGTCTTGGAGACGCTCTGGTAGTCGTCCGCCTTCTGCCCGAGGTCCACCTTCTCGGTGCCGTACGACTCCGGCAGGTCCACCGCCTGCGACGACAGCAGCCTGTCCGCGTTCTGCTTGACGATCTTCGCGTTCGGGTCGGTGGTGCCGAACTCGCCCTGCAGCCACGGCTTGCAGACCAGCGCCACCCACAGCCCGTTCGCGTTGCGGGTCGTCGCGTCCAGGTTCGCCGACGCCATCGGGTCCGGCTTGCCGTCCGGCGGCGGAATGCATCTGCCGCCCTTGGTGTCGCTCTGCGGCAGCGCCGCGTTGAACGCCGCGCTCGTCGCCGACGACACCTTCGTCCCGAGCGTGGTGAAGTCCGCGGGCCGCGCCACCAGCCAGATCAGCGCCACCATCGCCGCGACCATCCACACGACGCCCTCGGTCACCTTGCTCGCCCGCCGCCGGACCAGCCCCCACCAGGCCAGCCACATCGCGCCGAGGATGACCACCCACGACCAGTACCGCGCGTTGAACGTCTTGCCCATGCCGCTGATCACGCCGTCGACGGTGTTCTTCAGCCAGCCGAGCAGCGACTCCGACGCCGCCGCCTGGTAGATGCTGATCGTCGTCCGGTCGATCGCCCGGACCAGCGTGAACGTCGTGTTGGCGACGGCGTTGCCCATCATCGCCATCGCGTCCGAGCAGCCCATGTCGACCGCGTACCAGGTCTGCCCCGCCGTGCCGTACCGGTCGTAGTAGGTCAGCTGCTCGCGCGGCGTCTTCTGCAGCTTCGCGTCCGGGTAGCCGGGCGGCTTGATCATCCCGTCCGTCCCGGACCCGTACGCCTCCGGCGCCGGATTGTCCGCCGGACGGCACGAGTCGTTGGGGCTCGGCAGCGGGATCGACGCGGACGCCGGGGAGATCGGGCTGATCATGAACAGCGCGAGCATGACCAGCAGCACCGCGGAGCGGCGGCTGCGCGGGCGGTGCCGCCGGCGGGCGCGGCAAAGGTCGAGGCGTTCGCCGGGCGAGCGCTGCAGGCGCTCCGTCCGGACGCGGGGACCCCTCATCGGCTGACCTCCTCAACCTCGGCCCCAGCTGCGGTGAGCTCGGATTGCCCGGGATGGGACCGGGTCGGGTTGGTGTCCAGCCAGCGCCGCAGCTCGGCGGAGATGAGGTCGACGCCGATCCGGCCGGCCCGCCCGTCGAGGTCGCGGAAGATGCACTCGCCGTTGCCGAGGTTGCGCAGCACGGCCCGGTGCTCGTCGGACGACTCGACTCCGAGCAGCGACATCACGTTGCCCACCTCGACCCGTTCGGTCGAGCGAAAGGAGAACACCGACGACAGGCAGTTGGTGACCTGCTCGTTCAGCAGGTCACCGGCGTTCTGCGAGACGAGGATGAGCGCGGTGTTGCGGGACCGTCCCATCCTCGACACCTCGGGCACCAGCTTGGCGCCCTCGGGCGTGGACGTGATCGCCCACGCCTCGTCCAGGAAGATCGCCTTCGGCAGCCGCCGGTCGATGCCGTGCATGAGCCGCCGCGCGAACTGCGACACCAGGTACATCAGCGCGACGGACAGGCGCTGCTCGTAGGAGTAGTCCTCGCGGGAGATCGTGACGTCGGGGAGGGTGAGGCCGCCGAGGGTGAACACGGTCGTCCAGCCGGCGGTGTCGATGCGCTCGCCGCCGGACGGGTCGAAGCACAGCCGGGCGAGGTGCATCTCCGACATCGACCGCAGCACCGCGCCGAGGTTCTTGGACGCCGGGTCCGCGGCCTGCTCCAGGTGGTCGACGACCCGGCCGAGGGACGGCCGGTCGGCGTTGGCGACGGCGCCGACCGCCTGGATCATCGCGGACTCGCGCTCCTCCGACATCCGCGGCAGCAGCAGCCGCAGCGTCTCGGTCGCCATGGTCTTCTTGGTGGCGAGGTCGTCGCCGAACGAGAACGGGTCGAGCAGGCCGGGCGCGGCGGACCCGAGCGGCAGGATCCGCGCCTTGCGTCCCCGCGCCTTCAGCAGTTCGACGAGCGACTCGGCGTCGCCCTTCGGGTCGATCGCGGCGATCGTGACGCCGCGCAGCGCCATCTGGTAGATGAGCAGCAGCGCGAGGGTCGTCTTGCCGCCACCGGGCTCGCCGGTGATCGCGACGGCGGTGGGGCGGTTGCGGGCCGCGGCGACGAGCGGGTCGAAGTGGACGATCGACCGGGCCCGGCCGAGCGTCTCGCCGACGTAGGGGCCGATCCAGCCCTCGTCGTTCTCGTCCGTCCGGTCGCCGAGGTCGACGGTCGCGACGGGCATCCCGCCCGCGATGGTGCGCAGCGGCTGCCGCTGCGCGTAGGCGTTCAGCCGGATCTGGTCGCCGGGCAGCGACTCCAGGAACAGCGAGAACTGGTCGCCGGTGGAGTTGACGACGTCGATGCCGATGTCGCGGTAGTGCTCGACGACGGCGTCGACCCGCTGCGCGAGCAGGTCATCGGTGGGCGCGGACACGATCAGCCGGTGCCACCCGTACACGAACGGGAGGCGCTCCTTGGTGATGCCGTGCTCCAGCATCCGCGCCGCGTCGATCTGCTCGGCGAGCGCGATCGGCGCCTCCGCTCCCGCCTCCCGGATGTGCTGGTCCATGTCGCGGGCGTGCGCGAGCTTCCGCGAGACGTCCTTGGACGCCTTCGCCGGCGGGATCAGCTTCATCCGGGCGCTGATCTCCACGGGGAACGGCAGCGCGTCCGCGTAGTGGAACCAGGGCTCGCCGTCGGGGAACGGCATCATGTCCGGGAACCGGGCGAACGACAGGTACGCGACATACGAGGCGGCCGTCGCGCCGCCGCCCGCGCCGGTGAAGTTCGGCTGCTCGATCCGCAGGTACGAGCGGCCGTTGTGGATCGCGCCCTCGACCAGCGACTCGATCTCGCCCTTCCCCCACGTCCGGCGCGGCACCGCCGACGGCGGCGGATCGGCCAGCGACCCCGTCACCGCGTGCTGGAACAGCCATGCCACCTCCGTGGACGTGGCGTGCCGCGCGTACAGCGCGGAACCGCCGAGGGCCCGGCCGATCCGCTCGGCCTGCTCCGTCCAGCGGCCGATCTCCCGCTTGTCGATCGCGTCGTCGTTGACGCCGAGGACCTTCTCGCTGCGCTTGTAGAACCCGAGGAGCTGCGACACCACCCCGCCGGACAGGTGCGCGCCCATCCCGCGCGGCCCGAGCCGCACCCCGAGGTAGACCTCCTTGGACCAGAAGTCCTTCGCCCACACGTGCGCGTAGGTCTCCTCGAGGTACTCCCGCCACCCGGCGCCACCGTCGGACGTCCTGTCCAGCGCCAGCGCCCACTCCGCCGCCGGATACGTCCGGTGCGCGATCCGCAGGTGCACCTCGGCGTCCTGCATCCGGATCCCGGCGAGCGCGATCGTGATGTTGGTGGCGAGCGCCTCCCGCTCCTCACCGGTGGTGAACTCATAGGACACCGTCGGCAGCCGGAAGTACGCCCAAGCCGCGTTGTCGGTGAGCAGCACGCGGTCGTCGAAGTACCGCACGGCCAGCCGGCTGGCCTTGCTCATGCCGTCCTCCCGACCCTGGTCCTGACCAATGATTCTCCCGATCGGCATGCGGCTGCGAAGGGCTGGCGGGGAGAGTGTTCACCGTCCGGGCGGACATCATCGGCAGGCGCGCCCGCCACGCTCGCGCCCGTCCGGCCGGCTCGGTGCCCGCGAGGGGCGCTCATCGGGTGGCCTCCTGCTCCTGCTGAAGCTCCTGGTAACGCTCGGGCACGACGGTGAACCCGCCGGCGACCACACCGGCGAGGGCAAGATAGGCACGGCGCGTCGGCGCGCGCAACGACTTCAGCTCGTTGCGCGGCGCGCGGTCCATGCTGAGGTGATCGTCCCACGGGATCCGCACGAGGGCACGGCAACGGCCGCGCGCGACGGCCTCCGCCTGCTCGACGTCGTCCATGCTGCGGCGCGACACCCCGTTGATGACCGTGACGGCGCGGGACCGCAACTCCTCGTACCCGTGCCCGTCCAGCCACTCGAACGTCATCGCCACCGCGCGCGGCGCGTCCGCGCTGGCAGGCGCGACCAGCACGATCTGGTCGGCGTACGGCAGGACCCGGGCGACGATCGCCGCCGCGGTGTCCAGCAGCGTCACCGAGTAGAACTTGTCGATCGTGCGGATCGCGAGCGCGTAGTCGCGGTCGTCGAGGGCCTGCAGCGGGTTCTTCCCGGCCGCGATGACGTCGAGGCCGGACTTGGCCTGCGAGGTGTAGCGGCGCATCGCGGTGAGGCTGCCGACCTGGTCGGCGCGCGTGATCAGCGAGGTCAGCGTCTCGTTGGTCTCGCTGCGCGTCCGCCGCGCCAGCGCGCCGGGACCCGGGTTCACGTCGATCGCGACGACCGGCTCCCCGTTGTGCTGCGCGAACGTGTGCCCGAGCATCAGCGAGGTGACGGTCTGCCCCGCGCCGCCGGTGCACCCGAGGACCACCACGTGGCGCGTGCCGTGGAACGGCTGCTGCAGCCGCTGCTCGTACTCGGCGTCGACCTCGCCGTGCCCGCCGCCGACGGCCTGGATGAGCCTGCGCAGCCCGCCGGTGGTGACCTCGTGGTCCGGCCCCGGCGGCGTGATCGCCGGACCGGACGCCGGCGGCGCCGGGGGCGGCGGCAGCGGCCTCGGCCGCACCGGCGACTGCGGCTGCGACCGCACCTCGCGCGGCGGCGCCTCCTCCTCCACGGGCTGCGGCGGCGCCGGCGGGATCGGCACGCCCTGCGGCGGCACCTCCGGGTACGCCTCCGGCGCCGGCCCCGGCTCGGGGACGGACGGCCACGGCGCGCCCTCCCCGGGCGCCGGGCGCAGCGGCTTCGACAGCCCCTTGGACCACGGCCGCGGCGCCTCCAGGCGCGGCGGCGTCGCGGCGTCCCGCTCCTGCTTGGCAGGCCGCCACTCGTTCTCCTCGCCCCGCTGCCCGAACGCCGCAGGCGCACCAGGCACCCCAGCCGCCCCCGCCGCCGCAGACGCTGGGGGCACCACAGACGCACCAGACGCCGTAGGCACACCGGGCGCCGCAGGCGCGGAAGGAACCGCAGACGCGCCAGGCGCCGCAGGCGCACCCGGTGCCGCAGGCGCGCCGGGCGCCGGAGGCGTGCCCGGTGCCGGGGGCTTGGGGGGCATCGCAGGCGCAGCAGAGGCAGCGGGTGTAGCGGGTGTGGGGTGTGCTGCGGGCGGGCTCTGCATCGGGATGTCCGGGCGCGTCGGCGCCGGCGGGCGGGTCGGCTGCTGCTGGGCGGGGGCGCCCGTCCCTCGCTGCGGCACCTGCCGGGGGACGTCCGGGCGCGTCTCGCCCTGTGTCTGCGCGGGGCGCGGCGCCGGCGGCACGGCGGGCGTCCGACGCGGCGCCGTCGACCTCCACCCGGCCACCTTCTTGTCGCCGGGCTCCCCGCCAGACGGCTCGGCCCCGCGCCGTCCCCGCGCCCCGGCAGGACGTCCGCGCGCCCCGTCCGGCCGCGCCGTCGCGGGCCAGGGCGAAACCACCTGTGGCCTCTCCGCAGGAGCGGCGCCGGTGGCCGGTCGGAGGTCCGCGGCGGACACGTCCTCGGCCGCCTCATCGGCTGGGCTCGCTGCGGCGGTGCTTTCGTCGATGTTCTTCTTGGTCGCGTCGCCGCGTTCCGCCGACGGAACGCGCTCGCCGCGTGTGTTGGAGGCGGGCGTGCCGGCGCCCGTTTCGGCATTGGCGATGTCGGCGGGGTGTGCGGGAGTGGCCTTGCTCGTCGCCGCAGCCGCGCGCTCGTCTTCGGCGGCATCGGCGTCCGGCCTGGCGGGGGCACCGTGGTTCGCGGGCTGGGGCGTGGGGCGCGCCTGCCCGGCCTCTCCGTCCACGCCTCGCGGGGCGGCGGGCTCGTTGGACGCCGTGGCCGCGCGCCCGGCGTCAGCGGGCGGTGCCGGAACGGCGGGCTTCCCGGCCGCTTCCGGTCCGCTGGACGCGGAGCTCACCTGCGGTGTACCGGCGGGTTGCGCGAGGGTGGCGGACGGGAGGACCGGCGGGGCGGGGGGGTGTCCGAAGGAGGCGGGGGCGGCGGGTTGGTGGGGGATGTCGGGCCGGGTCGCCGGGGGGACGGCGGGCCAGACCTCGGGGGACGCGCCGGGGCGGCGGACGCCGGAGGCGAGGCCGCGCTTGCCGGTAGCGGTGCCGGGGGCGGCCGGGGCCGGGGCTGGGGGCGGAGGGGGTGGCGGGGGGACCTCCAGGCGGGGGGTCGCCGGGGGGCGTTCGAGCTGGACGTCGTCCTCGTGGGAGATGTCGCGGTCGGTGCGGCGCCAGGGCTTGGCGGCGGGGGCCTCGTACTGGGCGGCGTAGTCGGCGAGAGGGACGGGCCCGTCGGCGATGGCGGGGCCCGCGACCATGGGCGCCGCGGCGGGGACGGCGGCCGGGACGGCGACGGGCTCGGCGGCGGCGGCCTTGCGGGCCTTGCGGCGGGACTTGACCGCGGCGCGCTCGGGGGCGGCGACCGGGGCGGGGGCCTCGGCGCGGCGCCAGACGCGGGCGACGACGACGACCTCGCGGGGTTCGCGGATCGGGGTGAGGCGGCACCAGGTGCGTGGTTCGGCGAGGTAGCGGGTCTGGGAGAGGAGCAGTTCGGTGAGCCGCTTGCCCTCGATGACGGGCCGGGTCGCGAGCCAGGTCAGCACGCCGGGCGGGACGATGTACAGCACGTGCCAGGGGGACTTGAACGGGATCCCGGCGAACCTCAGCAGCAGGATCCAGGGCACGAACACGCCGAGGAACACACCGATCTGGACCAGCGGCAGCGGCATCGGAAGCCGCAGGTCGTACAGCTTGTACAGCCGCTTCTCGATGCGCCATATGTTCGTGTACGTGGGTAGATCCACGCCCCTACTCCCCTAACTGCGCGAGCACAGTGCCGCCTGCCGACCTCCGCGTGGTCAGGTGACGTCCACGCCGAGGGCCTTGGCGATCGCCCGGGCCGTCGTCTCGATGATGTTCGGCACGTAGAAGACGACTCCGATTCCTATCGCCAGCACGATGAATTGGACGAAGCGCGTGATCTCGCGGGTGAACAGGAAGAAGATCGCCACAATGGAGACGATGACGAGGAAGAGCGGGCCGAAGATGTTGCGCAGCCAGTCGGCGAGATTGCCGGTGTTGAGTTCGTCGTTCTTCTGCGGTTCCGCCCAGACCTCGTGCGGAATCGACGCCATGATGTGGTGCAGCATCGACTGATCACCTCTCTGGGACGGCGGATGTCGTGGGGGTTGCGGTCATGATGCGTTCGGCTCCGTGGTGCCGCGGATGTCTCTGACGTACCAGTTCGCACCCTTCTTCACCATGCTGAGCTGGTACGCCTGGTCGAGTTCGCCGCCGCCCCCGGAGCCGGCGGCGCCGGGCAGCTGCCAGCCGACGGTCGCGGTGACGGTGCGCTCGTCGGCGGCTCCCTTGGGCGCGACGACCTCCTTGACCTGCACGAAGGTGACGGAGCCGGCGAGGCCCGCGATGGGCGTGCCGTCGGCGAAGCGCGACAGGGTGGCCTGGTCACCGGACGCGTACGCCTGGAAGAAGGTGCTGAGGACGGGCTGGAGCGCGGTCTCGACGGCGGTGTCGCGGTCCTGGACGCCGCCCTGCGGCAGCGCGGCCTTGGTCGGCGGGGGGAGCAGCGCGGGGCGTCCGGAGATGACGAGCGCGCCGCCGTTGGCCGCGTAGACGGGGACGGACAGGCGCAGCCATTTGTCGGCGGTGCGCGCCAGCAGGGTGACGGTGCCGTCGTGGGCGTCGCGGGCGTCGACTCCGGCGACCTGGACGGACTGGACCTGCAGAGTGCCGACGCCGTTCCAGCCGAATTGCGCGTCGGCACCCTCGGGCAGGAAGGTGCGCAATTGCGCTTCGCGGGCGGCGGCGTTCTTCTGGTCGTAGTTGAGGTAGACGTTGGCGAACTGGAGGGCGAAGGCGCCGGCGGCGCTGCTGGGGAATCCGGTGCCCTTTCCGGGTTTGGCGGTACCGGTCCCGGCGGTGTCGCCGCCCTTGGCGGTGAAGCGCTCGAAGGGGGCGCGGATCCCGTTGACGAGGATGACGAGGATGAGGGCCCACAGCACGGCGCGGCCGAGCCACACCCACCAGCGGCCGCCGGAGCCGCCCCAGCGGCCGCCGCCGCGCGGGCGGCCGCCGGACCCGCCGGAGCGGCCGCGGCGCCGTTCGGGCGCGGGCGCGTCCCACGGGTCGGCGGACGCGGCGAGCGCCGCGGGCGCCGCCGTCTCCTCGACCACGGCCGTGTCACGGCCGCGTCCTACGGCCGACCTGCGAGCCATCCTGCCTCCGCTCGCGCCTCGCCCCCGGTCGGCGCGGTCTGTTGCCTGGGTCCTGTTGCGGGTGGTCCTTTCCGAGCCCCACCCGGGCCCAGCGTAACCACGAGCGTCAATTGTTCCAGCGCATCGCGGCGAAGCACACCCCCGGCACGCGGTTGCGGATAATGCAATCCAGCTCAACAGGAACGGGGAAGATTGCCAAACGGTGACGATCCCCTATCCAAGGCTCCGAACGGTGCGCCTGACCAGGTTTCCGGCAAGCGGCACGACTCGGCAGTTGCTTGGTTACCGGGTGACCGTTCCGACCGCAATCTGTTCCCGAAGGAATCCGGCAAAGTGTCGACTATGCGACATATCGGCACAGAACGCCTAGCGGTGGGGGTGTGGCCCCACATGCAACACCTGTATCGCAGATCACACAAGCCCCCGGACGCACGACAGGCCCCGCCGGACCGGCGGGGCCTGCGGCGAGGAGGGCGCGGCTCAGACGTTGAAGCGGAACTCGACCACGTCGCCGTCCTGCATCACGTACTCCTTGCCCTCCATGCGCACCTTGCCCGCGGTCCGGGCGGCGGCCATCGACCCGGCGTCGGTGAGGTCGCCGAACGAGACGATCTCGGCCTTGATGAAGCCGCGCTGGAAGTCGGTGTGGATGACGCCGGCGGCCTCCGGCGCGGTCGCGCCCTTGCGGATCGTCCAGGCCCGCGACTCCTTGGGGCCGGCGGTCAGGTACGTCTGCAGGCCGAGCGTCGCGAACCCGATCCGGACGAGCTGCGACAGCCCGGACTCCTCCTGCCCCATCCCCTGCAGCAGTTCGAGCGCCTCGTCGTCGGGCAGCTCGATCAGCTCCGCCTCGATCTTGGCGTCCAGGAAGATCGCCTCGGCGGGCGCGACCAGGTCGCGGAGCCGGCCGCGCAGCGCCTCGTCGGTCAGCTCGCCCTCGTCGAGGTTGAAGACGTAGAGGAACGGCTTGGCGGTGAGCAGGTGCAGCTCGCGCAGCAGCGCCAGGTCGATGCCGGCCTTCTCGGCGCCCGCGAACAGCGTGATGCCGTCGTCGAGCAGCTTCTGCGCGGCGTTGACGGCGTCGACGACGGCGAGCTTCTCCTTGTCCTTCTTCGTCCGGGCCTCCTTGTCGAGACGCGGCAGCGCCTTCTCGATCGTCTGGAGGTCGGCGAGGATCAGCTCGGTGTTGATCGTCTCGATGTCGCGGGACGGCGCGACGTCGCCGTCCACGTGCGTGACGTCGGGGTCCTCGAAGGCGCGGATCACCTGGCAGATCGCGTTGGTCTCGCGGATGTTGGCGAGGAACTTGTTGCCGAGGCCCTGCCCCTCGGACGCGCCCTTGACGATGCCCGCGATGTCGACGAACTCCATCGTCGCCGGGATGGTCTTCTGGGAGCCGAACAGCTCGGCCAGCACGCCGAGCCGCGGGTCGGGCACCCCGACGACGCCGACGTTGGGCTCGATGGTCGCGAACGGGTAGTTGGCGGCCAGCGCGTCGTTCTTGGTCAGCGCGTTGAAGAGGGTGGACTTGCCGACGTTGGGCAGCCCGACGATTCCGATGGAGAGGCTCACGGCCGTCAAGTTTACGGACCCCGCGGACCCGCCGGGCTGCCCGGACGCCCCGGAGCGGCGGCTCCGCCCCGGGAGCGTTGGGGAGCAGTAGGCCGACAGGGGGGAATAGCGAACCGATTGTCCGTTCCGGCGGGCATTCCGGCGCGTCGTGGTCGCGCTTCGCGAGTCCGCTGTCACGATGAAGTAATGGACCTCGCGCTGTTCGCCGGACTTCTCGTCGGCGCCGTCTTCGGCGTCGTCGCCGGGTACGCGCTCGCGACGAGCCGGCAGGGCGCGCTGATCGCGCGGGCGCGGGCGGCGGAGGAGAAGCTCGCCTACGCCGAGGGCCGGATGGCCGAGCACTTCGAGAACCTGTCGGCGAAGGCGCTGGACGCCAGCAACCAGCGGTTCCTGGAGCTGGCGGACGCGCGGCTGAAGGCGGCGGGCGTCGAGGCGGCGGGCGAGCTGCAGCGCCGCCAGCAGGCCGTCGAGCACCTGGTCGCGCCGCTGAAGGAGACCCTCTCCAAGGTCGAGGAGCAGCTCCGCGAGGTGGAGACGGGCCGCCGCGAGTCGCACGCGATGCTCGCCAAGCAGGTCGACTTCGTCCGGCAGAGCTCCGACCAGCTGCGGCGGGAGACGCAGGGGCTCGTCCGGGCGCTGCAGCGGCCGGAGGCGCGCGGCCGGTGGGGCGAGCTGCAGCTGCGGCGCGTCGTGGAGCTCGCCGGGATGACGCACCACTGCGACTTCGACGAGCAGGCGAGCGCGGCCACCGCGAACGGGACGGTCCGCCCCGACATGGTGGTCCGGCTGGCCGGCGGCAAGAGCATCGTCGTCGACTCGAAGGTGTCGCTGGCCGCGTACCTGCAGGCCGCCGAGACCGGCGACCCGGTCCGGCTGGACGCGCACGCCCGGCACCTGCGCGACCACGTCGACCGGCTCGCCGCCAAGTCGTACTGGCAGGCGTTCAGCCCGGCGCCGGAGTTCGTCGTGCTGTTCATCCCCGGCGAGGCGTTCCTCGCGCCCGCGCTGGACCGCGATCCGGGGCTGCTGGAGCACGCGATGCGGCGCCGCGTCCACATCGCGACGCCCACCACGCTGATCACCATGCTGCGGACGGCGTCGTACGCGTGGCAGCAGGCCGCGCTGTCGCGCAACGCCCGCGCCGTGTTCGAGCTGGGCAAGGAGCTGTACGAGCGCCTCGGCACGATGGGCCAGCACGTGGACGAGCTGGGCCGCGCCCTTACCGGCGCCATCAAGTCCTACAACCGGACGGTCGGCTCCCTGGAGACGCGGGTGCTGGTCAGCGCCCGCAAGCTGAACGAGCTGGGCGTCGTAGAGGAGCCCTTGGACGGCCCCCAGCCGGTGGAAGAGAGCCCGCGCGCGCTCTCCGCGGCCGAACTGACGGCGCATGAGGACCGTCCTAACGACCGGGGGCTCTCCGGTCGCGGGGCCCCCGGCGATGACGAGCGACCTCGGCCCGACGCCGCGTCGGAACCGGTAGGTTTCGGCGGACGGGCCATCCCTGATCAGGATGATCGGCGAGAGAGGTGGCCATGAGCCCATCGACGGCAAGCGACGCGCCGGGCGGCGCCTCGCCGGCTTCAGGGGGTCCAGTGGGACGTCAGCGCGCCGGCTCCGCGCCGCGTTCGCACGCCGCCGGCGGGGCGGGCGCGATCGCGCTCACCGGGCGCGGCGGCGTCGTCGTCATGTTCGGGGCGGGCCTGGTGTGCGCGCTGCTGTCGCGGTGGCTCGGCGTCCCGCTGCTGGCCGGCGCGGGCTTCGCGATCGCGTGCGCGCTGGCCGCGTTCGCCACCCGCCCGGCGGACCTGCTGACGATCGCGGTGAGCCCGCCGCTGGTGTTCTTCTTCGCGACCGTCCTCGCGGAGATCGCGTCCGCGCTCGGGCACGGCTCGCTGCTGCGCGCGCTCACCGTCGGGCTGCTGACGTCGCTGGCGGCGACGGCGCCGTGGCTGTTCTTCGGCACGGTGCTGGTGCTGGTGATCACGATGGTCCGCGGGCTGCCGGCGAACGTGCGGGAGCTGCGCGGCAAGCTGGTCGGGGTCCGGTTGTTCGAGAAGGAGGACAACGAGAACCCCGTCCGCTGGGACGAGTCCCCCACCACGACCGCCGAGCGCCGCCTGCACCACGGCGACGTCGACTGAGGACTGAGGACTGAGCGACGGCTAGACGGGCGTGACGCGCAGGTCCTTGCGGAGCTCCTTCGGCAGGGAGAAGCGCATCCTCTCCTGCACGGACTCGATCTCCTCCGCCTCGCCGAAGCCGCGCTCGGCCAGCCACGCCAGCACGCCCTGGACGAGCTCGTCCGGGACGGAGGCGCCGCTGGTGACGCCGACGACGTCGACGCCGTCCAGCCAGGCCGGGTCGATCTGCTCGGCGTAGTCGACGAGGTGGGCGTCGTCGGCGCCGTGCTCCTTGGCGACCTCGACCAGCCGGACGGAGTTGGAGGAGTTGGTGGAGCCGACCACGATGACGAGCTGGGACTGCGCGGCCATCTCCTTGACGGCGGTCTGCCGGTTCTGGGTGGCGTAGCAGATGTCGTCGGACGGCGGGTCCATCAGCTTGGGGAACCGCTCGCGGAGCTTGTCGACGGTGGCGATCGTCTCGTCCACCGACAGGGTGGTCTGCGACAGCCAGGCGACCCGCTCGGGGTCGCGGACGGTGATGTTGGCGACGTCGTCGGGGCCGTCGACGAGGTGGATGTGGTCGGGCGCCTCGCCGGTGGTGCCGATGACCTCCTCGTGGCCCTCGTGGCCGATCAGCAGGATGTCGTAGTCCTGCGCGGCGAACCGGACGGCCTCCTTGTGGACCTTGGTGACCAGCGGGCACGTGGCGTCGATGGTGCGCAGGTTCAGGCCGCGGGCCTCGTCGTGGACGACGGGCGCGACGCCGTGCGCGGAGAACACCACGATGGCGCCCTCGGGGACCTCCTCGGTCTCGTCCACGAAGATCGCGCCGCGCTCCTCCAGCGTCTTGACGACGTGGACGTTGTGCACGATCTGCTTGCGGACGTAGATCGGCGCCCCGTACTTCTCCAGGGCGATCTCGACCGTCTGGACGGCGCGGTCGACGCCCGCGCAGTAACCACGCGGCTTGGCGAGCAGGACACGGCGCTGGCTGTTGGCGGTCATGCCCCCATCGTACGAGCCGCCCCGCGCTCGCCGTGCAGCGCGGGACGCGGCGCGCCGGGGCGCGGGAGAGCCGCGCGGAAAGGGGTAATGGTCAGGTGAAGCCCGCTGTGTGATCCACTCCACGCGGCTTTTGGACAGAATTCCATTAACCCGGGGTGACCCTGCTCGCACCCATGGGGCAGAGTGAGACACGAGAAGACGATTGCCGCATGTGCGTGACAGGACGGCAGGAAGAGGAATGACCATGACGAGATCGCCGCGCCGCCTCAAGCAGCAGGTCCAGGACGCGGTGGGCGAGCAGGTCCGCGATCTCCCGCTGCACGCCGTCCGGCTGGCCATGTTCGGTGTGGGCCGGGCGCTCCTGCTCGGCGACCGGATGACCCGCGACTACAAGGAGATCACCGAGGGCGACGGCGTCGGCCCGGTGATCGGCCGGCTGCGCGACGACGTCCGGCACACCGCGGAGAAGGTCGTCGGGAAGGTCGTGGAGACGGTCCGCGGGGAGGAGCCCGAGCCGGAGCCGCGGCCGCGGGCCCGCACCCGGCCGGCCAGGCCGGCGGCGGAGCGCGGGACGGCGCGGACGGCGCAGCGCCGGGCGGCCGACGGGGAGATCTCCGTCGGCAAGCCGGGTGCGAAGCCCGCCGCGAAGCCCGTCCAGGACGACGCTCCGGTCGCCGAGCCGGCGCCGGAGCCGAAGCCGGCCGAGCCGCGTCCGGAGCCGGAGGCCCAGGCGGAGCCGGCTCCGAACCCGGTGCCGGAGGCCGACCCGACGCCCGCTCCGAAGCCGGAGAAGGCCGAGGAGGCGGGGCCGTTCGAGCCGAAGCCGGAGCTGCGGCCGGCCGCGCCGGCGGAGGCCGCGAAGGCCGCTGAGGGCCTGCCGGTGCCGGACTACGACGCGGCCACGCTGCCGCAGCTGCGCGCGCGGCTGCGCGGGCTGTCGGCGGACCAGGTGAAGCTGCTGCGCGAGTACGAGCGCAAGCACGCCGCCCGCCCCGAAGTGATCCAGATGTACGAGAACCGGATCGCCAAGCTCAACGGGCTGAACTGATCCGGAGCGCGCGCGTCGAGGCCCGTCCGGCCTGGTTCCGGGCGGGCCTCGCGCATGCCCGGGGGTGGCCGTCAGCGGATGAGCCGGTCTCCCAGCGGGCTGCGCATGTAGAGGACGGACCGCCCCGCGCGGGTGCGGTTCAGCAGGCCCCCGGCGTGCAGGGCGGTCAGGTGGTGGCTGACCGCGCCGGGCGTGACGCCGAGCCGCCGGGCGATCTCCGTGGTGGACGCGGGCGCGGCCAGCATGACCAGCAGTTCCGCGCGGCGCGCGCCGACGAGCGCGGCGAGCGCGGCCGGCCCCGCCGGGACGGTGTGCTCCCAGATCGCGCCGCGGCCGCGGGCGGGGTAGCAGATCAGCGGCGGCGGGCCCTGCTCGTCGATCATGGTGATCGCGCCGCGCACGAACAGGCACGGGACGAGGACGAGCCCGCGCCCGGCGACGTCCACGGCGCGTTCGGGCGCGAGCCCGGAGGGGACGGCGAGCCGGACGAGCCCGGGCGTCCAGGTGATCCGGTCGTCCAGCTCGGCGAACAGCGCCGCGGCCCCGCCGAGGGTCAGCCGCCGCGCCCGGTGCACGAGGTCGGCCTCCAGGACGGCTTGCATCCGCGTCCAGTACGGCTCGACGCAGGCGTCCCAGTACGCCTCGAACGCCGTGCAGATCCGGTCGAGCAGGGCCGCCGGGTCGCCGCTCAGCACCGGCGGGACGGGCACGTGCCGGTAGGCGGCGGCGATGTCGTGCCGGACGACGTCCGGCGGCGTCTTCCGCAGCACGGCGAGGTCGTCGGCGATCCCGGCGCCGATGCCGGCGGGGCGCGGGGTGAGGAAGTCCGGGATCCAGCCGTGCGGCGCGTGCAGGACGTCCAGCAGCCCGGTGTCGAGCCGGGCGTACGCGGCGGCGGTCTCGCGTACCCAGGGCAGGTGCTCGGGGTGCTTGGCCGGGAACAGGCGCGGGCGCAGGCTGAAGACCAGCTCGAACAGGGGCGACATCCCGAACGACGTCTCGGCGAGGTCCTGGACGCCGAGCCTGAACTCATACATTGAGTAATAGCGTAAATCCATTCCCGCCGGCGGGCCGCACGGCTGGGATGGGCGTATGACGACGACCTCCTCCCGGGCCCCGGGCGTGGCGAGCCTGGCGCGGCATCCGGTGATCCGGGTGCTGTCCGCGGCGATGCTGGTCAACACGCTCGGCAACGGCCTGTTCATGACCACGAGCGCGTTGCTGTTCACCCGCGCGGTCGGCATGTCGCCGTCCCAGGTCGGCGTCGCGCTGGCGCTGGGCGGGGTGTTCGGCATCGCGGCGGGGGTGCCGATGGGCCGGGTCGCCGACCGGTTCGGGGCGCGTCCGACGGTGGTGGCGCTGCTGGGCGCGGAGGGGGTGCTGATCCTCGGCTACACGCAGGTGCACTCGTTCTGGTCGGCGGTGCCGCTGATCTGCGGCGTCACGTTCCTGGACCGGGGCGCGAGCGCCGTCCGCAACGCCTTGGTCGCGCACGCGCTGCCCGCGGAGCTGCGGATGCCCGGGCGGGCGTTCCTGCGGATGATGACCAACACCGGCGTGGGCGTGGGGGCGGCGCTGGCGTCGCTGGCGCTGGTCGCGGACACCCCGGCCGCGTACCGGACGATCGTGGTGCTCGACGCGGTGACGTTCGCGGCGGCGGCGCTCCTGCTGACGCGGGTCCCGGCGGAGCGTCCGGCGCGGGACGCCTCGTCCGGCGGCGCCGGTCTCGCCGCGCTGGGCGACGTCCCGTACCTGGTCATCACCGTGCTGGCCGGGGTGCTGGTGCTGCAGCAGGGGATCCTGGAGGTCGGCGTGCCGCTGTGGGTGACGCGCGACACGCACGCGCCGCGGCTGCTCGTCTCGGCCTGCCTGGTGCTGAACACGGCCATGGTCGTCGCGTTGCAGGTGCGGATGAGCCGCGGCGCCGAGGACCCGCGGGTCGCGGCCCGGGCGTGCCTGCGCGCCGGGACGCTCATGGCGGTCGGCTGCCTGCTGTTCGGGCTGGCCAAGGGGCCGGACCCGTGGACGGCGTCGCTGCTGATCCTGGCGGCGCTGGCGGTCCAGACGGTCGGCGAGGTGCTGTGCGCGGCGGGCACCTGGGCGCTCAGCTACGAGCTGGCGGACGAGCGCGCGCACGGCGTCTACCAGGGCGTCTTCAACAGCGGCTTCGCGGCCGGGGTGCTGCTGGGCCCGCTGGTCGTCACGCAGACGGCGCTGCGCCACGGCATGGCGGGCTGGGCCGTCTTCGGGGCGGTGTTCCTGGTGACGGCGGTCGCGTTCGTTCCGGCGGCCCGCTGGGCGGCCGCGAACCGTCCGTTCGCGGTGCCGGAACCGGGCTGAGCATGCGGGCACCCGCGCGGCGGCACTGCCGGGAGGGCGGGCCGCCACGCGGGTGATCGTGCAGGTGATGCCGCTCGTCAGGCTTGGACGGGGAGCGGCTCGTCCTGGAAGGCGTGGTCGATGTCGACGCGCTCCAGCGGCGCCATGTGGCGGCGCCGCGCCGCGAGGATGCCGATCGCGACGGCGCAGCAGGCGGCGCCGACGACGTAGGGCAGGTGCGGGTTGACCTCTTCGGCCAGCTTGGTGGCGAAGTAGGGGGCGAGCGCCCCGCCCATCCAGCGGACGAAGTTGTACCCGGCGGACGCGACGGGCCGCGGATTGTCGGAGACCTCCATCGCCGCCTCGGTGAACGCGGTGTTGTTCAGCCCGATCGGGATGCCGGACAGGATCGTGCAGATGATGATCCCGTCGTGCCCGAAGAAGGCGAGGCCGAGCTGGAAGAGCACCAGCAGGGCCAGCCCGAGGTACATCACCCGGACCGTTCCAACGCGGCGCTGCAGCGCGGGCGCGCCGAACACCGAGGCCAGCGCGACCATCACGCCCCAGCCGAAGAACACCAGGCCGATGCCGTGCGCGCTCATGCCGAGCACGAACGGGGTGAAGGCGAGGACGGTGAAGAACGCGTAGTTGTAGAACAGCGCGGTGAACGCGGTGGTGGCGAGCCCGCCGTGCCCGAGGGCGCGGATCGGCGCGCTCAGCCGGGTCTTCTCGGCGGGCTTCGGCGGCGCCTTGAGCAGCGTGCTGATCAGCAGGAAGCCGACGGCCATCAGGATCGCGGTGCCGAAGAACGGGAACCGCCAGTTCATGTCGCCGAGCAGCGCGCCGACGAGCGGGCCGAGCGAGATGCCGAGGCCGAGCGCGGCCTCGTACAGGACGATGGCCTTCTCGGCGCCGCCGGACGCGGCGCCGACGATGACGGCGAGGGCGGTGGCGACGAACAGCGCGTTCCCGAGGCCCCAGCCGGCCCGGAAGCCGACGAGCTGGCCGACGGTGTCGGACGTGCCGGCGAGCGCGGCGAACAGCACCACGAGGGTGAGCCCGATCATCAGCGTCCTCTTGCCGCCGATCCGGCTGGACACCCAGCCGGTGATCAGCATGGCCACCGCGGTGATCAGGAAGTAGCTGGTGAACAGCAGCGACACCTGGCTCGGCGTCGCCGACAGGTTCTTGGCGATCGCGGGCAGGATCGGATCGACGAGCCCGATGCCCATGAAGGCGACGACGGCGGCGAAGGCGGTGGCCCACACCGACATCGGCTGCCTGAGGATGCCGCCGCCCTTCGTGGTCGACGAGGGCCGAGCGTGCATGGAGAACCTCCCTTTAGGGGATCAAGGAGCGGCGAAGAGCTTGTCGAGGGCGGGCAGCGCCGCGGCGACCGCCGCGCGCTCCTCGTCCGTCAGCCCCGCGAACCGTTCGGCCAGGAAGCCGATGCGCTGCGCGCGCCCGGCGGCCAGCCGCTCGCGGCCCGCCGCGGTGAGCGCGGCGGTGACGACGCGGGCGTCCGAGCCGTCCCGGCCGCGCTCCACCAGGCCGTCGCGCTCCAGCCGGTTGATCTGCGCGGTCATGGTGGGGAGCCGGACGCCGTGCTCGGCGGCGAGCTCGGTCATCCGGCGCGGCCCCGGCTCGAGCGAGCCGAGCACCGACAGCTGCTGGCTGGTGATCGCCTGGTCGGCGGTGGCGCGGCGCAGCATCAGCACGATGTGCCGCAGGCTGCGGTTGAGCTGCTCGGCCAGCGCGCTCTCGGAAACGGTCACGGTCTGCTCTCCTCGGAGTTACTTAGTCAGTCTAAGTTAGTGTGGCTAAGCATCAAAGCGGTCCGGCATGTCTCGTCCGTCACACGCCGCCGCGTTCCCGCCGCCCGTAGGCTGCGGGGCATGGCGATGGAGACGACGGCCGAGGCCCCCGTGCCCGTGCGGACCGTCCTGCAGGCGGTCGGCGGCTGGATCGGCCGGCTCGGCCGGATCTGGGTCGAGGGCCAGATCACCGACCTCAACGCCCGCGGCGGGACGGTCTACATGACGCTGCGCGACCCCGTCGCGAACATGTCGGTGCGCGTCGTCGGGCCGCGCGGGGTGTTCGAGGCCGCCGGGCCCGCCGTCACCGACGGCGCCCGCGTCGTCGTGCACGCCAAGCCCGACTTCTGGATCAACCGCGGGACGTTCTCGCTCAGCGCCATCGAGGTCCGCCCGGTCGGCGTCGGCGAGCTGCTGGCCCGGCTTGAGCGGCTCAAGCAGGTGCTCGCGTCCGAGGGCCTGTTCCGCCCCGAGCGCAAGCGGCCGCTGCCGTTCCTGCCCGGCAAGATCGGGCTGATCTGCGGCCGCGACTCCGACGCCGAGCACGACGTCCTGCAGAACGCCCGCCGCCGCTGGCCCGCCGTCGCGTTCCGCGTCGAGAACACCGCCGTCCAGGGCTCCTACGCCGTCGGCGAGGTCATGGAGGCGCTGCGCAAGCTGGACGCCGACCCCGAGATCGAGGTCATCGTCATCGCCCGCGGCGGCGGCGCCATGGAGGACCTGCTGCCGTTCTCCGACGAGGCGCTGGTCCGCGCCGTCTCCGCCGCCCGCACCCCGGTCATCAGCGCGATCGGGCACGAGCAGGACAGCCCGCTGCTCGACCTCGTCGCCGACGTCCGCGCCTCCACTCCGACCGACGCCGCGAAGAAGGCCGTCCCGGACGTGCGCGAGCAGCTCCAGCTCGTCCGGCAGCTCCGCGACCGCGGCCGCCGCTGCCTGGCGGGCGGCCTGGAGCGGGAGTGGCACTGGCTGAGGAACGTGCGGTCGCGGCCCGCGCTCGCCGACCCCGTGCGGGAGATCGAACGGCAGTCCGAGCAGGTCCTGGCGCTGCGCGACCGCGCCCGCCGGTGCGTGGCGTCCGCGCTGGACCGGGCCGGCGACGAGCTGTCTCACACCCGCGCCCGGCTCGTCGCCCTCTCCCCCGCCGCCACCCTCGACCGCGGCTACGCGATCGTCCAGCGCGAGGACGACGCCGTCGTGCGCGACCCCGCCGACGTCAAGGACGGCGAGCGCCTGCACGTCCGGCTCTCCGGCGGCCGCCTCGCCGTCACCGCCTCCGGCGGCGAAGAGCCCTAGAGTTGGGCGAGTGGCAGAAGAGAACGCGACCGAGCGCAAGCCCTCGTACGAGCAGGCCCGCGACGAGCTGACCGACGTCGTCAAGCGCCTGGAGGCCGGCGGGCTGACGCTGGAGGAGTCCCTCGCCCTGTGGGAGCGCGGCGAGAAGCTCGCCGCGGTCTGCGAGGAGTGGCTGGAGGGGGCGCGCGCCAGGCTCGCCGCCGCCATGCAGGGACCGGAGGACGGCGAAGCCCCGGCCCCGTTCTGACCGTAGGAGGACACTCGCGCGGGGCGGGCCCGACGGCCCGGGTCAGGACCCCTGGGTGGGCGACGCCGACGGCGCCGGGCCCGCACCCTGCTTGGGCTGCGGCTTCAGCGAGCCCGCCAGCACCGCCAGCTCCTCGTACGACGCGGTGCCCGTCACCACCAGGCTCACCCCGTCCGGCAGCGTCCGCGCCAGCGTGTTCGCCTTCTTGTCGTTGCGGTGGTACTTCGTCCAGGCGGCGCCGCCGACCTGCTGCTCGCCGACCGGCTTGCTGCTGGTGGCCATCCGCGGGACGAACTGCCCCGCCTTCTCGTTGCTCAGCTCGAACGCCGCGTACTCGCCCTTCGGCGTGACGAACCCGAGATGCCACGCGACCGGCTGCTTGCCGCCCGTGTCCAGGCCGCTCAGGCGCGAGGACGTCGGCCGCCAGTGCGGCGGCAGCCCCTCCGGCGCGTACGCCGTGTAGGGCGCGTCGCTGCGCAGCGCCCACAGCTGCGCCGAGTAGTCGACGGTCTGCAGCACTTCCTTGTTGTCGCGCGGCGTGATGACGAAGATCGCCAGCACCAGCAGCAGGCACGCGCCCATCGCCATCGTGAACCCGCCGAGCCCGGTGGTCAACCGCTTGTACACGGCCGGGCTGACCTTCACCACGGGACGCCCCGCGGCCTGCGGGGCCGCGGCGCCCTCGCCTTCGGCCGGCGCGGACCCGCCCTCGGCCTCGCTCGACGCGGCGTCCTGCGCAGCGGACGCCTCCGTCGCGGACGGCTCCACCGCTGCGGACGGCTCCGCGGCGGGCGGCCGCTCGCCGGCGGCGGGCTGCTCGGACCCGGAGGCGGTCTCGGCGGCCTCCGGAGCGGAGGCGGGACTCTTGTCGGTCACCCCTCCAGGATCCCGCACGGTCAGGGCTGCTCCGTACGGGGGTCGCTGATCGTGCCGACGATGCCCATGATCTCGTCCGCGAGGGTGCGCGCGGCGTCCTCGTCGTCCATCAGCGAGATCTCCGACACCGCGCCCGCCATCGCGCCCGTCAGCACCACGACCAGCGCCTCGTCCACGCCGCCGTCGGCGGTGTGGAACAGCGCCGCGTTCCGCCGCGCCCACTTGTTGAGCCGCTGGCGCATCACCCGGTCGAACCCGGGCGGGCCGTCGCCGGAGATGAACAGCCGCGCGACGTCCCGCTCGCGCAGGCAGCCGTCGAGGTAAGCGCCGGCGCCCGCGACGAACTGCCGCATCGGGTCGCCCTCGCCCGCGTCCCGCACCGCGCTGATCGCCTTGCGGGTGCGCTCCTGCTGGCGGCCCTGGAACTCCTCGAACAGCGTCAGGTACAGGTCGGCCTTGCCGTTGAAGTGGTGGTACAGGCTGCCGACGCTGGCGCCCGCCTTGGCGACGATGTCGGTCACCGCGGCCTGCGCGAAGCCCGCCTCGCAGAAGACGTCCCGGGCGGCCGACAGCAGGGCGCTGCGCGTGGCGGCCCCGCGGTCGGAGGTCCGCGCGGGCGCCTCCGCGGCGCGCGCGCCCCCGTCCTGTGCCGCCCCGCCGGACGAGACGTCGATGTCGCTGCTCATGAGCCCTGAGATTACGCCCTCTTCCCACGGGGAAACGATCCCTTGCCCGCGTGACGGTCAAATCCACCCGCGCACGCGGGCGGCTCTCCCCGGCGCACCGGCTGGTCTGGTCCAATTTGTGGCCTGCCGTCCGGTCCCCGGAGAATCCGAGTCACCACCGAACGAAGGGGCCGCCCCGTCATGTCCGAAGAGACCACCGTGTCCTCCCCGCTGACCACCGAGCCGGCCGCGCCGGACCGCAACCTGGCGATGGAGCTGGTCCGGGTGACCGAGGCCGCCGCCATGGCCGGGGCCCGCTGGGTCGGGCGCGGGGACAAGAACGGCGCCGACGGGGCCGCGGTCAACGCGATGCGCCAGCTCATCAACACCGTGTCGATGCGCGGCGTCGTCGTGATCGGCGAGGGCGAGAAGGACAACGCGCCCATGCTCTACAACGGCGAGGAGGTCGGCGACGGCTCGGGCGCCGAGTGCGACGTCGCCGTCGACCCCGTGGACGGCACCCGGCTCACCGCCCTCGGCATGAGCAACGCGATCGCCGTGCTGTCGGTCGCGCCGCGCGGCTCGATGTTCGACCCGTCCGCGGTCTTCTACATGGAGAAGCTCGTCACCGGGCCGGAGGCCGCCGACGTCGTCGACATCGAGCGCCCCATCGCCGACAACATCCGCGCGATCGCCCGCGCCAAGGGGTCGTCCACGCACGACGTGACGGTCTGCATCCTGGACCGGCCCCGCCACGAGGGCATCGTCAAGGAGGTCCGCGAGACCGGCGCCCGCATCAAGTTCATCCTGGACGGCGACGTCGCCGGCGCGATCATGGCGTCCCGGCCGGGCACCGGCGTCGACCTGCTCCTCGGCATCGGCGGCACGCCCGAGGGGATCATCGCCGCCTGCGCGATCAAGGCGCTCGGCGGCGTGATCCAGGGCCGGCTGTGGCCGCAGGACGACGCGGAGCGGCGCAAGGCGATCGACGCGGGGCACGAGCTCGGCCGCGTCCTGACCACCGACGACCTCGTCACCTCCGACGACGTCTTCTTCGCGGCCACGGGGATCACCGACGGGGAGCTCGTCGACGGCGTCCGCTACAGCAAGGGCACGGCCGTCACGCACTCGCTCGTGATGCGCTCGCGCAGCGGCACGATCCGCACGATCTCCAGCGAGCACCAGCTCAGCAAGCTCCGCGCCTACAGCGCCATCAACTTCGACAGCGCGGTCTAGCGGGCGCTCGTCAGGGGGCCAGGCGGCGGAAGTGCTGGGCCACGACGAGCGTGCCGTCGGTGATCTCGGGCGTGTGCCCGAGGAACTCCGCGACGCCCTCGCTCCGGAAGAAGCGCTCGTGGTCGGCGCGCCATTCGGCGGCGCCGGCGTAGCCCCGGCCCTCGGCGCGGGCGTAGGCGTCGTCGATCTCCTCGATCGGGACGACGCGGACCTCGGTGAGCTCGATCGTCGCGGCGGGACGGCCGTCGGAATCGAGGACGGCGAACCGGTCGCCCGGTGCGGGGACCGGTTCGCCGGCCTTCTCGTGGATCTCGAGGAGGCCGGTGAAGGCCGTCTTCTCGCCGCTCAGGATCGCGGCCACGCCGCGGTCGCGTTCGGGGCCGGGGAAGGCGAGTTCGAGGGGCGGAAGATCGTCCATGGGCCTAGCGTCGCAGGCGGCCCTTGACGCGCTGGCGGAGGGTCCGCTTCGGCGCCCTGGCCTTCACCGAGCCGAAAATGAGGGTGCCGGCGATCTCGATCGTCGGGCCCTCGGCGGCGGGACGGGTACGGACCTCTCGGGTGCTGAGGAGGGTGCGTCCGGTGACGTCCACCCGGACGCCCTCGGGGACCAGGAGGCGGACCCGCCCGGCGAGGACCATCGAGTCCAGCACGATGTGGCGGCGCTGCAGGACGGCCTCGCGCAGGTCGAGTTCGACGGTGCCGAAGAGGGCGAGCACAGGCAGCTTCACCGGGACGACCCAGCGGCCGTCGCGGCGGACGCGGCCGAAGAACACCGAGACCGGACGGTCGTCGACGAGGATCGGCTGGGCCTCCTCGGGGCTGAGGTCGACGGTGAGGCCGGTGAGCTCGCCGAGGGTGCGCGCGGCGTAGACGCGGGTGGTGCGGTCGGCGTGCTCCTCCATGGTGAGCCGGCCGTCCGCGAGGGCCTCGCCGAGCACCGCCGCGACGCGCTCCCGATCGGCGTCGGAGGCGCGCAGGTCGCTCACGCGGGTCGCCTGTCCGGGGCGGCGGGGGATGTCCACACCAAGAGGTTACTGGGCGCGCGGCGGGGGACCCCGAGAAAAATGGATGGGTTTCGCCGGGCCCCGGTACCTAGGGTGACGGCATGACGGTGCAACGTGCGCAGCTCGCGGCCGAGGAGGGGGAGGCCGGGGCGGCGGCGATCAGCCTGCGCGGCGTGGTCAAGCGGTTCGGGACGTTCACCGCGGTCGACGGGCTGGACCTGGAGGTCCCCTCGGGGAGCTGCCTGGGGCTGCTCGGGCCGAACGGCGCGGGGAAGTCGACGACGATGAAGATGCTGACCGCGCAGGCGCTGGCGGACGAGGGCAGCATCCGGGTGCTGGGGTTCGAGGTCCCCGCGCAGTCCAAGCGCGCGCGGGCGGCGATGGGGGTCGTCCCGCAGCAGGACAACCTCGACGAGGAGCTGACCGCCCGCGAGAACCTGGAGGTGTTCGCGCACCTGTACCGGGTGCCGCGGCGGGAGCGGCGCAAGGCCGTGGACGACGCGCTGGCGCTCGCGCACCTCACCGAGCGGCAGCTCACCAAGGTCGACGACCTGTCGGGCGGCATGCGCCGGCGCCTCCTGATCGCGCGCGGGCTGGTGCACCGGCCGGCGCTCGTCCTGCTGGACGAGCCGACGGTGGGCCTCGACCCGCAGGTCCGGGCGGAGCTGTGGGGGCTGATCGACGGGCTGCGGTCGCGCGGGACGACGGTGCTGATGTCGACGCACTACATCGAGGAGGCCGAGCGGCTGGCGGACGAGTGCGCGCTGATGTCGCACGGCAAGGTCATCGCGCGCGGGTCGCCCGCGGAGCTGGTCGCCGAGCACGCGGGCGAGCGGGTCGTGGAGCACTACGGGCCGCCCGGCCGGCTGACGGAGGTCGAGCGGGTCGCGCGGGCGGCGGGCCTGCCGACGCGCCGGACGGGCCCGTCGGTGTCGGTGCTGAAGGCGGAGACGATCCCGCCGTCCGTGGACGACGAGCTGGGGCCGGACGGCGTGCGCCGCGCCGCCAACCTGGAGGACGTGTTCGTGGTGCTGACCGGGGAGCGGGTCGAATGACCGTCGAGGCGGGGCGGGCGCCGCGGCTGCGGCGCTTCGAGATGGCGCCGGTGAAGGGCATCTGGCGGCACGAGCTGGCGCTGTACAAGCGGTACTGGATGACGCAGTCGTTCGCGTCGATGGTGGAGCCGACGTTCTACCTGCTGGCGTTCGGCTACGGGTTCGGGTCGATGGTCGCGGCGATCGGGCACTACCGGTACCTGGACTTCGTCGCGACGGGCGTGGTCGGGACGGCGGCGCTGTTCACGTCGGTGTTCCCGGGGATGTTCAACTCCTACATCCGGCGGGCGTTCCAGCACACCTACGACGCGTTCCTGGCGGCGCCGGTGGACGTGCACGAGCTGGTGACGGCGGAGGCACTGTGGATCGCGGCGAAGTCGTCGCTGTACTCGTGCACGCCGCTCGTGGTGGCGCTGTTCTTCGGGCTCGACCCGTCCTTCGGGATGCTGCTGGTGCCGTTCATGGTGTTCTTCCTGGCGCTCGGGTTCGGGCTGTTCGGGATGTGGACTTCGTCGGTGGTGCCGTCGATCAACTCGTTCGACTACGTGATCACCGGGGTGGTGACGCCGCTGTTCCTCGTCGCGGGGACGTTCTTCCCGGTGGACGCGCTGCCGGACTGGGCGCGGTACGCGGCGCGGGTGAACCCGCTGTACCACTGCGTGGAGCTGGTGCGCCACGCGGTGTTCGGGCTGCGCCCGCTCGCCGACCTCGGCCATCTGGGGGCGCTGGTGGCGTTCGCGGGCCTGATGTGGATACTGGCGGTCCGGGGCATGCGGCGGCGGCTGATCGACTGATCGGGACGTCTTCCTGGATGATTGACCGGGCGCGTACCCTGTCTCTACGCTGACGCGAATCTTATTCACATTTCGCCAGGCAGAGAGGTCGGCCCGCATGAGCGAGGGCATCACCGAGCGGGACCGCGGCGCGCGGCTGTCCGCCTACGCCGCTTTCGCGGTCCAGGGACTGTGCTTCGCCTCTCTGGTGACGCAGGTGCCGCAGATCCAGAAGACGCACCACCTCAGCGACGGCACGCTCTCGCTCGTCCTGCTGATGGTGCCGCTGATCGCCGGCGTCGGCAGCGTCGTGTCCGGCGCCCTGTTCAAGCGGCTCGGCAGCGGGCTCGTCCTGCGGTTCGCGCAGCCCGCCGTCGCCGTCACCATCGTGCTGATCGGCGCCACCGGCGACAACGACATCGCCCTCTACGGCGCCGTCGCACTGTTCGGCCTCTTCGTCGGCGCGGTGGACGCCTCCATGAACGCGCAGGCCATCGCCGTGGAACGCCGGTACGGCGTCAGCCTGATCACCGGCTTCTACGCGGTGTGGTCCGTCGCCGGGATCCTCGGCGGCCTGTGGGCGTCCGCGACCAACAAGATGGACCTGTCCCTCCTCGTCGGCTTCGCGATCGCCGCCGCGATCGGCATCGTCGTGTCCCTCGCCACCGGCCTGCGGCTCTACCGCCGCGCGGAGGAGGGCGACGGGCCGTCCGCCGAGGAGCTGAAGGCCGCCGAGCGCAGCGTCCCGTGGCGCCCGATCCTGATCGTCGGCGCCGCGATGGCCGTCGCCTACCTCGCCGACTCCGCGATCTCCAGCTACGGCGCCAAGTACCTGGACGACGAGCTGTCGGCCAGTGCCTGGGTCGCCCCGCTCGGCTACGTCGCCTACCAGATCACGATGGTGATCAGCCGCGCCGTCGCCGACCTCGCGGTGCGCCGCTCCGGCCCGGTGCAGGTCGTCCGGCTCGGCGGCCTCGTGGGCATCATCGGCATGGTCGGCGTCGTCGCCGCGCCGAACGCCGCCGTCGCGATCGCCGCGTTCGCCGTCGCCGGCCTCGGCCTCAGCGTGATCGCGCCGGTCTCCTTCTCCGCCGCCGGCCGCGTCGACCCGACCGGCCTCGGCGTCGCCGTCGCGCGCGTGAACATCTTCAACTACGTCGGCTTCGTCCTCGGCGCCGCCGTCGTCGGCGCGATCGCGCCGGTCAGCCACTCCCACGGCCTGCGCCTGGCGTTCATCGTCCCGGCCGTGCTCATCGTGGTCGTCTTCATCACCGCGAAGGGCTTCGACCCGAAGCCCGTCGAAGGCGCCGACCCCAACGCCCCCGCCATGGAACGCCCCCTAGCCTGACCCCCACCCCCAACGGCCCCGAGCCTGAGCCCGCCGGCTCGAACCCCAACCCCGGGCGGTCCGAACCCCAGCCCGGCTTGAAGCTCAGCCCGGCGGCTTGAAGCCCAGCGGCTTGAAGCCCAGCGGTTTGAGGCTCAGCCCGGCGGCTTGAAGCTCAGCCACCATCACGGGCAGGCACGCGGAGCGAGCCCTGGCGAGCGCAGCGGGCCTGCCCGACGACGGACGAGGCGTTTCACGCGGAGCGCCAGCGGAGCGTGAAACGCCTCGTCCGTCGCAACGGGGGTTCCAGGGGGTCGCCCCCCTGGGCTAACACAGGGTTACACAGCTTCTTCCAGCGCGGTGACGGCCTTCTCGCCTTCGGTCTGGGCCTGCTCCGGTGTCAGGTCCTGGAGCGCCCGGCTCAGCGCCACCTCGGCGGCGTCGGCGGCGGCGCGCAGGGTGACGGCGTGCTCCTGGGCGCGTTCGAGGTCGCCCAGGCCGACGCAGTCGAAGGCCACTTGCGCGTCGTGACCGGCCATCTTCAGCTGCCGCGCGGCCTCTTCCAGACTCATCCATACCTCCTACACCGGGGATCGTGGTCCTACCCTTCCCTCCCTCTGGTAACCGCTTTGCCGAGCAGCTGCGCCGCCTTGACCAGGTGACTTTCGGCAATCCGGGCATAACCCAGCACGAGGGCGGGGGGTGCGCCGTCCGCCCGCTCCTTCGACCACATGTCGCGGGCGCCTGCGGCGGACACCCCGGACCGTGCGGCTCGCGCGAGGACGGTGTCCTCGTCGGCTCCGGGAGGGAGTTCCACATAGAGGTGGATGCCCGCTGAGACGCCGCGAACCGTCGCGCCGGGCAGGTTCTCGGCGAGCGCCGCGGCGAGGGCGTCGCGGCGGGACCGGTAGCGGCGCCGCATGGTGCGCAGATGGCGGTCGTAGCCGCCGCCGCGGATGAACTCGGCGAGGGCGTACTGCTCGATGACGGGCGCGCCGAGGTCGGTGTGGCCGCGGTGCTCGCGCAGCCGCGTGGCGAGGGCGGCGGGGGCGACGGCCCAGCCGAGGCGGAGGGCGGGGGCGAGGGACTTGCTGACGGAGCCGAGCAGCACGACGCGGTCGGGGTCGACGCCCTGGAGGCAGCCGACGGGCTCGCGGTCGTAGCGGAACTCGGCGTCGTAGTCGTCCTCGAGGATCAGGCCGTCGACGTCGCGGGCCCAGGCGATCAGCTGGGCGCGGCGGGACGCGGAGAGCACGACGCCGGTCGGGTACTGGTGCGCGGGCGTGACGAGCACCGCGCGCGCGCCGGTCCGGGCGAGGGCGGCGACGTCCACGCCGTCGCCGTCCACGGGGATGCGGACGATCCGCATCCCGGTCGATTCCAGCATCGGGAGCTGCCGGACGCTGGTGGGGTCCTCGACGGCGAGGACGCGGTGGCCGTCGGCGAGGAGCACCCGGACCAGCGCGGACAGCCCGTGCGCCACCCCGTTCATGATCACCACGCGGCCGGGGTCGGCGACGGCGGCGCGGACGCGGCCGAGGTAGCCGGCGAGCTCGGTGCGCAGCGGCCGCACGCCGCCGGGGTCGGGGTAGGTCAGCTCGTCGCTCGGGAGGGTGCGCAGCGCGGCGCGGGTGGCGGCGATCCAGCGTTCGCGGGGGAACGCGGACAGGTCGGGCTGGCTGGGCCACAGGTCGTAGGGCACGCCGGGGTCGGGCGGGATGTCGCAGGACGGGAGCGCGGCGGGGTCGTGGGCGGGGGCCGGGGCGGGGGGCGCGGGGGCGGGGTCGTCGGGGCGGGCGAGGGGGGCGATGCGGGTGCCGTCGCCGCGCCGGGCGATGAGGAACCCTTCGGCGGTCAGCTGCTCGTAGGCGGCCACGACGACGCCGCGGGACACCTCGAGGTCGCGGGCGAGGTCGCGGCTGGACGGCAGCCGGGTGCCCGCGGTCAGCCGCCCGGCCCGCACCGCCGCGCGGAAGCCCGCGGCGATCTGCGCGGCGAGCCGTCCCGCGCCGCGGTCGAGGGGGAGATGGAGGTCGGTCACATGTCTCTCAGCGCCGATCGGGCGTTCATGCGTCACTTGCCCGGGATTGGTCCATGATCGAAGGAGGGCATTGGCTCTGCCTTCCGGACCAAGCGGCTCGTAGCGTTCGGGTCATGAAGCTGATCTCGACCCTGCCCGGCGGGGGCGGCGCGGCCGCCGCCGGCGCCGCGATGTTCCTCGTCGGCACGCTGACCGCGGTGTCCGCGACGATCTCGGACTACCCCGTCTTCGGCGGCCAGGCCGTCCGGTACACGGTGGCCGCGCTGATCCTGCTGGCCGTGGTCCGGTGGCGGGGCGGCCCGGCGCGGCGTCCGACGGTGCGGGAGTGGGCGCTGCTGGCGGCGCTGGCGGGGACGGGCCTGGTCGCGTTCAACGTGTGCATCGTCGCGGCGACCCGGGACACCAGCCCGGCGACGATCGGCACGGTGATCGCGACGGTGCCCATCGTGCTGGCGCTGGTCGGGCCGCTGCTGGAGGGCCGCCGGCCCGCGCCGGCGGTGGTCGTGTCGGCGTGCGTGGTCGCGGCCGGGGCGGCGCTGGCCAACGGGCTCGGCGGCGGCAGCGTGCGGGGGCTGCTGCTGTCGCTGGGCGCGCTCGGCGGCGAGGTGTGCTTCTCGCTGCTGGCCGTGCCGCTGCTGCCGACGCTCGGCCCGGTGCGGGTCTCGGCGTACTCGGCCGCGATCGCCGCGCCGATGCTGCTGGCCGTCGGGCTGGTCACCGACGGGGCGTCCGTGCTGCGGATGCCGACCGGCGCCGAGTTCGCGGGGCTGACGTACCTGTCGGTGATCGTGACGGTGGTCGCGTTCCTGCTCTGGTACGGGGCACTCGGCCGGCTCGGCGCGGACCGGGCGGGGCTGTTCGCCGGGGTGATCCCGGTCAGCGCGGTCGTCACGACGGTGGTGCTCGGACTCGGACGGCCCGGGCCGGCGGACCTCGCGGGAGCGGCACTGGTGGCGCTGGGGGTCGTCCTCGGGCTGCGGCGCCGGGTCGTACCCTGTGAGGCGGCCCCCATCGGAATCGCGCGAGGATCTGCCTGAGATGCCTGAGTTCTCCTACACCGACCTGCTGCCGCTCGGCCCCGACGAGACCGACTACCGGCTGCTGACCTCCGACGGCGTGTCCACGTTCGAGGCGAACGGGCGGACGTTCCTGCAGGTCGAGCCGGAGGCCCTCCGACTGCTCACCGAGACCGCGATGCGCGACATCGCGCACCTGCTGCGGCCCGCGCACCTGGCGCAGCTGCGCCGGATCCTCGACGACCCGGAGGCGTCCCCGAACGACCGGTTCGTCGCGCTGGACCTGCTGAAGAACGCGGGCATCGCGTCCGGCGGCGTCCTGCCGATGTGCCAGGACACCGGCACCGCGATCGTGATGGGCAAGCGCGGCCAGCACGTCCTGACGGACGGCGGCGACGAGGAGCACATCTCGCGCGGCGTGTACGACGCGTACACCAAGCTGAACCTGCGCTACTCGCAGATGGCGCCGCTGTCGATGTGGGACGAGAAGAACACCGGCAGCAACCTGCCCGCGCAGGTCGAGCTGTACGCGGCGCCGGGCGACGCCTACAAGTTCCTGTTCATGGCCAAGGGCGGCGGCAGCGCGAACAAGTCGTTCCTGTACCAGGAGACCAAGGCCGTCCTGAACCCGAGGCGGATGATGTCCTTCCTGGAGGAGAAGATCCGCTCGCTCGGTACGGCCGCGTGCCCGCCGTACCACCTGGCGATCGTGGTGGGCGGGACGTCCGCCGAGTACGCGCTGAAGACGGCCAAGTACGCCTCGGCGCACTACCTGGACACGATGCCGACCGAGGGTTCGCCGCTGGGCAACGGGTTCCGCGACCTGGAGCTGGAGCTGCAGGTGTTCGAGCTGACGCAGAAGCTCGGCATCGGCGCGCAGTTCGGCGGCAAGTACTTCTGCCACGACGTGCGGGTGATCCGGCTGCCGCGGCACGGCGCGTCCTGCCCGGTGGCGATCGCGGTGTCGTGCAGCGCGGACCGGCAGGCCCTCGCCAAGATCACCGCGGAGGGCGTGTTCCTGGAGCGGCTGGAGACCGACCCGGCGCAGTACCTGCCCGAGACCACCGACGAGCACCTGGACGATCAGGTGGTGCAGATCGACCTGAACCGTCCGATGGCGGAGATCCGGGCCGAGCTGACCAAGTACCCGGTGAAGACGCGGCTGTCGCTGACCGGCCCGCTGGTGGTGGCGCGCGACATCGCGCACGCCAAGATCAAGGAGCGGCTGGACGCGGGCGAGCCGATGCCGCAGTACCTGCGCGACCACGCCGTCTACTACGCGGGCCCGGCGAAGACGCCGGAGGGCTACGCGTCGGGCTCGTTCGGGCCGACGACCGCGGGCCGGATGGACTCCTACGTCGAGCAGTTCCAGGCGGCGGGCGGCTCCATGGTCATGCTGGCGAAGGGCAACCGGTCCAAGCAGGTCACCGACGCCTGCAAGGAGCACGGCGGCTTCTACCTCGGCTCGATCGGCGGCCCGGCGGCGCGGCTCGCGCAGGACTGCATCAAGAAGGTCGAGGTCCTGGAGTACCCGGAGCTCGGCATGGAGGCCGTCTGGAAGATCGAGGTCGAGGACTTCCCGGCGTTCATCGTCGTGGACGACAAGGGCGGCGACTTCTTCGACATGGGGGCCGGGCAGGTGACCCTCATGCCGACCGTGCCGCCACGAAGGTGACGGAGCCCGGTCGACGGCCGGAGTCGCCGCAGGATTCAGAGCCGTTCCAGGTCCGTCGGCGCCCTGGAGTCCTCACCCGCGGACTCCAGGGCGCGGTCCAGCGGTCGTCTCCTGCCCGATCGCCTCAGCGATCGGGACATCTCTCAAATGATCAGGAACGTTCACGTCGATGATGACCGGCGGTTCGGCGCAACGTCCGCCTTGGAGGCCCGAACGACCTGCGTTCGTCCAGGTCCTTCTCTGCCCAGAGTTCTCGAAAAGTCCGACCGGTTCCGATCAGTTCCACGTCCGGCGAACCGGTAGCCGAACGGTTCGACCCCTCCAAACCAGGCACCCTCCTCGCGAAGCCTGCGCGAAGCGTCCAGGGACCGCGCCTGGATGGTGTCGAGCTCTCCCTCGGCGAAGGCGGCGATGATCCGGGCGAACATCTTCCCCATGGGGGTGGAGAGGTCAAGGGACTCGGAGGTCGAGACGACGACTTTCTCCCGCTCGTTGCACCAGTCGACGAGTTCGGCGAAGTGGCGGGAACGGCGGGTCAACCGATCGAGCCTCCAAACGTAGAGCACGTCGAACTCGTCGGCCCGGCGGGTCAACCACTTGCCCAGTTCAGGTCGCTTGAAGGGACTGACGCCCCCCGACACGTCCAGATCCTCCGCCCAGCCGACGATCGTGCCCATGACGGCCGGTCCGATGCTCCAGTGCTCGATGTGCTCCCGCTGACGCTGCGGCGAGCGAGGAGTCGACATGCGGGGTGTTCAGGGGCGGCAGGTCACATATTGGGACTAAATCCCATCTGGTCCAGACGTCTCCCCGATGACCGCGCGGCCACTCCGGTATCTTTTCCGCCATGTCTCAGTCAGAGCGCCTCGTGCTGGCGACGCGCTACCGGCTGGTCTCGGAAATAGGTCAGGGCGCCAACGGCACCGTCTGGCGGGGCCATGACGAGCTCCTCGATCGCGCGGTGGCGATCAAGGAGCTGCGGCTCCCCGAGGACCTTTCCCAGGACGACCGGGTGGTCTTCTTCCGCCGTACGCTGCGGGAGGCGCGCGCGCCCGCACAGCTGCGCACCCACTCGATCGTCGAGGTCTACGACGTCGTCACCGAGCAGGGACGGCCGTGGATCGTGATGGAGATGATCGAGGCGCCGAACCTCGAGCAGCTCATCGAGCGCGACGGCCCGCTGCCGCCCGAGCGCGTCGCGCACATCGGCCGCCGGCTGCTGGACGCCCTGAACACCGCGCACAAGGCCGGGATCGTGCACCGCGACCTGAAGCCGAGCAACGTGCTGCTGGACGGCGACCGGGTCGTGCTCACCGACTTCGGGCTGGCGTTCTCCTCGGGCTCGGCGAGCCTGACCAAGACCGGGCACTTCATGGGCTCCCCCGCCTACGTCGCCCCGGAGGTCGCCGCGGGCGAGAAGGCCACCCCCCGCTCCGACCTGTGGTCGCTCGGCGCGACCCTGTACGCCGCGCTGGAGGGCCGCCCGCCGTTCGAGCGCGACAACGTGATGGCGACGCTGAGCGCGCTGGCGAACGAGTCGACGCCGCCGCCGCAGAACGCGGGCGCGCTCGGCCCGGTGATCACCGGGCTGCTGGAGAAGAACCCGACGCGGCGGCTCAGCCACGCGCGCGCGGTGGACCGGCTGGAGCGCGCCATGGCCGGGCCGCGCGCCGCGCGCCGGCAGGCGACCCCCCGCTACCGGATGATGGCGGTGATCGCGCTGATCGGCGCGACCGTGGCGTCCTGCGGGATCGGCGCGACGGCGCTGATCGTCGGGATGATGCGGGAGAGCCCGGGGCCGTCCCCGACCTCGCATGCCTCGGTACCGGCCGGCCGGCCCGGCGAGGCCGCCCCGCCGGCCGGTGTCGCGAGCAGCACGCTGGTCGTGCGGGCCCGCACCGGCTCCTGCAAGATCTTCGTGTCGGTGCCCGGCACCGCGATGCGGGTGCTGAGCGACGAGACGCTCGCCCGAGGCGAGGCGCGCCAGTACGGCGAGGCCCACATCAACGCCGTGATCTACGACGCGTCCGCCTGCGACGTGTGGGTGAACGGCCAGGAGAAGCCGCTGGGCAAGGCCGGTGAGCGCGTCAGCTACACGGTGACGAAGGGCTCCGGGGGCTGACCGGAGCCGGTCCCGCGCGGGAATGCGCGGGCGCCCCGCGCCGCTGCCTTGAAGGACGGCGGTGACGATTGCGCGGGGGCTCCTCGGGGACGTCCCCCATGGAGGTGGCTTCATGTCGGAGCAGGAATTCCGGGTCGAGCACGACTCCATGGGCGAGGTCCGGGTGCCGGCGGCGGCGAAGTGGCGGGCGCAGACGCAGCGGGCCGTCGAGAACTTCCCGATCTCGGGCCGCGGGCTGGAGCCGGCGCACATCGCCGCGCTGGGGCAGGTGAAGGCGGCGGCCGCGGCGGTCAACGCGGAGCTGGGCGTGCTGGACAAGGACCTCGCCGAGGCGATCGGGGAGGCGGCCCGCGAGGTCGCGGACGGCAGGTGGAACGACCAGTTCCCCATCGACGTGTTCCAGACCGGGTCGGGGACGTCGTCGAACATGAACGCCAACGAGGTCGTGGCGACGCTGGCGCAGGAGCGGCTCGGCAAGCTGGTCCATCCGAACGACCATGTGAACGCCTCCCAGTCGTCCAATGACGTGTTCCCGTCGTCCATCCACATCGCGGCGACCGGCGCGGTGGTGAACGAGCTGATCCCGGCGCTGCGGCACCTGCGCGACGCGCTGGCCCGCAAGGCGGAGGAGTTCGCGACGGTCGTGAAGTCGGGCCGCACGCATCTGATGGACGCGACGCCGGTGACGCTCGGGCAGGAGTTCGGCGGGTTCGCGGCGCAGGTCGGGCATGGTGTGGAGCGGCTGGAGGCGGTGCTGCCGCGGCTGGCGGAGCTGCCGCTCGGCGGCACGGCGGTCGGCACCGGGATCAACACGCCGGAGGGGTTCGCCGCGCGCGTCATCGCGGAGATCGCGCGGGCCACCGGGCTGCCGCTGACCGAGGCGCGCGACCACTTCGAGGCGCAGGGCGCGCGGGACGGGCTGGTCGAGGCGAGCGGCGCGCTGCGCACCGTCGCGGTCAGCCTCAACAAGATCGCCAACGATCTGCGCTGGATGGGGTCGGGGCCGCGCGCCGGGCTCGCCGAGATCCGGCTGCCGGACCTGCAGCCCGGCTCGTCGATCATGCCGGGCAAGGTGAACCCGGTGATCCCCGAGGCGGTGACGCAGGTGGCGGCGCAGGTCATCGGGAACGACGCGGCGATCGCGTTCGGCGGCGCGGCGGGCAGCTTCGAGCTGAACGTGATGCTGCCGATGCTGGCCCGCAACGTGCTGGAGTCGATCAAGCTGCTGGCGAACGTGTCGCGGCTGCTCGCGGACCGCTGCGTGGACGGGATCGAGGCGGACGTGGACCGGCTGCGCGAGTACGCCGAGTCGTCCCCGTCGATCGTGACGCCGCTGAACCGCTATATCGGCTACGAGGAGGCGGCGAAGGTCGCCAAGCAGGCCCTCAAGGAGCGCAGGACGATCCGCGACGTCGTGATCGAGCGCGGCTATGTGGCGGACGGGAAGCTCACCGAGGAGCAGCTGGACGCGGCGCTGGACGTCCTCGGCATGACGAACGCGTCCCGCGGCTGAGGGCTCAGCGCCTCCTGGAGCCCTTCGGCGCGCGCGCGGCGGCACAAGCAAAGGCGCGGCGGATTAGGCCGTGAGACGGCGTCGTGGCGGCGCGGAGACGGAAAGAGGGGCCGGCCCACCGGGCCCGCCCCTCCTTCGTGCGCTCTAGTGCGTCGGCCTAGTACCAGCCGCTGGACTGCGAGTGCGCCCATGCACCGCAGGGCGTGCTGTAGCGGTCCTTGATGTAGCCGAGGCCCCACTTGATCTGGGTGGTGGCGCTGTTCTGCCAGTCGGACCCCGCGCTCGCCATCTTCGAGCCGGGCAGCGCCTGCGGGATCCCGTACGCGCCGGACGGGTTGGCCGCGTGGGTGTTCCAGTGGCTCTCCCTGTTCCACAGGTTCACCAGGCAGCCGAACTGGCCGGAGCCGCTCATGCCGTAGCTCGGCAGCAGCTTCTTGGCGATCTGCTGCGCCTCGCCCGCGGGCACCGGGTCGCCGGACGGGCCGCCGCTGCTCCCGCCGCCGGAGTCCTTCTTCTTCGTCGGCGTCGGGGTGGGGATCGGCTTGCCCTTGGCCTGCAGCTTCGGGCCCTTGGACGGGTCCTGACGGGTCGCACGGGAGGCGCGCTCGTAGGCCTCCTTGCGGCGCATCTGCTCCATGACCATGGGGTCGACCTTGGGTGCTGCGGCGGCGTCGGCCACCCGCTTCGGCTGGACGGTCTTGGTGCCGCCGTCACCGGACCCGCCGGTCATCGCGAACGCGGCGCCACCGCCGCCGAGCACGACCAGCGCGCCCGCGGCGACCGCGGCGATCTTCAGGCCGTTGCCGCCGGAGCGGCGGGCCGAGCCGCGCGAGGAGCGGGAGCCGCCGAGCCGGCGCGGGCCGCCGGGGCGGTGGCCGGAGCCGGCGCCGGCCGCGGCGCCGAAGGCGATCTCGTCGCGGTGCTCGCCGGCGTCCTGGCCGGCGGGGCCGGGCGCGCCCATGGCGAAGGCGCCGGTCGCGCCGGCCGGGGACTCGCCCTGCTCGACGGGCTGGAAGCCGAGGGTGTCGCCGGCGGGGGCCGCACCCGCGGCGGGCCGCACTCCGGCGACCTTGACGTCGGCGTCACCGGGCGCGGCCGGAAGGGGCTCGGCGGCACCGGTCAGGGGGGTCTCGGCGGCGGCCGGGGCCGCGTGCGACCACGGCTCCTCGGGGGCAAAGCTCTGTCGTTCGTCTCGCCTAGGGGACCCGGGACGGTCTCCGAACAAGGCGGTCCTTCCGACGGTCGCACGCGCATGGGCACGCGGGCGAGCTGCTTCCACCCCGGCCCGGCGGCGCGTCCGGCCTGCGGACGGCTCCGGGCCCCGAGCGGCCCGCGCCCGCGCGCTGTCACAGGGGGTGCGTGGCGGGCTGTGCCGCTCTGGGGGTGCTTACGAGGACACACAATGCCCGAGTCCGCGCCCTGCTCCGCAACCGAAACGAGATGAATGCTGCGCGTGGTGCGCTTGTCAACTCCCCGTTCGCCACCCCGAAAACGGGAGGAGACCTGCGGTTCTTCCGAGCCGCGGAGGTTCGTGTGACCTTCATCACACATCTACGATCCGGCGTTTAATGATCACTTTCCGTGGCGGAATCCGCGGCCTGCGGATTCCGCCGCGCGGCGCGCGGACGCCCCGCCGGCCCGCCCTCGCGGAGGGGCCGGCGGGGCGCCCGGTGCGTCCCGTCCCGCGGCCGTCAGGCCCCGACGTCGCCCAGCATGTCCGTCACCAGCGCCGCGATCGGCGACCGCTCCGAGCGCGTCAGCGTGACGTGCGCGAACAGCGGATGGCCCTTCAGCTTCTCCACCACCGCCGCGACGCCGTCGTGCCGGCCGACCCGCAGGTTGTCGCGCTGCGCCACGTCGTGCGTCAGCACCACCCGCGAGCCCGCGCCGATCCGCGACAGCACGGTCAGCAGCACGCCGCGCTCCAGCGACTGCGCCTCGTCCACGATCACGAACGAGTCGTGCAGCGAACGGCCCCGGATGTGCGTGAGCGGCAGGACCTCCAACATGTCACGCTCCACGACCTCGTCCATGACCTCCTGGGTCGTCACCGCCGAGAGCGTGTCGAAGACGGCCTGCGCCCACGGCGACATCTTCTCGTTCTCCGAGCCGGGCAGGTAGCCGAGCTCCTGGCCGCCGACCGCGTACAGCGGCCGGAACACCACGACCTTGCGGTGCCGCCGCCGCTCCATCACCGCCTCCAGGCCCGCGCACAGCGCGAGCGCCGACTTGCCCGTGCCGGCCCGGCCGCCGAGCGAGACGATCCCGACGTCGTCGTCCATCAGCAGGTCCAGGGCGATGCGCTGCTCGGCGGACCGGCCACGCAGCCCGAACACCTCCCGGTCGCCCTTCACGAGCTTCACCGACTTGTCCGGCAGCGTCCGGCCGAGCGCCGAACCGCGCTCCGACAGCAGCCGCAGGCCCGTGTGGCACGGCAGATCCCGCGCCTCCTCCAGGTCCGCGCCGCCCGTCTCGTACAGCTCCTCGACGAGCCCGGACGGCACCTCCAGCTCCCGCATCCCGGTCCAGCCGGACTCCACCACGGCGAGCTCGGCCCGGTACTCCTCGGCGGCGAGCCCGACCGCGGACGCCTTCACCCGCATCGGCAGGTCCTTGGAGACCAGCACCACGTCGCGTCCCTCGCGGGCCAGCCACGCCGCCACCGACAGGATGCGGGTGTCGTTGTCGCCGAGCCGGAAGCCGTCCGGCAGCACGCTCGGGTCGGAGTGGTTCAGCTCGACCCGCAACGTCCCGCCCTGGTCGCCGAGCGGCCCCTGCACCGACACGGCCTCGTCCAGCCGGCCGTGCTCCAGCCGCAGGTCGTCCAGGGTGCGCAGGGCCTGCCGGGCGAAGTAGCCGAGCTCCGGGTGGTGGCGCTTTCCCTCGAGCTCGGAGATGACGACGATGGGGAGCACGACCTCGTGCTCGGCGAACCGGGTCATCGCCCCCGGGTCGGCGAGCAGGACACTGGTGTCGAGGACGTACGTGCGCCGGTCCGGAACGGGCGTTCCGGCGGGGATCCCGGACTCGGGACGGCGCGGGGAGGTTGTGGCCACTCGATCTCCCTGACTATGGGGGATGTACCGGTGGCGCGACAGTCCGCCCCCGTGCGGCCGGTGCCCCGTGACAAGGGGCGGCCTGGGGCGGTGGTCCCTGCGTTGGAGGCGTCAGGAAGACCGTCAGGTACCGTAGCGCCGGTGCCGCGCGGCGTAGGAACGCATGGCCCGCAGGAAGTCGACCTTGCGGAAGTCCGGCCAGTGGACCTCGCAGAAGTAGAACTCCGAGTGGGCGCTCTGCCAGAGCATGAAGCCGGACAGGCGCTGCTCCCCCGAGGTGCGGATGACCAGGTCCGGGTCCGGCTGGCCGCGCGTGTAGAGATGCTCGGCGATGTGCTCCACCTCGAGGACCTCGGCGAGTTCCTCGATGCTGGTGCCACGGCTCGCCTGCTCGATGAGCAGTGAGCGCACCGCATCAGCGATCTCACGCCTACCTCCATACCCAACGGCGACGTTCACAATCAGGCCGGGAGCGCCGGATGTCGCCTCACCCGCGTCTTTCAGGACGCGGGCGGTCTTATCGGGCAGGAGGTCGAGGGCGCCGACGGGCTTGACGTGCCACCCGTCGTCGGCGAGCTTGCGGACGGTGTTCTCGATGATCTCCAGCAGCGGGTCGAGCTGGTCCGCGGGGCGGTTCAGGTTGTCGGTGGACAGCAGCCACAGCGTGACGTGCTCCACCCCGGCCTCGGCGCTCCACTGCAGCAGCTCGGAGATCTTGTCGGCGCCGCGCTGATGCCCGTGGTTGACGTCGGCCAACCCCATCGACCTGGCCCAACGCCGGTTCCCGTCGAGGATGACCCCGACGTGGCGGGGGGTGATGTCGGTGGGCAGCGACGCCTCGACGCGGTGCTCGTACATGCGGTAGACGGCGTCGCGGACGGCCGCGTACGGCCCGCTGTGGCGGATCGCGTTGGTCAGCCGGGCACCGGCGGACGAGCCGCGGCGCGCCCCGCCGTCGCGGGCCCTGCCGCCCTTCGCGGTCTGCTCGCGCCGTGACGTCCCAGTACGCCGAACCCCCATGTGGGCATCCCTTCGAGCGATCCTCCCGGATGGGAACGGACGCTCAATTATGGCCCGACGGCGACACTTTTCCCGCCGTTCCGGTGATGTCAGGCTAGCGCGGGGGACGCGAGGTCCAGCCGCGCCGAGCCGTCCCGGCCGTGCGGGACGTCCCCGACATCCCGGGCGTTCCAGGCGCTCCGGCCCGGTCGGCGTCGGCGAGCACGGCGGCCAGGAACCGGGCGAGGTCGGCGGAGGTGAGCACGGCGCGCACGCCCCGCCCGCTCGCGCCCCACGCCTCGATCACGGCCCGGCGCGCCACCCGCCACCGCCCGGCGGCGGACCGGTGCCGCCCGACCCACATCGAGGACGTCCGCAGCGTGCAGCGCAGCTCGCCGGTGCTCATCACGTCGCCGCGGTCGCGGTAGCGGAAGGCGAACAGCTCGGGCTCGCGGGCGGCGGCGCCGTGCGGCGGGTCGGGGAAGCGGTCGTCGGGGTCGGGCCAGCGGGCCGCCTGCGGCGAGCCGTCGGCGCGGGCGGCCTCGACGCGGCGGGCGAGGTCGGCCAGGAAGTAGCCGCACCGCTCCCCCACGGCGCCGAAGGAGTCGCCGTCGCGGCGCAGCTCCAGGGTGACCTCGAACGGGGTTCCGCCGCGGTCCAGCGAGGCGATCGGGACGACGTCCAGCACCGAGCCGTCCAGGCAGCGCAGCGCCCTCACGCTCCGTCCCCCTCCCGGCGGCGTACCGGCGCGGCCGATCCGCGCTATCCCCGCACATTAGGCGAGGTCAGCACCATGATCACACCCCGTGGACGTCGTGATCGCGTAATGCTCGCCGGGACGGCCGGCCTCAGGGCTTCGGACCGGCGGCGCGGGCCCGCTCCACGTGCTCCAGGGCGCTGCGCAGCTCGCCGAGCCACTCGTCGGTGTTCTTGCCGACGAGCCGGACGCACCAGGCGAGCGCGTCGCTGCGGCTGCGGGCCACCCCGGCCTCGACGAGGGTGTCCAGGACGCGGCGCTCGGGCTGGCGGAGCCGGGTCATGACCGGCACGGACAGGGTCGTGAACATCTCCCGGCGGCCGCCGCACTCGACGCCCCAGGAGACCTTGTGGCCGAAGGCGTGCTCGGCCTCGCGCGCGATGGCGATGCGCTGGTCGCGGGTGTCGGCGCGGAACCGCTGGACGTGCCCGGCGACCAGCGCGTCGCGCTCGGTCTCGGAGGCGTCCTTCGCGGCCTGCGGCTCGGGCAGCCGGCCGACCACGCTGACCTCCTCGCGGTCGACGACGACCTCGGGCGCGCCCTCGAACCAGCCGTCGGGCAGCCGCCCGGCGAACCAGCCGCGCAGCCGGTCCGCCGCTTCGCTCGTATTCATGTAATCAAAATTACAACGCCTTCGGACGACCCACCAGCCCCCGGCGCGATTGACATCGACCATCTTTTGAGAGCTACTCTCATTTCATACAGACTCTCGTTTGGAGGTATGTCTCATGAAGGTGGGATACGAACGGCGCTGGTGGGGGCTCGGCGCCCTCGCGCTGTGCATGCTGGCGCTCGGCTTCGACATGACGATCCTCAACGTCGCGCTGACCACGCTCTCGGAGAAGCTGCACGCCGGCACCAGCGAGCTGCAGTGGATCGTCGACTCCTACCTGCTGGTGTTCGCCGCGCTGCTGCTCCCGGCCGGGCTGCTCGGCGACCGCCTCGGCCGCAAGCGCATGCTGCTCGCCGGGCTCGCGATCTTCGGCGCGGCCTCCCTCGCCGGCGCCCTGTCCGGCGGCACCGGCGGCGTCATCGCCGCGCGCGCCTTCATGGGCCTCGGCGCCGCGATCGTCACCCCGCTGTCCATGTCGATGCTCCCCGCGATCTTCCCCGCGGAGGAGCGCACCCGGGCCGTCGCGGTCTGGTCCTCGGCGACCGCCCTCGGCCTGCCGCTCGGCCCCCTCATCGGCGGCTGGCTGCTGGAGCACTACTCGTGGGGCTCGATCTTCCTGCTGAACGTGCCGATCGTCCTCGTCGGCGGCATCGCGCTCGCCCTGACCATGCCCGAGACCCGGGACCCGGCCGCCCCCAAGGCCGACGGCACCGGCTCCCTCCTGTCGATGGGCGGCCTCGTCGCCCTCGTCTACGGGGTCATCGAAGCCCCCGTGCGCGGCTGGGGCCACCCCGTCGTGCTCGGCGTCCTCGCCCTCGCCGCCGTCCTGCTCGCCGCGTTCGTGCTGTGGGAGCGCCGCGCCCCGCACCCGATGATGGACGTCCGGCTGTTCCGCGACGCCCGCTTCAGCTGGGCGATGGTCGCCGCCGTCACCGCGAACCTGCTCATGGGCGGGCTGCTGTTCGTGTTCCCGCAGTACCTGCAGGCCGTCCTCGGCAACGACGCGTTCGGCACCGGGCTGCGGCTCATCCCGATGCTGCTCGGCCTCATGGCGGGCGGCCTCACCACCGACCGGATCGTCCCGCGCACCGGCCACAAGCCCGTCATCGCCGCCGGCCTCGCCGTGCTCGCCGCCGGCCTCGGCTGGGGCGCCTTCACCGAGGCCGGCGACCCCTACGGCTCCATCGTCCCGTGGCTGCTGCTGGTCGGCCTCGGCTGCGGCCTGTCCCTCATCCCCGCGATGGACGCGCTGATGGCCGCGCTCCCCGCCGACCAGGCCGGCCGCGGGTCCGGGCTCGTCCAGACCCTCCGCCAGACCGGCGGCACCCTCGGCGTCGCCGGGCTCGGCAGCCTGCTGTCGGCCGTCTACCGGGACCGCGTCGCGACCGGCGGGCTGCCCGCCGCGGCGGCGGACGCCGCGCACGACTCGGTCGGCGGCGCCGTCGCGGCCGCCGCGAGGCTCCACGACGGCGCGCTGCTGGTGTCCGCCCGCGACGCCTACGTCCACGGCATGGACGCGGTCCTCGCCGCCTGCGCCGCCGGGTCGCTGGCCGTCGCCGTCCTCCTCCTCGCCTTCCAGCCCGGGCGGCGGCGTGCGGACGCCGCCGCCGATGAACCACAATCGACGCATGAGCACGTCGCACCCTGAGCACGCCCTCGACCGCCTGGAGGAACGGCTCGCCCGGCTGCCGCTGAGGGAGCGCAAGAAGCTGAGGACCCGGAGGGCGATCCAGGACCACGCCCTCCGGCTCTTCACCGAGCAGGGCTACGACCAGACCACCGTCGAGCAGATCGCCGCCGCCGCCGAGATCTCGCCGAGCACGTTCTTCCGCTACTTCCCCACCAAGGAAGACGTCGTCGTCACCGACGAGTACGACCCGATCATGGCGGAGATCTTCCGCGACCAGCCGCCGGAGCTCTCCACGATCGAGGCGCTGCGCGCGACGCTCCGCGAGATCCTGCCGCAGATGCTGGACGTGGACCTCGACGTGGTCAACACCCGGCTGCGGCTGACCGCCGAGGTCCCCGCGCTGCGCAGCCGCACCTTCGAGTCGATGCGCGAGGGCACCTCCGCGATGCTGAGCGAGGCCGTCGGCGCCCGGGTGGGCCGCCCGCCCGCCGACCGGGAGGTGCAGGCGTTCACCTGGGCCGTCATCGGCGTCATGCAGGCCGCGATGTACCAGTGGATCGACGGCAACGCCACCGCCCTCGACATGCCGGAGCTCATCGACCGCAACCTGGAGTTCCTCAGCCGCGGCTGCCCGCTTTAACGCCCGGTTCGAATCTCAGCCGCCGTCACGGGCAGGCACGCGGAGCGAGCCCTGGCGAGCGGAGCGGGCCTGCCCGCCGACGGAGGAGGCGTTTCGCGCGGAGCGCTAGCGGAGCGGGAAACGCCTCCTCCGTCGCAACGGGGGTTCCAGGGGGTCGCCCCCCTGGGTTAACCCGCTATGCGGGCGGCTGTTTGGGGGCTGACTCTGACGGCGCCCTTGAGGTTGCGGGTGTAGACGTTCTGGATCATCACGTCTAGGCCCGTGCGGGGTGCGACGACCATCTTGCCGTTGCCGATGTACAGGGCGATGTGGGAGATGTAGCCGGGCGCGGTCGGGTCGTTGGCCCAGATCAGCATGTCGCCGGGGACGGCCTTGCTGTAGGGGATGACCCAGCCGGCGCGGGCCTGGTCGGCGGCGACGCGCGGCAGGCGGATGCCGGCCCGCGCGAACGCGTACTGCATCAGCCCGGAGCAGTCGTAGCCGCCCTCGGCCTCGGACTCGCCGCCCCACACGTACGGCCAGCCGATCCGCGAGTACGCCGCCTTGATCACGGTCTGCACCTGGGTCGCGGTCATCACCTGGCCGTGCGAGGTGGGGGCGTTGCCCGAGCCGGCCTTCGGAAAGTCGAGCTGCGGGTTCACCGCGACGGCCTTGGCGTGCTTCGGCAGCACCTTCTTCAGCTTCTTGATGAAGGCGGCCGGCTTGGTCTTCGGGACGCTGATCAGCATCGCGTTGCCGGTCGGCATGCCGAGGCCCTGCGCGGTGGCGTGCGAGATGACGGCGTCGACGTCGCCGATGCCCATCGTGGCGTACGCGCCGACGCGCAGGTTCGACTGGTGCTGGTTGCCGCCGACGGGCACCTGGCTGCCGAGCTTGACGCCGCCGTCGCTGCCCATCGTGAAGGAGATGGCGACGTCGCCGGCGGCGACGTTGCGCCACAGCGGGTCGGACTGGGCGGTCGGCTTCGGCGTGTAGTTGCGGAACGTGGACGGGTCGACGCCCATCAGGCCGACGCGCTTGCCGGCGACCATGCCCTGCACGGCGTCGACGACCTCGACGCCCTTCACGCCCTTGGCGGCGCGGATCCTGGCGATGGTCGCGGCGGGCAGCGTGGCCGGGGCGGCGACGAGCACGTGCGGGGTGAGGCGCTTGCCGAGCGGCGCGACCGCGCTGGGCGAGAGGCCGGTGCTGCCGGACGCGGCGACGTAGCGGGCGCGCTTCTCCTGCGGGGAGGGCGCGGGATCGCCGCCGTCGTGGCCGCGGGCGATGAGGACCGCGGTGTTGGCGGCGAGCGTGGTCAGGACCGAAACGCCGATGATCGTCGGGAGGATCCGGCGGTTCGGCTTCCGCACTGCCACGCTCCTTTGAGGTCGGCCTTCCCGGCTCCCACGACTATGACCCAGAGGAGCGGCAACCGTCCAGATACCCGGCGCACCAGCGGGCACCCGTGCCCGCCGGGCCCCATCGGGTCAGCCCCGTCTCCGCTACCCATTGGTAACACCAAGCGGGAACGAGAGCAAGGTCACGGTGCCACAAAATGGACGGCTAATCCAATTGCCCACGTAGTTCGCGGGTCAGCTCGGCGGGCGTCGTGACGGGCAGCCGGCAGGTGAACATCCGGCACACGTACGCGGCGGGCGCGCCGTCCACCGGCTCGCGGCCCTCCAGCAGCGGGACGCCCTCCGTGCCGGGCTCGCCGACGCTCACCACAGCGCCGGGTGCGGGCGACATCAGCGCGGTGCGGTGCAGCGCGCGGGTCCGCTCGTCGTCGCGGCCGCCGATGATCGCGATCTCCACCGGCCCGGCCGCGTGCGCCTCGGCGACCGCGAGCCCCCAGCCGGCGAACCGGGCGTGCTGCTCGGCCAGCGGCCCGACCGGGCCGAGCGCCGCCTCCGCCGCCTGCCGGTGCCAGTCCGACCCGGTCAGCGCCGCGAACGACAGCAGCGCCCCGGCCGCCGCGAACTGCCCTGAAGGAGCGGCGTTGTCGGTCGGGTCCTGCGGGCGGCGGAACAGCCGCTCGGCGTCGTCGGCGGTGTCGTAGAAGCCGCCCGACCCGTCCGCGAACCGTTCGAGGACGGTGTTGAGCAGCTCGCCCGCCAGCCGCATGTGCGACGGGTCGCCGGTGACGCCGTGCAGGGCGAGCAGGCCCTCCGCGACGTCCGCGTAGTCCTCCAGGACGCCCGCGTTCCCGCCGGCGGCGCCGCCGCGCGAGGTCCGGGCGAGCCGCCCGTCCCGCTCGTGCACGCCGATCAGCAGCCGCGCGACGTCCTCGGCCGCGCGCACCAGGTCCGGGCGGTCGAACAGCGCCCCGCACTCGGCCAGCGCCGCGATCCCGAGGCCGTTCCACGCGGCGACGACCTTGTCGTCCCGCGCCGGGGGCACCCGGTGCGCGCGGGCCTCCAGCAGCAGCGTCCGGACGCGCTCGTACCGTTCGGCGTCGTCGGGGTCGCGCAGGAGCTGCAGCACCGACGTGCCGTGCTCGAACGTGCCCGTCACCGCGAACAGCCGCTCGGCGTACGCGCCGTCGTCCTCACCGAGCACCTCGCGCAGCTGCTCGGGCGTCCAGACGTAGTACTTGCCCTCGACGCCCTCGCTGTCGGCGTCCAGCGCCGACGCCAGGCCGCCTTCGGGCGTCCACAGGTCGCGCAGCATCCAGTCGCACGTCTCCAGCGCGACGCGCCGCGCGAACGGCGAACCGGTCAGCCGCCACCAGTGCGCGTACACGCGGGCCAGCAGCGCGTTGTCGTAGAGCATCTTCTCGAAGTGCGGGACGACCCACTGCGCGTCCACCGAGTACCGCGCGAAACCGCCGCCGAGCTGGTCGTACATGCCGCCGCGGGCCATCGCCTCGAGCGTGTGCCCGGCCATCGCCAGGGCCTCGGCGTCGCCCGTGCGGGCGTGGTGGCGCAGCAGGAACTCCAGTGCCATCGACGGCGGGAACTTCGGCGCCCCGCCGAACCCGCCGCGCGCCGCGTCGTAGGACTGCGCCAGCACCTTCACGGCGTGCGCGAGCCGCTCCGGGCCGGGCGCCTCGCCGCCCGCGAGGGCCGTCCCGCGCGAGGTCAGCGCGGCGACGACCTGCTGCCCCTGCCCGGCGACCTCGTCGCGCTGCTCCGTCCACGCCTTGCGGACGGCCTGCAGCAGCGCCTGGAACTGCGCCCGCGGGAAGTACGTTCCGCAGTAGAAGGGATGCCCGTCCGGCGTCATGAACACGGTCATCGGCCAGCCGCCCTGGCCGGTCATCGCCTGCGTGGCCTCCATGTAGACCGCGTCGATGTCGGGGCGTTCCTCCCGGTCCACCTTGACGTTCACGAACATCTCGTTCATGAGACGGGCGGTCTCGCCGTCCTCGAAGGACTGGTGCGCCATCACATGACACCAGTGACATGCCGCATATCCCACGGAGAGCAGCACCGGGACGTCCCGCCGGCGCGCCTCGGCGAACGCCTCGGCGCTCCACTCCCACCAGTCCACCGGGTTTCCGGCGTGCTGCAGGAGGTACGGGCTGGTGGCGTCCTTGAGCCGGTTCATGCCCCCGATCCTGCCCGATCCGGCGGCCGCTGCACGGACCGGGCCCGCCGCGTTTCGGCGGGCCGCCGCAGGCCACGACGGCCCCTATGATGACGTCCCCGACCACCGTGTCCGTCCGCGGACGGACAGTGACCTCGACACGCGCCAGGACTTCGACTCGTGCCCCCCGCTCCCGCACACGATGAAGTTTGGAGCTTCACCCATGACCGAGACCCGGCCCCCGCTCCCCGCCTCCCTCGACGACGTCGACGGCTGGTTCCCCAAGGTCGACCAGCGGCTGTTCACCTGGTTCCTGGACCGCCAGGAACGCCTCGGCCAGCCCGGCGACCTCGTCGAACTCGGCTCCTACCTCGGCAAGAGCGCCATTCTCATGGGGCGCCACCTGCACGACGGCGAGACCTTCACCGTCTGTGACCTGTTCGACTCGCAGGCCCCCGACGACTCCAACCAGGCCGAGATGGAGAAGTCGTACGCCACCCTGACCCGCACCGCCTTCGAGGCGAACTACGGCGCCTTCCACGACCGCCTGCCGGAGATCGTGCAGGCGCCGACGTCGGCGATCCTCGACCACGTCCGGCCCGAGACCTGCCGGTTCGTGCACGTCGACGCGTCCCACCTGTACGAGCACGTGCGGGGCGACATCCAGGCCGCGCACGTGATGCTGCCCGTCGAGGGCGTCATCGTCTGCGACGACTACCGCTCCGAGCACACGCCCGGCGTCTCCGCCGCCGTCTGGGAGGCGGTCGCCGTCGAGGGCCTGCACCCGGTCTGCGTCACCCCGCAGAAGTTCTACGGGACGTGGGGCGACGTGAAGCGGATCCAGGACGACCTGCTGGCCTGGCTCGGCGACCAGGACGACCTCTGGCACGAGGTGCAGCAGGTGGCCGGGCGCGGGCTGCTGCGCGTCAAGGGCCGGCCCGCCCCGAAGACCAAGAAGAGGAACGAGGTGCGCGACCTCAAGGAGCGCCTCGCCCGGGTCGAGGACCAGCGGGCCCGCGCGCAGCACGAGCTCGACTCGGTCCGGCACTCGCTGAGCTTCCGGGTCGGCCGCGCCGCCACCGCCCTGCCGAGGGCGATCCGCCGGGGCGGCCGGCGGCACTAGCCGTCCAGCGCCGCCAGCGCGGTCTCGATCGCGCGGTGGAAGGTGGGATAGGCGTAGATCATCTCGCGGAGGGCGCCGGTGGGGGCCTCGGTGTGCACGGCGACGGCCAGCGCGCCGAGGACCTCCCCGCCGGCCGGCCCGGCCGCGGTCGCGCCGACCAGCACGCCCCACTCCGTGCTCTCCACGAGCTTGATGAAGCCGTCGTTGCCGACCTTCTGGATCCAGCCGCGCGTCGACTCCGGAATCGGCGCGAGGCCGGTGCGGACCGGCAGGTTCTGGTCGCGGGCCTGCGCCTCGGTGAGCCCCACCGAGCCGATCTCGGGGTCGGTGAACGTCACCCGCGGGACGGCCCGGTAGGCGGCCTGCGGCCCCTCCTCGCCGAGGATGTCGCGGACCGCGACGGACGCCTGGTACATCGACACGTGCGTGAACGCGCCCTTGCCGGTGATGTCGCCGATCGCCCACAGCCCGTCGGCGGCGCGCATGTGGCCGTCCACGTCGACCTGCCGCGCGTTCTCGTCCAGGCCGACGGCGTCCAGGCCGAGGCCCTTCAGGTTGGGGCGGCGGCCCGTCGCGACGAGCAGCCGGTCGGCGGTCAGGGTCTCCTCGCCGAGGTGCAGGTTGAACTGCCCGTTGGCGTACGAGGCGGAGTTGACCTTCGCGTCCGTCCGCACGCCGATGCCCTCGCGCTCGAACACCTTGCGCAGCAGCTCGCTCGACTCCGGCTCCTCGTTCACCACCAGCCGGCCGGCGGCCTCGACGACCGTCACCCGGCTGTCGAAGCGGGAGAAGACCTGCGCCATCTCCACGCCGACGACGCCGCCGCCGAGCACGAGCAGCGACTCGGGCACCTCGGTGGCCTGCACGGCCTCCCGGTTCGTCCAGAACGGGACGTCGGCGAGCCCGTCGACCGGCGGCGCGGACGGCGAGGTGCCGGTGTTCAGCAGGATGCCGCGGCGGGCCCGGAAGACCCGGTCGCCGACCGCCACCTCGCGCGGCCCGGTGATGCGGCCCTCGCCGCGCACCAGTTGCGCGCCCTTCCCGGTGAGCCGGTCGGCGGCGGCCGTGTCGGTCCACGAGTCGGTCGCCTCGTCGCAGATCCGGGCGGCGACCGGAGCCCAGTCGGGCCGGATGATCGAGTCGCCCGCCATCCCGGGGATGCGGGTGCCGTCGGCGATCAGTCCCGCGGCGCGCACCATCATCTTCGTCGGGACGCACGCGTAGTACGGGCACTCCCCGCCGACCAGCCGGGACTCCACGGCCGCCACGGACAGCCCCGCCTCGGCCAGCCGGCCCGCCGCGTCCTCCCCGCCGGGCCCGAGACCGATGACGACGACATCGACTTCTTCAGCCATGCCCGGAGTACTGCCCAGGTTGGGCGGGGTCTCACTGTGGCGGGCGAGGTTTTGCGGCCCGCCGGGGCGGCAGCGGGATCCGGTCCAGGTCGTGGACGAGGGTGACCTCGCCGCCGAACTCGGCGGCCGCCTCGTCCGCGAACCGGTGCTCGTCGTCGGCCCGGTAGCGCTCGGAGAAGTGGGTGAGGACGAGGTGCCGCGCGCCGGCGTCCGCCGCGATCCGGCCCGCCTGCCCCGCCGTGAGGTGCCCGAACCGCGCGGCGAGCGGGGAGTCCTCGTCGAGGAACGTCGACTCGATCACCAGCATGTCGACGCCGTCCGCGAGGTCGCGCACGCCCTCGCAGCGGCGGGTGTCCATGATGAACGCGACCTTCTGCCCGGGGCGCGGCGTGCTGCACTCGTCCAGGGTGACGGTCCCGCCGTCCGGCATGGTCACCCGGCCGCGCTCCTGGAGTTCGCGGACGAGCGGCCCCCGTACGCCGTTCGCGGCGAGCCGCTCGGGCAGCATCGTGATGCCGTCGGGCTCCTCGACCCGGTACCCGTAGGCCTCGACCGGGTGCGACAGCCGCCGCGCGACCAGCGAGAACGGCGCGCCCTCCAGGTCGAGGGCGGTCCGGTCGCCCGACACCGGCCACTCCCGGATCACCTCGGTGTCGTGGAACGCCGACGCGTGCCGCAGCCGCTCCCAGTACTGCGCGCCGCTCGCCGGGAACACCGCGTTCACCGGGTGCTCGACGCCGTCGCGCGCGATCCGCTGGACGATGCCGGGCACGCCGAGGCAGTGGTCGCCGTGGAAGTGCGTGACGCAGATCCACGTCACGTCGTGCGCGGCGACCCCGGCGTGCGCCATCTGCCGCTGCGTCCCCTCGCCCGGGTCGAACAGCACGCCCTGCCCGTCCCAGCGCAGCAGGTAGCCGTTGTGGTTGCGGGCCTTGGTGGGGACCGCGCTGGCGGAGCCCAGGACGATCAGATCGCGTACCGACATGCCCCCATGGTGCCGGGTGCGGGGGCATGCAAGCGCTTGGTTATTCTGACCGCGTCCTGGACCGATGCGAGCAAGGGAGAGCCGCGTGGCCGGAAGCAAGCGCGACAAGATCAAGATGACCGCCGACGAGACCGCCGCCTACCTCGCCGGCAACTTCAAGGTCCAGGTCGCCACCATCGGCAAGGACGGCGAGCCGCACCTCGTCACCATGTTCTACGCGCTGCTCGACGGGAAGATCGCGTTCACCACCTACCACTCGTCGCAGAAGGTCGTGAACCTGCGCCGCAACCCGACGATGACCTGCCTCGTCGAGGACGGCGTCGAGTACAACGAGCTGCGCGGCGTCGCCCTCTACGGCCGCGGCCTCGTCATCGAGGACCGCGACGAGCTGCACAAGGTCGGCTACGTCGTCGGCTCCCGCATGGCCGGGCTGCCCGTCCCCGAGATCGGCGAGCCCATCGACCCCGGCATGGCCGCCGGCATCGAGCAGGCGATGTCCAAGCGCGTCCTCATCGTCATGGACCCCGACACCATCGTCAGCTGGGACCACTCGAAGGCGTGATCCCGTCCCGGCGGCGCGCCGCCGCCTCAGCCTTGCCGGTGGGGACGGAGTCGTAGAGCGCGATGGCGCGGTCGAGGGCGGCGCCCTCGGCCGCGGCGTCGCCGCGCCGGCGCGCCGCGTCCGCGAGGTGCACGAACGTGTCGCCCTCCCGCTCGGGCGACTCCTGCGCCCGGACGATCTCCAGCGCCTGGCCGAAGAAGTTGGTCGCCGCGACGGGGCGCCCGGCGCGCAGGTACGCCTCGCCGAGCGTGGTGAGCGCGCGGGCGCGGTCCGGGTCGTCGGAGAGCGCGGCGAACTCGTCCGGCAGCGGGCCGAGCAGCCCGATCGCGCGGTCGAGGGCGCCCGACTCCAGCAGCGCCCGGGCCAGGTTGTGCCGCGCGAGCAGCACCGTGCGGCGGTCGCCGTCCCGCTCGGCAAGCCGCAGGCCCTCCTCCAGCGCCTCGACGGCCTCCGCCCACCGCTCCCGGTGCAGCAGCGCCAGGCCCTCGGCCTCGAGCTCCGCCTCGCCCGCGGCGGCGCCGGCGAGGTAGTGGTCCAGGACGCGCCGCAGCGCCGCGTCCCGCTCCTCCTCGCCGTCCTCGCGGGCGGCCCATTCGCGCGCGTAGTCGCGGACGGGCCCGGGCAGCCGGTACCGGCCGCCGCCCGCGTCGGCGACGAGGCCCCGGCCGGCGAGCGTGCCGAGCAGGTCGCGGGCGGCGGACGCGGGGACGTCCGCGACGGCGGCGGCCGCACCGGCGTCGAAGTCGTCGCCGGGCTGCAGGCCCAGCAGCCGGAGCAGCCGGGCCGCGTCCGGCGGGAGCGACCGGTAGGAGTCCTCGAATGGCGCGCGCACGTCGGGGTCCTTTCCCGGCGCGGCGGCCCGCAACCGGTCGGGCCGGCGCCGGGGCATCCCGAGGCTCAGCGCCCGGCGGGCTCGGCGGCCTCCGGCGGCCCGGCGGGCTCGCCGAACGGGACCGAGGCGGACGGCATCGCCGGCACGCCGAGGACGCGGCCGCGCCGCCGGTAGGCGCGCACGTCCCACAGCGCCAGCGCGGCCACCGCGATCGTCGCGCAGACGTGCAGGGTCAGCGGGTTCAGCGCGAACGAGATCGCCGCGAGGCCCGCGAGCGCGACCAGCGTGGCGAGCCGGGCCCGCGTGAAGTCGCCGAACACGGCCCGCTTGAACAGGGCGTGCCCGAACACGAACAGGGCCGGGCCGCCGGTCGCGACGGCGGCGAACCCGGCGGTCATGTGCCCGCCGGGGTGCGCCATCACCATCTCGTCCGCGACGGCGCCGACGATGATGCCCGCGACCATCACGATGTGGATGAAGGTGTAGGCGGAGCGGCCGAGCCGCCCCGGGTCCGCGGATGCGGCGATCCGCTCGCCGGCCTTCTCCGCCGTGTGGTCGAAGTAGATCCACCAGAGCGCGACGGCGCCGGCGAACGCCGACACGAACCCGGCGGCGACCGCCGCGCGAGGCGTGTGACCGCCCAGCGTCGTGCCGGTGACCAGCAGCGACTCGCCGAGCGCGATGATGACGAACAGCTGGCAGCGCTCCGCCATGTGGCCGCCGTCGATCGTCCAGTCGGCGGTGCTGGAGCGGCCCAGCAGCGGCGTCGCGTACCCGTGCCACGGCGCGAGGTACTCCAGCGCGACGGCCGGCAGCCACAGGCCCGCGCGGACGTCCGCGGCGTCCACGAGCGCGCCGCCGATCCACAGCGCGGCCGACACCGCCTGCCAGAACAGCACCCGCTGGAAGTTGCGGCCGAGCTCGTGCGCCCAGGTCGCGGCGACGACGAAGACCGTCCGGCCCACCTGGAGGATCACGTAGGCGGCCGCGAACCACACCCCGTCGCGGCCGAACGCGCCCGGCAGCATGGCCGCCATGAACAGCCCGGCGACCATCACGCCGACCAGCATCAGCCGGATCGCCGGATGGTCGGGGTCGAACCAGTTGGTGGTCCAGCACGTGTACATCCACGCCCACCAGACCGCGAGCAGGAGCAGCAGCGTCTCGCCGGCGCCCCGGACGGTCAGGTGCTCCAGCAGCCGGTGCGACAGCTGGGTCACCGCGAACACGAAGACCAGGTCGAAGAAGAGCTCGAAGAAGGTGACCCGCGCCGCGCCGGTGCGCGGCCGCAGCAGGGCGTCCGCCCTGGACGGCCGGGCTCCGGGCACGGCGGGACCGGCGGCGTGCCCGGGGTGCGCGTCGCTCATGGGGGGATGACCGGCCGGTGCGCCGCGCTAGGCGGTGCCGGCGGACTCCTCGCCCGCCTTGCGGTCGGCGGCCGCGGCGGCCTTGGCCGCCTGCGCCCGCTCCCAGTCCTGCTGCTTGAGGTCGGCCTCCCGGGGCGCCTGGATCTTCTTCATCTGCTTGTTCATCGAGCGGACGAGGAACACCAGCGCGACCAGCAACGCCAGGAACACCGCGAAGCCGAGGAGGCCGGGGCTGACCGTGTCGTTGTTGAGCGGAATGGCGTGGGCGAGCGGAAGCACTACAGACACACCTTCTCCCGGATGCCGGCGAACAGGTCGCCCTCCGGCAACTCGGTGTCGACCAGGGACCTGGCCAAATGGTAGTCCTCGGTCGGCCATGCCTCGCGCTGGACGTCCAGCGGGACGCGGAACCAGAACCCGTTCGGGTCGATCTGGGTCGCGTGCGCGAGCAGCGCGGCGTCACGGGTCTCGAAGTGGTCCGCGCACGGCACCCGGGTCGTGACCTCCCACTTCGCGCGCTTCTCCTTCTCCTGCTCGAAGCGCTCGATCCAGTCGTGGTAGGGCGACTCCAGGCCCGCCTTCTCCATCGCGGTGTGCAGCGCGAGGATGCGGTCCTTGCTGAACGTCATGTGGTAGTAGAGCTTCAGCGGCTGCCACGGCTCGCCCGAGTCCGGGTAGCGCTCCGGGTCGCCGGCGGCCTCGAACGCCTCCACCGACACCTCGTGGCACTTCACGTGGTCGGGGTGCGGGTAGCCGCCCTTCTCGTCGTAGGTCAGCATCACGTGCGGGCGGAACTCGCGGACGGCGCGCACCAGCGGCTCGCTCGCGGTCTCCAGCGGCTCCAGCGCGAAGCAGCCCTCCGGCAGCGGCGGCAGCGGGTCGCCCTCGGGGAAGCCGGAGTCGACGAAGCCGAGCCAGCGCTGCCCGACGCCGAGGATCTCCCGGGCGCGCGCCATCTCCGCCTCGCGCACCTTGCCGATGTCGGCCTTGACCTCGGGGCGGTCCATCGCCGGGTTGAGGATGTCGCCGCGCTCCCCGCCGGTGCAGGTGACGACCAGGACCTCCACGCCTTCCGCGACGTACCTGGCCATCGTGGCCGCGCCCTTGCTGGACTCGTCGTCGGGGTGCGCGTGCACCGCCATCAGGCGCAGCGGCTCGGCACCCCCGTCCGGCCCGGCGCACGTCGTATCGTCGATGACCTCGGACACCTGGGGTTCTCCCTCTCAGCGAGCGGTTCGTGGCGTGAAAACGGACCCCGGTACGGAGCACCCGCGCCTACAGACGAGAATTGTCCCTGACAACGTCCGCACACCGCACGGAGATTCCCCGCGATGACAACGAGCGTGTCGGCGCCCGAGGCGCCCGCCGAGCCCAAGCGGGGCCGGCTCGGCCTGGTGATCATCGGGATCGTCTGCGCGGTGGCGGCGGGCGGCTTCGGGTTCATCGCCGCGCACGTGGGGCAGACTCCCGGCATCGACGCGCAGCTGATCACCTACGACGCGGGCCCGTCCTCCATCGAGGTGAACTTCTCCGTCGCCAAGCCGAAGGGGGACGTGGTGCACTGCACGCTGCAGGCCCTCGACGCGGACATGACCGTGATCGCCAAGCGGGACGTCACGGTCCCGGCCGGCACGGCGAAGGCGGGCATGACGGAGACGCTGCCGACGCCGGGCAAGGCGACCAGCGCCCAGCTGCAGGGGTGCCGCAAGGCGTGACGCCGCGGCGGCCGGACGGTTGGCCCGGTTCGTCCGTTCGGCGAGTGAAACCCGGTTGGCCGGTTGCGCACGCCGAGTTCAGGGAACCTTTACCCGCACACACCGGATAGGCTAGAGGTTTCACCCGGCCGCACTTCATGTCGATGTGGCGCCCGCCCGGGAGGGCCGGCGAGGATCGCAACATGTGGATGAGGAGTACCCGTGACCGAGACCCGCGCTGACAACGTCACCTGGCTGACCCAGGAGGCGTACGACCGGCTCAAGTCCGAGCTGGACCACCTGTCGGGCCCGGGCCGCATCGAGATCGCTCAGAAGATCGAGGCGGCGCGGGAGGAAGGCGACCTGCGCGAGAACGGCGGCTACCACGCGGCCAAGGAGGAGCAGGGCAAGATCGAGGGCCGGATCCTCCAGCTCCAGGGCATCCTGGAGAACGCCCGCGTGGGCGAGGCGCCGCGCACCGAGGGCGTCGTCGGCCCGGGCATGACCGTCACGGTCGTCTTCGAGGGCGACGACGAGGAGGTCACGTTCCTGCTGGCCTCCCGCGAGGAGGTCGGCGCCCCCATCGACGTCTACTCGCCGAAGTCGCCGCTCGGCGCGGCGATCAACGGCAAGAAGGTCGGCGACAAGGCCACCTACTCGCTGCCCAACGGGCGCAGCATGACCGTCGAGATCCTCGACGCCACCCCCTACGGCGGCTGACCGCCGCCGCGACCGCCGCTCCCCCCGAGCGGCGTCACCGGCCGGGAGAGCACACCGCGGTCCGCCGCCCCGCTCAGCGGGGCGGCGGACCGTCGCTTTGCGCGGATCCGGCCACCTTCCGCATCAGCGGGAGGGTGCGGTAGGGGATCTGGGTCGCCAGCGAGATGACCGACGAGGCGCGCTCGACGCCCGCGACGTCCACGATCACGTCGATGACGCGCTGCAGGTCGGCGTTGCTGCGCGCGACGACGCGGCAGAGCATGTCGCCGGGGCCGGTGATGGTGTGCGCCTCGATCACCTCCGGGACCTGGGCGAGCCGGCGGGCGACGGGGTCGTGCCCGCCGGCCTGCCGCAGCTGCACGGTGACGAACGCGGTGACGCCGTAGCCGAGCGCGGCCGGGTCGAGCTCGGGGCCGAACCCGGCGATGACGCCGTCGCGCGACAACCGGTCCAGGCGGGCCTGGACGGTGCCGCGGGCGACGCCGAGGCGGCGGGACGCCTCCAGCACGCCGACGCGGGGCTCGGCGGCGAACATCTCGATCAGCCGGCCGTCCAGCTCGTCGATGGGCACGGCGTCCTCCCCGGGCTCGTGTGGTCCTGGTCACGGTGTACAGGGTTACCGGTCGTTTCCGTGGATGACTGTACAGAGTGCTCAGTGATTTCGACGACTCTTGCGCACCTTGTAGGCGTATGCCCAGATTGGTGGGCATGGATGAGTTTCCGGTCAAGGGCATGGACGCCGTCGTGTTCGCCGTCGGCAACGCCAAGCAGGCGGCGCACTACTACTCGACCGCGTTCGGGATGCGCCGGGTCGCCTACCGCGGCCCCGAGAACGGCAGCCCCGACGAGGCGGTGCACGTGCTGGAGTCGGGCGGCGCCCGGTTCGTGTTCCGCGGCCCGGTGAAGGCGGGCACGGAGATCGGCCGGCACATCGCCGAGCACGGCGACGGGATCGTCGACCTCGCGATCGAGGTGCCGGACGTCGAGCACGCCTACCGGCACGCGCTCGCCAAGGGCGCGACGGGCATCGAGGAGCCGCACGTCCTGGAGGACGAGCACGGCAAGGCGACGGTCGCGGCGATCGCCACCTACGGCGAGACCCGGCACACACTGGTCGACCGCTCCAACTACACCGGCCCGTACCTGCCGGGCTTCGAGGCCGCCGGCCCGATCGTCGAGCCGCCGGAGAAGCGCTTCTTCCAGGCGATCGACCACTGCGTCGGCAACGTCGAGCGCATGGACGAGTGGGCCGAGTTCTACCACCGCGTCATGGGCTTCACCGACATGGCCGAGTTCGTCGGCGACGACATCGCCACCGAGTACTCGGCGCTGATGTCCAAGGTCGTCGCGGACGGCACCCGGAAGGTGAAGTTCCCGCTGAACGAGCCGGCGGAGAGCCGGCGCAAGTCGCAGATCGACGAGTACCTGGAGTTCTACGGCGGGCCGGGCGTGCAGCACATCGCGCTGGCCACCAACGACATCCTGGCCTCGGTCGACCGGATGCGCGCCGCCGGCGTCGAGTTCCTGGACAGCCCCGACTCCTACTACGAGGACGCGGAGCTGCGCGAGCGCATCGGCGAGGTGCGCGTGCCGATCGAGGAGCTGAAGAAGCGCCGCATCCTCGTCGACCGGGACGAGGACGGCTACCTGCTGCAGATCTTCACCAAGCCCGTCCAGGACCGCCCGACGGTGTTCTTCGAGCTGATCGAGCGGCACGGGTCGCTCGGCTTCGGCAAGGGCAACTTCAAGGCGCTGTTCGAGGCGATCGAGCGCGAGCAGGAGCGCCGCGGCAACCTGTGACGCGCGCCGAGCCGGCCCGTCCGGCCCCGGGGACCTCGGTGTCCGGGGCCGGTCAGGGGCCCGGCGAGCGGACGGCGGCGCGGGCGGGCACACTGTGTCGTCATGACCGAAGCGCCGCACAACGCCGAGCCGCCCAAGGAGCCGGGGACGCCGCCGAGCCCCGAGCCGCCGGAGCCGGCGGACCAGGGCTGGGCCTCCCCCGACGCGCCGTCCGCCGACGCGCCGTCCGCGGCGGCCGCACCGTCCCCTGAGGCCGCGCCGTCCCCCGAGGCCCGGCCGGACGTGCCCGCGCCCGCGGAGCCGGCGGACGACCGCCCGCCGCCGTACCAGGGCGCGTACGGCGCGCCTCCCGGGAGCCCGCGGCCGGGGTTCGCGCCCCCGCCCGGATACCCGGCGCCCGGTTCCGGCCAGGCCGGATACGGCCAGGCGCCCTATGGGCAGCAGGCCCCGTACGGCCAGCAGGCGTCCTACGGCCAAGCGCCCTATGGGCAGGCGCCTTACGCTCAGGCGCCTTACGGGCAGGCCGCGTACGGTCCTCCGTCCTACGGCCCGGGACAGGCGGGCGTGCTCGCCCCGCGCGGGAAGCGGCTCGCCGCCGGGGTCATCGACAGCTTCATCGTCGGCATCTTCGGCGTGCCGGTCATGCTCTTCGCCATCCGCTGGGACCGGATGCGGGAGATCGCCGAGAGCGGCCAGACCATGCGGAACCCGATGGACATCTACAGCATGCCGCGACTGCTCATCGGCTACGTCTTCGTGTTCCTGGTCGGCTTCGCCTACTACACGATCCTGCACGCCCGGTGGGGGCAGACGCTCGGCAAGCGCGCCGTCGGCATCCGGGTGGTGCGCGCCGGCGACCACGCCGCGATCGGCTGGGGGCGCGCCGCCGCCCGGCAGGCGTTCGTCTACGTCGGCTCCGTCCTCACCACCATGATGAACCTCCTCGTCCCGTTCGGGGGCCTCATCGGGTTCGTCGTGATGCTCGACAACGCGTGGATCCTGTGGGACCGCGACCGGCGGGCCGTCCACGACATGGTCGCCGGGACGGTCGTGGTGCAGGCTCCGGCGTGGGCGCCGGACCCGTACGCGCGTAGCTGATCCCCGCCGCCGGGGCAACCCTTGATCATTCGGGCGGTAAACATTCCGGTGTGCGCCGACGCGGCGAGGTTTGGACGGACGCGGCGCGGCGAACCTCTCAGACATGACGCAACCGCCCCATGACCCCCAGTCCGGGGACCAGCCGGAAGAACGGCCGCACGGGCAGGAACCGCACGGGCAGCCGGGAGGACCGGAACAGCCGGGCCCCTACACGGGTCCGCCGTACGGAGGGCAAGGCCAGCAGCCGTACGGCGGACAGCCGGGGTACGGCCAGCAGCAGCCGGGCTATGGGCAGCCCGGATACGGCGAGCAGCAGCCGTACGGGCAACAGCAGCCCTATGGCGAGCAACAGGGATGGGGCGGGCAGCAGGGGTACGGGCAGCAGCCCTCCCCCGGCTACGGCGAACCCTACGGAGGGCTGCCCCGCTACCAGGGCGGCCCGGGCGAGTACACCGACCCGTCCGCCGGGCTGGCGAGCCGGTGGGCGCGCCTCGGCGCCGCCATCATCGACGGCATCATCGTCGGGATCGTCGTCGGGCTGATCTCGCTGCCCTTCGTCAACTGGGACCACGTGTTCCACAACAACGGGACGATGTACGACGGCGCCCGGGTCGGCACCAACGCGATCAGCGTCGTGCTGAGCTTCCTGTACTTCTGGCTGATGACGGCCAGGTGGGGCCAGACGCTCGGCAAGATGCTGCTGAAGATCCGGGTCGTCCGGCAGGACGACGGCCTGGCGATCACGAACGGGCAGGCGGCGGGCCGGGCGGCGTTCTACACCGTCCTCGGCGGCATCTGCGGGTGCATCGGGCTCATCGACGTGCTGTGGATCCTGTGGGACCCGCGCAAGCAGGCGCTGCACGACAAGGTCGCGCGGACGGTGGTCGTCAAGGCCGGCGCCCACCTGCCCGACCCGTACCTGCACCGCTGAGCGCGTCCCGGAGTTGCCGGGCACGGCCCGGCACGGGCAGGCTGGGCGGCGTGCATATGGCCGGAAACTCCCCCAGCCCCCACCGCCGCCCGGGCGCCGTGCTCCGCGGCACCGTGTTCCGTGGCGCCGTGTTCCGCGGAGCCGCGTTGCGCGGCACCGCCGGGCTGGCCGCGCTCGCCGTCGCGGGCTCGCTGACCGCCGCCTGCGAGGTCTCCATCGGCAAGGGCGGGTCGGGGTCCGGGTCGTCCTCGGCCGGGTCCGCCGCCGCGGGCCCCGCCGGCCCGACGACCGCCGGCGACCCGTACGTCCCGGGCGACGGCAACGGCGGGTACGACGTGCAGAACTACAACCTGAAGCTGAACATCACGCCGGACGCGTCCACCGAGCTGGACGCGACGGCGACGATCACGGCGACGGCCAAGGAGAAGCTCGGCCGCTTCAACCTGGACCTGACCGGCCTGACCATCTCCTCCATCACCGTGGACGGCAAGCCCGCGCGGCAGCAGCGGGCGGGCGGCGAGCTGGAGGTCACCCCGGCCGAGGAGCTGGCGAAGGGCGCGAAGTTCACCACGGTGGTGAAGTACTCGGGGACGCCGCGCACCATCTCCGACCCGATCCTCGGCACCTACGGCTGGGTCCGCACGTCCGACGGGGTCTTCATCGCCTGCGAGCCGAGCGGCGCGCACACCTGGTTCCCCGCCAACGACCACCCGAGCGACAAGGCCACGTTCGACTTCGAGGTCACGGTGCCGCAGGGCCTCACGGCGATCGCCAACGGCGAGCCCACCACGCCGGTGACCGGCTCGGGAGGCGGCGGCGCCCCCGGCCTGCCCGGCGCCCCCGGCGGCCCCGGCAGTCCGGGCGGTCCCGGTGCCGGGCAGTCGCCGAGCGGCGACCCGTCGGTCGTCCCGGCCGCCGACCGCCGCGCCACGACCACCACGACCTGGCACGTCAAGCAGCCGATGGCGACGTACCTGGCGACGGTGGACGTCGGCCGGTTCGCGGTCCGCACCACCAAGACCGCGAGCGGTATCCCGGTGATCACCGCGGTCGACCCGAGCGTCGCGGGCGCGGACGTGGACGCGTTCGCCAAGCTGAACGCCGACGTCATCGACCAGTGGTCCAAGCTGTTCGGCCCGTACCCGTTCGACTCCACCGGCGGGCTGATCGACAACGCGCAGGTCGACTTCGCGCTGGAGACCCAGACCCGTCCCGTGTACGGGGGGTTCGGGCTCCAGCCGACGGTCGTCGCGCACGAGCTGTCGCACCAGTGGTTCGGCGACAGCGTGAGCGTCGGCCGCTGGCAGGACATCTGGCTGAACGAGGGCTTCGCGACGTACGCGGAGTGGCTGTGGGGCGAGAAGACCGGCGGGCCGAGCGTCCAGCAGCAGTTCGACCAGCGGTACCGCGGCGGCGCGGGCGGCGAGCTGTGGGACGTGCCGCCGGGCAACCCGGGCCGCCGCCAGATGTTCGGCCGCTCGGTGTACGACCGGGGCGGCATGACGCTGGTCGCGCTGCGCTCCCGGATCGGCGAGCCGGCCTTCTACCGGCTCCTCCAGACATGGACCAAGCAGCACAAGTACTCGACCGGCACGACGAAGGAGTTCATCGCGCTGGCCGACAAGGTGTCCGGCAAGAAGCTGGACGAGTTCTTCGACGCCTGGCTGTACCGCAAGGGCCGCCCCGCGAAGTGAACCGCCCGGTGAGCCGTGCGGTGAACGGCGCGGTGAACGAGGCGGTGAACGGCGCGGTGATCCCGGGGTGATCCGCGTCCGGGGGCGGTGAAGGAACGGCAAGGGACGCGGAAAGACCGGCCGGTTCCCACACCGGGCGGGCCGCGCGTACGGCACCATCCTGCAGTGAACGGACCTTCCGGACCGTCCGCCGTCCAGGCGGGCGGGCCCGGTCCGCCTGTCCGGAGCGGCGGGCGGCGAAGCCTTGTCCCTTGCCCGACTCCGCCCGCCCCCGTTCCGGTCCGTCCGCGAAATCCGTCCCGGACCACACCAATTCGAGATGGAAACGCGCTTGAACACCGCCCGGACACCGGAAATTCTTGATCCACTTGTGTCGTCTCACTCGAGGACGAGGTCGATGAGCAGAACCCCCAGAGCTCTTACCGTCGTCGCGCTCGGCGCGGCGGCGGGCCTCCTGGTGTCGGCGGCGGCCCCCGCCGGCGCCGACGCCGTGCGGTTCACCCCGGGCGCGCCCGGGGCGGGCGACCCCTACTTCCCGGACATGGGCAACGGCGGCTTCGACGTCTCCCACTACGACATCGCGCTGCGCTACGACCCGAAGACCAAGGCGATCCAGGCCGTCACCACCGTCACCGCGCGGGCCACGCAGAACCTGTCGCGGTTCGACCTGGACTTCCAGGGCCCGCTGAAGATCTCGTCGCTGACCGTGGACGGCCACAAGGCCGCCTACACGCGGTCCGGCGCCCAGGAGCTGGTGATCACGCCCCGCAAGGGGCTGCGCGAGCACCACCGGTTCCAGGTCCGCGCCGTCTACTCCGGCGTCCCGCAGACGATCAACGACCCCGCGCTGGGCGTGTCCGGATGGATCCCGACCGCCGACGGCGGGATCATGCTGAACCAGCCGATCGGCGCCGCCACCGTCTACCCGGTGAACGACCACCCGACCGAGAAGGCGACGTACAGCTTCACGCTGACCGCGCCGAAGGACCTCACCACGCTGGCGAACGGCGACCTGACCGGCAAGCGGACCAAGGGCGGGCTGACCACCACCCGCTGGGAGATGCGCAGCCCGATGGCCAGCGAGCTGGCGATGGTCGCGTTCGGCAAGTACGACGTGGTCACGGGCCGCACGAAGGGCGGCGTCCCGAACCTGACCGCGACCGACCGCGCGATGGCCATCTCCGCCGCGGACGCCAAGAAGTTCAACCAGCAGACCGCCGAGGTCGTCGACTTCGAGTCCGGGATGTACGGCCGCTGGCCCTACAGCTCCACCGGCGGCGTCACGGTGAAGGCGGGCGTCGGCTACGCGCTGGAGACGCAGGGCCGCCCGGTGTACGACCTGGGCCGCCACCCCGGCACGGTCCCGTCCGGCGACCTCCTCGCGCACGAGCTCGGCCACCAGTGGTTCGGTGACTCGGTCTCGCCGAAGCGGTGGGCCGACATCTGGCTGAACGAGGGCTTCGCGACGTACTCGGAGTGGCTGTACGGCGCGGCGCACGGCGGCAAGACCGTCCAGCAGTACTTCGACGCCGACTACGCGACTCCGGCGGGCGACGACCTGTGGAAGGGCAAGGTCGCCGACCCGGGCCGCGACCACATCTTCGACGGCCTGGTGTACGACCGCGGCGCGATGGCGATCCACGTGCTGCGCCAGACCATCGGCGACAAGGCGTTCTTCAAGCTGCTGAAGGCGTGGCCCGCCCGGTACCGCTACGGCAACGCCTCGACGAAGGACTTCGTCGCGTTCGCCCAGCAGGTCGCGCACAAGGACCTGAGCGGCTGGGCCGGCAAGTGGCTCTACGCCGAGGGCAAGCCGGCCCTCTGACCCGTCCCGAACGACGTTCACTTGCGGCGTGTCGGCCTTGAAAGCCCCGTCTTGAGGCCGACACGCCGCAAGTCAACGGGGGTCAGCTCAGCGTGAGGGTGTAGCCCTTGGCGCGCAGGCGGCCGATGACGTCCTCGGAGTGGTCGGCGCCGCGGGTCTCCAGGTGCATCAGCACCTCCGCCTCCTCGACGTGCAGCCGCGCGGCGACGCGCTCGTGCATCACGTCCAGCACGTTGACGCCCAGCTCGGCGAGTTCGCTCAGCAGCGTGACGAGCGCGCCGGGACGGTCCTTCAGCCGGCACCGCACGACCAGGTACCGGCCCGCGCCCGCCAGGCCGTGCCGCAGCACCTTCGACAGCAGCAGCGGGTCGATGTTGCCGCCCGACAGCAGCACGACGACCGGCGGCTTCACCGCGTACGAGTGCTCCAGCAGCGCCGCGACCCCCGCCGCGCCCGCCGGCTCGACGACCTGCTTGGCGCGCTCGAGGCACAGCAGCAGCGCCTGCGAGATCGACTCCTCGGTCACCGTGACGACCGCGTCGACCAGCTCGCTGACCAGGCCGTAGGTGATGTCGCCGGGGCGTCCGACGGCGATGCCGTCCGCCATCGTCGGCTGCAGCTCGATGCGGACGGGCTGGCCGGCCGCGAGCGACGGCGGGAACGCGGCGGCGCGCTTGGCCTGCGCGCCGACGACCTTGACGCCCGAGTCGCGGCCGAGCTCCTTCGCGGCGCCCTTCACCGCCCCGGCGATCCCGGCCATCAGCCCGCCGCCGCCGACCGCGCCGACGACCGTCGCGACGTCCGGGCACTGCTCGAGGATCTCCAGGCCGATCGTCGCCTGCCCGGCGACCACGTCCAGGTGGTCGAACGGGTGGATGAACACCGCGCCGGTCTCCTCGGCGTGCTGCTGCGCGGCGACGAGGCAGTCGTCGACGGTCGGGCCGGGGAACAGCACCTGCGCGCCGTACCCCTTGGTCGCCGCGATCTTCGGCAGCGGCGCGCCGACCGGCATGAACACCGTCGACCGGCAGCCCAGCATGGACGCGGCGAGCGCGACGCCCTGCGCGTGGTTGCCGGCGCTGGCGGCGACGACCCCGCGGGCCCGCTCGTCCGCGCTCAGCCGGGCGATCCGCACGTACGCGCCGCGGATCTTGAAGGAGCCGGTGCGCTGCAGGTTCTCGCACTTCAGCAGCACCGGCCCGCCGATGAGCTCCGACAGCACCCGGGAGGCGATCAGCGGGGTGGGCACCGCCACGTCGCGGAGGAGGTCCCGCGCGGCGCGTACCTCGTCGATGAAGACGGCACTCATCCCACGATCTTCCCACGCGCCGGCCCGCGCTCCGGCGGGCCGCTCCGCGCGGCCGGCGGTCAGTCGCCGGCGTTCCAGTAGCGGTCCTGCACGAGGATCAGGGCGGCGGCGCCGATCAGCCCGGCGGTCTGCCCGAGCGCCGCCGGGACGATCTGCGTCTTGCGCGCGAACGCCATCCACGCGTGCGCCCGGAACGCCTCCTCGACCGGGTCGAACAGCAGCGCGCCCGCCTGCGAGACGCCGCCGCCGATCGCGACGACGTCCAGGTCGCACAGGTGGGTCGCGGACGCGATCGCGACGCCGATGGCGTGGCCCGCGCGGCGCATCGCGGCGACCGCGACCGGATGGCCGCGGCGCGCGTCGGACGCCAGCTCGACGCCGGTGACGTCCTGGCCGCCCTGCCGCCAGCCCTCCGCGCGCGCCCACGCGACCAGGCCGGGGCCGCGGGCGATCGCCTCCAGGCAGCCGTGCCCGCCGCACTCGCACGGCGGGCCGGACGGCTCGACGACCACGTGCCCGATGTGCCCGGCGTTGCCGCTCGCGCCGTCCACCAGCCGGCCGCCGAGGATCAGGCCGCCGCCGACGCCGGTGGACACCACCATGCCGAGCAGGTTGCTGCGGCCGCGCCCCGCGCCGCGCCAGTGCTCGCCGATCGCGACGCAGACGGCGTCGTTGTGGACGCGGACGGGCAGCCCCGGGTACCGGGCGCGGAGCCGCTCGCGCAGCGGGAACCCGCGCCAGGCGGGGATGTTGAGCGGCGACACCTCCGCGGCGGGCCAGGTCATCGGGCCGCCGCAGCCGGCGCCGACGCCGCCGAGGGGCGGGAAGCCCGCGTCGGCGTGCACCTTGTCGAGCAGGCCCTGGAGCGTCCGCCACAGGCCCTCGGCGTCCAGGCCCTCGCCGTTCGGGGTGGCGACGCGGTCGTAGGCGACGACGCGCCCGCCGGGTTCGACGACGGCTGCGGCCAGCTTCGTCCCGCCGACGTCCACCGCCAGGACCGGGGCGGCCCTGCCGCCGCCCGTTCCCGCGACCTCGACCGGATCAGCCGCGGCCATCACCGGTCCCCCGCCCGGCCGAAGGCCAGGATGGACGCGGTGAACCCGTGCACGTGGTTGCGCCCGGCGACCGGGCCGATCTCGCCGGCGGCGAAGAACCCGCCGACCCCGGCCGGGCCGAACGCCCGGTCGAGCACCTTCGCGTCGTGGTCGGAGTCGGGGAACATCGCCTGCCCCCGCCCGTTGCAGGAGATCAGCAGGGCGCCCTCGACCGGCGCCAGGTCGAACCGCTCCAGCAGCGCGGTCAGCTCCTCCTCGGCGGCGCCCGCGTCGCGGACCTGGAACCGGACGGTCCGCCCCACGTCCACCACGTCGCCGATCGCGATCGCGCCGCTGTCGGTGTCGGCGCCGACCACCCCGCGGACCAGGAAGTCGCCGCGCTCGTGCTCGTCGGCGTACTCGTCCATCGCGACGCCGATCAGCAGGCCGCGGCCCGCCAGCTCCTGCTCGTCCTCGGGCAGCTCCAGGACGATCTGCTCCAGCTTCTCCAGCGCCGGCACACCCGCCAGCTCGTACAGGACGTTCTCGTCGGCCTTTGTCACCACCATGTCGGGGCCGATCGGGCGGGCGCCCTGGCTGACGACGGTCGCCGCGGTCACGGCGCCGCCGATCACCACGCCGACCGCACCGTCCTCGTGCACGTCGCCGTCGACGAACAGGCGCGCCTCGCCGTGCTCGCCCGCCTCCGCGAGGCCGCCGACCAGCGCGAGGCCCGGCAGCGCGTCGTCGGAGCGCTCGACGAACGCGTCCACCGGGAAGCTGTAGGGGTCGGCCAGCAGCAGCCCGACCACGTCGTCGTCCTGCCCCTCCGGCATGCCGACCACGATCAGCTTGTCCTCGGCCTTCAGGGTCTCCAGCCGGAACGCCTCCAGCCGCGCACCGGGCAGCACCGCCGCCCACGCGCTGACCGCGCCCGCCTCCTCCACGCCCCGGCCCCCGCCGATCACCCCGGACGCGCTGCAGCCGATCATCAGCGCGGGCGCCGCCGCCAGGGCCGCCCGCCGCGCCGCGGCCGCGATCTCCTCCGGATCGTCCCCGGAGATGAAGACGCAGACCAGGTCGGGCGCCGCGGACAGCGGCGCGAGCGCCTGCTCGACCGCGGACACGGCGGCACTGGACAGATCGGGGCCGAGGGCCAGGCCGTCACCGAATCGCGCCATCGGCGCCGCCTCCCTCTCTCCGTTCACCGGGTCGCATCACATCTCCCAGTCTCCCCCGCCGGACGCATCTGACCCAACACCCGGTCCCGGCACCGGTCCCGCCGCGCCCGGGCGCGGGGGGCGAAGGAATCCGCGGCGCACAGGTGCGATCGCGCGCACCGGCGACGTAGTGTCGATCGCGTGCGTTCATCCACACCACGCGAGACCACACTGGGCGAGCTGCGCACCAGCGGCCACGTCCAGCGATCGGTGAAGGCCGAGATCCGCCACAACCTGCTCGCCCGGCTGCGCGCCGGCGAGCCGCGCTTCCCCGGCATCCTCGGCTTCGACGACACCGTTCTCCCCCATCTGGAGCGGGCCCTGCTCGCCGGCCACGACCTCGTCCTGCTGGGCGAGCGCGGGCAGGGCAAGACGCGGCTGATCCGCACCCTCGGCGGGCTGCTGGACGAGTGGACCCCGGTGGTGGCCGGCTGCGAGATCAACGACCATCCCTACGACCCGGTGTGCGTGCGCTGCCGCCGGCTCGCCGCCGAGCGGGGCGACGAGCTGCCGGTCGAGTGGCGGCACCGCGACGACCGCTACGGCGAGAAGCTCGCCACCCCCGACACCAGCGTCGGCGACCTCATCGGCGACGTCGACCCCATCAAGGTGGCCGAGGGCCGCACCCTCGGCGACCCGGAGACCGTGCACTTCGGTCTCGTGCCGCGCACCAACCGCGGCATCTTCTCCATCAACGAGCTGCCCGACCTGGCCGAGCGGATCCAGGTGTCGCTGCTGAACGTGCTGGAGGAGCGGGACGTGCAGATCCGCGGCTACGCGCTGCGGCTGCCGCTGGACGTGCTGCTCGTCGCGTCCGCCAACCCGGAGGACTACACCAACCGGGGCCGGATCATCACCCCGCTGAAGGACCGCTTCGGCGCGGAGATCCGCACCCACTACCCGCTGGAGCTGGACGCCGAGCTGGCGCTGATCCGGCAGGAGTCCGACTTCGCGGACCTGGCGGGGCTGCCCGCCGAGGTGCCCGACCACCTGATCGAGATCATCGCCCGGTTCACCCGGCTCGTCCGGGAGTCGACGGCGGTGGACGCGCGGTCGGGCGTGTCGGCGCGGTTCGCGCTGGCGGGCGCGGAGACGGTCGCGGCGGGCGCGGTGCGGCGCGCGGCACTGGCCGGCGAGGAGCGCGCCGTGGCGCGCGTGTGCGACCTGCCGGCGGTGGTGCCGTCGCTGATGGGCAAGGTGGAGTTCGAGGTCAGCGAGGAGGGCCGCGAGCAGGAGGTGCTGGAGCACCTGCTGCGCCGCGCGGTCGCCGAGACCTACCGGCGCACGCTCGGCCCCGCCGACCTGTCCGGGCTGCTGGACAAGTTCGACTCCGGCGACACCGTCGACTCGGGCGAGCTGGTGCCCTCCACCGAGCTGCTGCGGCGGATCGGGCAGGTGCCCGGCCTCGCCAAGATCATGGAGCGGCTCGGCATGTCCGGGGAGTCCCCCGAGCAGGCCGCGGCCGCGCTGGAGTTCGCCCTGGAGGGGCTGTTCCTGACCCGGCGGCTGTCCAAGGACGTGCAGGGCGGCCGGGCCGACGGGACGGCGACGTACCGGACCTGAGCGCGGGTCCTGGAGGCGCCATGTCCGAGGAGGTTCGATGAGCCGGTACAGGTACGGCGCGTACGAGGACGGGCCCGACCCGCTGGCGCCGCCCTACGACGTCCGCGACGCGCTGGACGCGATGGGCGACTCGGTGCTGGACGGCACCCGTCCCGACGAGGCGCTGCGCGATCTGCTGCGCCGCGGGCTGCCGAACGCGCAGGGCCGCCGCGGGCTGGACGACCTGCTCCGCGAGGTGCGGGAGCGGCGGCGCGCGCTGCGCGAGCGGGGCCGTCTCGACGGCACGCTGGAGGAGGCGCGGGCGCTGCTCGACACCGCGATCGGGCAGGAGCGGGCGGAGCTGTTCCCCGACCCGTCCGACGACGCGCGGCTGCGGGAGGCGGAGCTGGACGCACTGCCGTCCGACACGGCGCAGGCGATCCGGCGGCTGTCGGACTACCAGTGGCGGTCGGAGGCGGCGCGGCAGACGTTCGAGCAGCTGAAGGACCTGCTGCGGCGCGAGGTGCTGGATTCGCAGTTCCAGGGCATGAAGCAGGCCCTGCAGAACCAGGACCCGGCGGCGATGCAGCGCGTCAAGGACATGATGGCGTCGCTGAACGAGATGCTGGAGAAGGACGCGCGGGGCGAGCACACCCAGGCCGACTTCGACCGGTTCATGGACGAGTACGGCGACATGTTCCCCGACCGTCCGGAGAACCTGGAGGAGCTGGTCGACCAGCTCGCCCGCCGCGCCGCCGCGATGGACCGGCTGCTGGCCTCGCTCAGCCCGGAGCAGCGCGCCGAGCTGGCGGGGCTGATGGAGCAGGCCATGCAGGACGCGGGCCTGGAGATGGAGATGACGCGGCTCGGTGACGCGCTGCGCGCGCGCCGTCCCGACCTGGGCTGGGGCCAACCGGAGCAGATGGACGGCGACAATCCGCTCGGGATGGGCGACGCCACGACCGCGCTCGCGGAGCTGGCGGACCTGTCGGAGCTGGAGGCGGCGCTCGGCCAGGACTATCCGGGTGCGCGGCTCGACGACGTCGACGAGGACGCCGTCCGGCGGGCGCTCGGCCGGCAGGCCGTCGACGACCTCGACGCGCTGCGCCGCCTGGAGAAGGAGCTGGAGAAGCAGGGCTACCTGCGGCGCAACCGCGGCAAGCTGGAGCTGACGCCGAAGGCGGTGCGGCGGCTCGGCGAGACGGCGCTGCGCCGGGTGTTCTCGCAGCTGACGACGGGCCGGCAGGGCGACCACGACCAGCGCGACGCCGGCCAGGCGGGCGAGCTGACCGGGTCCAGCCGGGAGTGGCGGTTCGGCGACGAGCAGCCCCTCGACGTCGTCCGGACGGTGAGCAACGCGATCCGCCGCAGCGCGATGGAGGGCCCGGTGCTCGGCGATGCGGCGGGCCTCGTCGCGGCCCCGCCCGCGTCCCCCGAGGGACTGACGGCGGTCGGCGCGGACGCGGTCGAACCGCGGCGTCCGGCGAGGGTGCGGCTCGGCGTCGACGACTTCGAGGTGCACGAGACCGAGCGGCGCACCGGCGCGGCCGTGTGCCTGCTGGTCGACCTGTCGTACTCGATGGTGCTGCGCGGGACGTGGGCGGCGGCCAAGCAGACCACGCTCGCCCTGCACACCCTCGTGACCAGCAAGTTCCCGCAGGACGCGATCCAGATCATCGGGTTCTCCAACTACGCGCGCACGCTGCACCCCGAGGAGATGGCGGGGCTCGACTGGGACATGGTGCAGGGCACCAACCTGCACCACGCGCTGATGATCGCGGGCCGGCATCTGGACCGGCACCCCGACTTCGAGCCGATCGTCCTCGTCGTCACCGACGGGGAGCCGACCGCGCACCTGCGCCCGGACGGCCGCTCGCTGTTCGACTACCCGCCGTCGACCGACACGCTCGTGCTGACGCTCGCCGAGGTCGACAAGATGACCCGGCGCGGCGCCACCATGAACTTCTTCATGCTGGCCGACGACCGGCGGCTGGTGTCGTTCGTGGAGGAGGTCGCGCGGCGCAACGGCGGCCGGGTGTTCGCGCCGGACGCCGACCGGCTCGGCGAGTACGTCGTCAGCGACTACCTGAGGGTGCGCCGGGGCCGCCGCTAGCCGGAGGCCGCTCACGGGGCGGCCCGGATCACGGTGCGGGCACGCTCCGGCACCCCCCGGGCACCCGGGCGGGTGAAGGCATAAGGTCGGCACCATGTCGACCTCCGACCGCATCCTGCTCATCCTGCACATCGGCTTCGCGATCTTCACGCTGGGCCCGCTGACCGCCGCGACGATGTCCACGCCGCGCTACATCCGCAACCGGAACGCCACCGTCGTGCGGTACCTCAACCGGACCACGCAGATCTACGGCGTCGGCACGCTGCTGATCTTCCTGTTCGGGCTGTGGCTGGCCAAGGGCGACTTCGCGAAGGTGTGGCTGTCGGCGTCGATGACGCTGTTCATCGTCGCGCTGGTGCTGCTGCTGATCGTCGAGCGGGACCAGCGGAAGGCCGTGAAGCTGCTCGACGAGGCGGGCCCGGCGCCCGCCGCCACGGCCCCCGCCGCGGAGGCCGGGGCCAAGGAGGAGGACGGCGAGCCCGCCGCGGCGAAGGCGGAGGAGAAGCCCGTGGCCGGCAAGGCCGCGGCCGCCGGCCGCGAGGTCGCGCCCGTCGAGCGGGGCCGCATCGCCGCCATCTCCGGCGTCATCGCGCTGATCTGGCTGGTGATCCTCGTCCTGATGGTCTGGAACGCCTGACGTCCCGCGGGGCGCGCCCCTCCGGGGTCAGGGGCGCGCCTTCGTCCGCGCCTTGATCCACTGCAGGATCTCGGCCGTGATGCCGTCGACGTTCAGCATGTCCCCGGCGTGCATGACGCCCGGGACCGTCTGCACCTTCACCGGGACGCCCGCGGCGCGCAGCGCGCTCGCGAGGCCCTGGCTCTGCGTCACCGGCACGAAGTCGCCGGTGGCGTGCAGCAGCAGCATCGGCGCGTCGCCGGCGGAGGCGTGCGTGGTGCTGTCGGCGTCCTCGACGCGCTTCCAGCACTGCGCGGCCTCGCCGGTCACGTCGGCGGAGCCGGGCACGCAGCGGACGAGGTCGACCACGGCGCGGCGCAGCTTGCGCTGCTGCAGCGACGCGCCGGTCAGCGCGCCGTCCTTGTAGGCCAGGAACGGGTTGTTCGGCGGCGACAGCGCCACGACGCCGCGCACGAGGTCGGTGCCGGTGCCGCGGGTGCCGAGCTGCGTCGCGAGCTGCCCGCCGGACGACGAGCCGAGCACGACGATGCGGTCGGGGTCGAGGTTCCAGCTGCGGGCGTGCTTCTTCATGAACTGCAGGGCCGACAGCGCGTCGTCGCGCTGCGCGGGCCACTGCGCCTTCGGCGCGAGCCGGTAGTTCGCCGCCAGGACGACGTAGCCGGCGTCGCTCAGCTTCCGCGCGAAGTACTTCCAGCTGTCCTTGCTGCCGCCGAGCCAGTAGCCGCCGTGGATGATCAGCACGCCGGGCCGGGACGCGCTCTTGGCCGCCTCGCCGGCGGCCCCGACCCCGTTGCGCTGCGCGCCGCCGCCGCGGGTCTTGACGCGCCGCGCCGGCGCCGGCTGCCAGTAGGCGTCGACGCGCTGGCTCGCGGACGGCCCGTAGCTGTACGTCGCGGACTTCGGCAGCCGCGGGGTGACCATGACGGCCTTGGCGCGGACGACGCCGTCGGTGCCGCCGCTCCCGGCCTCCGGCTCCCCGCCGGGCGGCTGCGTCGACGGCGTGCCGGACGGCGATCCGGTGCCGGGCGGGCCGGTGGGCATGTCGGTCGCCGGGTCGCCCGTCGGGGCGCCGGACGGGACCGACAGCGAGGGCGTCGGGCTCGGGCCGGGCGTGGTGGCCTGCGCGCCCATCGGCACCGCCACGGCGGAGACACACGTCGCGGCGAACGCCGCCCCACTGACCAGTACTTTGCGCACCCCGGGCCCCTTCGTGAACGAACCTGGCGGGCCGAGTATAGATGTTTGATCATGCGGAGTGCGGGAAGGCTACGCCGTTCGCCCGTTTCCGCCCGCCCCGAAGCCACAAAACACCAGCCCAGGGGCTTGAAGCTCAGCCACCGGTCACGGGCAGGCACGCGGAGCGAGCGCCAGCGAGCGCAGCGGGCCTGCCCGCCGACGGACGAGGCGTTTCGCGCGGAGCTCTAGCGGAGCGCGAAACGCCTCGTCCGTCGCAACGGGGGGTTCCAGGGGGTCGTCCCCCCTGGGTCAAGCGAGCGCGAGTTCGAGGTCGCGGAGAAGGTCTCCGGCGTCCTCGATGCCGACCGAGAGGCGGACGAGGTCGGACGGGACCTCCAGCGGCGAGCCGGCGGCGGAGGCGTGCGTCATCCGGCCCGGGTGCTCGATCAGCGACTCGACGCCGCCGAGCGACTCGCCGAGCGTGAACAGCTTCGTCCGCTCGCACACCCGGACGGCGGCCTCCTCCGACTCCATCCGGAACGAGACCATGCCGCCGAAGGCGCGCATCTGCTTGGCGGCGACCTCGTGGCCGGGGTGGTCGGGCAGCCCCGGGTAGAGCACCTGCCGGACGGCGGGGTGCCGGGTCAGCATGTCGGCGACCTTCTCGGCGTTGGCGCAGTGCCGGTCCATCCGGACGCCGAGCGTCTTGATGCCGCGCAGCGTCAGCCAGGCGTCGAACGGGCCCGCGACGGCGCCCATGGCGTTCTGGTGGAACGCCAGGCGCTCGCCGAGCCCGGCGTCGGAGACGATGAGCGCGCCGCCGACGACGTCGGAGTGCCCGCCCATGTACTTGGTGGTGGAGTGCACCACGACGTCCGCACCGAGCTCCAGGGGGCGCTGGAGGTAGGGCGAGGCGAAGGTGTTGTCGACGGCGAGGAGCGCGCCCCCGTCGTGCGCGATGCCGGCGAGCAGCGCGATGTCGGCGATGCCGAGCAGCGGGTTGGTCGGCGTCTCCACCCAGATCAGCTTCGTCTCGGGGCGGACCGCGGCGCGCACCGCCGCCGCGTCGCCGAGCGGCACCGGGTCGAACGCGACGCCCCACGGCTCGGCGACCTTCGCGAACAGCCGGTAGGTGCCGCCGTAGGCGTCGTCCGGGATGATCACATGGTCGCCGGGCTTGCAGACGGTGCGGATGAGGGCGTCCTCCGCGGCGAGCCCGGACGCGAACGCCAGCCCGCGCGCCCCCGCCTCGATCTCGGCCAGGCATACTTCCAGCGCGGTACGCGTCGGATTGGCCGAGCGGGAGTACTCGTAGCCGCCGCGCAGCCCCCCGATGCCGTCCTGCTTGTACGTGGAGACCTGGTAGATCGGCGGGACGACCGCCCCCGTGGCGGGGTCGGGCTCCTGCCCCGCGTGGATGGCCAGGGTCTCGAACCCCCGGTGAACCTCGTTGTCCATGGGTACGAGGCTATCCACCCTCCGCCCCTCCTCTGGGAGGAGGCGCTCCCCCGCAGGTATCAGCCCCCATTTCAGCACGCGGGTTGACGGCAGGAGCGCGTGCGTTCCCTACCGTTTAACCAGTATCCCGAGTTGACCCTTTATTTAAGGAAGACGCATGTTCGCTCGGCTCGCGCGCTTCGTCGTGAGACATCCATGGTGGACCATCGTGGCCTGGTTGGTGGCCGCCGGTCTCATCATCACGCTGTCCCCCAAGCTGTCCACCGAGTCCGACCAGGGCGACTTCCTGCCCTCCAAGTACGAGTCGGTCCAGGCGGCCAAGATCGCCCAGCAGGCGTTCCCGCAGCAGGAGGACACCTCCTCCATCGTCGTCGTCAAGCGCTCGGACGGAGGGAAGATCACCCCGGCGGACACCCGGGTGATCGACAAGGCCGCCGCGTCGATGAACGCGCACAAGCCGGCCACCGTGCTGAACTTCCTCACCGGCGCGCAGCTGGTGGCGCCCAACAAGGCCGTGCAGGTCATCTCGGTCCCGATGAAGGGCACCGACCAGGCGGCGAGCAAGAAGCAGGGCGACGCGGTCAAGGAGATACGCAAGGATCTGCCGAGCCTGCTGCAGGGCAGCGGCCTGCAGGCCAAGGTCGGCGGTGACGTCGCCGGCTTCGTCGACAACGAGGACTCCTTCAACAAGTCCTTCGAGATCGTCGGCATCGCCACCTTCGTGCTGATCATCGGGCTGATCCTGGTGATCTTCCGGGCGCCGATCGCGGCGGTCCTGCCGATCATCGTGATCATGGTGACGATGCAGGTCGCGATGGGCCTCATCGGCATCGCCTCGAAGCTGTTCAACTTCTCCGGCGACGACAGTCTCAGCACGATCATCCTCATCGTGCTGTTCGGCATCGGCGCCGACTACTACCTGTTCGTGATGTTCAGATTCCGCGAACGGCTGCGGGCCGGCGAGGACAAGAAGACCGCGATGATCAACGCGGTGGAGCGGGTCGGCGAGGTCATCTCCTCGGCCGCCGCCGCCATCGCCGTCACCTTCCTGGTCCTGCTGCTCGCGACGTTCGGCGTGTTCAGCGCCTGGGGCCCGGCCCTGGCGATCTCCGTCGTGACCATGGGCATCACCTCGCTGACCCTGTTCCCGGCGCTCGTGTCGCTGCTCGGCACCGCGGTGTTCTGGCCGTCCAAGGCCTGGAAGAAGCAGCCGAAGGAGCGCGTCTCCGGCGCCATCGGCCGGGGCGTCGGCCGCCACCCGGCCGTCGCCGCGCTGGCCGCCGGCGGCGTCATGGTCGTGCTCGCCATCGGCGCGCTCGGCTTCAAGTCCGACTACGACTTCGCCGCCGGGTTCCCGCAGAACACCGAGTCCGCGCAGGCCACCAAGGACATGGAGAAGGGCTTCCCGCCCGGCCTCACCCAGCCCGTCCAGGTCTTCATCAAGAGCGGCGACGGGCGGCCGGTCGGCAAGCAGCAGATCGCCGAGTTCAGCCGCAAGGCCGCGACCGCGCCCGGCGTCGGACGCGTCAACCCGGCCCAGCCCGGCAAGAACGGCGTGGTCCAGGTCGGCCTGGTGCTGAAGAAGAACCCGGCGTCCAACGAGGCGATCAGCCTGGTCAAGGACAAGCTCGCGCCCGCGGTGCACAAGATCGCACCGGCCGGGACGCGCGCCTACGTCGGCGGCCCGACGGCGACCTACGCCGACATCAACGCCGTCAACAACCGCGACCTGTCGGTCATCCTGCCGGTGGCGGCGGTGCTGATCGCGCTGATCCTGGCGCTGCTGCTGCGGTCGGTGGTCGCGCCGCTCTACCTGGTCGTGGCGGTGCTGCTCGGCTTCGCCTCCACGCTCGGCTCCGCGGTGTACGTCTTCCAGTACGCGCAGGGCAAGGAGGGCGTGATCTTCCAGCTGCCGATCATCCTCTACCTGTTCGTGCTGGCCATCGGGACCGACTACAACATCCTGATGACCGCGCGGCTGCGCGAGGAGGCCAAGGAGGGGCACAGCCCGCGGGAGGCGGCCTCGCGCGCCGTCCGGCACGGCGGCCCGACGGTCGCCGCGGCGGGCCTCATCCTGGCCGGCACCTTCTCGGTGATGCTGCTGGCGCCGGTGTCCATGCTCAAGCAGATGGGCTTCTCCGTCGCGATGGGCATCGCGCTGTCGGCCTTCGTGATGTCGACGTTCCTGGTGCCGGGCATCACCGCGATGCTGGGCCACCGCGCCTGGTGGCCGGGCCACGGGGACCGGCCGAAGAAGCAGCTCCGGGACCCGGGGCCGGTGCAGGACCAGTACGCCCCCACGGGCTACCCGTCCTAGGACGGAAGGCCCCCCGCGACGTCGGGTTGCGGGGCCCCGGTCGGAAATGCCGCCCACGGACCGGGGCCCGCAACCCGACTCCCTCGAAGGCGAAGCGCCGGAGACCGCAGCGGTCTCCGGCGCTTCGCCGCGTCCGGGCCCGGGGCCCTCGGGACGTCAGTTGTCGGGGTCGGCCAGGTAGGCGAGGAGGTCCTGGCGGGTGATGAGGCCCTTCGGCTTGCCGTCCACGAGGACGACGGCGGCGCCCGAGCGCTCCAGCACGCCGACGGCCTTGCTCACCGGCTCCCCGGACCCGATCGTCGGCAGCGGCGGCGACATGTGCGCCTCGACCGGGTCCAGCAGGCCGGTGCGCTCCTTGACCAGGACGTCGAGCAGCTCGCTCTCGACGACCGAGCCGATCACCTCGGCCGCCATCACCGGCGGCTCCTCCTTCATCACCGGCAGCTGCGACACCTCGTACTCGCGCATGATCGAGATCGCGGTCTGCACGCTCTCGTACGGGTGGACGTGCACGAACTCCGGGAGCGTGCCGCCCTTGCGGGTCAGCACCTCCGCCACGCGGGCCTCCTCGGTGGAGGACGGCAGGAACCCGTAGTCCTCCATCCAGCTGTCGTTGAAGATCTTGCTGAGGTAGCCGCGGCCGCCGTCCGGCAGCAGGACGACGATGACCGCGTCGGGGCCGGCCGTGGCGGCGACGCGCAGCGCGGCGACGACCGCCATCCCGCACGAGCCGCCGACCAGCAGCGCCTCCTCGCGGGCCAGGCGGCGGGTCATCAGGAAGGAGTCCTTGTCGGAGACCGCGATGACGTCGTCGCAGATGTCGCGGTCGTAGGTCTCCGGCCAGATGTCCTCGCCGACGCCCTCGGTCAGGTAGGGGCGGCCCGAGCCGCCCGAGTACACCGAGCCCTCCGGGTCGGCGCCGATGATCTTGACGCGGCCGCCGGACACCTCCTTGAGGTACTTGCCGGTGCCGCTGATCGTGCCGCCGGTGCCGATGCCCGCGACGAAGTGGGTGATGCGGCCCTCGGTCTGCTCCCACAGCTCCGGCCCGGTCGTCTCGTAGTGCGACACCGGGTTCTGCGGGTTGGTGTACTGGTTCGGCTTCCACGCGCCTGGGATCTCGGCGGCGAGCCGGTCGGAGACCGAGTAGTAGGAGTCGGGGTGCTCCGGCGAGACGGCGGTCGGGCAGACGACGACCTCCGCGCCGTACGCGCGCAGCACGTCCACCTTGTCCTTGGCGACCTTGTCCGGGCAGACGAAGACGCACTTGTAGCCGCGCTCCTGCGCGACGATGGCCAGCCCGACGCCGGTGTTGCCGGAGGTCGGCTCGACGATCGTGCCGCCCGGCCTGAGCGCGCCGGACGCCTCGGCGGCGTCGATCATCCGGACCGCGATGCGGTCCTTCACCGAGCCGCCGGGGTTGAAGTACTCCACCTTGGCCAGCACCTGCGGGCCGCGGTCGCGCGGCGTGCCCCCGGTCACCTTGCGCAGCCGAACGAGAGGGGTGTTGCCCATCAGCTCGACGAGCGAATCGTGTACGTGCACCGCGACGTCCTTGTCGTTCAGTGTGTCGGAATTCGGCGGGTCGCGTCCCCGTTCCAGCGAGTACCAGTGGGTAACCGGACCGCGGCGAAGGAGGGATGCCCCGGGTCCGACGGTAGCCGAGATCGGCCGCCGCGGGTATCGATCACCGCCCGCGGGGGTACAACTCAATCACGGAGGGTCAACGGAACATGCTGAGAGCGTTCACGGCGCGCCGGATCGCGGCCGCCGCGGCCTACGGAGGCGGGGGCATCACGGCCCTCGGCGGGATCACGTTCGGGCTGCTGGTGGCCGAGGCCAAGCTCGCCCGCAGGATCATCCAGGCGACGCCGAACGGGGATCCGCCGGTGGCGGACGGCCTGTACGGCGGGGCGCTCTCCGGCACGCCGCTGTCGCTGGTGATGCTGGGCGACTCGACGGGCGCGGGGCTCGGCGTGCACACCGCGGGCGAGACGCCGGGCGCGGTGCTGGCGGCGGGCCTGTCGGCGGTCGCGGGACGGCCCGTCCGGATGACGAACGTGTCGCGCTCGGGCGCGCAGTCGGCGGAGCTCGGCGCCCAGACCGACCAGGCGCTGCAGGTCCGGCCGGACATCGCGGTGATCATGATCGGCGCGAACGACGTGACCAACCGGGTGCCGCCGGGCACCGCCGTGCGGTACCTGTCGGACGCGGTGGAGCGGCTGCGCGCGGCGGGTTGCCAGGTGGTGGTCGGGACGTGCCCGGACCTCGGCACGATCAAGCCGGTGATGCAGCCGCTGCGGTGGATCGCGCGGCGGGCGAGCCGGCAGCTGGCGGCGGCGCAGACGATCGCGGTGGTGGAGCAGGGCGCGCGGTCGGTGTCGCTCGGCGACCTGCTGGGCCGCGAGTTCGCCGCCGATCCGCTCAGGATGTTCAGCGAGGACCGGTACCACCCGTCCGCGCGGGGGTACGCGGCGGCGGCGGGGGCGCTGCTGCCGTCGATGGCGCACGCGCTCGACCTGGAGCCGGACCTGGACGCGCTGCCCGCGCCGCGGCTCGGCGAGGGCGTGCTCCCGGTGTACCTGGCGGCGGCCGAGGCCGCGGAGGTCTCCGGCACGGAGGTGTCGGGCGCCTCCGTCGCGGGCCGCGAGCGGGGCCCGCGGGGGCGGTGGGCCCGGCTGCTGCGGCGCCGCTCGGAGCCGTCCGCCGACACCACGCCGGCCCCGACCGTGGCGCCGGACGTCGCCTGACGCCGGGGCCCGCGCGAGGGATCTTCGTGCAGGTGAGTAAGCGGACACTTATTAGACTCACCGTCAACACAGCCCGGGGGGCCGGGTTGCGCGCCGGTCCGGCGCGCGAGCTAGATTGCTGGTGACCGGCGAGTAACACCCGTCCGCCGCGACGGTCGCGCCGGGTCCGGAGACGGCCGCTGAGACAGGAGACCCGCACATGCCCGAGGCAGTCATCGTCGCCACCGCGCGCTCGCCCATCGGACGCGCCTTCAAGGGGTCGCTGAAGGACATCCGGCCCGACGACCTCACCGCCCAGATGATCACCGCCGCGATGGCGAAGGTCCCCCAGCTCGACCCGTCGCAGATCGACGACCTGCTGCTCGGCTGCGGCCTGCCCGGCGGCGAGCAGGGCTACAACATGGCCCGCGTGGTGTCGGTGCTGCTCGGCTGGGACAACGTGCCCGGCGCGACCATCACCCGGTACTGCTCGTCCTCCCTGCAGACGACCCGGATGGCGCTGCACGCGATCAAGGCCGGCGAGGCGGACGTCATCGTGTCGGCCGGCGTCGAGACCGTCAGCCGGTTCGCCAAGGGCAGCAGCGACGGCCTCCCCGACACCCAGAACCCGGTGTTCGCCGACGCGCAGGCACGCGCCGCCAAGGCCGCCGAGGGCGGCGCGGGCGTGTGGCACGACCCGCGCGAGGACGGCCAGGTCCCCGACATCTACATCGCGATGGGGCAGACCGCCGAGAACGTCGCCGGGATGCGCGGCGTCAGCCGGCAGGCGCAGGACGAGTTCGGCGTCCGCTCGCAGAACCTGGCGGAGAAGGCCCTCGCCAACGGGTTCTGGGAGAAGGACATCACCCCGGTCACCCTGCCCGACGGCACCGTGGCGGCCAAGGACGACGGCCCCCGCCCCGGCACCTCCTACGAGAAGGTGTCGCAGCTGCAGCCGGTGTTCCGCCCCGACGGGACGGTCACCGCGGGCAACTGCTGCCCGCTGAACGACGGCGCCGCCGCGGTCGTCATCATGAGCGACGCCAAGGCCGCCGAGCTCGGCATCACCCCGCTGGCGCGGATCGTCTCGACCGGCGTCACCGGCCTGTCCCCCGAGATCATGGGCCTCGGCCCGGTCGACGCGTCCCGCAAGGCGCTGGCCCGCGCCGGGATGACGATCGGCGACATCGACCTGGTCGAGATCAACGAGGCGTTCGCCGCGCAGGTGCTGCCGTCCGCCGAGGACCTCGGCATCGACCTGGACAAGCTGAACGTCAACGGCGGCGCGATCGCGGTCGGCCACCCGTTCGGCATGACCGGCGCGCGCATCACCTCCACGCTCGTGAACAGCCTGAAGTTCCACGACAAGCAGTTCGGGCTGGAGACCATGTGCGTGGGCGGCGGCCAGGGCATGGCGATGGTCCTGGAGCGGCTCTCCTGAGGACCGGCCCGCGGTGGCCCGCACCGGCGCGCTCCGGCGCCCGGTGCGGGCCACCTGCGCTTTTCCGGGGATTATCCCCGTTACGAATGATCTACGTAACGTAATAGATAGGTCCCCGTTAGGGGGTTGTCACATACGGGCCCGTGTTGCAGAGTGCCAGGAAGAGCCCCGCGACCTGGAGGTGCCAATTGTCACTGAACCACTCGCCGGAGACGCACAGCAAGCTGATAGCCCGCATCCCGCAAGTCACAGGACGTGACATCCCCGAGTGGTTCTCCACGATCGAGAACGGTCCCTCTTTCACCCGCTGCGAGGAACGCAGCACCTGGCTGGCCGAGGAGCACAACCTCTCCCACGGCTACGCCGCCGCTCTCGTCCGTGAACACGAACGCGCGCGCCGCGAGCGCCACTACTGAGGCGCCGCGCGCCGCCGGACGACCGGCCGCACGGCGGCCGAAAACCTCATAAGGACCTGGTGGGATCCCGCCAACGGATGCCCCCGCCGTCGTGCCGCCGCGCCGAGCGGTCGCCACGACACCGGCGCAGAGATCCCACGCGCGATCAGCCCCCGCCGACAGCGGCGGGGGCTGATCGGTGCGCGCACGGGTGCCCCTGGTCGGACTCGAACCGACACAATGGCTCTTTTAGGGAGCCCGCCTCTGCCATTGGGCTACAGGGGCGGCGTCATCATACCGGGACGGTGACCAGGGACACGGCGAGGCGAACGAGCCCGGCCGCGTCCCCGGCCCGGTCACCGCCCGGCGGACGGCCCGCCGCTACGCCGACTCGGTCGTGCGGCCCGCCGCGAGCTCGAACTCCTGGCGCGGCCACTCCAGCTCGCCGAGCGAGACGATCTCGCGCCGGAAGAACAGCGCGAGCGTCCAGTCCGCGGTGATCCGGAACTTCCGGTTGACGGTCGGCATCCGCGACAGGTGGTAGGTGCGGTGCATGACCCAGGCGGGCAGCCCGCGCAGCTTCATCCCGTAGACGTTCGCGACGCCCTTGTGCAGGCCCAGGCTCGCGACCGACCCGACGTACTTGTGCTCGTAGCGCTTGCGGGGCCGGCCGTGCAGGTCCGCCGCGATGTTGTCGCCGAGCCGCTTGGCCTGCCGCACCGCGTGCTGGGCGTTCGGCGCGGTGAACTCGGCGAACCCGGACCGGTCCGGGACGGCCGCGTTGTCCCCGGCCGTGTAGACGCCCTCGACGCCCTCGACGGTCAGCTCGTCGGTCGCCTTGATCCGGCCCTTGTCGTCCAGCGGCAGGTCGCTGCCCTTGACGACGGGGTGCGGCTTCACCCCGGCCGTCCAGACCAGGGTGCCGGCGTCGAACTCCTCGCCGTCGCTCAGCACGATGTGCCGCTTCTCCGCGGACTTCAGCATCGTCTCGAGCTTCACCTCGATGCCGCGCCGGCGCAGCGCCTCGGTCGTCCACCGGCCCATCTCGGGGCCGACCTCGGGCAGGATGCGGTCGGTCGCCTCGACCATCATCCAGCGCATGTCGGACGGGTCGATGTTCGGATAGAACTTGCAGGCGTCGCGGGCCAGATCCTCCAGCTCGGCGAGCGCCTCGATGCCCGCGAACCCGGCGCCGACGAACACGAACGTCAGCGCGCGCCGCCGCACCTCCTCGTCATCGGGGTTGGAGGCGGCGATGTCGAGCTGGTGCAGCACGTGGTTGCGCAGGAAGATGGCCTCCTCGACGGTCTTGAAGCCGATCCCGCACTCGGCGAGGCCCGGGACGGGCAGCGTCCGCGAGATCGAGCCGAGCGCCACCACGAGCAGGTCGTAGCCCATCGTCCGCTCCGGCACGCCCGCGGTCTGCGCGCCCGCGGGACGGAGGGTGATGCTGCGCGAGGCGTGCTCGATCCTCGTCACGTAGCCGTTGACGATCCGGCAGTGCGGCAGGACGCGCCGCAGCGGCGCGACGACGTGCCGCGGTTCCAGGTTCCCGGCCGCCGCCTCCGGCAGGAACGGCTGGTAGGTCATGTAGGACTGGGGGTCGATGACGGTGACGGCGATCTCGCCGCGCCGCAGCTCGCCGCGCAGCCGCTTCTGCAGCCGCAGGGCCGTGTACATGCCGACGTAGCCGCCGCCGACGATCACGATGTGCTTGCGCTCGGAAGGCATAACGGGAGCGATACCCGCATACGCGTGCGGATCACGCCGAGTGCGTCACAGCGGAAAGATCACCGGAAGCCGCGAACTTCCCCGGGCACCCCGGCATCTCACCGTATGTACCAACAGAGAGAGGACGGACCGGGACAGGGCCGGACGGGGGCGCCAAGCGACCGCGGACGGCGACCGGGAACAGAGGGCCGGTCGACCTCGGGACCGGGCCGCTTGGCCCAGGCCCTGCCCCACCGTCGATGACTCCCACCACGAAGGGGATGCGCGAGCATGCAACGAATCATCCTGGGAACTCTGGCCGCCGCAGCACTGGCCGCCGCGCTCACCGGATGCGACGCCAGTTTCAGCGCCAGCCCCAGCTCCGCGAACAACAGCACGAGCCCCAGCACGTCCACCCAGAACGGCTCCCCTCACAATAGCGGACCGACCCGCGGCGGCGGTACCTCCACCGGGACCGGAAGCGGCAACGGCGCCTCCGGGATCCGGCACTGCACCACCTCCGACTTCAACGTCTCGGTGTACTCCAGCGGGGACCCGGGCGCCGGCCAGCGGTACGCCACGCTGCAGCTGGAGAACCACTCCCGGACGGCCTGCACCACCGGCGGCTGGTCCGGCCTCGGCCTGGTGAACGCCAACGGCGCGCTCCCCACGAAGGTCATCCGCGAGGGCAGCGCCAAGACCGTCACGATCCCGGCCGGCGCCTCCGCCTACGAGGAGCTGCACTACGGGGTCGTCCCGGGCGAGGGCGAGAACGGCGCGCAGTGCGAGCCGACCGCCAAGGCGGTGCACATCATCCCGCCGAACCAGACCACGTACCTGTCGGCCAGCTGGGTCGGCAGCCCCGTCTGCCAGCACGGGCAGATCCGGCTCACCCCGATCAAGCTGGGCAAGCTCTAGCGGTAGTCGCGGGCCCGCACGAACACCGCGTCCAGCATGTCCTCGGTGACCCGCCCGGTGAAGGTGTTCTGCTGGCTCGGGTGGTAGCAGCCCAGCAGCAGCACCGGATCGCGCCGCGCCGCCGAGGGCGGCGGCACCAGCTCGACCTCCGCGCCGTGCCCGAACTTCGGGCGCGGCCGCGGCACGCCGTACCCGGCCTGCTTCAGCGCGGGCCACACGCCCTGCCAGGCGAACCCGCCGAGGCAGACGATGCACCGGACGGAGCCCGCGACGTCCTCGACCTCGCGCGCCAGCCACGGCAGGCACGTCGTCCGCTCCACGGGCGTCGGCTTGTTGTCGGGCGGCGCGCACCGCACGGTCGCGGCCATCCGGGTGCCGATCAGGCGCTGCCCGTCGTCGGCGCGCACGCTCGTCGCCTGCGACGCCAGGCCCACCCGGTGCAGCGAGGCGAACAGCCAGTCGCCGGACCGGTCGCCGGTGAAGATCCGGCCGGTGCGGTTGCCGCCGTGCGCCGCCGGCGCCAGCCCCACAATCATGATCCGCGGTTCCGGGTCGCCCCAGCCGGGGATCGGCCGCCCCCAGTACTCCTCGTCGGCGAACGCGCGGCGGCGCTGCACCGCGACCTTCTCGCGCCACTCCACCAGCCGGTCGCACGCCCGGCACACCGACTGCCGCGCGCACAGCTCGCCGAGGTCCGGCGCGGCGGCGGCGAGCTCGATCACCTCGCCGGCGCCGTGCGCGACGGGAGTGTCCGGGGCGGCGGGGTCGTCCGGCCATCCCGTCCCAGGTGGAACGTAGGGAGCGCGAGCATCGGTCATGCCTTCGATCCTCGCACGCCCAGCCGGGCCCCCCGGTACGATGCGGGTCCGCCGGTCGGGGGCGCGGGGTGTCCGGCGCGCGCCATTGCCGAGCGGAGGCATGCCTTGTCGCAACCGGGCTGGTATCCCGACCCCTACGGAACCGGCAGCCTGCGCTGGTGGGACGGACGGGCCTGGACCGACCGCCTCAACCCCGAGCCCGACCGTCCGCCGCGTCCCCGCACGTCAGAGCAGGGGCACCGGCAGCCGGCCGGGCAGCCCGCCGGGTACGGGGGGCAGCCGTCGTGGGGCGGACCGCCCGCCTTCCGCGGCGTGGCCGCGACCGTGCACGGACTGCGGCTGCACGCCGACGAGCAGGGCGTCGCGTACGGGCAGACGGCGCTGGCGTGGCCGCACGTCGAATGGGTCGCCTACTGGGCCGCGCAAATCCCGGCCGGAACCGGACAGGCCCCCGGCACGCGGTGGATCTTCCAGGCCGGCCGCCACCCGTTCCGCGGCGGCCCGCGCGTCGAGGTCGTCATCGAGGCGGGCGGGACCCCGGAGCCGGAGACGGTCTGGGGCCGGCTGATCCAGCTGTGCCAGGGGTGCGCCGAGCCGCGGCTGGTCGGCGAGCTGGCCGGACGCGTCCGCGCCGGCGAGTCGGTGGACGTCGCGCAGGGCCTCACCGTCCACCCGGGCGGGGTGCGCGGCAACCGGGTGTCGCTGAGCTGGTCGTCGATCTCCGGCGCCACGGTCGACGGCGGGCGGGTCTGGATCCGGCAGGCCAGCAGCCCGTCGCCCGTCCTGTACGTGCCGCAGCAGAACCCGAACGCGGTGCTGATCCCCGCGCTGCTGTCCGCCCTCAAGGGCTGACCCGGGCGCGGGACCGGTCAGACCAGCGACCAGGCGATCCCGTCGAGGATGTCGCGCTCGCTGACCACGACCGCGCCGAACCCGTACTCCCGCATGATCCGGTCGAGGATCAGCGCGCCCGCGCCGATCACGTCGACCCGGCCCGGGTGCATGACGCCGATCTCCGCGCGCTCGGCCCGGGTCGCGTGCAGCAGCCGCCGCGTCACCTCGTGCACCTGCGCGGCGGTGACGCGGGACAGGTGGATCCGGGACGAGTCGTACTCCGGCAGGTCCATCGCGATCCCGGACACCGTCGTGACGGACCCGGCGAGGCCGACCAGCGTGCGCGCCTCGTCGACCGGGACGGTCCGGCGCACCTCGGCGAGCGCGGCGTCGACGTCGGCGACGGTGCTCGCGATCTGCTCCGGGGACGGCGGGTCGCCGTCGCGCAGGTGCCGCTCGGTCATCCGGACGCAGCCGATGTCGATCGAGCGGGCCGCCTCCACCGCCGAGCTGCCGAGCACGAACTCGGTGGACCCGCCGCCGATGTCGACGACCAGGTAGGGGCGGGCGGGGCGCAGCTCGGCCAGCTCCCGGGTGGCGCCGGTGAACGACAGCTCCGCCTCCTCGTCCCCGCTGATCACCTCGGGGACGACGCCGAAGATGTCGACGACGCCGCTGACGAAGTCGGACCGGTTCTCGGCGTCGCGGGTGGCGCTGGTCGCGACCACCCGGGTCTTGATCGGGCCCTCGCCGGTCTCCTCGCCGTGCCGCTCGATCAGCTCGGCGTACCCGCGCATCGCGGTGAACGTCCGCTCCAGCGCGGCGGGCGACAGCCGGCCCGTCTCGTCGACGCCCTCGCCCAGCCGGACGATCTCCATCCGGCGCTCGACGTCGGTGAGCGTGCCGCCGCCGTCCGGGCCGGCGGCGATGTCGGCGATCAGCAGGCGGACCGAGTTGGTCCCGCAGTCGATGGCGGCGACGCGCGTCACTTGGCCTCCTCGGCGTCGGGGGCGTTCTGGGCTGCGGGGTCCTTCTGGGATGCGGGGTCTTCGTGCACGTTATCGGGGTCCGCGCACACGCACGGGCCGGAACGCCACCAGTCGGGCAGCGCCGCCAGCGCCTCGCGGCCGAACGGGTTGGCGCCCGGCACGGCCAGCTCGTGCGCGACCAGGGCGTGCAGGCACTTCACGCGCTCGGGCATCCCGCCCGCGCTCTGCATGCCGGCGGGCAGCGGCTCGATGCCGTCCTCGCGGGCCGCCTCATCGCGGCGGCGCAGGTAGTCCTCGTGAGCGGCGGTGTACCCGGCCTTGAGCGCCGGATCGTCGGCGAGCCGCGCCTGCATCTCCCGCATGACGCCGCCGCCCTCCAGCGTGCCGATCGCCGACGCCGCCTTCGGGCAGGTCAGGTAGAACAGCGTCGGGAACGGGGTGCCGTCGGGCAGGCGCGGCGCCGTCTCCAGCACCGCGGGCAGCCCGCACGGGCAGCGGTAGGCGACCCCGCGGATGCCGCGCGGTTCCCGGCCGAGCTGCGCCGCCACCGCCGCGACGTCCCGCTCGGACGCCGGCTCGCTCGCGGCGGCCGCCGCCCCGGCCGTGCCGGCCGTGCCGTTCGTTGCGGGGCCGGAGGTCGCGCCCCCGGATCCCCCTGTGCACCGTTCGTCGATCATTCGTCCCCACCCGCGGCTGTTGACCCGTCCGCACCGCGCCGCCGTCGCGTCCGCGCCCGGCCCCACCCGCCGGTCGCGGCCGCCCTCCCCGCCGTGCGGCGGGGCGGGGTCAGCGCGGCCTGTCGGCGGTCTCCACGGACCGCCACAACGTCTCGTACCACGGAGGCCGGCTCGCCGGGCCGTCCGTGCGGGCCGTGCGCCCGTCGTCTCCGCCGCCGTCCAGCACGATGTAGCACGTCACGTCCGGGCGGCAGTAGTGGAGCCGTCGCGTGGCCTCACGCTCAATGTACGACTTGTCCCCCAGTTGCTGCTTGCGTTGGGCGAGTTCGTCGACCTTTTCCCGTGCGGCGGCCTGCTTGCGCTGGAGGTCGGAGATCTCCTTGCGCTGCGCGATGTACTCGCGCACAGGGTAGGCGAGGCTCAGCGCGATCGCGCACATCACCACCGCGAGGATGGCGGCGCGGCTGGTCAGCGCCGGGCTCGCGCGGCGCGCGCCGGCCCCCGGGGAGTCCTCCCCCCGGGGGCCGTCCCGCTCGTCCCGGGCCATCGGCCCGTCAGGCGCCCTGCGCGTCGAAGCGCGGGAACGCGGCGGCGCCGGCGTAGCGCGCCGCGTCGTCCAGCAGCTCCTCGATGCGCAGCAGCTGGTTGTACTTGGCGACGCGGTCGCTGCGGGCCGGGGCGCCGGTCTTGATCTGGCCGCAGTTGGTGGCGACGGCGAGGTCGGCGATCGTGGTGTCCTCGGTCTCGCCGGACCGGTGGCTCATCATGCAGCGGTAGCCGCTGGTCTGCGCGAGCGACACCGCGTCGAGCGTCTCGCTGAGCGTGCCGATCTGGTTGACCTTCACCAGCAGCGCGTTGGCGGCGCCGGCCTTGATGCCGCGGCCGAGCCGCTCGGGGTTGGTGACGAACAGGTCGTCGCCGACGATCTGGACGCGGTCGCCGACGGCGGCGGTGAGGCCCTCCCAGCCCGTCCAGTCCTCCTCGTCGAGGGGGTCCTCGATGGAGACGAGCGGGTAGTTGCCGAGCAGCTCGCCGTAGTAGGCGGCCATGTCGTCGGACGAGCGCTTGGTGCCCTCGAACGCGTACCGGCCGTCGGCGTGGAACTCGCTGGCGGCGACGTCGAGGGCGAGCGCGATGTCGCGGCCGGGGGTGAAGCCGGCCTTGCCGATCGCCTCGACGATCAGGTCGAGCGCGTCGCGGTTGCTCGGCAGGTCGGGCGCGAAGCCGCCCTCGTCGCCGAGCCCGGTGTTCAGGCCGCGGGACTTCAGCACCGACTTCAGCGCGTGGTAGGTCTCGGCGCCCCAGCGCAGCGCCTCGGCGAAGGTCGCGGCGCCGATCGGCGCGATCATGAACTCCTGGACGTCGACGTTGCTGTCGGCGTGCGCGCCGCCGTTCAGGATGTTCATCATCGGGACGGGCAGCAGGTGCGCGTTCGGGCCGCCGACGTAGCGGAACAGCGGCAGGCCGGCGGAGTCGGCGGCGGCCTTGGCGACGGCCAGGCTGACGCCGAGGATCGCGTTGGCGCCGAGCTCGGACTTGGCCGGCGTGCCGTCCAGGTCGATCAGCAGCTGGTCGATCAGCCGCTGGTCGGACGCGGGGTAGCCGACGAGCTTCTCGTCGATGGTCTCGTTGACGGCCTTGACGGCGTTGCGGACGCCCTTGCCGCCGTACCGCTCGTCCTTGTCGCGCAGCTCGACGGCCTCGAACTGCCCGGTGGAGGCGCCGCTCGGGACGGCGGCGCGGGCCTCGGTCCCGTCGGCGAGCAGTACCTCGACCTCGACGGTCGGATTGCCGCGGGAGTCAAGGATCTCCCGGGCGAGTACGGCCTCGATGGACGACACGGGCAACCCCCTGGTGGTGCGGGACAGATCGGTGCGGTCACCGAGCCTATCCCGCGCGCCCCCCGGCCCGCCCCACTGGCTCGCCGTTGCGGTCGCGGTGCGGCCGCGGGGCGGTCGTTACACGACCGTGCCGCGCAAGCGACTTGACGGAATCATTGCCCACCTTATCTACTAAGCACGTCAAACACACTTGATAAGTAGGGATTACTGACAATGCATCGCAGACCCCGATGGCGCGCGGCCGCCGCGGCACTGATCGTCCTGGCCGGCGCGGGGACCCTCAGCGCCTGCGGCGACGACGGCGGCGACGGCAAGTCCGGTGCGGACGCCCAGCTCAGGCTCGGGTACTTCCCGAACATCACGCACGCCACCGCGCTCGTCGGGGTCGAGAAGGGCATCTTCGCCAAGCACCTCGGCAAGGCCCCCAAGACCGCCACGTTCAACGCCGGGCCCGCCGCCGTCGAGGCGCTGTTCTCCGGCGCGATCGACGCGACCTTCGTCGGCCCGAACCCGTCCATCAACGCCTGGGCGCAGTCCCACGGCAAGGCGGTGCACGTCATCTCCGGCGCCGCGTCCGGCGGCGTCGCCCTCATCGTCAAGCCGGGGATCAAGAGCGCCCAGGACCTCAAGGGCAAGAAGATCGCCACCCCGCAGCTCGGCAACACCCAGGACGTCGCGGTCCGCTACTGGCTCAAGCAGCAGGGCCTCACCGCGAACAAGGACGGCAGCGGCGACGTCAAGATCGTCCCGCAGGAGAACGCGCAGACCCTGCAGACCTTCCAGCAGGGCTCCATCGACGGCGCCTGGGTCCCCGAGCCCTACGCCTCCCGGCTGATCCTCGAGGACAAGGGCGTCAAGCTGCTCGACGAGTCCTCGCTGTGGCCCGGCGGCAAGTTCGTCATCACCAACCTGCTGGTCAGCCAGCAGTTCGAGAAGAAGCACCCGGACCAGGTGAAGAAGCTCCTCGAAGGCGTCGTCGAGGCCACCGACTACATCAACCAGAACAAGGCGGACGCCGAGAAGGTCACCAACGAGGCGCTCACCAAGCTGAGCGGCAAGCCGCTCAAGCAGGACGTCCTGGACTCCGCGTTCAAGTCGATCACCTTCACCGTCGACCCGGTCGCCTCCTCGCTGACCGCCGGCGCGCAGCACGCCGAGCAGATCGGGCTGCTGCAGAAGACCGACCTGAACGGCATCTACAGCCTCGGCCCCCTCAACGACGTGCTCAAGGCGAGCGGGAAGGCACAGGTCAGCGACAGATGACAGAGGCCGTTACGGCCGCCCCGAGCCGGACCGCCGCCGCGGTCCGGCTTCGCGGCGTCTCCAAGGCGTTCGGGTCCGCCAAGACCAGGCTGCTCGCCCTCGACCAGGTGTCGCTCGACGTCGCGCCCGGCGAGTTCGTCTGCCTGCTCGGCGCGTCCGGATGCGGCAAGAGCACCCTGCTGAACCTCGTCGCCGGGCTCGACAAGGTCAGCGCCGGCACCATCGACGACGGCGGCGCCCGCGTCGCGCTGATGTTCCAGGAGCCCGCGCTGTTCCCGTGGCTGACCGTCACGGCGAACATCGAGCTGGCGCTGAAGATGCGCGGCGTCCCCCGGCCGGACCGGCGGCCCCGCGCCGCCGAGCTGCTCGACTCGGTGCACCTCGCCGGGTTCGCCAAGAAGCGCCCGCACCAGCTGTCCGGCGGCATGCGCCAGCGTGTCGCCCTCGCGCGCGCGCTCGCCCTCACCGTCGACGACACCGACGCGACCCAGGGCACCGTCCTGCTCATGGACGAGCCGTTCGGCGCCCTCGACGCCATGACCCGCGACCTGCTGCACGACGAGATCGAGCGGGTCTGGCGGGACCGCGGCCTCACCGTCCTGTTCGTCACGCACAACGTCCGCGAGGCCGTCCGGCTCGGCGACCGGGTCGTGCTGCTCAGCAGCCGGCCGGGCCGGGTCGTCGAGGAGTTCCCCGTCCCGATGGACCGGCCCCGGCGCATCGACTCCCCCGAGGTCGCCTCGCTCGCGGCGACCATCACCGACAGGCTCCGCGAGGAGGTCGGCCGCCATGGCGCATGACACGACGAGCAGGCACGACGCACCGCCCGAGACGGGTGCGCCCGGCGACCGGCTGAACCGGGAGCTCGCCGGCCTCGACGCGCTGGAGCTCGGCGGCGGCACCGGCCGGCGGCTGCTGCAGCGGACCTGGTCCGCCGCCTGGCCGATGGCCGCCGCCGTCGTCATCGCCCTCGCGGCCTGGCAGGCGGTCGTCTGGAGCGGCTGGAAGGAGCCGTGGGTGCTGCCCGGCCCCCGCGACACCTTCCCGGTGCTGTGGGACCAGGTCGCCTCGTCGCGGTTCTGGAAGGCCGTCGCGCTGACCATGCAGCGCGCGATCATCGGGTTCGCGATGTCGATCGCCGTCGGCGTCGTCGTCGGCGGGCTGGTGTCGCAGTTCCGGGTGCTGCGCCGCGCGTTCGGCTCGCTGATCACCGGGCTGCAGACGATGCCGTCCATCGCCTGGTTCCCGCTCGCCATCCTGCTGTTCAAGCTCAGCGAGAGCGCGATCCTGTTCGTCGTGGTGCTCGGCGCGGCGCCGTCCATCGCCAACGGGCTGATCGCCGGCGTCGACTACACCCCGCCGATCCTGCTGCGCGCCGGGAAGGTGATGGGCCTGCGCGGGCTCAACCTGTACCGGCACCTGGTGCTGCCCGCGTCGCTGCCCTCGTTCGTCGCGGGGCTCAAGCAGGGCTGGGCGTTCGCCTGGCGCAGCCTGATGGCCGGCGAGCTGCTGGTGATCATCGGCAGCACCACCTCGCTCGGCGTCCTGCTGTCGCAGGCCCGCGAGCTCAACGCCACCGCCGACATGATCTCCTACATGATCGTCATCCTGGTCATCGGCATCCTGATCGACCAGCTGTTCGGCGTGCTGGACCGCGCCATCCGCGGCCGCTGGGGGCTGGAAGACTGACGGGCCGGGCCGACCGATCTTTTACCCGCCCCCCACGGTCGCGTTTGCCCTGCTCAGGCAAGAAACACCGGGTATCGGCAACATACCCGGGAGGTCGTCATCGGTGTCCGGCTCCGCCGTGCCGCAGCGGTCCTGACCCGCTGGGCGTGGCGGGTCGTGCTGCACGGCTCGCGGGTCCGGTTCCGGGTGACCGTGACGGCCGCGGTCGCCGCGTTCCTGCTGTCCACCGTCCTGTACATCATCGTCGTGGTGCTGATCAGGCAGGAGGCCAAGAGCGACGTCAACGACGACCTGTCACGCGAGGGCCGGCGCATCGCGACGCTGATCCACGCGAACGTGCTGCCCGCACCCCAGGTCTTCACCGCCGACGACATCCTCGCGCAGGTGGTGGACGACCACCACCGCATCATCGCGGCGAGCAGCCGGATGCAGGGCCGTCCGCCGCTGGCCTTCCCCCGCCCCCCGCCCGGCAACGACCGCCGCGACGGCCGCAGCTGCGCCGTCGACGCGCCCGGCGGCCCGTGCTTCCAGATCGTCGAGTACCGCGTGGGCCTGCCCGGCGCCGGCCAGGAGTTCGTCTACACACTCACCCCCGAACCCGGCCTGTTCCCGCGCCCGATGCTCGCGATCCTGCTCGCACTCGGCATCCCCGCCACCACCGGGCTCGCCGGCTACGGGACGTGGCTGTCGGCGAGCCAGGCGCTGCGCTCGGTCGAGGCGATCCGCCGCGAACTGGACGAGATCACCGCCACCGACATCCAGCGCCGCGTCCCGGTGCCGGCCCGCCGCGACGAGATCGCGGTCCTCGCCGACAGCATCAACGCCACCCTCGACCGGCTCGAAGAGGCGGTCGCCCGGCAGCGCGCCTTCGTCGTCGACGTCTCCCACGAACTCCGCAGCCCCCTCGCCGGACTGCGGATGGAACTGGAACTGGCGCTCGCCGACCCCGACGCCACCGACCTGCCCGAGACGCTGCGCGCCCTGCTCAACAACACCGACCGCGTCGGCGCCGTCGTCGACGACCTGCTCGCCCTCGCCCGCCTGGAAGCCGACCGCAACTTCCCCCGCGAGACCGTCGACCTGACCGAACTGGCCGACCAGGAGGTGCTGCGCCGCCCCCGCCGCGCCCGCGTCACCGTCCTGTCGGAAGGCCCCGTCACGGTCAGCGCCGGACGCTCCGAACTGGCCCGGCTGCTGTCCAACCTCATCGACAACGCCGACCGGCACGCCCGCTCCGCCGTCACCGTCATCGTCGGCACCGAGGAACCCGCGACCGCCGTCGTCGAGGTCATCGACGACGGCCCCGGCATCCCCCCCGAGGACCGCGAACGCGTCTTCGAACGCTTCACCCGCCTCAACGAGGGCCGCCACCGCGACGCCGGCGGCACCGGCCTCGGCCTCGCCATCTCCCGCGACATCGCCGCCGCCCACGGCGGCTCCCTCATCCTCCTCGACCGCCCCAACGAAGACGAGGGCGCCCGCTTCGTGCTGCGTTTGCCCAGGGGGGCGACCCCCTGGAACCCCCGTCACGGCCGGTAGGCCGTTTCCCGCTCCGCTGGCGCTCCGCGCGAAACGGCCTGCCGGCCGGCGGGCGAGCCCGCTCCGCTCGCTGCACTCGCTCCGCGTGCTCGCCCGTGCCCCCGGCTGGGCTCTGCTCTTCCACCACAGCCATCAGCCGGGTCCCCGTCAGGCGAGGTCGGCCGCTGTCAGCGAGACATCGACCTTCTCGGCCGGCCCGACCCCCATGGCCCTGGCGAGGTTGCGGTAAGTGCGGGCCTCGTCGTGACGGCTGCGGCGCTCCAGCGTGCGTGCCAGGGCCTCGTGGGCCCAGCCGTTGCACGGGTCGAGGTCGACGAGACGGCGGAACGCCTCCTCCGCGCGGCCGAGCTGAGCGCTGTGGAAGTACGCGCGGGCCAGCAGCTCGACGGCGGCCCGGTTGCCGGGCTCCTCCGCCACGATGGGGGCCAGCAGCCGGGCGGCACCGGCATAGTCCTTCGCGTCGAAGAACAGGCTCGCGCGCTGGAAGTCCTCGTAGGTGATCACGTGGCCCCCTCTCATGGGTTGCATGACGCAACCAAGAACCGCAAAGCCACCCCCTTTGTTCCACCCGAAGGCCCGGGGAGATCGAAGCTCAGCCACGGGTCACGGGCAGGCACGCGAGGCGAGCCCTAGCGAAGTCCGAACCCCACCCCAGGGAGATTGAAGCTCAGCCACGGGCCACGGGCAGGCACGCGGAGCGAGCGCCAGCGAGCGCAGCGGGCCTGCCCGACGACGGACGAGGCGTTTCGCGCGGAGCGCTAGCGGAGCGGGAAACGCCTTGTCCGTCGCAACGGGGGTTCCAGGGGGTCGCCCCCCTGGGAAAACACAGCCCCCTGGGCTAGCTCAGTTCTTCGCGGAGGCGGTGGCGTTCGTTCTCCAGGGCTTCGATCTGGCCTGCGAGTTCTTCGCGGGCGGCCAGGTTCTGGCCGGCGTCGACGAAGTCGGTGGCGTCGGCGGACGGGGCGGGCACCTCGGCGCGGAGCCGGGAGATGTCCGCGTCGAGGTCGCGGATCCGGGCGCGCTTCTCGTCGTCGTTCATGTGCGTCTCCTTAGCGGGGGTCGTTCTGCGTCCATGCCCGGGTGAGGGCGGGGATCACCTCAGATCCGGATCACGGTCTTGCCGCGCGCGCCGCCGGCGCGGTTGTCGGCGAGCGCGTCGCCCGCGGCTTCGAGCGGGACCTCGCGTTCGACCATCACGCGGAGCTCGCCGGCGTCGATGAGGTCGGTGAGGCGGTCCAGCATCGCGGCGGACGGCGCGCCGACGTGGTTGATGCCGCGGAGGTCCTGCGCCTGCATGGCGTCGGGGTTCACCGACCAGGTGGTGCTGACGTAGGTGCCGCCGGGGCGCAGCAGCTGCGCGAGGCGTTCGGTGCCCTGGGTGTCGCTGACGACGTCGAGGATCACGTCGATGCCGTCGTTGTGGACGCGGAGGACCTGGTCGTTGAGGTCGCCCTCGGAGTGGTCGACGGTCTCGTCGGCGCCGAGGCGGCGGACGGTGCCGACCATGTCCTCGCGGGCGGTCGCGATGACCTTGGCGCCGGCGAGGGCGGCGAGCTGGACGAGGGCCTGGCCGACGCCGCCGGTCGCGCCGACGATGAGGACGGTCTGCCCGGTGTCGAGGGCCGCCTCGTCCACCATGGCCATGGCGGTGCCGCAGGCGGTCGGCACCGCGGCGGCCTGCGTGTAGATCATGCCGGCGGGCATCCGGGCGACGGGGCCGTCCTCGGCGGCGAGGGCGTACTCGGCGTAGCTGCCGATGCCGCGTTCGACGTCGCGGAACATGCCGTACACCTGCTCGCCCTGCCCGAGCCGGGTGACGCCCGCGCCGACCGCCTCGACGACGCCGGCGCCGTCCTGGCCGAGGATCAGCGGGAAGCGGGCGTCGGCGGAGTCCTTGAGCATCCCGTCGGCGATCTTCCAGTCGACCGGGTTGAGGCCGGCGGCGATCATCTTGACGAGGATCTCGCCGGGGCCGGGCTCCGGGCGCGGCAGGTGCGTGGGCGCCGGTGTGGCGCCGTACTCGGACACGGCGATGGCTCGCATGACGATCGTCCCCCCGATGGACTGCGGTCTGGGATCACCCGTCCGATGATCTACCCCGGTACGGAACGATCACACAGGTGCGCAGGTCAGCCGGGTATTCCGTGGCGGGGGCCGCCAGCCTCGTCGCGGGGTTTGCGGCCGCCGCCGCCCTTGCTCGGGCGCAGGGTGATCGTGTCGCCGGGCTGCGCCGACGACGGGGAGAACTCGGCGACGGTGCCCTTGGGGTAGTCGGATTTGACCGGGTCGCCGATCTGGACGGTGAAGCCGGCGCCGCGCAGCTTGGCGGCGGCGTCATCGACCTTCATGCCGCGCACGTCGGGCAGTTTGGCGCTCTCCTCGCCCGAGCCCTTGCTGAAGAAGTTCGACGGCGGCCGGACGAACGACGACGCGGGCGTGCCGGCGAGCGCGCCGATCATGCTCTGGTGCCAGATCGGCGCGGGGATCGTCGCGCCGTAGACGGGGCCGTAGCAGTTGCCGTCCATGCACAGGTCGCTCATCGGGTGCTTGTAGCCGCCGCGCGGGTCGCCGACCCAGACGGCGGAGGCGAGGTCGGGGGTGTAGCCGGCGAACCAGGCGGCGGAGAAGTTGTCGACGGTGCCGGTCTTGCCGGCGGCGGGGCGTCCGATGCCCTGGCCAGCGGCCGTGCCCTTGGTGAGGACGCCGCGCAGCACGTAGTTGACGGCGTCGGCGGTGTCCTTGTCGACGGCCTGCTTGCAGTGCGCGCTCGGCACCTTGAGGCGGTGCCCGGCCGCGTTGGTGATCTGGCTGATCACGACCGGCGAGCAGTAGCGGCCGCGAGCGCCGAACGCGGCGTAGGCGGCGGCGAGCCGGACGGGCGAGACGGGGTTGATGCCGAGGGTGAACGACGGGTACTGCTGCAGGGGCTTGCCGGTGGCCTGCTTCATGCCGAGCTTCTCCGCCATCTTGACGGTCTCGCAGAGCCCGACCTTCTTCTCCAGCGCGAGGAAGAACGTGTTCACCGAGTGCTGGGTCCCGGTGACGATGCTGAACGGCTTGCCGCCCTCGCCGTCGCCCGCGTTGTGCAGCGAGGCGCTCGGGTCGCCGACGCGGTCGCCCTTGCAGTCGCGGTACCCGACGGGCGTGTACTCCTTGGGCGCCATCAGCCGGGTGCCGAACGGCAGGCCCTCGTCGAGCGCGGCGGCCAGCGTGAACACCTTGAACGTCGACCCGGCCTGCATCCCGATGCTGGACCCGTGGTCGGCGTCGGCGGCGAAGTTGATCCAGGTCTTGCCGCGCACCTTGTCGGAGCCGAGCTTGCGGTCGACGACCATCGCCTTGATCCGGCCGGTACCCGGTTCCACCATCGCCTCGGCGGCGGCCTTGTGCGCGGAGTTCTTCGCCGGGACGTGCGCGTCGACGGCGCGCTGCGCGGCCTTCTGCGCGCGCCGGTCCAGGGTGGTGCGGATGGTGAGTCCGCCGCGCTTCAGCAGCTTCTCCCGGTCGCCGGCGGTCTTGCCGAACACCGGGTTCGCGAGGATGTCGCGCTGCACGTAGTCGCAGAAGAACGGCGCCGCGCTGGTGACGCAGCCGCTCTTGACGTCCTGCACGTGGAGTTTGACGGGCTGCCGCTCGGTGGCGGCGGCGGTCGCCTGGGTGATGTAGCCGAGGTCGGCCATCCGCTGCAGGACGGTGTCGCGGCGCTTGCGGGCCGCCTCCGGGTGCCGGGTCGGGTCGTAGGCGAACGGGTACCGGACGACCCCGGCGAGCAGCGCGGACTCGGCGAGGTTCAGCTTCGAGGCGTGCTTGGAGAAGTACCGGCGGGACGCGGCCTCGATGCCGTAGGCGCCGGCGCCGTAGTAGGCGATGTTGAGGTAGCGGCGCAGGATCTCGTCCTTGGAGTACCGCTTCTCCACCGCGACCGCGTACCGCAGCTCGCGGATCTTGCGGGCCGCGGAGATCTCCTTGGCGGCGTCGCGCTCGGCGCTCGTGTCGGCCTGGGTGAGCAGCAGGTTCTTCACGTACTGCTGGGTGATGCCGGACCCGCCCTGCGTCACCTCGCCGTTGCCGAGGTCGCTGGCGAGGGCGCGCAGCGTGCCCTGCGCGTCGATGGCGCCGTGCTGGTAGAAGCGGCTGTCCTCGATCGCGACGACCGCCTTGCGGACCGACGGCGCGATCGCGGTGAGCGGGACGTCCACCCGGTTCTGGTAGAAGAACGTGGCGAGGACGGAGCCGTCGGCGGCGAGGATCCGGGACCGCTGCGGCACCCCGGAGGTGTCGAGGTCGGCGGGGACGCTGTCGAACCAGCGCGCCGAGTCGCGGGCGTTGACCCCGGCCGTGCAGGCCGTCGGCAGCACCATCAGCGCGACGAGCAGCCCGGCGACGCCGCCGAGCACGCCGAGGCCGCGCAGCGCGCGGGCCTTCTCGGCGGGGGTGGTGGAGGCGCTCAGCAGCCGGCGGCGACGGCGCACCGGTGACCGGTTCCCGTCCCCGCCGCCGTCCGCGGCCCCGTTCGGCACGGGCTCACTGTAGACGGGCGTCTCCGGCCGGACCACCCCATCGGCGATGTTCCGCCCGTAATCCCACGAACCCGTACCGTCCCTGGGGACCGTCCCGCGGCCCCCCGGACCCCCGGCGCGGCTGGTGAGACCGGGTCTACCGCTCGCGTCGTTCCCACGCTCTGACACGATCGCGGAATACCCGCGAAACGGCTCGCAACTCCGCCTCGGGGTCGAGGTTGCGATCAGCGGCCTCCCGAACCAGGGCGAAAAGCCGTATTCCCAGGTCGTTCCCGGTGTCGGCGGCGGTCGGAAGGAGATCGTCCGGGGCGTCCATCCGGTCTGCGCGGCGCTGCAGCTTGGCCGCCAGCGACAGCGCCGGCTGGCCCATCGGGACGCCGTCCAGGGCCGAGGCGTCCGCGCCGCTCTTCGCCGCCCGCTCGGCCGCCTTGATCTGCTCCCAGTTCGCGTTGACCTCGTCGGCGCCGGACACCGCCACGTCCGCGAACACGTGCGGGTGCCGCCGGACGAGCTTGTCGACGATCCCGGCCGCGACGTCGTCGACGGTGAACGCGGTCTCGTCGGTGCGCTCGGAGGCCACCTCGGAGTGGAACACCACCTGCATCAGGACGTCGCCGAGCTCCTCGCGCAGCGCGCCGTAGTCGCCGGTCTCGATGGTGTCGAGCACCTCGTAGGACTCTTCGAGCAGGTACGGGACGAGCGACTCGTGGGTCTGCTCGCGGTCCCACGGGCAGCTGCCCCGCAGCCGCTCCATCACCGCGACGAGGTCGAGCAGCCGCGCGCCGGGCAGGTCGTAGGAGCCGTGCAGCACCTCGACGTCCAGCGGGTCGTGCACGACGAGGGCGCCGATCTCGCGCATCAGGTCCTCGTCGCCCTCGGGCGCCGCGACCCACACGACGTCCCCGGCGCGGGCGGCGGCGACCAGCGCGGCCGGGTCCGGCGCGCCGGTCTCCTCGGCGGTGACGCCCGCGTCGCGCAGGTACGGCAGCAGCGGATGGCCGGGCCGGACGAGCACCCGCCCCGCCGACCGCAGCGCGTCCCACGCCTTCCAGGTCAGCAGGCCGGGCGCCACCCGGTGCGTGGTCGCCAGCAGCGTCAGGCTCATGCGCGTCCCCTGTGGAGGGCGACCCCCCACACCCCCCGGTTCGCTCCGCTCATGCGTTCGCCCTGTGGGGGGACGACCCCCCACACCCCCCGGTTCGCTCCGCTCATGCGTTCGCCCTGTGGGGGGACGACCCCCCACACCCCCCGGTTCGCTCCGCTCATGCCTCGCCGGTACCCGTTTCGGCAGACGACAGCCGGTACACCACCGGGCCGATGTCGACCTTCGCCGCGTCGTACCGGCCGAACCGCGGATTGATCTTGATGTGCATGCCGGCGGCGGTCCGCTGGAACAGCTCGCCCCACTGCTGCGCGGCCTGCATCGTCAGCGGGCTCTGCGCGTTGCTCAGGTCGGCGCCGAACCGCTGCATCACCGCGGTCTGCGTGGCGATGAACCGCGCCAGGTCGCGGCTGCGCGAGCGGGGCAGCCCCGTCGCCAGCGTGATCGAGCCGGCGCCGCCCCGCTGGTCCATCAGCGCGGCGGTCCGGTCGGCGAGGCCGTCCGGCACCTGCACGCCCGCCTGCCGGGCGACCTTGTCGGCGACCCGGAAGTTCACCAACAGGCTCAGCGCACCCTGCATGTCCGTCTCGGACTCCTGGTCGCCGAGGCCCGGCGCGAGGCCACTGGAGTTCGCCCGGATCTGGTTGGCGACCGGGTCGTCCTTGAACTGGCCGCGCCAGTCCCGGACGGTCTGGTCGAGGGAGGTGACGGTGATGCGGTCGCCGCCGACGAGGGCGGCGGTGCCGACACGGGTCTGGCCGCCGCAGCCGGCCAGCGCGCCGGCCGCCACCACGGCGGCCACCACGACCTTCACGGACTTACCGGGCACGGAATCCTCGTCTCGTCGTTCGTCGCTGTGCGTCGCCGGACGCGTCGGGACGGCCGTGGTCCTGATCACCGGCGATCGGTGCAGCCTATCCCCGCCCGGCGGACGCGGGCGAGGGCTCCAGGAACAGCGCCTCGACCAGGTCGGTCGCCCACTTCAGCAGCTCCTGGTCGCGCAGCGGGCGGCCGCCGAGCGGCGCCGTCTTCGGCGCGGGCACCAGCAGCGTGTCGGTGGCGGGCTTCAGGATGCTCTTCGGGTACAGCCGCTGCAGCCGCACCTGCTTGGAGTCGGGCAGGTCCACCGGCGCGAACTTGATGAAGTTGCCCTGCACGGTGACGTCGCTCAGCCCCGCCTTGCGCGCCTTGGCGCGGAACCGCGCGACCTCCAGCAGGTTCAGCACCGGGACGGGCAGCGGCCCGAACCGGTCCTTCAGCTCGTCGTGCACGGCGCCGATCTCGTCCTCGGACGTGATCACCGCGATCCGCCGGTAGGCGTCCAGCCGCAGCCGCTCCCCCGGCACGTACTCGTGCGGCAGGTGCGCGTCGACGGGCAGCTCGACCTTGGTCTCGACGGCCTCCGGCTCGGCGCCGCCCTCCTTCAGGTCCCTGACGGCCTCTCCGACCATCCGGACGTACAGGTCGAACCCGACGCCCGCGACGTGCCCGGACTGCTCCGCGCCGAGGATGTTGCCCGCGCCGCGGATCTCCAGGTCCTTCATCGCGACGTACATGCCGGCGCCGACCTCGGTGTGCTGCGCCAGCGTCGCGAGCCGCTCGTGCGCGGTCTCGGTCAGCGGCTGCTCCGGCTGGTACAGGAAGTAGGAGTAGGCGCGCTCCCGGCCGCGGCCGACCCGGCCGCGCAGCTGGTGCAGCTGCGACAGCCCGTACATGTCGGCGCGGTCGACGATCAGCGTGTTGGCGTTCGGGACGTCCAGCCCCGACTCCACGATCGTCGTCGCGACCAGCACGTCGTAGTTCTTCTCCCAGAAGTCGACCATGACCTTCTCGAGCTCGTGCTCGTTCATCTGGCCGTGCGCGATGGCGATCCGCGCCTCCGGGACGAGCTGCGCCAGGTTCGCCGCGACCTTGTTGATCGACCGGACCCGGTTGTGCACGAAGAACACCTGGCCCTCGCGCAGCAGCTCGCGGCGGATCGCCGCGGCGATCTGCTTCTCCTCGTACGGGCCGACGAACGTCAGCACCGGGTGCCGCTCCTCCGGCGGCGTGAGGATCGTGGACATCTCCCGGATGCCGGTGAGGCCCATCTCCAGCGTCCGCGGGATCGGCGTCGCCGACATGGCGAGCACGTCGACCTGGGTGCGCAGCCGCTTCAGCTCCTCCTTGTGCTCGACGCCGAACCGCTGCTCCTCGTCGATGATCACCAGGCCGAGCTTCTTGAACTTCGTCCGCGCCGACAGGATGCGGTGCGTGCCGACCACCACGTCGACGGTGCCGTCGGCGAGGCCGCCGAGCGTCGCCTCGATCTCCCCGTCGGTCTGGAACCGGCTGATCGGCTTCACCACGATCGGGAACGCCCCGAACCGCTCGGCGAACGTCGACAGGTGCTGCTGGACGAGCAGCGTCGTCGGCACCAGCACCGCGACCTGCATGCCGTCCTGGACGGCCTTGAACGCCGCGCGGACCGCGATCTCGGTCTTGCCGTAGCCGACGTCGCCGCAGATCAGCCGGTCCATCGGGACGGGCTTCTCCATGTCGCCCTTCACCTCGTCGATGGCGGCGAGCTGGTCGGGCGTCTCCACGTAGGGGAAGGCGTCCTCCAGCTCGCGCTGCCACGGGGTGTCGGCGCCGAACGCGTGCCCGGGGCTCGCCATCCGCGCCGAGTACAGCCGGATCAGCTCCCCGGCGATCTGCTTGACGGCCTTGCGGGCGCGGGACTTGGCCTTCTGCCAGTCGGCGCCGCCGAGCCGGTGCAGGCTCGGCGCCTCGCCGCCGACGTAGCGGGTCAGCTCCTCCAACTGGTCGGTCGGGACGAACAGCCGGTCGCTCTTGGCGTACTCCAGGATCAGGTACTCGCGGGTGGCGCCCTGGACCGTCCGGCTGACCATCTCCACGTACCGGCCGACGCCGTGCTGCTCGTGGACGACGTAGTCGCCGGCCTTGAGCTGGAGTGGGTCGATGCCGCCGCGCCGCCGCGACGGCATCCGCCGGACGTCCTTGGTGGACGACTTCTGCCCGGACAGGTCCGTCTCGGTCAGCACCGCGAGCTTGACCGGCTCCCAGACGAAGCCGTTCTCCAGCAGCCCGGTGGTGACGGTGACGACGGACGGCTCGGGCGGCGCGCCGACGGCGGCGAGCCGCGCGCCGATGCCCTCCTCGCCGACGAGCTGGACGAGCCGCTCGGCGGGCCCGTGCCCGGCGGTGACCATGACGACGCGCCAGCCGGCGTCGATCCAGCCCTTGAGGTCGCCGACGACGCGGGTGGTGTCGCCGCGGTACGCCTCGGCGGCGTGCACGCCGAGGTTCAGCGCGTCGCCCTCGGGGTTGAGGGCGGTGACGCTCCAGCGCGGCAGGCCCAGCTCGGTGCTGTGCTCGCGGACCTCCTCCAGCGACCGGAACGCGGCGGCGCCGAGGTCGATGGGCGCCTCGCCGCCCGCGGCGGCGTTCACCCAGCTGGCCTCGAGGAACTCCTGGCTGGTGCGGACGAGCTCGACCGACCGGGTGCGGATCCGCTCCGGCTCGCACACCAGCAGCGCCGAGCCGTCCGGCAGCAGGTCGGTGAGCAGCTCCATGCTCTCGGCGAGGACGGGCGAGAACGCCTCCATGCCCTCGACGGTGTCGCCGTCGGCGATCCGGCCGAGGATCTCCTCCAGCGCCGGGTGCTGCTCGGCGAGCAGCTTCGCGCGCTCGCGGACCTTCTCGGTCAGCGGCAGCTCGCGGCACGGCGGCGCCCACAGCCCGTCCTGCGCGACCTCCAGGGACCGCTGGTCGGCGGCCTTGAAGTAGCGGATCTCCTCGACGGTGTCGCCCCAGAACTCCACCCGCAGCGGGTGCTCCTCGGTGGGCGGGAACACGTCGAGGATGCCGCCGCGCACCGCGATCTCGCCGCGCTTCTCGACCAGGTCGACGCGGTGGTAGCCGGCGTCGACGAGGCGGCGGACGGCGTCGTCCATGTCCGCGTCGCCGCCGGAGGCCAGCCGGACCGGCTCCAGGTCGGCGAGGCCCGCCACGATCGGCTGCAGGACGGCCCGGACCGGCGTGACGACGACGTCCAGCGCGCCGCCCTTGCCGGGCACGTCCGCACCCGCCTCCTCCTCGGTGGGCGCGTCGGCCGCGTCCGGGTGGACGAGGCGGCGCAGCACGGCGAGGCGCTGCCCGACCGTGTCCGAGCGGGGCGACAGCTTCTCGTGCGGCAGCGTCTCCCAGGCCGGGAAGTGCGCCACCCGGCCGGCGCCGATCAGGCTGGTCAGCGCGGCGGTGAGGTCCTCGGCCTCGCGGCCGGTCGCGGTCACCGCCAGCACCACGCCGTGCCGTCCGCCGGGACCGCCGGAGCGCGCGCCGACCGCGCGGCTCAGCGCCGCGGCGAGGATCGGCCAGGTGGCGGCGGGGGCGACGACCTCGGTGTCGGTGCGCGCCCGCTTGAGGGCGCGCTCGAGTTCAGGGTCGGCGCATGCAAGGTCAACAAGTCCAGAAAGCGTCATCTTCGCCCGTAAGTTCGCATTCACCCCGAGGGGCAGGGCAGCCCGAAGAACCGGAATCCGTCGGCGGACCCGGCACCGCGTACCAGACTACGCGCCCCCGCGCGCCCCTCGCGCTCGCGGCGCCGCAGGCGGCGGCCCCGGCCCGCCGCCCGGCGGAGGGCGACACGGCGGTTACCAAGAATAGGCAAATAGCGGACAGAGCGCAGTCGGACGATTACGCTGCGAGACTGTGACCGATCTGCGTACGCCGCCGGTCAACGACGGCGATCTCTTCTCAGAACGCGCAAGGCAGTACGCACTGGAGAAGCCCCTGCAGCGGATCCACATCCTGGAGGCGGGCTGCGGCTGGGGCGCGGGGCTGGACCCCGGCGACCGCGAGTACCTGGTGACCGGGGTCGACCTGGAGTCCCCGGAGCTGCGCGCGCACGCCTGCGAGCGGCCCGACCTCGACGAGTGGCACCTCGGCGACCTGCGCACGGTCCCGATGCCGCCGCGCGCCTACGACATCGTCCACGCGACCTACCTCGTCGAGCGGGTGCCGCACGCCGAACTCGTCCTCGACCGGTTCGTCGCCGCGCTCAAGCCGGGCGGGCTGCTGCTGGTCCACCTGCGCGACCGCAACACCGCGTTCGGGTTCCTCGACCGGCACCTGCCGCGCTGGATGCACGCCTCGGGACGGCGCCGCAAGTCCCGCCCCGCGCGGGTGCCGCGCGGGGCCCACGCCCGCGCCCCCGAGGGGCCGGCGGAGGGGACGGCGGAGGCCGCCGCGGCGCCGCCCGGCACCGAGGTCGCACCGGCGGCCGGGACGGACACCGGGACGGACTCCGCCGGGCGGGAGGAGCGCGCGGCGCGCCGGGAGCAGCGGCGGGCCCCGGCACCGCGCGCCGCGCGGGCCCGCAGGCCGCAGCCGCCGCCCGCGATCTACGACAAGGTCGCGTCCCGGCAGGGCATGCAGTGGTACTGCGTGATGCGCGGGCTGATGATCGCCGAGGAGTACACCTCCCGGCAGGCCATCGACGCGCTCGGGGCCGGAACCGGCCTCACCGACCTGCTGTGCCGGCTGGTCGCGGCGGCGAGCCGCGGCCGCCTCACCGCAGACCACAGCGACGTCACCCTCGTCATCCGCAAGCCGGAGAACCGCTTCGCCCGCGTGATCTGACGGGGCCGGGGATGCGGGCACCGCCGCGACCGCAGTAATTTGGCGGGAAATCGACCCTTGACCTGCATCGGCCCGGCGTGTGCGCCGGGCCGGATCGGAGACCGCGGTGACCGCCGAAGCCGGCCTTCCCGACACGCTGCGCGACCTGCCCGGGTGGGCGCCGGACGCGGTGGAGCTCGCCGACCTGGAGCTGCTGCTCGCGGGCGTGTACCGGCCGCTGACCGGCTTCCTCGGCTCGTTCGACGCCGCGATGGTGATCGCCGGGGGCCGGCTCGCCGACGGGACGCCGTGGCCGGTCCCGGTCACCCTGGCGGTGCCGAAGGAGCTGACCGCGCACGAGCGGCTCGTCCTGCAGGACCCGGAGGGCGTGCCGCTGGCGGTCCTGAAGGTCGCGGAGGCCTGGCAGGACCCGACGTCGCAGGGCTGGCGCCTGGCGGGGCCGCTGGAGCCGCTCCGCTCCCCCGCGCACGGACCGTTCCACTCGCTACGCCGCCGGCCCGACGAGCTCGACCCGGTGGACGGCCCGGTCCTGGCCGTCGCCGCGCGCGAGCCGCTGCACCGCAAGCAGCTCGGCCAGATCCGCCAGGTCGCCGAGCAGCTCGGCGCGGGCGTGCTGGTGCTGCCGCTGCTGAGCGGCGAGCACGACGAGTCGCTGGTGCGGGCGCTGCTGAGCGTCCGCAAGGAGCTGCCGGACGGGACGCGGATCATCCCGGTGCCGCTGCCCTCGCGCGGGGACCACGAGCGCGACCTGCTGCTGCGCGCGCACGTCGCCGCCGCGTACGGCGCCTCGCACCTGCTCGCCGAGCAGGAGGCGGAGGGCACCGCGGTCCCGGTGGTCGTGCCGGAGCCGTGGGCCTACGACGCGGACGTGGAGATCTGGCGCCCGGTCGCGCGGATCGAGCCCGACCACGTGCAGGCGGAGCTGACCCCCGAGCGGCTCGGCGAGCTGCTGGACGCGGGCGAGCCCGTCCCGGACTGGTTCACCCCGCCCGGGGTCGCCGCCGAGCTGGCGCGGGCCCGGCCGCCCAAGCACTCGCGCGGCATCACGGTGTTCTTCACGGGCCTGTCGGGCTCGGGCAAGTCGACGGTGGCGCGCGGCCTCGCGGACGCGCTGGTCGAGCGCGGCGGCCGGACGGTCACGCTGCTGGACGGCGACGTGGTCCGGCGGATGCTGTCGGCGGGCCTGACGTTCTCCAAGGCCGACCGCGACCTGAACATCCGGCGGATCGGGTTCGTCGCGGCGGAGATCACCCGGCACGGCGGGGTGGCGATCTGCGCGCCGATCGCGCCGTACGCGGCGACCCGCGCGGAGGTGCGGCGGATGGTCGCGGCGGCGGGCGACTTCATCCTCGTGCACGTGTCGACGCCGCTGGAGGAGTGCGAGCGGCGCGACCGCAAGGGCCTGTACGCCAAGGCGCGGGCGGGGCAGATCCCGGAGTTCACCGGGATCTCCGACCCCTACGAGGTGCCGGAGGACGCCGATCTGGCGCTGGACACCTCGGCGATGACGCCGGACGAGGCGGTCGGGCGGGTCCTGGAGCTGCTGGTCGCGGGCGGCTGGGTCGCCCCCGAATAGCCCGCTTTCACCCCTTGTGTCGTAGATCGTCACTCTAGTCACGTTTGTTGGAGTGCACCCGGGTTAACAGACCCGGGTGCGGTCTCGTATCGTGTAGGCGAGTTTTCCTATATAGCAGGTAGGTCATGCCGTCGTAGGGGGTGAAGGCGCGTGGACTTCGACTGGACCATGGCCCTCGGCTCGTTCCTGGTCGCCATCGTCGTCGGGCTGACGGGGATGGGCGGCGGGGCCCTCATGACCCCGATGCTCGTGACGTTCTTCGGCGTCAGCCCGCTCGCCGCCGTCTCCAGCGACCTCGTCGCGGCGGCCGTGATGAAACCCGTCGGCAGCGCCGTGCACTACCGCCAGGGCACGATCAACATGCGGCTCGTCGGCTGGCTGTGCGCCGGCTCGGTGCCCGCCGCGTTCTGCGGCGTGCTGCTCGCCCGCGCCCTCGGCCACGGCGACGGGGTGGAGAACCTGATCAGCAAGGCGATGGGCGTCGCGCTGCTCATCGCCGCCGGCGGGCTCGCCGTCCGCGGCGTGCTCGCGCGCCGCGACCGCGGCCGCCCCGGCGCCGGGGACGGCGAGGCGCCCGCAATCCGCGTCAAGCCCGTGCCGACCGTGCTGATCGGGCTCGTCGGCGGCTTGGTCGTCGGCATCACCTCGGTCGGCTCCGGCTCGCTGATCATCGTCGCGCTGCTCGCGCTCTACCCGGCGCTCAAGGCCAACCAGCTCGTCGGCACCGACCTGCTCCAGGCGGTGCCGCTGGTGTTCGCCGCCGCGCTCGGCCACCTGCTGTTCGGCGACTTCCAGATGCAGGTCACCGCCGCGCTGCTGGTCGGCTCGATCCCCGGCGTCTACCTCGGCTCGAAGATCTCCTCGCGTGCCCCCGGCGGCCTCATCCGCCGCGTGCTGGCGCTCGTGCTCGTCGCGTCCGCGCTGAAGATGTTCGGCGTCGGCGCCGTCCCGATCGCGTGGACGCTGGTCGTGCTCGCCGCCGGGACGGCCGCCGTCTGGCTCGCCGGGCGCCGCCGCGCGGCCCGTCCGGCGGGCGCCACCCGCGCCCGCGTCCCCGCGTCAGCCGACGAGCTGGTTCCCTGACTCCACGCCGCCCGACGCAATGGTGCCGGACGTCGCCGGTACCGCCGCCGACCCCCCGCCGCCGCGCGGCGGGTCGCCCTTGCGGAGCATCCGCCACAGCATCACCGCGGAGATGAGCCCGCCGGCGCCCAGGCAGTACGGGGCGATCGCCGCGTGCCCCGGGTCGGCGACCAGCAGGCCGAGCAGCACCGCGAGGCCGGCGAGGCTCTCCACCCCGCGGATCACGAACACCGACCGGGACTGCTTGCGGGCCGTCGCGAGGCTCGCCAGCGGCAGCGTGCACGAGAAGCACACCGAGTACACCGCCCAGCCGCCGAGCGCGGCCTTGTTCACCGAGAACGAGTGCCCGGTCACGACCGGGCCCAGCCAGCCCGCCAGCAGGATCCCGCCGAGGCTCATCACCAGCGCGATCCCCGACATCAGCGTGCACGCGCGGACCGCCTGCCGGGCCCGCATCGGCCGGCCGGCCTTCTCCGCCTTCGCGAAGTCGCCCAGCAGGAACCAGCCCGCGCCGTTGACGAACGTCAGCGCGGGCGACAGCAGCAGCCGCGCCGCCTCCACCCCGGCGAGCACGGCGGTGGACGCGAACCCGGCGATCATCACGCGGGCGAGCAGCAGCGCGGTCGGCCGGATGCCGGCCTGCACCGACCGCCACCAGGAGAACGCGAGGATCTCCCGGAACGCGGTGCCGCGCAGCGAGGCGAGCGCGTACTCCTCGCGCGGCAGCCGCACCCGGGCCAGCAGGATTGAGGCCGCCGACCCCGCGCACATGGACGCGAGCAGCAGCTCCACCGAGGCGTCCGCGCCGGCGCCGAGCGAGGCGCCGAGCACCGCGAGCGTCGTCACCAGGTAGGTGGCGTCGTTGACGGTCAGCCGCCAGAACTCCATCCGCGCGGTGAAGATCCGCCGCCCGGTCTCCTCCAGCAGCCACAGGGCCACCGAGAGCGCGAACAGCGCGATGCCGAGCGGCCCGGCGAGATGCATGACGGCCGCGACGGCCGCGCCCACGGCCGCGCCGACGGCCACCGTGCCGGCGACCGACAGCAGCAGCGCGCCGCGCACCCGCGGCTCGAACCGGTCGAACACCGTGAGGGTGTCGCCGACCCAGCTGGTCTGCACCGAGGTGATCATGACGATGATCGAGAAGAGCAGCGCGTACGCGCCGTAGCCGGACGCGCCGAGCGTGCGGGCCGCCAGCGACTGCACGACGAGGCTGCCGCCCGCGGTGACGAACTGCACGGCGACGGCGCCGCCCGCGGACGCCAGCAGCCGGCCGGCCTTGCCCGCGATCCGCTTCCCCTTGCCCTGCCCGGCGGGCCCGGCGGCCGCCGGGTCCGAGACCGCGGGCAGGTCGATCGCCGTCTCGACCGAGCTCTCAGGGGTGCTGAAGCTCCGTCCCGAAGCCCCCTGGGTCACCTGTCCAGGTCGTAGTGCATCAGGGACGAGTCGCCTTTTCCCTTGCCGGACCCGCCGCCCGACTCGGGCTTGCCCCGGCCCTTGCCGGACACGGGCTTGTCGGCCGCGGGCTTGTCCGCGGACGGCTTGTCGGCGCCGGGCGCCTTGCCGCCGAGCAGGTACAGCGGGTCCTCGGCGGTGCGGGTCGGGTCCCCGCCGTCGGGCCACAGGTCGGCGGCGATGTCGGAGGCGGGCCGCTTGTCGGCCTCGGCGGGCTTGTCGGCGCGGCCCTTCGGGGCGGCCTTGCGCGGCGGCTTGGCCGCAGCCGCCGGGGGCGGCGTCTTCGGCAGGCCGGACGCCCCGTTCCCGGTGGACGCGCCGCTGCCGTTCGCGCCGCCCGCCACCCGCGTGCCGCGCGGGCCGGACGACGAGCGGGACGGCGACGCCGGCGTGCCGGCCCCGTTCGCCCCGTTGCCCCCGCCGGCCCCGTTCGCCCGCGGCGAGCGGCCGCGCTCGGGCGGCAGCGGCGGCGGGGAGGCGGGGACGGCCTGGGTGGCCG
>NZ_JAGEPF010000031.1 GCF_017573465.1 Actinomadura violacea
TCAAGGCCGGCCTGTGCGGCTTCAAGCTTGCGGCGTCGATATCGGCGGCGCCAACCAGCTTGGCGGCGGGGTCCTCGTCCTGGGCGATGGCCTCAAGGCCGGCCTGTGCGGCTTCAAGCTTGCGGCGTCGATATCGGCGGCGCCAACCAGCTTGGCGGCGGGGTCCTCGTCCTGGGCGATGGCCTCAAGGCCGGCCTGTGCGGCTTCAAGCTTGCGGCGGCGCTTGGCGGTGCTGCGGTCGCGCGCTGCTCGCGGGTGATGCGGTCTTCGCCGTAGTCGTCGGCGATCTCGATCAGGCGGTCCTTGTGCTCCTTGACCTCTGCGCGCAGCGCTGCGACGTCTTCGGCGGCGGTCCGGGCCCCGATGATGTCGGCGGGTTCGGAGTTGCGTACCGACCCCTTCAAGGTCGCGATGACAAGCGCGTCCATCTCGGCGCGGTCCACCTTCGGCGTGTCCGGTCGTTCCCTGGTGGGATTCCACACACAGGGGAAGCCACCGCCGTGCCCGGTGACGGTCACCGGCGGCGCGGAGGTCATTGAACGAAGTAGTGGTGCAGAGCGGCGCTGCACACCGCCTGGCGGGCAGGGCCTGCGGGAACCGGCAGTGACGCTCCCTGCCGACCCAGCCCGGCGCCCGGTGGCGCGGCTTCTGCGCTTGCTCGCCTCGGGAGCGTCTGGATCTTCGCGATTCCACATGCTGAGACCACAGTGGTCTATCCGCGTTGCTTACGGGCATCGGGAGCGGCGGCCCGGAGCGCGGACCGGGGAGTGCTGGCGCGGCGGGGCCTGATGCGACAAGAGGGGCGCGGACGGGCCGGGACCGGTCCCGATGTGTTGGTGTGAGACTGGCCCAGCCGCACCTTCAGGGACGGAGAGTGACCAATTCCGAGAAGACCATTGACCATACGGGCTCTGTGATAGCGGTCTCTGCTTTTGGTCGAGGTCTCTCGTCGGATGAGTCGCGCAGACAGAACGGAACGGTCATGGACACCTGTCCGCGTTGCCAGTCGACCGAGCGTGTAGAGAGGGCCAGCACGATCGTCGCTACCGGGATTCAACCGCTCAGCAGGCTCCTGTGGTGCCCGCACGTGCCATCCATGCCGACCAGAATCAAAGTTTACCGGGTGTGTAACGTGGTCGGCGTTTTCATGTTCCTGGGGGCCGCCGCCTCTACGAGCACGCCACCGGCGACGCAGGAGGACGCAGACGCGGCCTGGTTCGGATCTTTGGTTCTTCCATTTGCGGTGTTGTTGATCACCGCTGGCCTCACCCTGCTGCTGGTTTCGGGTCAAGCACGCAGAGAGTGGCAGGCGGCTAAGCAGTGTGATCAGGTGGTCAGGCAGCTGTGGCCGCTCCTCGACTACTGCCACCGCTGCAACACCATCTTCCTGCCGGGCGGATCATTCGCTACTGATCCCGTCCATACTTCACGGTTCCTCCGGGACGCTGCTGACTACATGCTCGCGGCTCATCGGGGCCGCTGAGCACTATTGGGTCTGTGGCGCGAGCTCCGGTTATCGGGGCGGAGACCTTTCTCATGCCGATGTCCTCGCGGGAGGGAGCGGTCGGGGCTGCGGAATGTAGATGTGGAGCAGGCCATCGATGTCGCTCAGTGGGGCGGTGGGTTCGCGGAGGAGATCGCCCCAGTCATCATCGTTGCGAACTGCGCCGACGGCGGTTTCGAATGCCGAGGGTGTGGTGCCCCGGAGCGATGCGTTACGGTCGCGCTGGCCGCGGTCCCGCCAAGTGCTGGAGCTGCTGGGGGTGTCGCTTGCCGCTGAAGATGAGCACGTAGCTGCCATTGAGGATGTGCATGTGGCGGGTGTGAGTGTGCCCCGCCGGGGCGATGTCGGCGGGGGCACTGGTGTTGATAGTGGCAGCTGCGTGTTGATCGTGCCTTTGGTGTCGTTGGCGGTGCCGGTTGTGGGCGGCCTCTTGATGTGGAGCGAGAGAGCGTGAAGAGCTAATCGGATGGGTTGATTCGCGACCGGGGAGGCAACTTGTGTGCCGCCGTTCGTGGTTTGGTGTTGAGGGGCTGCTGGAGTCGATCGACTACGGCGGGCCGTCGTTCCCAAGACGAAGGTAGGGCACCGTGAAGAGACGTTCAGTGATCGCGGTCGGCGTTGCGCTCACCGCCGGTCTCGCCGCCGCAGCCCCTCTCGCTGATGACCAGGGGTCGAAGGCCGCGCCCGGCACGTGGAGCACGCCCGGCACCGCTGCGCCGTTGCGGCCCGTCCTTCCGGCGCGGCCTGCCACCTTCACCAAGCCTGCCAAGCACGCCGATTTCAACGGTGACGGCTACGGCGACATCGTTGTTCCGGGCCCAGGGTGGGGCAAGGATCCGAGCAGGGGCCTCAGCTTTGTCGAGGTGGTTTACGGCAGCCCCGCAGGACTGACCCCCAGCCGCCGCCAGAGCATCGGGCCGTCCACCTCGGGCATTCCCGGCACCGCGTATGGCGCGCAGATGGGTGCCGCCGCCGATTTCGACCGCGACGGCTACGCCGACCTGGCGCTCGAATCGGTCGAGGACGGCGGGTCCTCGGTCGTGATCTTCTACGGCTCGGCCACAGGCCTCAGCGGTCGGTCGATAGCGTTGAAGGGCCCCGGAGACTTCTCCTTCGACACCCTCGCGGTCGGTGATTTCGACGGGACTGCCGGCACGGACGTGGTCGTCACCGGCAAGGGGGAGTGCTGGGTCTTCCGCGACATCACCACCAAGCCCGTCCCCGGCACCAAGATCCCAGTTACCGGCCGTATCGGGGCCAAGATCCGCCGAGGGTCGGTAGGTCCGGGCAGCGTCGCGGCAGCCCGGGCCCCGGTCGTGGCCGACGTCAACGGCGATCGCCGCTCGGACCTGGTGCTGGTCGTTGCGACCCCGGCCGCAGACGGTGAGGAGGGGGAGGACTTCTGGAATGCCGAACTGCGCCTGGGCACCGTCAACGGGCTGAGCACGAAAGCGGTCGGTTTCGGCAACGACCAGGTCTCTGAGCGGCCCGCCCCTGTTGCCGGCGACGTCGACGGTGATGGCAGGACCGACGTCATTGTCACGGGACCCGAGACCGGCACGATCACCGCCTTCCTCGGCACGGCGGGCGGACTCGCGCCTGGGAAACAGATCAGGCTTCCGTTCACAGGAGAGGTCAAAAGGCTGGCGGTCGGCGATACCGACGGCGACGGCAAAGCAGACCTTGCAGCCTTCAACGCGTACACGGCGACCGCGGTCCTGCCCGGCGGCCGAGGCGGACTCGACCTCGCCAGAGCACAGCGCTTCGACAAGGCGACACCCGGCCTGCCCGCCGCGCCCGGAAACGATCTGCGGGGCTTTGCTGACATGGCATCCCTCACCGACGTGAACGGCGACGGCAAAGCCGACCTCATCGTCGAGGCCCCGCAGGAGAACGCTCCTGACCAGGACCGGGTTTTCATCCTGCCTGGCAGCGATTCCGGAGTCACCATCAAAGGCGCCACCGCCTTCAGCGGGGCTGCCCTGAGATGACCGGTCAAGGCCACGCGTCAAGCCACTCGCCCCGAGGGCTCCCGAGCCGCCAGGTCTACGAGCAATTGGTCGAAGTTTCCGGCCAGCAGCCCGAGCACCCAGGCGGCCACCTGTTGTTCGGCGTCGGGAGCGTGCAGGCAGCGGGCGGCCTGCATCGAACCCGGTGCGGTTCCACCTCCGGCTGATGGGCCTGGGAAACCTGTTGCGGCGGGTGTCAGGATGGAATGCATGCGCGTGAGGTTTTCAAGGCTGGATGACGGCAGTCGGGCGTACAGCGTGGTCGAGCGCTCGGACGGCGTCAGATACCGGATCCGTGAGGGAGTCGCGGGCCCCGGCCTTCCGCATGACGCCGTCCACCTGCTCGTTGAGCGTGAGTTGGGGGAGGACGGCGGTTTCTGGGGCGCGGTGGCCGCGGGAGCGGTGTTCTCCAGCATGGAGCACATCGCGGGTTCTGGGTCTGGGCACCCCAAAAGAGATTCTTCAGCTGCCGAGTGCGCATCCGGGTCGCGCACCGCAACTTCAGAGCCGCCCACACGGCGAACCAACGGATGTGGACGCCGCTGTGACCGATGTGCGCATCGAACCGTCGGTGGTGCAGGAGGCGGGTTCAACGTTCGCCACCGGCCAGTGGACGATCAGTAGCGCATGGGACGTCCTGGCATCGACGCTCGCCGGGTGCGAGGGCATGGCCGGTCACGAGCCCGACAAGGCGGCGCTGGCGTTCGCCCCGCACTACAACCAGGCTGTGAGCGCCGCTTGGCGAGGTTTCCAAGCCGCCGTCAAGAGCGTCGGAGGCTTCTCGCTCTGCCTGGGAAATCGGCGGGAAACTACCTCAACGCCGATCACCACTCCACCATCACCCTCCCGGCCGGTACCGGCATCGTCCGGAGTCCGGCACAGCAGTCGGTGCCCTTCTGGGAGGCCGGCCGCCAGGTCGTCACCGACAAGACCATGGCAATGCCGCCGTCAGTCCTGGGCGGGGCATCATCATGGCTGCCGGCGCAACTCGCCGACCTATGGCCGACGGGAGACCCAGGAAAACTGCGAGCCGCCGCGAAGGCTTGGCGGGACGCGGGCGACCGCGTGTCCACTGCCGCCGGGAAGCTCGGAACCGCGATCTACTCGGTCACCGGCGGCAACACCACGGGTGATGCCGAGGTCATCGATTCGGCGTGGTCCAAGCTGTACGGGTCCTGCAACGAGCGGACCGTGCTTTACACGCTTCCCCGGTTGTGTCACAACGTCGCCGAAGCCTGCGACAAGTACGCCGACGCCGTCGACCACGCACACCGCAAAGCCGAATGGGAGTTGGGTGCGGCCGGCGTCCTCGGCGCGGTCCTCCTCGGCGTCGGAGGGTTCCTCACCCCCGAGACCGGTGGGGCGTCCGATGCCGGCGCCATAGCCGTGGACGCCGCCATCGCCCGCGGCATCCTGGTTCCGATCGCCGGCGCGCTTGTGGCGACCGTGGGCGGCCTGAGCGTCGGTGCCCTTGCAGAGCACATCATTCAAGCCACCGAGGACAGCGCGACCAACGCTCCGAGGGTCCAGCCCACCGACGCTGAGACGCAATCGTTGCAGGGTGCCCTCGAGAAGGAGGTAGGAGCCGGGAGTGGAGGGGAGGGCGGTGAATGGGTCGATGGAAAACCTCCTCCAGAAGCGCTCGAGAAGGTGCCAGATAAGTGGGGTGACGGCAGCCCGAACAAGAAGGGAGTCGGCCATCGCTAAACGGATCTCAAAGATCGAGGGAGCGGGATCAGGATCGACGAGGGCGACCCGAACAATCCCCAGCCTGCTCAACGCGTAGACCATGTGGTCGTCCGCGTCAGAGGGAAAGTGATCGGCCGGGACGGGCAGCCGCTGGAAGGGTCGATCAAAGAGAACTGGGAACAGGCTCATATTCCCTTGCCGGAGTGGCTGACATGGCGTACTTGGAGCTCTCCGTGATGGATGCTAAGGTTTGATTTCGTGACCGTACAGTTCCCTGACATGCGCCGTGATGTCATCGAAGCCCTTCAGGCGCTTTCGGATCCGGAGTATCAGCGTCGCGTATGGGTGGAGCACGCTTACCCTCAGCCAGGGTTCTATGATGACCTGACGCACAACGTCAACGTCCTGTACGACGACACCTCGGTCGCGGAAGACCCCCGAGCTCAGATCGGCCTGACGCTGGAAAATGACGCAGAGGCGGAGCCGATGGAACGTCTGGCCGCGGTTCTGGACCCGCTCCTGGACTCCTTGCCCACCAAACTCCAGGATGCTCAGGTGATCTCCCGCCCTGAATGGAGCGCTGTGGTGAAGGCGGCCCAGGAGGCTGCTGAAGTTATTCGCTGAGCTAGCCTTCTCGGCTGCTGAAGTTCGCTCTACGGGTGTTGCTGCAGTGGGTGTACCCTCTGCTTTTTTGTGTGCTTCGGTCTGCGTTCTTCCTTGAACGCGAGGATATGGCTCGTTTTAATAGCGAGTTATTTTGTGGTGCGGGGCGGGTCTAGTAAGTGTTGAGGACGTTGTTGAGAGGTAACTCGTCCCGATAAGCCTGGCTGGGGTGCTTCTGGTCGCTTGTGGCGGTTTCTCTTGCGCGGGGTTCGCTGGCTCGCGAGCGGAAGTGGTTGATTCTGAGCAGTCTTCGAAACACCGGTTCCTCTATGTAGTTGATTGACTGCCTAATGTGATGCATCGTTCTGGTCACTGACTTTGGTTGACGGAGGTCGAGTCCGTCGATCACTGGCCGGCGGGGGCAGCGATGGGAACGCTGGTAGCGGTCGCGCAGAGAGAACTGGCGGTGCGGTGGGCGCGTCTGCTGCGTCTGCACTTCGAGTTCAAGCGTCTGGGTGCCTCGACGAGGGTGCGCTGGCCGCGCAACGGGCGGTGGCGATTGAGAGTCCGCCGCGACAACTGGTCGGAGACGGTCATGTGCGCAGGTGCCGACGGCGTGTACGCCTACATCACGGCGCATGGGCGGTTGCTCGGCACGGCCGGCGAGGTCCGCTACGTTGCCCGGCTGCTGCTTTGGATGGTGAAGCGACGGCAGCAATGATCATTCTAGTCGATCATGGGTGGTCGGACTTGGGGACGGAGGCGCGGAATCCGGTGCCGTCGCCTTCGATCACCAGCGGGCCGGCGCCCTCGTAGGGCACGAACAGTGCCTCGCCCGGAGTGAGCAGTTCGGTGGTGCCGCCGCGAGCCACGCTGAGGGTGCCGTCGGTGCAGAGGATCGTGCTCGGGCCGGGGAGCGGGATGCCGATGGGCGGGCGTGGACGCAGCCTGGTCAGCTGGAATTGCTCGACAGGGGCCGCGTACAGTTCCTCGCCCGTGGGCAGGGGGGAGGGCTGCAGCACTTCAGGCTGCGTGGGAGTGAAGTCGGTGACCGCGGCGAGTTCGGCTCTGTCGATGTGCTTGCCGGTCAGGCCGCCGCGCAGCACGTTGTCGGAGGAGGCCATGATCTCGACGGCCGTTCCACGCAGGTAGGCGTGGATGGTTCGCGGGGCGGTGTAGAGAGCCTGCCCGGGCTGCAGCGCGATCAGGTTGAAGAGCAGGGAGGCGACGACCCCGGGATCGTCGGGGTGGTCCGCCGCGATCATCGCCGCTGCCCGGTGCGCGGGGTCGGGGTCGATCGTTTCTGCGTCGCGTACCTCCGCGACCAGATTGGAGCGGTCGGCGGCAGGCCAGGCGTTCAGCGCTCCCAATGCCGCTTTGGGGCCGACCTCCTCCACGATGTCCGCGAGGCGCCGCAGCCGGGGGCCGTTCAGGGCCCGCAGCAGGCGCGCGGCGATCTCGGGCGTGCGGAATCCGCAGAGCGCTTCGAACGCGGTGAGGGCGTAGACCAGTTCCGGCTTCGGCCAGTCGTCGCGGTAGTTGCGCGTGGCCGAGTCGAGCGGGATTCCGAGCGCTTCTTCGCGCGCGAACCCGCGTTGGGCCTGGTCGGAGTCGGGGTGCACCTGAATCGACAGTGGCTTGGCGACCGCGAGGACCTTGAGCAGGAAGGGCAGGCGGTCCTGCCCTGGGCCCAGCAGCCCGGCGCGGTCCTCCTTGATCGCCGCCAGCAGGTCGGTCCCGTCGGCGAGCCTGGACGGCGCGGTCGGATGCGCCCCGATCCAGAGCTCCGCCTCGGGGCGGGCCGTGGGCGACGGTCTGCCCTGCAGTTCCGCGATGGCCGTCCGCGAGCCCCAGGCGTAGTCGCGGATGGGGTTGTCCAACCGGTGGAGCTGAAGCTGCGTGCCAGTGTGCATGTCGTCGGGCTTCGAGGTTCCTCGGGGCATTCGGCCGGTGGGCAGGGTCCGGCGGGCCGATGACGACCCGCCGGACCGTTCGGCCGCCTACTTGGTGAGCGGGGCGAGCTTGGGGTCGGTGGCGTAGGCCTGGGCGGCGTTCTCCTTGGTCACGATGACCGGCGGGAGCAGGAACGCCGGGACGACCTTCACACCGTTGTTGTAGCTGCTCGGGTCGTTGATCTGCGGCTTGTCGCCCGCCTGCAGCGCCTTCACCATGCTCACGGTCTGCGCGACGAGCTTGCGGGTGTCCTTGTTGATGGTGGAGTACTGCTCGCCGGCCATGATCGACTTGACCGACTCGACCTCGGAGTCCTGACCGGTCACGACCGGGAGCGGCTTGCCGGCGCCCTTCACCGAAGTGAGGATCGCGCGGGCCAGGGTGTCGTTCGGCGACAGGACGCCGTCGAGGGTCTTCTTGCTGTAGGTGGAGGTCAGCAGCGAGTCCATGCGCTGCTGGGCGTTCTCGGCCTTCCAGCCCTGGATGGCGGTCTGCTTGATGTCGGTCTGGCCGGAGCCGACCTTGACCTCGCCCTTGTCGATGGCCGGCTTGAGGACGCTCATCGCGCCGTTGAAGAAGACGGCGGAGTTGTTGTCGTCCGGCGAGCCGGAGAACAGCTCGATGTTGTACGGGCCCTTCGGCTTCTTCTTCCTCATGCCGTCCAGCAGGGCCTGACCCTGCAGCTGACCGACCTTGAGGTTGTCGAACGCGACGTAGTAGTCGACGTCCTTGGTGTTGGTGATGAGCCGGTCGTAGGCGATGACGGTCGCGCCGGACTGCTTGGCCTGCGCCACCTGGGTGGACAGCTGCGCGGCATCGGTCGCGCCGATCACGATCACCTTCGCGCCCTTGGTGACCATCGAGGAGATCTGCGCCTGCTGGTCGGCCACCGTGGTCGAGGCGCCCGCGTACTGCACGTCGGCCTTGAACCCGGCCTGCTTCAGGCCGTTGGTGAACAGGTCGCCGGCGAGGACCCAGTTCTCGGAGGTCTTGGCGGGCAGCGCCACGCCGATGAGCGAGTCCTTGGCGAAGCCCTTCCCGCCGCTCTTGCCGTCGGAGCCCTCCCGGTCGTTGGAGCAGGACGCGGCGGTGAGTGCGAGCGCGGCCGCCGCGCCGACCGCGAGGGTCTTGGAGAAGATGGAGCGCATTGTCGGGTGACCTTTCTTGGTTACTGCGGGGCGGGTGTGCCACGGCAGCGCCGATCGGGAGCCTGCCTGGAAGGATCTGGTCGGCGGGGGACCTGGCGGCCGTGGCCGGTCAGCCGGTGGTGGCGGCCTTGGCGGCCGTGGAGTCCTCGGGAGACGGCGGCGACGTCTTGTCCGCGGGCGGCGCCTGGTCGCGCTGGAACGGACGCATGATCGACCCGATGACCGAGAAGCGGCCCTGCTTCTTGTTGAGGACGTCCAGCGCGGCGGCGAGCAGCAGCACCAGGCCCTTGATCATCTGAACCCGGTCCGAGCCGACGCCCTCGAGCTGGAGGCCGTTGTTCAGCAGGGCCATGACCAGGCCGCCGACGATGGAGCCGCTGACGGTGCCGAGACCGCCCGAGACCGCGGCCCCACCGATGAACACCGCCGCGATCGCGTCGAGCTCCCAGTTCAGCCCGTCCTGGGGGCCGGACGCCGCCGACCGCGCCACGAAGATCATGCCTGCCAGCGCGGCGAGGACCCCCATGTTGGTCATCACGAGGAAGTTGACCCGGCGGAGCTTCACGCCCGAGAGTTCGGCGGCACGGGAGTTGCCGCCGACGGCGTAGATGTGCCGTCCGCCCGCGGTGTTGCGGGTGTAGAACGAGTAGGCGATCACCAGGACGGCCAGGATGATGCCGGAGATCGGCAGGCTCGTGCCGACCCGGCCGCCGGCGAAGCGCAGCGTGGCGAGGATGATGACGCCGAGCATGACGGCCAGGCGGATCGCCGAGACCCAGAGCGGGGCGAGGTCGGCGCCCATCTGCTGCCGGACCTGCCGTGCGCGCCACTCGCGCACCACGACCGCGGCGCACGCCAGCAGGCCGAGCAGCAGCGTCAGGTTGTTGTAGCCGGAGTCCGGCCCGACCTCGGGCAGGAAGCCGGCGCCGATCTTGCGGAAGCCCTCCGGCACCGGCACGGTGTCGGCGTTGCCGATGTACTGGTTGGCGCCGCGGAACAGCAGCATCCCGGCGAGCGTGACGATGAACGCCGGCACTCCGACATAGGCGACCCAGAAACCCTGCCAGGCGCCGATCGCGGCGCCGACGAGCAGCCCGAAGGCGATCGCGACCGGCCACGGCAGGTTCCACTCCGACATCGACTTGGCGACCACGATGCCGGTGAACGCGGCGACCGAGCCGACCGACAGGTCGATGTGCCCGGCGACGATCACCATCAGCATGCCGATGGACAGGATCAGGATGTAGGAGTACTGGCTGACGACGCCGATGAGGTTTCCCGACGACAGGGTGAGGCCGTCGGTGAGGATCTGGAACAGCAGCACGATCGCCACCAGGGTGAAGATCATGCCGAACTGCCGGGCGTTGGACTGGGTGCCCCCGAAAAGGTTCTTCCTCAGGTCTTGGTATCGGCTCATGGCGTCGCCAGCTTCTTGTTGGAGGTCATCTGCTTCATGAGGAGTTCGGGGTCGGCCTCGCCGCGCGGCACCTCGCCGGTGATGGCGCCCTCGAACACGGTGTAGATCCGGTCGCACAGGCCGATCAGCTCGGGCAGCTCGGAGGAGATGACGATGACCCCCGTGCCCTGGTCGGCGAGCCGCTGGATGATCCCGTAGATCTCGTACTTGGCGCCCACGTCGATGCCGCGCGTGGGCTCGTCGAGGATCAGCAGGTCCGGGTCGGTGAACATCCACTTCGCCAGCACGACCTTCTGCTGGTTGCCGCCCGACAGCGTGCCGACCCCGACGTCGACCGTGGGCGTCTTGATCCGCAGGCTCCGGCGGTACCGGCCGGCGACCTCGTGTTCCCGGAACTTGTTGATCACCCCGCGCTGGGTGATCTTCGACAGCTTCGCGGCGACGATCGAGGTCTTGACGTCGTCGAGCAGGTTGAGCCCGATCTCCTTGCGGTCCTCGCTCACGTAGGCCAGACCGTGCTCGATGGCGTCGGAGACCGTCTTCAGCCGGATCTCCTTGCCGTCCTTGTAGGCGTGCCCGCTCTCCCAGACCCCGTAGGAGCGGCCGAACAGGCTCATCGCGAGTTCGGTGCGGCCGGCTCCCACGAGGCCGGCGAAGCCGACGATCTCGCCGCGGCGGACGTTGAAGCTGGAGTGCTTCGCGACCAGCCGCTCGGCTGAGACGGGGTGGCGCACCGTCCAGTCGCGGACCTCGAAGAACACCTCGCCGATGTCGGGGGTGCGGTCGGGATACCGGCTGCTCAGCTCGCGGCCCACCATGCCGCGCACGATGCGGTCCTCGTCGACGCCGTCGGCCTCGACGTCCAGCGACTCGATGGTCCGCCCGTCCCGCAGGATCGTGATCGAGTCGGCGACCGCGGCGATCTCGTTCAGCTTGTGCGAGATCATGATCGAGGTGATGCCCTGCCGCTTGAACTCGCGCAGCAGATCGAGCAGGTGCTGCGAGTCGTGCTCGTTCAGGGCGGCGGTCGGCTCGTCCAGGATCAGCAGCTTCACGTCCTTGGCGAACGCCTTGGCGATCTCGACCAGCTGCTGCTTGCCGACGCCGATGTCCTTGACGAGGGTGTCGGGGTCCTCGTTGAGGCCGACCTGCTTCAGCAGTGCCAGGACGCGGTGGTGGGCGCCCTTCCAGTCGATCGCGCCGTTCCGGCGCATCTCGTTGCCCAGGAAGACGTTCTCGGTGATCGACATCCCCGGCACCAGCGCGAGCTCCTGGTGGATGATCACGATGCCGGCGCTCTCGCTCGCGCGGATGTCGCCGAACCTGACCTCCTCGCCGCGATAGATGATCTCGCCGCTGTAGGTGCCGTGCGGATGCACGCCGCTCAGCACCTTCATGAGGGTCGACTTCCCGGCGCCGTTCTCGCCGACGATCGCGTGGATCTCGCCGGTGCGGACCGACAGGTTGACCTCGGCCAGCGCGGTGACGCCCGTGAACGTCTTGGTGATCGACCGCATCTCCAGCAGGACCGTGCCGGTCTCCGCGTTGGTGGCGGCGCCCCCGGCGGCGTCCTTGGCGGGGCCTGTGTCCTTTCCGGGATTCATGCCCGATGTCCCCTGTCCCGCAGCCCACCACGACTGCGCGTGTCCGGGCCATGAGGGACGCGGCGTGCCTCTGACATCAACATCTCCGGTGATCTTTGCCTTGCCTGCGGGGGGGGGATCAGGGTCGGGCGCGACCCGCTGACGGGCGCACGCGTATGACCTGCGTTACATCGAGAGGACTTTAAATCCAATTGTTTTACAAAGTCAACGGCGGGGGCCAGAATACTGTTGGCGCCCGGGACCGGTGCCGGAAGAGAGGACCTTCGTTGCGGCAGGCAGGCACGAACCTTCCTAAGGTGGGGCGCTACAACCGTGCGGTGGTGCTGGACCAGATCCAGCTCGCCGACGGCATCAGCCGCGCCGAGATCGCCGAGCGCACCGGCCTCACCCCGCAGACGGTCTCCGGGATCGTGAAGAAGCTGCTCGCGGAGGGCATCGTCCGGGAGGACGGCTCCAGCCGCGTCGCCGGGCTCGGCAAGCCCCGCACGACGCTGCGGATCAACAGCGCCGCGGGCAGCGCGGTCGGCCTGCACTTCGACCCGGTCGAGCTCACCTGCGTGGTCGTCGACCTGGTCGGGCAGCCGCTCGTGCTGAAGCGCCGCCCGACACCGGTCGGCGCGCAGCCCGCCGAGGTCGTGTCGGCCATGGCGGAGCTCGCCGGCCACGTGCTCGCCGAGGCGGCCGTGCCGCGCGAACGCGTGCTCGGCCTCGGCCTGGCCAGTCCAGGCCCGATCGACCAGGACCGCGGCATGGTGGTCGCGCCGCCCAAGCTCGCGAACTGGTCGCACGTGCCCATGAAGCAGCTGCTGAGCGAGGCGACGGGCCTGCCGGTCACGCTGGACAACGACGCCACCGCCGCCGCGATCGGCGAACGCTGGTCGGGCGCCGGGCGCGGGATCGCCAACTTCGCCTACTTCTTCTTCGGCACCGGCATCGGCGGCGGCCTCATCCTCAACCACCAGGTCCACCGGGGCGGCTCGCTCAACGCCGGCGAGTTCGGGCACACGTCGGTCGTACCGGACGGCCCGCGCTGCTACTGCGGCAACCGGGGCTGTCTGGAAAGCCTGACCAGCCCCACCGCCCTCGTCGCCGAGACGCACCGCCGGCTGGCCGAGGGGGGCACGGGCAGCGCACTCGAGGCGTCCTTCGAACGCGACCCCGGCCTCGTCGACCACGCGGCGGTGCGGCACGCCGCCGCCGAGGGGGACCCGCTGGCCGCCGCGGTCATCCGCGCGGCCGCCGAACTCGTCGCGTCCGTCGCCGTCAACGTCGTGAGCATCGCCGACGTGGACCTGATCGTGCTGGGCGGTCACGGCATCAGGCACGTCGAGGCCCTCTATCTCGACGCCGTCACCCAGGCCCTCGCGACCAGACCGTTGTCACGGCACGTCCGGATCGCGGACGCCGCGGTGTCGCCGCTCGGCCCCGACGCCGCCGTCATCGGCGCCGCCTCGCTCGTCCTGCACGCCACCTACTCGCCGCAGCTGTCAGCGCTCCTGGAGGACTGACCGGCGCGGTTCGCCGCCTCCCGGCGCTCGCACGCCACTCACACATCAAGGACTTGTTCATGGACCATGACGTCGTGCTCGCGGTGGACATCGGCGGCACCAAGATCAGCGCAGCTCTGGTGGGCGCCGACGGGCGGATAAGCCGGCAGTCCGAAGTCGCCACCCCCGCCACCGGGCCTCTGCTCGAGGACGCGATGCACGGGCTGCTCACCTCGGTGGCCGAGGGCGCCTCACCGTGCGCGATCGGGCTGGCCTCGGCGGGCCCGGTCGACCCCCCGCGCGGCCGCGTCAGCCCGGTGAACATCCCGGCCTGGCGGGCGTTCCCGCTGCTCGACCTGGTCGGCGCCATCATGCCGGGCGTCCCCTCCGTCCTGGTCGGCGACGGCATCGCGGCAGCGTTGGGCGAGCACTGGCTCGGCGCGGGGCGCGGCGTCGAGGCGATGCTCGGGATCGTGGTGTCCACAGGCGTCGGCGGTGGTCTCGTCCTCAACGGCGAGGCCTACCCCGGTCCGAGCGGCAACGCCGGCCACATCGGACACCTCGTCGTCGATCCCGCCGGTCCGTCATGCTCGTGCGGCGCGACCGGATGCGTCGAGGCCTACGCGAGCGGCCCGTCGATGGTCAGATGGGCTCATAGCCAAGGATGGGCGGGGCCCGACGCCCGCGCTCTCTCCGCCGATGCCGCTCGGGGCGACACCGTACCGCTCGCCGCGTTCGACCGCGGCGCCCAAGCGCTGGCCCGCGGCATCGCCGCCACGGCCACGCTGTGCGACCTGGACGGCGTCGTGATCGGCGGCGGCCTCTCGGCCGCCGGTGAGGTGCTTTTCGCGCCGCTGCGCAAACACCTGGACGGCTTCCTCACCCTCGACTACGTGCGGCGGCTGACCGTCACGCCGTTCGAGCTCGGGCGTTCGGCCGGACTGCTGGGCGCAGCCCGCAGCGCCCTCCCGACCGCCCAGCACGAGTTCCCTACCCCCGCCTAGAGCCTGTTTCCCCGATCGTCTGACCAAGCGCTAAGTCTCGTTCACTGTCGGCCGATGGCACCTGGGAACGGCTGCTGGAGGTGGTGCGGGCCGACGCCGACGCCGCCGGCGACATCGGCTGGCAGGTCTCGGTCGATTCCACCATCGAGCGGCGCCACCAGGACCGCCACCCCAGCCGATTCGCTGGCGCGCGCTTCGACCGGGCGTGCGTCGACGCGCGCTCATCCAGCCCTTCGCTTGCCCGAGACGGCGCGGCGGGCGGGACGCGCCGTCTCGGGCAGGGCTGCCCGCTCAGGACTCGCAGATCGTGATGAGCTCGTTGGCGGCCCAGCGGATGTTGCCAGGATGTTCCTCGTCGAAGAAGTGCCGCAGGGAGGGCAGGGCGGCGATCACCGCGTCCCGCTCGGCGCCGGGGCCGTTGGCGATGTCGGCGATGAGCAGAAGGAGCGTGTTGTGGGCCCGGTTGGTCGGCACCAGCATGCGTTCGACCAGGAAGGGCACCGCGGCGGCGGCCGCGCTGTTCTCGGCGTGCTTGGACACCAACAGTTCGTAGAGGCGTTTGACGGCTTTCTGCGCAGCGTCCTCGTCGTCGGTCGTCAAGGTGGTGAGGAGGTCGGGGACCTCGTATCCCGGACCGTGGTTGGTTCCGAGGTCGTCCCATTCGACCTCGTGCACGCGCCGGAAGAAGGTCCGTTCGGGCCACAGGGCGTTCACGTCGAGGCGAAGCTCGGTGGTGCCGTGTTCGGTGGTGACGTGGAGGGCTGCGTCGGCGCGCAGGGCGAGCGTTTCGATACCGGTCCCCAGACGCAGGTCGGCGCGAGCTTCGGTGTCCACGTCCCAGATCGTGACGAGGCCCTCGCGCCAGGCCGCGGCGACGGCCGGGCCTGTCTCCAGCACGGCCGAGGCGAGCGCGGTGACCGGGGTACGGCGGCGCGCGAAGGGGACGCGCGCCACGACGTCGCCTCCAGTCCAGTACCGGAGCACGCCGTCGGCGTCTCCGCTCCACAGGAGCACGCCGGTGCCGGACCGGTGGGCGGTGACGGCGGTGACCGGAGCGTGGTGCAGATGCCGGGAGCCGGAGCGGGAACCGTCGACCGTCCAGAAGTGCACGTCACCGCCGGCGTCTCCGGCCACCACGACCGTCGCGTCGCGGTCGGCGGCCGACGCGGTGTGGTTCGCCAGCGCCTCCGGGCCGCTGACCTGCGGGATGGCGGGAACCGCGAGAGCGGCCGAGGTCGAGCCGACCTCCCAGCGGGGATCGGCGGCAGGGGCGAACGCAGGCAGGTCCTCGACCGGGGTGGGGGTCTCCGCGGGAGACTGGATGTCCTTGTCGGTCCACTCCACGCCCAGGGTGCCGAGCGCTTGGAGGAGGCCGTCGCGGGTCCGTGCGTGCACCACGAGCGCGTAGTCGGCCCCGGGCCCCCTTCCGTGACGGATGATGACGTCGGGGCCGCCGTAGGAGAGGGCGTCGGTGGCCATCTCCTGCCAGGCAGGCAGTCCCATCTCTTGGTAGTTGGCGCGGAGCCTGTCGACCATGGCGTCATCGACGTGTTCGCGCTCGACACGCATGGTCCACCAGAAGTGCGCCGGGAGCCGCTCCACCGCGAGCTGAAGGAAGAACTCCGAGATCGAATCGCTCTGCACGACCCAGCCGTCGGAGGTGTTGACCCACACCGGCGGGTCGGGCCATTCCTCCGCTTCGGAGACGAAGTAGCCCCACTGGTGGACGTACTGGTACTCGGACATGATCACGCGGATCTCGTCGTCGGACGGCTGCTCGAACGCCTCCGGGGCCGCGGGCGGCCAGTGCGGATGCGTCCAGTAGAGCCGCGGCCGGTAGGCGAAGGAGTTGCCGTGCCAGTCCCACCACTCGACCAGCGCGGCCGGCACATCGTCTCCCGGCTCGAAGCCGGGAGCCTCGCCCTGCCTGGTGATCAGGGGCTCCCCTCCGGGTTCCTCGTACCCCAGCTCGCGCTGAACCTCCCGGAGCAGAACCCAGCGGCCCCGATCCCCCGCCCCGGCCAGCCGCCCAGCGAACAGACCGAAGTCAATGATCTTGTTCATGCCGGGCCATCCTAGACACAACGGGAGATACGCCGCGCCGCGCGCCGATCACGGGTCGTGACCGACGCCAGTCCGGCGAGGGACGCCTGGGCCTCAGGGATGGTCGGGTAGCAGACGGACAAGCTGACGCCGGGGGCCGCCTCAGAGCCCCCGGTGTCCTCGCCGGGTTTCGGGCGCAAGCCTGCGTTTGGCGCTCAGCGATGCGCCCTGATCATCACTTATGGTTATCCTTAGCGAACAGAGAGTTACGCTTGCGGTGTCGGCGCGATGCGCGAGAGGCGTCGTGCTTCCAGGCAGGGCAGATCATCTGGTCTCAACCGTCATGGCCCAAATCTCAAGGAGTGTTCATGAAGCTCTCCCCTCGCCCACTGCGAGCCGTCTTGGCGGCAGCGTCAGGTGCTGCCCTGACCATGACGGCCTTCTCGAGCCCGGCTCACGCCGGATTCGAGCGCGGCCCGGAAGTGCGGCAGGCGGGTGCGGACGCCTTTGCCGCTCCTCCCTGTGGGTTCTTCCGCTACAGGGTCCGCGAGTCCGAGTTCGCCGCGTACAACCACTGCGGCCCGACGACGGTGCGGATACACGTCGACGTCAGAGGGGGCGGTAGTGCGAATGACTATCACCTCTGTGTCAGCCCTGGCCGTACCCAGCTACCGGGCGCAGGTCCGAACTACCTCAACGCGTACTACATCGGCGGCGCCGGCTGCCGGGGCGGAGAGCGCACCGGGCACACCCGCCACTGAGTCTTGATCCACTACGCCTCGGTGGTGCTCGCCGGCCGACGACCGACGCCGCGTTACCGCTGCCGGCGCGGGCCGTTGGCGCCACCTGCGCCTCCTCTTGGCTGGCCCGCTTGTGAGCAGGCAGTACTCTCCGCCCCTGCGCTGGGAAGACGTCGTCTCATGCCCGCCGATGGTCCAACTGGGGACCGGACGAGCTCGGTGACGGCGGTCTCGGCGCGTTCCTGCTGCCGGTCGGCATCTTTCACAAGGTCGGCGGATGGGAGAGGCCGAGCGTGAGAAGGTCCCTCGCCGATGCGCCGCCCGGGGCCTTAAGAAGCTCTTATGTCCGGGCCGCAAGGTGTGCGCATGGCCAAGTCAACCAAGACAACGATGCTCGGGCTCGGCGCGATCACCGCGGGGGCGGTCGCGGCGGTGACCGCGTGCGGCGTTCCTGTCGCGGCGGCGCCGGCGGCCGCGAAGGAACCGGTGAAGGTCGAAGGCGGCCAGATCCTCGTCCCAGTGCACGGCGGTTCGGCGCGAGTGGACACCGCCGGCCTGGGCGTGACCGCGGAGACCACAGGCGGTGGGCGACTGACCCTGTCCGCGCCCCTGCGGGATCTGGGCGAACCGAGCAAGATCACTCACAGGGGCGGCACCGTGAGCTGGTCATACCCCTCACGCGGCATCACCGTCACGGCACAGGCGCGCGCCGGACGGCTGGCGATGCACCTGCACTCCGACCGCGGCGGCGACCTGCGCTGGCCGCTGACGGGCACGGACCGCTCGACCGCGCGGCTGTCCGTACCGACCGGCGAGGGCCTGGGCATCCCGGTGGACGACCCGTTCTGGAACTCCGCCAAGGCGAGGTTCGCCGGCTCCGAGATCGCGATGGCCGGCGGGATGACGATGCCGTTCTGGGGTTTCCAGGACGGTGCGCACTCCGCGAACTACATCGTCCCGACCGACATCGGCACCTCGCTGACGTTCGTCTCGTCCGGCGGGCGCCTGCATGGCGAGACCGCGCACGACTTCGGCGAGGCCAAGGACTACGACGTGGAGTTCTCCCTCGGGGACTCCTCCCCGGTGGCCTCCGCCCGGGACTACCGGCTCTGGCTGGCCCAGCACCATCAGCTCGGCTCGCTGCGCGAGAAGATCGCCCGCAATCCCCAGGTCGGCAAGCTCGTCGGCGCCTACCACGGTTACCTGTGGGGCCCGGCGCGGTCGGCGGCTTCTGTCCAGAAGATGAAGCAGCTGGGGCTCGACCGGATGTGGCTCGGCTACGACTCCGGCGCGGACCCCATGAAGCCGGACGCGGTGAACGCGGCGAAGAAGAACGGCTACCTGGTCGGGCCGTACGACTCGTTCGCCAACGCCCAGGACCCCAAGACCGCCGACAACCCGTCCTCCAAGTGGCCCGCCGGCGTCTACCCGGGCGGGTGCGTCCACGACGCGCAGGGCAAGCCGGAGACGGGGTTCGGTGACCGCGGCTGCTACCTCAGCTCCCAGTACCTCAAACAGCGGGAACCGGCCGAGCACTACATGGCCGACCGGACCAAGCAGATGACGGCCAACGGCGCGAACAGCTACTTCCTGGACGTGGACGCCGCCGGTGAGCTGTACGACGACCACAGCCCATCCCACCCGATGACGCAGGCACAGGACCGCGCCAACCGCATCGCGCGGATGAAGAAGCTGTCCGGCGACGGCCTCGTGCTCGGCTCGGAGAGCGCCGCGGGGTGGGCGAACCAGGCCGTCGCGTTCGACCACGGCGCGGCCTCCGACGGCCTCAACGTCCTGTGGCCGCTGCAGAAGGACAAGGCCACGTGGGGCGGCTACTACCCCGCGAACGATCCGAAGTTCTTCTTCAAGCCGGTCGACCTGCCGGCCGACGCGGTGAAGAGCATGTACGACCCGGCCTACCGGCTGCCGCTGTACGAGACGGTGCTGCACGACTCGGTCGTCAACCTGGACCGCTGGGAGCTGTCGCTGTACAAGCTGCCCAACGTCAAGACGACCAGGATCCTGCTGAACATGCTCTACAACATCCCGCTGAACTTCGCCGTCGACGGGACGACCCTCGACCTGCACGGCAAGGAGATGGCGTCCCTGCAGCGGTTCTTCCAGCCGCTGCATCAGATCGCCGCGACCAGGCCCATGACGGACTTCCGGTGGCTGACCTCCGACCGCCAGGTCCAGCGGACCGTGTTCGGCGACGGCGCCCTCACCATGACCGCCGACTTCGGGACGAAGGCCTACCAGGGGCTCAAGGCGGGCTGCGTGCAGGCGAGAGTGCACGGCCAGGCGCCGCGGACCCTGTGCTCCTGACGGGTCACCCGAAGACGAGGCGGACGAGCGTGCCGCCTCCAGGGGCGGGCTCCGCCGCCGCCCGCGCGCCGTGCTCGCGGGCGACCTGGGCGACGATCGCCAGGCCGAGACCCGAGCCGGGCAGGCCGCGGGCGGCGGCGGACCGGTAGAAGCGGTCGAACACGTGGGGGAGGTCGGCGGGGTCGATGCCCGGTCCGTGATCGCGCACGGCGACCTCGCCGCCCGTTCCCTGTTCCCCATCGGCCTCCGGTACGCCACCAGGCCGCTCGGCACGGCCCGTCACGGCCGCGCCGAGCGGCCTGGTCTCGGCCGGAGATCGGACGGTGACCTCCACTGGCTGTCCGCTCCCGAATTTGGCGGCGTTGTCCAGCAGGTTCGCCAGCGCACGAGACAGCCGCCGCGGGTCGCCGCAGACCAGCACGGGCTCGGCATCGACTGTGAACTCCGCCTGCGGCCACCGTGCCCGCGCCTGGGCGACGCAGCGCTCGGCGAGGCGGTCCAGCCGGATGTCCTCCACCTCCCTGGCGGGTTCGTCGCCGCGCGCCAGCTCGATGAGGTCGCCGACCAGGTCGCCCAGCCCCGCGAGCTGCGCCCGCAGCCGCTGCCGGACGCGGTCGCGGCGCGGCGGCGGAAGCTCGTCCAGCAGCTCGATGTCGGCACGGAGGCTGGTCAGCGGCGTACGCAGCCCGTGCGAGGCGTCGGCGACCAGCTGCCGCTGCGCGGTGACCGACTCCTCCAGCGCGGCGAGCATGGCGTTGAAGCTGGCGGCCAGCCGCCCCAGCTCATCCGACCCGCCCGCCGCGATCCGCAGGCCAGGGTCGCCGGTCGCGGCGATCCGTTCGGCGGCGCGCGTCAGCCGCGCCACCGGACGCAGCGCCCCACCCGCGACCAGGAAGCCCAGCAGCCCCGCCCCGGCCACGCCGGCGGCGACGGTCGCGAACAACGCCAGCCGCACCCGGCTCAGAGTGCGGCTCGTGTTGTCCGCGCGCGTCCCGACCTGCAGCGCGCGGCGCGAACCGTCCGATTCGATCGCCACGGTATAGACCCGCACCGGCAGGCCGCCCGCCGTGGTGTCGGAGAAGTACGGCCTGCTCCGGCCGTTCGCGACCCGCACGACCCGCGGTGTCACCGGCAGGTTCGCCTCGTCCGGCTCGGTGGAGCCGTCGCCGCTGACGATCTGCGCGCACGGCGTCGTCAGCCACGCGCACGTGCCGGTCCGCGTCGTCCAGCCGCGTGCCCGCACGTCACGTGCCACCTGCGCGGACTGCCGCTCCAGCGAGCGGTCCAACTCGACGTGCAAGGCCTGCCGAACCACGACATAGGCGACGACCGCCGCGCCCGCCACGGCGACGGCCACCGCGAGCGCGGCCAGCACCGCCATCCGGGTGCGCAGCGGCACTCGCCGCCACCACGGCGCCCGGTCGTCGTTCACCCGGCCGCTCATCCCGCCCTCAGGACGTAACCGACGCCCCGGACGGTGTGCACCAGCCGCGGTTCGCCGCCGGCCTCCAGCTTGCGCCGCAGGTAGCCGATGTACACGCCCAGCGAGTTGGATTCCGGCCCGAAGTCGTACCCCCACACCCGGTCCATGATCACTTCGCGCGGGAGGACCTGCCCGGCGTTGAGGACTAGCAGCTCCAGGAGCGCGAACTCGGTCTCGCTGAACTGGACGAGCCGGTCGCCCCGCCGCCCCTGTCGCGCCTCCGGGTACAGGGTCAGTCCGGCGTATCCGAGGGTCTCGGCGGACGGCACCGCACGGACGCGGCGCAGCAGCGCCCGCACGCGCGCCCGCAGCTCGTCCGGGGCGAACGGCTTGACGAGGTAGTCGTCGGCGCCTGCGTCCAGGCCGTCGACCCGGTCGCTCACCGCGTCCCGCGCCGTCAGCATCAGGATCGGCGTGCGGTCGCCCCTCTCCCGCAGGGACCGGCAGACGGCCAGGCCGTCCAGGCCCGGCATCAGGACGTCCAGGACGATCGCGTCCGGTGCAGCCGCGGCAGCCTCGCGCAGGGCCGACGCCCCGTCCGGCGCCGACCGGATCTCGTAGCCGTCCAAGCCGAGCGTGTCACCCACGGATTCGCGTACGGCGGGCTCGTCGTCGACCACCAGCACGCGAACGTCGTTCCCCACGCGCTGAACCTACCCATCCGGCCATGCCCACCAGCCCGACCGGATCGCAATACGGAGATGGCGAGTCCGACGGGTGCCAGAGCCCCGATCGCACGGCCGCTCCGACCTCGCGCCCGCTGGTGGCAGCGAGGTTCCAGATTGCGCTCCTGACGAGCCGGTCTCGCGAACACACACCGGAAAATCGGGCCCGCTCATCGACGCGGTGGAGTCCACCGGACCGCGGTGGCTGGGCGACTGGTGCATCTTTTCCGTGACTACCTGCGCGTCAACGACGCCGTGAAGCGGGCGACCGGTGGAGGCTCGGTTCGCCGACCGACAGGGGCCGGCTTAACCGACCGCCTGGCGCTCACTCGAGTTTCAAGAGCCGTTGAAGGCCGCCGGGTCTTGCCCTTGGGTGCCGACACCCCAGATGCCGCCGGGGACGGCGGCGAGGTCGAGCACCGCGGCGCCGTCCGGGACCGTCGCCGTCTCCCACTTGCCGCCGCCGTAGCGGTACGGGGGTTTGGCAGGCGGCGCGGCCTCCACGGGCGCGACCCAAGGGGCCCCGGACGCGTCCACGGTCAGGTCGGCGAGGTCGGGGTAGTCCGCCGGGGCCGCGATGAACGTCCAGGCAGAGCCGTTCCAGTGCGCCAGATGCTTCCGGGTGATCGCCCAGACGTCGTCCGCGGCAACGGGGACGACCTTGAGGAACCGCTCGCCGTCGGCGCCCGCGGGCAGCGGGACGCTCTTCCAGGCGGCGCCGTCGAAGTGCGCGACCGCGGGCACCTGCTGCAGGCCGTCCCGGTGCCCGACCGCCCATCCGTCGGTCGCGGAGAGCGCCTGGACGTCGGCGACGTAATCGACCCCCGGCACCTGAACGACGGTCCAGTTGTCGCCGGTGCGTTTGAACAGCCGGTCTCCGGCATTCAGGTCCCAGCCGCTGATGAAGGTGCCCATCGGACCGGTGGCGAGCATGCTGACCGAGTCTGTCGGGATCGCGACCTTCTGGAACGCCGCGCCGTCGAAGCGCGCCACGTAGCTGCTCGACGCCTCCCTGGTGCTCGATCCGCCGCCGATCCAGGTCTCCCCGGCGCCCGATGCGATCCGCCCGATCCCGCCCTGGCCCGTCCAGCCGTTGATCGGGTACTCCTTCCAGGACGAGCCCACCCGGCGCCGTACGACCGGGTTCCCGTCGCTGTACACGGGGCACAGGTCGCCCCAGCGCAGGCAGTACTTGCCCTGCGCGCCGCCGATCCAGACCCCGCCCGCACCGTCGGCGGTGACCTCGAAGAGCTGGGCCCACGGCCACAGGAAGGGCAGCGAGACCGAGCGCAGCGCGGGAGCCGCAGCAGGGGCCGCCGCGAGGGCGGGTACGGGGAGAGACAACACGACGGTGGCGGTGGCGACGACCGCGATGACACGTTTCATGTGATCACTATTCAACGTCCGCCAAAAAAACACCAGTGTCTACTGGGATGGTTGCGGTACCTCTTCGCCGTCCCCGGCCCCGCGCTTGCGGAGCAGCCAGGACCCATGGCTCTGGGGCGGCGATTGGGCCGGTGGGGACGTGCACGGCCTGGTCGGCATCGTTGGACCGACTTCAAGCGGATCGGTCGTCGAACGGCAGCCCCACCGCCGCCCGCGCCTGGTTGACGGTGGCGGCCGAAGCCCGCGCGTCCAGCAGCGACCGGCGCCAGGACTTCACCGGGGCGCCGGCCCATGAGCAGCAACCGAACGGTCAACGGCGTTAGCGGGCCGAGAGGGCTGGGGGCGCCTGCTGCGTGTGATGATCCAGTAGGCGGGTGAGCAGGTGCACGATCTGGTCGCGTTTGGCGGGGAGCAGCGACGAGAAGCGGTGGGAGGGCGCCGGCGCCGTCTTCACCGATGATGTGGTGGTGCATTCCCGCGCTGGGGCGGACTCCGCGGCATCGACAAGGTCGTGGCCTTCATGCGGCAGGGCGAAGCCGAGGGGCAGCATCCCGGCACACGACCACCGACCTTTTGGTGGAGGTCGACGGCGACCAGACGGCCGTCTCGGTGAGCTCGACCGTGTACTACCACCGCGACGGCCAGGCACCTCACTTCACCGGCGGCATGCGACGGTACTCCATCGCAGCCCGGACACCGACGGGCTGGGCCGCGCAAGAAGACGGCTCCGCGGACGACACGGCTGGCCCCGTTCAAACCCGGTGATCGATGCGATGGTGCGGGCTGATCTGGACGCATCGTGCTGGCAGCGTCACTGCGCAAGGAGGATCTTCGACGGGCTAGCAGACGAGCATTTCGGTGTCCGGCGCGAAACCAGTTGTGACTTGCCGGCCCCCGAGTCGCCAAAGGCGGAGCGGCTCGCCCTTCTTCACACACATGGTTCGGGTTGCGTTGGCGAGTGCGAAAAGGGGTCGGTGTTGACCTCGACCGCAGTTGAGGTTACAGACTCGCCGAAGACAACACCTTTCCAGGCCGCTACGGCAATAGGAGAAATCTGTTATGACAAAAACCGTCGTCATCGGTTCCACCGGCCGGCAGGGCGGAGCGGTCACCGACCTGCTCCTGGAACGCGGTCACGAGGTCGTGGCCTACGTCCGCTCGGGGGAGTCACCAGCTGCGAAGAAGCTGTCGGCCCGGGGAGCGCGGCTGGCCGTGGGCGACCTCGCTGACCCCGAGGCGCTCCAGCGGGCCTGCGCGGGCGCCGAGGCCGTCTTCGGCCTGTCGGTACCGTTCGGCGAGGGCGGCAAGGACGAAGAGGTCGCGCAGGGGCGGCTGCTCGTCGACACCGTCGTGCGCCTCGGCGCGCACCTGGTGTACTCCTCCGTGCGGGGCGGCGACCGGATGGAGGCCACCAGCATCGACCACGCCGACAGCAAGCAGATCATCGAGGCGTACCTGCGCGAGCGGCCGGTGCGCGCGACGGTGCTCGGCCCGGTGTACTTCATGGAGAACGCGCTCAACCTCGGCTTCAGCCAGCTCGGCGACGGCATGCTCGCCAATCCGCTGACCCCCGGCAAGCCGCTCGACCAGGTCACCGTCCTGGACATCGCCGGAATGGCCGTGCATGCGGTCGAGAACCCCGACGAGTTCGTCGGGGAGCGGATCGACATCGCCTCCGACCGCATCACCGGGCAGGAGGCGGCCCGGATTCTCAGCGACGTCCTCGGCCAGGAGATCCCCTATCAGCAAATGCCCCTGGACATGGTGCGGCAGTGGGCCGGCGACGAGGTGGCCACGATGTTCGAGAACTTCGAGAACAACACCGATTTCCTCGACATCGATGCCCTGCATGCCAAATACCCCGCCGTGCGCTGGCACAGCTACGCCGACTGGGCCAAGACCGTGGACTGGGACAGGGCCCTGGCGGGCTGACCACGGCGCGCACTGATCAATCCTCCGGCCTCGTTCAACGGCGTGCTCGGACGCCACCGGCGGCGGCATCCGGTCAGGGCTGGTGGCATCCACCCGGCACCTGGACACCCAGGGGACGCAACCCCCACCCGCAGCCTGGAGCCCCAGCACCACCACACAGCCGTAGAACCCGGGTACCCGACCCTTGCGACCTCCGCAGCCACCAAAGACTGCCCCCGCAAGGCGGAAGGCTTGGGAGCTGCTCCGGGGCCGATCACGTCACGGTGGGAGTACGACTCTCGTCGCCACCCCCACCGTTGCTACATTCCGTCGACATCATGGCCCTCGCGCCCTGCTGACCGTTGCTGAAACCAGCGCACAAACGTTCCAGCGGCAACGTTCGTCGATGAGATCGAGCAATGCTGATCGCCGAACTGCGGCGTCCGGACACCTCTGGTGGCGGGCGTCCAGGTCGCCGGCGCGGTGTTCAGCCGGATGCCGCCGCACGACATCGGGCCCGCGTGGGCTCCTGCAGCGGAACTCCTGTGGATCTACGAGTTTCGGGCGCGAGGGGATCTGTCATTGCGGGAAGGCAAGGGCCCGGATCTGCTCCAGCATGGACGGCCAGAGCTCGCGGGGCAGGTCGTGGCCCATGCCGGGCTGGTGACCAGGCATGCGCCGGAGACGGCCGCCGCGGTCGTCCGGCCGGCTTTGAGTTGGATGACCGGGTCGTCCTCGGCCGTGCAGGACGAGGGTGGCTGCCGGGATGGCGCTCATAGGAGCGTCGGCCGATGTCGCCCACTTCCTTCTCGTCGAACGGGTAGCGCGGAGAACCGATGAGCCTTCTCATCGCGACCGCCTCCCGGGCCGCCTGGTCCGGGCCGGTGACCGGCACGGCGCGCGTTTGTCGTTCAGGAGAAGAAGCCTCCGAAGGCCACCGTGGACTGCCACGCCTGGATTTTGAAGGTGGGGCCTCTGTAGGCGTACATGCCCGTGGTCAGGTCGACGATGGCGCAGCGCTGTTCCCTTGTGGGGATTTCGTTTGTGCCGCGCGGTTCGAAGTGCCCGGACGGGCTCCTCACGCTGAAGTACTTCGTCGGTCCCGCCCAGGCCAACACGTCTCCGACTCCTCCGCGCACCGGGCGCACCGAAGTGACCTTGCCCGTGTGCGCGTCCACGAGCATGGCCTTGTCCAGGCCGCGTGAGGGAGTGACCAGAGTGCGCCCGTCAGGTGAGAGCAGATTGCCGGAGGCGCCGCGCAGATTGACCTTGGAATCGAGGCTTACCCGGGCGCGCACGGCGCCGTCCGGGCGGGCGAATACAAGAGGCTCCTTCCGGCTCCATACGTTGCCCAGCACGATCGTCGATGCGTCCTGGTCGAAACCGATCAGGTCGCCGTCGGGAAGGGCCGTGAGAGCGCCGGTGCTGACATCGGCCAGCAGCGTGCGGCGCCGGCCCGGCTCACCCGACGTGATAGCGAGCCGTTTTCCGTCGTTGGAGAACAGCAGGCTGGCGGACGTCGTGGGCATCTGCGGAGCGGTTGTTCGGCCGATCGGAGTTATCCTGCCCGTTGTTAGGTCACGGATAACGACACGCCGATCCGTCGCCCGGTAGTACGCAAGGTGAAGGCCGTCCGGGCTGATCGCCATCCCTGCGTCGCCGTTCATGTAGTCGTCGGGCTTTACCGCCATAGAGCCGATCCCGTCCGCGAGCCGCCATTGTTTCCCAGACCGGCCGACCAGCCGCCACTGGGCACAGTCGCCTGAGACTCTCGTGGTCTCCTGGAGGCCCTGCTTTCTGCAGTGGTCCAGGAATCCGAACACGATTGGCTCGACCTTGCCCGATGGCAGCGGGCCGGGCAGTACGCCCGGAGGGTTGAGGATCTTGCCGGGCTTGGTGACGATGGGCGGGGCCGGCCGTTCGATGGGTTTGGCAGGCTCGGTACCGCCCGCGATGAGCGTCGCGCCGAGGAGGATCGCGGCGGCAGCGGCTGCGGCCACGGAGGGGACCGCGATGAGGCGGACGCGCCTGCGGCGCCGGGCACGGGCCAGGACCCGGTCGGCGTTCACCTCGCGAGGTGCCCCCTCGGCCAGTTCGTGAAGCGCGTCGTTCAGGCGGGGGCTCACTGCGCCACCTCCGAGATCTCGAAGTCGGTCAGGAGATCGGCAAGGCCGGGTTCGAGGGCGCGCAGCCGGGCCAGGGCGCGGTGGGTCTGGCTCTTCACGGTGCCGACCGAACAGGCCAGCAGCCGCGCGGTCTCGATCTCCGAGCGGTCTTCGTAGAAGCGCAGCACGATCATCGCGCGCTGCTTGGCGGTCAGTTTCCCGAGCGCCTGGCCGAGGAGCATCGACCGTACGGCGCGGTCGGCGATGTCCGGATGCCCCGCGGTCTCGGGCGGCGCCGCGGTCGGGTAGCCGTGCCTGCCCCGCCGCTTCCACCAGTTGAGGTGCTCGTTGTAGAGGATCTTGCGGACGTAGGACTCGGGGTCACCACCGCTCGACACCCGCTGCCACCGGGGCGCGAGCTTGACCAGGGCGGTCTGGACGAGGTCCTCGGCGAGATGCCGGTCACCGGTGAGCAGGAACGCCGACCGCAGCAGCGCCGGGCCTCGGGCCGCAACGAACTCGGGCAAACCGTCGTATCGCACCATCCGCCTCCTTGTCACCCGTACACACACCGAAGGGGCGGCAAAGGTTGGCACTTAGGCGAAATCTATTCGATCAAGGCCGGCTCTCCGACTGAGAGTGCGCCTCACGTAGGTCGTGTGCGTCCTGCGGGATACGCGGGTTCGTGTCGTCGGATCTTGCGTTGCGGCTGGTGCCGGATGAGGAGCTTGCCGAGCCTCTGATCCCGGCGTTCAGGGCACGGCGGCAGGGTGGCGGGACGCGGCGGTGAGCGATCGGGCGGTGTTCACTGAACGCCTGGGCCGCCACCGCTGGGTGATCGGACGGACGCTGGCCTGGCTGTTCGGCTACCTGACGGACCCGGTAGGCGAGTACCGCATCATCCATGGGGCGCCCGCCGGAGGTGACGACCGGCGCAGCCGATCGGGCCCTGGACGGTCGGCCTTCAAGGTTCGAGGCCGACGGCGGCACGGCAGAGAGCGCCGCTTCGGCGTCTCAGCCGGATTCGGCATCTGTTTTTGCCGATGGGCCGGCCAGGACGCGTGCCAGCAGGTCACGGAGGTGCTGCTGGTCGGAGCCGGGGAGTTCGAAGAAGGTCCGGGCCAGCGCGTGGGCGCTGGAGCGCAACTGCCGGCGTTTGCGCTCGCCGGCTTCGGTGAGCACCACGTGCTTGACGCGGCGATCGCCCGGGGCGGGCCGCCGTGTCACCAGGCCGCGGCGCTCCAGGCCGTCGACGATGCCGGTGACGTTGGACGGCTCGCATGAGAGCCAGTCGGCCAGCTGACGCATCGGGGCAGGGCCGGACAGGTTGGTCAGGACGAGCGCCTGGGCCGGGGGCAGGCCGAGTTCCGCTGCGGCGGCGTTGAACTGCGCGCGCAGCCGCCCGGTGACCTCGAACACCAGGCCGCTCAGCTCGGCTACGACCGCATCCGGGTCGGTGCCGGCACCGGTCTCGGCGTCGGTGTCGATGTCGGTGCTCATGCAACGAGCATAGCCCCTACTTAAGCAGGTGAACTGTTGAGCTCATGAAGTAAGTGCTACGCTCCGGCGCAAGAACTTAAGGAACTGAACTATCTAGCAGCTGAAGGAGATGTCGTGATGGCGCAAGTGAGCACGGGTCGGCGCGCCGGCCCGAGGAGTCCAGGAGGTGCACGGGCACTCGGCGTGGCGGGTGCTACCGGGGCCGCGCTGGCCATCTGGGCGGTCGGGGAACCACTGCTGGGCCATGACCTGGTCGTCCAGCAGGAAGGACAACAGCCGCGGGACTTGGGGGCGGCCGCGATCGGCGTGTTCGCCCTGGCCCCCTCGCTGCTCGGCTGGGCACTGCTGGCCGCGCTGGAGCGGGTGACACCGCTGGCGGCCCAGATCTGGACGGCCGCCGCCCTGGCCCTGCTCGCGGTGTCGTTCCTGCCCATCATCAGCGTGCAGGCCTCCGGTGGGAGCAAAGCGGTGCTCGCCCTCACCCACCTCGCCGTCGCAGCCGTTCTCATCCCCGTCTTCTGGCGAACGGCCGCGACCCGGGCCGCCGACAGCGGGAGCAGAAGATGACAGCGCCCGAAAACGAGATCTTTGACAGCCCCACCCCCTGGGTCGCCGATCACATCCGCGCCTACCTCGAAACCGGCGGCGTCCAGGGCCACCTCTACCAGGGCTGGCCAACGCTGCTGCTCACCACCCGCGGCCGCAGGTCCGGCAAACTCCGCCGCACCGCGCTGATCTACGGCCGCGACCGGGACCGCTACCTGCTGGTCGCCTCCAACGGCGGCGCGGAACGCCACCCGGCCTGGTATCTCAACCTCACCGTCACTCCGACGGTCTCGCTGCAGGTCGGCCCGGACCACTTCACCGCGACCGCCCGCACCGCCACCGCCGAGGAGAAGCCCCGGCTGTGGCAGATCGTGACCGAGCTGTTCCCCCAATACGCCAAGTACCAAGAGGAATCAGCACGCGAACTGCCCCTGGTGATCCTCACCCCACAGGTCCCGCCGGGTGACCGAACCGGACCGAGCCGCCCGGCGAGACCCTGGACGCCGACCTCTACGACTCCGCCTTCGCGGCAGACGTGCTATGGGGCAGCCCCTACGGAGCGACCGTGGACGGCTAGACCGAATTGAACGCCATCCACCGACGACTCATGGCGGCGAACGCCGCACCACCGTCACGGTTCGAGGTGGTCACCGCACGCACCCCCGCACCCGGCGTGGTGGTGACACACATCCGCCGGCAGGCAGCAGACACCGGCGGATTCTCCGAGATGGCACTGTACGTCCTGGTCGAACGCGCCGGGCGATGGTGGCTCGCGGCGGCACAGAACACCCCCATCGGCGAATCACCGCTGCACAACTAAAACAAGACAGGCCACTGGCTCCCGATGATCCTTCCGCGGGCACGGCAGGCGCATTCCCCGCGGACGTTGCGGGGTGATCTAGATCCCGGCATCTGGCCCCTACCGGAAACGATGCCTCCAGCAGCAAAGCCACTTCGGGTGGTGAGGACTGCTCCCGCTCTGGCGGCCGTCACGGACGGCCGCCTGCGCCGAGGCCGCCTCGCCGTGCTCTGGCTAGACGCCGAGGCCCAGCCCGGTGGTCAGCAGGACGAGCCCGAAGGTGATCATGGCGATGACGGTGGGCCATTGGAGAGGCCGCGGCAGGTACAGGGCAAACAACGACCGCGTGACTTGGCCTGTGGTCAACATCGGCGCGGGCACGATGCCCTGGGCCGCCAGCGGCCCCCAGCATTGGGTCAGGCTGGCGATGACGTAGACCCGTCGGCCCGTTGGCGCATGGTCGAGGCCGAGCGCGGCCAAGCCCAGACTGGGTTTAGGGAGACTCGGCCGCGTGAGATCCGGCGCCTGGGCGGGCTGCCTGCGCTTGGGCGAGTGGCCGGTGCGCAGTTGCAGGAGCAGTTCGGGTGCGCTCGATTCGAGCCTGATGGCGGCCAACTGCCCCCGCAGCCTCGCCTGGACGTTCGAAGAAGGCCACGTCTGGGGGGAGATTCAACGAGTACGAGCATGCTATTTGATTCGCGCGGGCTCGTAGTTCTCGCCTGGACCGATGCGATTCTCGCGGAGGCGCAGAGGCGGCCGGAAGCGATGAGGCGTGCTACCGGGTGGGAGTGGCGGCCGACGGGGCGAGGCCGGTGAATGCGAGGTCGACGATGGCGTTGATGTGCTCAGTGTCGGCGATGCGTGGGGTGAGTAGTCGGCGGTAGTAGGCGGCGCCGTAGAGGAGTTCGGTGACAAGGACCGGGTCGGCGTCGGAACGGACCTGCCCTTGGCGCTGAGCGTTCTTGATGCGTTCGGCGGCCGCGCCCGCAAGGTGACCGACGAAGGTGTCCCAAAGGGCCCGGTGCAGGTCGGGGTCATGCTGAGCTTCGCCGATCAGGGCGCGGTAGTGCGGAAAGACGTCCGGGTCGCCGAGGATGCGTGAGGCCGCTGCCATCTGCGCCTTGATATCGGCGACGAAGTCACCGGTGTCGGGAAAGGACGCGTCCATCTTCCAGGTGGACAGCAGGCCGTCCAGCAGCACGGCGGCTTTGGACGGCCACCAGCGGTAGATCGTGTTCTTGCCGACGCCGGCGCGTGCGGCGATGCCCTCGATGCTGAGTTTGCGGTACCCGACCTCCTGGCACAGGTCCATGGCGGCCTTGATGACGGCGTTGGCGGCCTCTTCGCTGCGGCGCTCTGGACGTCTAGGTGACATGCGGACAGCATAACCCTCAGGCGGCACGGAACGTTCCGTATTGACTAGGTGAGTGGCGGCGGGCATGCTGAGGCGGCACGGAACGATCCGTGCCGCCAGTGAGGGACGAGCCCCATGAAAGTTGAGTTCACCCACGACATCGCCTGCGTGTGGTCGGCGCTCGGCTACGCCCGCTTCCAGCGGGCCGCCGAGGAGCACCGCGCAGGTGGCGGCGAACTAGAGGTCGTCTTCAGGCCGTACCAAACCGCGGTCTGCTCGGCGGGAACGCCGCCGAACCGCGGTCATCTGCGACGCGGCCCCGCCGCGCTGCCCGAGCAGATCGCGCGGGCAGCGGCGGTCGACGGCCTGGTGCTGAACCTCGACCGGATCATGCCCGCCCACACCGCCCGCGCTCACCGGCTCATCGCGCTGGCGGCCGCGCGAGGCACCGCCGAGGACATGGCCGCCCGCCTGTACCGCGCCCATTTCACCGACGGTCTGGACGTCGCCGACGCGGACGTGCTGCGTGACCTGGCGTCCGCTATCGGCGTCCGCTGGAACGACGGTGAGGAGCCCCGCGCCGATCCTGCGCGGTCCGTTCGAGCAACCGGACCGCAAGTGCCGGTCTTCAGGTTCCCGGACGGGACCGTGCTCGTTGGAGCCGTGTCACTCGCCGCGCTGCGGAGTGAGTTGAGGCGGGCGAGCTCAACGCCGTGCTTGCCTGCATTCGCCTCCGCTCAAGTGACAGGTGTAAAGGTCGGCGGGCTTCGACATCGGGCTTGATCGGCTGCAGGACACGCCACGGCAAGGCGGACTGATGACCGGCTGTGCTACGACTGGCCTGGTCGCCCCGAACGCCTTAGCGGTGCCGTGTCTGTGCAGCCGCGAGGGTCCGGCCGATGGGGAGCTGTGGGCGCTTGGCGGGAGGCTTACGGAGGCCATGGAAGCGTGTGCGAGCCGCCGGTGTTGCTGCGCCCACGCTGCCGGATCGCCGAACTGCTGAACCGGACGGGGCTGGTCTGTGAAACGCTCCCGCCCGCTGTCCATGCGGGTCCTGCTTCTGAACCCGCCTGACCTGCGTCGGCGGCGAGGAACGGTTCGCACCCCATCGACCTCCTACAGGTTGTAGGGCATACTCTCTGTGATCTTGAGAGGCTCGGGGAGGTCGCCCATGACCACGCATGACCGGCACGGCTCCCATCGGCGCGTTGTTCAGGACCACGAGAGTCACCACTCTGGGTCTCCAGAGCGCGGCATCACGCACACGGGGAGAGACCATGAGGCCGACGCCGACGGCCACGCGGGGCATGGTGGCCCGGTCACCTGGGGCATGGCGGCCCGTGCGACCCTGCACTGCTTGACCGGGTGCGCCATCGGGGAAGTGCTCGGCATGGTGATCGGAACGGCCTTCGGCTGGTCGAACCTTGCCACGATCATTGCGGCCATCGTTCTGGCGTTCGTCTTCGGATATGCGTTGACGATGCGCGGTGTCCTCAAGGCGGGACTGTCGGCGCGGGCGGCCTTCGGGGTGGCCTTGGCGGCGGACACGGTATCCATCGCGGTGATGGAGGTCTTGGACAACGTGACCGTGGTGGTGATCCCGGGAGCGATGCACGCTGGTCTGGGAGATGCGCTCTTCTGGGGTGCGCTCGCTGCGGCCCTGGCCGTCGCGTTCGTGCTCACCACGCCGGTGAACCGCTGGATGATCGGGCGAGGCAAGGGGCATGCGGTGGTCCACCAGTACCACCACTGACAATCGGCTACTCGTCTCTCTTCACCTGGGGTAGGGCATGTGGGCGCTCGGCGACGAATGTCGGAGACCTCTTGTTCCTGTCGCGAACCGGGTCTCCGGCACAATGTGGGCAGGAGGGAGGTGGCCGTGTGGCCGGATTGGCTGGATCGCTCGAGCGTTCCGTCATGGACGTGCTCTGGGCGGCGCCCGGGCCGCTGCGAGTCCGTGAACTGCTGGCCAGGCTGAATGAGAACGCCGACAAGGCGCTGGCCTACAACACCGTGCAGACGGTGGCCGAGCGTTTGGCGCAGAAGGGACTGTTGCAGCGTACGCAGGACGGTCTGGCCTTCCGTTACAGCCCCACCCGGGCGCGCGAGGAGTACGCGGTCGAGTTGATGCTGGACGTGCTGACCGACGCCCCCGATCACGGCGCCATTCTGGCGAGGTTCGCCGAGAGCGTTCCGCCTGAGGACGCCCGGCACCTGCTGGACGTCCTGCGCCGGCGGGCCTCCGACGACTGGGCCTGATGGCGTGATCTTTTCGTTGCTCGCGCTGATCGCTTCAGCGGTGCTGCTCGGCTGCCTCGCGGGACCGGTGCTCGACCGGTTCCGCCGCTCCGCCATCGCTCCGGGAACCGCCGTCGTCTGCTGGGTGGCCGCTCTTGCCGGAACCGTCATCGCCGGCTCCGCCGTCGTGGTGGTCGCGCTCATCTCGCCACCGGGGCCCGGGCACGGCCTTCTGGAATGGTTGCGCGACTGCCTGCCGCACCACGGGAATCTGGCGATCACCATGGCTGCGATTGCGACACTGGTGCTGGTGACGGCCTGTTGCCTCCGATTGGCGAGCGGCCTGCCCCGGCTCGGCCGGGCGGTGCGTCACCGGCGCCGGCATCGGGAGATGCTGCGGCTGGTCGCCCGGGAACACGGCCGGCATGCCGACGTGCTGGTGCTCGACCATCCAGTCCCCGTGGCGTACTCCTTGCCCGCGCGGCAGCGCGGGATCGTGGTGAGCACCGGCGCGCAGGAGGCGCTCACCGACGCGGAGCTCGGTGCGGTCCTGGCGCATGAGCGCGCGCACCTGCGCCTACGCCACCACGCACTGTTGCTGATGCTCGACCTGGCCCACTCTCTGCTGCCTTGGCTGCCGACCGTCCGGCGTGCGAAGTCGAGATTGCCGCTGCTGCTGGAGATGGCCGCCGACGACGCCGCGGCGAACGCCCACGGTAGCCGGATCCTGGTGGACGCCTTGTGCCGGCTGTCCACCGCTCCTGGACCCGCGGGCGCGCTGGGGGCCGGCGGTGGGCATGGGGCGGGCGCACTGGTGGAGCGCGTGCTGCGGCTCGAGACCTCCGGCGCGGTGAAGCCGCGCCGATCCGTCCGTATCGCGGCTTGTGCCTTCGCGGCGTCTGCGGTCACCGCACCGCTCCTGGCGGGCGCCGTGGCGATCGTGGACTTGTCCAGGGTCTGCTGACTAGCAGACAAGGGGTGCCCTTCGGACAAGGCGGGGGAGGGTGGAGGCGGCCGCGCTGCGCGACTCCGCAGGCGCCTACCGAATCCAATGGTCAGAGCGGTGCGAGGGGCTATGAGGACCTCGTCGCGGTCGTCACCGGGGGCGAGCCGGTAGGCGCGTGGGCGCCGACCGATCTCCTTGTAACCGAGCCGGCCGTAGAAAACTTCGAGGCCGATGCCATGGCCGCGGAAGGCGGTGTGGGACTGGACGTGGCGGAGGGTGCCGTGTGCGCGATCAAGGGGGTGGGGGCGCGGCGAGTGCTTAGCCAGCGGCCAGGGCATCGCCCATCAAGGCCAGGACCAGGCGGCTGCGTTGAGGGTCCAGGTCGGAGATGAGTTGCTCACCGCCGCTCAGCAGGCGATCAGCTGGTCGGTCATGGCGGCATCGATCTCGTCCGGGTCCTGTACCTGGTGAATCCGAGGGGCTGCATTCATGCGGACGGTTGTTGCAAAGAGCCATGGAGACCGCCGCGGCGGATCTGTCATCTTCGCTGGTCACACGAGTCAAAGCGCATCCTGGCTGCCCCCGTGTGCAGGGCGGGGCTGGAGTGAAATGTGCTACTTGGGTGGCGTATCGACCCACTACCTCCTACGCTACGTAGGAGGTCACGGTGACGCGTCCCCGCCGGGGGCGGCCGATGGCCGCGCCGAATCCCGCGGACGCCGTCCCGGGAACCGGGGACCCGATCTTCAGGGGTGAATCCGTCCCGCCGGGACGGTAGGGCGACTCCGGCCCGAACCCGTCAGCTGACCCGGTAGGCGTCACTGGAGAGGACAACGCATGCAGCGACGAGCTGCCGATATCACCACGTCAGCCCGCCGCCGGATCATCACGAGCACCGCCTTGACGGCCTCGGTCGTGCTCTCGGTCGGACTTCTGGCGCCAGCGCCCGCCGAGGCGAAGCCGAAGCCCACCCGCAAGGAGCTGACGGCGCAGCAGAAGAAGCTCGCCGACGAGGCCGAGAAGCTCAGCGAGCAGTACAACGGGCTCCGGGAGCGGCTGCGGCAGGCCCAGAAGGCCGCCACGGTCGCCAAGGCCGGTGCCGACCGCCAGCAGAAGACGCTGGCCGAGGCGCGCGACCGGATCGCGAAGCTCGCCGCGGACGCCTACAAGAACGGCCCGGTCGACCCGGCGGTCAGTTTCGCCTCGGCCGACGACCCGCAGGCCGTGCTGGACCGGTCAGCGGCGCTCAACTACTTCGCCGGCCAGGACAACACGCGCATCCTTCAGCTGCTGCAGACCATGCAAGGCGCCGAGCGCGCCCGCAAGGCCGCCGAAGCGCGCGCGAGCCAGGTCCGCCGGCTGACCGACGAGGCGAAGAAGAAACGCCAGGAGCTCCAGGCCAAGCTCAAGAAGGTCGAACGTCAGCTGGGGACCTACTCCGGCACGGGCTCGCGCCCGGGCTCCATCCCCAACGTGAGCTCCGGCGGTGCTTCGGCCAAGGCGATGGGAGCGGTACGAGCCGCGCTGAGCCAGCTCGGAGTTCCCTACTCCTGGGGCGGCGGCACCGCGTCCGGCCCGAGCTACGGCACCGCGCAGGGCGCCAACATCAAGGGCTTCGACTGCTCCGGCCTCACCCTGTACGCCTACGCTCAGGTCGGCATCAGCCTCGGCCACTACACCGGCAGCCAGTACAGCGCCGGGACCCATGTGAGCCAGAGCCAGCTCAAGCCCGGTGACCTGGTCTTCTTCTACAGCGACCTTCATCACATGGGCATGTACATCGGCAACGGCAACATGGTCCACGCCCCGCAGACCGGCGACGTCGTCAAGATCGCCCCGATCGCCGGCCGCCCGTTCGCCGGGGGAGTCCGCCTGGCCTGACCGCCTCGCGGATCCCCTGGCCGCCCCAACTCGACCGTCTCATGCACCCTCGCGGACGCAGTCGACCGCCACCTGGGCTCGATCCGCCACCCCTCAACGTGCGCCGACAATGATGAGACGCTCGCCCGCCCGATCGACATCTGCGACGGAGCCAGCCCCGCCGCAGCGCCCACCCCCGCTGTGATGGACCGCAGGAACACCACGGCCGCCGCCACCTGGAATCGGCACCTGTCCGCGACCACCTCCTTCACCGCCTGCACCGATGTCCTGGCCACCAACACCACCCGCTGGCTCCAGCGCTGCAAGCCCGCCCGCCGCAGCGACAGCTCCATCCCCGCCGCCGGCCTGGGCAAGCTCTTCACAGCCAACCCCTGCGCGAACGGGTCTTCTGGTGACTCCCCTAGAAATCCGCCGTCGGCCGCTCCGCAGCCGAACTGCATGCCAGGAACTCGCCATGACCACCTCACCGGCGTCGAGCGAACCGCCCGCCCTCGACGACCAGGCGCGGGCCGAGGAGGTCGCCGAGGACACCGGCGACGACGCCCACGACGTCGTCGTCTCCGTCCCGCCCCAGTCAGTCCACGATCCGGCCTGCTGGATCGCCACCATCTAACCGCGACCGGCCCCCGCTTCGGCTCGACGCGCGCGGATGCGCCTCACCAACCCGGTCACGGTCGCCAACGGGGCCGCCACGCAGGCGATATAGAGCAGTATGAGCGGCAGACCCGGACGTGGCCGGAGACCGGTCCCAGGGGCGGGATCTGAGTTGAACGCCAGCGATGGCTTCACGTGGCGCCAGCGCGTGATCTCCAGGTACATCAGATACCAAGAACCGATCCATACCGCACCGAGGACCCACTTCGCGAAGCGCATACCTCAAGACTGCCGCCGCCGAGGAGGCGCCGCCAGACCGCCGGGGGCGGGGCCGAGGTGGTCGCGAGGGCGCCGAGGGTGGCGGCGATGGCGGCGGCGAAGGCGGTCCGGTAGCCGAGGTGGGCGGCGATCTGGCCGCCGAGTGGCCCGGCGGCGAGGATGCCGAGGTCCCAGAAGGACGTCATCGTGCCGACCGCGGCGCCGGGCCGCAGCGCTTTCGTGCGGCCGAGTGTGATCGTGGTGGTGCAGGGGTAGACGAGGCCGAGCCCCGCGCCGGTGACGGCGACGCCGGTGAGCGCGGCGGGCGCGGACGCCGCGGTCGTGAGGACGGCCAGTCCCGTCGCCTCGATCAGCAGGACGATCCGGACGACGGCGGCGCCGCCGTACCGGTCCACGAGGGGGCTGCCCGCCGAGCGCGCGAGCAGAAACGGCACTTCGCCTCGCCCAGCCCGCCGCTCCCCGCTGTAACCAGGGGATCTAGCGCCGCGCGTGCGCCAAAGAAATCCCCGGGGGGTTCCGTACGCTACGCCTCGTTCTGCGGCCAGACCAAGACCCAGCCCGCCGACGCAACCACCGACGACACCGAGCGCGCCACCGAACCCGCAGTCGAGGGCCTCGCCCGCAAGCTCCTGGAGAAACTGAACACCCTCGGCGGCCGCCGAGCATGGTTCGACGACCTCGCTGACGATAGGACGGCGGCGAAGGCTTGGCCGTCGGGTAACGATGATGATGTGCCCGACGTGGTCGTCATGGATATCCGCAGGCCAGTCGTCGACGCCTGGCCGCGACCGAGACCATCTGCGCCGCCCCCGACCTCGCCGCCAAACACGTGGTCGGCGCCAACACCATCCGCACCCACACCAACAACGCGCCATGACAAACTCGGCGCCCGCGACCGCGCCCAACTCGTCGTCATCGCCTGCCAGACCGGTCTCGTCCAACTCGCCCGAAAGGCGTGACCGTGGCCGGTCGCTCACGGCAGAGTGAGCTGGCCTGCCGCGCTGGTCGTCAGCTGGCGACCGGCGCGCGCCCCACCGACGAGTCCCCCGAAGAGCGAAGGAAGAGTGCCCCTGCTCGATGAGCAGGAAGAAGGGCCGGAGTTCGAATACGCAATGGACGCGGGACCGCTGTGGTCGGGCCGGGACTGAAAGGCCGAGCAGGTCCGCGTCGTGCTGCCCACCGCGGGCACGCGGAGTTCCCCACCCGCGCCAGGTTCTCGCTGGAGAGCCACGACCCGCTCACCGTTGACGTCTGCGACGACTTCATGAACCCGCCGTGCAGTCGGCAACGCGCGCCCGTGCCGCTCAGGTTCTGACCGAGGCCGGCTACCGGATCGAGACCCACCCCTACGACGAGGAATTGCCGGCGGTCCGCCCTCCGGCCAGGCAGGCCCCGCCGCGCCAGCACAAGGAGAGCGGCGGCGGCGCTGCCTGGAGTGCGGGGAGCCGATGACGGGCGCTGGAAGCCGTGGCCTCCCAGGCCCACAACTGGCACGGGCGGTGCGCCGACTGCCAAGCCGAACACCTCGCGCAAGCCGCCGACGCCGCGGACCAGGACTGACCGCGGCCCAACACCACTACGCCACCGACGCCCGAACGTCGTTGCATCCTCGCTCCAACCAGCTACAACGCGACCTCACGATCCCTTTCCCGCGTGTTCCGGCTGCCTCCACTTCAGGGTGTTGATGCTGCCGTCGGGGGTGTCGGTTTCAAGCGGGCCCGTCGGTGCCCAGCGCGGGCCTTCGGAAGGTGGCCTCATTCACGGTTCGACGAGCTGCTGTCCTCGCGCGGGAGGCCGCTGCCCACGAAAGGGTAAGAGCGCGGCCGAGGGCCGCGCTCTTTGTTGGGGGCCGTCCAGTGAGGGCTAGCTGAGCTGGTCGGCCAGGTCGGTCAGCGCCAGCAGGGTGTTCACCCTGCGGGCGGCGCCCTGGGGGGAGGGGTCGTTCTGCTCGGCGTTCCCCCATGTGGTGGTGCTCTTCCACAGGCCGTCGAACAGCCTGAGAAGCCCCGACAGGTTCCGGTAGTCGAGTTCGGCGAGCTTGGTGTCGCCGTCCGACCGCACCGCACGCACGAGGCCGCCGACCTCGTCGACGATCTCCGCGAGCGGCCCGGCCAGCTGGACGACCAGGTTCACCATGCGCCGGCGCAGATCGGCCACGAACTCAGCGTCGTAGTTCGGGTCGGGGTCGGTCAGGAAGTACCTGACCTCTCCCAGCTCGCGGACGAGAGCGTCGAGATCGAGCATGTCGGGCGGGTTGGGTGTTTGCATGATTTGTTGGGTGCTGTTGACCTCAGCACCTCTACCTCCGCACGTAACCGTCCCGAACACTTCCGCGTTATCAACCAAGGGGACGGAGTTCGGGTACGCGGTGAACGCGCGTCCGTTGTGGTCTGCACGGGACTGGGAGGCCGGGCAGGTCCGCGTCGTGCTCCGCGCCGGGTTCTCGGTGGAAAGCCACGACCCGCTCACGGTGGGCATCTGCGACGACTTCACCGACCTCGCCCGGCAACCGGCAGGCCGCCACGAGACCCGATGACGTCCAAGATGATGACCAGGACGCGGTCGTCGACGTAGCCGCAGCGGACACCGACGACGAGGGCCACGGGACGGGGAGCCACCTGATCGACCACCACCTGCGGACTCGGGCGCGGGCGGTCGCCGCGCTGGTGCGGCGGCACCGCGAGCGCACCTCGCACACCGACATGCCAGTCGACGGGCTGCCGGACGGGTGGCGCCTCACCCAGACCCTCGCCGAGTACGAGGACGGGCAATGGACGCTGCACCCCCACGGTGAGACATCAGCTGCGGCTCCTACGGCGGCCGCCCCGAGCGGCGCGCCATCACCGGCGACCCCGGCCGCACCACCGCCCACCGCACCACAGTCCTCCCGGACGCAGACTTGTTACTCGAGGTGCCGGTAAGAACTCTGTCACCCGGCGCAAACGGCGGGATCACGTCCGCCGGCGGGCCGCGGGATCGCTCGCGGGACAGTCATCACCCGGGGCCTGGCTCGGATTAATTCATTGGCGCCCACCGCAGAGCGGTTGTTACTCTGCCGGAGTTCTTTCGGTCTGCTCCGGGCTGTCTGCCCTAGAAAAGAGATTTTTGTGACCCGGCCCGCGCTGAGCGCGCCTCGCTGCACCGCGTAACGTCTGTCCGTCGTTACCGTCCCCGCTGGACGGTGACCGGACGTGAGTCTCCGGTGCCCTGACTCAGCCTTCACACTCCGCGCCTATGGGCATGCCCGGGCGCACGAGGCTGGTCGCTTTTCCATCGAGGCCGCTCGGCCTGCTCTTGCTGTCATCAAAGACCTCTCAGCAAGGAGCACCCCGGGTGTCCACCCGCAACAAGCCTTCATTGAGCACCCCGCACAACACCCTCAAGGTCGACACCTTCACGTGCGCGTGGTGCGGTCTGACGGTGTCCACCTTGGCCACTGACGGCACACGGCGCAATCACTGTCCGGCGTGCCTGCGCTCCCAGCACCTTCTCGACCACGTCGAGGGCGGTCCCAACGACTGCCACGGCCAGATGACACCGATCTCCATCGCCGTGCTGCGCACCGGCGACTGGATGGTCATCCACCGCTGCGTGCGCTGCGACGAGCTGACCTCCAACCCCGTCTGCGCGGACGACAATCAGCTCATCTTGATGCGCATGGCCGTGCGGCCGCTGGCGCAACCACCGTTCCCGCTCGAAGCGTTCGGCGACCTGTGAACCGCGCTGCGGAAGGAGGGAACTGCCCATGCCACGACGCAAGAAGCCCGGCGGACGGCAGCGGGCACGCAGGCCGCAGCGGCATAAGAACGTCCTGCACGGCCAGGGTGGCCACCGGGGACATGACTTCCGCTGCGTGGGCTGCCGGCTGGAGGTGTCCTTGGACGCACCCGGCACCACCCACCGCAATCACTGCCCGAACTGCCTGGCCAGCCGGCACGTCGACCGGCGCATCCCCGGCGACCGGGCCGCCCACTGCCACGGCCGGATGGAAGCCCTGAGCATGTCGGTACGGCCTGACGGCGAGTGGGTGATCATCCACCAGTGCCTGTCCTGCGGCGAGCTCAGCGCCAACCGCATCGCCGGCGACGACAACGCCCTGGCCCTGGTGCGTCTGGCACTCAAACCGCTGCGGGACACCAGCATCGCCCATCGCACGCTGCTCGCGCTGTGACCTGTGCCTTCGGTGCCGTGCGACAGGACGCCGACGCCTGCACGCGGTGTAGATCTCCGGGGCGGGCCGGCCGCCGAGCAGGTCGAGGGGCCCAGGCACCGTTCCCACGGCTGCACGATGACCCACCAGTCCGCGCACGAGCGGTGGGCCCGCGCCCTCGGCCGGCACAAGCTGCGTTTGCGTAGCGCCCCGATCGGCCCCGGACCGTCCGCACGGTCCGGGGCCTTCCGGGGTAGTCGCCGGGGGCGCTCCGAGCCAGCACATAAATCGCGTTATGCGCGGCCGACGGGCTAGCGGGTCCCCTGTTGGCCTGCCCCCCTGACGGGGGGCGGTGTTTCCGCACTCGCCGCCCGTGGTTTCGTCCGCGTGTAGCGCCAACGTTTGTCGATGAGTTTGAGCAACGCCCCTGATCGTCGAGTCGTCGTGTTGATGAGTGATCAGTTGTGGCTTCGCCGGTAAGCGCGGCTCGCTCATTCCGTGAGCTCTGAAAGCGCCGGCCATACATCCACGGCCGCGAAGGCGCCGGGGAAGGAGCACACCAGCCGGCCGTCCGGCGCAAAGGTCATGGTGCTCACCGGTATCCAGCCCGGCCCCGGTTCCGGCCCCATCACTGCGAGCGGTTGCCCGCCGTGATCCAGGAGGTATACGCGTCCGCCGTAATCGACGGCGATGGTCCCGTCCGCCGGATTCAGCGCCGCCACGCATGTGTGCACCATGTCCTTTCCCGGGATCATGTTCACCCTGTTGTGCCGGGGGATCGTCTCCCAGTCGGTCAGGGGACACCGCCCGTCGAGGCCGCCCACGCACAGTTGACCGTCGGCCGCCAGCACATGACCGCGTATCGAGTCCGCCAAAACGGTTCGGATCCAGACGCCGCTGTCACTCGCGGGCGAACTCAAATCCGGAACCCGGGAGTCGGGGGTCCGCAGCGTCCGAATCGGCGCGCCTGTCCACAGATCCCAGAGCACGATCGAACGATCCGAGCTCATCGTGACCACATGGCGCTCGTCGTGGGTCATCGAGATCCACTTGACCTCTTCTGTGCCCGGCAGCGTGAACCTGCAGGATCCGTCGTTCAAATCCCACACTCGCGTACCGTCCGCGGCCGCCGTGACCACGACCTGACCCACCGCCGACACCGCCAGGATCGGATGGCTGTGCCCAGGCAACTCCGTGGCCACCGTCCAGCTCGCCACGTCCCAGATCCGGATGCCGTACTCGCCGAAGGTATGCATGCTCGTGGCCATCAGCCGACCATCTGGGGTCACCGAAAGCCTGGAGACCCCCACCGAACCCGACTCCACTCCGACCGCGTCACCGGTGGACAGCGAGACGCTGAACAATCGGCCATAGGCGTCAACGACCACACATGTGTCCCCGTCAGGCAGAACCGCTCGCACCTCGGGGATGTATGCCTGCCTGACCCTTATCTTGCGAATCGGTGTCAGAACTTCGATCAATGGCTTGCTTCAGGGTCGGTGACAGCGCGCCGCCCGCTGGGACCCGTACTCCGTAGCGACCTGGCGATCAAGTTCCACCGACCTTAGCGGTCAAGATCGACCGATGCCTCAGGCTTGTTGCCAGCGCGACCTACAGGTGCCTTGACCTCGATGGGGATGCCTCACGTACGGCGGCAGGAGACAGGTGAGGGCTCTTGGTCGTTAGGGCGCCGGGGCCGCTGTCACGACCTCGAGTCAGAGAGCACGATGAGTTCTGGTGTTCACATTGGTCGTCCTGAAGACCCGATCGGAAGGACGTGTCCTATGCCCGGTGGGGACGGCATGAAGGTCGGCATGTACTCCTTTGACTGCCGCGATGCGGCAGCCTTGGCCGGGTTCTGGACCAGGGTGCTGATGCGCCCTGTGGATGAGGGCGCCACGCGAGCTTTCGCGACGATCGGCTTCGAGGGGGATGGCCCGACCTGGATGTTCCACCAGCCCGACGGTGAACTTGCGGCCGGGCCGAACCGCCTGATGCTTGACACCTTCCGCATCTTCGCCCCGCGGCCCAACTAGCCAGAGCAGACAACGGCACGGCGTGCGGCGGGGGACGCCTGCCGCCGTTCGCGGTGGCGTGCCATCTCACGGAGGACTACCTGATCCACGGCCCGGACGTCGCCGAGGCACCGGCCGCTCGGGACCGATCCGGCGTCACCACGCCCTGCTCGCGATCGAGGGGTGACGTGCTCTTGCTCATCGCGGCGCTGCCGCCACGGCGATCCTTCCGAGCCCGCTTCGATGTGCGCCTGTGCGGCGGCACAAGAGCGTTTCAACGCTTTTGCGCTCCGGAGCCTGGATAGGGGAGACCGACATAGGATCCTCGCGGATTCGATCACCTGGAGAGGAAGGACGTCCATGCGCCGATCGGTCGGGCTCGCCTTAGCCACGCTTCTCATGACGGTCGGAGCCGCCGGAACGGCGGACGCCGCCCCTGCCCGCCAGCCGGCCCTCCAGGACGCCGCCGTGACGACGCGGCTGCACGCCACGTCCTCACACGCGTTCGTCGACCCGGCCGGAACCCCGCATCAGCTCATCGGCCCCAACATCCAGCCGCTCTGGGACGCATACGACACCGACACCTGGGACCAGGCGACCTACGACTCGATCAAAGCGAAGGGTTTCACCTCGGTCCGCATGGTCCTTTTCTGGGACATGTTCCAGCCGACCGAAGGGGAGTGGAACGAGACGGCGTTCTCCACCCTCGCGACGGCGGTGACGCGGGCCAAGTCCGCCGGGCTGTACGTCATTCTCGACTGCATTCACATGTCGGGGAGCCCCGACGGCCAGGAGCACGTGCCGCAGTGGGCGCGGGTGACGCCCACGGACGACGGTTCCGTCGAGGGCCTGGACGCGGTCGTCCAGAACGGCCTGGGCTTCCTGCAGACCATCGCCAACCGGTACCGGGACGAGCCCGCGGTCGCTGCGTACGACCCGGTCAACGAGCCGTTCCGCTCGTCCACGAAGTCCGCGCGGCTGCTGTCCGACTACACCCGGATCGTCAATGCGATCCGGGCCAAGGACGGCGCCACCAACATCATGCTGGAACCGTCGTACGGCGACGCGAAGGTGCCTGCCTCGTCGTTTTCGTCGTTCACTCCGACCGACCGCGGCAATCTGATCTGGTCCGTTCACGACTATTACAACGGGGATCCTAAGGGCGGCTACACGAACGGCTACGACGACGACACCGGGCTCGGGCTGGTTCCCAATCCGTCCGATGGGTCGACCGGCTACGACCCGGCGAACAAGACCGCGCTCGCCACCCATCTGCAGGTCCAGCTCGACATGGCACAAGCCGAAGGGCTGCCGATCTGGATCGGCGAGTTCGGCATCGGCAACGGCCTTACCGGCCATGACCAGTACATCAAGGACAAGGTCGCACTCTACAAGTCCAAGGGTCTCGGTTACGCCTGGTGGGAGTACTACTCCGAGGGCGGGAACGGCCCGTTCAGCATGGTCGACGCGAACGACGGCTGGCGCTCCTGGGTCACCCTGCTCTTCTGACCCGCCGGCAGTTCCAGGAAAAGGTGTGCGATCAGGTCTGGCCGGCCCGGTGACGGATCCCGGGCCGGCCGGGCGGCTCCGCCGCTCACGTCCCCGGCCGGTCAGGCGATGACGCAGTGGGTTCGGCTGAAGATCGTCGGCATGCACTTGTTGCAGTGGATGCACAGCGAGCGGGTGTCGGGCTCCTTCTTGATGCGGTTGATGAGGTCGGGTTCGCGCAGCAGTGCGCGCGCCATCGCGACGAACTCGAAGCCCTCCGCCATGGCCAGGTCCATCGTTGAGCGCTGGGTGATGCCGCCCAGCAGCACCAGCGGCAGGTCCAGCGCGGCGCGGAACTGGCGGGCACTGTCCAGCAGGAACGCCTCCTGATAGGGGTAGGCGCGGATGAAGCGGTCGCCGACCAGGTTGATGCCTAGGCGCAGCGGCTGCCCGAACGTCGCGGCGAACTCGCGGACGGGCGCGTCGCCGCGGAACAGGTACATCGGGTTCAGCAGGGAGCTTCCGGCGGTCAGTTCCAAGGCGTCGACGCTGCCGTCCCGCTCCAGCCAGCGGGCGACCTGGAGGCTCTCGTCGAGCCAGAACCCGCCCGGGACGCCGTCGTCCATGTTGAGCTTGGCCAGGATCGCGATGCGGTCGCCGACGGCGTCGCGGACGGCGCGCGCGGCGCCGAGGGCGACCTTGGCCCGGTTGGCCAGCGAGCCGCCGAACCCGTCCCGCCTCTTGTTGATCTTCGGGCTGAGGAACGAGCTGGCGAAGTAGTTGTGCCCGAGGTGGATCTCGACCGCGTCGAAGCCCGCCTCGATCGCCAGCTTCGCGGCCTCGCCGTGCGCGTTGGCGATGCGTTCGATGTCGGCGGCGGTGGCGCGGCGGATGCGCTGCATGCTCATCGGGCTGAACGAGGCGGACGGCGCCAGGGCGGGGACGCCGTTGGACTTTCCGTTGGCGACCGGTCCGGCGTGCCCGATCTGGGCGGACGCCGCGGCGCCTTCGGCGTGGACGGTGTCGGTGAGGCGGCGCAGGCCGGGCAGGGCCTCGGGGCGCATCCAGACCTGGTCGCGCTCGGTCCTTCCTTCGGGGGCCACCGCGCAGTAGGCCATGGTGGTCATCCCGACGCCGCCCGCGGCGTGCCGGCGATGGAACTCGATCAGGTCGTCGGAGACCAGCGCGCCTTTGGTCATGCCTTCGAAGGTGGCGGACTTGATGATGCGGTTGCGCAGGGTCAGCGGCCCGAGCCGGGCGGGCTCGAACACGTCCGGGGTGGTCGCGTCGGTGGTGGTCACGTCGTCCTCCTGGAGGTGGTCAGAGGGTCATCGCGGTCGGCTGGGCGTCGGGGCGCATGGCGGCGTCGGTGCCGCCGTCGACGAACAGGACCGCCCCGGTGGTGAAACGGGCCTCCGGCTTGAGGAACTGGTGCACCCAGAACGCGATGTCCTCCGGATGGCCGAAGACGCCCAGCGGCATCGGCGTCGGGAACTCGTCGGGATCCGTCTCGGCGGCCGTGCCGGTCGAACCGAGCATGAGCGGCGTGAGCACGGCACCGGGGGCGATCGCGTTCAGCAGCACTCCGCGCCGCGCCCAATCGGCCTGGACGGCGGTACGACGTACCCAGCGGGCCAGGGCGAACTTGGACGTGGCATAGGCGCCGACGCTGGGTGCCATCTCGATGACCTCCGGGGGCATGGCGCTCTGCACGGCGCGGGCGCGTTCGCGGGCGGCTTCCTCGTCGCCGGCCAGCGCGAACTCCGCCAGGTCCTCGTCGATCAGAGGCACGGTCGTCGCCGAATTCGACCCGATCACCACGGCACGGCCGGCCCCCGAACGCACCAGCGCCGGGCGCAGGCCCTCCAGCAACGCCACCGGGCCGAAGTAGTTGATCGACATGACGGCGGCCGCGTCGCGCATGTTCGGCCCGACCCCGGCGATGGCGGCGACGCCGTCGAGCACGCCGCCGGCGGCGGCGAGGATCTCCTGGACCGCCGTGCGCCGCCCCTCGTCCGTACCGAGGTCGGCCACGACGTCCGCGCCGTGGAGGTCGACACCGATCACGGTGTGTCCCGCGTTCCTGAGCAGCCCGGCGCTCGCGGCGCCCATGCCGGAGGCGGATCCTGTCACGGCGAACGTTCCCATGAGCCCAGACGTCCCTTCAATCGACTTTCAATCACTGATTGAATGCTGATTGCAGCCTATGTGATGCAATGTGGTCATGCCAGCCGTCCCCACGACCACCCGCGACCGCCTCCTCGACGCCGCCGAACGCCTCTTCCTGGAGAAGGGGGCCGAGCAGGTGTCGGTCCGAGCGATCAACTCCGCGGCCGGGCTGAACCCGGGCGCGGTGCACTACCACTTCGGATCGCGGGAGGGGCTCGTCACGGCACTGCTGGAACGGGAGTTGCTGCCCCTGTGGGCCGAGCGGCTGGAAACGATCGCCGAGCGTTCGGCGACCGACCCGGATCGCGGACCGGGCCCCGAGGTCAACGCTCTGGTGGCGGCGATCGTCGAGCCGTTCGAGGAGCTGTCCACGACGGCCAAGGGCCGGATGCTGTGCCACCTGCTGGCCCGCTTCGTGCTTCCCGGCCTACGGCCGTCGAGCGTGTCCCCCTGGTTCAGCCAGGTGCCGTTCGAGGTGATGCTCGCCCGCGCCATGCCCGAACTGCCGGCACGCGAGATCGCCGATCGGTGGCGGCTGGCCTTCACCCTCCTCCTGGATATCTACGGGCATCCGCTCACCCCCACACCCGCCGCCGCGAGCACGCCACCGGAAACCGGCACCGTCATCTCGTTCCTCACCGCAGGTCTGACGGCTCCCTGACCCCCGAAATCCTTCTGACCCTCCTCGGGGCGGTACCGCCGAGCTGCCGGCTTTGGTGATCGACGGCGCTTCGAGCGTGCGCCCGCCGTCCCAGCACGACCGTCTTACGTGCGGTGTTCAGCCCGGTGACCCGCACACCGCGCTCCATGTCCAGACCGCGATCCGCATAGGGAGCGGCACGCCCCGTTTCGGATCGTCTTCCTGGACGAGCAGCGACTCCGACAGCGGCGCTCTGTCGTAAGGCTCATCTGTCTCCTCGCCGACCAACGTGAGGGGCCGTCGTACCCCAGCCGGCGCAGCCGCTCGGCGGTACTCAACCTGGCGCCGACAATTTACGAACCTCCCCGCGGCCGGTCAGAGCGGAAGGCTCGCAGAGCCCGCGTTGCCAAGGGCGTTGCGAACGGCTGCCCGGCCCGCCTGGCGCGGACCGGGCGGCTGCGCTGGACACGGCCTACAGTGATCCGCCGGCGTCGATGACGTGGGTGGCGCCGGTGACGTACTTGGCGTCGTCGGAGACCAGGTGCAGGACGGCGTGGGAGATGTCCTCCGCCTCGAGCGCGGCGACCGGAAGCCGGTTGAGGGTCCGCGCCGCCTCCTCGAAGTCGGCGCGGGTCGGGTTCTCCAGGTCGGGGCGGAACAGGCGGTAGGTGGCTTCGTTGAGGATCATGTCGGTCGCGACAGTGGTCGGGTGGACGGTGTTGACCCGGATGCCGTGCGGGGCCAGCTCCTTGGCCATGACCTTCATGAGCATGACGAGCCCGGCCTTGGCAGCGGAGTAGTGGGCGGTGTTCTCGTTGGCGTAGATGGCGGCCAGGGAACTGGTGATGACGACCGCGCCGCCGCGGCCGCCGGCGATGATGTGCGGGACCGATGCCTTGAGCGACTTCCACACCCCGGTCAGGTTGATGTCGATCATGTCCTGCCAGGTGTCGTCGCTCATCTCCAGCGTCGGGGCCGGGGTGGAGATGCCCGCGTTGGCCAGGACGATGTCGAGCCGGCCGAACGCGTTGACGCCCTCCTCGACGGCCCGGGCCAGTGCCTGGGAGTCACGGACGTCGGCGTCTCGGGCGAGGATCCTGCGGCCGGTGGCCTCGACGAGCCGGACCGTCTCGGCCAGGTCGCCGGCGGTGGCCAGTGGATAGGGGACGCTGCCGACCTTCGCGGTGGTGTCGATGGCGATGATGTCGGCGCCCTCGCGCGCGAGTGCCACCGCGTGGCTTCGGCCTTGGCCCCGTGCCGCTCCGGTGATGAAGGAGACCTTGCCGTCCAGCTTGCCCATGACCAGCTCCCGTCCCGGTTCAGAGGATGTCGGCACAGGTTATGGCGCACTGTGTCATAAGTCCAGGGATCCGGTGTGCGCTTGCTGAGTGGACGGCATGCGACCATCGGGGAATGGCCCCTTCCCAGCAGCGCCGCGCGGGGGCGGACCGCGGCGGCCGTCCCGCCCTGACGAGCGCTCACGCGCTCGCGGAGATCGCGCAGAACCTGTTCCTGGAGAGGGGCTTCGAGGAGACCTCCGTCGACGACATCGCCACGGCGGCCGGGGTCAGCCGTCGCACCTTCTTCCGGTACTTCTCCACCAAGGCCGATGTGCTGTGGGTCGAGTCGCCGGCCGAGTTCGCCAGGCTCCGCGAGGAACTCGCGGCCGCTCCGCTGAGCGAGCCCTACAACGAGGTGCTCTGCCGCTCGGTGCCCCGGGCCCTGCACCACCCGCCCGAGCACAGGACATGGGCCCTGCAGAGGGCCGAACTGATCCTCAACGTGCCGGCGGTCCAGGAGAAGGCCGCCGCACGGCACGCCGGATGGCGCCGCATCGCGACCGAGTTCGTCGCCGAACGGCGCGGCACGGGCGTCGACGACCTCGTGGCGATCGCCGCCGGACACGCCGTCCTGTCGGCCACGCTCGCCGCCCACGAATACTGGCTGGCGCACACGGAACAAGAACTGCCGGACATCATGAGCCGCATGCTGGAACTCCTGATCCCGCGAGCGCGGTGACCCCCCCGACGCCCACGAAATGCCGGCAGGGTCGCCGCGCGTTAGGCTACGCCGACCGTTGAGATCGCCGCTGGTGCCGTTCGTCGGCCGCCTTTGCTGGTCTTGGCGACCGAGTACGTCCTGTACCTGGCGGCGATGCCGGTCATGGGGCTGCACGTCGACCGGTCCACCAACCTGCGAGCGGTCTTGGTGATCTCTTAGGTGCGTGCCGCAGCCGGTCAGCTCGGCGAGGCGGCCCTGCTGCTGACCGGGGTCCGCGACGCCGTGCCGATCGCCGTCGCCGCTGGCGCCGGGGCGGTCGCGGCGAGCCTGTCGACCGTCACCGGGATGCGGCTCGTCCCGCAGCTTCTCGACCGTCATCTGCTGCAGCAGGCGAACGCGACCTTGCGGGTCGTGCAGATGTCGCTAGGGCGGCGGCCTCTGCGTCAACAGGGAGCCATCGCCAGAGCCCCCCGTAAAGGGCGGAGCCCGCCTATGGCGCTAGACCAATCCAGCAGGACGCCACCTGCCACGACTCGGGTCCGGGGAGGAGGACGCTGCGCCGGGTGCCGTTGCGGGCGAAGCAGCAACCGACGGCATGGCCCCGGCGGCTGAGGTCCGCCAGCGGCGTCCTCGGCTCCTCCAGCGTCCTGGCCCTCGGCTCGACCTTCGGGGCGGGGACTGACCGCGATCATGTGCCTGATCGTCTTCCTGGCTTTCACCGTGCTGAGCGTCGCCAGGTTCATGGTGATGGCGTTCCCTCGGAACGGTCACCGGAAGAGTTCGCGTCGCTCAGCCGGGTCGCGGAACGTGCCGGGAAGGCCAGCTCCACGCGATCCCGTAGGCCCGCCTGGACGCGGAGGCCGGCGGGGCCCGCCGCCAGCCTGGGCCGCTTCAAGGGGCACAGCGCCTATTGGTGCGAGGGATGTACTGCTGTTGTTGGACGACCGTCTCGACATGGTCGGCGGGAATTTGGCAGCCTGGGATCGTCATCTGATCGAGCATGTGACCGGTCCTTCTGCAGGAGACGACCATGCCGTCCAACCCCTCGCTCGCGTCGACCGTCGCCACCTTCTACGCGGCTCAGAGTGGATTCTCCTCGCCCGGGCGCCACGAACGGCTCTATGACGACCTGCCCGCTGCCCCCGCCCGGCTCGCCGAGATCACGCGTGGGCTGATGATCCACCGCGTCGAGGGGGATCTGTTCGGCTATGACGTCCCACCGGACCGGCTCCACGACGATGCCGAGACCCGCTACCTCGACGACATCTTGACCATCATCACTGAGCGAAACCCGGCGTCGCTGACGCGACCGCGCGCTTTCGCCGATCGGTTCGTTGGCGTCTGCCGCGATTTCTCGCTGCTGTTTTGCTCGTTCCTCCGCCATGCGGGCATCCCGGCGCGTCTGCGGTCCGGCTTCGCCGACTACTTCGGCTCCGAAGGCTTCCATTTCGACCACATGGTCACCGAGTACTGGGACGACCGGCACGGCTGGCGGCTGGCCGACGCCCAGCTGGCCGACCCACGCGTCACTACCGCGTTCGCGATCGACTTCGATCCCATGGACGTCCCCAGGGACCGCTTCCTGGTCGCCGGCGCCGCCCTGCAACTCATCCGCTCGGGTGACGCCGACCCTCAATCCTTCGGTATTCCCCTGCCTGATCGGCTGCTCGCGGGGGAATGGTTCGTGATCGGCAATGTGCGACTCGACCTCGCCGCGCTCAACAAGGTCGAGACGCTGCTCTGGGACACCTGGGGAGCCGGAACCAGCAGCGACGACGACCTCACCGATGACATCCGCGACCTTTATCACCAGGTCGCACTCCTGACCAGCGACGAGGTCCGCTTCGATGCCGCACGCATCGCGTTTGCCGACAACGAGAACCTCCGGACACCATCAACAGTGCTGTCGCTGGCGCCGTTCAACGGCCCACGCCACGTCACCCTCCGCTGAGCTCACGGCCCGCCATCTCGTGAAGACATCAGCCTGCTCGGTGCCTGGACAAGGTGGTCAACGGTCAACTCCGAACCCCGTCCACCACTGGGGTATCTCAGGGCGCGCCGCGAATACGTGGCCGCGAAGGCGAGGTCGGCCAGTGTCGTGGAGAACGCGCCGATTCCGTTCACCGCTGGATCGGCGCTTGAGATGACCACCGCGGTGTGCGCGGCAGCTCCCGTGCTCGCGCAGGGGCGGGAGGAGATCCAGAATTCGCGCCAGGTGCCGATGGTCTCGACGCCGGAGAACGGGACTTCATGCTGGACCTGAAGGCCGCCTACGTCGAACTGGAGTTCAGCCGCCCCCGCCACCGTCATTCGCGGCGACCCACATCGTTCGTTCGCGTTCAGCGGTCGCCGGGGCGGGCGCTGATTTCCGGCGTGCCGGCGGAGGTGTGACGGTGCGGAGGGACGGGGCCGCGCGTCCCTCCGCGCCGAGCTCCTACTTCGTCTACTTCGCGCGGCTCCGCCAGAAGTCGGCGAACAGTTCGTGCAGCGGGGCGGGCGGCAGGACGCTGATGGCGTACGGGTACACGCCGGAGCCCCGCGCCTCGTACGCGGCGAGCTTCGCGCTTTCCAGCGGCAGTCCCCACGAACGCCAGTCGGTCCAGCGTCCGGGGATGAACGCCGAGCGGCCGGCGCGGGCGCGCTTGCCGAGTTCGACGAGTCCGGCGGCGGCGAGGCCGACCTGTGCCGCCTTGTGCCGGGGCGCGTCCCAGTGGTTCCACCGGCGGACGTTCCGGTCGGTCGGCACGCTCAGGGTGAGCAGCTGGAGGTAGAGCGCGGCGGCGTCCTGCGCGAGGTCGTGCTCGCCGGCGACCTCCGCCACCAGATCGGGGACGCTCAGGAGCGGGTTCGCCTCGAACCCGCCGGGCGGGACGGGCGTGCATCTCGACCGCTCGACCATCCGGTGCAGGCCGCCGCCGCTGAGCAGCACCTCGATCTCGCTGATCTTTTCTCGCAGGTCCGTCAGGCTTCTGGCCGCGCACAGCCGTTCCATTTCCGCGTACTGGTCGTCGTCCGCGAGCCTGGCGGGGCGGAGGAAGTAGTTGCTGGGCCGGGTGGCGCCCTGTTCCCTCCAGGGCGTGTACATCAGCAGGCCGCCGTCGTAGACGACCGGTGGCTCGAGCCCCTCTTCGGCCTCGACGGGGAAGGTGCCGGGGCCGAACACGGTCTCGGGGTCCTTCAGCAGGTCGTCGACCTGAAGACGGAGCACCAGTTCCGGTGCGTTCAGCCGGGCCCGCAGCAGTTCGTAGAGGTCCGCCGCGCCCGCGGTGGCCGGGTCGCCGACGGGACGCTCGGTCAGTGCCCAGGCCACCCGGGCCGCCGCGCTGCGGTACTCGTCCGGCAGGCCGGAGAGCATCCGCACGTCCTTGCGGCCAGAGTCCACGCGCAGCCAGGGCCCGCGTGGGCCCGTCCGTTTCTGGAGGAGGATCCGGCAGTGCAGGTCCTCGGCCAGTGCCGCCGCGGCGGACGGGTCGGCCATCGTGATCGCCTGCGCGTCGCCCTGGCGCAGCCTGGCGTCCAGTTCGGCCGCCATGTCCTCCGGCACCGGGGCCCGCACTCCGACGAGGCCGGCCCATGCCTCCGCCAAGCCTTCGGCCGCCCGGACGGTCCCGCGCTTCTCCCAGAGGGCGGCGGGGTCGTCCGGCAGGCCGGCCGCCAGCAGGCCCAGCCGGTCGTCGTGGCCGAAGCCGCGCAGCAGCCTCCTCGTCTCCTGGTAGAACGCCTCGCCGATCTTGTACGGGGCGCCGCGGTACAGCTTCTCCTCACCGATGTGGGGGGACATCGGGAGCCCCGTCAGCAGCAGTGCGGCGTGCGCGTGCCGCGCGCCGGTCCGGGCGGTGAACGCGGCGGCGGCGGCCTCGTCGAACTTCAGCGGGCCGTGCTCGGCGAACGCGCCGAGGAGGCGGGTCAGCCGGGTCGCGTCGTCGGTCGTGATCTCGACGATCTCGACGTCCTCCGCGTCCGCCGGCACCGGCGCATCCGCGGGCTGGACGAACCGGTATCCCCGGTCCGGGTCGAGGGTGCGCAGGTCGTGGAGCTCCCCGGACGCGGGGCCGGTGACGAGCGTCCGGCCGGCTTCGCGGAGCGGCGCGATGACGGAGCCCGGCGCGGTCCCGCGGCGCCACCGGCCGGGCCGCGCGAACGGGCTCCGCGCCCATTCGCGCAGTAGCACGACGCCCGCGTCCCGCAGTGGCCCGGGATGCGGGCGTCCCACCAGCCGCAAGGCCACGGCGCCGATGCAGCCCAGCAGCGGCGCCCAGTCGAGCGGCCGTTCCGGGACGCTGTCGGCGCGGCCCCGCTCGCCGACCTCGCCGCGCAGGTACGCGCCGGCCGCGGCGATCGAGGTGACCATGGCCGGCTGGTTGGACGGGGTCTCGCGCCAGGGACGGTCCGTGCGGGCGTTGACCAGCCCCCACAGCAGTTCGTGCAGATCGCTGTCGCGCGCGTCGCCGACGGGTTCGACGCGCCCGCCGGAGCGGCGGAACGCGATCCGTTCGCGGATCGTGTCGCGGTGGCGCAGGATGCGCCGCGCCCATGCGACGGCGCCGGCGACGCCGTCCGCGACGCGCGGGTCGGTGACGTCCGGGAGCACCGCTCCGACCTCGGCTCCCTTGAGGAGCTCCTCCACGGCCTCCCGTGAGGCGTTCCGCAGCGCCCGCGACGACGCCTCGTCGCGCGGGACGAAGGCGTCCCAGTACGCGGTCGGCGGCACGAACGCGTGCGCTCCGGTATCGGGATACCTGGCGGGGGAGTGCGCGACCGTCCAGAGCAGTGCCTCGTCGGGGGCGGCCCGCCCGTGCAGGATGCCGTCGCGTTCCGCGACGACGGTGATGCTCTCGGCCGCACCAGGCATCCTGACCGTGGCGTCCGCCCCCGCGAGTTCGTCCGCGCGGACGTCCGGGGCGATCACCTCCCCGGGACGGTCGGCCCAGTAACCGCGCTCGAACGACCCGTACCAGGAGCTGCGCCACGCCACCAGGAACCTGCCGTCGACGTAGCAGACGCGCAGGTCGTACACCTTCTCGTCACGCGGGACGGTGTACTCGCAGGTCCCGCGCCGGCCGTCCCGGTCGAACGCGATCGCGCGCCCGTTCCCGGCCACGGTCAGCACGCCCTGGACGGAGGTGACGGCGTCGAGGCGGCCGACCTCGTCCAGCGCCGCGTCGTAGAGCGGCCAGCCCAGCTCGGCGGGGATCCCGGTGCGCAGCGTCCGCAGCAGGGGTTCGACGACGTCGACGGCGGCGAGTTCCTCGGCGGCCCCGTCGAGGCCGGCGGAGGTGCGCACGTCGAGCAGCCCGTCCAGTTCCGCGACGGTGTCCTCGACCTTCGCCAGACCGGCGCCCGCCGACTGCTCGACCAGGTCATGGAGCCGCGCGAGGACGTTGCGCCGCAGGTCGGCGCTCTCCGGCAGCGTGCTGACCGCGGTGCCGCTCCCGCCCGCCATCCCGGTGCCGTGCTGCTCCAGGTGCGGCCCCAGGACGGGGTGGGCGGCGAGCGCCTTCAGGTCCCGGCGGGGCCGGTCCTCGGCGATCGCCGGGCGGTAGTCACCCGCCTCGAGTTCGATGCCTTCCGCGAGGCACGCGTCGGCGAGGTCGGCGTCCATGTAGTGGAAGCCGACCCGGCCGTGCAGCAGCAGCGGCCGTCCTTCCGCGGCGATCCGAGGCGCGATCCGCGGCAGCAGGTCGTACAGCTCGTCGGGCAGCGCCTGCCGGTGTTTCGCCGAAGGGCCCAGCGCGCCGGGCTCGCAGTAGTGCCACGCGTACTTCTCCACCCACGCCCCGAGGGAGCCGCACGGGACGATACGGCCGTCCGCCATCGCGTCGAGCGCGCGCGCCGCCGCCAGCATGCGCAGCCACTCGCGGCCGTCGCCGCCGTACGGGAACAACTCCGCGATCCCGCGCAGCGCCGCGTCATCCAGCCGCCTGCCCTTGAAGACCTTCGCGGCGGCCTTCAGCAGAGCGGCCGGCACGACCGGCCCGTACGCGGCGCCCACCAGCTTCATTTTCGGACCAGGCGGGTCCGACGCGGCCGACGCCGCCAGGACGTCCCCGAGGACGCGCGCTTCCTCGTCGCCGTCCAGGCTCGCTGCACCCGCCGAGTCCCGCACCTGTTTGTGCAGGTCGGAAGGGAGTTTCGCGGCTCCGCCCGCCACCGCGCACGCGAACCGGGCGAACTCCGCGTGCGCCTCGCCCGCGGGCAGCACCTCGGCGAGCCACGTCCGCTGCTTCGCGATCCGCGCCCCGTCGAACACCCCGTACCGAGCGAACAGCAGGTCGTCCGCCACCCGGTACGCGACGCCGGGGCCGCCGAACCGGGCTCCGGCGGCGCGGGCGCTGCGGTACACCTCCTCCGCCTGCCGCGGATGGCGCTCGCACAGCAGATGCCCGAGCGTGTGGAGGTACCAGGCAAGATGCGCTGAGGGCAGTTCGCCGCGCTGCTTCCGGGCGAAGTCCCCGACCTTCTGGCCGGGTATCAACCCGGCGACGAACCGGCGGGTGGCGGCCATCCGGTCCCGTGCCTCCCGCACTCCGGCGGGATCGTTGGCCCGGACCCATTCCAGGTACACGTCCGAGGACGGGGCATCGGCAGGCGGCATGATCGACATGCCGGACAGGGTGCCGCCCGCCGCTGACATTCCGCTGACATTCGTTGTAATCGGCCCGGCCCCCGCCGAGCCGCCGCGTTACGCGACCGGAACATGCCGCAGCAGGACCAGCACGCCCCTCCGGTGCCTCCCTAGCGGCCTGGCCTGACTTCAATAGCGTCCAGGTCGGCATCGGTCTGACCCGTCCATCGGTCCCGTAACGTGCCCGTCCGTGCCGGTGAAACCCACGCTCGTCAGCGTCCTGGAAGACCCTGCTGTAGCGCCCCTGTTCATCGCCCGTGCGACCTCGGCGACCGGGAACGGCTTCGGACGGGTCGCGCTCGCCTGGGGAGCCTTGCACCTGGGCTAGGGGCCGGGCGGGCTGTCGCTGGTCTTGGCGTGCCAGGCGCTCCCACAACTGCTGCTGGTGCTCGTCGGCGGGATCATCGGTGACCGGGTCCGCCGGCAGTACGTCCTGGTCGGCGCGGACGCCCTGGCGGCCGCGACCTGGACCACACTGGCGGTCTGCTTCACCGGCCGTTCCGCCTCGCTGGCCGTGGTCGCGCCGTTGGCCGTGCTGACCGGTGTCGCCACCGCCATGTTCACCCCCGCTGCGGAGGGGATCGTCACCGACCTGGTGCACCATGAACGGCGGTTCGCCGCGAACGCCCTGCTGCGCCAGTCCACCTCCACCGGGCTCATCATCGGCTTGGCCCTGTCCGGGGTGGTGGTCGCCGCGGTCGGCCCGGCCCCGGCCGCCGCGCTGAACGCCGCGTCGTTCGCGGCCTCGGCGGCACTGCTGACCCGCTTGCGGATCCCGGGCCGCAACCGCGCCGCCGGGCCGCCGGTGAGCGAACTGCGCGACGGCTGGCGGGAGTTCACCGGCCGTCCGTGGCTGTGGGTCCTGTCCCTGCAGTACACCGCGGTGACCGCGGCCTCAGCGGCGTACGCCGGCGTGATCGGGCCGCTGTACGTCGCGGCGGGCAACGGCGGGTCGCGTGCCTGGGGCCTCATGGCCGGCTGCCAGTCGCTCGGCACGCTGCTCGCCGGCAGCCTGGCCGCCCGGCTGCGCCCCGCCCGCCCGATCCTGGTCGCGGCGCTGATGACCGCGCCGTCCGCCACGCCCATGCTGCTGATGGGCCTGGGCGCCCCGTGGATGGCCCTGGCCGTCGTGATGCTGGTGGCCGGGACGTGCCAGACGACGTTCGGGGTGCTGTGGTCGACCACCGTGCAGAACGACGTCCCCGCCGAGGCGATGTCGCGGGTCGCCAGCTGGGATCTCCTCGGCGCGCTCGCACTCGCGCCCCTCGGGCTCCTGGTCGCCGGCCCCATCGCCTCGGCCGTAGGGGTCGAAGGCGCGGCCGCCGGAGCCGCCGTGCTGATCCTCGGTGCCACCTCCGGTGCGGTCATGTCTCCGCACGTACGCCGATTCCGCCCCCACGGCCAGGACGACCAGGAGCCGGTTGAGACGGTCGGAGCCTGACCGGCCTTCAGGAGGCACGGCCGGAATACGCAGGATGGGGATCACCGTGCAGGTCAGCGGGCCGGGAGGCTCCGGGGGTAATCGCTCTTACCCTCGGAGCCTCAAACGAGTCCGTTCCGGACGTCAGGCGCGACGTCGCAGTACACCGCCCCTTTTCATGCCGGCTCTCGTGCGGTCACAGGATGCCGCGAGCGGCGAACGCCGACTGCGCGGCCTGCGCCGCCTGCGATCCGTACAGGCGCTGCGCCGCCGCGACCGTGGCCTGTGCGGCCGCCTTGAACGAGGTGTCCGGCGAGAACGCGAACTGCGCCTCGACGATCAGGGTGTCGGCCTTTGCGGCGCCGAGCGACTGACGGATGTCCCAGAGCGCGCGCGACCAGATCTCGCCGTCGGCGTGGACCTCGCCGACGATGTCCGCGGGGTAGTGCTTCGTGCCGTCCAACCTCCGCAGGCAGTGCGTCGGGCCGGGCGTGTAGGCCACCGAGTCCCAGTCGGCGACGCACGCCTCGGGCGTCTTGGTGGGCACGCCGGTCCTCCAACTGGTGACCGCCACCGCCAGGTAGTCGCCGAACGCCTCGCCGATCGCGCCCGACTCGGCGTTCGTGCCGAACCCGGGGACCTGGCCGTCCTGCACGGAGTGCCCGTACTCGTGGACGATCACTTCGGCGTCCTCGGCGTCGTCCACACCGCCCTTGCCGAACGTGATGTTGGCCTTGTTCCCCTTGAAGAAGGAGTTGTCGCCGCCGTACTGGTTGATCCGCAGCTCGATCTGGCGCTGGTTGACCGGGCGCAGCGCGGATCCGAACCCGAGATGCTGCAGATACCGCTGCGCGGTCGTCACCCAGTAGTACCCCATGACCTGCTCGAACTGGTCGGTGTCACGGTGGTAGGCGGGCAGCGCCCCGCCGGTGATCCGGACCGCCTTGCCGGTCTCGCTCTTGACCGCCACGTACCGTCCGGTCAGCGTCCCCGAGCCGTCGAGATCGGTGAGGGTGACGTTCCGGTAGGCGGGCGCCAGCGCGGCGTAGTCGGCGTCCTTGGCGTCGGTGAGCGACTCGTCGCCGAGCTGCTGGACGGGATTGGGAAAGAAGACGGTCCCCGTGGCGGTGCCGCCGGAGTCCGCGGCCGAGACGGCCGACAGCGATCCCGCAAGGGGAAACGCCATGACGGCCGCCAGGGCGAGACGTTGTGTCCTGCGCATGTGCGGACGCTATGGTCGGTCCATTCGGGAGGACAGGTCCAATTCGCGTCGGGTTCCAAGTCTGTCTGACCCTGCCCGCTGGAGCCCGTGAAGGCTGGCGAACTTTGTTCTGGAACGCCCGCCGCGAACTGATTACTCAAGTCGGGGGAGGGCGCCGGCGGCTCGCGGTGTTGGCCCGCACTTCCTTGAAGCTGGTCGGACCGGTCTGTTCCTGGCAGGTTGGGCACATGGGCCAGAGCTCTGCGTCATGGTCCGGACCGTGCCAGGCATTCCGCTCACGCATCGTGAGCCAATGCAGGCCGGTGGGATCCGGCCGCGCCGTAGCCCGACCAGCATTCTTGACGCCTCCGGTGAGGGCTGCTGTTACTGCCGTCAGCCTCGTCGGACCAGTTTCGCGCGGTCGGCGCTGATCGGCTGTGCATACCAAGGAGCCGGCCACTGCTGATCGTCGTTCGGATAGCCGGCTGCAGCGTCGACAAAACTGGGCTCGTGCTCGAAATGGGCATTGCTGAACATGGCGTCCCCGCTGAACTTAGCGCCGCCGAACCGAGCGTCCCCGCTGAACTTAGCGCCGCCGAACCGAGCGTCCCCGCCGAAGTGGGCGCCGCCGAAGTGGGTGCCGCCGAACTGGGCGTCCCCGCTGAATTGGGCGTCGCCGAACCAGGCGTCTCCACTGAACTGGGCACTGTCGAACCCGGAGTATCCGCTGAACTCGGCGCCGCCGAACCCGGCGTCCCCGCTGAATTGGGCGCCCTCGAACCCGGCGTCCCTGCTGAACTTGGCGTCACCGAACCCGGCGTATCCGCTGAACTGGGCGCCGCTGAACCAGGTGTCCCCGCTGAACTGGGCACCGCCGAACCAGGCGTCCCCGCTGAACTGGGCGTTGGCGAAGGTGGCTTGGGTGGCGTGGCCCTCGATGAAGTCGAAGTCGATCAGTAGGGCGCCGGTGAGATCGATCTGGATGTCGGGCCAGTGGGCTGCGCGGCGGTCTTGGTCAGACGGGCGGGTGAGGTGACGCTTAAGGACGCGTTGGGCAGTGAGCCGGACTTGAAGTTCCTGGCGGGCGACGTCGGCGCCCGGCCCGGCCGCTTGTTGCTCAGCGGTGGAGGGCGCAGGGATGGTGAAGGGCATACGCAGGTAGGCGCAGACGACGTCGATCACGGTTTGGCGGTGGTCAGGGTGGTCTTGAGCGAGGCGTTCCAGGGAGTACAGGCCACCAAGACGGACGGCGGCCTTATCGTGGCCCAATTGCTCGACGGCCTGGCCGTAGAGGTCGGTGACACGTCGTTCAGTGGCGTCGTGTGCCGCGTCCCGAGCGACCTTCTCCGCGTGGGCCTGGACGCGCTCCGCGCGTTCGCCGGCCGCCTCGTCGACGCGCTGGCGGCGGTAGGCGGTGACCAGGGCGACCAGAGCACCGATCCCTGCGACCAAGGCGAACACGAGCTTGAGCAATTCCAGTTGGGCGGTGGTGTCCAGCGGCTTGGGTTTGGCGTGGGACGGTGAGCCCAGCAGCCACAACAGGCCGAACCAGGAGGCGACCAGCAACAGGACGGCGGAACTGAACGCGAGGGTGAGGGCGCGACGAATCGACCACAGCCCGAGAGCCTTGTGCGCGTCCTTGACCGGCAGGTACTCCGGCGTCTCCTCCTGATCGACCATGAATCCGATGCTAAGGAGCGGGGTGGACGTTTTACTCGGCTTCAGCCCAAACGGCCGGCTCCCAGCGTTGACTTTCCGGAGTACTCGTTCGCCCGGACGGTAAGACGGTGTGCAGCCAGATTCGCGCGAACGAGTACTCCGGCCTGCGGGTGCCCCCGAGGCACACAGTTCTGAGCGGTGGCCACTCGCTTCGACGAGCACACTCACACCTTCACCGTCCTACTCAGGGCCGCAGGCTAGGGCCGACATCACCGGCCGAGTTCGGACCTCGTGACATGAGGGTCCGTGGTCGGGTCGCGCATCGGTGACCAGTGTGAAACGGGACGTGTGCGGGCAAAGTGCTCGAATGCGCGCACCGCGGATCGGGCTGCTCTACCCGACACCGGACACCGGCGAGGACGACTTCGCGGCGCTGGCCGCGCGGGTCACTCCCCGCATCGACCTCGATATCGTCTACATGCCGTGGCCGGACGGCGTCGGCGATTTGCGCGACCTCGAAACCGAGGCCACCTACGACGCGGTCCGCCGGCTGGGCGGCGAGGCGCACTTGCGTGCCGTCGTCCCAGAGGCTCTGGCGGCACACGACCCTATCGACGCGGTCGCGTTCGGGGTGTCGTCCGCGAGTTTCCTGCACGGCACCGACGGTGTCACAGCACAGGTGCACACCCTGTCGGAAGTGACAGGAGTGCCGGCGACCAGCACCACGGCAGCCTTCCTGGAGGCCCTGCGGCATTTGCGGTTGCGTCGGGTCGCCCTGGCGTCCGTCTACCATCCGAGCGGTTCCGACCACTTCGTCGACCGCGTCCGTGAAAGCGGCACCCAGGTCGTCCACCGGGTCGATGCCGACGCGCCATCCGACCATGACCTGGCGGCCTGGACGCCCGATCAGATCACCGGACTGGTGCGCGCCGCCGCTCACCCCGACGCCCAGGCCGTCCTGCTCCCCGAGACGGCGTTGCACACCAGTCCGCTCACGTCGCGCCTGGCCGCGGCCGCCGGGGTCCCTGTCTTGACGGCGACCGGCGTCACGGTCTGGGCCGCCTGCCGGCTCCTCGGGCTCATCCCATCGGCCGACGACGCAGGCCCCCTGTTCGCCTGACGCCGAGCCTGCCCGACCAGCTGCGTCTACTACATGGCACCGCCTCCGCCGCCAGCGAGGAAGGCGGCAGCAAGAACCCGCGCTACTCAGGGCAGTACATCGGGGGCGACCGGTTCCGGGTGTGGGTGCTCAACGCGACGGACCCCAAAGGAACCGGGATGGATCTGCCGGCTCGACCGCGACGCCCAGGCGGTCGAACGGCCTGACCGCACCGCCGCCGAGAGCCTGGAGGTGGCGATGACCGCGGACGCGGACATCGTCCGCATCGAGGTCCAACAGTTGGCGAGCATGGAGGTCCAGAACGGCGACATCGACGACATCGTCGAAGACCGCACGCCTCCCGCTCGGGTAACGCGGGTGCGCGTGCTGATTCCCGCCCGGTGGTTTGGTCCCCGGGACGGGGGACACGGTTGGGGACAACTTTGCCCGGCGGCTCGTTCCCCTCCGGATCCTGCGGATACAGCCAACGTGAGCGGTTCGTTCGCTCGGGAAGGGTCGTGTCGGTGGACGTGCTGGGTTGGCCGCTCCGCGTGGTGGAGCGGCTGCCGCTTCGGACGAGTTCCGCGCTGGCCGCTGCCGGGCTGACCGCCCTGGAGGCGGCGGGCACGGCCATGCTGTTCCTCCGCAAGGCGGGCAGGGAGCGGGCCGTCCTTGCACGTGAACGGGGCGAGCTGACGGTCGACCAGGTGTTCCACCAGATGCTGCGCGGGCCGCTCGACCCCGCGCTGCCGAGCCGGTTCGGGAACGCGATGCAGGTCATCGACGCCGATGGCCGGATCCTTGCCGCGACGGAGGGCCTCCAGCACGGCCCGCCCCTCAGCCGGATCGTCCCGCCTCGTTCGCGGACGCAGATCGAGCGCCGGCTGCCCGGCCGTCGCCGCACCCGGCGCGGCCGCGGGACCGGGGACAGGATGCTGCTCGCGACCCGGATCCCCGCCGAGGTCACCCACCATCAGCACGGCAAGGCCCCGCTGATGATCTATCTCGCCTTTCCCCGGATCCCCTGGTTCGGGTCGCGGCGGCTGGCGGCGGCCACGGCGGTCGCGTCAATGGCCGCGTCCGCGACGGTGTTCGCGATCGTGTACCGCTCGACCGTCCGCGTCCTGGCCCCCATGGCCGGGATCCGCGACGAGTTCGCCGAGATCACCGCCACCGACCTGGCGCGCCGGGTCCCCGTGCCGGAGCCCGAGGAGCTCAAGGCCATGGCCGAGACCATGAACACGACCCTCGCGCGCCTGGAGACGGCCGTCAGCGATCTCCGCAAGCTCACCTCGGAGGCGTCCCACGACCTGCGCGGCCCGCTGACGTCGATCCACCTGCGGCTGGAGAACGCGCTCGACGAGCCCGAGGCCGACTGGCCGCGCGTGGCGGCCGACATCCTCGCGAGCGTGGAGCGCCAGGAAGCGATCGTGACCGACCTGCTCACCCTCACCCGGCTGGACACCGGCCAGCCCCTGCACCCGCAGCGCACCGACCTCGGCGCCCTGGTGGCCGCCGAGCTCCGCCGCCGCGAGCCCACCGACCGGATCCGCATCGTCGGGAAACTGGCCCAGCGGGTCGAGCTGGACTGCGACCGGCTGCTCGTCGACCGGCTGCTCGCCAACCTGCTCGACAACGCCCAGCGGCATGCCGACGGCCACATCGAGGTGACGCTGTCCGTGGAGACACCGCCGGGCGGGCCGGCGACCGCGGTCCTGGCCGTCGCGGACGACGGTGATGGCGTCCCGGCCGACCGGCAGGAGGAGATCTTCGAGCGGTTCATCCGCCTGGACGGCTCGCGCGAGCGCGACCCCAACGGCACGGGGCTGGGCCTGCCGATCTCCCGCGACATCGCCCGAGCTCACCACGGCACCCTCACCGTGGACTCCCGCCCTGGGCACGGTGCCCGCTTCACCGCCCGCTTTCCGCTTCTAAGGGGCGGCGGTGACGAGGCCGGACTCGTACGCGGTGATCACTAGTTGGGCGCGGTCGCGGGCATGGAGTTTGGTGAGCAGGCGGCCGATGTAGGTCTTCACGGTGGCCAGGCTCAGGTGCAGGTGGTCGGCGATCTCGGTGTTGGACAGGCCGCGGGCGACCAGGGTGAGGACCTGGCGCTCGCGGTCGGTGACGCCGTCCAGGGCGCGCGGGAGCGGACGTTCGGGCCCGGGCCGGCGGGCGAACTCGGCGATGAGGCGGCGGGTCACGGTGGGGGCCAGGAGGGCTTCGCCGGCGGCGACGACGCGGATGGCGTTGAGAAGGTCGGCCGGTGGGGTGTCTTTGAGCAGGAACCCGGCGGCGCCGGCGCGCAGGGCGGCGAAGACGTGGGCGTCCAGGTCGAACATGGTGAGCATGAGCACCCGGGCCTGCGGGGTGCGGGTGTCCTGGTGGATCTGGCGGGTGGCTTCGATGCCGTCCAGGCGGGGCATGCGCACGTCCATCAGGACGACGTCGGGCCGCAGGGTGCGGGCGAGTTCGACGGCTTCGGCGCCGTTGGCGGCCTCGCCGACCACGGTGAGGTCGGGGGTGGTGTCGATGAGGGCGTGGAAGCTGCCGCGCAGCAGGGCCTGGTCGTCGGCGACCAGGACGCGGACCAGGTCGGTCACCGGCCGCCGCCGTGGGGGTGCGGGAAGGTGGCGGTGACCGCGAAGCCGCCCTCGGGGCGGGGCCCGGCGGTGAAGGTTCCTCCGTACATCGCGACGCGTTCGCGCATGCCGACCAGTCCGTGTCCGCCGGAGCCGGGTCGCAGGACCGGGCGGGCCGTGCCGTCGTCGAGGACCTGGATGCCGACCTGCTGGGCCGTGATGTCCACCGTGGCCCGGCAGCGGGTGGGCGCGGCGTGCTTGACCACGTTGGTGAGGGCCTCCTGGACGATCCGGTAGACGGCGAGCTGGAGCGCTTCGGGAAGATCGTATTCGCCGGAGACGGTGAGTTCGATCTCGACTCCGGCGGCCCGGACGTGCTCGGCCAGGTCCTGCAGCCCGCCGAGGCCCGGCTGGGTGAGGTCGATGCCCGGCGCGGTGTCCCGGCGCAGCATGCCGAGAAGACGCCGCATCTCGGCCAGGGCGTCGCGGCTGGTCGTCTCGATCACTTGCAGCGCCTGGCGGGCCTCCTCGGGCCGCGTCTCGGCGGTGTGGTTGGCGACCCCGGCCTTGACGGCGATCAGCCCCATGCCGTGCGTGACCACATCGTGCAACTCGCGGGCGATCCGCAGCCGCTCGTCGGCCAGGATCCGGCGCGCCCGCTGCTCGGCCAGGCGGGCCGCGTGCCACCTGCGGCGCCGCAGCAGGTGACCGGTCAGCCAGCCGCCGGCGGGCAGCAGCCAGGCCGCGGCCGTCCAGCAGGCGGCCGCCACCACGCCGTACCGGGGATGGACGAGCTGGGCGATCGCCGCGGCGGCGGCCACGGCGGCCACGCTCGCGCCCAGCGCGCGGGCCGACCGCCGCGGAGGCTCGATGGACGCGACGGTGCACAGCACGAGCGCGGTCGCCGCGAACGGATCCCACAGCACGCCGGCCACGGCCGCGACGCACGACAGGGCCGCCGCCGCGGTCAGCGCCCGCCGGGGCCACCACCGCCGCACCGCGACGATCGAGCCCAGCGCGACCGCCACCAGGCAGGACGCCAGGAAGGGCAAGGTGAAGTCCGGCCGGTCCTTGAGCATGTTCCCGGCGACCACCACGTCCACCGCGACCACGACGACCGCCAGCGGCACGTCCAGGGCACGCAGCCGGCCCCGGCGCAGCAGCCGCGCCTGGCGGGCCGAGAAGTCGGCTTCATCCACCGGACGCACTTTATCGGCGCAGATCACTCGCCACATCAGCCCACAATGGATCATCCCCGGGGATGACCGCGCCGTCCTGCCGGCCGATGCCGTCCACGTCAGGCTGAACCAGGAATGTCGGCCCCGGGCCGATCCGCCGAGGCGTGCCGCGCGGGCAGCCTGTCGGCCATGTCCTCAACGCAACCCTCGACACACCTCGCTCCCGCGTTCCCGGGCCGGTGGCTCGCCGGGACCTCGCTGGTGCTCGGGCCCGTCCTGCTGCTGGCCGGGGTGCTCCTGCGGGGCAGGTTCCACTTCTTCTTCCCCGACCAGCTGGCCGCCTACGACCGGCACCCGACGCTGATGACGGCGTCCTACAGTTGCTTCGCGGCCGGAACCGTGGCGCTGTGCCCGGCCGTCAGCGCCCTGGTCACCCGCATCGGTGCCACCCGCCCGACCCTGGCGGCCTTCGGCGGCGGCCTCACCCTGCTGGGGCTGTTCGCCCGCACCTTCCACGCCGGAGCCGACCATCTGGCCTTCCAACTCGTCGACACACAAGGACGCCGGTCGGCCACCACTGCCGTCGCCGACTCCTACCAGGCGTTCCACATCTTCCAGTACGCCTCATTCGCGATCATGCTCGGATGGCTCGTGCTGGCGGTCGGAGCCTGGCGCTCCGGCGTGCTCGGCCTCGTGCGCTGCCTCGCACTGGCGCTCATGGCGCTCCTGCCCCTCGGGATCCTGAAGGGCACCACGCCCCTGTCGATCGGCGGCACGGCGGGACTGTGCGTCGCGCTCGTCCCGCTCGGACTCGCGACCCTCCGCGACGGCCCCCGCCCCAGCCGCAAATCGATGGCCTGGTTCGGCATCGCCGCCCTGGCGGTGACGACCTTGGGATTCGTCTCATCGCTGGGATGACCCACCGAGGGGTGTCCGGCGCGCCCGTGCTCAGACGCGCATGAGACCGCCGTCGGCGACGAGTGTCTGCCCGGTCATGAAGGCACAGTCGTCGCTCGACAGGAAGCAGACGGCGCCGACGATGTCGGTCGCGGATCCGACGCGTTTGATGGCCTGCATTTCAGCGACCGCCTGCAACACCTCGTCGCCGATGAAGGTCTGCCCGCCGGGAGTGCTGGACGCGGTGGGGCAGACCGCGTTGACGGTGATTCCATACGGTGCCAGATCGGTGGCCAGGGCTCGGGTGAAACCGACGACTCCGCCCTTAGCGGCCATGTACGGGACCATGTCCGGCACGGTCAGGCCGAGGGAGTTCGATGCGAGGTTGACGATGCGCCCCCACGAATTCTCGCGCATCGACCCCATCACGGCCTTCGCCATGAGGAACTGGGAATCGAGGTTGATGCTCTGAATGCGCTTCCACTCGGCGAAGTCGAGCTCCCAGACGTTCCTGAACGGGAAGATCCCGGCGTTGTTGACGAGGATGTCGATGCGGCCGGCGAAGGCGCGCATGTCGGCGGTGATGGCCTCGACCTGCTCCGGGTCGGCGAGGTCGGCCTGCAACGTGATGCCCTTCCGCCCGATCTCCCGGACGGCGGAGATGGTGTCTTCCGCGGCCTTGAGATCGACCGCGATGATGTCGGCACCCCGGCGGGCGAGTTCGAGGGAGATGGCGGTGCCGAAGCCGCCGGCCGCACCGGTGACGACGGCGACACGGCCGCTGTGGGACGAAGTCGTGGGCATCGATCGCTCCTGACCTGGCGCATGACGCATCGAAGGTGGATGGGGATGCCGCTCGGCACCCGGGTGGGTGAGGGCCTGATCGGATCCGGGTGGGGCTCGGTATCCGTTTCGTGCACGGCGGGGGCCCGCGGCCCCCGCCGTACGGACGTTCAGTGGGGGAGGGGCACGTAGTCCTGGGTGATCTGCTTGTACTCCAGGAAGTCCTCGATGCTGGCGAGACCCCCGAGGCGGCCGACGCCGCTGGACTTGAAGCCGCCTTCCTCGAACTCGATGGTCAGGTTGGCCCAGCTGTTGACGGAGATGAGGCCGGCGTCCAGCTGCCGGGCGACCCGCACGGGCCGGTCCACGTCGCGGGTCCAGATGCAGGCGCTGAGGCCGTAGTCGGTGTCGTTGGCCAGGGTCACGGCCTCCTCTTCGGTGTCGAAGATCTGGACCGTCTGGACGGGGCCGAACGTCTCCTCCTGGACGATGGGCAGCGTGGAGTCGCTCACCGACAGCAGGGTGGGGTGGTAGAAGGCGCCGCCGGCCAGGTCGGGGATCGTGCTCGGGCCACCGCGGACGATCGCCTTGGCGCCGGCGGCGAGGGCGTCCTCGACGGCGGCGTCGACGCGGGCGACGGACGCGGTGTCGATCATGGGGCCGATCTGGCTGGCCGGATCGGCGGCGGGCCCGGGCCGCACGTTCTCCAGCCGGTCCGCCAGCGCCGCGATCACCTCGTCGGCGACGCGGCGCTGCACCAGCACCCGGCTGCCGGTCATGCAGAACTGACCGGCGAACACGGTCGACGACTGGGCGGTGATGGCGACCGCGATGTCGAGGTCGGCGTCGTCGAAGACCAGGTGCGGGGTCTTTCCGCCGAGTTCGAGGCCGACCCGCTTGAAGTGGGCCGCCGCCTGCTGGGCGACGAGCCGTCCCGTCCTGGTGCTGCCGGTGAAGCTGATCACCGGCACCTGGGGCGACTCCACCAGCAGGCGCGCGACGTCGGACCCCGACTCGATGACGACGTTCACCGTCCCCGCCGGCAGTTCGGGGACGGTGGCCAGGATCTCGCACATGAGGGCGGCCGTCTGGGCGGCCTGGCCGGGCATCTTCACCACGGCGGTGCAGCCGGCGGCGAGCGCGGGCGCCAGGGCGCGGATGCACAGGTAGGCGGGGGAGTTCCAGGGCACGATGAGGCCGGCGACGCCGACGGGCTGGCGGATCGACATGGCCTGGCGGCCGGGGTGGGTGTCGGTCACGCGGCCGAAGGGGTGCACGGCGAGTCCCGCCGCGAAGCGCAGCGCGCGGACGATGAAGTGCGCTTCGAAGCCGGCTTCGGGACGAAGTTTTCCGTTCTCCCGGCAGAGGGTGTCGACGACGTCGTCCATGCGTTCGGCGTAGGCGTCGGCGAGGTGGCTCAGGGCCGCGGCACGCATCATCGGGTCGAGCCGCCAGGGGCCGGCGGTGAACCCGCGTGCGGCGGCCTCGATGGCGGCGAGTCCTTCCTCGACACCGGCGTCGGCGTAGGTGCCGATCACCTCGCCGGTGGCCGGGTTCAGGCTTTCGGACACCCGCGCCAACCCGGTCCACGCGCCGTCGATCCAGTGCTTGGCGTTGATCTGCTCATTCATGAGGTTCGTCCCTTGGGAAGGAGGAGGGGCGTCGGCCGCCGGTTCACCGGCCGGCTTGGCGGGGGGCGTGCTCCGTGCCGTTGCACCACACCCGCCGGACGTTCCGGGTGGCGGAGATGTCCGCCAGCGGATCGCCGTCGATCAGGAGCAGGTCGGCGCGGAGTCCCGGCTTGATCGTTCCGCGGTCGGTGAGGCCGAAATGGCGGGCGGGAAGCGAGGTGGCCGCTCGCAGCGCCTCGGCGGTGCTGAGGCCCGCCTGCACGAGCAGTTCCAATTCACGGTGGATGCCGCTGCCATGGGCGGGCTGGAAGGGGACGCCGGTCTGGGTGTTGGCGTCGGTCCCGGCCAGGATGGGCACGCCGGCCTGGTGAAGAAGGGCGACGCTGCGGACGGAGGCGTCGAAGGCCTCCGGCTTGCCGATGGCCGCGGCGATGCCTTCCATCATGGTCAGTGTCGGGACGGCGATGCGCCCCTGCGATGCCATGCGGGCCACGTCGGCGCCGTCGAGGGGCAACCCCAGCGGCACATGGGTGATCACGTCCGCGCCGGCGTCCAGGGCCATGCGGAACGCGCCGGGGGAGGACGCGTGCGCGACGGCCTTCTTCGCCGCGGCGTGCGCCGCGGTGACCAGGGCCTCGGCGGCCGCCCGGCCGGGGCCGCCCTCGCCGGGCGCCTCCAGGACGATCTTGATGTAGTCCGAGCCTTGCGCCACCTGGTCGGCGACGAACCGGGCGGCCTTGCGCGGGTCGTCGATGACGGCGTCCGCGGGCCTGCCGGGAATCTTGGAGTGGGGGCCGCCCGGGCCGATGGCTGGCGTGCCCGCACTGCGGATGTCGGTCAGTCCCGGTACGCCGCGCAGTGCTGCGAGCCGGTCGTGCGGCCAGGTCGCCATGTCCAGGCCGGTGGTGACGCCGTGGGAGCACAACCGCTCGAGCGTGTTCCGGTCGTGGAGATGGATGTGCGCGTCGATCAGCCCGGGCAGCAGGACGCCGCCCGCGGTGTCGATGACCTCGGCCCCGGTCTCGTCGGCGCCGATCGTGGTCCCGTCGACGACCACGGTGCACGGCCGTGACAACCGCGATCCGTCGAAGACCCGGACACCGGTCAGTGCTCGCCTGCCCTTCATGGCGTGCCGTCTCCAGCTGCGACGAAGGTGTGCCGCATCTCGCCGATTCCCTCGATGCTGCTGGTGAGGACGTCACCGGGCGTCAGCCACCGTTGCGGCTCGCGGCTCAACCCGACGCCGGCGGGCGTGCCTGTGAAGATGACGTCGCCGGGAAGCAGCGGGAGCGTCGCCGACAGCCGAGCCACCAGTGCGGGGACCGAGAAGATCAGGTTGCCGGTGCGGCTGTGCTGCATCTGCTCGCCGTTGATGGCGCAGCCGAGCTCCAGGTCGTTGGGGTCGTCAAGGTCGTCCAAGGTGACCAGCCATGGCCCGACCGGCCCGAAGCCGGGCAGGGACTTGCCGATGCTGAACTGCGGAGGCTGCGCCGCCACCTGCAACAGCCGCTCGGAGATGTCCTGGCCGACGGCGTAGCCCGCGACGTACGACAGCGCGTCGTCCGCGGCGACCCGGTAGGCGCGGCGGCCGATGACGGCGACGAGCTCGACCTCCCAGTCGTTGTGCCCGTCGGGAGGCAGCGCGATGGTCGCGCGGGGCCCGGTGATGCAGCTGGGGAACTTGGTGAACACCGGGGGTTCTCCGGTGGGAGCGTCGAAGCCGGATTCGGCGGCGTGGTCCCGGTAGTTCAGGCCGATGGCCAGCACCTGCCGAGGCTCGGGTGCCGGGGAGCCGAGTTCGCCCGGGTCGACGGCCGTCCCGCCGGCCAGATCGGCGGAGGCCGCCCAGGAGACGAACTCGTCCCACTCCTCATAGACGGCCTGCGGCCGGGAGCCGAACCGGCCGCCGCTGTTCTTCTCCACGTCGTAGGCGATCTCGGCACCCGGTTCACCGGTGACGATCACCAGGCGGCCGGACAGGTTGGCGATGCGCATGAGGCAGGTGTTCCTAACGATGGGACGGCTGAAAATTCAACATGATGATTATGCTCATTATTGGGCGAGTCGGCCGACCGCGCGCCATCCTGGCGGAGATGGCCGGCGCCGTGGAGCGCAGGGATGCCACCGCGTTCAGCGCGCCGACCCGCGGCTCCCGGGGCGCCGGCGCCGTCTCGCACGTCTCGTCACCGGACACAACGAACTCCGCTTCCCGGCCCCGGGCCCCAAGGTCCGCCGGACCGCTCCCACGACGACTTCGAGCAGCGAAAGCCAGCGGCTCAACCGTACGAGCTATATTTGATAACAGCAAGAGCATTGCATCCCGGCCGGTTCGGGGCGTTCGCCGCCGTACCGCTCGACGACCCCGACACGATGCTGGCCGAGATCGCATACGCGCTGGACGAGCTCGGCCTGGATGGGGTGCTGCTCAACTCCAACAGCCTCGGCCACTACTTCGGCCAGCCCTTCTACGAGCCCGTCCTGGCCGACCTCGACCGGCGGAAGATCCCGGTCTTCCTGCACCCGACCGACTGCCCGTACGTCGACGTGCTCGGGTTCGGCCGTCCCAGTTCGGTGTGCGAGTACCCCTTCGACACCGCTCGCAACATCGTCAACGCCATCTACACCGGCGCTTTTCAGCGCTATCCCGACCTGGCACTGATCCTCGCCCACTGTGGCGGCGTCCTGCCGGCCCTGGGCTGGCGCATCGCCGAACACACGACCATGGGCATTGGCCCCGGCGACGCCTCGATCGACCCCCGGCACGTCGCCGACGTCCTTCGTGGCCTGTACTACGAGACGGCGTTGGCCGGCGCCGCCCACTCTCTGCCCCCGACCCTCCAGGTCACCGATGCCGATCACGTGCTGTTCGGCACCGACTGGCCCGCCGCACCCGAGGCGACGGTGGACCGCAACATCGACAATCTGGTCGCTTTCGAGGGCGGTGAGGGTGAAGGTGCCGCCGGACAGCTCGTCCGGGTTGACCTTGTTGGTGCGGGTGCGGGTGCGGGTGCGGTCGGCGAGGTCGGCGATGCGCTGGGCGAGGCCGCCGAGGTTGAGCTGGCCGGCGTTGTGCACGACCGGGACCATCAGGCCGCGTTGGGGCGAGCTGGAGCATGGTGACGGAGACCGGCATGGCTCTCAGCGACTCCTCAAAGAAATGCGTTCGGGGCGGCGTCGCGGGCGAATCCGCGGCGCCGACCCTCTCTTCGGTTCAGATAGGCCCGGAAGTGCTTTTCGTGGCCGGCGAGCTCAGTGCGCTCCCAGAAGTACGCCCATCGGGTCCGGCAGGTCCGCCTTCTGGGACCAGGAGCGGTTCGTCAGCTCCTCGACGGAGGCGCCGGCCTTGCGGGCCTTGAGCAGTTCCTCGGGGTCGAACGCCGGCCCCACCGAGTCGGCGGCGTATTCGGGGCCGTGCATGTAGTGCGTGGCGTCATCGGGCTCGGCGAAGTTGTCGATCTGCATCTCGACGAAATTGCCGTCCGGGTCGCGGTAGTACATCGAGGTCGTGACGCCGTGCGCGATGGACACGGCGGGCGTGATCCCCCGGTCGCGCAGCAGGACGTAGCGGTCGAGGAGACCGTCGAGGTCGTCGAAGGTGTAGGCGACATGGTGCATGCAGGCGGTCGTGGGCGTCTTGCGCTCCAGGGGCATGGGGGGACTGAGCAGTGCGATCCGGTGGTGCTCCTCATCGAAGGTGATGAAGCTCAATACCTCGTCCTCGTAGACCACGTGCCCGTCCAGAACGGTGCAGTACCAGTCCCGCATCGCGGCGGGCTGGCCGGTCTGCAACACGACGTGCGCGAATTTCGGGGTCGGCATCGCAGGGTCCTCCTCTTCGCCGACGGGTCGGTCACCGGTCGGCCTTGTGCTGTGATGCAAGGCACACGCTAGTCTCTATATTTGATAACAGCAACCGTGAGCTGCGCATTTTCCAGATTGGGTGTAGTTACCGCATTCGCCCGGCCGCGGGAGGGCGTCGCCTTGTCAGGCGACCTCGGCGCCCTCCTCGCGGGCCAGTCGCCAATAGGCCTGCCGGACGGCCGGCAGCAGCCGGGCGGCGGCCGTGGGATCGGCCCGCTCGGTGCGGAGTTTGAGGATGTCACCGTTGCGCCGGTCGGCCGGGACGTCCTCGCCGCGGGCGGCGACCAGCGTGTGGAAGTGCCGGTGGTTCTCGCCGAAGACCAGCAGGTACGTGGCCGGGGCGCCGGTGGCTTCGGTGACGGCCGCGACCAGGTTCCTCGCGCGCCGGCCGAAGGTGACCAGCTCGGCGTCGTCGAGACCGGTGATGAGGTCGGCGTGGCGCCTGGCCCGCAGGATGAACCAGCCGGGCACCTCGTACCCCGGGACGATCTCCGCGGCCCACAGGGGGTCGCTGAAGACGCGTGCGCTCTCGTGGGCGTGCTCCATTTCGCACATCAGGCACGGGTTCTGTGTACCGGTGTCCTTCACATTTCCCCTTTCGGGAGGTTCAGCGCAGGTCGAGGGCCGCTGCCACGATGCTGTCGGTGTCGATGCGGTGGTGGCGGTACACCTCGTCGAGGTTGCCGGACTGGCCGAACCGGGTCACCCCCAGGTGGCGCGCGCGGACGTTGTTCACCGCGGCCAGGAACGCCAGCGTGTGAGGATGCCCGTCCAGCACGGTGACCAGTGGGGTGCTGCGGTGGGCGGGGAAGGCGGCGTCCAGGATCCAGCTCGGACCCTCTGCCTGGCCGGAGCGGTTCTGCAGCGCCTCGAAGAGCAGCCCGGGGCTGGTCACGCACACGACGTCGGCGGGCATGCCCGATGCCGACAGCCGGTCGGCCGCGGCCAGTGCTTCGGGCAGCAGGGCGCCCATGGCCGCGATGGTCACCGCGGGCGCTTCGGCGGCGCGGTGTATCGGGTACGCCCCTGCGACGACCTGGCGGCGTCGGTGCTCCCTGGCGGCCGGGTCCTCTGGGACGGCGGCGAGGGACTGGTCGACGGGACGGGTCGACAGCCGCAGGTAGGCCGATGTGCCGTCCGGGCGGCCGAGCCGCGCCAGCGAGGCCAGCAGCGTCCATTCGACGTCGATGGCGAAGGCGGGCTCGTAGGTGATGCAGCCCGGCTGCTCCAGGCCGACCGACGGCGTGGTGATCGACTGGTGCGCACCGCCCTCGGGTGCGAGCGAGACTCCGGACGGGGTGCCGACGAGGATGGACTGGCCGCCCGCGTAGATGCCGAACGACCAGGGTTCCAGCGCCCGCTCGACGAACGGGTCGTAGAGGACGCCGATCGGCAGCAGCGGCCGTCCCCAGCGGCTCCAGGTCGCACCGAGCTCGCCGAGCAGCCCGACCAGGTTCGTCTCCGCGATGCCCAGCTCCAGATGCTGGCCGGACGGGCGCTCGCGCCAGTGCAGGATCGTCTCGGGGTCGTCGTCGAACCAGTCCCGCCGCTCGCGCGCCGACCAGACGCCGACCTTGTTGACCCAGCCGCCGAGGTTGGTGGAGGAGCTCACGTCCGGGCACAGCGTGACGACCTGCCGCGCGGCGTCGGGAGCGGCGCGGGTGAGGTCGAGCAGGGTGCGGCCGAGCGCGGCCTGGGTGGTCGTCCGTCCGTTCGGCGTCCGGCCGATGTCGGCGGGGAGCGGCGCGACCGCTCCCGCGGGGACCGGCGCCCGGTCCAGGCGCAGTGCGGTCTCGGCGCACAGCCGCCCGGCCGCCGAGTCCGGGGCGAAGCGGGCCCAGGGCTCGTCCGGCGACATGCCGACCCGCTCTGCGAGCGCGGCGAGCTGCTCGGCCGACAGCAGTGACGAGTGGTTCTGGGGATGCCCTTCGCTGGCCAGCCCGTACCCCTTCACCGTGTAAGCGAAGATCACGGTCGGCCGGTCGTCGTCGATGGCGCCGAGCGCGCCGCGGAGCGCGTCCAGGTCATGGCCGCCCAGGTCGCGGACCGCCGCACGGACGGCCTCGTCCGGAAGGGCGTCCAGCAGGGCCCGCACCGCGGCCGCGTCCGGCCCGGATCCGGGCAGCCGCTCGCGCAGCTGTTCGGCGGGGCACCTGAGCAGCCGCTGGTACTCCGGGTTCGGCATCGTGTCCAGGCGCCGCCTGAGCGCCTCCCCGCCGGGCCTCGCGAACAGGTCCTCCAGAAGGCGCCCGTACTTGACGGTGATGACCTGCCAGCCGGCCGCGTCGAACATGCCCTGCAGGCGGGTCGCGCCGATCTCGGGCACGACGCGGTCCAGCGACTGCCGGTTCAGGTCGACGATCCAGCACACTTCGCCGAGCTCGCCGACCATGGGGTCCAGGATCGCCTCCCAGCAGGCCCCCTCGTCCAGTTCGGCATCACCGACCAGGGAGAACTGCCGCCCCGTCCCGGCGCCGCCGCCCTTGGAGTCGACGTAGCGGCGAGCCAGCGCCCCCCAGATCGGGGCCGTCGCGCCGATGCCGACCGAGCCGGTGGAGTAGTCGACGACGTCCGGATCCTTGGAACGGCTCGGGTAGCTCTGCAGCCCTCCGAAGGCGCGCAGCGTGGTGAGGTACTCCTCTTCGAGACCGCCCAGCAGGTAGTTGATCGCGTGCAGGACCGGCGATGCGTGCGGCTTGACCGACACGCGATCCGCCGACGTCAGGCATTCGAACCACAGCGCGGTCATGATCGTCGCCATCGAGGCGCTGGAGGCCTGGTGCCCGCCGACCTTCAGGCCTGAGGGGTTGGGGCGCTGCCGGTTGGCGTGATCGATGATGGCGGTGGAGAGCCACAGCACCCGATCCTCTACCTGGCGCAGAGCTTCGATGCGTTCCGCTTCGAAGCGCGGCAGGGACGTCATCGTCGCGTTCGTCATGATCACCTCCGGTGTTATCACATATAGCATGCCAGGTCGCAGGGTCTGATCGCTATAGTTGATATCGACCTACTGACCGCGAACGAGGGATCCGACGTGGCGACACCGCGGGGGGCCGTCCGGCCCATCACGGCCCGATCGGTGGTCGATCAGGCCACCGACGAACTGCGCCGCGCGATCCTGGCCGGCACGCTCGCTCCCGGCGAGGAGTACTCGCTGCGCGAGCTGGCCGGCATGCTGGACATCAGCTTCATCCCGATCCGGGAGGCGCTCCGGATCCTGGAGAGCGAGGGCCTGGTCATCTCGCGGCCCGGCCGCAGCACGGTCATCGCCCCGCTCGACCTGGACGACCTGCACGGGATCTACCGGCTTCGGCGGACCCTCGAGCCGGAGATCGCCAGGCGCTCCTGCGTCCTGCTGACCGACGAGGAGCTGGACGCGCTGGACGCGCAGGCCGCCGGGTTCGGCGTCCGGGAGCACGGCATGGCCGACATCTACGAGGGGCACCACGCGTTCCACCTCGCGCTCCTTGCACCCGCCGCGACGACCTGGGACATCCGGATCCTGACCACGCTCTGGCGGGCCGGTGAACGCTACATCCGGATCGGTTTCGGCAAGCTCGATCCGGATCCGGCCGAACACGAGCGTCGCGGGAAGGCGCACGTGGACCTCGTCGCGGCGTTCCGCTCCCGCGACCCGGACACGGCCGCCGCGGGCATCGAACAGCATCTGTCGCGCAACGAGCAGATCGCTCTCGGCGCCCTCGGGGACACGCCCCGTTCCTGACCGCTGCGCCGGCTCGGCTGTTCCGCTCAACGGGGGCGGGCCTTGGCCGGCCCCCGTAGAGGCGGCTACGGGATGACGGGCGCGGCCTCATGCGTGGGGACCGCCTCCCCGGCGGGAGGGGAAAGCCTGCGCGGCAGTAGCGCGAGCGTCGCCGCGCCGAGCACGGCGGGCACCATGAAGGCCACGAACCCGGCCTTGGGCGAGGCGATCACGGCGGTGACGGCCGCGACGTAGCTCGGACCGGCGATGGCGCCGATGCGCCCGACGCCGAGTCCGAAGCCCAGACCCGTGCCGCGCAGCCGGGGCCGGTAGAAGGCGGTCATGCAGGAGATCAGCAGGTTCAAGCCGTTCAGCGAGCCGAGGCCGGCCAGCGCGGACACCACCAGCAGCACCGGGCGCGGCTGCGGCGTGCTGAGCGCGAACAGCGCCACGGCGGCGAGCAGGAAGCTGCCCAGGGTGACGGACTTGAGGTGACCGCGGTCGGCCGGCAGCGAGACGCCGAGACCACCGGCCGACGCCCCGACGGTGAACGCGATCGAGAACTCCAGCGACGAGCTGAGGTCGTAGCCGGACTTCATCATCACCGTCGGCAGCCACGACGTGGTGCTGAAGACCAGCACCATGCTCATGAACGAGGTGATCGCGAACAGGACGGTTCCGCGCCGGCTCCCGGGGGCGAACAGTTCGGCGAGACCGGCCCGTCCGTGTCCGGCCCCGCCGGCGTGCGCGGCGTGCGCGGTGTCCGCGTCGGCCGCCCGCCCGGCGGGCACCATCCGCCAGATCACCGGGACGAGCAGGCCGGGCACCGCGCCGAACAGGAACAGCCACTGGAAGTGCAGGCCGGGAAGCAGCAGCCTGCCGAACAGCCCGGAGAGGGACCCGCCGACGGGGACGAAACCGAGGACGATGGCCAGGTGCAGCGTCCGGCGCCGCGGCGGTGCCCCGTCCGTGGCATAGGCGCTGACCAGCGGTGCGAGCGCGCCGATGCCGAGGCCGGTGCAGAAGCGTCCCGAGGCGAAGAGGGCGAGGCCGGGCGCGATGGCGGTGCCGAGCATGGACAGCGAGATCCAGGCCATGGCAAGGGCCAGCGGCGTGCGCCGGCCCATGCGGTCCGCCGCCCAGCCGGCCAGCACCGACCCGAACGGCATGCTCAGGGCGGTCACGCTTCCGAGCATCCCGAGCGTTCCGGAACCGGCGCCCCAAGGCGCGTAGTGCAGCAGGCTCGGGCCGACGGTTCCGAGCGCGTACAGGTCGTAGCCGTCCACGAGGAAGATGAGGCAGCCGAGTATCAGGACACCCGTCTGCCGTCTCCCGTAATCAGCATGATGATTATGGAGATGATGAATGCAGGCTAGATCCGAGTCAAGAGGGCTTGCCAGACTAATGTGCATGGTTAATTTGATGACCGTCGCACCTCTCGGCAACAGCGACTCGCGCTGCCGTCGAGCCTGCCGGGTGGTGAGTGAAGAGAAAGATAAGGGCGTCCGAAATACGGATCCAGGCCAGGTATTTCGGCCCGCCTTCGGGTGTCGGTCCCTCGTTCTGGTCGGTGCACTGAGCCGCCGGTCGCTCGGCCCCGACCAGCAGGCTTCGCTTCCCTGGGGGCCGCCGGCGGCCGGTGTGCGGCAGGTGCCGGAGCGTGCGGCGACCCGGTTCCGGGGGATCGGAGGCGAAGTCGGGTCTTGTTGTTATCAAATATCACGGCTACCTTCAGGGCGGCGCACAGAGGCTCCCGGTCCCGCCCTCCGGTAGGCGGACACCGGGGCCGCCGCACCGATCGCCGGCGCCACCGCCGCGTGCGGCATCGCGATCGGACGAACCCGCCCTTCTCCGCTACACCCGCGCCGGCAGGTCGAAACAGGCGGCCGGGGTTCGTCAGGCGAGGCCGTCGACCCCGCCGGATCGTCACGCCGGATGTCGCCGACCCCCGAAAGGACACGATGGCGATGAGCACCACCGAATGGACGAGGCGCACGTTCTTCAAGAACGCGGCGGCCGCGGGCATCGCGGCGGCCGCCGGGCCCGCGCTGCTGCAGGCGTCCCGCGCCGCCGCGGACACGCAAGGCGCCGGAACGTTCGAGAAGATCGCCCTCACCAACGTGCGCGTCTTCGACGGCCGGGGTCTCACGGACCCCCGCACCGTGGTGATCGACAACGGGCGGATCGGCTTCAGCCCGCTGGGCGCGAAGACGATCGACGCGAAGGGCGCGACGCTGCTCCCCGGGCTGATCGACGCCCACGTCCACTTGGAGGACGTCGGCACCCTCGAGCAGCTGACCGGCTACGGCGTGACCACGGCCCTGGACATGGCCTGCTGGCCCCCTTCGCTGGTGAACTCGCTGCGCCACCGCACCGGGCTGACCGACATCCGCAGCGCCGGCATTCCCGCCGCCGCACCCGGAAGCGTCGAGAGCCGGCTCCCCGGGTTCCCGCAATCGGAGTTGGTGACCGGCCCCGACCAGGCGCAACGGTTCGTGACCGCCCGGGTCGCCGAAGGATCGGACTACATCAAGCTCATCGTGGACATCCCGGGACTCGACCAGGCCACGCTCGACGCGTTGGCCGCCGCGGCGCACGCCTACGGCAAGCTCGTCATGGCGCACGCCACATCGTCCGCCGCGGTCGACGAGGCCCTGCTGGCCGGCGCGGACATGATCCACCACGTCCCGCTCGACACCGCTCTGACCACCGCCACGGCGGCGCGGTACCTCTCCGGCAAGCGGGTCTCGGTCCCGACCCTGACCATGATGGAAGGCTTCGCCGCACTCGGCATTCCCGGCCTGAGCTACGCCGCGGCGCGCGACAGCGTCGGCATCCTGCACCAGGCGGGTGTCCGGATTCTCGCCGGGACCGACTCCAACCACAAGCAGGGCATCCCGGTGCAGCCCGCCTTCGGCACCAGCCTGCACCATGAACTGGAGCTTCTCGTCCAGGCCGGTCTCGGCACCGTCGAGGCGCTGCGGGCCGCGACGATCCTTCCGGCCCAGTCCTTCGGGCTGCCCGATCGCGGGGTCATCAGCACCGGCTACCGCGCGGACCTGGTCCTCGTCGACGGCGACCCCACCGCCGACATCCGTGCGACCCGGAACATCCAGCGCATCTGGGCCGGCGGCATCGAGTACTCCCCGGCCGCCTGACCCCGTGACCCGGCTCGCGCCGGCCGGACCTGCGAAGGATCCGGCCGGCACGAGCCGCCGCAGCCGCCGTGCCGGGATCGCTCAGAGCGGCGGAAGGCTCCCGGTCCTCACACCTCTGACCTTGTCGATCAGAGCGGCGGCGTCCGCCGGGGCCTTCTCGCCGGCCCAGGCCACGATCTGGTCCGGACGGACGAGAAGGAGCCTTGCCCCGCCACGGCCGGCACCGGTCTCCCAGGGAAGTTCGACGGTCTTCAGCGGAACACCGAGCGCTGCGGCCGCGTCCTCGATCGTCTCCTTTCCGGTCGCGCCGTCCAGCACGAGCAGCGTCAGGTCGGGGCCCAGCAGGTCGTAGAGCGATCCGCCGTCTGCAAGGAAGCGGTGAGGCAAACGCGTTCCCGGCGAGCCGGCGTCTCCGTCGACGGCCGTTGACTCTTCGAAGGCGATGACGGGCGACGTGGTGATGTGAATGTCGAGGATGAGGTCGAGGGAGTGGAACTCCGCCTTCTTCGTCTCCTGGATGCGGGCGCCCGCCGCTTCGCGGGCACGGGCGCCCGCTTCGTCGCCGGCATCGAGGTTGTCGGCGAGCAGTTCGGTGGACAGCACCCGCATGTTCGACGTCGCCTCGCCGATGATGCGCTCCTGGATGGGGCGCCGTTCGGTCTCGTAGCCGTCGAGCAGGTCCGGGCCGCCCCATCCGTTCAGGACGGCCGCGAGTTTCCAGCCGAGGTCGACCGCGTCCCCGATGCCGGTGTTGAGGCCGTGGCCGCCGAACGGAGGGTTGAGGTGCGCGGCGTCACCGGCGAGGAACACGCGGCGGTCGCGCATGCGGTCGGCGATCTGCATCCGCGCCGTCCAGGGATCGGTGGACAGCACGTCGGCCCGCACCGGCCGGCCGGCCAGGCCGTCGATGATGTCCCGCGCGCGGCGCTCACCGGCCTCCCGGTCGACGCCGAAGGCGATCGCCCACCACGTCCCGTCCCGGTCGATCGGACCGACCAGCGCCGGCGCGGACGGGTTGACCACCCAGTATTGGACCGCCGGCCCGTGCTTCACATGGCTCCAGAGGCCGGGGGACCTGAAGACCATTCCGAAGTTGGGCCGGAGCGCCTCGCCGCCGCTGTAGGAGGCGCCGATCTGCTCGCGGACGATGCTGCGCGGGCCGTCGCAGCCGATCACGTAGTCGGCGGTCACCGTGCTTTCGCCCCCTGAGGCGTCCTCGACGGTGACGGTCACCAGGTCGTCGCCCTGCCGTACCGCGGTGACCCGGCTGCCGAGCACGAGTTCGCACGCGTCGAGGCCGTCGACGGCCTCGCGGAGGAGTTCCTCCAGGACGTACTGGGGGACCTGCTGACCGATCTCGGGGAACCGGTCTCCTTCTGGGCTGAGGCCGAGGACCCCGGTGAAGCGCGAGAGTTCGTGGCCGGTCAGCGAGGTGCAGAACACGACCTCCTGCGACCAGGAGGCGGGCAGCGGAGCGCGCTCGCGCAACCGGTCAGCCAAGTCCCAGCGGCGCAGGTGCTCCATGGTGCGGACGTTGATGGTCTTGCAGCGCGGCCGGGCGGTGGAGACGGCGGCACGCGGTTCGACGACCAGGCAGCCGATGCCCCGCCCGCCGAGTTCGACGGCCGCCGCGAGCCCGACCGGGCCGCCTCCTGCGATGAGGACCTGGACTCTGCGTGGGAGGGGGCCGCTCTCGCCCGGGGACATCAGCGCGCGCTCTCGGCGTTCTGCCTGGCCCAGGCGGCGCACTCCTCGGCGAACGCCAGCTGTCGCAGGTGCAGCGCGAACCCGAGGGTGTGGTGGTCGATGCAGTGCCCGGTGCCGCGGGCGACGCTCGCGTCCACGAAGGGCGCCGCGGTGAACATCGCGGCGAACCGGTCGACGTTCTCCGGGGTGCTGTCCCAGAGCGCGTCGAACTCGGCGAGGGTGTTGTGCACGGGGACGCGGACGCGCGGTGCGACGTCGGGCAGGTGCTCCTTCGGCCACCTCGGCGCCTGGACGAGCTCCCGGACGGGTACCGGGGCGTAGGAGCCGTGCGCCTGCTCCAGCCCTCCTCGGCCGTAGGTGGACTCCGGCCCGAACATCACCTGGTCGCGCTGGTCGTAGGGCAGGTCCACCGTCTGGTCGGGGGGCAGGGAACCGAGCGCCTCGGCTGCGCCGCCCGGCGGGATGACCGCCCCCATCCCGGTGGCGGACACGCCGATCAGCGGGAAGCCCGGGTCGCCCGCGGCGATCATCAGCGCGATCATGCCGCCGATCGAATGGCCGACCAGGAACACGCCGCCGGCGCCGGAGCGCTCGACCGCCTGCCCGATGGCGGAGTCGAGCAGTTCCACGTGGCGGGCGAAGGTGTTGGCGTCCGGGTCGAGCGGTGTGCTGCCGCCGTAGCCGGGGCGATCGAAGGCGACGACCCGGTAGCCGGCGCGGCCGGCCACGTCCAGGAACGAGCCCTGGTCCGCTCCTGCCACGTCGAAGTAGCGCGCGGTGTAGGTGCCGCCGTGCAAAGCGACGATCAGTGGCCTGCCGCTGTCGGCGGCGGTGCCGGCGGCGAGCGCCGTGATCTTGTGCCCGTCGACCTCGAAGGTCAGGGTCTCGCGCTGCTGGGCCATCATCGGCCTCCTGCCAGGGGGTGGTGTGACGGTTCTGCTCGCCCCGCGCGGCCGCGGGCGAGGGGATGCAACGCCTTGGGAAAGGCCTGGCCGGGCCGCCGCGCAACGCCCCCGACGGCCGGAACCCGGATGCTGCGAGGATAAACGCTATATGTGATAACAGCAAGCATCGCGGCAGCGGATGCGAGATCGCCCGCCGCCGGCGTGCGACGCTCAGGTGCGGGGCCGGATCAGGGCTTTTCCGGCGGCCAGGAGGCGCCGAGCTCTTCGGACATGGCCTGCGCCGACCGCCGCAATTCCTCCGCCAGACCGGCCAGGTCCTTCTCGGAGACCACGCGGGCCGGCATGGCCAGGGCGACGACGAGAGGAAGTGAATCGCCCGCCGTGAACACCGGGGCGGCGAGCGAGACGATCCCGGGGATCACCCCGCCCGAGGTGACGGCGACACCGTCACGGAGCACATCGGATCTGATCCGCGCCATCTCCTCTTGCGCGGGGGTGCCTCGCTCGTCGGTCTCCAGTTGAGCGCGCAGCACCGGTCCGGTGAGCGTGTCGGGCAGGTAGGCGAAGAAGGCCCGGCCCACCGCCGAGGTCAGCAGCGGCATCGTGGCCCCGACGCGGACGGTGATGGGAAGGGCGTAGGCGCCGTACTCCCACCGCACGATCACCGGGCCGTTCTCCCCCCACACGGCGAGGTTGACCGCGTGGGCCGTCCGATCCCGCAGACCGGGGAGGTGCTGGGTCACCAGGCCGACCTCGTCCATCCGGCGCAATGACTCGATTCCCAGCCGGCGCATCGCCGGGCCCAGGTCGTAGAGCCCCGTGCTCGGCGACTGGGCGACGAGCCCGACCCGCGCCAGGCTCACCAGATACCGGTGGGCCTTGCTCGGCCCCATCGCGCTCGCGCTCGCGATCTGGGTCAGGCTCATCGGGCCGAGACCCTCCTCGAGCGCCTGCAGGACCGTCATTGCGAGTTCGACCGACTGGATGCCCTGGCGCGCCGGAGCCGCCGCGGATTCGTCGGGCGCCTCGGGGACGTGCTGCTGGTCTGGCACGGCAAGGATCCTACTGGCGGGCGGGCTACGGCGTTGGCGCGCCCGCCGAGGTCGGGATCCTGGCCGGCGAGCTGGCCGGGGCCTTGTCGCCGCGCGTCCCCGTGGCGGGGACCAACGCGGCCGGCGCCGCGCCGAGCAGGCCGGAGGAGAGGATCCAGCCGCCGGCCACCATGATCGACGGCAGTCGGGGTGGCGGCGTCCGGTCTGCTCCTCACCTCGCCGAGGTTTGACACTGCCGGACCGCATGCTTCACTATCCATGAAGTCAATGCACAATGGTGAAATGGTGAGAGCTTGCAGGCGACGGCGATGTAGAGCACCAAAGCCGGTATCGCCGCACCCCGCCGGCTGTTTCGCCATTGCCGGGGAAAGCCCTCGCAAGGGGGATCGGCTCCGCAAGCCCGGCAGCGCCTGCACGGAGGCACTCGGCCATTGGCCGGCCCGCCCGCGATGTCGAAAGGAACCGTCCAGTGAAGATCATCGCTCTTGAGGAGCACTTCGTCGATCCGGGCGTCAGCAGGGCGGGCGCGCCGGCCGCCACCGCGTTGAGCCCCGATTTCGGGACCGCATACGATCCGGCGTCAGGCCTGCCCTACTCGCCCCGCGCCGAGGTGCTCACGGACCTGGCCGAGCGACGGATCGCCGACATGGACGCCGGCGGCATCACCATGCAGGTGCTGTCCTGCCTCGGTCCCCAGCAGGTGCCTCCGGACGTCGCGCCCGAAGTCGTCCGCGCCGCCAACGACAGGTCCGCCGCCGCTGTGCGCGCCTACCCCGACCGGTTCGCCGCCTTCGCCGCCCTGCCGACCACCGTCCCCGAGGCCGCAGCCGCGGAGTTGGACCGCTGCGTCGGCGAACTGGGTTTCGTGGGCACCATGATCCTGGGGCGCACGGATGGGGAGTTCCTCGACGCCCCGCGTTTCGACCCGATCCTCGCCAAGGCGGCCGCCCTCGACGTTCCGATCTTCCTGCATCCCGGCGTGCCTCCGCGCACGATCACCGAGACCGACTACTCAGGAGGCCTGTCGCCCGTGGTCGCCACCCGCCTGCAGACCAGCGCTTGGGGCTGGCACCAGGAGACCGCGGTCCACTTCCTTCATCTGGTCCACTCCGGAACCTTCGACCGGTACCCCGGCCTTCAGATCATCCTGGGCCACTGGGGCGAGATGATCCCCTTCTACCTGGACCGCGTCAACGAGGCCCTGCCGCAGCGCGCGACCAAGCTGGAGCGCTCCTTCGACGAGTACTTCCGGCAGAACGTCCACATCGCTCCGAGCGGCATGTTCAGCCAGGCGCAGTTGCGGTTCTGCCTGGAGACGGTCGGTTTGGAGCGCATCGTGTTCGCGGTCGACTATCCCTTCATCGGCAACGAGGGCGCCCTCCCCTTCTTCGAACAGGCCGACCTTCCGGAGGAGTCCAAGCGCAAGATCGCCCACGAGAACGCGGAGCGCCTACTTCGCCTGTGACGCCGTGCCGAACCCCTGTCGGGAGGGCTCTGCGCCGGGACGCGACCAGACTCGAATCCGGGGAGGCGGACTAATACCGCTGCGCGTACCAGGTCGGCTGTTCGCCGAACATGGCCTTGAAGTCGCGGATGAAGTGGCCCTGGTCGACGTAGCCGAGGTCCGCCGCCAGCGCAGCCCAGTCGATCGCCCCGCCGGCGGCCATGCGTGCGGTCACCTCGTGCAGGCGGTAGCGGCGGATCACCCACTTGGGTCCGATGCCGACGTACTCCGCGAACAGCCGTTGCAGCCCCCGCACGCTCAACCCCAGCTCGCCGGCGAGGCGTTCGACCCTGGTCACGGCCTTGTCCTCGGCGATCAGCTCGACCGCGCCCACCGCCTGGCGCACTCGGGTGTCGTCGTCCGGCAGGTGTTTCAGCAGGAACGCGTCCACGGTCGCCACGTCGAGCGTCGTGGGCAGGTCCGGGCCGAAAACCTCGGCCGCCGGGACGACGCGGTCGGTGATCGTCGAGACGGCGGCACCGAGGAACGGGCGGAAGCAGCCCGGCCGGAACGCGACGCCGAAGACCTGGTCGCGGCCTTCGAGGACCTTGATCTGGTAGCCGCTGCACACGCCGTTGACGTCCGCGCGGCCGCCGCCGAACGAAAGGTGCACGTTCGGGTACGGCACGATCTTCTGCCGGTAGGGCTCGGCGTAGTCCCAGCAAGCCTCCCAGTACCGCTCCACCCACGGCGTGAGCGCCGGCGACGGGTCGTGGAACGTGTGGCGCTGATACCTGCTCCACGCACCCCGCAGCTCACGAACGTCCCGCTCCACCCGGCAGAGTGTACGTCGCCTTTATCCAATACCCCTCCTGTCCAGGCCGCCTAGCCTCGCCGCCATGTCACATCTGTCCAACGCTGCCGAGGCCATGGCCGCAGTCGCCCGCACCATCACCGACGACCAGCTCGCCAACAAGACTCCGTGCACGGAGTACGACGTGCGGGCACTGGTCAACCACCTCCTGTTCTGGGGCCCGTCACTCGCCGGCGGCGGCCGCAAGGAATCCGTTCCGCAGCTGGCGGCCGCCGAGTCCGATGTGGACCTGGCGGCCGGCGACTGGCGCGGCCGTCTGCTCGCCCTGCTGGACGACATCACCTCGTCGTGGGCGCCGCCGAGCGCCTGGGAGGGCGAGACGAGCATGGGCACGCCGCAGACGCTGCCGGCGCCCGTCCTGGGCGACATGATCACCGGCGAGCTGGCCCTGCACGGCTGGGACCTGGCGGTCGCGACCGGGCAGCGGCTGGAACTGCCCGCCGACCTGCTGGAGCATCTGCACGACACGGTGCTCGCCGGGGTGGAGCAGGGGCGGGAGATGGGCATGTACGGACCGGAGGTCGCGGTGCCGGCCGACGCACCCACCTTGGACCGCGTCCTCGGCCTGACCGGCCGTGATCCCGCCTGGGCGTAGTCCCCGACCGGTGATGTAGGTCGAATCTGCCGCGAGAGCTGCGGTTGGCGGCGCATGAGCCGGGTCGCCGGCATGCACGGCGGCACTGCCTGCCCGGCGCCTCCCCCCCGCCCATGTCGGTGGCCTACTTCGGCTGCCTGTTCCACCGGGCTCGGATGGAGGCGCCGGCCATCTGCGTTAGGACCGTGAGGGCGGCTCCGAGGCGTCGCTCCTTGCGATAGCAGAAGGCCAGGGCTGCTTGGGACTCGAGCGTGTCGGGGTGGTGGGGCCCGAGCGTCCGTACCGTGTCGGCGACGAGCCTCTCCAGCAGCGCGATGGCCTCCTGGGTACGGCCCACCTTCGAGTAGGCGGCGGCCACGTTGATCCAGGACGTGATGGTGAGGTGATGGTGCGCGGATAGGAGCCGCTCATTGTCGGCTGCGGCCCGCTCCAGCAGAGGGATCGCTTCCTCTATGCGTCCCGTCTCGGCGTAGCACAGGCCCAGAATCTCGCGTGCGTCCGCGGAGTCGGGATGCTCCTCTCCGAGGACCCGTTCGGAGTCGGCGACGACCCGCTCCATCAGCGGGGCCGCTTCCTTGTGGCGGCCGACCTTCGAGTAGGTGTGGCCCAGATTTCTCATGGCCAAGAGGGTGTCGGGGTGAGCGGCCCCAAGGACGCGCTCGCAATCGGCGGCGGCGCGTTCCTGCAAAGGGACCGCTTCCTCCAGGTGTCCCGCCTGCGAGTAGAGGGCGGCCAGATTACTGCGGGCCGTGACCACGTCCGGGTGGCCCTCGCCCTGCAGCCGTTCGAAGTCGGCGACGACCCTCCGGGCCAGCGTGATCGCTTCCGTCAGGCGCCCCGCCTGCAGGTAGTGGCCGGCCAGGTTGCTGCGGGTCTCCACAGTGGTGGGATGGTCCTCGCCCAAGATCCGCTCGCGATCCGCCACGACCAGCTCCTGAAGAGCGATGCCTTCCTCCGCACGCCCCGCTTCCACGTAGGCTCCGGCCAGGACGCTGCGAGCGGCCAGGCTGCCGGGATCATCCCGGCCCCGCAGCCGCTCATGGTCGGCCAAGACCGCCTCTTCCAAGGCGATCGCCTCCTGCGCGCGTCCCGAATGCGCGTAGCAGGCGGCCAGATTGTGGCGGGCCGCGATGGCCTCTGGGTGGTCTTCGCCCAGGAGCCGCGCCATTTCGGTGGCAGCCCGCTCCAAGGCGGAGATCGCCTCCGGGATGCGCCCCGCCAGCCAGTAGCAGGTGGCCAAGGTGGCGCGGACGGACACGGTTTCGGAGTCGTCCTCGCCCCAGAGCCGCTCGAGGTCGGCGGCGAGACGCTCCCCGGCGAGGATCGCCTCCTGTACGCGCCCTGCCAGCCGATACGCCTCGACCAGAGGGGTCCGGGCGTACAGGGTGGCGGGATGCTCCGCGCCCAGCAGCCGCTCGGCATCGGTGACGACCCGCTGCCAGTGGGCGATCGCGGGGCCGTAAAGGCCTGCACCCACCAGACTGGACCCGGCCAGGTACGGCAGCGGATGGCCGTCGTCGTGCCACAACAGGTCGCCGGCCAACGCGGTCACGGTATCGGCGTTGGCACGCACTACAGCGGCGAGGTCGAAGTCGGCGTGTGCTTGTTCGGGCCAGATGCTCACCAGGGCGTCGGCGGCGGCCTTTGCTGCTGCGGTGGACGCGGTCGAGGGGGCGCTCTCGCGGGCGGCGCGGGCGGTCAGCGCGTGGCTGCGCACCGCGCGGGCGCCCTCCCGCGAATCGCAGCTGATCAGGCTGTACTGGTGCAGGAGGCGGAGAGCGGCCCTGGCCTCTTGCGCGGTGACCTCGACCGGCTCGGGAGTGGACGTGCGATGAGCGGTCAGGTATTCGGTGACGGCCTCGTCGGCCCACAGGCTCAGCGGGTGCCCGGCCGGGTCCAGGTGGGAAACCAGCCACAGGGCCGGCGCTGCCAAGCCCTCCGGAACACGGCGCTGGACCACGTCCAGCGTCACCAGCAGGGCCGCGGCGACCGGTCGGCCGTAGCCTTCGGTGTCGGCCTCCGGAGGCAGCAGCGCCTCCAGACGAGACCGCCGGCCGGTGAAGAGCCGGAGGTAGTCCGCACAGGCCGCCTCTTCGTTGATCATGTATGCGGCGGCGTGTGCCAGAGCCAGCGGCAGGTGCCCCAGTTCACCCGGCAGATTCGCGGCCTGCGCGTCCAGCAGGTGGACCATGTTCACGTCAGTGAGCCGGGCCCGCAGGTAGGCGTCGGATTCGGCGGGGGCGAAGGTGTCGACTTCGATGAGCGCCCGCCCGCCGCCGGACAGCCGAGCGTCCCGGCGCCGGGTGGTGGCCAGCACGCGGCCGACGCTGGCGCGCGACGGCGGCGGCCACCACGGATCGGCGCTCTCCACATCGGCGACGCCGTCGAGCACGACCAGCCATGACCGGGAGGTGGCGGCCAGCCAGTCCAGAAACGCCTCCGCGTCGGACTCGGCGTCCTGCCCCGATGCATCGGGCGCGTGGACCCGGAGCGCGGCGGTGGCATAGCCGGTGATGATCCGCCCGGTCTCTGCGGCGTCCACCCAGACCACCACGTCGGTCCCGGCTGTCAGGGCCTGATGGGCGCATGCGGCGGCCAGCTGGGACTTTCCCACACCGCCGCCACCGGAGAGGACCAACGCGGTGTGTTCCGCCCCGGCCTCGTCGATCCGCTCGCGCAGGTCTGGGCGCGGTTGGAAAGCGGAACTCAAGGGCGGGACCGCACCCACCCGCACCGGCCAGGCGACCGGAGGCCGCGGCGCGGCGTGATAGTCGACCCGGTCGATGTGATGGGCTGCGACCGAACCCGTCTGCGCAAAGATCGACGTGTGCGCGGTGATGTGCGGAGCGCGGCGGGCCCCGGGCGGCGTCAGCTCTGGTCCGCGCCCGGCGAGGGAGGGTTTCCGATGGTCACCTCGCCCATCTTCACAGCGGCCGCTGCCTGGTTCTGAGCCTGGATGTGCACGTCGCCGCCGATGGCGATGCCCTCGTCCGCAGCCGAGACACCGCCACCGGCCTGCTCGGCCAGGTCCACCAACTCACGAAGCCGGGCGGCCGCCTGCTCCCTGTCGCCCTCGTCCAGGTCCTCCATCAAGTCCCGGAAACGAATGCGCCAGGCGGCTACCGCGGCATCGCGTACCTGCTCGGCCTCGTCAGGGGCGGCGTTCTCCAACTCGGCCGCCGTCCGGTCCAGCCTGGCCAGAATCGCTTCCTGTGCGGCGCCACGACCGAAGGTGCGCGCCACCCGCTCCCGGAACCCTTGCCAGACGTCTGTGCCGGCCGCCTGGACCACCGCCACCCCACCGGCCGAAGCCAGGGCAATCAAAGCCTGATCCAACACGCCGACCCCCACGCCCCAAGTAAGGATGAAAGCCTGTTCCGGCAAGGGCAGCATACGCACCGGCCCGCCCGCGGGGCCGGGGCTGACTCGGCCTACAAGTTCCACGTCTGGCGCGATATCGGTCCAATGAGCTCTGGGTGCCCGGACATCACGTGCGGGACGTCGACGCGGCCAACTCGTGCGTAAGGAAGTGTTCCTCAAGACCGATCGTCCGCAGATCGACCCTCCGTGATTTCTGATCGCGTTGCGACTTCACCCACCACCGACAGCAGCTCTTGCGTGAGCGCCGCCGTCTCGTCGGCGTTCCTGGCGGTGCCGAACACGTAGAAGTCCGGCCGGACGGCGACCACCGAGCAGCCCAGGCCGGCGAACCAGCGCCGATAGGTGCCGTGGACGTCGCGCACCACGGTCGCGATCGGATGTTCGGCGGCTCGCTCGCCCGGGGCGGCGACGCGCACGCCGGCCTGCCGCAGCGCGGCCAGTGTCTCGGTCCGGCCGAGGCTCGCGAGCATGGCCTGGTCGACTATCAGGTGGAAACCCGGGCCGAGGAGCTGATCGAGCCGGTCGCAACGGTCCCCGTCGTCCACCATGCCCTGCACGGAGAGGAGCCCCCGGCCAGGGCCCGAAGTCCGTGCGAGGAGTCCGTCGTCCAGGCCGGGGAAGCGGAAGGTCTCGGGTTCACGGGCGGCGGTTCGCCGGGCCAGCAGCTCCCGATCGCGGGCGGTGGCGCGCTCGGGGTCGCGGATGGTCTGCATGTGCCCCAGTTCGATGCCCTTCTCGGTCACCGCCCGCACGTGCGGCTCGCGCTCGCGCTGATAGGTGTCGAGCAGGTCGTCCTGCGCCGTGCCGCGCAGGATCAGGTCCAGTTTGAACGCCAGGTTCTGGGCGTCCCGGATGCCCGAGCACATTCCCTGGCCGAGGAACGGAGGCATCTGGTGCGCGGCGTCCCCCGCCAGGAGGATGCGGCCGCGCCGCCAGTCGTCCGAGATCAGTGAGCGGAAGGTGTAGGTGGCGACCCGGATGAGGTCGGCGTCGTCCGGCTGCAGGTAGCGGGCGACCCGCCTCCACACGCGCTCCGGCTCGCGCTCGACCTCGAAGTCGGCTTCCGAATCGAGCATGAAGCTGAAGCGGTGGTGCGCGAGTCCGATCGAGATGATCGACGTCGGGCCGTGCGGATCTCCGAGTTGCAATGCGGGCGGCACGTCCACCGGGCGGCGGAAGCGGAAGTCGCACACCATCCACGGCTCGGAGAAACCGTAGTCGTCCTGAGCTATGTCCAGGCGTTGCCGGACGAAGCTGTTGCCGCCGTCGCAGGCCACGACATAGCGGGCCGAGATCCGTTCCGTGCCCTGCGGGCTATCAACGGTCAGGACGACGCCTTCGTGGTCCTGCTCCACGTCCACGACCGGGCTGGAGTGCCGGACCCGCACCGTCGGCAGCGACCGGCAGACGCCGTCCAAGGACGCCTCCAGATCGGGCTGGTACATCATGTACCACTCGGCCCAGCCGCTGCGGCCGGCCTCGGTGAACCGCTGCTCGATGAGCAGGTCGCCTCCGCCGTTGCGCCATTCGTACGTGCGCTGCACGCGAAGGTTCGGCAGCAGGCGTTCGGCCACTCCGAGCCGGGCGAGCGTACGCATCGTCTCGTCGTCGAACGTCGCGGCTCGCGGCAGGTTGTACAGCCCGGCGTACCGCTCGACGGCCACCACCCGGTGTCCGGCCTGCCCCAGCAACGCCGTCACGGCCATGCCGACGGGTCCGTAGCCGACCACGGCGACGTCCGCCGTCGTCTGCCGCGTGCCCGAGCCACCGCTCACGGTGTCCGGCTCCGCCATCCGGCCCTCCTCATCTCCCCGAAGGTTTGACACCGCCGGACCGTATGCTTCACCATCGATAAAGTCAATGCACAATAGTGAATCAGGAGCCGGAATGCGGACGATCGGCCTCGAGGAGCACTTCGTCACCGCGGACCTGGCGGCCTATGGCGCCGGATCGGCGTCCATCGCCCAGCCGGAGCGATGGCGGGCGGCCTCCGAGCGCCTGCTGGACCTCGCCGAGGGCCGCCTCGCGGCGATGGACGCCGCGGGCCTGGACGTGCAGGTCCTCTCGCTCAACTCGCCCGGCATCCAGGCCGAACCGGACCCGGCGACCGCCGTCGACCGGGCCGCCGCCGTGAACGACCTGCTCGCCTCGGTGATCGCGGAGAATCCCACCCGGTTCGCCGGCTTCGCCGCGCTGCCGCTGCAGGACCCCAAGGCCGCGGCGAAAGAGCTGGAACGCGCGGTGACGCAACTCGGCATGCGCGGGGCGCTGGTCAACGCGCACACCCAGGGCCGCTACCTCGACGACCCGTCCCTGCGTGTGGTGTGGGAACACGCAGAGGGCCTCGACGTCCCGCTCTACCTCCACCCCGCCAACGGCGTCGACGTCCCGCACGTGATCGACGGCCACCCGGAGCTCATCGGACCGATGTGGAGCTGGGGCACCGACACCGCCTCGCACGTGCTGCGGCTGATCTTCGGAGGTGTCTTCGACGACTTCCCCGAGGCCAAGCTCCTGCTCGGGCACATGGGGGAGGGGCTGCCGTACGTGCTGTGGCGGCTCGACTCACGCTGGGCGTTCCACAACCACCACGGTGTCGAGCTCGCGCGCGGGAACCCCTCGGAGTACCTGCGGCACAACCTCTACATCACCACCAGCGGGGTCTGCTCCGCACCGCCGCTGCTGTGCGCCCTGCTCGCACTCGGACCCGAGCACATCCTCTTCGGCACCGACTACCCCTTCGAGGACATGCCCACCGCCACCGAGTTCCTGCGCACCGCACCCGTCAGCGAAACCGACCGCGCAAAGATCGCCCACCAGAACGCCGAACGCCTGCTGCGCTTGTGATCCGGCGATGGTGAGACGATGACCGGTACCCGGCCGGCTCCCCAACAACCGATTCGTCGTCCGACCAGAAGGGACCCAACGTCATGGTCACGGCACTCATGCGCGCCGGCGCGCGCGTACTGACCGGCTCGACCTACGCAGTGCTCGGAGCCGACGCCGTTCGCGAGCCCGGTGGCCGCGTGCAGCAGGCGGCACCTCTCCTCGCCAAGATCCGCAAGGTCGTGCCGCTGCCCGACGACGAACTCGTCGTACGGGGCAACGCCGCCGTGCAGACGGTCGCCGGTGGAATGCTCGCGATCGGCGTGCTGCCCCGGATATCGGCGGTCGCGATCGCGGCCTCCCTCGTCCCCACCACCCTGGCCGGGCACGCCTTCTGGGAGATCGAGGACTCCGCGACCCGCAAACTCCAGCGCATCCAGTTCCACAAGAACGCGACCATGCTCGGCGGCCTGCTGTTCGCCGTGGTGGCCGAGACGCACCGCAGGGATCGATCGGCTCCGCAGGACTGACGACGCGGTCCGCGAGACGAGTGGGCGCCGTGCTCGGAGTCGTGTCAGGACTGGGCGATCAAGCCGGAAGACCGACCATGGCCGCGCTGTCCCGCCACAGCCGATCGCGTGCATCGTCGTCGCGGGCCAGTTCGGACGGCTCAGGGAAGGTGAGGTCACCCGCGACCAGTGAGGCGTAGACGTGACCGGGCGGAGGGGCTGCCGCCCCCAAGGCCAGGTCGGCCAAGGCCTCGCCGGCGCGCTCCGGCGTCCCGAGGTGAAACTGTGGGTGGGATCTGCCGAGGAGCGCGGATAGCAGAGGCATCATCGCAGGACCGACAGTACGCCTCAGCCGTGATTGGTTGCGGAACAGTGCCGTGCCACCCGTAAGCCCCGGGTTGTAGGCGATCGTAGTGATACCACGGTCCTGCACCTCTTTGAGCACGCTGAGAGAGCGCGCGGTCAGCAGGTTGCAGAGCTTCGAGGCGGCGTAGGTTCGAAACCCGCTGACCCGCTTGCTCGGATGTGCGAGTTCCTGCACATCAAGGGTCCTGGGGCCGACCGGGACGATTTTCGGGTCGTGCGTGTCACTCGTGGTGAGGACGACTCCTCCGCCCTCGGCGACCTCGGGCAGGAGCAGCCGCGCCAGCAGGTAGTGGGCGAGATGGTTGACGGCGAAGGCCTTCTCGAAACCATCGACACTGCGCTGGCCGTTGTCCGTGAATTGCACCCCGGCGTTGAGCACCAACCGGTCGATCCCGGCGGTGCCCGCCCGGGAGCGCACGTCATCGGCGAAGCGCCGCACGCTGTCGAGCGAGGCCAGATCCAACGGCAGTGCCCGGCTGCCATCCGGCGGAGTCACGTTCGTTCCGCGCGCGCCAATGACCACCTCGTGACCCGGCTGTACGAGCCGGCGCACGGCGTGTGCGCCAAGTCCGGCAGTCGCACCCGTCATGACGACAAGGCTCATGCTCTTGCCCTCCTGTACTGCCATATCGGTAGCCGGCGATCAGCCGCCGACCGCGATCGCGCCCAATCCTGACGGTGATCTCCGCAGCCGCTACTGTTACGAGCTCTAAAGACACTAGAAGTGGATGTGCTCTCCGGGCGGGACGGCGATTTCGACCCAGCGCCGCCATTCGGCGAGCAGACTGCGATTGTCCTGGCTGGAATGGGCGACGAGCAGGTCGCCCGAGCGGACGATGTGCTTGCGCATGGCCCGCTCGGCCGCGGCGCCGTCGCGGCGGCGCAGGGCCTCGATGATGTCCAGGTGGTCCTGCAGGGCGACGTCGACGGGCTGGTGCTCGGGGACGCTGTAGCGGCCGTCCAGGGAGAGCGTCTCGCGGAGCTCGGAGACGATCTTGACGAGGCGCAGGTTGCCGCTGGCCTGCATGATCAGTTCGTGGACGCGCTCGTCGGCGGCGAAGTACTCCGGGCTTCCGTCCGCCAGTTCCTTCATCGTCTCGAACTCGGTGGCCAGCGCGGCGTCGTCGCGGGCGGTCATCACGGCGGCGGCGCTGCGCGCGGCCGGGGGCTCCAGCAGGACGCGCAGGCTGCACAGTTCGACGATGCCGCGGCCGTCCTGCCCGAGGATGCGGGCGCCGCGGTTTCGCTCGATCTTGACGAGGCCGAGGTCGGCGAGCTTCAGCAGCGCCTCGCGGACGGGCGTGCGGGACGCCCCGAACCGCTCGCCGAGTTCGCGGGAGGAGTACAGCACGCCGCGCTGGAGGTGCCCGTCCCGGATGGCGTCGCGGATGTCGGCCGCGATCTGCTCGGACCTGCTGGTGGATTCGGCTGGCGGGGACAAGGAGCTCCTTGGGGACCGGGCGGGGGCCGCCGGGAGGAGTCCGGGCGGCCCCGTTGACGGCATCAGCATAGCTGTGGGATGCCACTCCGGCCGATTGGGAGATCAGGGATGGGCGGTGCCGGGTACACCGGGTTCGGGCTCGGGACGCGGCCGGTGCCGTCGGGCGCCGGCCCGCAGGCCGGCGATCACGACCATGGCCAGCACGTTCGCCGTGATCATCACCGCCATCGACAGGCCGTCGTCGCCCCCTGAGGCGTCCTGGATCCAGCCGACCGCGAAGGGGCTGACGAAGCCGGCGAGGTTGCCGAGCGAGTTGATCAGCGCCAGGCCGCCGGTGGCCCCGGCGCCGGCGAGGAACGCCGTCGGCAGGGACCAGAACAGCGGTTTCGCCGTCTGGGCGGCCATGGTCGCGACGCAGATCGCGGCGAGCGCCAGCAGCGGCGTGCCCAGGCTCACCGCGGTGACGGTGAAGGCGACGACGGAGACGCCGAGGGCGATCTGGACCGGTGCCGAGGAGCGTTCGTTGCGCACCAGGCGGCCGGTGACGTACATGCAGATCGCGGCGAGCAGGAACGGCAGCGCCGACAGCCAGCCGATCTGCACGCTGCTGAGGCCCTTGCCGACGTCCTTGATCACCGACGGCATCCAGTAGGCGAGCGGGTAGGCGCCGCCCAGCAGCAGGAAGTAGGCGGCGCACAGCCCCATCACCTTGCGGTCGCGGAACACCGCCCGGTAACTGGCGGGCGTCGCCGCCGCGGCCCGGTCGCGCTCCTCGGCCTCCAGCGTCCGGGTCAGCCATTCGCGCTGCTCGGGGGTCAGCCAGCGCGCGTCGGCGGGCCGGTTGGCCACGGCCACGAAGAACACGATGCCGACCAGCACGGCGGGGACGCCGCCCAGCAGGAAGATCCACCGCCAGCCGTCCAGGCCGAGGGCGCCGTCGAAGGTGGACAGGATCCACCCGTTCAGCGGGCCGCCGACGACGGAGGCCAGCGGGATCGCGACCATCACGGTGGCGACGGCCTTCGGGCGGTGCGCGTTGGGATACCACCGGGTCAGGTACAGCAGGATGCCGGGGAAGAAGCCGGCCTCGGCGATGCCGAGCAGGAACCGCAGGCCGTAGACGACCTCGACGCTGCCGGCGAAGGCCAGCGAGCCGGCGATGACGCCCCAGGTCACCATGATCCGGGTGAGCCAGAGCCGGGCGCCGAAGCGCGCCATGGCGATGTTGCTGGGCACCTCGGCGAGCACGTAGCCGAGGAAGAAGATGCCGGCGGCGAACCCGTAGGCGGCGCCGCTCATGCCGAAGGAGTGCTCCATCCCGAGCTTGGCGAAGCCGATGTTGATGCGGTCGATGTAGCTGACGACGTAGCCGATCATCAGCAGCGGAAGGATCCTGAGGGTCACCTTCCGCATCGTCCGGGCCTCGAGCGTCCGGCTCACGGGTTCGTCTCCAGGGCCGCCTCGTTGTTTCCCGGCCATCGCGTCCTCCCGGTGAGGGTATGCGGATCCGTCACGACTCACGACTGATGAGCCACTCATCGTCAGTGAGGTGTTGATTGGTGCCGAGTAGCATGCAACATGTTCCGTCGACTGGCAAGACCCGGCGAGCGGTTCTGCGCTGCTCGGCCTGATGGGACGACATGTGACACGCTCTCCATGCTTGGATAGAGTTGCATGCTACTCAAGGCTGTTTGTATGTTAAGCATCCCTCGATGGTTCCCCGAGGCGACCGCGACAGCGAGCGAAGGAGTCCCCTTTGACCTCCCCTCCCGTCCCTCCCCGGCCCGGCGCTGCCGGGACCGCCACCGCGTCCACCGCCCCGTCCGCCGGACGGACCGGGCCGCCGCCGTACGCGGCGGCCGTCGCCGCCGGCCTGCGGGACTCGGGCGCCGACCTGATCGGGTACGTGCCGTCGGCGAGCGTCGCCCCGGTCATCACCGCGCTGGTCGCCGCCGACGGCGGCACCGGCGGCTCGTCGGAGCGGGTGTTCCCGCTGTCCCGCGAGGAGGAGGCCATGGGCGTCCTCGGCGCGCTGCCGCTGGCCGGCCGGTTCGGCGCGGTGGTGATGCAGGACAACGGGTTCGGCAACGCGCTGACGGCGCTGACCACGTTCAACGCCGCCTACCACCTGCCGCTGCTGGTGGTGGCGAACACGCGCGGCGGGCTCGGCGAGTACAACTCCATGATCCACACGCTGTGCCAGCACGTCCCCGGGCTGCTCGACCGGCTCGGAATCCGGGTGTTCGAGCTGGACCGGCGCAGCGGTCCAGGCGACTGGCGCGACGTGATCGCCGAGGCCGGCGCGCACGCCCGCATGACGTTCCGCCCGGTCGTCGTCCTGACCCACTTCTGGTCCACCGACGGAAAGGGCGCCTAGCCGTGAAGCGCATCCAGGCACTGCAGATCCTCGCCGCCGCCACCGCCGACCTGCCCGTGGTGGTGACGTGCGCGGCCACCAGCCGCGAACTCGCCGCCGTGGCCGACCGGCCCAACCACTTGTACCTGCTGGACGCCATGGGCCTCGCGGGCTCGGTGGCCACCGGCATCGCGCTCGGGCTGGAGCGCCCCGGCGCCGGGAACGGCCCTGTGGGCAAGGTGGTGGCGATCGAGGGCGACGGGTCGCTGCTGATGAACCCGAACGTGCTGCCGACCGGCGGGTTCCTGACGCCCGGGAATCTGCTGATGGTGCTGCTGGACAACCAGGTGTACGGCTCGACGGCCGGGATCCCCACCTACGCCACGCGCATCGACCTGGGAAGGCTGGCGGAGGCGTCGGGCTGGAGCGTGCTCCGCGCCACCGGACCCGAGGAACTGCGCGAGTCGTTCGGACGAGCGCTGACGCTGACCGGGCCCGTCTTCCTGCACGTGCGGATCGAGCCGGGAAACGCGCCGGACGTCCCCAAGCTGCTGGAGGACCCGGTCGTCATCGCCCGCCGTTTCCAGGACTGGCTGCACGACCGGACGGAGGAGGCGGCGGTGACCGCGCCATGACGCAGACCACCACGGGCGTCACCACCATCGACCCCACCAGCGGCGAACCGCTCGCCCACCACCCCCACACCACGCCGGACCGGCTCGAAGCCGTGCTGGCCGGTGCCGTCGCCGCCGGACGCCGGATGCGTGCGGAGAGCGCCGGCGACCGGGCCGATGGGCTGCATGCGATCGCGACCCGTCTGCGCCGCGACGCCGACGTCCACGCCGCATTGATCACCGCGGAGATGGGCAAGCCGATCGACCAGGCGCGGGCTGAGATCCTCAAGTGCGCCACCGCGTGCGACCACTACGCGGGCCGGCTGCCGGACCTGCTGGCGCCGCGTCCGGTGGCGCTGGGCGGGGACGGCGGCCACGTGCGGGCCGTCCCGCTGGGAACGGTCCTGGCCGTCATGCCGTGGAACTACCCGTTCTGGCAGGTGTTCCGCTCGATGGTGCCCGCCATCGCGATCGGGAACACCGTGGTGCTCAAGCACGCGGACAATGTCACCGCGAGCGCCCTGGCGATCCAGCCGCTGTTCGACGAGCTCCTCGGGCCCGGCGTGCTGTCGGCGGTGGTGCTGCCGCCCGGACGGATCGGGCCGCTCATCGACGATCCGCGCATCGCGGCCGTCGCCTTCACCGGCAGCAACCGGGTCGGCGCCATCGTCGCCGCGCGTGCCGGTGCCGCGGTGAAGAAGACCCTGCTGGAACTCGGCGGTTCCGACCCGTTCGTCGTGCTGGCGGACGCCGACGTCGCCGCCGCGGCGCGCGCCGCGGTCCGGTCGCGGTTCCTCAACAACGGCCAGAGCTGCATCGCGGCCAAGCGCCTCATCGTCGAACGCTCCGTCCGCGACGAGTTCGTCGACGTCTTCACCACCGAGATGGACGCCCTGACCGTCGGGGACCCGGCCGTCCCGGGCACCGACATCGGCCCCATGGCCCGCCACGACCTGCGCGACGAGCTGCGCCGCCAGTTGGAGGCGACGCTCGGGGAGGGCGGACGGCTGCTGGCCGGCGGTGCCCGCGACGAGCGGCCGGGCGCGTGGTTCCCGCCCGCCCTGGTGGAGGTGGACGACCCCGCCGCGACCGCGTTCCAGCAGGAGACCTTCGGTCCGCTGGGCGCGCTGTGCACCGTCGAGTCGGCGGACGCCGCGGTCGAGGTCGCGAACGCCTCGCGCTACGGGTTGAGCTGCTCGGTCTGGAGCGCCGACGCCGAGCGGGCACAGGCCGTCGCCGACCGCATCGAGACCGGTTCGGCGTTCATCAACCGCATCTCCGAATCCGATCCGCGGCTGCCCGTCGGCGGCGTCAAGGGCAGCGGCCACGGCCGCGAACTCGGCGACCACGGCGCACTCGAACTGGCCAATCTCCGGTCGGTCCGCATCACCCCATGACGACGTGCCGGGCACGTCCGGCCCGGCCGTTCCCACTCCGACTTCCCCCTGCTCATGAAGGAGCGTCCATGACGATCAGCCATATCCGGAGCCGCGCCGTGGCGATCCCGGTCGACCGGCCGACCCGCATGTCCAACCGGGTCCTGGCCGACCGGCACTACGTGCTCGTCGAGGTCACCGACGACCACGGGCGCACCGGCCTCGGCTACACCTACGCGGGCACCGCCGGCGGCCCGCTGACCAAGGCCGCCGTCGACGACCTGCTCGCCCCCGTCTATCTCGGCGCCGATGCCGACGACGTGACCGCCCTGTGGAGCCGCGCCTACCAGGAGGTCCTGCTCGCCGGACGCCGCGGCGCGGTGATCCGCGCCCTGTCGGCGATCGACATCGCCCTCTGGGACCTGAAGGCGAAACGGGCCGGCCAGCCTCTCGGCGTCCTGCTCGGCGGGTCGACCGCCCCGCAGCCCGCCTACGCCTCCGGTGGCTACTACCGGCCCGGCGAAGGGGAGTGGACCGACGCGGTCGCCGCCGAGATCGCCTTCAACCAGGCGCAGGGCTTCGCCGACCACAAGATCAAGGTCGGCGGTCTCAGCGTCGCCGAGGACGCCCGCCGCGTCGCCGCCGCCGTCGAGGCGATCGGCGGCCGGGGACGGCTCGCGCTGGACGCCAACAACGCCTACCCCTCGGTGCACCAGGCCCGCGCCGCCATCGAGGCGTTCGAGCGCGCCGCCGGCGACACGCCCCTGTGGTGGTTCGAGGAGCCTCTGTCGCCCGAGGCCATCGACGGCCACGCCGAACTGGCCCGCCGGACCACCACCCCCATCGCGACCGGAGAGATCCACCAGACGCGCTGGGAGTTCCGCTCCCTCATCCAGGCCGGCGCCGCGTCCATCCTGCAGACCGACGCGGGCGTCGCGGGCGGCGTCACGGAATGGATGCGCATCGCCCACACGGCCGATTCCTTCGGCCTGCAGATGGCTCCGCACTGGCATCACAATCTGCACGTCCATCTCACCGCCTCGGTCGCGAACACCCTGGTCGTGGAGTACTTCGCCTTGGAGAAAGGCCTCTACAACTTCGAGTTGCTGGTCACCCCGGAGACGCGTCTGGAGTACGCGGACGGCCAGGTCCACCTTCCCGGCCGTCCCGGCCTCGGCATCGACCTGGACGAGGCCATCGTGTCCAAGTACGAACTCCCCGCCTGACCTGCTCACTCGAATAGCCGAACACGCCGGCACCGCACTGAAGCGATGGCCGCCGCCGGTCCTGTGGCTCCACAGGACCGACGGCGGCCACCATTGGGTCCGCGATGATGCCCGCGGACGCCGGGGTCAGTTCGCAGAACCCTGGCGCCGATTCGTCTCGGCGTCTGGGCGATCACGGTCAGCAGGTAGAAGGCGGCCACGACAGCCACGGCGATGATGATGGCGCGGGGCACCTCGCGCTTGGGATTGATGGTCTCCTCGCCGAGGCTGGCCGCTCCCTCGAATCCTGCGAAGGCGAGGAAGCCGAACACCGCGGCGGCGCCGATGGCGCTGGTGTCAACGCCGGCCGGGAGCTTGAGGACGTCCCAGGTGAAGTGCTGTCCCTGCGGACCTCCGCCGGTGCCCAGGCGGACGAAGATGACCAGGGCCAGGATGATGACCAAGGCCGCGCCGAGGAACTCGACGACCAGGAGCGCCTTGGTGACGACGCGCATCTCGGTGAAGCTGAGCGCTCCCACGATCGCGACCGAGACGAGCCCGACGAGCAGCCAGTCGGGTTCCCCTAGGCCCATCTCCCGGAGGGCCTGGCCGAGGTACATGCCGATGGCGATCGTCGAACCGGCGCCGATGGTCAGATAGGCGAAGGCCAGGGCGCCCCCTGCGACGAAGCCGGTCCGCGGGCCGATCGTCACCCCGACGAGTCCGTAGACGGAGCCGCCGTGGGCGATGTGCCTGGACAGGTGGATGAACCCGTAGGCCACCAGTGCGACCCCGAGCAGGGCGAAGATGAACGCCCACGCGGCTCCGCTGCCGAGGATGCCCGCGGCTCCCACTCCGTTGACCGCCATGGCGCCGACGGGCCCGATCAGGCCGATGGAGAAGGCCGCGGCGTCCATGACCCGCAGTTCCCGCTTCAGCCCGGAGGCGGACGCGTCGGGACTCAGTGTGCTCGTCACCGGGCCGGCCTCCTCCAGGATCGGGGCGCCTTCGGCGCCGTCGGGGTACTGCCGCTACGCACGGGCCACCGGACCACCGGACGAGGGTTCGCCCACGCCCTCCGCCAGCCGCCGGGTGCGCAGGACAGCGGTGGCGCGGTGCGCCGCCATGCCCTCGGAGGACGAGATGACCTCGACGGCGTCGGCGAGCAGAGGCGTGGCGGCACGGCTGATCCGCTGATAGGTCAGCGGCCGGAGGAACCGTGAGACCGAGAGTCCGGCGCCGTGGCGGGCACCGCCCGCGGTCGGCAGGACGTGGTTGGTCCCGGCCATGCCCTTGTCAGAGTATGCGACGGTGCTCCAAGGGCCGAGGAAGAGAGATCCGTAGGCGGTGAGCCGGGAGTGGTACCAGTCGTCGTCGGTGGTCTGGACCTCCAGGTGCTCGGGCGCGAGATCGTCCATCAGCGCGGCCGCGGTCTCCCGGTCGGCCGCCACGGTGATCGAGCCGTGGTCGCACCATGCCGGACCGGCGATGTGCGCGGTGGCCAGCGTCGCCAGCTGCCGGTCGACCTCGGCGCCCACACGGGCGGCGAGATCGGCGTCGGTGGTGATCAGCGCCGCCGGCGAGTCCGGCCCGTGCTCGGCCTGCCCGAGCAGGTCCGCCGCGACGATCTCCGGGTCGGCCGACCCGTCGGCGATCACCGCGACCTCCGACGGCCCGGCGAGCAGGTCGATGGCCACGCCGCCGAACAACTGCCGCTTGGCCTCGGCCACGAACGCGTTGCCGGCCCCCACGAGCATGTCGACCGGGGTCTCGGCGATCAGGCCGTAGGCCATCGCGGCCAGCGCCTGCACCCCGCCGAGCAGGAAGACCCGGTCGACACCGGAGACATGGGCCGCGTACAGGACGGCGGGGTTGGGGCCGCCGTCCGGCTGGGGCGGCGTGCACGCCACAACGGTCGGCACCCCGGCGGCCTTCGCGACGTTGACCGTCATGAAGGCGCCCGCGGTCAGCGGGAAGCGCCCCGCGGGCAGGTACGCGCCGACCCGCTGGACCGGGACGTACCGGTAGCCGGCGACGAGCCCGGGCTCGAGCTCGACCTCGAGATCCTTGAGCGACTTGCAGGACTCCTCGGCGAACGCGGCGGTACGGGCGGCGCCGAGTTCGATCGCCGAACGCAGCTCCGGCGACAGCGCCGCTCCGCTGTCCCGCATCTCCTCGCGGGAGATCTCCAGGGGGCGGCCGTCGTAGCCGTCGAGCTCGGCGGCGTACCTGGTCACCGCGGTGAGCCCTTCGGCCCGGATCCGCTGGAGCATGCCCGTCACCGTCTCGATGACCGCCGGGTCGCGCTGCGCCGGAGCGCCGCTGGCCGCGGGCTGCTTGATCGCGGTGAACCGGCCGGCGAAACGACGTTGGATGGCTTGGCTGAAGTACATGGCTTGGAACGTAACAACGCCCCTGCTGCCAGACCACCTTGTCTTTCCTTAGGTGACCTATAGGGTTTCCTTGTGACGCTGACGCAACTGAGGGCACTGGTCGCGACCGCTGAGCTCGGATCGTTCACGGCCGCGGGCCGCGCGCTCGGATACAGCCAGGCGGCGATGTCCGAACTGGTGCGCCGTCTCGAAGAGGAGTGCGGCCTGCAGTTGTTCCACCGCGGCGGACGGCGCCTCACCCTCACCGCCGCGGGTGCGCAACTGCTGCCGCACGCGCAGCAGACCGTGACGGCCGCCCGCGCCGCCGAGGACACGGTCACGTCCGTCCGCGGCCTGACCGGCGGTGTGGCCTCGTTCGGGTTGTTCCGCAACGCCGACTTCTACCTGCTCGCCGAACTCGGCGCGCGGTTCACCGCCGCCCACCCGGACGTGCGGATCCGCCTGGTGGGGCTCAATGCCTCGCTGGTCGCCGAGGCGGTCGCGGCCGGCGATCTCGAAGCCGGGATCGTGGTCCTGCCGGTGACCGCGGACGGACTGGAGATCACTCCGCTGGCGCGTGACGAGGTCCTTTACGCCTCAGCCGAGCCCGAGCGGGTCGCCCGCCCGGTCGACATCGGCACCATGGCGGAGCGGCGGCTGGTTTTCTACGACGCGCACGTCGGCTGGGCGGACCCCGACCGGCTCCAGCTGTCCGAGCGGGCCCAGCTCGCCGGGGTGCGCCTGGAGCCGTTCATCGAGGTCGAACAGGCCCAGGCGGCCCTGCACCTTGTCGCTCGCGGCGTCGGTGACACCTTCATCTCCCGGGCCGTGGCCGACCGCGTCTCCCGCGCAGAGAACCTGCCGATCCACACCACGACCTTCGATCCGCCCCTGTACAACACCTTCGCCCTCGTCCGCCGCCGCCATACCCAGCTCTCGCCCGCCACCGAGGAACTGTCCCGGCTCGCCATCGACCTTCTCCTGCGCAACCCCACACTCGACCGTCGTCCTTCGCGGACGCCGACCCGAGAGTCGCGTTCCGAAGCGGGCCCGGCGGTCAGGTGAGGCTGGGATCTCATCCCGCCTTCTCTGATGGAGAAGGCCAATGCGATCGATGGGGGCGCGCTTAGGCGTTCGGTTGAGTCGGACCTAACAGGCGAACCAGGGGGGCGACGTAAACGTGCCAGCGGGGTCGTAGCTGCTTTTGATCCGGGCCAGTCGGGCGCGGGTCGCGGGGGAGTAGGCGGCCTGTGCGCGGGAGGCTTCTTCGTCGAGGCCGAGGTGGTTGACGTCGGGGCCGCCCGCGGACAGGTGCATCAGCCCGGAGAGGCCCTTGTCGGTCCAGGCCCGCTCCGCCGCGCCGTCGCCGGTGGTCCAGTTGGCGATGACCTCGGTCATGAAGGCTGCGTGGCGGTAGGAGAAGGGGGTGTCGGGGGCGTCCGGGGCGGCGATGGCGCCGCCGAGGGGGCGGAAGAGGAACTCGCTGAGCGGTGAGGACGCCTCCTCGATCATCGCGGCGGCGTGGTCGATGGCGGGGCCGTCCAGGCGGGTGAGCCATTCGGAGCGGACGTCCCAGTGCGTTCCGTCCGGGGCGGCGTCGTCGGTGGAGGTCTGGAAGGCGCAGAAGTCGGTGGGGGCGATGGTGTCCAGGAGGGGACGGCCGATGCGGCGCAAGGCCCGCACGTAGGGGTCGTCGACGCCGTCGGGGCCGGTGGAGAAGACGGGGACGAGGAAGACGGGACGGCCTTGCACGTCGTCGGGGAGCGCCGGGACGGGGGGCGCGCCGGTGAGCACGGCCGCCCAGTTGAGGTGCGCGGGAGCCTCCGCGGTCGCCTCCACGACCCGCCACAGGACCTCGTGGGCGTCCTCCAGGCGGTGGACGAGCATGCCGGTGGCCGGGCGGACGAGGGGGAACAGCCGCATCCGGAACTCGGTGACGACGCCGAGGCCGGTTCCGGCGCCGCGGAGCGCCCAGTAGAGATCGGGGTCGGCGTGCGGACCGACGTCGCGGACGGCGCCGTCGGCGGTGACGACGGTGGCGCCGGTGAGGTTGTCGCCGGCGAGTCCGTGGAGGCGGCCGAGCCAGCCGAGGCCGGTGCCGAGGGTGAAGCCGGCGACGCCGACCTTCGACACCGATCCGCCCGTGGTGGCCAGACCGTGCTTCTGCAGGGCGGGGTCGACCCGGCCCCAGCGGAGCCCGGCCCCCAGCCGGGCGATGCGACGCTCCGGGTCGACCGCGATGCCGTTCAGGTCGCGGACATCGATGACGACACCGCCGTCGGCCAGTGAGCGGCCCGCGAAGTTGTGGCCGCCCGCGCGGACGGTCAGGGGAAGCCCGCGGCCGTGGGCGTGGCCGATGGCGAGCGCGACATCGTCGGCGTCGGCGCAGCGGGCGAGCAGGGCGGGACGGGCCCGGACGGCCTCGTTCCAGATGCGTCGGTGGCCGGCGTAGTCCGCGTCACCGGGGGCGATGAGCCGGCCCTTGAATCCCTTGATCACGCAGGCACCGTAGGTCGGCGGGCGCGCGGGCCGGCAGCCGCACGGTCCGCTGGACGGACTCAGCCGCCCGCGCAGACCTTGCGGACGTACTCGACCGCCCCCGGCTCGAGCCGGTCGCGCAGGTCGGTGAACAGTTCGGCGGCACGGTGCCCGGCCCAGTCGGCGGGGAGCAGGTCCCTGGGGAGTCCTGGGTCGAGGTAGGGGAACTTGCGCCAGTGGTACAGGACCAGGGTGTAGTCGTTGAACGCCTGCGCCCCGGACGGATGCCGGACGTCCTGCCAGCGCCGCGTGACGGGCCCGCACCAGTCGACGAACTCGGCGTACAGCCCGGTCAGCTCGGCCAGGTCCCAGGCCTTGCCGACCAGCGACGACAGTTCGGCGAACCCGGCGTACTGCGCGTCGAACATCAGCACGAAGCGCTCGAACCCGAGGCGCTCGACGGTCTTCTCCAGTTCGCCCCGCATCCGGCGCGGCGCCATCCAGAGGCCGTTGCCGAGGTTGCCGAACCCGAGCCAGGACAGCTGGGAGCGCAGGACGTGCCGCTTGGAGCGCTCGTCCTCGGGGACCGACAGGGAGACCAGCACCCAGCCGTCGCCGAGGTAGGCGGGGTGGCGGGGTGCGAAGATCCGCTGGTCGGTCTCCTCCAGCGCGGCGAGCGCCTGCTCGGTCAGCCGGAGCCCGCGCGCGCCCGGCCGGTTCTCCGCCTCGAGCAGGCCCTTGCGGCGCATCCGCAGCAGCGCCGACCGGGTCGCCGTCTCGTCCACCCCCAGCTCGTTCATCAACTGGACGATCTTCGCGATGGCGAACCATCCGCCGAGCGGACGCATGTACGCGCCGCAGACGTCCATGATGAGCATCTTGGGGCGGCCCGTCCCGGGATCGCCGGCGTCGGCGCTGCGCGGGCTCCTCGCCATGGACGGCGTCGCGCCCGCCCAGCCGCCGTCGATGAGGTCGTTCTCGGGTCCTCGCATGCCCCCAAGTGTGCACGTCGCGGGGCGCGGCGGGGACGGTCCGTCCAGCGGACCGGCGTCCTCTGAGGTCAGGCCCGGCAGGGCGTACAACCGTGGTTCAAGTCGTCACCGCTGTGACGACCGTCATGCGGAGGACTGCCGGAGGTGGCATATGACCGTGCGTGCGCGCCGCACCGCGGCCGGATTGGTGGCGGCCGGGCTTCTGCTCGGCTCGGCGGCCTGCGGCGGCGGTGGTGGCAAGAGCAAGGCCGCCGCGTCGGGAGGCGATGACGGGACGGGCTGCAACGCGGCCAAGGGCAAGACCATCGGGTTCAGCGAGCCGTTGCCCGACCCGAACTTCAAGGCGATCGAGGAGATCCTGGCCAAGGCCCTGGCCAAGTACGGGGCCAAGCTCAAGGCCGTCAACGCGAACCTGAACCCGGGCAAGCAGATCTCCGACCTGAACACGCTGATGCAGCAGCAGGTGGACGCGCTGATCGCCAACCCCGTCGACCCGAACGCCACGCAGGGCGCGTTCGCGCAGGCGCGGGCCAAGAAGATCCCCGTCATCGTGCTGGACACCAAGGTCGGCGGCCCGTACTTCACCTCCGTCCACGACGACGTGGACTTCGCCGGCGTGGACGGCGCGAGGACGCTGAAGTCGCTCGTCGGCGGCGGCAAGGTCGCCGCGATGTTCGGCCCGGCCTACGCCGAGCTGCTGAACTGGGAGAAGGCCGGGTTCGAGGCCGGCGCGAAGCAGGCCGGGCTGACCGTGGTGGACCGCCAGGTCAACCAGAAGATCACGCCCGAGGACGCCAAGGCGATCGCCGAGTCGTGGCGGCAGAAGTACGGCAAGGACCTCAAGGGCATCTGGACGTTCAACGACGTCTCGGCGATCGGCGCGGCGTCCGCGCTGGGCGGCGGGTTCGACCCGGCGATCGTGTCCATCAACGGGCAGCCGGACGCGGTGCCGCTGGTCGAGGCGGGCAAGATCACCGCGACCTACGGCGTCCCCTACGACAAGACCGGCCAGGCGCTGGCGTACGCGGCGCTGCGCGCGGTGTGCGGCGCGACGGTCCCGAAGGAGATCTGGATTCCGACGGTGAAGCTCGACAGGAAGAGCATCGACAAGTGGCAGCCGATCGCGCAGCGGGTGGACAACCCGTTCTCGCTAGCCTTCGAGCAGCGCGACGGCAAGACCTACGTCAAGCCGAGCTGACGTGGCGGAGGCGAACACGGCGCCGCTGCTGAAGGCGTCCGGGGTGGCCAAGCGGTTCGGTCCCGTCGCCGCGCTTCGGCGGGCCGACCTGGTCGTGCACCGCGGCGAGGTCGTGTGCCTGGCCGGCGAGAACGGGTCGGGCAAGTCGACGCTGGCGCGGATCGTGGCGGGCGCGATGCCGCCGGACGAGGGCGCCGTCGAGCTGGACGGCCGCCCCGCGGCGTTCGGCGGCCCGAAGGACGCGCTCGCCGCGGGGGTCTGCCTGGTCTCCCAGGAACCGACCCTGGTGCCCGGGCTGTCGGTCGCGGAGAACGTGCTGCTGCCCCGGCTCAACCGGGCCGCCCGGACCGTCCGGCGCACGGCGCTGGCCGCGCAGGCCGCCCCCTTCCTGGAACGCGCGGGCCTGCGCGTCGACCCGCTGCGGACGGCGGGGGCGCTGCCGCCGGGGGAGCGGGAGCTGGTCGAGGTCGCCAAGGCCCTGGCCGCCGAGCCCCGGCTGCTGATCCTGGACGAGGTGACCACCCGGCTGCCCGACCCGGAGCGGTTGTTCGCCGTGGTCGACGGGCTCGCCGCGCAGGGCTGCGGCGTCATCGTGATCACCCACCGGCTGCGCGAGATCCGGCGGTCCTGCGACCGCGCGACGGTGCTGCGCGACGGGAGCACCGTCGCCGAGCTCGGCCGCGACGAGCTGACCGACGAGCGGCTGTCGTCGGCGATGGTCGGCCGCGACCTCGGCGAGTACTTCCACAAGCGGCCGGTGGCCGCGGGGGAGGTGCGGCTGCGGGTCGACCGGCTGGTCACCGACCGGTCGCCCCATCCGCTCTCGTTCGACGTGCGGGCCGGGGAGATCGTCGGCGTGGCTGGCCTGGTCGGCGCGGGCCGCAGCGAGCTGCTGGAGACGGTCGCCGGTGCGCGGCGCGCGCGCGGCGGCGGCTTCGCAGTCGACGGCGAGCGGCTGAACGGCGCCACGCCGCGCACCGCCCGCCGCGCCGGCGTCGCGCTCGTCCCCGAGGACCGCTTCGGGCAGGCCCTCGCGGGAGACCACTCGATCCGCGACAACCTCGCGGTGCCCTGGCTGCGCGCGCTCCGGCGGACGGACCGGGCCCGCGACCACGACCGGGCGGTCCGTGCCGTCGCCGGCTACCGGGTGCGCTGCCACGGCGTGCACGTCCCGGTGGGGACGCTGTCGGGCGGGAACGCGCAGAAGCTGGTGCTGGCGCGCGCCATCGGCCATGCGCCGAAGGTGCTGCTGCTGGACGAGCCCACCCGCGGCGTGGACATCGGCGCCCGCGCGGACATCTACGAGCTGATCGGCGGGCTGGCCGAGGGCGGCGCGGCCGTCGTCCTCGCCTCGTCCGACCTGCTCGAACTCCTCGGCCTCGCCGACCGGATCATCGTGCTCGCCGAGGGCCGCCAGGCCGGCGAGCTGAGCCGGGACGAGGCGAGCGAGGAGGCCATCGCGCTGCTGGCGCTCGGCGGAGGGAGAACCGATGACGCTGCCTGACGAGAGGCTCACGGCGGCCGCCCCGCGCGGCGCGGCGGCCGGCCGGGCGCGCGACGCGGTGCAGGCGACGTCGCAGTACCTGGGCGTGCTCGCCGTGCTGGTGCTGGCGATCGTGGTGCTGTCGGTGACGCAGCCGCAGTTCCTCACGGTCGACAACTTCATGAACATCGCAGAGACGAACGTGGTGCTGCTGCTGGTCGCCACCGGAATGACGTTCGTGCTGCTGACCGGCGGGATCGACCTGTCGGTCGGCGGCATGATGGGCTTCTCGGCGATCGTGTGCTGGAAGCTGCTGGACGTGCTGCCGGCCCCCGCGGCGCTGCTCGCCGCCGTCGCCGCGTCCCTGGCCGCCGGGCTGCTCACCAACGGCCTGCTGATCGGCCGGGCGGGGATGTCGTTCCTGGTCGTCACGATCGGCACCGGGACGTTCCTGCACGGCCTCGCGCAGATCTGGTCCGGCGGCCAGTCGCAGACGATCTTCAAGCACGCGTTCCTGGTGAAGCTCGGCGCGCAGCGCGCCGGCGGGGTCCCGATCACCGTGATGATCGCGGTCGCGGTCTTCGCGCTGGCGGTCCTCGTGCTGCGCTACACCGGGTTCGGGCGGATGGTGTACGCGGTCGGCGGCAACCCCGAGGCCGCGCGGCTGGCGGGGATCAGCGTCGCGGGCGTCCGCGTCGCCGTCTACACGCTGTGCGCCGCGCTCGCCGGGCTCGCCGGCGTCGTCGGCGCGGCGCGGCTCACCTCCACCTCGCCGGACGCGGGCATCGGCATGGAGCTGACGGCGGGCGCCGCGGTGCTGCTCGGCGGGACGTCCTTCATGGGCGGCAGGGGCTCGCTGCTCGGCACGCTGCTCGGCGTGCTGTTCCTGGGCGTGCTGCAGAACGGCGTCACCCTCGCCGGGGTGAGCCCCTTCTGGAGCAACGTCGTGAGCGGCGTCGTCCTCGTCGTCGCGATCGGCATCGACCGGCTGCGCAGCGGAAAGGCGATGCCATGAGGTGGACGACTCCCGAACGGGAGGCGCTCCGGGAGGCGGTGGCCGGGTTCGCCCGCGACCGTGTCGCGCCCGCGCTCCCGCCCGATGACGAGGAGCTGCCGCCGGCGGCCGGCCGCGACCTGCTGAAGGCCGCCGCGGAGCTCGGCCTGCCCGGCCTGCTCATCCCCGAGGAGTACGGCGGCGGGGGCGGGACGCAGCTCGACAACGTCACGATCGCCGAGGAGCTCGGCGCCGTGGACGCGGGCTTCGCCGCCGGGCTCAACCTCACCATGACCGTCCCCGGCCTGATCCTGGCCGCCGGCACGCCCGAGCAGCGGGAACGCTGGCTGCCGGGGATCGCGGCCGGGCAGACCGTGCTCGCCGGGGCGATGAACGAGCCGTCCGTCGCCGGTTCGGAACTCTTCGACCCCGGCCCGGGCCCGGACTCCGGCTACCGGACGCGCGCCGTGCGGGACGGCGACGACTACGTCATCAATGGCGCGAAGGCCCAGTGGGTGACCAACGCGGGCGTCGCCGACGCCTACGTCGTCTTCGCCCGGACGGCGGCGGACCGCCCCGGCATCGCGTCCACGAGCGCCTTCTGGGTGCCCGCGGACACGCCGGGCCTGACATGCGGGCCGCGCTCGCGGCTGCTGGGCCTGCGCACCGGCTTCCATGCGGAGGTCTTTTTCGACGACGTCCGCGTCCCTGCCGCATCGCGCATCGGCCCCGAGGGGCAGGCGATGCGACTGCTGATGACCACGACACCCGGCATGGCGGTCGGCCTCGCGGCGATCTTCGTCGGGGTGGCCCGCGCGGCCGAGGATCTCGCCCGTTCCCACACCGCCGAACGCCGGAGCTGGGGCCGGCCGCTCCGCGACCACCAGGCCGTCGCGCTCGACCTGGCCGAGATGACCGTCACCGTGCGGACGGCCCGGCTGCTCGTCCGGTCGGCCGCGGCCGCGCTGGACGACGGCGCCGGCGCCGCCGATCTTGCGGTGCTCGTCCCGGCGGCGAAGGCCCGCGCCGTGGACGCGGCGATCGACTGCGCGCAGCGCGCCGTCCGCCTGCACGGCGCAACCGGCGTCACCACCGGCGCGGGACCGGAGAAGCTGCTCCGCGACGCCTGGACCGGCTACTCCTGCGACTTCACCAGGGAGATGCTGTACCTCGGCATCGCCCGGGCGCTTCCCGCGCAGCCCGCCCGCTGAGGCGGGCCGGACAAGCCTGAAGGCCGCGCGGTTCCCCCCTGCGCGGCCTTCAGTACTTTGCCGGTTCTCATGGCGCCGTGGGGTTCAGCTTGGCCTCGAGCACGCTGAAGAACGGGGACTCGGCGTCCAGGCCGCGCGGCGAGCCCGCCGCGCCCGAGCCTGTCGCGCGCGCGGCGGCCTCCGGCCGGGCCAGGGCGCTGAAGGCGCCGCGGAAGAAGACGAGCGGGTGGCCGTCCGGTTCCGCGCCGAGCGCGGTGACGCGGGCCAGGACGAGTTCGTGGTCGCCGGCCTCCTGCATCGAGTGCGGGACGGCGTCGAGCCAGGCGAGCGCCCCGTCCAGGACCGGGTGCCCGCCGGGCGAGAGCGACCAGGGGACGGTCCCGAACCGGTCCGCGCCCTTGCCGGCGAAGGTGCGGCAGGCGTCCTGCTGCGCGGCGCCGAGCATCGTGATCGCGAAGCCGTCCGCGCGGCGCAGCCGCGGCCAGGTCGAGGACGTCGCCGCCGCGCAGAACGCGACCAGCGGTGGGTCGAGGGAGACCGAGGTGAAGGAGTTCACCGCCAGCCCCTCCGGCCGCCCGTCCACCATCGCGGCCACCACGACGACCCCGGTCGGGTAGTGGCCGAGGGTCCTGCGGAACAGCGCCGCATCCAGTTGTTCAGTCACGATCGTCATAAAACCGGACAGTCTCCCGGTAGTGAACCGCCTGGTATCGCTCACCGGACCGGGGGTTCCTTGCGACGCTCAGATTCGTTATCTTCCTTACGACCGTCACACAAACGAAGGAGTGCGAGTGGACGAGCCCTCTTCCCGGACGCTCGACGTGGGCGGCGTGCGCACGCACCTGCTGGAGGCGGGCGAGGGCCGGCCGGTGGTGCTGCTGCACGGCGGCGCCTGGGGCGAGTGCGCCCGCACCGCCTGGTGGACGGCCGTGCCGGCGCTCGCCTCGGCGGGGCACCGGGTCATCGCTCCGGACTGGCTCGGCTTCGGCGGGACGGCGAAGATCGTCGACTTCGCGGACCGCGCCGGCCGGATGCTCGCCCACCTGGCCCGGCTGCTGGAGGTCCTCGGCGTGGACGAGGCCGACGTCGTCGGGCTGTCGATGGGCGGCTCGCACCTGCTGCGCGACCAGACCTCGGAGTCGCCGCTGCTGAACGTGCGCCGGATGGTGCTCGTCAGCGCGGGCGGCCCTCCGGTGTCGGGCGCGGCACGCGAGGCGCTCATGGACTTCGACGGGACGGCCGAGTCGATGCGGGACCAGATCCGGCTGGCCTTCGACGACCGGGTGTGGGCGCAGGACGAGGACATGGTCGCGGCCCGCATGGAGGCGGCCCTCGCCCCCGGTGCCTACGAGGCGTTCGCCTCGCTCGGCCTGCGCGCGCCCGGCGCCGTCCCGCCGCCGCTCGGCGACCCGTTCGACTACGCGCGCGTCAAGGTCCCGACGCTCGTGACGGCGGGGGACCGCGACCGGCTCAAGCCGGCCGGGTTCGCCGAAGAGGTGGCGCGCGCCATTCCGGACGCGCGGCTGGAGATCTTCCCCGGCTGCGGCCACTGCCCGCAGCTGGAGGCGGCCGACGCCTGGAACACGGCGGTCCTGGCCTTTCTGGACAAGGAGACACTGTGAGCGACGTTCTGGAAGCCGGGGTGCACTGGCACACCCAGCCCGAGCGCATCGACGTCGACGGCGCCGAGGTCGCCTACCGCCGCGACGGGACGGGCGAACCCGTACTGTTCCTGCACGGCCACTGGCTGACCCGCTGCTGGAGCCCGCTGCACGCCGCGATCGCCGAGCGCGCCGACCTGATCGCGCCCGAGGCGCCCGGCTTCGGCGACACGCCCTGCCCGCCCTGGGTGACGGGCCGCGACGACGTCGTCCTGCTGTACCGGAGCCTGCTGGACGCGTTCGGACTCGACCGCGTGCACGTCGTCGGGTACGGGCTCGGCGGGTGGCTCGCGGCCGACTTCGCCGTGTTCAACCCGCATCGCGTGCGCAGCCTGTCGCTGCTCGCGCCGTTCGGGCTGCGCGTGCCGGGCCGTCCGATCGCCGACGTGTTCATCATGAACCCGGCCGACTACGACGACATGTACTTCAACGGCGACCCGGTCGAGGGGGTCGTGCCGGGGCCGGGTACGCCCGCGCAGGGCGGCCCGGAGGGGTTCGCGGCCCGGTACGGCGACATGGGCGCGGCGGCCCGGCTGATCTGGGACTTCCGCTACGACCTGAAGCTGGAGCACCGGCTGCCCCGGCTCGGCCTGCCCGCCCTCGTCGTCGCCGGCGAGGACGACCGGATCGTCCCCGCCGGGCACCCGGCCCGCTGGGCCGAGCTCCTCGGCACCGGCGTGAAGGACGTCCCCGGCGGCCACGCCTTCCCGATCCAGCGGCCGGACGAGACGGCCGCGCTCATCACCACGTTCGTCTCGGGGGTCTCCCATGGCTAACCGCCTGCAGTTCCATGTCTTCCACCTGATGCCCTACCCGTTCATCCCGCCGGGCGAGGACCTGGAATCGACGTGGGTGACGCTGCCGAACACCTACTTCGAGCCGCAGGTCGCGCACCGCCTCTACACCGACAACCTCGAGCAGCTCATCGCCTGCGAACGGCTCGGGTTCGACGGCATCATCGTCAACGAGCACCACCAGAACGCGTTCGGCACCATCAACGCGCCGAACGTGTGGGCCGCCTACCTCGCCGCCCGCACCAGCCGGATCCGGATCGGCGTGATCGGCAACGCGCTGCCGCTGCACCAGAACCCGCTGCGAGTCGCCGAGGAGATCGCGATGCTCGACATCGTGTCCGGCGGCCGGATCATCTCCGGGCACGTGCGCGGGATGGGCGCGGAGTACCACTCGTCGGGCATGAACCCGACGACGTCCAAGGCGCGGTTCTGGGAGGCGCACGACCTCATCGTCAAGGCGTGGACGGAGCCGGGGCCGTTCACCTGGCAGGGCGAGCACTACGACATCGAGCACGTCAACCCGTGGCCGCGCCCGCTGCAGGACCCGCACCCGCCGGTGTGGATGCCCGGTACGGGCTCCACCGACACCATCGACGAGGTCGCCAAGCGGCGGTTCTCCTACATGCAGACGACCACGTCGAACTGGGTCACCAAGAAGTCGTTCGCGCTGTTCCGGGAGATCTGCCGCGACAAGTACGGCTACGAGCCGGACCCGGCGCAGCTCGGACGCGTCATCCCCACCTACGTCGCCGAGACCGACGAGCAGGCGCGCCGCGAGTTCATGCCGCACGCGATGTGGTTCTTCCGGACCGGCCTGAAGATCCCCATGCACCACCTCATGCCGCCCGGCTACAACACCGCCGAGTCGATCCTGCGGACGGTGAAGGGACGGCAGGCCGCCGGGGTCAAGGACTTCTGGGAGATGTCCTATGACGAGCTGATCGACCAGGGGTACATCGTCGTCGGCTCCCCGCAGACCGTCATCGAGAAGTACGAGCGGATGATCGAGGAGTACGGCCTCGGGATGGCGATCAGTGCGGGCGGCCCGCTCGGGTCGATGCCGCACTGGATGGTGATGAAGAACCTCCAGATCATGGCCGAGGAGGTGGTCCCGCACTTCCGCGAACCGGACGGGCGCCCCGACCACCTGCGCGCCTCTCGTCCGGCGCCGGAGACGAACGCCGAGATGGCGGCGCTGCACGGCGCGCCTAAGCTCGCCCCCGTCGTCCGCCTCGCCGACGGCCGGGACCTGCCGACCCCCGTCGGGCACATCCCCGAGGTCGCCTCCGGCGCCGACACCAGCCCGCCCGCGAGGCGGCCGTGACCGCCGGGAGCGCCGACCGGTCGGCGGGGCCGCTGCTCGGCAGCCCGAACCGGCTCAAGCTGGCGGTGTTCTCGGCGAACATGGCGGGCGGCGCGAACCTCACCCACGCGCCCGAAGCGCCTCGCGCGACCTGGCAGGAGAGCGTCGGGATCGCGCGGGCCGCCGAGGCGGCGGGCTTCGAGGCGCTGATCCCGGTGGCGCGCTGGCGCGGCATGGCCGACCCGGCGCGTCGCGACGCGCACCGCTCGTTCGAGTCGTTCACCTGGGCGGCGGGGATCGCGGCGGTCACCGAGCGGATCCAGGTGTTCGCCACCTTCCACATCCCGGTCGTGCATCCGGTGAGCGCCGCCAAGCAGATCGCCACCGTCGACCACATCGCCGGCGGCCGCTTCGCGGTGAACGTGGTGGCGGGGTGGAACGAGGACGAGTTCCGCATGTTCGGCCTGGAGCAGCGCGAGCACGACGACCGGTACGCCGTCGCCGACGAATGGATGACGTTCCTCGGCCGGATCTGGGCGGCGGACGAAGAGTTCGACTTCGACGGCCGCTACTTCAAGGCCCGCAGCGTCCTGTCGGAGCCGAAGCCCGTGCAGCGGGGCCGTCCGGTCGTGATGAACGCCGGGTTCAGCCCGGCCGGACGGGACTTCGCGGCGAAGCACGCCGACCTGACGTTCGCGATGGTCCCGGACGCCGCGGCCGCCGCCCGCATCGTCCCCGGCCTCAAGGCCGACGTGCAGGAACGCCACGACCGCAAGCTCATGGTGTTCGCCGGAGCCCACATCGTGTGCGCCGACACCGAGGACGCCGCGCGTCGCGAGTACGACCGCATGGTGAACGAGGTGGGCGACCGCGACGCCGCCGCCAACGCGATCCGCCTGCTCATCCCGAACTCCGGCAGCGCCGACTTCGACGCCGACGGGATGGCCGCGTCCGCGATCGCCGGGTTCTTCGCGTTGCCGCTGGTCGGGACGCCTGACTCCGTCGTCGCGCAGATGGCGGAACTCGCCGACGCGGGACTCGACGGGCTCGCGCTGTCGTGGCTGGATTACCGGACCGGGATCGATCGGTACGCCCGGGAGCTGCGTCCCCGGCTGGTCGAGGCCGGGCTGAGGGAGGGGTGAGCGCGTGATCGCTCTGGTTCCGGCCGATGCACGGGTCGAGGCGATGGGGCCGCTGCCGGACGGCGTGGAGCCGGCGGTGTTCGGCGACGACGCGGCGGAGGCCGCCGAGTTCTGCGTCCTCGACCCGCCCGCGCGCGACCGGTTCGCGGAGATCCTGCCCCGGCTGACCGCGCTGAAGGTCGTGCAGACCCTCAGCGCCGGCATCGACCGCGTCCCGAAGCTGCCGGACGGGGTGACGCTCTGCAACGCCAGCGGTGTGCACGACGGACCCGTCGCGGAATGGATCGTCGGAGCGATCCTCGCCATGAACAAGGACCTGCCGCACTATGTGGAGCGGCAGCGCGCCGGGGAATGGGACACCTCCGGGAACACCGCGTTCTCCGGCGCCGAAGGCGCACGGGACCTGTCGGAACAGCACGTCCTCGTCGTCGGGCACGGCTCGATCGGGCGGGCGCTGCAAGACCGGCTCGCGTGCTTCGGGACGAAGGTCACCGGGATCGCCCGGCACCCCCGCGAAGGCGCCCGCGGCCCCGCGGACCTGCCCGGCCTGCTCCCGGACGCCGACGTCGTCGTCCTGCTCGCGCCCGCGACCGACGAGACCCGGGGCATGGTCGACGCGGCGTTCCTCGGACGGATGCGGCCCGGCGCCCTGCTGGTCAACGCCGCGCGCGGCACGCTCGTCCAGACCCCGGCGCTGCTCGACGCCCTGCACGAGGGCCGGGTCCGCGCCGCGCTCGACACCACCGACCCCGAACCGCTTCCGCCCGGCCACCCGCTGTTCTCCGCGCCCGGCGTCCTGGTGACGCCGCACGTCGCGGGGTCGTCCGCGCACTGGCGGGACCGCGCGTACCGCCTCGCCGGCGACCAGCTGCGCCGCTACGCGGCCGGAGAACCGCTCGTCAACGTCCGCCACCACGGTTACTGATCAGGAGAACGCATGCCGCACGAAGCAGAAGCCGGCGGGATCGGCGTCCTGCTGCCCAACGGGGTGCCCGGCTGCACCGGGGACACCCTGCGCACCTGGATCCGGGAGATCGAGGACGGTCCGTTCTCCTCGCTCGGCGTCGCCGACCGCTACGTCTACGTCAACCACGAGATCATGATGACGATGGCGGCGGCCGCCGCGCTGACCAGCCGCGTCCGGCTGATGTCGGCGGCGTTCCTCGGCCCGCTGCGGCCGACGCCGCTGTTCGCCAAGCAGGTCGCGACGCTCGCCGCGCTCGCCCCCGGACGGGTGTCGCTCGGCCTCGCGATCGGGAACCGCGTCAACGACTACGCCGCCGCCGGGATCCCGTGGGAGCGGCGCGGCCGCATCATGGACGAGCAGCTGCGCGCCCTGGCGGAGATCCGTGACCTCAAGGGCGAGGAGAACACGGTCGGGCCGGAGCTCGGGGAGATCGAGCTGCTCATCGGCGGCGCGTCCGACCCGGCGCTGCGCCGCCTCGTCGAGCACGGCGACGGCCTGGTCAGCGGCGGCCTCAAGCCCGAGGTCTTCGCCTTCGAGGCGTTCGCGACCGTCAAGGCGTGGGAGGGCGCGGGCAAGGCCGGACGGCCGCGCCTCGTCGCGAGCATGTGGTATGCCTCCAGCGAGAAGCCCGGCGACCTCGCCGAGGCCCGGCTGGACTCCTACCTCAAGGACGGCGGCCCGCCCGAGCACGTCATCTCCGGCATCGCGCGCGGCCGCGACGGCATCGAGGCCGCCTACCGCGCCTACCGCGCGCAGGGCGCCGACGAGGTGCTGTTCTTCCCGCTGCTGGACGACCCGTCCGAGCTGGAGTTCCTCGCCGACGTCGCCGGATCCCTGCCCGTCGTGGAGCGCGGCGAGCCGACGCCCGACTTCTCCCTGTTCGAGAGCGGCCCCAGCATGAAGGGACGGCACGCATGACGCAGGTCGAGCTGCCCGGCGCCGACCGGCCCCTCCCGGACGCGGACCTGCGCGCCCGGCGGGAGGCGATCGTCATCGAGCACCTGACCACCGAGATGGCCGGCGACCTCGACGCCTGCCTGGCCACCATGCCGGACGGCGCCCACTACCGGATCATGCCGCTGCGGCGCGCCCACGCCGGCGACGACGAGGTCCGGGAACTGCTGACCGATCTGCTGACCGCCTTTCCCGACCTGCAGCTGATCCCGAGGCTCGTCCACCACGCCGCGAACGCGGTCATCATCGAGGGCCGGACGCGCGGCACCCAGCACGCCGACTGGGCGGGCATCCCCTCGAAGGGGCGGGTCATGGACATCGAGGGCGTGATCGTCTTCCGGTTCGACGGCGACACGATGCTCAACGAGACGGTCTACTACGACCACGCGGCCGTCGCCGAGCAGCTCGGCGCGGGGGAGTGAGCGCGATGCGCGGGCTGCGGATCAGCGAGTTCGGGCGGCCGCCGGCCCTGGCCGACGACCTCCCCGTCCCGGAGGCGGGCGAGGGGACCACGCTGGTGCGGGTCGCCGCGGCGGCCCTCGGCCACCTGGACCGCAGCGTCGCGTCCGGGACGTTCCCACATCACCCGCCGCTGCCGTACGTGCCGTGCGGCGACGGCGCCGGCCGGGTCGAGGACTCCGACCGGTTCCCGCGCGGCGCGCTGGTGTGGCTGCGCGGCGGCGGCCTCGGCATCGCGAGGGACGGCGTCGCCGCCGAGTACGCCGCCGTGCCCGATGAAGCGGTGCATCTGGCGCCGGAAGGCGCGGACCCGATCCTGGCGTCCTGCTTCTTCTCCCCGGCCACCTCGGCCTGGATCTCGGTGCACGACCTGGCCGGGGTCAAGGAGGGGCAGCGGGTCCTGGTGACCGGAGCCGCCGGCGCGGTCGGCTCCCTCGCCGTCCAGATCGCCGTGCAGGCGGGCGCCGACGTCACCGCGTCCGTCTCGCGGAAGGAGCGGGCGCAGCTCGTCCCCGCGGGTGTCCGGACGCTCGTCGGGGAGGCCGGCGGCGGACCCTACGACGCGCTCATCGACACCGTCGGCGGGCCCGGCCTGCCGGCCCGGCTGGACGCGGTGGAGCCCGGGGGCGTCGCCGTCATCGTCGGGTACACGGCGGGCGCCCGCGTCGAACTGGACCTGCCGTCCCGCTGCGCGCACGACGTCGACCTGCGCTTCCTCAACATGATCCGGCGCGCGCCGCAGGCGTTCGCGCTGGCGGACGGCCTGCTCTCGCGGCTGTCCGCGGGAGAGCTGACGCTGCGCACCGACCGCTACGCGCTGGCCGCCGCGCCGGTCGCCTGGGAGGCGCTCGCCGCCGGCCGTGCGGAGGGCCGCGTCGTCTTGGAGGTGGCCGATGATCGGTGACGTCTTCGTCTTCGACCTGGTCGTGCACCTGCACGACATGAGCGAGGCGAACCTGCTGGACGGGGCGCCGTGGTCGCGGCACGTCCGCGACATGTCGCTCGGACTGGGCGAGGCGCTGCGGCCCCTGCACGGCGACCGCGAGGAGTTCGACCGCCGCCTCTCGGCCGAGACCATGGGACGGATGGTCTTCGGCGACCCGCCCGGCACCGAGCCCACCGACGTCGCGATGGCGCAGGTCGTCCCCGTCTTCGACTGGTACGACGACTGGTGGGCGCCCGTGGACCTGCAAGCCGAGTTCGCCCGCGCCTACCCAGGCCGCGCCCTGTTCTGCGGCGGCGTCGACCCCGGCTTCCGCGGCGTGGACGCGGCCCTGGAGCACCTCGAATGGCAGGTCGGCGAGCTGGACGCCGTGTCGCTGAAGTTCTACAACGGGCACGTCGACCGGAGCTGGCGATGCGACGACGAGAAGCTCGCCTACCCGATCTACGAACGCGCCCGCGACCTCGGCATCCGCGTCCTGCAGTTCCACAAGGGCAACCCGTTCGGCACCGAGAACCTCGAGCAGCTGCACCCCGGCGACCTGCAGCGCGCCGCCCGCGACTTCCCCGACCTCACCTTCGTCATCCACCACCTCGCGATGCCGTACTTCGACGAATGCGTCAACATCGCCGCCCGCTTCCCGAACATCCACCTGGCCCTGTCGGCGACCGTGAACTTCATGCCCGTCCGGCCCCGGCTCATCCAGCGGCAGGTCGGCGAGCTGCTCGCCGCCGTCGGCGCCGACCGCCTGCTGTGGGGCTCGGAGGCCGCGCTCGCCGGCCCGCCCCGCCCCTACCTGGAGGCGTTCATGGCCCTGGAGATCCCCGACGACCTGCGCGAGGGATACGGCTACCCGCAGATCACCCTGGACGACAAGCGCAAGATCCTCGGCCTGAACGCGGCCCGGCTGTTCGGCGTCGAGGTCCCCGGAGCCTCCGATGAGGGTCCCTGACACCGTCCGCGCCCTGTCGCGCGCGCTGCGCGGGCACGGCGGCGGCCTCGAACTCGTCGCGGACGGCGACGTGCCCGCCGTCCGCTACACCGGGATGTGCGCCGGCTGCCCCGGCCGTCCCGCCTGCCATGAGGGGCTCGTCGCGCCCGTCCTGCTCGCGCTGCCGGGCGTGCGCGGCGTCGACGCCCCCGGCACCCGCGTCGACCCCGTCGCGCGCGCCAGACTCCAGCAGTTCACCGGAGGCGAGGGAGGGCCACGATGATCACCGCTGCCGCCGCGCTCACCCCCATCGACCCCGTCCAGGGGGAGACCGACACCGTCCTGTCGAAGGTCCGGCTCATCCTGGAGGCGTTCCGGCCCGACGACGAGGGGCTGTCGCTCGCCGAGCTCGTCCGCCGGACGGGCCTGCGCAAGGCGACCGTCTACCGGCTCAGCCAGGAGCTCGTCGCCTGGGGCGCGCTCGAACGCGCCGGCCTCGGCTACCGGCTCGGGCTGCGGCTGTTCGAGCTCGGGCAGCTGGCCCCGCGCCGCCGCATCCTGCGCGACATCGCCCTGCCCTACCTCGAGGAACTCGCGCAGGCCACCCGGGAGACCGTGCACTGCGCCGTCCGCGACGGCACCGAACTCCTCTACATCGAGAAGCTCGGCGGGCACCGCAGCGTCACCCGCCCGTCCCGGACCGGCGGCCGCATGCCGCTGCACTGCACCGCCACCGGCAAGGTCCTGCTGGCCCACGCGCCCTCGCGCGTCGTCAACGAGCTGCTCGCCCACCCGCTGCCGCGCTTCACCGGCCACACCGTGATCGCCCCGCGGCTGCTGCGGACCGAGCTCGAGCGCATCCGCCGGGCCGGATACGCGGTGGAGAGCGAGGAGACACGCGTCGGCTACCTGTCGGTGGCGGCGCCCGTCCGCGCCGCACGCGGACGCGTCGCCGGGGCGGTCTCGGTGGCCGCGCCCACGTCCCGCACGCAGCTGCAGCGGCTCGTCCCCGCCGTCCTCGCCACGGCCGGCCGCATCTCCGAACGCCTCACCGAGTACGAACTGGACCAGGAGAGCAGGTGACCGGCGGGCCGGTCCGCTCACCAGACCCTCCGGCTCCACAGGCGGACGGCGGGCCCGCACACTCCGGGCATCGGTCCCCGCCCACCCGGAGGTCCCCATGGCCGACCGACCCGCCCTCACCCGCCGCCGCCTGCTGCAGGGCGGCGCAGCCGTCGCCCTGGCCGGGGCCGGAGCCCTCGCCGTGCGCGGGCTGACGGCGCCGTCCGCGCTGGCCGCCGACACCTTCCAGTCGCTCGAACCGTCCCCCGGGAGCGTCGACATCGGCGGCCGGACCGTGTCGACATGGCGCTTCGCCGACGCGATCCCCGGCCCGGCGATCCGCGCGAACGCCGGCGGATCCGTCTGGGCGCGGCTGGTCAACGGCCTCCCCGACCCGACGACCGTGCACTGGCACGGCATCAGGATCGCCAACGCGATGGACGGCGCCCCCATCACCCAGACGCCCACCCCGTCCGGCGGCTCCTTCGACTACCGCTTCACCGCGCCCGACCCCGGCACGTACTTCTACCACTCGCACTACGGCATGCAGCTCGACCGCGGCGTCTACGGGCCGCTCATCGTGGACGACCCGAACGAGCCGCTCTCCTACGACGCCGAGTTCGTCGTCGTCCTTGACGATTGGATCGACGGCACAGGCACCACACCCGACGCCGTGCTGGCCAAGCTGCACGCCGGAACGCTCAACGCCCCGCCCATGTACAGCGACGCGCTCGGCGGCCTCGCAGGCAACGTGTCCTACCCGTACCACCTGATCAACGGGAGGACGCCCGCGAACCCCGTCACCTTCAGTGCCTCGCCGGGGCAGCGGGTGCGGATCCGGCTGATCAATGCCGGCGGCGACACCGCCTACCGGGTCGCGCTCGGCGGGCACAGGCTCACCGTCACCCACACCGACGGCTTCCCCGTCCAGCACGTCACGGTCGACACACTCCTGATGGGCATGGGGGAGCGGTACGACGTGCTGGTCACCCTCGGCTCCGGCGTCTTCCCGCTCGTCGCGTCCGCCGAAGGGAAGAACTCCCGCGCGTTCGCCCTCGTCCGGACGGCTCCGGGGACCGCGCCGTCCTCGTCGGTGACCGTGCCGGAACTGAACAGAAACCTGCTGGCGCTCTCGCAGCTGCACGCCGACCCGTCGGTGAACCTGCCGTCCCGGCCGATCGACCAGACCGTGCGGATGTACCTGGGCATGGGGCCGCTCGGCATGACCTGGTCGATCAGCACCTCGCCGGGCGGCACGCCGACCGGTTCACTGCGCGTGCAGGTCGGCCAAGGTCAGCGGGTGCGGCTCGCGTTCACCAACGCGACGCAGATCTGGCATCCGATCCACCTGCACGGGCACACCTACCAGGTCGGCGGTGCGGGCGCAGGGCCGCGCAAGGACACCGTCATCGTCCGCCCGAACGAGACGATCAACGTGGACCTCGACGCCGACAACCCAGGCGAATGGATGCTGCACTGCCACAACCTGTACCACTCCGAACTCGGAATGATGGCGACGCTCGGCTACGGCCCGAAACCGGTCACCGCGCCCGCGCAGCCGCACACCGCCCACCTGGGCCACTGACGAACAGGAGAACGATGGACTTCTTCGACCGCCCACCTGGCCCGCTGCCCTGGACGGAGTGGACACACTGTTCCTGCTGTTCCCGTTGCCCGGCAACAAGGCCGCCCGCAACGGGGTCACCCCGTTCCTGGAAGCCGCGGAAAAGGCGGGCTGCCGGCACGTGGTCTACGTGTCGGTGTTCGGAGCCGACAAGGCGAAGTTCATCCCGCATTACAAGGTCGAACAGCGGCTGTTCTCCTCCGGAATGACGTGGACGGTGCAATATATCCACCCACGGCGACGACATCGTGGACCACCACGAACTGTTCATTCCAGCCGGACGGGGGCCGCACCACCTTCATCGACGCGCGCGACGCCGCCGCGGCGTCGGCTGGGACACCATCGGCTTCATGAGCGCCGTCTACACCCTCACCCGCCTCGGCCGGAACCAGCCGATCACCGGCGACGTCGAGCGGCTGCTGGGCCGCCCGCCGCGCACCCTCGCCGACTTCCTGGAATTCAGCGCGTGGCGGTGGCGGGAGCGGGCCTGGACCTGACCGGTACCGGCCCGGTTCGCTGACCAGAACGCCGGGCTCACCGCCACATCGAGAGGCGTCGCACTATTGCGGCGCCGGAGTGCCGCATCGCTGACGGCGCTCCGGATTCGGGGATGTCCTGCTCCGTTTCTCGATGTGAAGGATGGTGAGTTCGGCTGATGACCGCCGAATCCCCAACGCCGCTCGTCTATCTCGGACTGCCGGCGGAAATGACGCGGGCTGGGACGAAAGCCGCGGCCACGGGCCCGACCATCTACCGGACGGCCGGTGGACTGGTCGCCGACGCCTTGGCGGCCGAGCCCGCCGAGCCGCAGTGGCGCCGGGTCGCCCCGTCCGCCGACGCCCCCGCAGAAGCGGTCTCGGCCGAGGACGGCCTGGCCGCGGCCATCCGGATGGGACCGGTCATGGTTCCGCTCGACACGCACGCCGCCATCGCCTACGGCGTCCGCGCCGGCCTGCTCGAACTCGCCCCCGAGGACGCGTCCGGCCCGGTCCGGATCGCGCTGCGCGGCCCCGGCACCCTCGGCGTCGGATGCGCGGTCGCACCCGACCGGGACGAAGAGGAGCCGGACGATGCACAACGGGTGCTCTACGGGTGGTATCTCGGCATGCCGCTCGTCCACAAGGTCTCCGTCCCCGGCTACTACGGCGGCAAGGCGCCGGACGAGCCCGACCCGGCGCTGCCGGCGATGTGCTGCTACCTGACCGGGACGGTCGACGAGGCCGCGCCGTCCTCGCCGGTGCGGGAGGTCCCGACGCCCGACGGCATGCGGACCCTGTGCTCGCATCAGAACACCACCGACAGGCACCCCGGCGCGCAACCGCACAACAACTTCGGCTTCTTCGTGATCCGCGGCCCGAAGGGCACCGAGGACAACGTGCGGGTCAGGCCCGCCCCGCCGAACTCGATCCCCGCCGAGCCGCTCGCGTACGAGATGCGCCTGAACGGGCGCTGGACCGGCCTGAACAACCACCTCGTCATCGAGCACGGCGTCGCCACCGGCCACCTCGCCCTGGAACCGCTGGAGTACGGCGGGCAGATGTGGACCTCGTTCCCCGGCCGGACGCAACTGGCGATCGACTGCGAGCCGACCGGAATCGTGGAGATCGACGCCGGCCGGCGGCTGACCCAGGGCACGCTGGACATCAAGAAGGCCGACATGGAGCTGATGGGGCACCGGCGCAACAGCCCGGTCGCGCCGGGCGCCCGGCGGATCGAGGTGTCCTGCGCCGGACTGGAGTTCCTGCCCTCGCGCATCCACGTCCGAGCCGGTGAGGACGTGGCCGTCGCCCTAACGGCAACCGACGTCATGCACAACCTCGAGATCGAGGAACTCGGCTTCTACGTCCAGGCGGACGCGGGGGAGACCGCGCTCGGCGGCCTGCGCGCCGACGAGCCCGGCACGTACCCGTTCCACTGCTCGCTGATGGCGCATCGCGCCGCCGGCATGACCGGGACCCTGGTGGTCGGGCCATGAGCGCGCCCGCGGCCGCCCCGGCCGCCCTGCCGTCGCGCGGGCAGGCCCTTGTCATCTTCGGCGGCCTGCTGCTGGCCCTGCTGATCGTCGGGCTCGACCAGACCACGGTCGCCGTCGCCGCGCCGACCATGATGCAGAAACTCGGCGGCCTCGGCGATCTGCCCTGGGTCTTCAGCGCCAACCTGCTCGCAGCGGCCGCCGCCGCACCGCTGTTCGGCAAGCTCAGCGACCTGTTCGGACGGCGCGCCCTGTTCATCACCGCGCTGGCGGTGTTCGTCGCCGGCTCGGCCGCCTGCGGCCTGGCGCAGAACGGCGGGCAGCTCATCGCCTTCCGCGCCGTCCAGGGCGCAGGGTCCGGCGGTATCACCGCGATGGTGGTCGTGGTGATCGGCGCGATCGTCGGCCCCCGGACCCGGGCCGCCTACCAGGGCTATGTCGGCGCAGAGCTGGCCGTCGCGCAGGTCATCGGACCATGGCTCGGCGGCTACCTGACCGACCACGCCACCTGGCGCTGGGTCTTCCTGCTCAACGTGCCGGTCGGGCTCATAGCCCTAGTCGTCGCCTGGCTGACGCTGAAGGCTCCGCCGGCCGGTGCCCGCCCGGTGATCGACTGGTTCGGCGCCGCGTTCCTGGTCGCCGGGATCGCCTGCCTGCTGCTCGCCCTGTCCTGGGGAGGGACCAAGTACCACTGGTCGTCCGGGCAGGTGATCGGCCTGCTGGTCGCCGCGGCGGCCCTGCTGACCGCGTTCGCGTTCACCGAGCGGCGCGCGGCCGAGCCGATCGTCCCGCTCGGCTTCTTCCGCGACCGGGTGACCGCGGTGGCGCTGCTGCTGATGCTGCTGGTCGGGATGAGCATCTTCAGCCTGACCTTCTACATGCCGGCGATGCTGCAGATCGTCACCGGGGTCAGCGCCACCGACTCGGGCTTCCTGGTGCTGCCGCTGCAGCTCGGCGTCGTCGCCACCTCCATCGTGTCGGGTCACGTGGTGGCGGCCAGCGGGCGGTACCGTCCCTGGCCCATCGCGGGGACCGCCGTCGCCGCGGTCGGGGTGTACCTGCTGTCACGGATCACACCGGGCACCGGCGAGGTCACCGCGATGCTGTTCATGGTGATCGTCGGCCTCGGGCTCGGCTGCCTGGTGCAGCTCATGGTGGTGGTCGTGCAGAACGCCGTCCCGCAGCGCGAGCTCGGCAGCGTCACCGCCTCCACCGGCCTGTTCCGGATCGTCGGCGGCGCTGTCGGCTCGGGAGTGTTCGGCGCGATCCTGAACGCGCGCCTGCCGGACGCCGTGGCGAAGCACGTCCCGCGCGGCGCGCTGCCGCCCGGGATGCCCGTCGGGTTCCTCACGCAGAACCCCTCCCAGGTCAAGAAGATGCCGCCACCGGTGCGCACCGGGCTCGCGGCGGCGTTCGCCGACGTCTTCCACGTCATCTTCCTGTCGGCGCTGCCGCTCGCCGCCCTGGCGTTCGTCGCCGCGCTCCTGCTCAAGCAGATCCCGATGCGCGGCCACGACCCCGCCGCCGCGGACCCGGAGGAGGCCGCGCCGCCGGCCGTGCCGGCGCAGCAGGCCGACGGCGAGGGCGCCGGCGCCGGAACGGAGGGCTGAGACGCACGTCCCCTGGCCGGGCCGCTGCCCGGCCAGGGGACGTCGCGGACGGCTCAGCCGGACGCGTTCTCCGGCGCCCAGCGCATCAGCCGGCGCCGCGCCAGCAGGAGCAGGCCGTCCAGCACGAACCCGAGCACCGACACCGCCACGACGGACACGTAAAGCTGGGCGGTGTCGAGCTGGCGCCAGCCGGCCACCATCGCGTGTCCCAGGCCGTCGGAGGAGACCACCATCTCACCCACGTACACCCCGATGATCGCGCCGATGAGCCCGACCCGGGCGCCCGCCAGCAGCCCCGGAAGCGCCGAGGGGAGGACGACGCGGAACGCGACCGCGGAACGCGACGCGCCCATCGACTCGGCCGACCAGGTGAGCCGTTCGGGCACGCGGGACGCCGCGGCGGCCACGGCGGCCGCGATCGGGAAGACGGCTTCGGCGAAGCCGAGCGCCACCTTCGAGGCGGTGCCGAGCCCCAGCAGGATCACCAGGGCGGGGAACATGGCGATCTTCGGCGCGGGGAAGCCGAGGCCCACGATGGGCCGCAGCGCGGCCCGCGCCGTCGTCGACCGGCCCATGGCGAGACCGGCGATCGTGCCCGCGGCCAGCGCCAGTGCGAAGGCGGCCAGGACCCGTCCGAGCGTGGTGCGCAGGTCGCGCGGGAGCGATTCGTCCGACCACAGGTCACCGGCCCGCCGCGCGACCGCTCCGGGGCCCGGCAGGACGAACGGGTTTCCGAGCCATCCCCGCGACACCGCGATGTGCCACGCGCCGATGAGCACCGCCAGAGCCAGCAGCGGGCCGGCCCGCGAGATCAGCCGCATCATACGTCTCCCTCCCACCAGCGGACGGCGCGGCGGACCGTCCACGCGTACACCGCGTCCAAGCCCAGCCCGGCGAGCGCGACGAGCACCGTCACCGCCCACACCCGCTCGTACCGGCCGATGTCATAGGCGTTGAACAGGTAGGCCCCCACTCCCTTGCCGCGCACCAGCAGCTCGGCACCGACCAGGCTGAAGATCGAGACGGCCAGGGCGATGCGCAGGCCGGACAGCACCTGCGGCAGGGCGGCCGGCAGGACGATGGTCAGCAGCCGGCGGACCGGGCCGGCGCCGGCGGCGCGCGCCGACCACAGCAGGCACGGCTCCACCTCCGCCGCGCCGTGCGTCGCCGACACCGTGAGCGGGATCAGGCAGCCGAGCGCGATGACCACGATCCGCGCGGTCTCGCCGGCGCGCTCCGAGGGCATCCGGAGCCCGAGCACGAGCAGCAGCGGGATCACAAGGGCCACTTTCGGTACCGGGTACAGCAGCGCGAGGAGCGGCTCGACGAGCCGCCGCAGGACCTGTGCACGGCCCATGGCGATGCCCAGCGGCACTCCGATCAGCACCGCCAGGCCGAGCCCGGCGGCCCAGCGCCCGGCCGACAGCCCGACCTGGCTGCGGAAATCGCCGTCCCGCAGAACGTTCCAAACCTCGCCCAGCACCTTCGACAGCGGCGGGAGGGACTGGTCGGGCGCCACCCCGGTCCTCGGCGCGGCCTCCCAGCAGCCCAGCAGCACCAGCACGGCCGCCACGGAGATCGAGGCCGCCCGGAGCCGTGTCACGCCGGACCCTCCTCGCGCAGTTCCGCCCAAATGCGCTCGTACAGGGCGGCATAGGAAGAGTCGGCGAGCACCTGCTCCCGCGTGCGCGGACGCGGGAAGCCGGGCGTAATGACGTCGCGGACGCGCGACGGTCGCGACGACAGCACCACGATCCGGTCCGACAGGTAGAGCGCCTCCTCCACACTGTGGGTGACGAACAGCACGGTCTTGCCGGTCTCATCCCAGATCCGCAGCAGTTCCTCCTGCAGAAGTGCACGGGTCTGGGCATCGAGCGCGCCGAAGGGCTCGTCCATGAGAAGCACCTCGGAGTCCATGGCGAGGGTCCGGGCGATGGCGACACGCTGCTTCATGCCGCCCGACAGCTCCGACGGGTAGAGGCGTCCCGCCTCGTCCAGCCCGACTAAGGACAGCAGCCGCCGCGCCTGTTCCGGCCGGTCCTTGCGGGATACGCCGCGCCGGGCCAGCGCCCAGGTGACGTTTCCGAGGACGGTCTTCCAAGGGAAGAGGGCGAACTCCTGGAAGACGATGCCGCGGTCGGGTCCCGGACCCGACACCTCGCGGCCGTCGCACAGCACGGATCCGCCGTCCGCGCCGATGAACCCGCCGATGATGTAGAGCAGGGTCGACTTGCCGCATCCCGAGGGGCCGACCAGGCTGACGAACTCGCCGGGCCGGACGTCGAGATCGATGCCGCCGATCGCCTGCACCGTGCCGCGCCGGCGCCCGGCGTAGGACTTCGCCACCCCGGACAGCCGGAGCTTCGCCTCATCCGCCTCACGCCGTGCGGAGTCCACCGGGTGGGCCGCTTCCGCCGCCATGTCAGCTCGCCTTCGCGAGGACGGAGGCGTCGAGGTACTTGTGCACGTCCAGCTTCTTCTTCAGGACACCGTTCTGGTGGAAGTAGTCCCAGGTGGACTGGAGCCCGGCCGCGTCCAGAGCGCCCCCCGGCGGCCGGTAGTAGTCGTCGCGGGTCATCAGGTAGCCCTTCAGCGCGCCGGCGGGGATCTTCGCGATCTTCGCCTCGGCGTCGATCACCGTCTGCCGGTTGGCGGGGTCGGTGACGAACTTCGCCACGGTGCTGAAGTCGTCCATGAAGCAGCGGGCGGCCTTCGGGTGCTCCTTGACGAAGCGCCGGTTGAACACCTGCAGCAGCTGGGGCATGTTGTCCTGAACGTCGGAGACGCGGAACAGCGGCCGGAACCTCCCGGTCGCCATCGCCTTGGCGTAGAAGGGCTGGGCGAACACCGCCGCGTCGACGCGCCCGCTCGCGAGCGCCTCCTGCTGCTGCGGGTAGGGCAGTTCGGGGTTCTGGTAGTCCTCGCCGGTCTTCAGCCCGGCCCGCTGCAGGTACTGGACCTGCACGTAGTAGGTCGGCGTGCCGATGCCGGCGGTCGCGACCTTCTTTCCGCGCAGGTCCGCCGCGGTCCTGACGGGGGAGTCCTTGCGGACGAGCCAGGTGGTGGTGAAGTTGGGCGTCCGCTCGGCGAACATCTCTCCGGCCACGGTCAGGTCCGCGCCGCGCTCCACCGCCGTCCCGACCGCCAGGGCGCCGACGGTGGCGCCGTCCAGCGTGCCGGCGGCCAACTCCTGCGCGCCCTGCGCGGTGTTGGTGAGCTGCTTCCACTCCAGTGTGTAGCAGTGACCCTGGTTCGGTGCCTTCGACGGGTCGGCCTGCATCAGGTATTTGATCTCGTCGCCGGGCACGCCCCAGGCCATCCGGATCTTGGTCGGGCCGCCGCCGTCATCAGCGGCGCCGCCGCAGCCGGACGCCAGTCCGGCGAGGACCGCTGTGACGAGCGCGAATGTACGGCGCATGGACGCTCCTTCGCTATCGAGCAGGATGCATCGCGAGTCTCCGGGAGGGCCCGCGGCGGCCCAAGGTGGCCGGTTCGGTGGGCGGACCCTGTTCCTTGGGCTCACCAGGTGTTCCGCCCCAACATCGAGGCGTGACAGGAGCCGATTCACAGACGCAGCGGGGAGCGCGCGGACGCCGGGACTGGTCCACGTGGCCGCACTACGACGCGGCCGCGGCGGGATTCCGCGGCTACTGGTACCCCGTCGCCTGGTCGAACCATGTGACCGGGAAGCCGATGGGCGTCACGCTGTGCGGAGACAAGATCGCGCTGGTCCGGGACCAGGGGACCGCCTACGCGCTGCACGACCGCTGCCCGCACCGGGGCGTGCCGCTTTCGCTGGGCCGCCGCGAGTTCCCCGGGACGCTGAGCTGCCCGTACCACGGGTGGACCTACGACCTGAAGGACGGCGACCTCGTCGCGGCGATCACCGACGGTCCGCAGTCGCCGATCTGCGGGAAGGCGCGCGTCGCGACGTACCCGGTGGCCGAGCGGCTCGGAATGGTGTGGGTGTACGTGCCCATCGCAGATGAGGACCCGCACCCGATCGACGAGCAGCTCCCGGAGGAACTGGTCGAGAACCCGTTCGTCATGGGCGGCCGCATGGACGACCGCGCCGGCAATTGGCGTTTCGCCTGCGAGAACGGCTACGACGAAGGGCACGCCAAGTACCTGCATCGCACGTCGCTGTGGCGGCTGTTCAAGGCGATGCCGACGTGGAACGTGACACGCATCGTCCCGCAGGGCCGCTGGATCTACCGCAAGCAGGAGGAGCAATTCTGGGAGGCGGACTTCCCGGGACTCGGCCGCTGGACGAACAAGCGCTGGTGGAAGCTCAGCCCGCTGGCCGCGAAGGACGGCGGCGCGCCGTCCAACATCGGCAACACCGGGGCGGCGGCCAAGGTCGACCCGGTCATCGCCGCACAGGAGTTTCCGGGGTTCGCGTCGGTGTCGATGCCAGGAGTGCTGCGCATCGCCTATCCGAACTTCATCCATTACGAGTTCTACGTCCCGGTGGACGCGGACAGGCACCTGTACGTCGGCGTGATGGTCAATTTCTTACGCGGCCCGGCGACCCTGAAGTTCTACGCCAAGTACCTGGGCTGGATCCGGTGGCTGTTCCACGGCCAGTTCTCCGGCCAGGACGCGTGGATGGTCGACGTGACCGACGCGCCTCCCGAGCAGCTGTACCGGCCCGACGTCTCGCTGACGGCCTGGCGGGGCCTGGCCGAGAAGGAGTTCAAGGCCAAGCTCGCCGCGATCCGGAAGGAGGACGACTGAGATGCGACGCGCTCTGGTGATGGCCGCGCTGGCTGCCCTGGTGGTGCTCGCCTGGCGGTTGCGGCGGACGAGCCGGACCCAGGTCCACCGGATCAACCAGTGAACTGGGTCGAGCGGGCCCGCGCACAGGTGCGCCGCGCGCGGCTGCTGGAACTGGTCATAGGCCTTGTCGCCATACCGAGCCCGACCGGCGATGAGGGGCCGCTGGCCGAATACGCGGCGGCGGAGATGGCGGCCGCTGGGCTGCAGTCCGGGACGCTGCCGCTGGACGACCGGCAGGCGTGCGCCTGGGCGCGGCTGCCGGGAAAGGGCGGCGGCCGCGACCTGATGCTGTACGCGCCCGTCGACACGCTGACCATCGGACGCGCCGATGAGGACGTCCCGTGGATCGGCCCCGCGTTGCGCGCCGACATGCGTGCCGAGCCTTCCGTACGTGGGGACTATGTGGTCGGGCTCGGGGCCGGCAACCCGAAAGGGCACGCAGCCTGCGTGATCGCCGCGGCGGAGGCGGTCGCCGCGGCCGGTGTGCCGCTGGCCGGCGACCTGCTGGTGGGGCTCGGAGCGGGCGGCATGCCCACCAACGCGCCCCGCCTGGACGGCGACGTCCGCCGCCACACCGGCCAGGGCGTCGGCTGCTCCTTCCTGCTTGAGCAGGGGTTGTGGGCGGACCACGCCGTCATCGCCAAACCAGGCTGGACCGTCTCGCACGAAGAGGTCGGACTGGCCTGGTTCGAGGTGACCGTGCACGGCACGCACACCTACGTCGGCAGCAGGCACCGGCTCCCGTACCGCAACCCGATCGCCGCCGCGGGCCAGGTGGTCGCCGGACTGGAGACGTGGTTCGAGGAGTACGCCTTCCGGCACACCGCCGGGACGGTGGCGCCCCAGGGAGTGGTGAGCGCGATCGAGGGCGGCTGGATGCGGATGGCCGCGGTCACCCCGGCGGCCTGCCGGTTCCGCTGCGACCTGCGGCTCCCGCCGGGCCTGACCCCGGCGGAGGCCAAGCGCGAGTTCGCGACCGCGATCGAGAAGATCGCTGCCGAAAGCGGAGCGGAGGTCACCTGGGAGATGGTGCTGGCCATCCCCGGCACGCGCACCGCCCCGTCCGACCCCGTGGTCACCGCCGCCATCGCCGCGTTCAAGGAGGCCGAGGGCGGCCCGCATCAGCCGATCACCGGCAACTCCGGGGCCACCGACGCCAACATCCTGCGGTCGCGCGGCGTGCCGACCGTCCGGGTCGGGATGCCGAAGGCGAGCACCGGCGAGCTGGGCATCGACCCGTCCGCCGACTTCCAGATGGGGATGAACACCGTGGACCTGCGCGAGATGGAGCGGCTGACCAGGCTGCTGATCCGGGTCGCGATCGACGTGATCGGGGTGCGCGATGCCGGCTGAGATCGTGTTCGGCATCGGCGCGTCCCACAGCACGCTGATGAACACCCACTGGGCGGAGACGCGGCAGAAGGCCGAGGCCACCCGGTTCCGCGACGCGCTGTACGAGGCCCGGGACCTGCTCGCCGCGGCCCGCCCCGACACCGTCGTGATCGTCGGCTCCAATCACTTCCGCGGCTTCTGGCTCGACCTCATCCCCGCCTTCACGATCGGCGTGGGGGAGTGCATCGCCAGCGGCGAGTCCGGCACCCCCAAGGGCCCGCTGCCGGTGGACGTCCCGCTCGCCAGGCACATCGCGTCAGCGCTGATGGACGGCGGGTTCGACCCGGCGTTCTCGGCCCGGCTACAGATCGACCACGGCCAGACGCACGCCGTCCAGTACCTGCTGGACGGGCTGGACGCCGACATCGTCCCGCTGGTGGTGAACGTGTTCGCGCCGCCGCTGCCGACCACGGCGCGGTGCGCCGACCTCGGTGCGGCGCTGCGCGCGGCCGTCCGATCCTTCCCGGACGACCGGCGCGTCGCGGTCATCGGCTCGGGCGGCCTGTCGCACCGGCTGCCGTGGCCCGACTGGCGGGACCCGCACGGCGACGACGAGGAGTTCATGGTCGCCGCCTGGCTGAACGGGCGCGGTGACTGGTCCCGCTACGACGCCCGGCGGCGGCAGATCATCCGGGCGGCGCCGAGCATCGTCAACCCCGGGTTCGACGAGGAGTTCCTCGGCCTGATCGAGACCGGCGGCACCGACCGGATGCGCGCTTGCACCACCGAAGACCTGCAGCGAACCGCGGGCAATGGCGCGCAGGAGATCCGCACCTGGCTGGTCATGGCCGCCGCCCTCGGGCACGTGCCCGGCCGCCGGCTCGCCTACGAGCCCGTCCACGACTGGCTGACCGGGATGGCCGTCGCCGTCCTCGACCCGACCGCGCAGAAGGAGCCCACCGCATGACGATCTGGACCGACCTCACGGGCGTGGAGCACCGGCTGGCCTACGCCGACGCGGGAGGCGTGCGGACGCGCGCGCTCGTCGCCGGCCCCGAGGACGGCCCGCCGGTGGTGTTCCTGCACGGCACCAGCGGGCACCTGGAGGCGTTCGTCCGGAACATCCCCGTGCACGCCGACGCCGGCTACCGCTGCCACGCCATCGACATGCTCGGCCACGGCTACACCGGCAAACCCGACCACCCGTACGAGATACCGCGCTACGTCGAGCACCTGACCGCCTACCTCGACGCGATCGGCGCGGACCGCGCCCACCTCGTCGGCGAGTCGCTCGGCGGGTGGGTGGCCGCATGGCTCGCGAGCGAGGCCCCTGACCGGGTCGCGTCGCTCCAGCTGCTCGCGGCCGGCGGAACCAAGGCCGACGCGAAGATCATGGAGCGGATCCGCTCGTCCACGCTGAACGCGGTCCGGACCGACGACATCGACCTCACCCGCAAGCGGCTGTACTTGCTGATGTACGACCCGGCCACGGACGTCTCCGAGGAACTGGTCGAGGTCCGTCACCGCATCTACCACCAGCCGGACTTCGTGGCGAACGTCCACAACCTGCTGTGCCTGCAGGACATGGAGACACGGCGGCGGAACCTGCTGCGGCCCGACCGGATGGCGCGCATCACCGCGCCCACGCTCATCGTGTGGGGCCGCCAGAACCCGTTCGGGGAGGTGCCCGAAGCGCAGGCCATGCACGAGGCGATCGCCGGCTCCCGCCTGGAGCTGTTCGCCGAGTGCGGCCACTGGCCCCAGCACGAGCGCGCCGACCTGTACAACCCGCTGTCGCTGGAGTTCCTGAAGGGCGCGGCGTGATCCGCTTCGGCTACGCGGACACGCCGCTCGGGCAGGTGCATTACGCCGAGTCCGGGGTACGCACCGGGCCGCCGCTCATCCTGCTGCACCAGACACCGCGGTCATGGGACGAGTTCCGCGAGGCGATCCCGCGGCTCGCCGCCGGCCGGCACGTCATCGCGCCGGACACTCCCGGGTTCGGCGCATCGGCGCGGATCACCGAGCACAGCATCGAGAACTACGCCGCCGGAATCCTCGGTCTCCTCGACGCGATGGGCGTGGACGAGTTCGACCTGGCCGGTCACCACACCGGCGGGGTCGTCGCCGTCGAAGCCTGCGCGCGGGCTCCGAAGCGGGTGCGCCGGCTCGTCCTGTCGTCGACCCCGTACATCGACGAAGCGGCGCGGAAGCGCCGCGCGTCGCGCCCGGCGATCGACGCGGTGGCCGAGCGACCCGACGGCTCGCACCTCACCGAACTCTGGCGGCGTCGCGCCGCGTTCTACCCCGGCGGCCGCTCGGACCTGCTCACCCGCTTCGTCCGGGACGCACTGCGGGTCTGGCCGGACGTCGAGCACGGACACGCCGCGGTGAGCGCGTACCGGATGGAAGAACGCATCGGGCTCATCGCGTGCCCCGTGCTGTGCGTCGGCGCCTCCGCGGACCCGTACGCCTTCCCCGAACTCGGACCGCTCACCGAACACATCCCGCACGCCGAGACCGCCGTCATCGAGGGCGGAGGCGTCCCCCTCGAATTCCAGGCCGCGGAGTTCGCCCGCCTGACCGCGGCATTCCTCGGCCGGACGTGAAAGGAAGGACCAGCATGCCAACCGAGACGCCCCCCGCGCCGGCCGGAACGTTCATCAAGGCCGACGGCGTCACCTACCACTACATGGACATGGGGCAGGGCGCACCGACGATATTCCTGCATGGCGGGGGACCCGGCTGCACCGCCTGGAGCGACTTCGGCCCGGTGGCGCCGCTGTTCGCGCGGAACAGGCGTTGCCTGCTCGTGGACATTCTCCAGTACGGCAGATCCGAGAAATGCGTGATCGAAGGCCCGATGTGGGACTTCCATGCCGCCAGGACCGTCGCATTGATGGACGCGCTCGCCATCGAGCGGGCCGACTTCGTCTGCAATTCCTGGGGCGGCACCATCGCCCTGAACATCGCGGCGAAATACCCGGAGCGGGTCCGATCGCTCGTCGTCACCGGTTCGATGCCGGTCTTCTACGGGCCGCTTGCCCCCCTGCCGGAAAGCGGGAGGCGCGGCAGGAACGCCCGCGACGCCTACTACGGCGGAGACGGCCCGAGCCCGGAGAAGATGCGAGACCTCATGGCGCGGCTCGAATGGTACGACCCCGCGGCCATTCCAGCCTCCACCGTCGAGATGCGTTACGAGCAGAGTCTCGATCCCGAGGAGATGGAACTGGCGGCACGGTCCGACAGCCCCCGAGGCGATTGGCAGGACCTCACCGAAGAACTGGGCCGCATCCAGGCGCCCGTCCTTTTCTGCTGGGGCATGCAGGACGCCTTCCTCACGCCGGACTACCCGCTGATGCTCGCCCGGATGGTCCCGCGCGGACAGCTGTACGTCATGGACCGGGCAGCGCACCACCTGCAGGAGGAGCGCCCGCATGACTACCACGCGGTGGTCAGCGGCTTTCTCGATCAGGAGCACGGCTGAACCGCCGGACCGGCGGGTTCGTCCAGGTGAAACCCATCGAACGAATTGGAGAAACGGAATGAAGCCGTTCGCGTCGTCGGCTGATCTGGGGGAGAAGGAGCGGAGTCTGGAGGTGTTGGCGGACGGGGTGTATGCGTTGACCGCCGAGGGTGATCCGAATGTGGGGGCGGTGGAGGGGGAGGACTTCGTCGTCTGTTTCGAGGCGCTGGCGACGCCGGTGGCGGCGCGTGAGTGGTTGTCGTTGCTGCGTGAGCACACCG
>NZ_JAGEPF010000032.1 GCF_017573465.1 Actinomadura violacea
CGGCCCCAACCAGCGGACTGCCGGCCTCCGCCGTGCTGGCGCTGATGTCGGTGATCGCCCGCCGAGCAGACTTAGAGAAGGCCCGCCAACCAACTCTGGGAGCCGCCAACTATCGCTGGGCGTCACAGGTTTCACGCTCGCGCGCGACTACGAGGCTCCCATGTGGACATCGAACATTTGTTCTATATTCTGGCGGCGTGCATCGCCAGGATCCTGATCGCCTGCTGACGGCTAACCTGTTCGCCGCCGCGACCCGCCTCGCAGGCTGGAAGCGCCCAGAAGAGAAGGCATGGAAAGCCGCAGTAGCGGAACTGGAGCGCATCGCAACGGTCCGCGAGCGTCGCCAGCCGAGTGCCGTCCACGAACCGCCTGCGACGTTGCGGGCGGACCTGCTGGCGGAGGTCGCTGGAATCCTTATCGGGGCCGCGCCGGACTCCTACCCCGAGCAGAATCTCATCGCAGCCGATCTGCTGAGGGAGGCGGGCGCCCCCGAAGACATCATTCAGCGGTGGATTCCGGTAGGTCGCGAGCGGCGCGAGGGTGGCGGCGCGCCGTTCAGCAAAGCCGCCCCCGCTCGACCGCCGACCGCGAGGAAGCCTGATCGCCCAGCGAGCTAGCTGCGGCCGCTGGCCGGGGCTACTGCCGCGCGGCCTCCCGGAGCGTCTTCTTCGCCTTGATCGGATCCGTGACCTTCCCCCACCACTCATGGCGGAGGAGGTCCTCGGTGAGCTGGAGGCGACGCGCACGCGCGGCCTTCAGCTCCGCCACCTGCTCGGGCGCGGCTTCGACGCCGGCCACGACCTCCGATCCGCTGGGAAGCGCCTCCCCGATCCGGGCGCATTCAGCGTCCGCCGCATACCAGGCACGCTGGACTTCGACGAGGTCTTCAGGAGGTACGAGTGCGTCGTTCTCTGCCACGATCCACGATCATGCCACCCAGTGGATGAGCTGCAGACCAGCGGGTTCGCGGTGTTCGCTAGCCCTCAGCCGCTGCTGACGTGCACCTACCGACAGGCTCCCTTCTCCGCCTATGGGGTGGTGAGGCGCCGCCGGTCTCTTGCCGGGGCGCCTCACCGGGGGCCAGGGTCAGGTCTCGTCAGGGAAGCTAATAGTCCCGTTGAGGATGCCGAAACCCGCCGGGGCGAGGGTGAGAATCAGGGGCACCTCCTCAGGTTCAATGTCGCCGTCCGGACCGGGACGGGCATCCCTGGCCACCCGGCAGACCCGGAAGGGGAACCAGCCGGGGCCACTCGGGCGGCCGTTCCTGCGGGCGCTGCGGATGGCATTGGCGGCCATGGCCAGCACGTCGATCATGCGGCCGTCCTCGTCCTGGATGGCGCCGGTTCGAGCCGCGTCGGCGTCGGTCCAAGCGACGCAGTCGGCATGTGCCCTCGCGGTGAGCGCCACCGGGATGAGGAAGCCGGCCTCGCGGGCGGTGTCGGCGGGGACCTGAACAAGGCCCGTGGTCTGCCCGGTCGCCGCGTGCTCGTCAAGGGGGATGCCGGGTGAGGGGTTCATGGGGCTCCAGTCGGGGCTACGGGAGCGGCCCGGCGTGCCGGGCCGCTCGCCATCCGGTCAGGGGTTAGTCCCACCTCCGCCCGGCCTCCAGGGCACGGTGCGCCATGCGAGCGCCCCAGCTGAGGCGGGCTCGCACGGTGAGGTCGCTGGCGACTTCCATCGCGGCGACCTCCAGACGCGCGGCGACCGCCTCGGCGTTGTCCAGGTGTCGTTCCGCCATGCGTGCCTTGGCCTCGGCGCTGCTCAACCGGGACCATCCGCCGCGACTGACGGGGTAGCTGGCCAGGCGCCTGCGCTCGCTGGCCACGGCGTTCTCGGCCTTCTCGAAGGCGTGCAGTGCGGCAATGGCCTTCAGCTCCGCTGCCCGGAACAGCTCAACCTCACGAACGCCCGTCGCGACCTGGATGTCAGGGGGAGGGGTGGACATGCCCATCACAATATGGCAATCCAATAATCATGTCAAGTCTGATTTGGATTCTTTTTGTGAGGGCTCCAAAGCAAGGCCGGCACTAAGCGCACGCACGTTCGCCCGCCGCCCAGAGAGGCGACGGGCACACTGTCATGCGAGGGGAACGGCTAGGGAGATGACCGCAGACGCCCCTGCGCGTCCGCCGCAGGCCTCCACAGGGGACAGGTGAAGGGTTCGCGCCGCCAGGCCCCCGAGGTCACCGCGGGCCTAGCGCCCGACCGCGATATCGGCGCACACCGGCCTGTGATCGGACAGAGGCCGCTCCTCCTGGACGACGTGGTACCCGACGATCCGGTCCCGAGGGAGGGTCGTGTAGATCCGGTCGCAGCGGTAGGCGAGCTGGCCCTGACCGGTATGACCCACGGTGGGAGCTCGGTCGCCCACGTGCGCGCCGACGTCGCAGAACCCGGCGGCGGCGAGTTCCTCGGCCGGCCGGGTGTCGAGCTTCCGAGCGACCTGCAGCGGATCGACACCGGTCACGTCAGGGTCTTCGCCGATCGCGGCGGCGTTGAAGTCGGCGACGTAGATGACATCGAGATGCCGATACACGCCGACCATTTCACTCTCGGCAAGCCGCATGGTCGGGCTGGACGGGGCGGCGTGCCCGGCCATGAAGTGGAGTCGGCCGACATGGCCGGTCACGCGGAGTTCGATGTCGGCGTGGGCGTGGACGAACGGCGGGCCGGTCAGGTGCCTTTCATTGGTGACGGCGAGGTCGTTGCTCTCGCGAACCAGAACGGCGATGTCACAGCCGTAGAAGTTCGAGGGAGCGAGGGAGGTCCAGGTCATGTCCAGCCACTTGGCGACCTGCTTGAGACGGGAGGACCCGTGGAGTCCCCACTTCGCTTCCTGGAGCGCAAGCAGGTCAGGCCGCAAGGACCGGAGCAGCGCCATCTGAGCCTTCAGTCGGGTGTCGTCCCGCCATCCTTCGGCGGAGCCGGTGCCGCCGTCGAGGCCTCCGTCACGCAGGTTGTAGCTCACTGTTCGCAGGTTCACGTACGCGCTTCCTTGTCGAGGCGGCCGCGATTCTCCCCGAGGCGGCCGGCGGTGGGTCGCATGGTCGGTTCCGGGGTTCAGTTGTTGCGCGGAAGGCGTCGAATCGGGTCGAGGTCGATCGGTGCGCTCGCCAGCGTCGCCGGGCACGGGGTTATGCCGCGGCGGCGGTCTTGCGCGGCTTGGTTCGCGGTAGGGGCGCGCGTGACCACCCGAGCCGCTTCGGGGACGATCAGCAAAGCCCACGACGCGGCCAGGGTCGCGGTCAGGGCGATGTACTGGGCGATCTCCACCTGGGAGGGCAGCGGCCCAGCCGGCGGTTCGGGCAGCGGCACGGCAGTGGAACGCAGGAGTACGCCGAGCTCAGTGAACATCAGAGGCCCAACGACGCGGAGATGTTCCTTGGCCTGACGCTCGTTGACCACACCGGAGTGGACATCGGCGCGGGTGGCAGCACGGTTGTCGGCCCACCACGCAACCCAGGTTCCGCCTGGTGACGGGCCCCAGTGGCAGCCGATGACGGGCGTGCCGACGCAGGTGTAGCTCACCCCGCTGGCCCACCTCAGCAATCCGCTCGGCGCAGGCGGGTCGAACGCCTCCAACAGGAGCCGGCGCGAGGCCAACCGCTCGAAGGAGCCCGGCTCGAAGCCCGGCAGCTCCGAGCCGAGCTGAACGGCGGCCGCAGTAGCCTCCTCGTCCAGCGCGTACAGGTACGCGCCGGCGACCCGTGCCGCCTCGTCCTCGGCCAGCGCCTTGGGCTGCTGCTCCGCCGGGAGGTCGTGGATGGCCGGAGGGGCGGTCAAGCCTCCGGTCGCATCGAGGTTCGCTCCGTACACCGCCTTCCCGAACACGGTGATGGCTTCGTGTGCCGAGCGGCGGAGACGGTAAAGCCCCTCGATCTGCAGGTCGGCGTTGCCGGTGCGGAACAGGTCCAGGTCGAACCGATCCCGATCCCGAGGTTCATCGAATCTGCGCATTGTGGTCGTCCTTCGGCGTCAGGTGAACGGCAGGGGCGAGCGTGTTCGTCCCTTCAACAGCCGTCAGGGCGCGGGCCCGGCGGGCGATATCGGCAAGGACGACCCGGTGGATGGCGGCAGCGGCGCGCTCGGTGGCGGCGGCGGGGCAGAACGGTTGGAACCAGCGGCCGACTGGATAGCCGAGCTTGTTGCGGCGCGGACGCTCCCAGTGCCAGAACAACTCGGCGGGCTCGACGCCAGGCGGCGTCAGCAGCCACACGGTCCGCCCGATGTAGGGCTCAACGTCCACGCACTGCGCAGAAACCGCGAGCTGCGACTCCGTCTGCTCCCACGGGCCCGACGCGCGCAGGCCCCGAGTCTCCAGCCGAGCCATCAGCTGACGCGCTGCCTCTGCCGCATCGTCCAGGCCGGACGAGCAGGTGGGCACCGTTGGCTCGGGCCGGGCATGGGAGGGCGAGGTCACGTGCTGCTCCTCGGCTTGCGGCCGAGGCCGGCGTACATCGGAACATCGACCGGCCCGAACACGGCGGCCTCGGGACGCCACCGCGGGGCCTGCACGATGCCCGGCTCCAGCACCTCCCAGCCGTCGAAGAACGCGGTGATCTGCTGGACGCTACGGGGCCGGAGTTGGAGTAGCCCTGCGTCGTGTGCCTGATTCACCATGCTCTGCACGAAGGAGCCGTACGGCGACTTTGCGAGATGGGCGATGGCTAAATAGCTGCCGGCCGGGAGCCGGGTCCGGAGGTGCTCAAGCATCGTGTGTGCATCGTTGCGGTCGAGGCACTCCAGGATGTTGATGAACAGCACCGCGACCGGCTGTTCCGGGTCGAAACCGGCGTGGATGGCTTCTGCCCAGATCGTTTCGACGTCGCGGGCATCGGCGTCGATGTGAGCGACGTGCCCCTCTGGCCGACTGGTGCGCAGGGCACGGCTGCATACGAGGACGAGGGGATCGTTGTCGACGTAGGCGACCCGGCATTCGGGGACGTGCTGCTGGGCGATGTCGTGGGTTTCCTCACCGAAGGGGAGCCTGGGAAGTCCGGGCCCGATGTCGAGGAACTGCCGGACGCCGGCCTCACCGGCGAGGCGATGGACGGCGCGGCTCTGGAAGTGCCGAGCGTGTCGGACGGCCTTCGCGATCCCCGGGTAGGTGACCATGAGCTGGTCTCCGGCTTTGCGGTCCTCGTCGTAGGTGTCCTTGCCGCCGAGCAGATACCCCCAGACCCGTGCCCAGTTCGGGACGGAGGTGTCGATCAACAGGGGCTCGTCCGCTGCCGAGCCGGGCTTCGTCTGGGTCTGCACGGTTACCTGGCCTTCGTCGAGAGCCGTGCGCGGCCGGTGATCCGGCGCGTGTAGAGCGCGCGCAGCCTCAGCGGCGGGTGGATCGGGGAGGCCAGCAGGGTTCGTTGGTACCACGGCGCGCGGCGGGCCATTCCCAGGGCGAGGGCGCACCAGTCAGCGGCCCCCTCGCAGGCCTGGCGGGCTGCGGCGATGTCGGCGCCGATCTCGCGGCCCCAGGCCACGGCGATCAGGACCACTGCGAGGAGCAGGCCGGCGGCGGGCAGGATGGGAGGCGCGAGGAGCAGCCCGAGCAGGATCCATCCCACCGTCATCGCCAGGCTCCAAAGCAGGTGGATGCGGCGCTGGAAGCGGGTGGTGTGCTGAACCTCGTGGGCGAGCACCCAGTCTGTCTGGGAAGTGGTCATCGCGTCCCCGATGATGATCAGCGGCCCTTGCAGGAGGACGGCGCCGCCGATTCGCAGCTTGGGCGGGTCGTCCGGCTCCGTGCAGTACACCGGTAGGTGATCCACACGGAGCCGGACGGACGCCTGAGCGCGCGCGGCGATGATCGCGCGCACCGTCTCCGGCGACATCCGTGCCGCCGCGCGCCGCAGGTGCTCCTCGGCAGCGTCCGCAGGCAGCGCCCGGAGTTTCGGATGCCGTTGGGGCCGTAGCGTGAGGGCGTTGATGATGACGGGCGTGGCCATGAGCGCTGCTATGACGGCCGCCGCGCCCGCCGCCAACCCCGGTCCGACGGCGAGGCGTATCGCGGCCCCTAGCATCAGCGTCAGCGGCGGCAGGACGTAGACAGAAGCCAAGCGCCTGATCACCAGGTTGTGGAGGAAGGCCCGGCGCACGGCCGCGCCGAACTCGTCGTCCGGAGTGTCGGCCGATGGTGCAGGGGCGGCGCTTACCCCGGCCTGGTGATCACTCACCGTGGATGGGGCAGGCGACGTGGCGGGTTCCGGTCGGGGGGAGGTCATCGCGAGTCGGTTCCTTGATCGTCAGTTCATGGGGTGGTCTGGTCCCGCTGGGCTGGCCAAGCTGGGTGATCACGAGGAGGCGAAGAGCGCCGGGGTGCTGCTCGGCAGTTCAGCGACCAGGCCGACGACCCGGACCTTTTCGCCGCGGTGACCGTCGTGGCCTGCGGGGCGGCCCCAATCAGCAACGTCGACCAGGCCGGGCGGTTCGATCAGGCTCCAGCCGTCAACCAGGGACCGGATCTCCTCCTCTGGCCGGAAGAAGATGCGATCGGTGGCGTTCTCGTACGCCCTGGTCATGCTGTTGACCCTGGCTGCTGCGGTCTTGGTGGTGGTGGCGTGCGAGATCGCCAAGATGCTGCCGGGCGCCAGCCAGTTCCGCAGATCGTTGATCACGCGGTCCGGTTCGGCGACGAAGTGGAGCACGGCAGCGAGGATCACCGCCATGGGGCGCTCCACATCGACGACGTCGCGCAGTGCGGGGCTGTTGAAGATGGCGTCCAGGTCGGTGGCGTCTCCAGGGAGGACGCCGCCGTAGCCGGGCTGGCGGAGGCCGCGGGCATGCGCGAGGACCACGGGGTCGTTGTCGACGCCCACCACGACCGCGTCCGCATCGACGGCGTGGACCTGGTCCTCCACCCGCGGCATGTCCGGCGGCAGGTCGTCGACGATCCCGCAGCCGATGTCGAGGAGTTGCGCGGGGTGGTGTGGATCGAGCGCGCGGAGCCGTTCAGCGGCCCACCGGCCCGTACGGCCGGCGAACAGGAAGTTCTCGATCGCCACCCGCCGGGCATCGGGTGCGGTACGGACAACCGCCTGTGCGGCCTGGCGGTCGATCTCGAACGCCGACTTGCCGCCGAGGAAGTCGTTGTAGATCCGCGCGGGGCTGGCTTGAGTGAGGTCGAGTTGATCGCTCATATCGGCGTCCATTACGGGAGGTGTGGTCGGCGGCGGGGACCCGGTTGCGGTCTCCCCGCCGCCGTTGCGGGTCGAGTAGGTGGCCGTACGGTCCAGGGCTCGGGCTCGAAGCCCTGGACCGTACGGCGGCTCCAGGTGAAGCTGCCGCTCCTGGAGCCTGAGGCGGCGGACACAGCGGCGGAGAGAACTTGGGGCAGCCTCCGCGACGCCGCGTCCGCAGTGAGGCCGACTACGGCGACTCGTTGGCCATCGCGGCGGCGAATGCGGCTAGGCCAGGCGGGACGGCCGGTGGTGGAGGAGGATTGCCGGCATATACGAGTTCGAGCGCACGGACTGCCTTCTCCAACTCGTCGGTGGAGCAGATCAGTCGGTGGGCGGACCGCTTGTACGCGAAGTACTCGCCCTGGCCCCGATCGCGGATGACGATCTCGACAACGCAGGGCTCGTCGTCGCCAGACTCCCCACCGCCGGCACCCGGCGGGCGGGCTCGTAGCACCGTGTCTCCGGCATCGGCGACGAGCTCGCACGTCCACCCGCGCTGCTCCAATCGGCGGCCCAACTCCCTCAAGAGCAATCCGGAGCCGCCTACGGGCTCAGCGGGTCCCGAAGGGAGCAGAGGTGCGGGCGCTGCCATGGAGTTCCTCGACTTTGTTGATCGGAAAGGTGGCCTGGTGGGTGCGCACGCGGCGCGGAACGTCACATGCCGCGTGCGCACCCTTGTTGAGCGAGCCAGGAGGCGGGCGCTACGGCGAGTCGCCCGCCTTGAGTTCACCGGCTCGCCCAGCGCCGCTACCGGGGGTATGGGCGGCCGCGGCGCTGGTCTGTGACGCGACGAATCGCGCTGCCTTGTGGGCGGTAGCGATGAGGCGGAGTAGCGCGGTGGAATCCGCGAAGGATGCACAGGGCCCGGGAGACCTCAGCCAGTACGGTCCGGGAGAACTGGTCCGGGACGGCTCTGGGACGTTGACGTGGAAGCCGTCGCCGAGGCACGCATAGCCAGCCTCGTCAGCGTCCCAAGTCGCGGCGGTTCCCGGCGGAACGAGAATCACGATGTGCTCGTGCTCGGGGTAGTGGATGGCCGGGCCGTTGGGCAGCGCTTTGACCGCCTGACGGCCCAACCCCTCGGGGAGACCTACTGCATCCCACGCGCGGCCTGCGGGCATGACGGCGGTGCCGGTGTTCGTCCACCAGCGCAGTGCGTGGTCGCGATCGTCGTCGCTGTCGGCCAGCCATAGACCGGCATGTGAAGCGGTCGGCGTGGGCACCAGAGCCTCCACTCGGGGTCGAGTGGAAACAATGTCCCTTACAACAAGGGGCCGAACGGCCACAGCTTGTGGTCGGTCGGCCCCTTGACGGACGAGATTTGATCAGCTAACTGAGGCCCATCGGGCGAACCCCGTGACGGCCTCCCGCTGCGCGCGGTCGAGGCGCACCAACGTGGCGGCGGTGGCTCGCACGGTGGGGTGAAACCGGGTGTGGGCCGGTGCGATTCGGCGTGCTTCGAGGAGGCTGTTCAGCGATGCGTCTCTGTCGCCGACGGCTAGCTGAGCGGCCGCGAGGTCGATGTAGTGGTGGGATCGACGTTCGCCGGGAAGGTCCGTGGGCGGGATGAAGCCGCCCGCGGTACGGAGCGCGGTCTTCGCGTCGCCGATGTTGAGCAGCGCATGGACTTCGTGGATGCGGATGTTGGACGGCCCGAACGTTGTCTCGTAGGCGAGTACATCCCTGCCGTTCGACGCAGCCGCGATCTCCTCGGCCTCCTCGGTCGCCCTGAGGACGTTCTCAAGCCGGCCCTGACGGGCGTCTGCGGCAAGGCGCTTCAGCACGATGGAGCCGAGCATGGCCCGGCTCTCGTCGTTGAACCGGCCGGCGGCGATCGAGCGGATCTGGACTTCGAGCTCGACCATCAGCTTGTTTGCCGCCGTCCAGAGGCCCTGGCGCATGAGGGCTCCGAGGAGGAGATAGCCGGCGACGACGTCCATGTAGGGGTCACCGGACCGCGAGGCCGCCCACCGGACCCGTTCGATCGCTGTCATGGACAAGTCGGGGTGGCCGAGCTTGTGGGCGAGGGAGTTGGCCGCTCGATAGCCGCGCGCCAGGTACCAGTACGCCTGCTCCTGCACTTCGCCGGCGGGCGCCGCCAGCGCGACGTGCGTGAGTTCGGTGATCAGCGAGGGCAGTAGCGGGGCGAGCTGTACGTACTTGCCATCCTGACGCAGCTGGGAGATCGTCTCCATCTCCGAGACCAGGACATCGAAGGGCCGCGGCGGGCGGCTGAGGTCCTCGGGGGAGTCGTAGGTCCACAGCACGCGGCGCAGGTCGGGGATGACCGCCTGTACGCCCTCGTCGGCTTCGGCCCCGTTGTAGTAGGGCTGACCATAGATGCGGTCCACTCCGACCTTGAGGGTCTGAGCGATCCTGGTAGCAATGGTCGAGGTGACCGACCTTTCTCCGTTCTCGATCTTCTTGAGGTAGCTCTCCGAGATGCTGATCGCTTCAGCGAGCCGAGGGCGGCTCATCTTGCGCATGTTGCGCAAAGCCTTGATGTTGTCGCCGATCGTGGTGCCCTGGTCAGCCATGGGGACGCTCCTCATCTCGCTGGTGAGGCCAGGGTAAGGCGATTCCCACTGCCACGGGCGAATTAACGCTGTACTACAGCTCACGCCGCAGGCGTGCGCCTCGGCTGGACGCTGCGCGGCTTGGCCGCCAGGAGACCGGCGCTGTAGAGCGCCTCGGCGATGACTTGCCCGCGGTCACGGTTGTCCAGGCCGGGCGCCCAGGTGAGCCCGTCGAGTGCTTGTGCCGCCACGAGAGCTGCACGGTTGAAGGCCGGCACGTCTGCGCGAGCTGGCCGGATGCGGGGCCGGAGAGGTTCGCCGACATGCCGGAGGTTCTCGTCTGCCCCCTCGATTGGCAGTCCGCACTTCGAGCACTCGTCGGGTGGATCCGTCAGGCGGCGGGCGGGGTGATCGAACATGACGCTCTCCATAGTTGCTTCCGCAACTACAGACTACAAGGCGGCATGCTGAAAGATCCATCGAGAAACGGCGGCTTTCGCTATGCCGACAGGATCCGCGATATCCGGGGGTACGGCATGCCAGCGGATCCTGTCGGCGCAATGCCGAAGCATCGAAAGTAAGTTTGATTCGTCCCCCAGGAGTCTCCTCTCCACGATATTCGACTGGAAGTCCTCGGAGCCGGAACTCGGCGGGGTGGCAGCAGAGGAGCCCGAATTACGTCCGTTATCACTCAGCCCGCCTTGCGGCTTGGGACTCGCACGAATGCAGAACCTACACGAACTCGCTCCCCGCTCTCTCCCGGCTCGCTCCCCGCTCTCTCCCGGTCCGCTCCCAGGTTGCTCAGCGATGGCAACGTGTCGAGAACAGTGCAGGTAAGAAAGGGATCGATCGCCGCGTGTGTGGCCGGATGCGGCCACGACAAGCCTTGCAACAGACCCGAACAGGACTCCCGACAGGGGATTGGGTACCTAGTCGCTCCCCGTTCGGGGCGGCAGCGCTAACGTGTTTCCCCTCCGTTTCGTAGAAGGGTGTGATGTATGAGGCACGCAGGGGGAGTCCTAGAGGTCAGCCTGCTAAAGGGCGTCCGTGTGACGCGCGCTGGCACGCCTATCCCGCTCTCGTCACGACAGCGTGACCTCGTCTTCGCGCTCCTGGCGGGTGGAGGTGGTCTGGTTCCCTACCGCCAACTCCTGGCGACGGTGTGGGACGCCGGAATGGAAAAGAAGCACACGCTGCACACGGCCATCTCAAAGCTCAGGGAGAAGGTCGGCGCCCAGCGGATCACTCGTAGCGACCATCCGGAGGGCTACCAGTTCGTCATCCAGCAGGGGGAGCCGGTCGACCTGTGGGTGTGGGCGCGGCTGCTCCACGAATGCGCTGCCCGGTATACCAGCGATCCGCACACGGTCGCTGATCTGGGGAACCGCGCGCTGGAGATGTGCGACCTGGACTCCCTGGAAGACCTCACCGACTCGCCGGCCATGGTCGCCGTACGGCAGGACATCGTGAACGACTACCTTCGCACGGTCGCGCAGGTAGCGGAGATCAAGCTGAACCTGGGGCAGAACGCAGCCGTCATCGCCATGCTGCCCCGGCTGGTCCAGCGGTACGACGACCGCGAGCATCTGCGCGGGCTGCTCATGACTGCGCTCTATCGAGACCAGCAACCCAGCCAGGCGCTGGCTCTGTACGACGACCTCGCGGCACTCCGCGCCGAGAGTGGTCGTGCCCCTACGCCCGGTCTGCAGGAGCTTCGCTCGTTGATCCTGGCGAACGACCTACGACTCCTCGACTTCACCCCCACGCCACTTCCTGTCGCGGACCAGGCCGTGGACCGGTCCGGGGGGACCGAGCAGGTGTCGACCAATCGAATGACCGGCGCCCTCATCATTCAGGACCCGCACAGCCCGGACGCGTACAGTCGTTTCGTTGACCGAGCTGGCCTGTTGGTCACGATGGCGGTGATGCCTGACATCGTCCGCATGGAGCAGCAGTCGCACGAATTCGTCGAGCATGTCGTGCGGACAGCGTCCCAACGTGGCATCGGCCGGTTCCTTGAACTCTCGCCGCCGCTCCCGCTGTTGGTTCACAAAGCCGCCAAGCTCACGCGGCCAACCGCAGCGCGGACTGTTTACGCCCACCATGACGCCGCGTTCGTCCGGCACCTCCAAGTAGCCCTGGAAGAAGTCGATGCCGCGGAGGCCGTCGCTGGCACAATCCGCGACCCCGGCGCTCTCCTGGAGGAGCCGCTCGTCCACGACCTGATTGGCCTGCAGAAACCGATGGATGAGCGCGAGCCCGTGGCGATCATCGACCGGACCGACATCAACGTGAGCCCCGGCCCCGGCGTCCGCGACCACTACAGGCTCTTGTTCGACGGGGCCGCGCCAGGGTCACTACTGGCATTGGTGTGCGTCAGCGATGAGATGCCGCCCTTGGCCCGCCTGCAGCTCGATGCCATCTACGATCACGCCCCCACCTCCGAGCAACTGGCCTGGCGCACGCCGGACGAGGTCCTGGCCCTGGTCCCAGACGGGTTGAGGGTCCTCGCCCCCGGAGTCGTCGACGTGTATCGCTTCTGCGCCAGCCCGACGCTCGGCGAGGACGCGAGCGCATGGCGCCATTTCGCTTTGATCGCCGTCAAGGAGTGACCGCCGGCCCGGCGGCCCCGCGGCCGCCGGGTTGACAGGCCAGCGCCGACACTCGATTCTTTGTACCGCAGCAGAGGGCCCGCCCAACCGAGAGGACCGGCGTGGCCGTGAAACCAGCCCGCGTGGGCTGCCCCTTCCCCTTCGCCCCCGCAGACCCGCTCGCTCCAACACTGCCCCCGGACGGGCACGAGGTGCGGCCCGTCATGAAGGTCGACCTCCCCGACGGCCAGGCCGACTCGTGGGCGTGGTGGGTCAGTGACCACGCTGCGGCCACCCAGGTGTACCGCGACGACACCACCTTCGCCCGTGGCACCGCCGACGATGTACGCCCGTTCCTGCGGCTCGCGCCTCTCATCCTCACGCAAGACGGCGACCACCACAGGGCCCTTCGCAGCCTAGTCAACCGGGAGTTCACCAAGCCGCGGGTGGACCTGTTCAGGCCGTCAGTCGAGGCACTCGTCAGCCGGCACCTCGACGCGATGTTGGCCTTAGGGGAGCCGGCCGATCTCATCGAGCACCTGGCGTGGCCAGTCTCGCTCGACGCCATCACCGAGATCGTCGGTGCCCCCGAGGAAGGGCGCGAGCAGTTCCACGTCTGGGGCGACATGCTCCTGTCCACCGGACCAAACCGGGCGGAAGAGAACCAGACGGCCATGGCGGAGATGACGGGGTACGCGGCGCGGCTCATGACCGAACGCCACAACAACCCGACCGACGACATCTTGTCGGCCGCAGTAGCCAACGCCGAACGTCTCGAAATCCAGCCGATGGAGGCGGCGCTACTCGTCGCCAGCCTCGTCGTGGCGGGCTGGGAGACCACCGCGGCCGCCATCGCCGCCACCGTCTACGCCCTGCTTACCATCCAAGGAGATGACGGCAACTCGCTGTACAGCCGGATATGCGCCCGCCCGGACCTCATCCCCGGCACCGTCGAGGAGATGCTCCGCCTGATCCCGAACTCGTGGTTCGACGCCGGGCAACCACGCCGCGCCGTACGCGACACCGAGCTCGCCGGCGTTCCCATCAAGGCTGGTGACCTTCTTGTCGTCGCCCACGACCACGCCAACCGCGACCCCGCGGTGTTCCCCGACCCCGACCGGATCGACCCGACCCGCCGCTCGAATCCCCACCTGGCATTCGGGACAGGGGCTCACTTCTGCCTCGGCGCTCACCTCGCACGCCTGGAGCTGACGGTCGCCCTGGAGGAGTTGACCCGACGCACCCCGGCGTTGCGCGTCGTCGGCGAGGTGGCCTGGAACCATGCAACGCCGATCCGCCGGCCCGAGCGGCTGCCGGTCGCCTGGACCTGAGCCCGCGCCGGCGACGCCGCACGCTGTACGATGGGGCCTGCTCTTCGGAGTTGTCAGAGCCGGTGAGGACTGTCACCCCTCCACGTATGTGGAGGGACCCCCTCGCCGGCTCCTCCGCTTTCTGCAGGCGTGCGAAAGCCCCCGGGCTGACGCCGGGGGCTTCGCTCTGTTCACTCCTCGCGGGCCTTGCCGAGGGCGACGCGTGCGCCCTCGAACCGGTGGACGGCCAACGCGAACTCCTCCGCCGCTTGCTCAGCAAGAGGATCGTTCACGCGGTCCAGCGCCAACTGGATCGGCGCGTTGTCCGGCAGTCCTGTCCTCAGCCGCAGCCGGCGAGCGGCGCTGGTGAGGCCGGTCCAGGTGCACCACACGTCCACCTTCGCTGCCGCGAACTCCTCGCTGCACTCCGGGATGTCCTGCCCGAACAGGGTTCGCTCGGGGTCGAACGTCCGCTCGTCCATGTCGAGGTCGAGGTCGAGTGTCATCAGGGGGTTCCCCTTCTTCTGGTCGGCCCAGAGGCGGGGGACGTGGGAGACCGGGGGTGCCCCCCGGCTGGTTGCCGGGGGGCACCTGAGCACTACTCGTCGCCGATGCCCAGGTCGAGTGCGACCTTCCCGGCAGTGAACTGCGCTCGCTGGATCAGGTGCTCCAGCGCGTCCAGCCGCCAACCGATCGGATCCCCGACAAGCGGGAAGAGTCCGGCCAGGTCGAAGGCCAGGAGCCAATCAGTGATCGCCTGCTGGAGGAGATCCCTGTGCAGCTCTATGAGCGGCTGGTCGCGGACCAGCTCCAGGCGCGCGCGGTTGAGTGCCACGAGAGCGGCTATCGCCTCGCCGGGCTCCCAGTCCTCGTTGTAGTGCGCGAGGTGGATCCGGACTGGCAGGCAGGACAGGACGTACCGGATGACGCCGTACACGACGACCATCTCATCGGTCAGCTCGTCCCACCGCTTGGCTTCGGCGTGCTCGTCTGCCACGTCGTACCTTCTCTCTGGAGTTGTCAAGGGCCACCGGCAGATTCCGGGGCCCGCCGGTCCGGTGGGCTGTCACCCCCGCCGTTCCGACACCACAAACACTACCGGAAAGCATGACGTAACGCAACACTTTGAGGTATGGTGTTCTCACCAGCAAGAACACCGACAGGAGAGACCCGATGGACACATGGGCCGCAACCGTGAGGCTCAACATCACCGGGCCGGCCTCGCAGACCGATCCTCAGCCGCCCCTGCCCGAGGGCATGACCCTTGAACAGCACGATCCGCAGCATGACCGCGCCAAAGTCAACGTCACGGTCCAAGCCCCTGACCTGGCCTCCGCCGTCAACGCCGCAGTAGAGGCGGTCACCGACGCGGTCTCGGCCTGGCCCGGCACGGCCACGGTCATCGGAGCCGAGGTGCTCCGCGCGGACGAGGCAGCGCGCCTCGCGGCACACCCGGAGCCGCTGGAGCTGGTAGACGACACCGGCGCCGCCAAGCTACTGGGCGTCACGCGGCAACGCGTCGTGGCACTCGCTGCGACCCCGAGCCTCAACTTCCCCCGGCCCGTCGCGCCGCTGACCCGCGGGCACGTTTACACCGTGTCCTCCATTAAGGCATTCGACAGCCGATGGACCCGCACGACGGGACGGCCGCCGAAGAACCGATGACGAGGCAGGACAAAACGCGACGGCCCGTCTCCGCGGCAATGGGGGGTTAGGCGCGGAGACGGGCCGTCGCTATCCGGGCCACGGATGAGCACGCCCGGAGGTCACGGGAGATCAGGGCCGCATGAACTCAGTCGCCAGAGCAGGCAGGGACACGTCCAAGCCGGCGACGTTCAGCACGCCGGGGTCGCGGGGGTCTCCGATAGAGACACCAGTCGCGTTCAGGGTCGCGACGACGAGCCGCGCAGCGGGGGAGATCCGGCGCCGGTACTCCGCGAGGGCCTGCGAGGCGTGCAGCTTGCCGGCCCACGATTCGTTGTCGGTGAGGACCAGGACGCCGTCGGCTTCGACGCGCTCGGATGTCGCCCATGTGAACGGGACGGACAGGTCGGTGCCGCCGCCGTGCGGCCGCCACCCCTGGATCTCGGCCAGGCTGGTACGCGCCGACACCTTCGACGGCTGCATCCGGGTCGTGACCTCGATGACGTGAGCATGGCCGCGCTCGATGCGCATCATGATCGCCGCCATGGTGCACGCCACCTGATAGGACGTGCCGATCGGGGTACCACCGGCGAGGACCTGGTCCCAGCTCATCGAGGAGCTGCCATCTACGGCGATCAGTAGCCGCCGACCGGACGGCTCGGTGTGCCCGTACGACAGCTCCCACGCCTCTTCCAGCGCATCGCAGACCGCTGGGACAGGCCGCCAGTACTGCGGCTGCTTGCCCGGCCTGGCAGAGGTCCTGCCCGCCTTGTAGGCGGCGAGGGTGAGGTAGATGCCCATCGGGTGGATGCGGGCTGCGGCGAGCTCCCCGGAGTCGGTGATCCGCGCGATGACGCGGCGAACGGCGTCATTCAGGGGCGCCAGGGTGCCGAGCCGCGTCATGCGACCGAGGTTGCGCAGGAGCGCGGTGACACCGACCGTGTCGATCAGCGCGTCCCATACCTCCGGCTCGGTCAGCCACCGGTCTGGCAGGAACTCCCACGGCACGTCCCTGGTGCCGATCATGTTCCGGGTCTCGCGCACTGACGTGGCTGCCTGCGCGACGAGGAAGTCATCGACCCGGCGGATCATTGTGCGGGCGTCAGCGTCCGCGACGTTGCCGGCGATCCAGCCGAAGAGCGCGGCGCGCTGCGGGCTGTCGGCGACGGGGTGCGCGAGGCGCATCACGTCACGTAGGTGGAACTCCTCGCCCTGCGGGGTGCGGCGCTGCATCGCCTTGCACGCCCGGTAGGCCAGAGCCTCGACGTCTTCGTGGACGAACGGGTGCGCGAGCGCGGTCCGTAGCGACCGGAACGTACGCGGCCGTAGCTTCCCGGCACGGCCGGACGACAAGCCGCACAGTTGCTTGTAGTACCCGAACCACGTCGCGAGATGGTCGGTGGTGCGGGCAACACGGGGGAGCGCCGCCTTGGCGGCCTGCCGGGTCGCAGGGTCGCCCCAGGCGAACGCCGCGGCCACGATGAACAGGGCACCGCGGTTGGAAGGAGCGCGCGGCGGCCGTACGGTCGAAACCGCCTCGGCGACCGCGACGGCGCGCGGCCCGTCGAGGGTGATCGCGTCCTGCACGACGCCCGCGTTCTCGACCGTCAACGCCGTGGCGTCCACGTAGTAGGTGCCGCCAGCGGTGCCGAGGATGACGAAGTCCTCCAGGCGCCGCCACACATCGAGCTTGAAGCTGTAGCCGCCGGCGGCGTTCTGGACCTGGTCGGCTTCGCGGCCGGGCAACGGTCGGCTCTGCGGGGTACCGAGGGTGGATAGGGACGCGAGCGGGTCACGCATGAGCTGGCTCCAGGCCGGTGCAGGCGGGGGAGAAGGCCGGGGAGCGGATGTGTGGATGTCCGCCGGGTCTTTGTCGACTGGCGTGCTGCCGCTACACCACACCGCCACGAGACGGTGCCAGGACTCGAACCTGGCCATCCAGTTTGGGATCGATAACCGACGGGCTTCGACCCGCTCCCCGGCCTCCGTTCGGGGACGCGTCAGACCTGGTGCCTGCACGGATGTGGGAACGTCCACCGGAGGAATCACGGAAGAGATAACCGATGGGCTTCGACCCGTGCCGGCGCCGGGCCTGACGCGTGCCTCCGACCGTAGGGCGGTGTGGACGGCCCACGCATCTCTATAGGGGGCGTTGTGGTCATCATGACCCTAGACAGCTGTATACGACGCTAGATCGGGCTTGGCGGGGCGAGTTCGAGGTGCACACGGGAAAGCCCCCCGGCTGGGTGCCGGGGGGCTTGGCGTCACTCCTGGTCGGGCTCTTCCTGGCGGTTCGCCAGTTCATTGATGGAGTTGAGCGCGATCATCGCTCGACCGCACATGACCTCTGTCCGGTTGAGGCTGCGGTACCAGAGTTCCGCGTGCCATTCGGGAAGGTCACGCCCCTCGGTGTGGGTGACCAGCAGGAGGCACTGGAGGATCTCCAGCGCCCCCTCCGTGATCAGCGCCGCGAGGGTCGCCGGGATCGGCTGGACGTCGATCAGCTCGTCGCGCGCCCGCTGGAGCGCGGCGCACGCGCCGCTGACGCTTTCGGCGTCCTCGACCTGGAGGTCCGGCAGCCCAATGATGAACGGGAGCTGGGCGAAGATGGCGCGCAGCATCTCCCACACCATCTGGGTCGAGCTGAGGAAGTCCTCACGCCCCTTGCCCGCGAAGTCGTCTTCCATGTGGAAGCCCTCTCTGGAGTTGTCAAGGGCCACCGGCAGATTCCGGGGCCCGCCGGTCCGGTGGGCTGTCACCCCCGCCGTTCCGACACCACAAACACTACCGAAAAGCATGACGTAACGCAATACTTTTCAAGGGTTGGCTAGGAGAAGGGGAGCCGGCACGTGGAACGGCCCGCCACCTACGACAGAGGGCGGCGGGCCGTGGGAAGGGCAGCTCGATAGGGGAGCGGGTCAGAGGCGCCGGTAGGCGGTGACGCGCTGCCCGTGCTCGGGGTCCTCGGTCACCACCGCGGTGAGTCGCGCGCCAGGGAGGTCCTCCTTCGCCAAGCCGGTGTCTCGAACGATGTCGGCGGCCGGCACCCGGAGCGGGTTCTCGGACGTACGGTTGCCGAACACCAGCTCGGCGGAGTCGCCGAACAGAAGCATCACCCAGACCTCCACGCGCTCATCGCCGGGCTCGTCGACGTGCTTCACCGCCACGCGGCCGCCCATGGCGGCGTCCACGTCGGTCAGGGAGGCGCCCATCAGCGACATGTCGCCCCACACGCCGTACAGCTTGACGCCGTGCTCGTCGGCGAGCTGCGCCAGTCGCCGGCGCTCGGCGTGGTCGCGGGTCAGCATTTCCGGCGACGCCGTGATCAGCCTGGTGACCTCGCCGCCCTCGATCGCCTCCTGCACGCGGACGTAGTCGGGTCGGTGGTTATCCATGCCGCTGGCGACGTCCCGGTAGACGTGCGCGACGTCCCAGCCGCGGCGGGCGGCGAGCGCGCGGCACGCCTCCTCGGCGCGCTCCAGGTCGTTGTGCGAGCCGTCGGCGGTACGCAGGTAGATGACGGTGCTCATGATCGTCCTTACGTGTTTCGGGGCGCCGTAGCGCCATTGTCGTGGAAGGGCCCGTTCGCGCGGGCTTGATCGGGTTAGGCGGCGAGCGCGTGGACATCCGCCGGGGTCGGCAGCGGCAGCATCTCCACGGTCTCCTGGAGCGCGGTGTCGTCGCGGCGGTCGTAGCGGGCGGTGGTGGCGACGTTGGCGTGGCCGGCCTGCCGCTGCGCGAGCGGGAGGTCACCGCCGATCGCCAGGAAGTTGGAGATGAACGTGCGGCGCAGGTCGTGCGGGGTGAAGACCGCGACCCTCGCCTGGGCGCAGCGGACTTCCAGCCGGTAGTTGATCGAGCTGCGCTTCAGCGGCCGGTTCTGGATGGCTCCGGACCAGTGGACGGGCCGGAACAGCGGGCCGGTGCCGGGCGGGACCAGCGCGAGCCAGGCGTTGAGCCATTCGGCGGCGCGGGCATGGAGGTAGACGGTGCGTTCCTTGTTGCCCTTCCCGACGATCAGCAGCGTTCGCAGCGCAGCGTCGTAGTGGGAGCGGCGGAGACTGACGACCTCCGAGCGACGGATCCCGGTCGCGTGCATCACCGCGAACATCGCGGCGTCGCGGACCCCCGCGGCAGGGTTGTCGTCGTCGGCGAGGCAGGCCTGCAGAAGCTTGGTGAACTCGTCGGCGCCGACGGCGCGGCCGGTGGGCTCTCGATGGCCCTTGACCGGCTCGATGTCGGCGGCGGCCTCGTGATCATCGGCGCTCATCAGCCCGTGCCGGCGACAAAACCGCAGTGTGCACCGCAACGCCACGATGTGCTGATTGACGTAGGCGGGGGACCACGGGTCGCCGTCTGGGCGGGTCTGCTCGCGCAGCGCGGTACGGATCTTCTGGGTGTGGTCGAACCGCAGCTTCCACCATGCGAGTTGCTCGGGTGGGGGAGGGGCCTCGCCCTCGGCCGTGGGGATCACGAGAGCGGCGATGTGGACCAGACGCTCGCGCATGGTGCGGCGCGACTCGGCCGAGTCGAGAGACTCGATGTAGGTCGTGACCGGGCAGGGGTCGGGGACGGCGCCCAGGAGAAGCCCGGCGGGGCCCCGCACCAGCGGCACGGCGCCGGAGCGGGGGAGCGCTTCGGTCATCACGGACATCCCGAAATGATCATGTGACTGATGGGAATTGGCATTCTGTCGAGTTACCTTCTGGGGCGGCTGGGCGCTTAGAACAGCGTTACGGAGAGCGATCGGCGGCGGCTGCTTCTCGCCGGCCGCGCAGGCTCCTCCTTCACGCAGGGGTTGCGTTCAGGTTCGCGAGCCGGTTCCGGCCGGCGGGCGTGAGCGCGTACCGGCCGGACTGCCCGTCCTTGGTCACCAGGCCGCGTGCGGCGTAGGCGATCAGCTGGTCCTTCACCAGGCACGGCGACCAGGCCGCCGCAGCCGCGATCTTCTCCAGGGTGAGCGCGTGGTCCGCCACGGTCGCCAGGAGCGTCCGGTCGACGTCGTCCCATGCCTTCGCTGGCTGGACCGGGCGCCGCGCCGGCGGGCGCGGGCGCGGGACGGGACGGTGGCCGGGCATCCGCTCAACGGTGTTCATGATCATTGTGTTCTCCTCGGTCGTTTAGGCCGCGGCCATCTGGGACGTCAGTGCGTCACGTCCGGCGTCGCTGATCTGGTAGGGGCCGCGCTCCTTGTGGTTCAGGAGCCCGGCCTCGGTGAGCTGCTGCAACGCGAGCACGACCGTGCGGCCGGCGATCTGCTCGTCCTCGGGCAGCCCGTAGAAGTACTGCTTGACCTCGATCGCCGTGCGGGTGGCTCCGTCGGCGAACAGCGCTAGGACCCGCTCGCGGGCCCGTGGCTTCGCGGTGGTCTGCGCCTCCCCCGTCGTGGCGGCGGTGGGGGCACCGGTTTCGAGTCGGGGCGGCACCGGCACCCCGTCCTCGTCCAGCTCGGGGATCTCCCCCACCACGTCGTCGGGGACGGCGGGGTGCCCCGACTGCGACCAGCCGTAGGCGTCGACCGGCAGCAGCGTCCGCATCGTTGTGGGCCGGTCGGCGCCCGGCGCGAACGCGAACCCCAGCCCGGATGTGGACGTCCCGTCCGGCCACTCCTTCGGCAGCAGCACGGGGTCGACCGGCATTGCTCCGTTGAACGCGGCCCCGCCCGACAACGCGTTAGCCGTGCGCAGTACCACCACGTTCCCAGAGGCGACGGCGTCCTTGATCTGCTGGGAGTCGCCCAGCGACCCCTGTAGCGGCACCTGCGTGATCAGCCGGAACTTCAGCCCGCATTTGCGGGACATAGCGATGATCTCCTCGACCAGGGCGCAGCAGATCGCATCAGCGAGGATCACCTGCGCCTCGTCGATCGTGATAGCGATCAGGGGTAGGCCGTGCCGGGGGTCGCCCGGCGTGAACTCCTCCACGCCCTCGATCAGGCGGCTTCGCTCGTCAATCCATTCAAGGCTCGACAGCAGCTCGTTGCGGGCGTACATGCGGGCCCGCGCCTCGAACAGCAGCTTGCGCGCCTCCGGGATGGTGCCGGCGAACTTCGGCACGGACTTCTTCCAGCCCGAGTAGGACTGGCCGCGCTGCGGGTCGATCAGCCACGACACCACGAGCCCGGAGTGCCGCTCCTCGGCGAGCAGCATCTTCACCAGTGCCGACTTGCCCGCGTCGGTGGTGCCGGCGATGAGGGTGTGGACGGGGCCGTGGCCGCGTCGCCAGTGCCGGTACGGGACGGCCGCCAGGTCGCTGTAGATGCCGATCTGCGAGACGCCGGTGCCGACGTCCAGTGTCGGGCCGTCCCAGCGCCGGACCTGCTGCAGCGGGTTGTCGGGCTGCACCAGGATGACCGCCAGGTGCAGGCCGCGGGGGTGCGGCTCGATCGACAGCTGGTCGGCGCGCAGCCGCAGCCGGGCGCCGATGTCCTTCACGCGGGCCTGGGCGGTGTCGGAAGTGCCGTCGTGGAGTTCGATGACGCCCCGCCAGCCACCGGGAGTCTCCGCCAGCTCCAGCAGCCGCGACGCCGGCAGAGGCCCTTGCGGGCAGGCGACACGCGCCGCCCAGACCTGCCGGACCTCCTCGTCCCACCCCACCGCGGACTCGGCGGGATCGGCCGAGCGGGGACGTACCCGATGGTGCACCCACCACGGGACGGCCAACGCCGCGCCGGCGGTCCACAGAGCGCTGTCCACCGCGGTCACCCCGGTGTCGGTCGCGGCTGCGGTCCATGTGATCGCGGCAGCCCACACGGCCGCGCCATACAGCCGCTCAGGGGCGCGGTCGAGACGGTGACGCCCGCGCAGTCCCCACCAGGTCAGGCCGGCGCTCGCGGCGACGCCAGCGACAAGCGCCGGCGCGGTCGCGGTGGCGTGCGCGACCGCTGCGGCGGCATGCAGACCCCCCATCAGCCCCAGCGGTGCGAGGTGCTTACGATGCCGGAACGTGCGCGGCCTGAACCGGGTCGGCCGCTGACCATCGAGGCCGCGGGTGTCGTGGCCGAAGTGGGGCGCGGGCGGTGTGCTCTGGGCATGCGCGGCGACCTGAGCGCGCAGCAACTCCATCTCTTCCTGCATCTCCGTGATCGCCCGACTGGTCCGCTTGCCCATGAGTACGGTCTCCTTCCTGGTGGGCGAGGTCAGCTGGTGCCGAAGTCGCGGTCGGAGCGAGCACCAGTCGAGGCCTCGACCTCGGCCTTGAGCCGGTGGGTGCGGTTGAGGTGATCCAGCGCCGCCCGGAAGGCCGCGATCGCCGCTGCGTGCGCGGATGCTGCGGTGCGCATGCTGCTTGAGGCGGCACCCACGGCGTTGTGGGCGCGGCGCTGGGCGGTGAGCGCTGCGCCGGCCGCTTCCATGGCCTCGTGAACACGGGTCAGCGCGGCAGGCTCCAGGCTGTGCCGGTAGCACGCGGCCTCCAGCTGGCCCAGCACCGTCAGCGTCGAGTTGATCTGGTCGCAGAGCGCCTCGGAGGAGTCGGTGAGCTTGCGCGCCGACGAGGCGACATGGTCGGCCTGGGCGCGATCATTCTCACCGGAGGCGATGAGGCGGGCCCAGCCCGCGAGGACTGCGCGGAGACCGATGATCTCGCCGTTCTTCGGTCGTTCGGTGTTAGCCATCGGTTCTCCAAAGGGAACGGGGGCGGGGGCCTGGGCGGAGCGGGGTGACGTTTCCGGAGGCGGGCCGGTGCGGGGCGGCTCGGCCGCCGGGTCGGGTCTGGTGCCGGTGCCTGAGTCGGGGGCGGCCGGGATGTCCTGCGGGCCGTCGTGCTGTTCGTCGACGTCCTGCGCGTCGTGGTCCTGCTCATCGGCGTCGATGGTGGGGTCATCTGCCATGTCATCCACCGCGGGGTCGGGCCGGGGGGTGCGACGGCCGGCGAAGGAGCTGAATGCCCCCGCGGCGCGGTTCGCCAGCCGGGCGACGGTCGCCGCGGCGGACAGCACCACCTCGGCGAACTCGCCGTCGTGATCGCGGGCCCATTTGGCGTACCCGTCGCTGGTCATCCCCGCGCGCCACCGCCGGGCGGTCTTGACCCACTCCTCGGAGTGGACGTAGCCGGTCCATCCCAGCCAGGCCGTGAACGCGACCGCGAGCACGGCCGCCGCAGTCCGGTCCATCAGCGGGACGTCCCGCCGACCATCCGGACGGCGATGTTCACGGCCATGTCGCTGCCGCCGTCGATGAGGCTGTCGCCTACCGCGCCGAGCGCACCGCCGATACCGACGACGAACGCCAGCGGCAGGATGAACGCGGCCCACTCGTCACGAACCTGCGGCTTGTTCTTGGGGTGGAGGCTGTGCAGCGTGAAGATCCCGCTGATCAGCACGGCCACGGCAGGGATCGCGACGATCAGGCCGGCCGTGCCCTCAGTGAGGTTGTCGCCGCCGAACTCGCGGAGAAGCGCGAACCCCTGGACGACCCAGGTGCCGAACGCGACCGAGGCACATATGCCGACGGTGAGCATCATGACCAGTCGGACGGTCGGCAGGATCCGCTTCTGCGTCAACGCCCAACGGATGGAGAAGGCCATCGCGCCGGTGGTCGCGGCCCCGGCCGTCGTTCCAGCGGCGACGAGTCCATTCATGACGATCTGTTCCTTCGAGGTCAGAGGGTGGTGAGCCAGGCGACGCTGCCGCAGAACGCCAGCAGCACCAGGAGGGCGGGGTACTGGACCGCGTACACCACGGCGTAGGCGGCGGCGCAGACGACGACGCAGACAGCGCCGGCGGCGTAGTAGACGGCAGCCGCGGCCCCGGTCGGCTGTCGCCGGGCCGCCTGGTGGACGCGGGCGGCGAGCTCGCCGAGCGAGCCGAGGGGGCCGCCTCCGTACGGCAGGTGCGCCAGGTAGGCGGGCGCGAGCGCGGCGCAGCAGATCGCGCATGCCAGATACCAGCCGAGCCAGACCGCCAGCCGCGGCAGTGGCGCCTCGTGCGCGTCGACGCGTTCGTCAACGCGATCGGACATGGCCTGCACAGTCGGCGGCGGGGACGCTATCGGCGGCTGCTTGCCGAGTGTCCGGGCAGCGCGGGACACCCATCGGGGTGCGGGCGCGCCCAGTACACCGTCACCCTGAGTGGTGGCGGTCGTGGTAGCGTCCTCTCGCGCGCGCACGCACGCGCGTCGCGCCTGCGCGTTGGGCTCCCCGAGGATGGGGACGAACGGCATTGCCTCTTGCTCTTGCTCTTCGTGCCTGCGCTGCCAGGCGTCACTGTGGGTGGTCATTCGCGGTTTCCGAAGCTGATGGTTCGTGCGAGGTCGGCGAGGGTGTACGCGGCCTCTTCGGCGGCCTTGTCTGCCTGGTCGGGGTGAGCGTCGAGCGCAGCCTTGAGGTAGTCGACGGCGTGACCGAGCCGGCTTCGCCACGTCGTGGCCTCCCTGATCCGGGCCATGTACATGTCGTCGCGGCGGTAGGGGACCAGGTCTCTTCTGCGAAGGCGGCCCATCAGCGGGTCCTCCCGGTCGTGGCGTAGACGATCGGTAGGCCCCGGGGGGCGTCCTCGATCGTCAGGGTGAACTCGCCGATTCGGGTGGCGTTGAACCCTTCGCGCTCCACGAATGTGACCAGATGGTCACGGATCCAGTCGGAATCGTCCGGGTCGGCCTCGACCGTCACCGGAGCCCCGACTCGCTCACCGCGACGCTTGAGGGTCAGCAGCAACCGCCGGGCCGTCACGAGTCCGTCCCCGGCTCGACCTCACGGATGCCGTGCACGGCGTCCCGTAGCAGCCGAGATCGCTTGGTCCCGATCCCGAAGTGCGTGGCGAGCGGCTCGGCCCCGATCTTGCGGCCCGTCCGGCTGAAGTGGTCGGCAGCGTAGGCGATGGCCTTGGAGAGGAGCGGGTCGTCCTCGCCCATCCCGGTCGGGGCAGGAGCGGGGCGCCTCTTCCCGCCGTCCTTCGAGTCGGCCTTGGACGAGTCGGCCTTGGACGAGTCGGGGTCGGGCGGGCCGGTGTCCGGCGAGTCGGGCTCGTCCGAGTCGGGGCGGGAGCAGGCGGGGCGACCCTCGTTCGGGTCGGGCGTGGTCGGGTCGGGGAGCGTCGGGTCGGGTACAGAGGATGCGGTCGGGGCGGGTCCTGTCGAAGGCGGGCGGGTCGTGGCGCCGAGGTCGGGGCGGGACGGAGTCGGGGCGGGGCTGGGCGCCTTCTTCGCCGCTTCTGCCGCAGCGAACTCGCCGTCTCGACCGCGCAACACGGCCAGGTGCGAGATCAGCCCGATTGCGATCGGGGGGATGCTGGAAACCAGCACGACCAGCAGCCAAAGGTACCGGCCAGGTACCCAGGCACCCGCGTGGATCGCGTGGTAGACGGCGTTGCCTGCGAGCGAAAGCGCGATCGCGCCGATAGCGTTGCCGGCCGCGAACCGGCGGACCTTCGCCGACTTGGTCCGCTGGGACTGCCACACGCGCGTCGTGGTGATCACGAAAGTGTCCAGCGTGGTCGGAAGGAGCCAGTCGAGCCGGCCCCAGCCGGTGTAGGTGCCCAGGTGTCGCAGCGTGGTGAACGACGCGACGATCGCGGCCACGCCGCCGACCGCGATCCCCAGGTCGACCACCCAGTCCCGTCGGTCGGCCGGGTTGGGCCGGGGCTGGCGTGAGTGTGGCCGCCCCGGCTTCCCCCATCCCGCTTCCTGGTCGGGTCGGGGGCTGTACGGGGCGGGGCGGGTGCGGCGGAGAAGTACCCGGCGGGCCCCGCCCCTTTCCGCGTCCGGGGCGGGGCGGTGACCAGGCGGGGCGGGGCGGGTCGGGTCGGGCTCCGCGGGTGAGGCGAGCGGGGGCCGAGAAGCCGCGTCGGGGTGAGGCCCCTGGACGTCTCCGGTCGGGTCGGGGCGGGGCGGGTCGGACCAAGCTGAGGCGGGCAGGTCGGCGGCTGCCGGGGTCGTCATGGGGAATCCCTGTCGGGTCATTTGCCGGGGGCGAGCGGACCGCAGTCGGCCGACCTCCGAGCATGTGAGGAGGCGGCCCATGTGCGCGGCCGAGAGGAGGGAAGGCGGGGCGTCAGAGAGTCGGGCTGCGCCTGGCGAGCATCGACCATGTCTCCGCGCAGGACACGGAGGCGGCCAGAGCCGCGGCGACCACGTAAGGAGAGCCGTAGGTGGCGATTCCGGCGACGGCGACGACGGCCATCGCTCCGAACATCAGCACCAGGAATCCCGACTCCTGCCGGGTCCGGAGCGGAGTCGGGTCGGGGGCGGGCTGCACTGAAGGCACGCGGGCCCCGAAGCGGCGGGTACTCTCACCCATGGGTCACGCCTTTCGTCGGAAGGCTTGGCCTGGCCGGCCTCCGCTTGCGGGTGCCGGTCGAGGCCCTCACCGCAGGTTTCCTAGGCCTGATGCGGTGAGGGCCTCGTCGTTTTCCGGGGCTCGAAGCTCCGGCTGCCAGAGTGGTGGACGGCCCACCACTCCTAGCAGGGTACGCCGGTCGTTTACGGCCCGCAATCGACCATGAGACGATCCCCGGTGACATGGCAGAAAAGCACCGGCGGAACAGGGCAGACCGCCACCTCAAGAAGTGGCGGCCTTCGCTGCGACCCGACCGGCAGCTATTCGAGCGGGTTGCCCGGGGCGTGCAGCGACTCGGCCCTGGCTGGAACATGAACAGCCACTACGAAGCCTGGCTGCGGTACTGCGCGCACGAGACCAATGAGCTGCCGCCGCGGCCCCCGCGCGTGGACGATCCTGAGCAGGCCTAGTCCGCGCTGAAGCGCTCCGACACCTCGCCGCCGTGCTCGCGATCGCTGGCAAGCGCTTCGTCCCAGGTCAGGGTGTGCTGGAAGTAGACGCGGCCTGGTTCGCCGACCGCGACGTGCTTGAGCTTGCGTCGTACGTCCTCGCGCGCAGCCTCGGCGGCGGCCTCAGCGAAGTACTCGACGACCTCGTTCTCGCTCGCGTCATACACCGTGATGGTGTTGGTGTTCCTGCAGAACACCGCGAACCTGCCGTCCGGCTGACGGATGATCTGGCTTCCCATGGTCGTGCGGCTCCTGCGCTGTTTGGGGTGTTCGGCAAATGCTCGCACGGGCGGCCGCCAGAGTCGCCGGGCGCGTGGAACCCCTCGGGCGAGCTATTGCGGATTCCGCCACATGAGCTGAACCGGCGGACAGGAACCCGGCATCGTCAAGTCCCTGGTCACCTTGAAGCCGAAACCTGTGTAGAACGGGATGTTGGCGGGGTTGGACGATTCCAAGTAGGCGGGGATCCCCGCGGCGTCGCACCGCTCGATGCGCGAGCGCAGCAGTGCCCCGCCGAGCCCGTTGCCCTGCGCGGGCGGGTCGGTGCCGAGGACCGCCAGATACCAGTGCGGTTCCGGCGGGTGGTGCTTCTCGATCTCGCCGAGGGCGCGTAGCGCCGCCGGCAACCGTATGCCGAAAGAACGGATCAGCGGCAAGGCGTGGGAAGCCTGCGCGCGCAGAGGTACGCGCCAACGTCCAGGCGGATCCCATAGCGCGGCCGCCTCCACCTGTCCTTCACGCCCGGCGGCCTCGGTGCCCTCGTGCCGCAGGTGCACGCCGCGCAGCAGGATGCTGAACACGCCGGTCAGCCGGCGGACGCGGGACCCCTCATCAGGCAGGATCCAGCTCCATACCGGGTCGTCGTCGAACGCGCGGGCGAGCACCGCCGCGATCGCGCCAGCGTCGGTGCCTTGGGCAGCGCGGACAAGCGGGGTCGGCTGGGACTGGGACGTCATGCGCGGCCTCCTCCGGAGTGTGCCGATCCTCGCTTGCGGCCTGGCCCTCGTCAAGAAGCGGTATCTGCCGTGAGAACGCCGCAGGCCAGCCAGCTCGTGGCAACTGTGATTCCCATGTCCAGCCGCAGGACACGGGCGGCGCGCCACTCCGCTCGCCCGTACCGGGACCGCTGCTCCAGCTCCACCACGGCGACGCCGCCGGGCCTGAGAAGCCGGACCGCCGCATCCCACACGGGCCGGTCATCGCGGTGCCGTCCGTTGCGTACCGTGCCGAGCCGGGCGTACCGCTGGTACCGGGTTCCCCACCCGACCGCCGCCGGGTCCGCGGGGACAGCTGCGATGAGCCGGTCAGCCGGCTGCGCGGCCTCGTAGTAGCGAGTCATGCCGATGGGGGCAGGGTGATGGACCTTGAGTGCCGTCCCCGGAGGGAGGTTGCACACGACGATCTGGAGGCCAGCCGGTGTCACCTCAACCGTTGCGGGAGCGGCGATGGGAGGACGGGGAGGCATTGTCGACTCCTTGGGCGGCCCGGTCCGGGGGCTCACCGGACCGGGCCGCTGGATGGATCAGAGGAGGGTGCGGATGCCCGACCGCTGGCACGTCGGGCACTCCTTGGGCTCGTCGCGGATGTGCCACATCGGGCCGTCGCCGCAGACCTTGCAGATGCTCACCAGGAAGTCGGCCTTGTCGATGATCTGCAGGGAGGAAGAGTGGGCGTTGCGGAGCACGACCTCGCCGGGCTCGTCCTCGTACGCGAGGTCGCAGTGGTCGCCGTAGCTGGACGCGACCGTGAACAAGATGCCGTGGTAGTAGTCCAGAGAGCCGCGGTAGACGCCGATCTCGCCGATGGCCAGCTCAGACATGGTGAACCTCGCAACTCGCGTGGGGAAGGGGAGGGGTGACCTGCTGTCCCGGTCACAACATCCACACTATGGCAATCTAATAATCATGTCAAGAAAAACTTGGGATTGTCTGAGAGGGTGGAAGTGCCCGAGCCGGCCCCGCGAGCAGGGACGCCTACTCGACCCGGCAGGCGTTCGGATGGTCGCGATGCCACTTCGCCGTCCAGCGGGCATCGGCTCTGTCGCCGGCGAGATAGCTCCAGCCGCAGGAACAGAACGCTGTCGAGGCCCCGTCGTACTGCCCGCCGCCCCGCTTGCTCACGAAGATGCCGCCTCGATGCCAACCCCGCGGCTCGGTGGTGTAGGTCAGGTGTCGAGCCTCCGGCGCCAGGTCCCGCAGCATCGCATCAGCGACTCGCGCTGCCCGGCGCGTGTCCCAAGGCCCCTCAAGGGCCAGCCTGACGAACGAGCCGCCGTCCGCAGCGGCCGACACGGCGGCGTGCTGAACGGTGGCGTATGCGCCCGGCACGCCCATCCGGATGGAGCCGTCCATGCGCGGCTGCGGGCACCTGCCGTTGCGGCGCATCTTCATCACATGGCCGACTGACCAGGGGGCGATGTCCGGACGGGAGCTGTCTGGTGCGTCAGCCGGAGCGCAGGCAAGGGCTTCGGCGATGGTCCTTGAGAAGTCGGTCAGTTCGCCGCCCCTCATGCCGCCGACCGCGACCCGCTGACCGGCGGGATTCAGAAGGGCACACCGGGCTCCCCGTGCAGTCCGCCGGCACGCCAGCATGCCGCGCGGAACCTTCACCCGGTGGGTCATGTGACCGGCCGCGAAGGCGACGGCGACTTCCGCCAGGGCGTTGTGCTCGTGGGTGCGGTCGAGGGGGGCGGGACGATACCCGCGGGGAGCCTCCTGGGCCGCAGTAGCGTTCTCGCTCATGAGGACCGGTTGATCGAGCAGGCGAGCCAGGCCGGGTGCCGCTGGAGCGGAGTCAGGCCGGCGAGCTTCAGTGCCTGGTCCAAACGCCTGTCCCAGACCGCATAGTGGTGCGGCTTGGGGAGGAGGGCCAGGTCAAAGACCTCCGCGGAACCGATCCGGACCCACTTGGCCGCCAGAATGGACTGAGGGTCCTCGTCGTCGCCATACCGGAGCACACTGACCCCGGCCGTCCCGTCCAGAGGCATCCGGTCTTCTAGGTAGTCATCCGGGTCGGGGTCCTGTGCCCACGGCACCGTTAGTACTCCACTGGCGTCGACCTCGTGCACCTTCCACCGGGTAACTGCACCGCCGAGGTCATAGCCGTAGGCGATGATCGCAGAGTTCAGATCAGACATGAGTGACTTCTTTCCGGAGAGGGAGGGGCCGGGGTCGCCTGGAGCGGCCCCGGCCGCACGATCAACTGAAGGCCGAGCAGCCCAGCCAGGCCGGCTGGCGCTGGATGGGGGTGAGCTCGACCAGTTCGAGGGCCTGACGCAGTGCCTCGTCCCACGCCGGGTAGTCGTGGGGCTCGGTGAGGGCGGTCAAGTCGAGCACCTCGGTCTGGTGGATGATGAAGACCCGAGTGACCAGGAGGTACTGCTGCTGCTCCTCGTCGTCGCCGTAGGGCTGTAGCTCGACCCCGAGGTGGCGCGCGGAGGGCATGAGGTCCTCCAAGCTGTCGCTGGCGTCGGCGTCCTCGGCCCAGGCGACGGTCAGGCCGACGGCGTCGACTTCCCTGACCTTCCATCCCGTGGTCCCGCCGCCGAGGTCGTACCCGTAGGCGACGATGCCGGAGTTCACGCAGGACATTGGTAAGCCCTTTCGGGGAAGGGCCGGGGGCCGGTTCCGGCCCCCGGCAAGAAGGGTCAGGTCGTGATGTGATCGGCGTCCACGGGCGGCTCTATGGCCGGCTGGGCGGACTCGGGCCCGCCGGTGGGCTCCTCGACGTACCAGGAAGCCAGCTCGTTGCCCTGGATGGACCACGTGTTCTCGATGGCGGAGACCCAGCCTTCGCCCTCCACCCACTGCGTGCGGCGCAGGAAAGAGATGGGGACACAACCGGCCAAGAGAACCTCCTTGAGGTTCTCGATCTCGCCGAGCCATCCGTAGACGGTGCTGCCCTTGTGCTGCCAGATGCAGGGCCACTCCGGAACGCGGATGTGCATGCCGTAGTGGATGACCAGGTCACCCGGCTTGAGGTCCGGGGTGGAGACCTGGCGGACGATGGTCGCCGCGGGCTCGCCGTCCATGTCACCGGACAGGACCGTCTCCTTGCGCAGGCGGGCCAGGTAGCCGGCTTCGCAGCGCGGGTGCAGGACGCCCACCGGGCAGTCCGTGTTGCACTCCAGGCACAGGTTCATAGGGAGGGATGGCCTTTCTGGGGGGTGCTTGCCTTGCAGAACCGAATCTATGGCAATCAAATAAACATGTCAAGTATAACTTGGATTGAATCTGTTGGGTTGTGAGGGGCCGGCCGGCCCGCGCGGGACGCGTCAGCCGGCCAGCTCGAAGACCCCCTGCAAGCCACCTGGCAACGCCGTGGCCGCCGTGGCGCGCAGCCACGCCCGCTCGAACCCTGGTCCCGTCTTCGACTTCACCGTCGCGGGAACCACCACGAGGAAGTGCTCTGCGGTCGGGAACACACCCGCCGTCCGGCGCTCCAGCCAGAGCCGCGAGTGGCGTCCCGCCCGCTCCACCCGTTCCCCGATGCGGCGCGCCGCCTCGACCAGCACTCGCGAGCACTCATCGCGGGAGCCTTCACCATGGACGGTCAGCTTCCGCGTGGCGCGGCCGGGACCGGTGACCGCTCGTTGAACCTCGACCAGCGCCCATCGCCCGGCCTCCACGCGGGCGTCGAACATCCTCAGCGCCTCTTCTTGCCCCGGAGTGCGTTCCATGAGGTCGTACAGGGCCTCACCCGCCATCAGCGTCTGTGACGGATTGAGCCCCTGCGCCACCGTCTCCATCAGCAGCGACTCCCACGCCAACGCCGGCTCGGCAGCGAACCCGGCCAACACCCGACCCCTCCCGGCGCGGTTCGCCAAGCTGTAGACACAGAACGTGCACGCCGACTTCGGCCACCAGACCCCCGTCCGCGAGTGGATGAAGATCTCGCACATCTCTCGCGTCCACCCCCAGGTCACCAGGGGGTAAACGCCGGTCCGGTTCGGGGTGTTGGCGCCTGTGTCCTTGGCGCACCTGGACGACTCGCCGACCTCGTACCCCATGATCTGTCGATAAGATCCACCGCCGGTGACCAGCGCGATCGCTTCGTCGGCAGGGACGCCCTTAGCCTTCTGCGAGCACTTACGGGCGCCGCCGAGCTGAGGGATGGTGCCCGCGGTGACCATCTCGTCGAACAGGCGGTAGTCGCCGTCCATGTGCAACTCTGTGGGGGCGCGGGAGTCGCTGAGGATGCTGATGCCGTCGGCCTTGCGAGGGCCGGAGCGGGCGACCTGCACGAACCGAATCCCGTGCCGTGCCAACCTCGGAAGCACGAAACGCTCAGCGAGGGTCCGGTGGATAGGCCACTCCGAGCCGGTCATCGCCGTGACGACCACCAGCCGATCGAGGTCGAAGTCCGCGGAGAACGCCGGCTGCACCTCGGTGCCGCTGTCGGCTTCATCGAGGCTCTGCCTTGTGCCGGCCGCGATCTCGTCCAAGAGTTCGCAGAGCCTAAGCAAGATCGCTGTGCTGTCGACTCCGAGACCCCAGGAGATCACCCACCATCCAATGTCCTGTGCTGCACGCGGCTCCGCAGAGGGGATGACCAGGCCGGGGATCTCAAGCAGCGTGCTCATGCCGCCACCGTCCGCATCGACTCCAGTTCGGCGAGTTGCGCGGCGGTGAGCATGTCGGTCGAGACCGGCCCGCGGGCTTCGGCCTCGGCGATGATGTCCCACAGGTTCAGCCCGAGCTGGAAACTGTGGCCCATGCGGTCGCTGAGTTCGGCGCGGGCCCGCGCACCGTCCGGGTCCAGGCGCGCGGACATGATGAGCTGCTCGGGCGGCGCCACGATGCACATCCGGCACGACAGCCGGGCCATGTAGTAGTACACCCAGTGCCAGGGCATGCCGGCCTCGTCGACTGTGGCCCACACCTGCTCCTCGGTCAGGTGGTGCACGGGGAGCCACACGTCCACGTGACGTCGGCCGTTGGAGTCGGCACGGCGGTGGTAGAACGCACGCTGCTTCCTTCGCGGCGCGGACTCCTGGGCCCGGATACCCATGACCTCCAGAATCCGCACGGGCTCGACCGTGTTATCGGCCTCGCGGATGTCGCGGACGATCCGGGTCTTGACCGTGCTGATGGGGGACCGTTTCATCTCGCTGCGGCAGTAGGGCTGCTGCGGAAGCGGCCACATCTGCTGCCAACGTCCGCCGATGAATTCGAGTAGGCCCTGCTGCCGCTTGCCGCCTTCGCCGTCGTCGATCTGCCGGAAGGCCACGTGGTGGCGGAGACCGTAGTGCGCTGCCTGGGTGGCAACCAGCTCTCTGGCACCGGGCCACTCATCGTCCTCGCCGAGGTCGGCGAAGACCGTCTCAATGAGGTCCAGGGGCAAGCCGGCCTCGCGCACCGCGCGGACCGTGGCGATGAGCGCTGCCGCGCTGTCCTTGCCTCCGGACATGTTCACCAGCACCTTCCGGTAGCTGGCCAGGTTCAGGTCCGGATACTCCGGGGTCTTCGGAGGCACCGCGAACAGGGCGTCTCCAGTAGGCCGAGGCCGAGCTATGACCCGGCCCCGATGGTCACGGTGGACCATGAGCGCTCCTTCAAGAATGGGCAGGGCCTGGACACCGGCGGGTGAGGTGTCCAGGCCCACGGGGAGAGGTCAGGCTCGGCCGTCGATACGGACCTCAACCGATTCGTTGCCGACGGCCAGCCGGTAGTGCATGTAGTCCTGGTCGTCGGCGCCGCGGCTCTCGATGCTGAGCATGTAAGCCTCGTGGGCGGTGCGAAGCTCAGTGCCCAGTTCGGCGCGTGAGTCGTCGTAGGCCGAGACCTCCCACGCTCGCGCGTAGTCGGCCAGGGTCCCGAGGGCCAGGTGTTCGCCAGCGCGCCAGTGGTAGATGCAGGGCTCGCTGTGCTGGCAGGCGGCCTGGTGCCCAGCCACAGTCACGCCGCTGACAACGATCCTCGCCGACTCCGAGCAGCCGCACGCGGAGGTCGCAGGGCAGGTGACCTGTCGTAGCGCATCGACCAGGGCGGCGGTGCTCCGAAGGCTCCCGGCTAGAGACCGGGCATCCTCCGTGCAGTCCATGCCGGTTCCCACGCTGTTCTGCAGCCTCCGGAACCCCCGAAGGAGACTGTCCCGGCTCTCGACATCGAAGACGCCCGCGAGCTGGTCGAGGAGCTCGTTGATGCGGGCGTGATCCTTGGAAGTAAGCATGAAGCCTCTCTCTGAGACCCGTGCCTGTGTGCCTGTCGTCGGCAGGCACACAGGCACGGGAGCAATGGAGGTCAGCCCGCGCAGGCGACCATGGTCATGAGCACGGCTCGCTGCTGGTGGGTGAGGTCAGGAGGGCCGTCTCCGCAGTCGGGGGCCGTGACGATCGCGGCGCCGTGGAACGGCTGCCAGATGAAGCCGAAGGCGCTGGCGATGGCGGTCGCGAGCGGGTTGGCCACCTGGGTGTAAAGGCCGTCCTCGTCGAACCACATGTCGAACTCGCCGGCCAGCTGGATCGGCTCCACCGTCCGGCAGCTGCCGCCGATGGCCTGGTACATGGCCGCAAGCCGCTCGTGGGTGTCCGTCGGGAGGTTCTCCCACTGGGTGGTGCCGTCCGGCCTGATGACCAAACAGGTTGGCATGGGGGCTCCTGTGTGCTCCGGGGTGATCAACTGCAACCCACCATAGCCAATCCAATAATCATGTCAAGTCAAACTTGGATGAAAAATTGATTGGCTTTCATAAGGGCTGGCCGGCACGCGCACCTGCTCAGAACAGCGGCTCTGCCTGCGCCCCCACGCACACCTCCACCCCGTCGAACTCAAGCCCGCTCGCGCGCGACGCCGCAATCCAGTCCTGCGAGCTGGCCCGCGTGTTCGCTTCCGCGCGGGCCAACCCGACCCCGTGGTTCATGCCGTCGCAGATGCACTCACACTCAGCGACCTCGGTGCGTGCTCCATAGCACTTGAGGTCGCACCGATTAACGGTCGTCCGCCCGAGATAGACCGCGATCAGCGTCGCCACGGCGTCCTCCTCTCCACGAACCGATCAGGCATCACCGTTCGCGGCGGCCGGCGAGGTCAAGATCGCCTCTAGCCGACCGCAGAACCGGCGCCTCAGCTCGATACCGGTTGGATCCGACACGTCCCGCAGCGACGCCAGATCCGCCTCCCTGCGCAGGTCTTTGATCAGGGCCTGGACCTGGTCGGCGAGACCGTGAACGCGCTCGGCGAAGCCGCTGTCCAGGTGCGGCACGGCGGCCGCCAAGGCCGTGCGCGCCAGGTCCTCGCAGGGGGCCAGGAAGCTGCTGGACGGGTGTGCCTGGACGGCTGCGACGGCGGCATCCAGCGCGCCCTGGGTGATTGCAGGTCGCGGCCCGGACGCCAGCAACCGCTCACAGGGTCGGCACGCGCACTCCTCGGCGACTGCCCTGTCTCGGCCGTGCGCAGAACCCACACTGTGGAGGCCGGGGCCGGACATGCCGCTGTGCGGTGATCCGTACCATCCATCGCAGACGCGGCACCAGAAGTGCGTGACGTGGCGGCTGCACCATTCGGGATAGGTACCTTGCCCCGCGGTGCACGTCCAGACACGCCCCACGCGGGCGGGCGCGCCCTCGGGGAGCGCAGCTAGGAGCCGGGCATGCTCGGCGGCCCAGCCGACCGCCAAAGCGAACACGTCCGGGCCGGACACCACCGGGACTTCGGTCGCCGTGTCGCCGAACACCGACCATCCGTCGTTGTGGGACAGGACGCCGAGCACGTCGTGGCGGGGCGACAGCACCTCGTACCGGTTCGGGGACTGCCAGCGCAGACGTACCAGGACCCGGTCGAGCTTGTCGGTGATCGTCACCAGGTAGGGAGCGTTGGTCACGATGCCCGTCCTTCGAGGTGGACGAGGTCGGGAAGGGTCGTGCCCGTTTCGGTGGTGTGGCCGACGATATGGCCGGTCTTGCGGTGGTGCCGTTCGGCCCATCGGTCGCTGGAGGCGCTGCTGCCGAACGGCAGCGCCAGTCCACATTCGGTGTCCAGGCAGGTCGCTCGCCACCAGTAGCTGGCGCGGGTCGCCATCTCGGTCACCGCATGCCGTACGTAGGCGAGAAGCTCCGGCGGGCGCCACGACGGCGGTTCCTGTCGGTGCAGCCGATGCTCGGTCCGGAACGGGCAGGGCTCGACGAGGTGCGGGCTGCGTTCGGCGCGCCATTCGTCCCAGTGCGGTCCGACGTGCCCGCCGGCGAACGAAAGGCCGAGGTCGCCGGAGTGCTCGCGCATCGTCTCCTGCAGAAGAGACAGCCAGTACTCGTCACCGCGCCAGCTGATCAGCCGGCGCCCGCCCAGCTTCCCGAACGCTTCGGCGAGGTCGGCCGGACGGGAATCCTTGCCCTTGCGGAAGAAGGCGTCGCTTTCGCACACCCTCGCGGACAGGAGCACTTCCCCGTCCCACGTCTCGGCCAGGATGTCCTGCGACATCACCGACGTCGGGTACCCCAGGTAAACCAACGCCACCTTCTCCGGGGCGCGGCGCACATCAGCGAGCAGATCAGCCGCCCAGGCGCCGGCCGCCACCCGACCGGCGACACGCTCCCCGTACCACCAGGCAGCGGCCGCCGGTTCGAGGCAACTGCTGCAGTAACGGCGGTCGTCGACGCCCTTGGCGTAGGGGGCGGCCTGGACGGCGTTGCAACGGGCGCAGGTCCGGGCCTGGTCCCAAGCGGCCTTGCGGGCAGGCGGCAGCGCGGGAAGCTTCTCGGCGTCGGCGACCGCGTACAACGGCGCATACCCCTTGTAGGCCATGTACGACGCAATCGGTTCCTGCCCGTCGGCGGGGCGGCGCCGGAACCGCTGTCGCAGCATCGTTCGCGTCGCCAGCTGCCCCGAAGGGAGGTCGCCGTGGCGGTAGATCGGCCGGCCGTCGTCGCAGTACTGGCGGCGCCGATCCCGGCGCCGGTCGGAGGTGGACCGTTCCGGGGCTGCGAGCCACGTTCCGTCCAGGCGCAGCACCTTGCCCTTGTCGGTGTGGACTCGGTGCGGCTCACCGTCCTGGAGAGGCGGGAGCAGCACACCGGCGTGTCTGGCGGATCCGGTGGGGGCGGTGAGAACGACGCGTTCTCCCACCTGTGCGCCAGGCACGGCGAGAGCGTCGGTGGTGCGATCGGTGATCATGTCCGGTCCTCGTAGGGCGGGTGGACGCCCGCCTCGATCAGCACGTCGGCGTTCAGGTCGACGTGTCCACACGGGTTGGTCCAGATGTCGACCTCGTGGGTCTGGCCACGCATGCCGCGCAGCGCCGGGGAGGGCTTGCCTCGCGGACCTCCGCAGCGGGGGCATCGAGTCCTGATCGTCACCGTGGTGACCCTCAGGGGCCGGGCGCGCAGTCCCGGCCCGTAGTCGGGCACCCGGACGGTCATCTCCTCGATCCGTCCGGCCGGCTTCTCGGTGGTGGTCACGCGTCCACCGGCCGGGCGGGGTGGCAACCGGCCTCGACCAGGCAGCGCGCGTACAGGTCGTTGTGGCCGCACGCGTTGCTCCAGGTGTGGACGTAGTAGTGCTCGCCGTCCTCGGGGAGGCGACTCTTGCGGGGTTCGCCGCGCGGGCGGTCGCAGGCGGGGCAGGCCCACACCAGCGTGACCGTGCGGATGGTGATGCCCTCGTAGGACCGGGAGGTGCCGCGGTCGGGGAGCTGTACGGTGCGCGTGTCGGCGTGCGGCGTGGCATCGTGGGTGACGGCCGCGATGATGTCGGCGGCGTCGAGTTGGACCCAGACGCCGGCGGGCCGCAGCACCAGCCGGCCGGCGTGGTAGCCGCGGATCAGCTCGGCGGTGTACTGGGCGCCTTGGCGGGTGGTGAGGTCGGCGGTGGCGCCGACGAGCTGCTGAGGGGTTGCGGGCTCGCTGTCCAGGAGGAGCTGGGAGCGGCTCATACCGCTGCCACGTAGGCGCGGGAGGAGCGGATACGCATCGGGTCGGGTTCCCTTCGTCTGCACCAGACGCAGGGAACGGGCCCTACGTCATTATCCTGTACAGACGAGAATTACGTTGCGCTCTTTCGAGCTTTCGAGGTAGGCCGGGACGCCCTCGGCGTCGCAGCGGTCCAGCCGCGAGCGCAGGAGCGCCGCGCCGAGCCCGTTGCCCTGCGCGGGCGGGTCGGTGCCGAGCACCGCCAGGTACCAGTGCGGCTCCGGCGGATGGTGCTTCTCGATCTCGCCGAGTGCGCGCAGCGCCGCCGGCACCCGGCGGCCGAGCGCGCGCATCAGCGGCACGGCCTGCGCCGCCTGCGCGCCGAACGGGACGCGCCACTGGCCCGGCGGGTCCCACAGCGCGGCGGCCTCCACGTCCGGGCCGCGTCCGGCCGCCTCGCTGCCCTCGTGCCGCAGGTGCACCTGGCGCAGCAGGATGCCGAAGACGCCGGTCAGCCGGCGGACGCGGGACGCCTCGTCGGGCAGGATCCAGCGCCAGACGGGGTCGTCGTCGAACGCGCGGCCGAGCACCGCCGCGATCGCGCCGGCGTCGGGTCCGCCCGCCGCGCGGACGAGCGGGGACGGCTGGGACTCTGACGTCATGGCGCGGCCTCCTCGGAACGCGCCGATCCTCGCCGGGCCGCGGCACCCGCGTCAAGGCGCGCCGGCGGTCCCGGGCCGGCCCGCGGCGGTCAGCGGCGGGTGCGGCGGGTGCGGCGCTGCTCGCGGGCCCGGGCCAGCTCCTCCAGCACCAGCGAGGCGCCGATCCCGAACAGCCAGGAGTCCTTGGCGAGCGGGATGCCCTGCTGGGTCGGCCGCAGCCCCTCGCGCATGCCGGGAAGGCGCAGGTAGAGGCCGGTCAGCCCGCCCGCGAACGCGGTGAGCGCCGCGCCCGCGACCAGCGTCGGCACCAGCGGCGTGATCAGCGCGGCGCCGAGCGCGACCTCCGCGGCCCCGAGGTTGCGGGTGAACTCGCCCTTGTCCTGCGATTCCAGGAACGGGTAGGCGGTCTTGGCGGTGCCGTGGATGTAGTCGGCCGTCCCCTCGTCGCCCTTCAGCTTCGACAGGCCCGAGTTCAGGACGAACGCGCCCACGATCAGCCGGACGGGCATCTGGTGCGCGCGAGCAAGAAAACGCATCGTTCCCCATAACGATCGGGAGATTCCGGGCGCAGCATTCATTCCCGCGGGCGGCGCGCTACACCTGAAGGAGCGGTCAAGTCTCGGCCACGGCTCGCCGCGTCCCGCCGGGCGGTCCTCCGGGCCCGGCCGGACGTCTATGGAGTGCGGTGTGCGCCGTGAAGTGCGCTGTCCTCCATGAAGTGCTCGGAGGCCGCCCGCAGCGCCTCGACGCACGCGTCGACGGCCGGCCCGGCCGCCTCCGTCCGCCACGCCACGTAGATCTTGCGGCGCACGACCGGGCGGGTGGCGAGCATCCGGACGCCGGCGGGGACGGGGTCGCGGCCGAGCCGGGGGATCAGCGCCGCGGCCAGCCCGGCGGCGACGAACGCCAGCTGGGTGGGGTAGTCGGCGACGTTGCAGACGATCTCGGGCTCGGCGTTGTGCTCGCGCAGCGTCTGGACGAGCTGCCGCTCGCAGGTGCCGCCGGCCGTCCAGCCAGCCCACCGCAGGCCGTGCAGCTCGTGCAGGTCGACGGTGCGGCGCCGGGCGAGCGGGTGCGCGGCCGGGAGCGCCAGGTCGATGACGTCCGAGGACAGCGGGAGGTTCGACACCGAGGCGGGGAACGGGGTCGGCAGCGTGTCCCAGCTCTCCACCATCGCGACGTCGATGTCGCCGCGCGCGAGGGCGGGCAGCACGTTCTCCGCCTCGCCCTCCTGGAGGGTGGGGGACAGGCCGGGGTGCCGTTCGCGCAGCGCCGCGAGGGCGGGCGGCAGCACCGACCGGGCGGCGGTGACGAACGCGCCGAGCCGGACCGGCCCGGCCGCGTCCTCGCGCAGCCCGTCCAGCTCGGCGGCGGCCGCCGACAGCTGCGCCAGCACCCGCGCGGCGTGCCCCGCGAGGACGTGCCCGGCGCGGGTGAGGCGCACGCCGCGCCCCTGCGGTTCGAGCAGCGCATGGCCGGTCTCGCGTTCGAGCTTGGCCAGCTGCTGCGAGACGCCGGACGGCGTCACGTGCAACGCCTCGGCCGCCGCCGCGATCGATCCGTGCACCGAGACCGCGTGCAGCGCCCGGAGCCGTTCGAGATTCATCGTCACGGTAGTGATCCTACCGATTCGCGCTAACGAACATTCGCTTGTGCTAATGGGTGCGGCGCGGCAGCGTGGAGGCCGTGCGAAGGATCGACCCGCGTCTGCTCGCGATCGCCGGGGCCGCGTTCATCTCCGTCTCGGCGATCCTGTTCCGGCTGTCCGGCGTCTCGTCGGGGACGGCCGCGCTGTTCCGCTGCGCGCTCGCGCTGCCGGTGCTGGCGCCGCTCGCACTGTGGGAGCGGCGCCGCGCCGGGCCGCGGCGGCGCGCGGCGGTGGACGTGGCGGCCGGGCTCCTGCTCGGCGCCGACCTGGTGCTGTGGGGCGCGTCGATCGAGCGGGTCGGCGCGGGGATCGCGACCGTCCTGGTGAACGTGCAGGTCGTCGTGGTGCCGCTGCTGGCCTTCGCGGTGTCCGGCGAGCGCCCGTCCCGGCGGTTCGCGTTCGCCGTCCCGGTGATGCTGGCCGGGGTGGCGCTCGCCGGCGGGCTCGCCGGGCACGGGACGGGCTCGGACCCGGTCGCGGGCATCGCGTTCGGGACGGCCGCCGGTGCCGCCTACGCCGGTTACCTGTTCCTCACCCGCGTCGCGGGGCGGGGCCAGCGCCACCGGGCGCAGCCCGTCCTGCTGTCGACCTGCGGCGCGGGCGCGATGGCGGTCGCGCTCGGCGCGCCGTGGCAGGGCGTCGACCTGACGCCGGGCTGGGCGGCGCTGGGCTGGCTCGCCGCCCTCTCGATGACGGGCCAGGTCTGCGGGTGGATGCTCATCGGCGCCGCCCTGCCGAGGCTGCGCGCGGAGGAGGGCGGGACGCTGCTGCTCCTGCAACCGGTCCTCGCCGTCGCGTTCGGTGCGGCGGTGCTCGGCGAGCGCCCCGGGATCGTGCAGATCGCGGGCTGCGCGCTCGTCCTCGCGGCGGTCCGGCTGGCCGGACGTCCCCGTGCCGAGCGGTCCGAGGGCGAGCGGTCCGAGGGCGAGCGTGCGCCGTCGCCGCCGGGTACGGTTCATCGGCGTGACGACTCCGCCGCAGGGACCGCCGCCCGCCCCCGAGTGGGAAGCCGAACATGAGGTGGAGGCGGACGCGGCGGCCGCACTGATCGCCGCCCGGTTCCCCGAACTGGCGGGCGCGCCGGTCGAGGCCCTCGCCACCGGCTGGGACAACACGGTCTTCCTGGTCGGCGGCGCATGGGTGTTCCGCTTCCCGCGCAGGCGGATCGCCGTCGCGGGCGTCGAACGCGAGATCGCGGTGCTCCCCGCCGTCGCCCCGCACCTGCCGCTGCCGGTCCCCGTGCCGCGGTTCGCCGCCGGGCCGTCGGCGGAGTTCCCCTGGCCGTTCTGGGGCGCGCGGATGATCCCCGGCCGCGAACTCGCCGAGGTCAGGCCGCCGGACGAGGACCGGACGGCCCTCGCCGGACAGGTCGGCGCCTTCCTGCGGGCCCTGCACGACCCGGCGCTCGCCGCGGCGGCGGCCGGCGGGCTGCCGCACGACCCGATGGGCCGCGCCGACCCGGCCGTCCGCGCCGCGCGCACCTTCCCCCGGCTGGACTCGCTGGTCCGCCTCGGCGTCTGGGAACGCGACCGCGCCCTGACGGACCTCCTCGACGACGCGCGGCACCGGGCCGCGCCGGACGGCGAACCGGTGATCGTCCACGGGGACCTGCACGTCCGGCACCTGCTGCTCGACCCGGACGGACGCGCCGCCGGAGTGATCGACTGGGGCGACGTCTGCCTGGCCGACCCGGCCGTCGACCTGGCGATCGCCTACGCCGGGTTCGCCGGCGCCGCCCGGGCCGCGCTGCTGGCCGCCTACGGTCCCGTCCCGCCGGACCGGGAGGCCGCCGCGCGGGTGCTGGCGCTGAACCTCAGCGCGACGCTCGCCGAATGGGCCGCCTCCACCGGACGCGCGGCGCTGCTCGCCGAGGCGCTCGCAGGCATGCGCCGCGCCCTCGCCGGCTGAGCGGGCCTCAGACCCGCATGTACACCCGGATCGCGGTGCCGCCGGGGCCGGTGTGCATCCGGACGAGGTCCGCGAGATGGTTGACCAGCAGGATCCCGCGCCCGCCGGCCGGGCTCATCGCCGCCGGGCGCCGCCCGGCGAGCGGGTCGGCGATGGTGCCGGCGTCGCTGACCTCGCAGACGACCTGGCCGTCCTCGGACCAGATCCGCGCCGTCCCCTTCCCGCCGCCGTGCAGGCAGGAGTTGGCGGCCAGCTCGTGCACGGCCACCTCCAGGTCGCCCGCGGGCTCCTCGCCGAGGCCGAGGTGCCGCGCCCACCGGCCGGTGAACTCGCGGACGCGGGGGAGCGCGTCGAGGTCGAAGGTCATCCGCGCGGCGGCGGACGGCTCGGGCAGCGGCCGGTTGTAGGAGCTGATGACGCGGCCGGGCGCGTAGTCGCCGCTGGCGCGCTCGCCGTCCCGGTCGATCAGGACCGGGTGGGTGGCGCGGGCGTCGGCGATCACGACGGCGTCCAGACCCGCCACGTCGTAGGGGCAGAGGATCGACACCTCGCGGCCGGCGAACGCGAGGTTGATCAGCGCCTCGTGCTGGGCGCAGGCGGGGTACTCGGTGCCGGTCCGGCCGGGCCAGATCGGCTCGCCGATGATGCGGACGCGTCCGGTGGCGTGCCGGTCGGCGAACTCGCGCAGCACGCCGGGGATGATGCGGCCCGGGTTGCGGCCCGCCTCGGACATGTCCAGCCACCGGACGTCCGCCGCGGCGCCGCCGAGCGCCTCGCGCAGCACCCCGAGGCGCGGGCCGGGGACGGCGACGGCCACGGGTTCGTCCGCGTCGAGCCCGGTGCGCACGAACGGGACGGTGCCGGCCAGGTACTCCTCGTCGCTCCGGTAGAACAGGGCGGGGTGAGCGAAGGGGCCTTCGGGAGCCGTGCCGTACGGATCCATGCCGTCCGGATCCATGTCCTCCTGGCCCCCAAGCCGTCAGTGAACGCCGTTCACTCCCACGGTTACCCGCGAACGAGCAGGTGAAAACGGGTGAATCATGTCATAGGTCGCGCGTGCGGAGGAGAGCGGCGTCCACCACATCGGTGAGCCGGCCCCTGCGGCGGTACGCGGCGCGCTGCCGCTCGGCGCCCGTCCCGCCGGTGATCAGCCGCCGTACGCCCGCCGCGACCCGGTCCAGGTCGCCGCTGTCGCGCAGCGCGGGCAGGACGTGCGCGAGCAGGTCCCCGGCCAGCGCCCGGAACGCCGCCGGGCGGCCCGTGCACACGTCCACGCCGTCGCCCGCCAGCCCGTCGCGGGCCGCCAGCCAGTACGCCGCCCGCAGCATCTCCTGCGACGGTCCGGGCGCGGGCTCCCCGGCCTCGACCGCCCGCACCGACGTCTCGACCAGCGCGCGGATCAGCGCCGCGAACACCGACGCGTCCGCCGCGGTCGGCGCCACGTCGCCGAGCCGCACCTCGACCGTGGGCAGCCGCGCCGACGGCCGGACGTCCCAGAAGATCGTCCCGGTGTCCATCAGCGCGCCGCAGCCGAGCAGCGTGCCGACCAGCTCCTCGTAGTGCGCGTACGACTCGAAGTACGGCGGCGGGCCCGCCACCGGCCAGCGCGCCCACGCCATCACCCGCCAGCAGGCGTGCCCGGTGTCGCGGCCCGCCCAGTACGGCGAGTTGGCCGCGAGCGCCAGCAGCGTCGGCAGCCACGGCCGCAGATGGTTGCTGACCGCGACGGCCCGCTCCCGGTCGGGCATCTCGACGTGGACATGGCAGGAGCAGATGCTCTGCTCGTCGTCCAGCGCCCGGTAGACGGCGAGGCTCTCGGCGTAGCGGGCGCCCGCGCTGATCGGCGCCGGCACGAGGTCGCCGAGCACGGGCGTGCCGGTCGCGGCCAGCCGCACCCCCTCGGCGGCCGCCGCGTCCGCCATCGCGGCGCGCATCGACCCGACCTGCTCCTCGAGCTTGTCCAGGTCGTCGCAGGGCGGGGTCTTCGCCTCGGCCAGGAAGTCGACCAGTTCGGTGGAGGCGCGCTCGCCGAGCGCCCGCTCCGCGCGCCGCACCACGGCGGCGGCACGGGGGACGACCTCCCGGGAACCGGGATCGACGACGAAGTACTCCTCCTCGATTCCCATTCGCAGGGCCATCCCACCACCTCGGGGTCGGGGGCTCGCAGGCGGCCGCGTCACTACGACGGTACGTTCTCGCGGCCCGCTTCGCACCCGCCGGAGGTGGCCGCGTCCCGGCGGCGGAATCTTCTTGACCTTCTTTTGACTCGCCGCTCAGTGGGCAGCGTCGAAGGGAGGGACGCCGCGCAACGACGAAGGAAGGTGGTCCGGATGACCGGCTCGACCTCGATCGGCGTGCTGCTACTGGTACTGGCGATCGTGGTTCTCGTGCTCGTCGGCCTGTTCTACTTCGGCGGCCGGAGGAGGGGCCCGCACAACGGCCTCGACCGGGACCGTCGCTGACCGTCTCAGGGACCCTTGTCGACGAAGTACATCGACAGGGCGATGACGTGCGTGACCACCACGACGCCGATGCCGAAGAAGAACAGCATCTTCGCGGGGCCGTGAGGGAACACGGTCCCCGGCTTCAGCGGCCCGCGCTCGCGCTGGCGGGCCGCGATCCGCTCCTCGATGGGCGGCCGTCCGAACACGGCTACTGGCGCGGGTCGTCGACCACGACGTCGGTCATGATGTCGACCGCGAGGGCGATGATCCCGCCGATCACGGCGACCGCGGCGCCCGCGCCGAACACGATCCAGTCGGGGCCCATGACGATGCCCACGCCGCCGATGACGAAACCGACGAAGATGATGGCCACGGCGATCCAGGACTTCGGGCGTCCGGCGTGGCTGCCAGTCGACATGCGCAGTCTTCTCTTTCCGCGTTCGGTGGGGGACGGGGGACCCGTTCGTGATCGGGTCCTCGACGCCGAACTCTAGCAACGCCCTGCCCGCCGGGCTGCGCCGGGTGCCGGTACGGCGCGGCATGCCGCGCGCCGTCAGACGAACGCGCCGTGCCCCGTCGCCGCGCGGCCGACGATCAGCGTGTTGATCTCCCGGGTGCCCTCGTAGGAGTAGAGCGCCTCGGCGTCGGCGACGAACCGGCCGATGTCGTAGTCGAGGACGATCCCGTTCCCGGCCATCAGCTCGCGCCCCCAGCCGACCGCCTCGCGCATCCGGCTGGTGCAGTACGCCTTGGCGAGCGCGGAGTGCTCGTCGCGGTAGAGCCCCTCGTCCTGCAGCTGCGCGAGCCGCACCACCATGCCGAGCGAGGCCGTCGCGTTCCCGAGCATCTTGACCAGCAGGTCCTGGACGAGCTGGAACTTGGCGATCGGCCGCCCGAACTGCTCGCGGCCCACCGCGTACTCGCGGGCGATCTCGTACGCGGCGAGCATCACGCCGACCGCCTGCCAGGCGACGCCGCTGCGGGTGCGGCGCAGGATCGCGGCGGTGTCCTTGAACCCCTCGGCGCCGGGCAGCCGGTCCGACTCGGGGACCGCGCAGTCCTCGAACGTCAGGTCCGCGTTCTGCACGGTCCGCAGCGCGATCTTGTTCTCGATGCGGGTCGCGGTGAAGCCGGGCGCGTCCCTGCCGACGACGAACCCCTTGACCTGGTCGTCGGCCTCGTCCCTGGCCCACACGACGATCAGGTCGGCGAACGTGCCGTTGCCGATCCAGCGCTTGGCGCCGTTCAGCACCCAGGAGTCGCCGTCGCGCCGCGCGGTGGTGCGCAGCCCCAACGCGACGTCCGACCCGCCCTCCGGCTCCGTCAGGGCGAACGCGCCGATCTTCTCCATCCGCGCCATCGCGGGAAGCCACCGCTCGCGCTGCTCCGGCGACCCGCACCGGCCGATGCTGCCCATCGCCAGCCCGGTGTGCACGCCGAAGAACGTGGCCAGGGACGGGTCGACGCGCGCCATGTCCATCGCGAGGAACCCGGTGAGCAGGCTGCTCGGCCTCTCGCCGGGGCACTCGTCGTAGCCGAGGCCCGCGATGCCCAGCTCGCCGTACTGGGGTACGAGGTCGAACGGGAACTCCGCGCGCGCCCAGCAGTCGTTGGCGATCGGCGCGACCTTCGCCTCCAGGAAGGCGCGCACCCGCTCGACGATCTCCTTCTCGTGCTCGTCGAGCAGGTCCTGCATGTGGTACAGGTCACCCGGCAGTGCGTCCAGCGTCATGCGCTTGCCTCTTCCCTGAGCCGGGACCCCTAACCGGCGGCGGAACCGGGCCTCCCGGCCGTTCTGGTGACCGGGACCCGGCCTCCGACGCGGTGTAGGCGTGCGCTTACCATCCAGGGCATGACGGTGCCGCCTGAAGAACTCGAACTGGCCGCCGCCTTCCCCCCGGCCGAGCGGGACCGGTGGCGGGAGATGGTGAAGGGGGTGCTGCGCAAGTCCGGCGCGGCGACCGAGGAGACCCCTCTCGGCGAGATCGAGGGCCTGCTGACTCGCGAGTCCTACGACGGAGTGCCCATCGCCGCGCTCTACACGCGCGACGACGCCCCGCCCGGACGCCCCGGGCTCGCCCCTCGCGTCCGCGAGGTCCGGCCCGACGGCGAGGGCCTCGCCGGCTGGGACGTCCGGCAGCCGCACGCCCACCCGGACCCGGCCGTGACGCGCGAGGCGGTCCTCGCCGACCTGGAGAACGGCGCGACCTCGGTCTGGCTGCGGCTCGGCGAGGGCGGGACGCCCGTCGCCGCGCTGCCGGAGGTCCTGCGCGGCGTGCTGCTCGACCTCGCCCCGGTCGTGCTGGACGCCGGGGAGCGGGCGGCCGAGGCCGCCGAGGCGTTCCTGGCGCTGGTCACCGAGCGCGGGAACCAGCCGGCCGCGTCGGGGAACCTCGGCGCCGACCCGCTCGGCCTGCAGGCCCGCACCGGCACCGCCGGTTCCCTGGAGGACGCGGCGGCGCTGGCCGCCCGGTGCGTCCGGGAGTTCCCGAAGCTGCGCGCGGTCGTCGCGGACGGCACCCCGTACCACGACGCGGGCGGCAGCGACGCCGAGGAACTGGGCGCGGTGGTCGCCGCCGGCGTCGCCTACCTGCGCGCCCTCACCGGCGCCGGGCTGAGCGTGGACGAGGCGCTCGGGCAGATCGAGTTCCGGGTCGCGGTCAACGCCGACCAGTTCTCCTCGATCGCCAAGCTGCGCGCGCTGCGCCGGCTGTGGGCCCGGGTCGCCGAGGTCAGCGGCGCCGCGGACGGGACGTCCGCGCAGATCCACGCCGTCACCTCGTCGGCGATGATGACGCGCCGCGACCCGTGGGTGAACATGCTGCGCACCACCGTCGCGACGTTCGCGGCCGGGGTCGGCGGAGCCGACGCCGTCACCGTCCAGCCGTTCGACGCCCGCCTGGGCCTGCCCGACGACTTCGCGCGCCGCATCGCCCGCAACACCCAGACGCTGCTGCTGGAGGAGTCCAGCCTCGCTCGCGTCGTCGATCCCGCCGGCGGATCCTGGTACGCCGAGAGCCTCACCGAGGAACTCGCGCAGGCCGCCTGGACCTGGTTCACCGAGATCGAGAAGGCCGGCGGCCTCGCCGCCGCCCTCGGATCGGGCCTGGTCGCCGACCGGATCGCCGCTACCTGGGCGCGCCGCCGCAAGGACCTCGCCCGCCGCAAGGCGCCCCTCACCGGCGTCAGCGAGTTCCCCAACCTCGCCGAGAAGCTGCCCGAGCGCGACGCCGCCCCGGCACGCCCCGGCGGGGGTCTGCCGGTCGTGACGTACGCGCAGGACTTCGAGGCGCTCCGCGACCGGTCCGACGCCCACGCCGAGGCCAACGGCGCCCGCCCGAAGGTGTTCCTGGCCACGCTCGGCCCCATCGCCGTGCACACGGTGCGGGCCTCGTTCGCCGCCAACCTGTTCCAGGCCGGCGGCATCGAGACGGTCACCGGCGCCCCCGAGGAGTTCGCGGCGTCCGCCACGACCGTCGCCTGCATCTGCTCCAGCGACCGGCTGTACGAGGAGCAGGCCGCCGAAGCCGCACGGGTGCTCAAGGACGCCGGTGCTGTGAAGGTCTGGCTGGCGGGTAAGGGAACCTACGAGGGTGTCGACGCCCGCGTGTACGCCGGATGCGACGCGATCGAGGCGCTGGAGACCACCCTCGACGATCTGGGAGTGAACGAATGATCCCCGACTTCACCGAGATCGAGCTCGGGACGGCGCCCCCCGCCGACGAGGCCGCCAAGCGGTGGCGCGCCGCGGTCGCCGACGCCACCGGCAAGGAGCCCGAGGCGCACACCTGGGACACCCCGGAGGGCATCGGCGTCCCGCCGCTGTACACCGGCGACGACCTGGCCGGCCTCGACTTCCTCGGCACCCTGCCGGGCGTCGCCCCGTACCTGCGCGGCCCGTACCCGGCGATGTACGCCACCCAGCCGTGGACGATCCGCCAGTACGCCGGGTTCTCCACCGCCGAGGAGTCCAACGCCTTCTACCGGCGCAACCTCGCCGCCGGGCAGAAGGGCCTGTCCGTCGCGTTCGACCTCGCCACCCACCGCGGATACGACTCCGACCACCCGCGGGTGTCCGGCGACGTCGGCATGGCGGGCGTGGCGATCGACTCCATCTACGACATGCGGCAGCTCTTCGACGGCATCCCGCTGGACAAGATGAGCGTGTCGATGACCATGAACGGCGCGGTGCTGCCCGTCCTGGCGCTCTACATCGCCGCGGCCGAGGAGCAGGGGGTGAAGCCGGAGGGCCTCGCGGGGACCATCCAGAACGACATCCTCAAGGAGTTCATGGTCCGCAACACCTACATCTATCCGCCGGCGCCGTCGATGCGGATCATCTCCGACATCTTCGCGTACACCTCGCAGCGGATGCCGAAGTACAACTCCATCTCGATCTCCGGCTACCACATCCAGGAGGCCGGGGCCACCGCCGACCTGGAGCTGGCCTACACCCTCGCCGACGGCGTGGAGTACATCCGCGCGGGCCGCGAGGCGGGCCTGGACATCGACGCGTTCGCGCCGCGCCTGTCGTTCTTCTGGGCGATCGGCATGAACTTCTTCATGGAGGTCGCGAAGCTGCGCGCCGCCCGCCTGCTGTGGGCGAAGCTCGTGAAGCAGTTCGACCCGAAGAACCCCAAGTCGCTGTCGCTGCGCACGCACTCGCAGACGTCCGGCTGGTCGCTGACCGCGCAGGACGTGTTCAACAACGTCGCCCGCACCTGCGTCGAGGCGATGGCCGCCACGCAGGGCCACACCCAGTCGCTGCACACCAACGCGCTGGACGAGGCCCTCGCGCTGCCGACCGACTTCTCCGCCCGCATCGCCCGCAACACCCAGCTGCTGCTCCAGCAGGAGTCCGGGACGACCCGGACGATCGACCCGTGGGGCGGCAGCGCCTACGTCGAGCGCCTCACCTACGACCTCGCCCGCCGCGCCTGGGGCCACATCACCGAGGTCGAGAAGGCCGGCGGCATGGCCAAGGCGATCGACGAGGGCCTGCCGAAACTGCGCATCGAGGAGGCCGCGGCCCGCACCCAGGCCCGCATCGACTCCGGCCGCCAGCCCGTCATCGGCGTCAACAAGTACCGGCCGGACGCCGAGGAGCGGATCGAGGTCCTCAAGGTCGACAACGCCTCCGTGCGCGCGCAGCAGATCGACAAGCTGCGGCGGCTGCGCGAGGAGCGCGACGAGACCGCGACGCAGGCCGCGCTGGGCGCGATCACCGCGGCGGCGGAGGCCGCCGAGAACGGCACCCGCCCGTCCGACCTGGACCACAACCTGCTCGCGCTCGCCATCGGCGCCGCCCGCGCCAAGGCGACCGTCGGCGAGATCTCCGACGCGCTGGAGCGGGCGTACGGGCGGCACGCCGCGCAGATCCGTACGATCTCCGGCGTGTACCGGGAAGAGGCGGGCAAGGTGAGCAGCATCGAGAAGGCGCGCGCCGCGACCGCCGCGTTCGAGCAGGAGGAGGGCCGCCGGCCCCGCATCCTCGTCGCGAAGATGGGCCAGGACGGCCACGACCGCGGCCAGAAGGTGATCGCGACCGGCTTCGCCGACCTCGGCTTCGACGTCGACGTGGGCCCGCTGTTCCAGACGCCGGGCGAGGTCGCCCGGCAGGCGGTCGAGGCCGACGTGCACATCGTCGGCGTCAACTCGCTCGCCGCCGGCCACCTCACCCTGGTGCCGGCGCTGCGCGAGGAGCTGGCCGCCCTCGGCCGCGACGACATCATGATCGTCGTCGGCGGCGTCATCCCGCCGCAGGACTTCGACGAGCTGCGCGCCGCCGGCGCCGCCGCGATCTTCCCGCCCGGCACCGTGCTCGCCGACGCGGCGATCGGGCTGCTGGACGAGCTGACCGCCGCGCTGGGGCACTCCGCGCGGTGAGGCCCGGCCTGGAGGACTACGTCTCCGGGGTCAGGGACGGGTCGCGGGCGTGGATCGCGCGCGCGATCACGCTGGTCGAGTCGGCCCGTCCCGACCACCGGGAGCTGGCGCAGCGGCTGCTGGTGGAGCTGTCCCCGCACACCGGGAACGCCCGCCGCGTCGGGATCACCGGGGTGCCGGGCGTCGGCAAGTCCACGTTCATCGACGCGCTCGGCACGAAGCTGACGGGGGAAGGGAACAAGGTCGCGGTGCTGGCCGTCGACCCGTCCTCGACCCGCACCGGCGGCAGCATCCTCGGCGACAAGACGCGCATGCAGCGCCTCGCCGCCGACCCGGACGCCTTCATCCGCCCCTCGCCGACGGCGGGGACGCTCGGCGGCGTCGCCAAGGCCACCCGCGAGGCGATGGTCGTGATGGAGGCCGCCGGGTACGGCGTCGTCCTGGTCGAGACGGTCGGGGTCGGGCAGTCCGAGACGACCGTCGCCGAGATGGTCGACTCGTTCCTGTTCCTCACCCTCGCCCGCACCGGCGACCAGCTCCAGGGCATCAAGAAGGGCGTCCTGGAGCTGGCCGACGTCATCGCGGTCAACAAGGCCGACGGCGACCACAAGATGGAGGCCAAGCGCGCCGCCCGCGAGCTCGCGGGCGCGCTGCGGCTGCTGCGCAGCGACGAGCGCACCCGCGCCACCCCCGTCCTGACCTGCAGCGCCCGCGAGGGGACCGGCCTCGACGAGGTGTGGGACGAGATCGTCGGGCACCAGGAGCGGCTCCGCGAGTCCGGCGAGCTGGAGGCGCGCCGGCGCCGCCAGCAGGTCGGCTGGACGTGGGCGATGGTCCGCGAGCGGCTCCTCGGCGAACTGCACGCGCACCCCGCCGTCCGCGACCTCGCGCCCGGCCTGGAGAAGAGCGTCGCGGACGGGACGCTCACCCCCGCCCTCGCCGCCGAGCGCATCCTGGAGGCGTTCTCGCGCGGACGCTGATCGGGCTTCCGGGCGTCCGGAAACCCGGGTTGCCCGGGTGCCCGGTCGCGGCGCACGGGGATCAGGTACAACAGTCGGATGGACGTCATCGCGCTCGATGATCCGACGGACGCGCAGATCCGGGAGTGGCACGCCGTGCTGTCCGCCGTGCACGCCGCCGACCCGGCGGGCGAGCCGGCGCCGGAGCCGGAGCAGACGGCCGAGCGGCTCCTCGGCGGCGACCGGGGCTCGCGGCAGCGGCTGTGGGCGGTCGCCGACGGCGGCGCGCTGGCCGCCGTCGCGGCGCTGCGGCTGCCCGGCGAGCCGGGCGCGGACCGTCCCGCGGAGATCGACATCCAGGTCCGGCCGGGGCACCGCCGCCGCGGCCTCGGCCGCCGGCTGCTCGCCTCCGCCGCCGGGGGCCTGCGCGCCGACGGCCGCTCCAGCGTGATCGCCCAGGTCCACGCGGGCACCCCCGCCGTCCCGTTCCTGGAGTCGCACGGCTTCGAGTGCGTGCTGGTGCTGCGCGGCATGCTGCTGCGGCTCGACGAGGTCCCGGCCGAGCGCGTCGCCCGGCTCGTCGCCGCGGGCCCGCCGGGGTACCGGCTGATCCGCTGGCAGGGCGTCGTCCCCGACGAGCACGCCACCGCGCTCGCGCACGCCAAGCACGCCATGGCCGACCTCGCCGAGTACGAGGGCGCCCCCTGGGACGCGCACCGCGTCCGCGAGACGGCCGAGGTGGTCGCCAAGCGCGGCGACGACCTCTACACCGTCGCGGCGCTCGACGCCTCCGGCACGGTCGTGGCCGGGTTCACCGAGGTCGTCGTCCCGCACGACGCCGCCGGCCGCGCCGCCCAGTACGACACCGCCGTCGCGCCCGAGCACCGCGGCCGCCGCATCGGCATCTGGGTGAAGGCCGCCATGCTCGAGTGGCTCGCGGTGGAGCGCCCCGAGGTCCGCGAGATCGAGACCGACAACTCGGGCGACAACGAGCACATGATCGCGGTGAACGAGGAGCTGGGATTCCGCGTCGAGCGCGAGTCCCTGGAGTACCAGGCGCCCACCTCCGCCCTGCCCTGACCCCCTTCCCCCTTCGGCTTATCCACAGAATCGTGTTCTGATTCCGCCCGGCCGCGCCGGCGGACACGCTGGAACCCTCGGAGCGCGGCACCGGCCGCGCCCGCGAACGGGGGAGGCGGCCCATGGGCGGGCGGTTCGTGCTGGAGGTCCCGGCGTCGGTGACCACGCGGTTCCTGGTGGCGACCCAGGCCCGGACGCTCCCCGCGCCGGACCGCCTCCCGGACGCCGCCGGCGACGGCGCCCTCGCCCGCGAGGCCGCCGCGATGCTGAAGGCGGCCAGCCTCGTCGTCGAACCCGTCACGCGGCCGTCCGGCGACCTCAAGGCCCGGTTCCACCGGCTCGCGACGCCGCCGGGCCGGCTCGGGGCGGTCGTCGGCGCCCGCCGGCACGTCGCGGTCACCGCCGCGGGCCCGCCCGCCGGGCAGCCCCGCACCGCGCAGGCCGCCCGGCTCGCCGCCCGCGCCCTCGCCGCCGCCGTCGGCGGCACCGTCGCCGACCTCGACTCCCGGCGGATCCTGCCCGGCTCGCCGCCGTCCGCCGAGCCGGAGGAGTTCGCCCTCGGCCGCGCGTGGGTCTCGGTGTTCGTCACCCTCGACCCGGCCGACGCCGCCCGCGTCCGTATCGACACCGCCGGGCTGCACCGGTTCGGCCTCCCGGAGGTCGCCGCCCGGCACGTCCCGTACGCGAGCATGCTCACCGCCGCCAACCTCGTCCGCGGGCTGGCCTGGCAGCTGGTCGCCGAGCAGACCGCCTGGCTCGGCCGGGGCCGCCGCGACCGCACCCGCACCACCCGGCACGAGCGCGCCGTGTCCGCCGCCGACGTCCTGAGATTCTGGGGCGCGGGCCCGGCGGGCGGCGCTTCCGGCGGGTCCGTCGTCGTCCGCCTCGGCTGGACCGGCACCGACTGCCCGGACTGCGCCGCCGCCATCGAGGTCGTCCCGCCCGTCCGCCTTTCCCGGGCGTTCGGCGCGTCCGATGCCGTTCCGAGCGGGTCGCCCCCGCCCTGCGGCCCCGCGGAGGACCCGTGGTGGCGGGACGCGGCGGACGCGATGCCCAAGATGGCCCGCGCCGCCCCCGATCCGCCCGGCTGACCCCGCCGCCCCCGGTCCCCCCCCGGCCGAAACCTCGGGGGCGGGAGGGCGGGTGGCCTGAACCGGGTGGGAAAAACCGTTGCTCTTGCGGGGCGTGCCTCGGCATTCTGATGGAGGCTTCCGGGAAATGCCTGGAAACCGGAGAATTTCCGGAACATTGTCTCGTAGTTCAACGGCAGAACGCCGCACCGTTAATGCGGATATCCAGGTTCGAATCCTGGCGGGACAGCGGCCCGGGGTTGGAGGTGACCCGGTGAACGTGCTCGTCCTGAACGCGTCGTACGAGCCATTACAAAAGGTGGACCTGCGGCACGCCATCCGCATGCTGGTCCGCGAGGTGGCCGTCGTCGAGGAGGCCGAGGAGGGCCGGACCATCGGCCGCTTCCCGGTGCCGCGGGTCCTCAGGCTCGTCCGGTACGTCGCGATGCGCTGGCGGCACGGGCGCCGGCCGCCCTGGAGCAAGCGCGGCGTCTACCTGCGCGACCGGGGCCGGTGCGGCTACTGCGGGCAGCGCGGCAACACGATCGACCACGTGCACCCGCAGTCGCGCGGCGGCGGGAACACCTGGGAGAACACCGTCCTGGCGTGCGGCCGCTGCAACAACCGCAAGGGCGACCGGACGCTGCGCGAGGCCGGCCTGCGGCTGCGCTGGGAGCCGCGGATCCCGCGCTGGGAGGACCTCGTCGGGCTCTGACGGGAGGCCGCCGGGCGGCGCGGGGGCGGGGCCGGGCGGCACGGGCGGAGGGCCGGGCCGCCCGCGGGCGGCCCGGCCCGCTCGCCCGGTCTCCGTGGTGCCCGGACCACGCAGTGTGCTCGTCCGAATGTCGGATGCTTTGTCGGGATTGTGGTAGCGTGCCCGCCAATCTTTGCGTCTGTTATCCGGGAGTGATCTGTGGCGGCCTTCGGTCCCTTCGGCAGGACGGCGCGCGCCGCCGGCGGTCGCCGGGCGGCGCGGCGGCTCGCGGTGCTGGTCCTCGCGGCCGGGATCTCGGCGGCGCTCCCCCCGGCCGCCGACGGCGCCGCCCGGGTGCCCGCCGAGCCGAAGAAGGACCTCAAGAAGGAGTACGCGAAGCTCAAGAAGCAGGCGGACACCCTCTCCAAGCAGTACCGCGGCGAGCTGGTCACGCTGGAGGAGGCGAAGAAGGCCGCCGAGCGGGCCGACTCCGACGCCGCGCGGGCCGACCGGGAGTACGGCGAGGCCCGCGCCTCGGTCGCCCGGATCGCCTCCACCAGCTACATGACCGGGCGGCTCGACGTCATCCCGCTCGTCACCTCCGGCGACCCGTCGGCGGCGCTGCGGGACGCCTCGGTGCTCGAGCACATCAGCCAGGACAACGGCCGCCGCGTCCAGAGCCTGGAGGCGCTGAACGCCAAGGCGTCGCAGTCGCACAAGACGGCGCAGGCGAAGCTCGACGACGTGCGCAAGGAGATCGACGACCTGGAGGGCCAGCGGGCCCGCGTCAAGAAGCTGCTCGCCAAGTACAAGCCCGAGGTGCCGAAGGCCCCGGCGGGCGGCGGCAAGCCCGACGGCGTCTCCGGGACCAAGTCGCCGATCGTCGGCAACTCGATGACCCCGCGGATGCGGACGGTCCTGCTGGCGATCGACGGCAAGTTCGGGCCGTTCCCCACCATCGGCTGCTCGCGCCCCGGCGACCCGCAGGACCACGGCTCCGGCACCGCCTGCGACTTCATGGAGAGCACCGGCGGCAAGATGCCGAGCGCCTCCGCCAAGGCGCACGGCGACCGCGTCGCCCAGTACGTGATCGACAACGCGTCCCGGCTCGGCATCAAGTACGTGATCTGGCGGCAGCGCATCTACGACATGCGCGGCAGCGGCGGATGGCGCCAGATGGAGGACCGCGGCAGCGTCACCCAGAACCACTACGACCACGTCCACGTGTCCGTGCTCTGACCCGCGCCCGGCCCGTGACCGGCGGGGTGGCCGCGCGGCGCGCGCGATGACACGCTCGCCGCATGGGCTATGACATCGAGGAGCCGTACGGGCCGCTGACCGAGACGACGTGCCGGGTGGCGACCTGGAACGTCTGGGACCGCTACGGCCCGTACGAGGAGCGCGAGGCGGCGATCATCGAGGTCCTCCGGGACGCGGCGCCCGACGTGCTCGTCCTGGTGGAGGCGTGGGAGGACGAGGGCGACTCGCTCGCGGCACGCCTCGGTGAGGCGCTCGGCCTCCCGCACGCGGTCTTCGGCGGATCCGGCTCCGGGGCCGCGCCGGGCGCCCGCTCGGGGATCGCGGTCCTGTCGCGCTGGCCGCAGGGGCGGACCGGCGAGCGTCCGCTCGGCGACCCGGCCGGCGGCGACGGCGGTCTCGCGGTGTACGCCGAGGTCCAGGGCCCGCGCGGCGCCGTCCACGTGTTCGGCGTCGCGCTGGGCTACAAGCTCGGGCACAGCGGGCAGCGGCAGGAGCAGGTCCGCGACCTCACCGCCTACGTGCGCGAGACGGCGGGCCGGGACGCGCCGGCGGTCGTCGCGGGCGACTTCAACGCCGGCCCCGACTCCGACGAGATCCGCATGCTCACCGGCCGTGCCGCGGTGGGCGCGCCGGGTGTCGTCTTCTACGACGCGTGGGAGATGGCCGGAGACGGGACGCCCGGTCACACCTGGAGCAACGCCAACCCGTGGACGCGGCCCGTCCTGTGGCCGGACCGCCGTATCGACCACATCTTCGCCGCGTGGCCGCGCGCGGGCGGCGCGGGCCATCCCGTGCACTGCGCGCTGCTGGGCGCCGAACCGGTGAACGGCGTCGTCGCCTCCGACCACTACGGCGTGCTGGCGGACCTGCGCTACTGACCGGCGGTCACTCCGGACGGGTGCTCACGACGGTGTGCTCGCCGGCGGAGCGGAGGGCGGCTTCGATGACCTCCAGGCCCGCGATCGCGTCGTTGAGGGTGACGGGCGGGGGCGCCTCGCCGCGCAGCGCGCGCGCCACCGCCGCGTAGAACTCCTGGTAGGCGCCGGGTGCGGTGGGCTCGGGGCGGTCGTCGCCCGGCGTGCCGAGCCGGCCGTACGACTCGGGCGGCGCGATGCCGTAGCCGGGGTCCTTCGGGGCGAGGCCGGCGCGCAGCGCCTCCTCCTGCCCGTCCATCCCGTGCACCGTGTAGGCGGCGCGGTCGCCGAGCACCCGGAACCGCGGCCCGAGCTGCGCGGCGGTCGCGCTCATCCAGAGGTGCGAGCGGGTCCCGCCGCGGTGCTCGAGCGCAACGAACGCGTCGTCGGGCGCCGCGGCGCCGGGGCGGCGCGTGTCGATCTCGGCGTAGACCCGCTCGGGCCGGCCGAACAGCGCGATCGCCTGGTCGATCAGGTGGGAGCCGAGGTCGTAGAGGATGCCGCCGGCGTCGCGCGGGTCCGCGCTCTCCTTCCAGCCGGGCTTCACCTCGGGCCGCCACCGCTCGAACCGGGACTCCAGGCGCAGCACGTCACCGAGCGCGCCGGAGCCGGCCAGCCGCAGGACGGTCAGGTAGTCGCCGTCCCAGCGCCGGTTGTGGAACGGGATGACCGGCAGCCCCCGGACGGCGCTCAGGGCGGCGAGGGAGCGGGCGTCGGCGGCCGTCGCCGCGGCCGGCTTGTCCACGACGACCGGGAGGCCCGAGGTCAGCGCGGTGCGGGCCAGCGGCACGTGCTGCCGGTTCGGCGCGGCGACCACGACCAGGTCGTAGCCGCCGGAGGCCTCCCACAGCCGGTCGGGGCTGGCGAGGACGCTGGTCCCGGGGTGGCGCTCGGCGACGGCGCGCGCCCGCTCCGGGTTCCCGGTGACGACCGCGGCGAGCCGCATCCCCGGCACCGAGGAGATCAGGGGCGCGTGGAACACCGCGCCCCCGGTGCCGTATCCGATCAGCGCAACTCGCAGGTCCATGCGACGATCATTACCGATGCGGTCCCGGCCGCCGGGCGCCGGGGTCGCGGCCGGGCCGTGCGGGCGGGGACGCGGCGGGCCGGGCCACGTAGGCTTTTGCCCGGGGATGTCATGGGATGAGGGGGACGCGTTGTCCAAACCAGTGCTGCTGACGGTCGACGACGACCCGGGCGTGTCCCGGGCGGTGGCGCGCGACCTGCGCCGCCGGTACGCCGAGACGTACCGGATCGTCCGGGCCGAGTCGGGGCGGCAGGCCCTGGACGCGCTGAGCGAGCTGCGGCTGCGCGGCGACGACACGGCGGTCCTGCTCGCCGACCACCGGATGCCCGAGATGAACGGCGTGGAGTTCCTGGAACGGGCCATGGACCTGTTCCCGTACGCGCGCCGGGTCCTGCTGACCGCCTACGCCGACACCGACGCCGCGATCCGCGCGATCAACGTCGTCGACCTCGACCACTACCTGCTGAAGCCGTGGAACCCGCCGGAGGAGAAGTTCTACCCGGTGATCGACGCGCAGCTGGACGCGTGGCGGCGCACCGACCGGTCCCGGCCCGCCGAGCTGCGGGTCGTCGGGCACCGCTGGTCGGCCCGCTGCTACGAGGTCCGCGACTTCCTGGCCCGCCACCAGGCGCCCTACACCTGGCTGATGGACACCGACCCCGAGGGCGCGGAGCTGATCGCGGCGGCGGGGTCGCCGGAGCTGCCGCTGGTGGTGACGGCGGGCGGGGACACGCTGTGCGCGCCGTCGGACGCGGAGCTGGCGTCGGCGATCGGGCTGCCGAGCAGCCCGTCCACCGGCTTCTACGACCTGATCGTGGTGGGCGGCGGGCCGTCCGGGCTCGGCGCCGCCGTCTACGGGGCGTCCGAGGGGCTGAAGACCGTCGTGGTGGAGCGGCGCGCGCTCGGCGGGCAGGCCGGGCAGAGCTCCCGGATCGAGAACTACCTCGGCTTCCCCGACGGGGTGACCGGCCAGCAGCTCGCCGACCGGGCCCGCCGGCAGGCCGACCGGTTCGGCGCGGAGCTGCTGCAGGCCGGGGAGGTCGTCGGGCTGGAGGCGCGCGGCACGGCGCGGGTGGCGCGGCTCGCCGACGGCTCCGAGATCGCCGCGCACGCCGTCATCCTCGCGAGCGGCGTGTCGTATCGGCGGCTGAACGCCGAGGGCGTGGACGACTTCGTCGGCCGCGGCGTGTACTACGGCGCGGCGCTCACCGAGGCGCCATCCTGCGCCGACGAGGAGGTCGCGGTCGTCGGCGGCGCGAACTCCGCGGGCCAGGCGGCCGTGCACCTGGCCAAGTACGCCAAGAAGGTGCACATCATCGTCCGGGCGGACGGCCTGGAGAAGTCGATGTCGCACTACCTGATCGAGCAGATCGAGCAGACGCCCAACATCGAGGTGCACACCGGCAAGACGGTCTGCGCCGCGGAGGGCGCCGACCGGCTGGAGCGCCTCACGTTCGCGTGGCCGGGCGGCAAGAAGACCATCGACGCGCACTGGCTGTTCGTGTTCATCGGCGCCGAACCGGGCACGGGCTGGCTGGACGGCTTCGTCGAGCGCGACGAGCGCGGGTACGTCGTCACCGGCCCCGACCTGGTCGCCGGCGGGCGCCGCCCGGCCGGGTGGCCGCTCGCCCGCCAGCCGTACCACCTGGAGACCAGCGTTCCCGGCGTGTTCGCGGCGGGCGATGTCCGCTCGGAGTCGATGAAGCGGGTCGCGTCCGCCGTCGGCGACGGCGCGATGGCCGTCGCGCTCGTCCACCGCTACTTGGAGCAGGCATGAGCATCACCGCGTCCCCGGAGGAGCTGCGGTCGCTGTTCCTCTTCGAGGACCTCGACGACCAGAAGCTGGAATGGCTGTCCCTGTGCGGGACGGTCGCGGAGATCCCCGCCGACGGGGTGATCTGCGCGCAGGGCGAACCCGCCGAGTTCCTGTACGTGCTGCTCGACGGCGAGATGGCGATGTCGCAGCTCGTCCGCGACCACACCGTCGAGACCAACCGGACGTCGCGTCCGGGCACCTATGGCGGCGCCGTCCAGGCGTACCTGGACGACCAGATCGAGCAGAAGTACCAGCACACGCTCCGGGCGACGCGGCCGTCGCGGGTGTTCGTGCTGCCGGCCCGCAAGTTCAGCAAGGCCGTCCGCAAGTGGTTCCCGATGGCGACGCATCTGCTGGCCGGGATCTTCTTCGGGATGACGAACCTGCGGCGGGCCGTCGACCAGCGCGAGCGGCTCACCGCGCTCGGCACGATCACCGCGGGGCTCACCCACGAGCTGAACAACCCGGCCGCGGCGGCGGCGCGGGCGAGCGCCGAGCTGGGGGACCGGCTGATCGCGGCGCAGAAGACGCTCGCCGGCCTCGCCGCGCAGGGCGCCGACTGCACGCGGCTGGCGGCGCTCGTGGCGCTGCGGCCCACGCTGCCCGCGGCGCCGAGCACGCGGCGCAGCCCGCTGGAGGTCAGCGACGCCGAGGACGAGCTGGGCGACTGGCTGGACGAGCACGGCGTCGAGGACGCCTGGGACCTGGCGCCCGGCCTGGTCTCCGCCGGGATCGGGGTGGAGCAGGCGGAGGAGGTCGCGCAGGCGGCCGGCGAGCACCTGCCCTCGGCGATCCGGTGGCTGGCGGAGGTGATGGAGGTCGGGCAGCTCCAGGCGGAGATCTCCGAGGCGATGGACCGGATCACCGCGCTGCTGGACTCGGCCCGGCAGTACTCGCAGCTGGACCGGGCCGCCTACCAGCGGGTCGACCTGCGCGAGCTGCTCGACAGCACGCTGACGATGCTCAAGCGCAAGTTCGGGCCGGGCGTGGCGGTGAAGACCGTCTACGATGAGTCCCTGCCGGCGGTGCCGGTGTACGCGGCGGAGCTGAACCAGGTCTGGACGAACCTGATCGTGAACGCGCTGTACGCGATGGAGGGCTCGGGCACGCTCACGATCCGGACGAGCCGCGTGAACGACCAGGCGATGGTGGAGATCGCCGACACCGGGTGCGGCATCCCGGAGGAGAACATCGACCGGATCTTCACGCCGTTCTTCACCACCAAGCCGGTGGGGCAGGGGACGGGGCTCGGGCTCGACATCTCCTGGCGGATCGTCGCGGACCGGCACGGCGGCGACATCAGGGTGGAGTCGCTGCCGGGCGACACCCGCTTCCAGGTGCTGCTGCCGCTGGCGGAGCCGTCGCGCAACGGGGACTGACGGCGCCGTCCTGTCAGTTTCCGGCGGGGTGGCGCGGTCCTTTTCGTCGGTGAGGGACAAGCGCGCGCCGCCGCGTGCGTGATGTGCTGTCCGCACGGGCTCACACCGGGTCGGCCCGGCGGAACCTCCCTCCGCCGGGCCGAGCGCCCTTTCCGAGCGCCCCTCCTCGGTGCCCGGCCGGCCCTGATCCGCGGAGTCAGTACGACTGGAGTTCCAGCAGGTTGCCGGCGGGGTCGCGCAGGTGCGCCGCCCGCAGCCCGGGCCCCCATTCCGGACGGTCCGCGGGCTCCGTCACGGCGGTGCCGCCGAGAGCGCCGAGCGCGGCGGCGGCCTTGTCGACGTCGTCCACCCGGAACACCAGCATCGAGCCGTCCTGGCCGGACGGGGCGGGCAGGTTCGCGGTGCCGGCCGTCTCGGCCATGCGGGCGCGCCCCATCAGGACCAGGACGCACTCGCCCTCGTAGTCCCAGTTGGCGTACTCGGCGTCGGGCAGCAGCTTGACGGGCCGGATGCCGAGCAGCTCGTCGAGCGCCGCGGCGTAGAACCGGGCGCAGGCGCCGAAGTCGTCCACCAGCAGGCGCGGGTAGAGCGCGTCCATGCCGCCTCCAATTCGTGGGTGTGCACCAATGATGGGTGTAACCCTACAATAGGGGCATGGACGACACCGCGGGCCCGCTGCCGCCCCGCCTGCTCGGCATCACCACGTTCGTGCTGGCCCAGGTGGGACGGGCCGGACGCGTCCGGATGGGCCGGCTGATGGACGAGCACGGCCTCGGCCTGTGGCATTTCGCCGTGCTGTCCGCGCTGGACGACGCGTCCCCCGCCTCGCAGCGGGAGCTGGGCGAGCGGCTGCGCATCGACCCGAGCGACCTGGTGGAGGTGGTCGGCCGGCTGGAGGCGGCCGGGTTCGTGCGGCGCGAGCGCGACCCGTCGGACCGGCGCCGCTACGTCGTCGAGCCGACCGCGGAGGGACGCGCGGAGCTGGACGAGATCGGCCGCCGCGCCGCGGCGCTGGACGCCGAGCTGCTGGCCCCGCTGCCCGCCGAGGACAGGGCCGCGTTCGAGCGGATGGCCCGCGTCCTGCTGGCGCACCACGACCCGAGGGCCCGCTGACCCGCCGGGACACGGGCCCCCGGGCATGCGGCGGCCCCGGCGCGAACGGGGGAGCGCCGGGGCCGCCACATGCCCGGGGGGCTAGTCGAACAGGTCGGGCTGCTCGCGGGTGATCTGGTCGTAGAGCGGCTGGTAGTTGATCCAGCCGACGAGGTCGTTGCCGATCTGCTCGTGGGTGAGGACGGCGTTGTCGTGCTCGATCGGCACGACCTGCCCGGCGGCCTTCGCCAGCAGCTGCACCTGGCACGAGCGCTCCATCGTGATGAACCACCACGCGGCCGCATCGACCGTGTCGCCGACGGTGAGCAGGCCGTGGTTGCGCAGGATGACGGCCTTGGACTCGCCGAGGGCGGTGGCGATGCGCTTGCCCTCCTCCAGGTCGGTGACGACGCCGGTGTAGTCGTCGAACAGGCCGTGGTCCTGGTAGAAGGCGCACACGTCCTGAGTGATCGGCTCGAGCTTCTGGCCGAGCGCGGAGATCGCGCGGCCGTGCGTGGAGTGGCTGTGCGCGGCGGCGACGACGTCCGGGCGTGCCTGGTGCACCTGCGAGTGGATCGCGAACGCGGCCTCGTTCACCGGGTAGCGGCCCTCGACGACCTGCCCCTGGTGGTTGACGAGGATCAGGTCGCTGACCTTGATGTGCTTGAAGGACATCCCGAACGGGTTGACCCAGAAGTGGTCGGTGCGCTCGGGGTCGCGGGCGGTGATGTGCCCGGCGACGCCCTCCTCGAAGCCGAACTTGCCGAAGATCCGCAGCGCGGCCGCCAGCCGCTCCTTGCGGTGCCGGCGCTCGTCCTCCACGTTCTCGAAGGTGGGCGGCAGCCGGAAGATCAGGTCGGTGGGCAGCTTCTCCAGGAACTGCTCGTCGTCGGACATCGGCGAACTCCTCGGGCTCGTTGGACACCGCTGGGCACTACCGCCAGCGAACACCAGGCGGCGGGCGGCCCGCTAGGGGAGGCGGCCCAAGCGCCGCCCGGCTCGTTGTCCGTACGGGACAACGGCGGTGGACAATGGCGGTGTGGAGTCCAGCGAGGACGACCGGTTCCTGCGGTTGGTGAGCGAGCGCGGCGACGACCCGCGGCTGCTGGAGGGCGCGGTGCGCGCGGCGCGCGGCCGGTCGGAGATGGTCGCCGCGCTGCCCGAGGAGGAGACGCGGCGGCACACCCGCGCGCTGCTGCGCGGCGTGCTCACCGCGCTGGTGGACGGCGCCCCCGGCGAGGACGTGCTGCGCGCCGCGGAGCGGCTCGGCTCGGACCGGGCCCGGCAGGGCGTGCCGGTCGCGGCGTTCCTGGACGGGTTCCAGGCGGGCCGCGCCCACCTCGTCCGCACGCTCATCGAGGACGGCCGCCGCCAGGGCGTGCCCGACGCGCTGCTCCTGGACGGCGTCAGCCGCATCGACGAGATCAACACCGCGCTCGTCCACCGGATGGTGCACGCGCACCGGGTCGCCGAGCTGGAGATGGCCCGGACCACGCGGGAGGGCCGCGTCCAGATGCTGCGGCAGCTCCTGCACGGCGAGGCCGTCCCCGTCCTCGCGCCGCTCGATCCGGACGCCGAGTACCACTGCGTCGTCTCCGACGTCAGCGACCCGGCGGTCGCGGCGGGCCTGGAAGCGCGCCTGGTCGCGGCCGGTCCGGGGTTGTGCGGGCTGGTGGACGGGCGGTTCGCCGCGCTGGTGGCGCGGCTGCCCGCGCCCGTCCGGACCGGGCCGCTGCTCGTCGCGGCGCCGCCCGCACGGCCCGGCGGCGTCGCACCGCTGTACGAGCTGGGCCGCCGCGCCCTGCGCGCCGGCGCCGCGGCGGGGCTGGCCGGGCTGCGGGAGCTGGCCGGGCTCGCGCTGCTCACCGTCACCCAGGCGGAGCCCGACCTCGGCGGTCTTCTCGCGGACGGTCTTCTCGGGGCGCTCGACCGCGGCGACCCGTTCCACCGGGAGCTCGCCGAGACCGCGCTCGCCTACCTCGACCACGGCGGCCGGATCGAGCCGACCGCCGCAGCGCTGCACGTCCACGGCAACACCGTGAAGTACCGGATGCGGCGGTTCCAGGAGCTGACCGGCCGCGCGCTGCTCGACCCGTCCAGTGGCGCGGCGGTGGAGCGGACGGCGCACTGGTGGTGGGCGCTGCGCCGGTGGCTCGCGGCGGCCCGCGCGTGACCGGACGTCCGAGCCGGGTGATGGGATGGGAGCGCCGCCCCGGCCCGGGGCGTCCCGGAACGAGAACGGGGGAGCAGTGACCGCACCGCGGATCAGCACGGTGATGTGGCCGATGCAGTCGTGGCCCGAGGCGGGCGAGCTGTGGCGGCGCGCCGAGGAGCTCGGGTTCCACCACGCCTGGGTGTACGACCACCTGGCCTGGCGCGGGACTACGCCCTGGTACGACGCGTACGCCACGATGGCCGCCGCGGCCGCCGTCACCGCGCGGGTCCGGCTCGGCACGCTGGTCACCTCGCCGAACTTCCGGCACCCGGTGCCGACCGCGCACGCGATCAAGACGATCGACCACGTCAGCGGCGGCCGGCTCACCATCGGGATCGGCGCGGGCGGGACGCGCCGGCAGTCCGACGCGGGCGTCCTCGGCGGCGGCGACTGGACGCCCCGCGAGCGCGCCGACCGGTTCGCCGACTGGGTCGACCTCCTCGACCGGGTGCTGCGCGGCCCCGAGACCACCCACGAGGGCGCCTTCTACACCGCGCGGGACGTGGTGTCGGACCCCGGCTGCGTGCAGCGGCCCCGCGTCCCGTTCGTCATCGCCGGCGACGGGCCGCGCGGCATGCGGCTCGCCGCCCGGTACGGCTCCGGCTGGGTGACCAGCGGCCACGCCGACGGCCGCAAGCCGCAGGACGTGGTCCGCGAGCGGCTGGCGGCGCTCGCGGAGGCGTGCGAGGCCGAGGGCCGCGACGTGGAGGAGAAGATCCTGCTGACCGGGTTCAGCGACGAGCCGTGGCTGGAGTCGGCCGGCGCGTTCGCCGACCTCGCGGGCCGGTACGCCGAGCTCGGCATCACCGAGATCGCCCTGCACTGGCCGCGCCCCGGCACCCCGTGGGAGGCCGACATGAAGGTGTTCGAGGCCGCCGCCGCGGAGGGCGCCCGCTGAGCCCGGGGGCCCCGGTCCGGCCGCGGCGCGCCCGGCTAGACTGCGCCGATGCCGTACGTCCTGCTGGCCTTCGCGATCGCCTTCGAGGTCACCGCCACGCTGGCGATGCGCGCCTCGGAGGGGATGAGCAAGCTCGGGCCGTCCGTCCTGGTGGTCGCCGGATACCTGATCTCGTTCGTGTTCATGGCGAAGGCGCTCACCTCCCTGAACGTCGGGCCGGTCTACGCGATCTGGTCCGCGCTCGGCACCATCGGGGCGTTCGCCGGCGGCGTCGTGCTGTTCGGCGAGCAGATCAAGCCGGCCACGATCGCGGGCGCGGTGATCATCGTCCTCGGCGTCATCGTGATGAACCTCGGCGGCGGGGTGAGCCGGGGCTAGGCGGGCTCGACCGCGGTGGTGGTCCGCTGCTGCTCCAGCAGGCCGCCGAGCAGCTGCGACGGCGTGCAGCCCGCCATCGCGCGGAACTCCCGGTTCAGGTGCGCCTGGTCGTAGTAGCCGCAGACCGCGGCGGCCTCGGCGAGCCCGAGGCCGCCGCGCGACAGCAGCCCGACGGCCCGCTGGAAGCGCAGCACCCGGCCCATCACCTTGGGCGGCAGCCCGGCCTGCTCGGTGAACCGCTGGGTGAGGTGCCGGCGGCTCCACCCCACGTCCGCTGCGAGCCGCGCGACCCCGACGGCGCCGCCGCTGCCGTCCAGCAGCCGCCACGCCCGCGCGACCTCCGCGTCCGGGACCGGCCCGATCTCCAGCCGGCGCAGCAGGAACGCGTCCAGCAGGTCGAACCGGGCCGCCCACGACGGCGTCCCGGCGAGCCGCTCGACGAGCGCCGCGGCGCCCGGCCCGAGCAGGTCGGGCAGCTCGACGGCCGCGTTGGTGAGCCGGGCCATCGGCACGCCGAGCAGCGTGTACGCGCCGAGCGGGGTGATGTCGAGCTGGACGCCGTGCTGCCCGCCCGGCGTCGTGTACTCACCGTGGCCGTCGTGCATGCCCGCGACGAACGACCCGTACTCGGTGCCGGGGGAGGCGGGTGTCACCAGCCGCATCGGCGGTCCGAGGTTCACGATGACGACGGCGCAGCGGGTCGGCAGCGTCCGCATCCGGAACGGCACCGCCTCCGGCTCCCAATAGCCCTGGTAGGTGCGCAGGAACGGGCGCAGCGCGCGATGCGGGCGCCCGGTCGCCTCCAGCCAGCCTCCCCGGTCGCGGACCTCGACCGGCCTGTCCTCCATGCCCCCACTACTACCACCGGCCGCCGACATCGCGCCGCCGCCGGCCGGGTTCACTCGTACATCTGCCCGCACACCGCGATCCGCGCGAGGTCGCCCCAGGTCATCGTGGTGATCTCGCGGACGTAGGAGCGGGCGGGCGGCTCCCCGGCCCGGGGCGGCACCGGCACCCGCGCGCCGTCCGCCGCGTCCCAGCCGCCGAGGCTCCCGGCGACCGCGCACTCCAGGTACGTCGCCGGGTCGAAGTTGTACCAGCGGGCCGGGGTGGCGCGGGCGCCCGAGCCGGGCGGGCGGGGCGCGTCGACGCCGAACCGGGCCTGCGGTCCCGGCGGGCTGGCGAGGAACTCCTCCAGGTCGGCGAGCTGGGACAGCACGACCCGCTCCCAGTCGGCGTACCCGTCCGGCTCGTCGCCGGGCAGCGACAGGTCCTTGGCGCTCCACGCCGGGTCGAAGGCGGCGGGCGGCGTGGTGGACGCGGCGGCGAACATCGCCGCGACATCGTCGGGCTCCAGGCGCTCGTTGTCGCGCAGCGGAGCCGACACCTTCCACAGCGCGCGCAGGAACGCCGACAGCGACCAGGACGCGGCGCGGGCCTCCTGGCCGAGCTGCAGGAAGATCAGATACAGCTCGCGGTTGGTCCGGACGGCCGGGCCGGGCGGCCCCTCGACCCAGTAGATCTGCCGGTGCGGGACGCCGCTCTCCAGGGCCAGGACCTGCGCGAGCGCGGAGACCCGCGAGTCGTGCGCGGCCACATGGAAGCTGTTGCCGAGATCGTCCTGGCGGACGACGTCCCAGGTCTGCATCCGGCTCCTCCACGTCGGCGGTGCGGTGGTCCCCACGGGTCTCGCTCAGAAAGTGTGCCATTACGGCACCGGACCGCCAGTAGTGGTGATGTCACTTTCCGGACTCGAAGTCGTGACTTTCCGCACATGTCGCTGCGGAGGGCGGAGCGGGCGCGAGGGGACCCGCGGCCCCCTCGCGCCGGGCCCTCAGTGCTTCGAGCGGTGGATCACCTGCATCTCGGTGAACCCGTACAGGCCCCACGGGCCGTTTTCGACGCCGACGCCGCTCCACTTGAAGCCGCCGAACGGCTGGTGCGGCGCGAGCGCGAGGTGGGTGTTCACCCAGGCGGTGCCGCACTCCAGCCGCCCCGCGACGTCCGCGGCCCGGTCGGCGTCGGCGCTCCACACCGAGCCGGACAGCCCGAAGTGGGTGCCGTTCGCGCGGGCGAGCGCCTCGTCCAGGTCCGTGTACTTGATGATCGGCAGCGCGGGGCCGAACTGCTCCTCGTCCACGATCCGGGCGCCGTCGGCGATGTCGGCGAGGATCGTCGGCTCGAAGAAGTAGCCGGGGCCGTCGATCGGCCTGCCGCCCGCGGCCGCGCGGGCCCCGCCGGCGAGCGCGTCCGCGACCAGCTCGCTGACCCGCTCGTACTGCGGCCTGTTGTTGATCGGCCCGTACTGGACGCCCTCCTCCAGGCCGTTGCCGACCTTGGCGGCCTTCGCCTGCTCGGCCAGCGCGTCGACGACGTCGCCGTACAGCGCCTCCGGCACGTACACGCGCTTGATCGCCGAGCAGACCTGGCCGTTGTTCTGGAAGGCGCCGCCGAACAGCTTCGGCGCGACCGCCGCCGGGTCGGCGTCGTCCAGCAGGATCGCCGGGTCGTTGCCGCCGAGCTCCAGCGTCACCCGCTTCAGGTCCGGCGCGGCGGCCGCGGCGACCCGCTTGCCGGTGGCCACGCTGCCGGTGAAGCTGATCTTGCGGGGCACCTCGTGCCCGGTCATCCAGGCGCCCAGCTCGTCGCCGCCGGTGACCACGTTGAGCACGCCGGGCGGCAGCACCTCGCGCAGCACCTCGCCGAGCTTCAGGCTGGACAGCGGCGTGAACGGGGACGGCTTGAGCACCATCGTGTTCCCGGCCAGCAGCGCGGGCGCGATCTTCCAGACCGCCAGCAGCAGCGGGTAGTTCCACGGGGTGATCGCCGCGACGACGCCCATCGGGCGGCGGACGACCTCGACCACGGCGTTGTCGTCGTCCTGGATGACCTCGCGCGGCAGGTCCAGCTCGGCGAAGTACTTCAGCCACACGCCGGCGCCGACGACCTCCATGGTCCCGTCGGCGAGCGGCTTGCCCTGCTCCAGCGTCAGGATGCGGCCGATCTCCTCGGACCGGGCGAACAGCACGTCGGCCGCGGCCAGCAGCGCCTTGCGCCGGGCGGACTCGTCGCGCCGCCACTCGGCGTAGGCGGCCTGCGCGGCGGCCATCGCCGCGTCCAGCTGGTCGCGGGAGGCGTCCGGCGCGCGTTCGGCCACCTCGCCGGTCGCCGGGTTGATCACTCCGAAGGTGGCGGGCGCGTCCACCGCCGCGCCGTCGATCGTCATCGCGAAGTTCTCGGACACGTTGCTCCTCCGCTCGGGGGGCCGGCTAACCGAATGACGTTCAGTATTCACCCTGGGGCGCCCTCTTGACGAGCGCTCCCCGTGGCGGATGATCAGCTCATGCGATCACGTCTCACCGCGGTGTTCGCCCTCGCCCTCGTCCTCGCCGCATCCGGCGGGGCGCCGGCGGCCGCCGCCACCCGCGCGACCCCGTCCGGCCGAGCGCCCGGGCTGGACGACCCCCACCCGTGCGCCGACCAGCCGGGCTACACCTGCTCGACGCTGACCGTCCCGCTCGACCACCGGCATCCCTCGAAGGGGACGCTCAAGCTCCAGGTGGCCACCGGGGACAACGTCCGCGCGCCCAAGGGCGTCCTGCTCTTCCTGACCGGCGGGCCCGGCCAGCCCGGCGTGCCCTTCATCTCCCGCATGGCCGAGCAGCGGCTCCCCGAACTGGCGAAGAACTACCGGTTCGTCACCATCGACCAGCGCGGCACCGGCCAGTACGGCGCCATCGACTGCCCGAAGCTCCAGGCCGAGGTCGGCAGCAGCGACATCGAGCCGCCGACACCGGACGCCGTCAACGAATGCGCCGCCGTCCTCGGCGACAGCCGCAGCTACTACACCACCGAGCAGACCGTCGGCGACCTCGACCTGCTGCGCCGCGCGCTCGGCGTCCGCAAGATGGTCCTGGACGGCGTCTCCTACGGCACCATGACCGCCGCCAGCTATGCCGTCGCCCACCCGCACAACGTGGACAAGGTCGTCCTCGACTCGGTGCTCCCGCACGTCGACCCGCAGGACGACGACATGCTGTACCTCACCGGCCTGCGTGCCACCGCGCGCGTGCTGCGCGACGCCTGCCGGACCGCGCCCGCCTGCGGGTTCGACCCCGCGCAGGACCTCGCCTGGCTCGCCCGCCACCGCTCCGACCACGTCCTCATCTGGGACATGCTCGTCAGCTACGAGTTCCTCGACCCCACCTACCGGAACCCCGACCCGGGCGGCATCCCGGCCGGCTCCGGCGACGTCGTCACCGCGTTCCACCAGGCAAGGCACGGCGACCCCGCCCGGCTGGACGCGCTGCTGCGGCTGATGGACTCCGGCGGCGACCCGGTCGCCGGCTACAGCTCCGGCCTCCACATCGCCACCATCTGCGGCGACGGCCACTTCCCGTGGGGCACCTCCGAGGCGCCGGTCGCCGGACGCGAGGCCGCCCTGCAGCGCGTCCGCCGGACCCTGCCCGTCTCCGCCACCTGGCCGTTCACCGCGGACACCGCCATCGGCAACGGGTTCGTCCAGGAGTGCCTGCACTGGCCGTGGGCCCGGCACACCGCCGAGCCCCGCCGGGACGGGCTCCCCGCCGTCCCGATCCTGCTCCTGAACGGCGACCACGACCTGTCGACGCCGCTCGAATGGGCGCGCGAGGAGCTCCGCCGCGCCCCGCTCGGCCGGCTCGTCGTGGTGAAGGGGGCCTCCCACTCCATCCAGAACCGCGAGCGGGGCACGCAGGGCCGCGAAGCCGTCTACACCTTCCTCAACGGCTGACCCAAGGCGCCGGCCAGTGTCCCCGGCGGGACACTGACCGGCGCCCTCCGTTCAGCCGGCGAAGATACGGTCCAGCAGGTCGCGGTACCCGCGCAGCGCGAGGCGGAGCCGCTCGGTGTCCGGGGCGTCGTGCGCGGCCGTCTCCTCGGAGAGGGTGCGGCGGTGCGCCGCGACCGATCGGCTCAGCGCCTCGACCGCCTCGACGGCGAGCGCGTCGGCCGCGCGGACGGACTCGGCGGGGTCGTCGACGAAGCCGGACTGCACCTCGCGCCAGCGCTCCCGGAACCGCTCGGCCTCGGCCGGGTCGAAAAGCCGCTCCGGGACGCCGCCGAGGCCGGCGGCCGTGGGCCGCAGCCCGGGCCGGGCCCCGCCGGGGCCGGGGCTGGGGAAGCCGGTGGCCACCTCGTCCTCGGCCAGCCCGGCGGGCGGGATCGGGTCGGGCGAGGTGTCCTCGGCGGGCTCGGCCGCCGCCTGCGCCGGCGGCGGGCCGGCGACGTGCAGGTCGCCGGGCACGCCCGGGTCGGAGGTTCCGGCGGCGCGGGCCCGCTCGTCCGCGTCCGTGCCGCCGGCGGGGGGCGCCGCCTGCTCGGGTCGGCTGTGCTGCATCGGCGCTCAGCTCCTCGCGGTCCGCTCGTCGTCGAGGTCGTCGTCCCGGTCGCCGGCGCGCGGGCCGGGGACCCGGACGTCCGCGTCGGGGGCGGTGCGCTGCTCGGGCACCGACAGCAGGTCCTCGAAGAGGGCGCGGTAGTGCACCATGGCCTGCCGCAGTTCCTCGGTGGAGGCCTGCCCGCCGGCGGCGCGCTCGCCGATGTCGCGGCCGCGCCGGTAGTGGTCGAGGGTGCGGCCGTGCTCCACCGACAGGTGCGCGGCCTTCTCCTCGAACCCGGTGGTGGGGTAGCCGCGCTCGCCCATCACGACGCCGACCAGGCGGTCGGCCTGCTCCACCGCGGACTCGGGGGCGTCGACGAAGCGCTCCTGGACGCGCACCCACTGCTCGCGGTACTGCTCGCGGCGCCGCGGGTCCAGGTCGTGCAGCTCCAGCTCGCGGTGGCGCCGCTCGCGGTCGAGCAGCTCCCGCTCGGCGGCGGCGCGGCCGCCCCGCTGCCGGACGACCCGGTCGTACTCGGGGCCGAAGCGCCTCTTCAGCCGATGCGTCCGCGCCCGCGTCCAGGCGAGGAACGCGAGCGCGGCGACGGCGGCGACGATGATCACGGCGATGACGACCATCACTGCGGTCGACATTGTCTGTCCTCCAACGTGCGTCGGATCGAATGGAGCGCCGATGCCCGGACAGACGCGGTCGAAACAGTCCTAAAGGAGAAACCCTCCTAAGGGGTGCGGGGGCCTTGCGCGGAGAAGACGCAGACCAGGTGCCCGACCCGGCGCCGGCCCGTCAGGCCCGCCTGCTCCAGCAGCACCAGTCCCCGCAGGTCGCGGGGGCGGGCGCACGCGACGACGACCCCGGCCCGCCGCACCGCGTCCCGCACGTCGGCGGGCTGCGGCTTCCATCCGCCCGGCCGCCGCACCGCCGCGGTCAGCACGCGCCGGTCGTCGACGAACCGGGCCGGAACCGGCAGGTTCCGGAGGTAGTGGGTGTTGGGGTCGGCCGCGTGCACGCGCGCCGTGAGCAGCGGCACCGCCCGCATGTAGCCCGCCGGCATCACCACCACGCCGCCGGTCCGGGCCAGCTCGACCACCGCGTGCGCCGTCCCGACCTGCGCGGCGGGCAGCTTCCAGGACGGGCGGGACGCGACGATCGAGCCGTCCTTCGCCGACCAGACCGGGGTCCCGCCCGCGATCATCGCGACCGCCAGGGCGGCGGCCGGGAGCGCCGCGGCGAGCACGCCGAGCGCCGCCGCGCCGCCGGCGCGCGCCCCGGCGGGCAGGGGGATCCGCACGGTCGCGAGCAGGCCGATCAGCACGGGCGCGGGCACGATCCACATCGTCCGCCACAGCACCTGGCCCGCGCCCGTCGCGTCCGCCGCGAGGTGCAGGACGCCCGGCAGCAGGAGCAGGCTGATCACCGCGGCGATGCCGGCGCCGATGAGCGCGGGGACGCCGCGCCGCGCCGTCCACGGCGCCAGCCACAGCGCGCAGCCCGCGAGCACGCCCGGCACGGAGTACAGCAGGACCCACCGGAAGTCGTCGGAGGCGTCGCCGACGAACCCGGTGACGCTGGTGTCGTGGTGCTGGAGCGCCACCACCAGGCCCGCCGCGAGGGGATAGACCGGCGCGACGCAGGCGCCCAGCCCGGTCCGGACCCGGCCGGAGGCGATCAGCGGGACCGCCGCGGCGCCGGCGGCCAGCGGCAGGACGAACGCGGCCGAGGAGGTCAGCCCGGTCGCCGCGACCCCGCAGGCGGCGAGCATCACCAGGTCGCCGCGCCGGCGCCGTTCCGCCCACCGGGTGAGGTGGACGTACAGCAGCGGGACGAGCGCCGACACCATCACGGCCTTGCCCTGCCACATCCGCAGCAGGTGGAACGAGCCGAGCGACGCGGGGCCGAGCCCGGACCACAGCAGGTACACCGCCGCGACCGCGAAGCACGCGGCGGCGCGGCGCGGCGCCCAGGCGCGGCACAGCCGCCACGCGGCCAGCACCGCGATGAAGGTCACGACCGGCAGCAGCACGAAGTAGACGAAGGACGCCGCCGGGACGCCGGCGATCCGCGCGAGCGCCCCGGCGAGGACCTCGATCGAGGAGACGGGCGGCTCGCCCGCGACGGGCCCGGTCTTCCCCGAGGTGAAGATGACGTCCTCGAACGGGATGCGGCCGAGCGCGGCCGTCGCGACCGACCGGGAGACGAAGTAGGCGTCGTCGCCGTCGGAGTTGACGACGAACAGCGAGGCGGCCGAGAATCCGGCGGCGGTGGCGAGCGCGAGCGGCGTCCCCCACCGGCTCGTCCGGGGTTCGGCGGGTTCGTCCGCGCCGGGCTCGCGCGCGTCCGGCCCGTTCCCGTCGGGCTCGTCCGCGCCGGGCTCGTCCTGGCCGCGTTCGCGGACGGGTGGCGCGGGGGCCCGGCGGAGCAGCAGGCAGGCGGCGGACGCGGCGACGGAGACCAGGCCGAACACCCACGCGCCCCACCACGGGGTCCCGGACGTGTGCAGGCCCGCGCAAGCGCCCGCCGCGATCCCCGCCACGACGGCCACCAAAGCGAGGGCGCGCGGGGGAGAGGGGGACCGCGGCGCGGGCGGCTCCGGCCACAGCGGCCGCCCGCCCCGGCCGTTCCGCCGCCGGTGCAGCGCCCACACGGCCGCTATCGCCGCGGACACGGCGGCCCAGCAGGCGAGCAGCGCCCAGGTCGGCGGCCGCAGCACCAGGCCGGCGTGGTAGACGACCGTCCACACCGCGAACAGCAGGACGGCGGCGTCGACCGCCCGGTCCACGCCGCGTTCCGCGCGGCCCGGTGCCGGTGCCGGTGCCGTGCGGCCGGGCCCGCGGACGGCGGGCCCCCTTGACTTGATCATGCGTCCCCCGAGAGCGATGGCTTGCCGGCCTTTGCCTCTTACTTGTCCGCACGGGCGCGATCGCTTCTCGCGCCCGCGGGCTTGATCTTGTTGCGTAGGACGCCCGGCCGTCTGGGCCGGTTGGCCGCGGGCGGCCGATTGCTGGAGGTTCGCTGAAGGGAAGCTGGACGACTCGCCGGTCATCGTCCGTCGAGGGGCAATAAGTCCGGATTTACTGCGCCGTGCACGGTGCACGTGTTCTGATGGACCGGTACCGGAAGGGCGCGCGTTCGATGGGATGTGATGCGCGGTGCGCCACGCGTTCGGCTTCGTCCTCGGCGTCCTGCTGACCCCCGCGCTGGCGTACGGCGCCGCCTGGGGCTTCGTGCAGGGCGGCCAGTCCTTCGACGGGACCGGGCAGGAGATCACCGACCGCACCCGCATCTACGGTGCCTTCGCGCTGCTCGCCGCCGTCGGCCTGGTGATGGGCGTGATCATCGTGGCCCGCTGGGCGTCGCCGCTCGTCTCGCTCGTGCCCGCGCTCGCGCTGCTCGGCTTCTCGGTCGCGTTCCTCCTCGACCCGGGCCGCGTCCTGGACCTGCCGTCCAAGGTGCCGCCGTCGGGCGACATGGACGAGGGGCTGCGCACGCTGCTCGGCTCCGGCGTCTACGCGATGATGGGCTTCGCGCTGCTGATGCCGACCTGGGCGCCGCGCCGCTGGGGCTCCGGCCGCCGCGACGACGAGGCCGCCGACGTGGACTTCTACTCCGCCGCGGGCCGCTGACACCGCCCGCGCCGGCGGGGCGGCCCACCTGCGGGGTCGTCCGCAAGAGAAGCGGGCCGGACCCCCGAGGGAGATCCGGCCCGTGTTCACCGCCCCCGGCCGGGGGCGCCGTCCGTCAGGACTGCTTCGCCTTGGTGACGAACTCGGTCGTGTAGGTCTTAGACAGGTCCACCTGGTCCTTCTTGCCCTGCACGTTGGGCGAGAACTGGGCCAGCACGTCCAGCACGTTCTTCGCGCCCTCGGCGGGCATCACGCCGTCGCCGTTGAACATGCTGATCGAGTCGGTGATCGCCTTCTCGTACAGCTTCGGGTCGCCGCCCGCGTAGTCGGCCGGCATCTTCGCCGCGATCTCCGCCGGCTTGTGCTGCTTGATCCAGCCGAGCGTCTTGACGAACGCGTTCGCGAGCTTCTGCACCGTCTCGCCGTGCGACTTCACGTACGAGCAGTCCATGTACAGCGAGCTGGACGGGTACAGCCCGCCGAGCGCCTTGCGGGTGCCGTCCTCGGTGCGCATCTCCACCATGACCTTCGCCTTGCCGGTGCTGACCAGCTTGGCGATGGTCGGGTCGGTGGTCATGCCGGCGTCGATGCCGCCGTTGTCCAGCGTCGAGATGAACGTCGGGCCGGCGCCCGCCTTCACCGTGGTGTAGTCGGAGGTCTTCACGCCGTTGCGGACCGCGAGCGCCCGGGTGATGAAGTCGGTGGACGAGCCCGGGCTGGTCACGCCGAGCTTCTTGCCCTTGAACGCGGCGGGCGAGGCCAGCGAGCCCGCCTTCTTCGCCGAGACCATCTCCGCCTCGCCGGGCACGTCGGCCATCTGCACGACGCTCTGCACGCACTTGCCCTTGGTCTGCAGGTCGATGGTGTGGTCGTAGAACCCGACGACGCCCTGCACGTCGCCGGAGATCAGCACGTTCTCGGCCTGCGCGCCGGCCGGCTCGGTGAGCAGCTGGACGTCCAGCCCCTGCTCCTTGAAGTAGCCGAGCTGCTCGGTGAGCTTGGCGGGCAGGTAGATGACCTTGTCGATGCCGCCGACCATGATCTTGACGGTGCCGCCGTCCTTGCCGCCGCCGTCCCCGCCGCCGCGCGAGTCGCGGCAGGCCGAGACGGACAGGGCGGTGAGGGCGGCGACCGCGGCGGCGGTCACGCGGATCGGGGTGGTGCGCATGGTGGTTCTCCTGGTCGTGCGGGGGGTGGGGGTGGGATCAGGCCGCGGGTCAGATCTGCGGGTCGGCTCCGGCGGCCGGCGGGCGCCAGCGCAGCAGCCGGCCCTCGACCACGGTGAGCAGCCACTCGGCGAGCAGCGCCAGCACCGTGATGATGATCATTCCGGCGTAGATGCCGGCCGAGTCGAAGGTGCCCTGGGAGTGGTTGATGAGCAGGCCGAGGCCCTTGTCGGCGCCGCTGTACTCGCCGACGATCGCGCCGATGATCGCGAACCCGAACGCCGAGTGCAGCGAGGCGAGGATCCACGAGGTGGCGCTCGGCACCACGATCGTCCACAGCACCTGCATCCGGCCGGCGCCGAGGATCCGGGCGTTGTTCACCAGGTTCCGGTCGACCTCGCGGGCGCCCTGGAAGGCGTTGAAGAACACCGCGAAGAACACCAGCACGAACGCGGTCGCGATCTTGGACTCCATGCCGAGCCCGAACCAGATCACGAACAGCGAGGCCAGGATGATCCGCGGGATCGCGTTCACCGCCTTGATGAACGGCGCGCACACGTCCGACAGGTAGCGGCTGCGGCCGAGCACGATGCCGAGCACCACGCCGCCCGCCGCGCCGAGCACGAAGCCCGCCACCGCCTCCTGCAGGGTGTAGGAGATCTGCTCCCAGATCGAGCCCTGCGAGGTGCCGTCGGTGAACCAGCCCGCCAGCCGGTCCCAGATCTTCGACGGCATCGAGTAGTAGAACGGGTCGATCCAGTTGCGGGCGGCCAGCTCCCACGAGCCGAGCCACGCCGCGACCAGCAGCACGCGGACGCCGTTGACGCCGAGCCTGCGGCGCAGGCCGGCCGAGCGCATCCGCGCGATCGCGGCCGAGTCGTCGGCGGCGCCGGGCGCCCCGGCGGGCCGGACGGCCTTCCCGGCGGCGGCGGGCCGGGCGGCCTGCGCGGTCTCCGATTCACGCGGCATTGCCGGCGCCCCTCTCCCTGGTGATCTGGACCTCTTCGCGCAGCGACTCCCACACCTCGCGGTAGACGTCCAGGAACTCGGCGGTGAGCCGGACCTCCTCGGCGTCGCGCGGCCGCTCCAGCGGCACCGCGAACGTGCTCTTGATCGTGGCCGGGCCGGCCGTCATCACCACGACCCGGTCGGCGAGGACGAGCGCCTCCTCCAGGTCGTGGGTGACGAACACGACCGCCGCGCCCGACCCCGACCACAGCCGCAGCAGCTCGTCCTGCATGAGGCCGCGCGTCTGCACGTCCAGTGCCGAGAACGGCTCGTCCATCAGCAGCACCGACGGCTCGTTCACCAGGGTCTGGGCGAGCGCGACGCGCTTGCGCATGCCGCCGGACAGCTGGTGCGGGAAGTAGCCCTCGAAGCCGGCGAGGCCGACCCGCTCGACCCATTCGCGGGCCCGCTCGCGGGCCTCGCGCTTGCCTGCGCCGCGGTAGCGGGGGCCGGTCGCGACGTTGTCCAGGACGGTCCGCCACGGCAGCACCGCGTCGGTCTGGAACATGTAGCCGACGCCGTCGGGGATGCCGTCGACGGGCCGGCCGTGCACGAGGGCGTCGCCCTCCGACGCCGGCTCCAGGCCGGACACCAGGGACAGGGTCGTGGACTTCCCGCAGCCGGTCGGGCCGACCACGGCGACGAACTCGCCGGGCCGGACGGTCATGTTCAGGTCGCGGACGGCGGTGTGCACGCCGCCGCCGGACGAGCGGAAGCGCTTGGTCGCGCCCCGCAGCTCGATGACGGGATCGCCCGTGTTCACGCGGCCGTCGTCCGCGTTCTCGGGGGTGGTTGCTCGCTTGGGCATGGCGGAACCGTAGGGATGTGGCCCCCGTCACCGGAACCCTTGCCCGCGATGTGCTCGCAAGCCGCGAATTCCCACGTTGAGCGCGTATTCCGTGCTTCTGCTCATTTTGCTCGCCGGGGTCTGGGCGGCAGGGCCCGGCGTGACGTACGGTGCGGGTCATGTCCGTCCGGCCCCGCATCCCCTTCGCCCGGCAGGTCCTGATCCTGCAGGTGGGCGTGGTCGTCGTCGTGGCCTGCCTCGGCTACGGGCTGGTCGCCTGGATGCTGGACGGCGAGCTGCGCGACCAGTACGGCCAGCGGGCCCTCACCGTCGCGCGCGCCGTCGCCGTCGACCCGCAGATCGACGCCGCGGTCGCCGCCGGCGACCCCGGGCACGTCGTGCAGGAGCGCGCCGAGCGCGTCCGGATCCGCACCGGCGCGCTGTTCGTCGTGGTGACCGACCGGCGCGGCATCCGGTACTCGCACCCGACGCTGGGCGAGGTCGGCCGGCGGGTCAGCACCGACCCGTCGGAGGCGCTCGCCGGGCACGAGGTCGTCAACGTCGAGCGCGGCACGCTCGGCCTGTCGGCGCGCGGCAAGGTCCCGCTGTACGGGCCGCAGGGCGGCGTGCTCGGCGAGGTCAGCGTCGGTTTCGACGCCGGCGCGATCGACCAGGAACTCGATCACCTGCTGCGCGACCTCACGCTGTTCATCGCCGGCGCCGTGCTGCTCGGCGTGCTGGCCTCCGCCGCGATCGGCCGCCGGCTGAAGCGCCAGACGCTCGGCCTGGAGCCCTACGAGCTGGCCGAGCTGGTGCAGGAGCGGGAGGCGGTCCTGCACGGGGTCGGCGAGGGCGTGGTGGCGGTCGACACCGCGGGCCGCGTCGCGGTCTGCAACGACGAGGCGTCCCGGCTCCTCGGCGCCGCCCCCGAGCGCGGCGCGGCCGCGGCCGGGCTCGTCCCGGAGGGGACGCTGCGGGACGTGCTGACCGGCCGCCGCGAGGCCGCGAACCTGTTCGTCACCGCCGGGGAGCGGGTGCTGGTGGTGAACCGGCGGGAGGTCCGCCGCGACGGCCGCGACCTCGGCGCCGTGGTCACCCTGCGCGACCGCACCGACCTGGAGACCCTGGCCCGCGAGCTGGACTCGGTCAGCACCCTGTTCGACGCGCTGCGCGCGCAGCGGCACGAGTACGCCAACCGGCTGCACACGCTGTCCGGGCTGCTCCAGCTCGGGCACGCCGAGGAGGCCGCCGGCTACCTCGGCGCGCTGATGGACGACGAGGTGGGCCGGCTGCCCGCCGCGGAGGAGCTGCCCGACCCGCTCACCGACCCCTACCTGCGGGCGTTCCTGGCGGCCAAGTCGGCCGTCGCCGCGGAGAAGGGCGTCCGGCTGGACATCGGCGCGGCGAGCTACGTGCCCGGCCGGGTCGCCGAGCCGCTGGACGTGACGACGGTGGTCGGCAACCTCGTCGACAACGCCGTCGAGGCGGCGCGGCTGGGCGGGCGGCGCCCGGCGCGGGTCGAGGTGGAGCTGCTCGGCGACGGCGGCGACCTGCACGTCACCGTCGCCGACTCGGGCGACGGGCTGCCGGAGGGGCTGCGCGAGGCGGTGTTCGACGACGGCGTGTCCACCCGGGAGGCGGCGGGCGGGCGCTCGCGTGGGCTCGGCCTCGGGCTCGCGCGCCGCACGGCCCGCGCCCGCGACGGCGACGTCGCTTTCGTCGACCCCGGCGGGGACGGGACGGGCGCGGTCGCGGTCGCCCGCCTGCCCGGGGTCCTCGGCGCGGAGGCGCCGCGGTGATCGGGCGCGGAGGCGCCGCGGTGCGGGCGAAGGGGGCGGCGCGGTGATCGGCGTGCTGGTGGTGGACGACGACTTCCGGGTCGCGCAGGTGCACGCCGGATTCGTGGCGGGCCTGCCCGGCTTCGCCGTCACGGGCCTCGCGCACACCGCCGCGGAGGCCCGCTCGATGGCCGCCGAGCTGGCGCCCGACCTGGTGCTGCTGGACGTCTACCTGCCCGACGAGCCGGGCCTGGCGCTGCTGCCCGAGCTGTCCGCGGACGTGATCATGGCGACGGCGGCGGCGGACCCCGGCGTCGTCCGGGAGGCGCTCGCGGGCGGCGCGCTGCACTACCTGATCAAGCCGTTCACCGCCGCCGCGCTCGGCGAGCGGCTCGCCGCCTACGCCCGCTACCGGGCGGCGCTGGCCGGCGGGAGCGAGCTGTCGCAGGCGGCGCTCGACGGCGCGCTGCGCACCCTGTACGCGCCGCTGCACGCCGAGCCGGCCGCGCCGAAGGGCCGGTCGCCGGTGACGACGCGGCTGATCACCGAGGCGCTGCGGGCGGCGGACGAGCCGCGCTCGGCGGCCGAGGTCGCCGACCTGGTCGGGATCTCCCGCGCGACCGCGCAGCGCTACCTCGCCGGGCTCGCGGAGGCCGGCCGGGTCGTGGTGACGCTGCGCTACGGTGCGACGGGCCGTCCCGAGCACCAGTACGCGTGGTCGCCGCGGTAGAGCCCGGCGAGGACGTCCTCGATGCCGGCCTCGCGCAGCGAGATGTCGCGGACCTCGTGGCGCTGCGCGAGCGCCGCGACCAGCGCGGCCGCGTTCTCCCCGCGCGGGACCCGCAGCCACTGCCGCGCCCCCTCGACCCGCTCGGCCGCGATCTCCCCGAGCACGATCGGCGGCGCGGGCTCGGCCAGCTCGACCACCAGCGTCCGGTCGGCGTCGACGGTGCGGCGCAGCTCGTCCAGCCCGCCGTCGTAGGCGAGCCGGCCGCGGTCGATGATCAGCACGCGGCGGCAGAGCCGCTCGATGTCGCCGAGGTCGTGGGTGGTCAGCAGGATCGTGGTGCCGCGCTCGGCGTTGGTCCGCTCCAGGAAGTCGCGGACGGTCGTCTTGCTCACCACGTCCAGCCCGATCGTCGGCTCGTCCAGCACCAGCAGCTCCGGGTCGTGCAGCAGCGCGGCGGCGAGGTCGCCGCGCATCCGCTGGCCGAGGCTGAGCTGCCGCACCGGCGTGTGCAGGAACGGCTCCAGCTCCAGCAGCGCGGTCAGCTCGGCCAGCCGCGCCCGGTGCGCCGCCGCGTCGACCCGGTACAGCCGCCGGACGAGGGCGAGGCTGTCGCGCAGCGGCAGGTCCCACCACAGCGTCGTCCGCTGCCCGAACACGACGCCGATCCGGCGGGCGAGGGCCGTCCGGCGGCGCGAGGGGTCCAGGCCGCACACCCGCAGCGTGCCGGACGAGGCGGTGAGGATCCCGGTCAGCATCTTGATCGTGGTCGACTTGCCGGCGCCGTTCGGCCCGAGGTAGCCGACGAACTCGCCGGGCGCGACCGTGAACGACACCCCGTCCACGGCGCGCAGGGACGTCCGGGCGCGCCGCCGGCCGCCCGCGCGCCCGCGGACCGTGAACGACTTGACGACGTCCTCCGCCTGGATCATCGGCTCGGCGCCGGTCTCCGCCATCGCTCTCAGCTCCCCGTCGATCGGTAGTGCCGGATCCCCGTCCGCCACGCCAGGGCCGCCGCGCCGCACAGCACGGCGGCGACGGCGGGGGAGGCGAACCGGGCCGCGGCCGGCAGGCCCAGCGGGTCCGGCCGGTCCAGGACGTACAGCGCGGGCTGCCAGTTCACGAACGCGAGCGGCACGACGAAGGTCACCCCGCGCACGAACTCGCGGCCGAACATCGTCATCGGGTACTGCGTCAGGAACGCGCCGCCGTAGGTGAGGGACTTGGTGGCGCCGTGGCTGTCGACCAGCACGAACTGCACGGCCGCCGTCAGCACCCACAGCCCCGCGAAGAGCGCCGTCCCGGACGCGATCATCAGCGGGACCATCGCGGCCCGGCCCGGCGTCCACGGCACGTCCAGCCGCGGCAGCACGAGCGCGAGGACCGCCACGGCCGGGACGAGCTTGCCGAACCGGCGGGGCGAGAAGTTCTCGGTCGCGATCTGGATCAGCGGGCTCACCGGCCGCACCAGCACCGCGTCCAGCGTGCCGAGCCGCACCCGCTCGCCGAGCTGCTCGGTGGTGCCGAGCAGCAGGTCGGAGATCGTGAAGGAGAAGGCGCTCGTCCCGTACAGGAACAGCACCTCCGGCGCGGTGAACCCGGCGATGCGGGGCGCGCGCGAGAACAGCACCAGGACGGCCGCGGCGTCCAGCCCGCTGACGACGGCGGTCGCCAGCGCCAGCAGCGCCATGGACACCGGGAACCGGGCCGCGGCCCGCAGCCACGTCCACGCCAGCAACCCGTACGTCCGCACCGGACGCGCTCCCCGGTCAGCCACCGTGGATCACCAGCTTGCGGCGGGCGGCGCGGGTCAGCAGCCGTCCGGCGGCGAGCAGCACGGCGGCCCATCCGGCCTGGAACGCCAGCGCGCCGAGCAGCCCGGCGCCGGTGCGTCGGCCGAGGAACACGTCCGCCGGCACCTGGATCTGCGCCGACCAGGGCAGCGCCTGCGCGATCTCGCCGAGCCGGCCGGGGAACACCACGAGCGGCAGGATCATCCCGGAGAAGAACAGCGACATCACCAGCGTCACCGCGTTCAGGCCCCGGTCGTCGTGCAGCCAGAACATGCCGAGCGCCACCAGGTAGCGGATCCCGAAGCTGACCAGTGCCCCCAGCACGATCGCCGCCGCGAACCCGGCGAGCCCCACGGGGCCCGGCCAGGGGAACCGGAACAGCAGCGCGCCCGCGGCCAGCGGCGGCCCGGCGCGCAGCAGCAGCGACCCGGCGGCGCGGCCGAGGTCCTCGGCCAGCCACCAGCCCTGCAGCCCGACCGGACGGTGCAGGTCGATCGCGACGTCGCCGTTGCGGATCCGCTCGGTGAGGTCCATCCCGCCGAAGATCTGCACCGGGCCGATCAGCGCCTGGGTGATGAAGCAGAAGGCGACGGCGTCGTCGGGGGTGTAGCCGCCGAGCGCGGGACGGGCGTGCCAGAGCGCGAGCAGGACGTAGGCGCGGATGAAGGCGAACGCGGTGTTGGTCAGCGACTCGGCGAGGGAGCCGAGCGGGTAGGCGGCGTGGCGGCGGAACCCGTACCACCACACCCACGGAAGGACGCCCACTTGCCGGAAGCCTAGACAAGGGCCGGCCCGGCGACCACGTAATTTCGCACAGTGGCCGCCGGGCCGGCGGAAGAGCGCGGGTCAGCCCTGCGGCAGGTCCGGCTTGATCGGGGAGTACAGCCAGTCCTTGAAGAACTGCGTGAGGTCCTGGCCGGAGACCTTCTGGGCCAGGGCGGTGAACTGCGCGGTGTTGCCGTTGCCGTACTTGTGCTGCGCGTACCAGGTCCGCAGGGTGGTGAAGAAGGCGTCGTCGCCGATCTTCTCGCGGAGGAACTCCAGCGCCATGCCGCCGCCGCTGTAGACGCGGTCGTTGAACATGGTGTCGCGCTGCGGGTCGGCGGTCACGACGGACCAGTACGGGTGGCCGGCCCTGTCCGGGAACGGGCGGGCGTTGTAGTACGCGCGGGCCGTGTCGTGGACGGTCCGGCCGCCCTGCTTCTCGGCCCAGTACCACTCGGCGAAGGTCGCGAAGCTCTCGTTCAGCCAGACGTCCTTCCAGCGCTCCGGCGACACCGCGTCGCCGAACCACTGGTGCGCCAGCTCGTGGGCGATCGTCTCGGTGTCGCGGACGGCCGAGTACACCGGCTTGCTCTGCGTCTCCAGCGAGAAGCCGAGGGGCTGGCCGTTGAAGCGGGCGTCGTCGGCGATGGCGCCCGTCGTCTCGAACGCGTACTTGCCGAACAGCTTCGACCACAGGTCGGTGGCCTCGCTGGTGGTGTCGAAGAAGAAGTTCACCGCGTCCGGCTGGTCCTTCAGCAGCACCGGGTCGACGGCGGTGTAGTTGTTCACGCCGCCGGGCGACCTGCCCTGCTTGACGTCCCACTTGCCGATGTCGATGGTGGCGAGGTAGCTGGCCATCGGGTAGCGCTCGCGCCACTTGAAGGTGCTGGCGGCGGTGGCGGCGGAGCGGCGGCTGAACGTCGCGTTCTCGTTGCGCTGCCCGTCGGGCAGGCCGTTGGCCACCACGGTCAGCCCCTTCGGGACCGTGATCTTGAAGTCGTAGGTGGCCTTGTCGCTCGGGTGGTCGTTGACCGGGAACCAGGTGGACGCGCCGTTGGGCTCGTCGCCGACGAACGCGCCGTCCGGGGTGTGCAGGAAGCCGTAGGGGGAGCCGAACACGATCGGGGAGCCGACGATCGTCTGCGGGACGCCGCCGTAGGTGATGACGGCGGTGAACGTCTTGCCCTTGCGCAGGCCCTTGCGCGGCGTGATGACCAGCTCCTGGCCGCGCCGCTTGTAGTCGGCCTTGTGCTTGTCGACCTTGACGCGCTGGACGTCCATGCCGGACAGGTCGAGGTCGAAGCTCGACAGGTCCTGGGTGGCGCGCGCGGTCATGGTGACGACGCCGTCGAGCTGGTCGTACTGGGGGTCGTAGGTGAGGTCGAGCGAGTAGTTCCGCGCGTCGTAGCCGCCGTTGCCCTCGAGCGGGAAGTAGGCGTCGCCGACGCCCTGGGAGCCGGGCGTGTAGCGGTGGTGCGTCGCGGCGGACGCGGACGGGGCGAGAGCGACGACGCAGAGGGCGGCGACGGCGACCGGGAGCGTGCGCCCGGGGGTCGCCCGGAACGGATGGAAGCGGGGGTGGCGCTGCGCCATCGGAAGGATCCTCTCCCTTGAGTGATCACAAGCGTGCCTACGATGCTCCCAATATCGCTTTATGTCGAGACTTGTCCGTCGTTTGGCCGATCATGGTCCGGACATCAGAAGGCCCCCGCGGGTGTAGGGACGCGGGGGCCTTCTGCTCTGGGGGATCAGGCCCGGAGGCCGGACCGGCTCAGTGGAACTGGCCCTCCTCGGTCGAGCCCTTCAGCGCCGTGGTGGACGAGTCCGGCGCGATCGCGGTGCTCACCATGTCGAAGTAGCCGGTGCCGGCCTCGCGCTGGTGCTTGACCGCGGTGAAGCCCTTCTCGGCCGCCGCGAACTCGCGCTCCTGCAGGTCGACGTAGGCCGTCATGCCCTCGCGGGCGTAGGCGTGGGCCAGGTCGAACATGCCGTAGTTGAGCGCGTGGAAGCCGGCCAGCGTGATGAACTGGAACTTGAAGCCCATGTGGCCGAGCTCGCGCTGGAACTTGGCGATGGTCGCGTCGTCCAGGTGCGCCTTCCAGTTGAAGGACGGCGAGCAGTTGTAGGCCAGCATCTGGTCCGGGTACTCGGCCTTGACCGCCTCGGCGAACTTGCGGGCCAGCTCCAGGTCCGGGGTGCCGGTCTCCATCCAGATGAGGTCGGAGTGCGGCGCGTAGGCCTTGGCGCGGGCGATGCAGGGCTCGATGCCGTTGCGGACCCGGTAGAAGCCCTCGGCGGTGCGCTCGCCGGTGATGAACTCGCGGTCGCGCTCGTCCACGTCCGTCGTGATCAGGGTCGCGGCCTCGGCGTCGGTCCGCGCGATGATCAGGGACGGCACGTTGGAGATGTCCGCCGCGAGGCGGGCGGTGTTGAGGGTCTTGATGTGCTGCGAGGTCGGGATGAGGACCTTGCCGCCGAGGTGGCCGCACTTCTTCTCGGAGGCCAGCTGGTCCTCCCAGTGCACGCCCGCGGCGCCCGCGGCGATCATGCCCTTCATCAGCTCGAAGGCGTTCAGCACGCCGCCGAAGCCGGCCTCGGCGTCGGCCACGATCGGGGCGAGGAAGTGCGTGTCGCCCTCGCCCTCGGCCCACTGGACCTGGTCGGCGCGCAGCAGCGCGTTGTTGATCCGGCGCACGACGGCCGGGACCGAGTTCGCCGGGTAGATGCTCTGGTCCGGGTAGGTCTGGCCCGCCAGGTTGGCGTCCGCCGCGACCTGCCAGCCGGACAGGTAGATGGCCTTGAGACCGGCCTTCACCTGCTGGACGGCCTGGAGTCCGGTGAGCGCGCCGAGGGAGTGGACGTAGTCCTCCTCGTGCAGGAGCTTCCAGAGCCGCTCGGCGCCGAGGCGCGCGAGGGTGTGCTCCTCCTGGACCGACCCGCGGATGCGGACGACGTCCTCGGCCGTGTAGGTCCGCTCGACGCCCTTCCAGCGCTCGTCGGTCTCCCACTGCCGCTGCAGCTCCTCGGCTGCGCCCTTGAGGCGACTGTCGCTCATTGTCTTGCCCTTCCGTGTCGTCCCCTGGGTGCTTGGTCATGACTATGCCCGCGCCGCAACCCCTAAATGAACTCGTGAGTAACAGAAGAATCGCGAAATTTCCGCTACGATGAAGCCGTGACGACCTTGCGGCCAGAAGAACCCCTCAACTTGACGAGCGATGTAGACCTCGTCACCTTCGGGCAGCGGCTCCGCCACCTGCGGCGCAGCCGCGGCATGACGCTGTCGGACCTCGGCGAGCGCGTCGGCCGCGCCCCGTCCCAGCTGTCCCTGCTGGAGAACGGCCGGCGCGAGCCCAAGCTGTCGCTGCTGCAGTCCCTCGCCGCCGCGCTGGAATGCCCGGTGGAGGAGCTGCTGCGCCGCCAGCCGCCCAGCCGCCGCGCGCAGCTGGAGATCCAGCTCGAGGAGGCGCAGCGCGACCCGCTGTACCGCACGCTCGGGCTGTCGCACCTCAAGGTCGGCAAGCGGATGCCGAACGAGGTGATCGAGCACATCCTCGCCCTGTACGGGGAGCTGAAGCGCAGCCGCACCAAGCCGACCGCCAGCCCCGAGGAGGCGCGCAAGGCCAACGCCGAGCTGCGCCGCCAGATGCACGAGCGCGGCAACCACTTCCCCGACATCGAGAAGGTCGCCGCGCAGACCCTCGACGCCGTCGGCTACCGCGGCGGCGCGGTCTCGCAGGGCATGCTGATGACCCTCGTCGGCCACTTCGGGTTCAGCCTGCAGTACGTCCAGGACCTGCCGCGCTCCGTCCGGTCCATCACCGACCTGCGCAACCGGCGCATCTACCTGGAGCGCGAGCAGCTCGGCATGCACACGCCCCGGACGATCCTGCTGCAGACCCTCGGGCACATCGCGCTCGACCACGACCAGCCCCGCGACTTCGCCGACTTCCTGCGCCAGCGCGTCGAGGCCAACTACTTCGGCGCCGCGATCCTGATGCCCGAGCGCAGCGTCGTGCCGTTCCTGCAGGAGGCCAAGGCCGCGCGCGAGCTGTCGGTCGAGGACCTCGCCGACGTCTTCTCGGTCTCCTACGAGATGGCCGCGCACCGCTTCACCAACATCGCGACCCACCACCTCGGCCTGCAGCTGCACTTCACCAAGAACGACGAGAACGGCACGATCTACAAGGCGTACGCCAACGACGGCCTGGCGTTCCCGCAGGACGAGGACGGCGCGATCGAGGGCCAGCGGATGTGCCGCGAGTGGGCCGGCCGGCACGTGTTCGGCGCGGCGGACCGCTTCTCGGTCTACTACCAGTACACCGACACCCCGAAGGGCACCTACTGGTGCCTGTCGCACATCGACCCGAGCCACGAGCGCGACTTCGCCATCACGCTCGGCGTCCGGTTCGAGGACTCGCGCTGGTTCCGCGGCCGGGAGACCACCCGCCGGGTCAAGTCCGCGTGCCCGGACGGCGACTGCTGCCAGCGGCCGCCGAAGGAGCTGTCCGAGCGGTGGGAGGGGATGGCCTGGCCGTCCGCCCGGGCGCACTCGCACGTCCTGTCGGTGCTGCCGCCCGGCGCGTTCCCCGGCGTGGACGACGCCGACGTCTACGAGTTCCTCGACAAGCACGCCGTGGAGTGACGGCGGAATGACGGGGGCGCCGCGGGGCGGTGGGGGCGCCGCCGCGGGCCCGCTCCCCGGGCCGGATGGCCGCGGCCCGGGCGGACGGTGAATGATCTGGACGTGTCCGGCGTTTCCTCATGGTGAGGGCCGGTCGCGGGACCGTCCGCAGGGGAGGGAGAGCGCGTGCTGCCTGAGGTCGCTTCGTGGTTGCGGCGCCGCACGAGCACGGCCGCGGACTGGCCCGCGCGCGCTCTGCTGGACGCCAAGGGCGCCACGGGGATCAGCGTCGTGCTCCCCGCGCGCGACGAGGAGGCGACCGTCGGCGCGATCGTCGCCGCCGTCCGCACCGACCTGATGGAGCGGATCCCGCTCGTCGACGAGATCGTCGTGGTGGACTCCCGCTCCACCGACCGGACCGCCGCCGTGGCCGCCGCCGCGGGCGCCGAGGTCGTCGCGCAGGACGAGGTGCTGCCGGGGGAGGGCCGCATGTCCGGCAAGGGCGAGGCGCTGTGGAAGTCCCTCGCCGCCACCACCGGCGACCTGATCGTGTTCGTGGACGCCGACCTGCGCGGGTTCACCTCCTCCTACGTCACGGGGCTGCTCGGGCCGCTGCTGACCGACTCGTCCGTCGCGTACGTGAAGGGCTGCTACGACCGCCCGCTGACCGACGGGGAGCGGCAGGTCGAGGGCGGCGGCGGCCGGGTCACCGAGCTGGTCGCCCGCCCGCTGATCAACATGCACTGGCCGCGGCTGGCCGGGGTGATGCAGCCGCTCGGCGGGGAGTACGCGGGCCGCCGCGCGCTGCTGGAGCGGCTGCCGTTCGTCACCGGCTACGGCGTGGAGCTCGGCCTGCTGCTGGACGTCCACCAGCACGCGGGGCTGGACGCGATCGCGCAGGTCGACCTCGGGCGGCGGGTGCACGCGCACCAGTCCACCGAGGCGCTCGGTGCCATGTCCGGCCAGATCATGCTGACCGCGTGGTCGAGGCTGGAACGGCACGGGCGGATGATCCCGCTCGGCGCGCCGTCGACCGCGCTGACCCGGTTCCGCCGGTCCGCGGCCGGGCACGACGCGCTGACCAGCGACGTCGCCGTGGGGGAGCGCCCGCCGATGATCGAGGTGCCCGCCTACGCCGCCGCGCGCTCCTTCTCGCCCGGCCGCGGCTGACCCGCGCGCTCCGCGCCGCCTCGGCTGTGACTCCGGCCACGGTGTTACCCGCGGTAGCACGTGATGCTGCTACCGTTGGTAACAGGCGATATTGGAGAAAGGGTCAATAATCATGACGAGCGCGGAGTCCACGCCGTTCTCGCTGGAGCTCAGCGAGGACGTGCGCGAGGTCAGGGACTGGGTGCACGAGTTCGCCAAGGACGTCATCCGCCCCGCCGCCGAGGAGTGGGACGAGCGGGAGGAGACCCCCTGGCCGCTGATCCAGGAGGCGTCCAAGGTCGGGATCTACTCGCTGGACTTCTTCGCCACCCAGTGGCTGGAGCCGACCGGCCTCGGCATCCCGGTGGCCTTCGAGGAGCTGTTCTGGGGCGACGCCGGCATCGCCCTGTCCATCGTCGGCACCGGCCTCGCCGCCGCGTCCGTGGCCGCCGTCGGCACCCCCGAGCAGGTCACCGAGTGGGTGCCGCAGATGTTCGGCACCACCGACGACGTCAAGCTCGGCGCGTTCTGCGCCTCCGAGCCCGACGCGGGCAGCGACGTCGGCTCCATCCGGGCCCGCGCCGTCTTCGACGAGGCCAAGGACGAGTGGGTGCTGAACGGCACCAAGACCTGGGCGACCAACGGCGGCATCGCCGACGTCCACGTCGTCGTCGCCTCGGTCTACCCCGAGTTCGGCAGCCGCGGCCAGGCCAGCTTCATCGTCCCGCCGAACACCCCCGGCCTCAAGCAGGGCCAGAAGTTCAAGAAGCACGGCATCCGCGCCTCGCACACCGCCGAGGTCATCCTCGACAACGTGCGCGTCCCGAGCCACCTGATCGTCGGTGGCAAGGAGAAGTTCGACGAGCGCATCGCGCGGACCCGCGAGGGCAAGAGCTCCAAGGGCCAGGCCGCGATGAAGACGTTCGAGACCACCCGCCCGTCCGTCGGCGCGATGGCCCTCGGCGTCGGCCGCGCCGCCTACGACTACGCCCTGCAGTACGCGCAGGAGCGCGAGCAGTTCGGCAAGAAGATCGGCGACTTCCAGGCCATCGCCTTCAAGCTCGCCGACATGAAGACCCGGCTGGACGCCGCCCGCCTGATGGTGTGGCGGGCCGCCTGGATGGCGCGCAACGGCAAGGACTTCCAGAACGCCGAGGGCTCGATGGCCAAGCTCATGGCCAGCGAGATGTCGGTGTACGTCACCGAGGAGGCGATCCAGATCCTCGGCGGCAACGGCTACACCCGCGAGTACCCGGTGGAGCGGATGCACCGCGACTCCAAGATCTTCACGATCTTCGAGGGCACCAGCGAGATCCAGCGCCTGGTGATCGGCCGCACCGTCACCGGCCTGCCGGTCCGCTAGCAGGCCTCTCGCGGGCGGCGGCGCCCAGACGATCGCGGCGGCGCTAGATGATCGCGGCGTCGTAGAGGATCCGCTTCATCGCCGGCACGGGCAGGCCGGGGTTGCGCGCCGCGCTCCCGGCCGCGTCCGGGTCGTCGAGCAGCTCCAGCAGCCGGGCCTCGGGCAGCCGGGCGTCGCGCGCCGCCGCCCAGCGCACGCCCGGCTCCTCGTCCCGGCTCAGCCGCTCGACGACCCGCGCCGGCAGCTCGGGGTCGCGCAGCGCCAGCCTCCGCGCGACGGGATCGTCCGACTCCGCGAGCCGGGCGAGGCCCGCGCGCGGGAAGTTCGGGTGCTCGGTGCGGTCCATCCGGGTGACGAAATGCGCCTCCAGAGCGACCGACAGCAGCAGTTCACCGGGTGGATCGGGATGCTTCTCCGACAGCAGCAGCCGCACGACGAAGTCCTCGTCGTCAGCCAGCCGCGCGACCAGGTCGGGCGGCAGGTGCGGGCTGTAGGCCGCGAACCGGCGCAGACCGTTGTGCGCGGACGTGGCGTACCGCCGCATCAGGTCCAGGTCGTCCAGCCGGTTCCAGAACCAGTCCGGCGGCCTGAGGCGGTCGTCGGGACCGACGCGGTAGTCGATCGCCGCGCGCTGCTCCTCGGTCAGCTCGGGGCGCAGCGACACCGCGAGCCGCACCTCGTGCTCGGGGTCGTCCGCCAGGGCGGCGACGAGGTCGGGCGGCAGGCTCGGGTTCGCGGCGACGGCCCGGCGGACGGCGTCCCGCCCGTCCCGGCACAGCGCGGCCGCCTGCCCGAAGTCCAGCGGGACGCTGGCCACGGCGCCGGTGTCGCCGGCGGCCAGCAGCGGCGCGGCCACCTCCGGGCGGCGGTGGGCGGCGAGCGAGACCGCCGTCCGCCGCACCCCCGGATCGGGGTCCTCCAGCGCCGCGTCGACGATCTCCTCCGGCGGTTCCGGCCAGGTGAGCAGGGCGCCGCGGCGGACCCGCGGGTCCGGATCGGCCGCGAGCGCCGCGCGGACGCCATCGGGAAGGTCACGGTCGACCACGGCGTCGCGGACGCCGGGGTCCGGGTCGGCGGCCAGCCGCCGGAGGACGTCCGCGGGCAGGGGCTTGCTCGGCTCCCACGCCTCGGGGATCGCGGCGAGCGCCCGGCGCACGATCGGGTCGGGATCGTCGGCGAGCGGCGCGCGCAGTTCCATCGGCGCGTGGCCCGACACGGCGACCAGGCGCCGGACGTGCGGGTCGGGATGGCGGACGGCGGCCGCGTAGACCTCGTCCGGCACGCCCGCGCGGCGCAGCATCGCGTGCCTCATACGCGGTTCGGCGCGCTCCAGGATCAGCAGCAGGTACTCGACCGGGGCGGCGGGATTCGTCGCCACTCCCTCCAGCCGCACCGAGTAGAGCGTTCGCACCCCCGCGACCTCCTCACGCCGGCCTGCGATCACGGTAGCCGCTGCGGCCGCCCGCCGGGAAGGGCGCGGCGCGGCGGACAACTCCCAGGCCAGGCGGTGTTGTCACCGGGTAACACCCGCGGATACCGTTCGGTGTATGCCCGTCCGTCCAGCGCTCACCCCGACCCACGCGCGCCCCGCGCGCCCCGTCCGGCTACGGTGATCGCACCATGACGGGCGAAGCGGGCCGGAGGGCACCGGGATCCAGACGCGATCCCGGCCGCAGGCGTGCCCTGCTCGAGGCGGCGGACCGGGTCATCCAGCGCGAGGGGCCCGAGGCCTCGATGGCCGCGATCGCCGCCGAGGCGGGCATCAGCAAGCCGATCCTGTACCGCCACTTCGGCGACAAGAGCGGCCTGTACCAGGCCCTCGCCGAGCGGCACACGCGCAAGCTGATCGAGGGCATCCGGGAGGAGTTCTCCCGGGACGACACGATCCGCGCGCGCACACGGTCCACCATCGACACCTACCTGGCGACGATCTCCAAGAACCTGAACCTCTACCGCTTCCTGATGCACCGGGCGAGCGCGGAGGACACCGCCACGCACAGCGCGATGAGCACGATGATCCGCGACGTGAGCCGGGAACTGGCCGAGGTGATGATCGCCGAGGGCGAGATGGCGGACCGCACCCGCGCCTACGTGTGGGGCCACGCGATCGTCGGCATGGTGCAGACCGCCGGCGACTGGTGGCTCGACCAGGCCGACGAGGTGCCGCGCGAGGCCGTCGTCGACGGCCTCGCCGACCTCGTCCTCGGCGGGCTCCCGGCGGCCGCCTCCGGCGCCCGCGTCCCGCAGATGTTCCCCGACCCGCGATCCCCGAGGTGACCGTGCAGACCGACGTGCCCGTGCCGACCGACGCCCGCGCGCAGACCGGCGTGCCCGCGCAGACCGACGCTCCCGCGCCGCAGGGCGCGCGGCAGGAGCCGGAGGTGCTGACCGAGCGGCGGCCGTGGGGCGCCTTCGAGCAGTTCACGCTGAACGAGCCGTCCACCGTCAAGATCATCTACGTGGAGCCGGGGCAGCGGCTCAGCCTGCAGCGGCACCGCGACCGCGACGAGCTGTGGGTCGCGCTCGACCCCGGCGCGGTGTTCGAGGTGGCGGGCCGCCGGACGCTGCCGCAGGTCGGCGAGCGGGTGCTGATCCGGGCCGGGCAGACGCACCGGCTGGGCTCGGACGGCCCCGCGGTGCGGGTCATGGAGATCGCGTTCGGGCACTTCGACGAGGACGACATCGAGCGGCTCGAGGACTCCTACGGCCGCGCCTGACCGGGCCTACGGCCGCGCCTGACCGGGCCTACGGCCGCACCTGGCCGCGTCCGCGCGTCCTGCGGAACCGGGACCGGGCCAGCGCGGCCGCGCCCGCCCCGGCGGCTCCCGCCGCCAGCACCAGCGCCACCGAGGTCCACGGCACGGCGAACCCGTCGTCGCCGGGCATGGCCCAGCCGTGCGGGCGGGGCCGGCGCGCCCCCCGCACCTCCAGGGGCGCCCGCTCGGCCCGCCCCGACGGGACGCACCAGGCGGTGACGGGGCGGCGGCCGGTCTCCCGGGCCACCCGCGCCTCGACGCGGAACCGGCCGCCCCGCACCGCGCCCTCGCCGGCCGCGGCGCCGGAGACGCGCACGCCCCGGTCCCCGGCCGGGCAGGTGCCGGTCACCACCACGGTCTCGCCCGGCCGGGCGCGTCCCGGCGTGACGACGGGGCCCGCGGCGCGCGCCGCCGGCCCGGCACCGCACACGAACGCGCCGCACACGATCCCGCCGCACAGCAGGGCGCTCGGCAGTGCCCCGGCGCGCGCGATGGCTCTCACATGGCGGATGATGCCCGTGCGGGCGACCGCTCAAGGCGCGGCACCCGCCGACTTTGCCGACTCTTGGCCCGCCCGTCCCGGACGGGCGGCGCGTACGGAGCGCGCACGGAGCGCGAACGGAGCGCGAACGGAAACGGCCCGCGGCGCGCGTGGGGGCGCGCCGCGGGCCGGGACCGTGTCCGGAAGGCCGGGATCAGGTGCTGCTGCTGAGCTCCAGGTCCTTCACCTTCGGGTCGCCCTCGTCGGCCAGGTAGTCGGCCGCGCGGGTGGCGTCCTCGCCGTCCTTCAGCTTGACCGCGCGGAAGACCAGCGTCGCCACGACGGTGACGACCAGGTTCACCGCCAGCGCGAGCATGCCGACGTAGACGGTCTTCTCGGTGTCCAGGCCGAGGTCGCTCAGCTTGAACGCCGAGCCGCCGAAGTGCGCCTTGTGCTTGGCCGGGTTCGGGATGTCGTACAGCATCCAGAGCCCCGCGACCATGCCCGCGGCCCAGCCGGCGATCAGCGCGCCGCGGTGGAACCAGCGGGTGACCAGCCCGAGCGCGACCGACGGCAGCGTCTGCAGGATGATGACGCCGCCGATCAGCTGCAGGTCGATCGAGAACTGCGGGTCCAGCACCAGGATGCACAGCACGGCGCCGATCTTGACGACCAGCGACACCAGCTTGCTGACCAGCGCCTCCTGCTTCTCCGTGGCGCCCCTGTGCAGGTACTCCTTGTAGATGTTGCGGGTGAACAGGTTCGCCGCCGCGATCGACATGATCGCGGCCGGGACGAGCGCGCCGATGCCGACGGCGGCGTAGGCGACGCCCGCGAACCAGTCCGGGAACATGTGGTCGAACAGCAGCGGGACGACGGTGTTGGTGTCCGGGCTGCCGTCGGTGACGACCGGCTTGACCCCCGCCGCGATCGCCATGAAGCCGAGCAGCGCGATCAGCCCGAGCACGAAGCTGTAGGCCGGCAGCGCCGCCATGTTCCGCTTGATCACGTTGCGGTTCTTGCTGGCCAGCACGCCGGTGACGCTGTGCGGGTAGAGGAACAGCGCGAGCGCCGAGCCGAGCGCGAGCATCGCGTAGTTCAGCTGGTTGCCGCCGTTCAGCAGGACGCCGTCGGTCGGCGCCGGCGTCTTGGCGAACTTGGCCTGCGCCGCGTCGAAGACGTGCCCCCAGCCGCCCAGCTTGGACGGGATGTACAGCACCGCGACGATGATGACCAGGTAGATCAGCAGGTCCTTGACGAAGGCGATCAGCGCCGGGGCGCGCAGCCCGGACTGGTAGGTGTAGGCCGCCAGCACGATGAACGCGATGATCAGCGGCCAGTGCCCGTTCACGCCCATCGTCTTCAGCACGGCCTGGATGCCGACGAGCTGCAGCGCGATGTAGGGCATCGTGGCGACGATGCCGGTGATCGCGATGACCAGCGCCAGCGCCGGCGAGCCGAACCGGGCCCGGACGAAGTCCGCGGGCGTGACGAACCCGTGCACGTGCGACACCGACCAGAGCCGGATCAGCACGAGGAACACCAGCGGGTAGACGACGATCGTGTAGGGGACGGCGTAGAAGCCCGCCGCGCCCGCGCCGAACACCAGGGCGGGGACGGCGACGAAGGTGTAGGCGGTGTAGAGGTCGCCGCCGATCAGGAACCAGGTGATCCAGCTGCCGAAGCTGCGGCCGCCGAGGCCCCACTCGTCCAGCGAGTGCATGCTGTCCGGCCGCCGCCACCGGGCGGCGACGAAGCCCAGCCCGCTGACCAGCAGGAACAGCGCCACGAAGACGACCATCTCGGTCGTGTGCCCGTGCGCCATGGGTCAGTCCCTCTTCCGCGTCATGAGGTACACGATGACGGTGCAGGCGACGCCGAGCGGGATGAAGGCGAGCTGCATCCAGTAGAAGGCCGGGAAACCGGCGAGTCGCGGCCCGTCGCTGTTGAACAGGAAGGTCAGCAGCGGGACGACGATGGGAACGATCAGCAGCCAGTTCCACGGGCTGCGGTCGGAGCGCCGCGCCGGCTCCGGTGGGTCTTGCGAGGCCAAAGGGATCCTCCTCGTGCGTGCGGCACGCGGTCCGCCCGGATCGCGAGACGGACCCTGCCAGGGGTGAAGCCGGGAAAGGCTATCCACCGGCGGTAACGGCCCGATATCGGCTCCGGCACGACTTGGCTGGATCGTTCCACCCTGTGGACGCCCAGCTCAGCGGGGGGAGACGGTCCTTGACCGCGGCGGCGGGGCGGGTCGCGCGTCCGGCGGCGGTCCCCGCGCCGGGGCGGACACTGGTAGCCTCCCCGTATGCGAACCGCGACCCGCCGGTGGTGGTGGCGCCGCTGAGGCGGCGCCGGTTCGTGCATGTCCCAGACCAGGCGACCGCCCTCATCGGCGGTCGCTTTTCGTCGTCCGCCGGTCGCAGGGCCCGAAAACGAGGGGCCACCGCGGTGGAGACCGTCTCACAGCAGCCGCTGACCAGCGAGTTCGTCACGGCCGGGGGCGTACGGGTGACCCGTACCGCCGTCCCGGTGGATTCCGAGCGCAAGTCCGGCGTGCTGAACGCCCTCGTCGCCGCGGTGGGGGAGCGGCGCGGCGGCGTGCTCAGCTCGGGCATGGAGTATCCGGGCCGCTACAGCCGCTGGCACATGGCCTACGTCGACCCGTGCCTGGAGATCGTCGCGCGCGGCCGGAACGTGTCCGTCCGCGTGCTCAACGACCGGGGGCGCGTGGTCCTTCCGGCGGTGGCGGGGGCGCTGCGCCCGGCCGGCGAGGTCCGCGCGGACGGTCCGGAGGCGTTCGAGCTCTTCGTCCCGCCGACCGAGGAGTTCTTCACCGAGGAGGAGCGCAGCCGCCAGCCCACCGTCTTCACGGCGCTGCGCGCGGTGATCGACCTGTTCCGGTGCGACGACCCGCACCTCGGTCTGTACGGGGCGTTCGGGTACGACCTGTCGCTGCAGTTCGAGCCGCTGCGCACGCGGCTGGAGCGGCCCGCCGACCAGCGCGACCTCGTCCTGCACCTGGCCGACGAGATGGTCGTCGTGGACCGCAAGCGCGAGACCTCGCACCGCATGTCCTACGAGTTCGAGGTGGGCGGCGCGAGCACGGCCGGCCTGCCGCGCGCGACTGAGCCGACGCCCGTCCCGGCGCGGGGCCGCGACCTGCCGCCGCAGCCGGTGCCGGGCGTGTACGCGCAGATGGTGCGGGACGCCAAGGACAAGTTCGTCCGCGGCGACCTGTTCGAGGTGACGCCGGGCCACGCCATGTACGGGCGCTGCGACGCGCCCGCGGTGTTCTTCGAGCGGCTCCGCGAGACCAACCCGGCGCCGTACGAGTTCATGTTCAACCTCGGCGACGGCGAGTACCTCGTCGGCGCGTCGCCGGAGATGTTCGTCCGGGTCACCGGCGACCGGGTGGAGACCTGCCCGATCGCCGGGACGATCAGGCGCGGCGAGGACGCGCTGGAGGACGCCGACCAGATCCGCGCGATCCTGTCGTCGGCCAAGGACGAGTCCGAGCTGACGATGTGCACCGACGTCGACCGCAACGACAAGTCGCGGGTGTGCGTGCCGGGCAGCGTGCGGGTGCTGGGCCGCCGGCAGATCGAGCTGTACTCGCGGCTGATCCACACCGTCGACCACATCGAGGGCCGGCTGCGTCCCGGCTTCGACGCGCTGGACGCGTTCCTGACCCACATGTGGGCGGTGACGGTGACGGGCGCGCCGAAGGCGTGGGCGATGCAGTTCATCGAGGACCACGAGGAGTCGCCGCGCCGCTGGTACGGCGGCGCGGTCGGCTGCATCGGGTTCGACGGGTCGATGAACACGGGGCTGACGCTGCGGACCGCGCAGATCCGCGACGGCGTCGCGACGGTGCGGGCCGGCGCGACGCTGCTCTACGACTCCGACCCCGACGAGGAGGAGCGCGAGACGCACCTGAAGGCCAGCGCGCTGCTCGGGGCGCTGGAGGCGTCGCAGCGGCAGGCGTCCGGGGCGCCGGCCGAGGAGCCGGCGCCGTCGCCGGACCTGCCGGGCGAGGGGCTGAAGGTGCTGCTCGTCGACCACGAGGACTCGTTCGTCAACACCCTCGCCGACTACTTCCGCCAGCAGGGCGCCGAGGTGGTCACGCTGCGGCACGGGTTCCCCGCCCGGATGCTGGACGAGCACGCGCCGGACCTGGTGGTGCTGTCGCCCGGCCCGGGCCGTCCGGACGACTTCGCGACCCGCGCGCTGCTGGACGCCTTGGACGAGCGGGCCCTGCCGGTCTTCGGGGTGTGCCTCGGCCTGCAGGCGATGGTCGAGCACGCGGGCGGGGACCTGGTCCTGCTGCCCGAGCCGTCGCACGGCAAGCCCGGCCAGGTGAAGGTGACCGGGGGAGCGCTGTTCGAGGGCCTCGCCGACGAGTTCACCGCGGCCCGCTACCACTCGCTGCACGCCACCCCGGACCGGGTGAAGGGCTACGAGGTGACGGCGCTGACCGGGGACGTCGTGATGGCGGTCGAGGACGCGGCCCGGCGCCGGTGGGCGGTGCAGTTCCACCCGGAGTCGATCCTGACCGCGGCGGGCGGCGCCGGGCACCGGATCGTGGCGAACGTGCTGCGGCTGTGCCGGGCCCGGTGACCCGCCGGCAGCCAGGATCGTTCGGGGCCGAATGTCAACCCGCCGGACGCAGGATCCGGTCCTCGTCCTGAGGCATCGGCGCGCCCGCCCGGAAATGGTCCCGGAGTTCCTGGACCGGTCCCGGCGGACGCGGAAGACTCGTGCCGACCGGCCACCGGGCCGCCCCGTGCGGCGCGCGTGATCGCCGTTATCCCGGCGGAGGGGGGAGCGATCCCCCCTCCGCACGAAACCCCCGGTTCGGGTTGACCGAATCGAGACGGTGGTTTTGCCCGGTTCTTAGCGGGGATCCCGTCCGCCATGATGACAATCCTGTGGCTCATCGCCGTGATCCTGGTGATCTCCGGCATCTACGTGATCCTCGCCCGGCGCGAGCTGATCTGGGGCATCGTCCTCATCGTCGTCGGCCTGCTCGTCGGCCCGGGCGGCGTGAGCATCTTCACCTGACGCGCGCCGGGGGACGGCGGAACACTGACGCGCGCTGTCAGGTTTTCGCGCCAGCATCGTCCCCATGAGCCGTGAACCGAAGAACACGATCGCACTCGTCGCGGGCGGCACCCGCGGCGCCGGCCGCGGCATCGCCGCCGAGCTGGGCGCCGCGGGCGCCACCGTGTACGTGACGGGGCGCACCACCCGGTCGAACCGGTCGGAGATGGGGCGTCCCGAGACCATCGAGGAGACGGCGGAGCGCGTGACCGCCGCGGGCGGCGAGGGCATCGCCGTCCAGGTCGACCATCTCGACCCCGCGCAGGTCACCGCGCTCGTCCGCCGCATCGAGGACGCGCACGGGCGGCTGGACGTCCTGGTCAACGACGTCTGGGGCGCCGACCACCTGTTCGAGTTCGGCAAGCCGCTGTGGGAGCAGTCTTTGCAGGACGGCCTCCGGCTGCTGCGGCTGGCGATCGACACGCACGCGATCACCAGCCACTGCGCGCTTCCCCTGCTGATCCGCGAGCCGGGCGGCCTCGTCGTCGAGATGACCGACGGGACCGCCGAGTACAACGCCCGGTACCGGGAGGAGGTCGGGTTCTTCTACGACCTCGCCAAGAGCGCCGTCATCCGGATGGCGCTCGCCCAGTCCGTGGAGATCGCACCGCACGGCGCCACCGCGGTCGCGCTCACGCCCGGCTGGCTGCGGTCCGAGGCGATGCTGGAGCACTTCGGCGTCACCGAGGAGAACTGGCGCGACGGCGCCGCCAAGGAGCCCGGCTTCGGGATCTCCGAGTCGCCCGCCTTCGTCGGACGGGCCGTCGCCGCGCTCGCCGCCGACCCGGACCGGGCCCGCTGGAACGGCGCGTCGCTGTCCAGCGGCGGCCTCGCGCAGGTCTACGGCTTCACCGACGCCGACGGCAGCCGTCCCGACTGCTGGCGCTACCTCGCCGACGGGCGGCCCGCCGACCTCACCGGCTACCGCTAGTCCCGCGATCCCCGCCGTCCCGCCCGCGCCCCCGGGCGGGACGGCCAGCTCAGCGCCGCCGGCGGCGGGTCAGAGCAGGCCGTCGAGCTGGTCGGTGAGCCGAGCGAGCGCTGGCAGCGCGGCCCCGATGGCGGCGCGGTCGGCCTCGTCCAGGCCCTCCAGCGCGGTGTTCAGCCGCCGCTCGTGCGCGCGGGCCCAGGCGGCGAGCTGGTCGCGCCCGGCGTCGGTGAGGGTGACCGCGGACGCCCGCCGGTCGGCCGGGTCGACGGCCCGCGCCACCAGCCCCGCGGTGATCATCTGCCCGACCAGCCCGCTGACCGTGCTGGTCGCGAGCCGCTGCCGCGCGGCGAGGTCGCCGATCCGGGCGGGGGAGCGCTCGGCGAGCACCTGCAGCAGCTCGACCTGCGCCATCGGCAGCGTCTCCCACGGGTACTCGGTGCGGATCGAGGCGCGCAGCGCCCGCCGCAGCCGCGTCACGGTCTCGGTGAGCAGGCGCGCGTCCGTCGCGCGCGCGGGCGTGCCGGTCTCGGGGCGCGGCTCCTGGGACATGCGGAGAACTCTAGCCCCGCCTCCGGCCGCACCTGCCGGGCTCCCGGCGCTAGCCCGGCTCCCCGGTCGCGCGGGCCCGTCCGCCGGTCGCCGCCCAGGCGGCGGCGACCGTGACCGCCGACGCCGCGAGCAGCACGGCGATCGCCCAGCGCGTCCCGTCGAAGCGCCCGCCGTCCGGTCCGAGATGCAGCGCCAGCGTGACGAGCGCGACGCCGAGCGCCGTCCCGAGGCTGCGCGCCATGTTGACCAGCCCGCCGCCGGTTCCCGACCACCGCGCCGGTATGGCCTTCATGACGAGCGCGTTGTTGGCGGGGGTGAACACGCCGAGCCCGAGCCCGAGGACGGCCGCCTGCGCGGCCAGCCAGCCGGGGGACAGAGGCAGGAACAGCAGCGCGACCAGGGACACCGCCGCCGTCCCGGCGCCGAGCACGCCGCGGCCGCGGTCGTTCATCTTGCGCAGCAGCGGCTCGCCGCCGACCGCGCCGGCCCCGAACCCGGCGGGCAGGGCGGTCAGCACGATCCCCGCCAGCAGCTCCGACGAGCCGCGCGCGGTCAGCGCGATCGGCACCAGCACCAGCGGGCCGAACAGCACCAGGTAGGCGCCGAGCGCGCCGGCGAGCCCGGCCGACACCGCGCGGACCCGCAGCAGCCCGAGGTCCAGCAGGGGAGAGGGCGCCCGGCGCTGGCGCACCGCGAACGCCCGGCCTGCCGCGACCGCCGCCGCGAACAGCGCCGCGACGCCCCACGCCGGCACCGGCAGCCCGGACGCGGCCGAGACGCCGAGCAGGCCCGCCGTCGTCGCGATCGTCAGCAGGACGGCGCCCGCCCGGTCCAGCTCGCGGGCCTCGTTGCGCTCCCGCGTCCGGGGCAGCAGGTAGTGGCCCGCGACCAGCGCGATGATCCCGATCGGCACGTTGATGCCGAACACCCAGCGCCAGCCCAGCGTGGACACCAGCGCCCCGCCGACCGTCGGCCCGAGCGCGAGCCCGAGCGCCTGCGCCGCGGCCTGCACGCCGAGCGCGCCCCGCGTCCGGCCGGGCGGCGCGCTGGTCACCACGAGCGCGACGCTGTTGGCCTGCATCATCGCCGCACCGGCGGCCTGCACGACCCGGAACGCGATCAGCGTCCACAGCGTCGGCGCGAGCCCGCATGCCGCCGACGCGATCGTGAACACGCCGAACCCGTGCAGGTAGAGCAGCTTGCGGCCGCGCGCGTCGGCGAACCGGCCGACCGGGATCAGCAAGGCGACCAGAGTGAGCAGGTAGGCCAGCGACACCCATTCGACGGCCGCCAGCGAGGCGCCGAACCCCGAGCGCAGGCTGCCGTAGGTGAGGGTGACGACGCTGGCGTCGAGCTGGCCCATGAACGCGCCGAAGCAGACCGTGGCGACCGCGAGCCACCAGGCGCGGGGATGCTCGCGCACCCGGTCCGGCCGCGGCCGCTCCTGCACGAGCACGGCGGGCAGCCGCCGCAGGACCGGCCGTTCCGTCAGTTGAGCGCCCACGTCACCTCCGGCCGCGACCGCCTCCCGGCGCCGCGGCACGTCTCACCGTCACCACTGCACAAAGATACATCGGTTACCGAAATGTTCGGTTACCGACCGATGTGTCCGTGGTCACAGTCATGGCCGCCGGATCAGGGGCGAGGGCGCAGGTCAGAGGCCGTACAGGGCGGCGAGACGGGCCGCCGCGTCCGCCATGCGCTCACGCAGCGCCGGCGGGCCGAGCACCTCGGCCTCCGCCCCCAGCCGCATCAGCTGCGACGCCGCGACCTCCAGCGACTCGACCGGCAGCACGGTGGCCCGCCAGCCGCGCCCGTCGGGCTCGCCGGCGCTCCCGGCGGCCTGCTCCGCGGCGACCGGCTCCACCGCGAACCGCAGCAGCCGCATCCCGGCCGGGCTCAGCCGCACCGAGACCTCCTCGCGCAGCATCGACCGGACGAACGCCGCGGCCTGCCCCGTCCAGTGCCCGGCGAGGTCGAACGCCTCGTCCCGCTCGAACACCGCGCCGGTCTCCTCGACCGCCGTGACCCGGTCGACCCGGTACGTGCGGGGCTGCCCGCCGACCCGCCCGACCAGGTACCAGGTGCCGTTCTTGAGCACGAGCCCGTACGGGTCGACGGTCCGCTTCACCTCGCGGTCCTTGCGGTAGCGGAGCACGACCGTCTCGTCCCGCCACACCGCGCGCGCGAGATCGGGCAGCAGCGCCGGCGTCTCCGCGTCGCCGAACCAGCCGGGGGCGTCCAGGTGGAAGCGCTGCCCGGCCCGCGCCGGCGCGTCCCGCAGCGAGGCCGGCAGGGCCGCGAGGACCTTCAGCTCGGCGGCCGCGACCGCGTCGCCGAGCCCCATCTCCCCGGCCGGGCCCGGCAGCCCGGACAGGAACAGCGCCTCGGCCTCCTCCCGGCTCAGCCCCGTCAGCCGCGTCCGGTAGCCGCCCACCAGGCGGTACCCGCCGTTGCGCCCCTGGTCGGCGTAGACCGGCACCCCGGCCGACGACAGCGCCTCCACGTCCCGGTAGACGGTCCGCTCCGACACCTCCAGCTCCCGGGCCAGCTCGCCCGCCGTCATCGTCCCCCGCGACTGCAGGAGCAGGACGAGCGAGATCAACCGGGCGGCGCGCATGCCCCCATTCTCGCCGGGACCGCGGCCCCGCCGGCCGTTCCTGACAATCTTGTGGCAGGTTGCCCGGATTTCGCTGTTCCGGCAGGCCGGACGGCTGTTAGCTTCGCCGCGTGCTGACCGACACCTCCCCCATCGAGGCGTTCATCGACGCCCTCCCCAAGGTCGAGCTCCACGTCCACCTCGTGGGCTCCGCCTCCGTCCCCACCGTCCTCGAACTGGCCCGCCGCCACCCCGACGGCCCCGTCCCCGTGGACGAGCGCGAACTGCGCGCCTTCTACGAGTTCCGCGACTTCCCGCACTTCGCCGAGGTGTACGAGGCGGTGTCGAGCCTCGTCCGGACCCCTGAGGACGTCGGGACCCTCGTCCTCGGCACCGCCCGCGACCTCGCCGCGCAGAACGCCCGCTACGTCGAGCTGACCGTCACCCCCTACACCCACCAGCGCGCCGGCATGCCGATGCCCGAGATCACCGAGGCGCTCGACCACGCCGTCCGCGAGGCCCGCGCCCGGCACGGGATCCGCGTCGCCTACATCTTCGACATCCCCGGCGAGTTCGGCGCCGACGGCGCCCGCGGCACCCTCGACCACGCGCTCGCCCACCCGCCCGAGGCGCTCGTCGGGTTCGGCCTCGGCGGCATCGAGCAGTGCCGCCCGCCGCACCGGGACGCGTTCCGCGACGCCTTCCGCGCCGCCCGCGCGGCCGGGCTGCGCAGCCTCCCGCACGCCGGCGAGATGACCGGCCCGGAGACGGTCTGGGAGGCCCTCGACGGGCTCGGCGCCGAGCGCATCGGCCACGGCACCAGCTGCCTGGACGACCCGCGCCTCGCCGCGCACCTGCGCGAGACGCAGATCCCGCTGGAGGTGTGCCCCACGTCCAACCTGCGGACCGGGCAGGTCGCCTCGCTCGCAGAGCACCCGCTGCCGCGCATGCTGGAGGAGGGGCTGTTCGTCACGCTGAACAGCGACGACCCGCCCATGTTCGACACCACGCTGACCGGCGAGTACCGCGTCGCCGCCGAGGTGTTCGGGCTCGGCCGCGCCGACCTGGCCGCCCTCGCCCGCAACGCCGTCACCGCCTCGTCCCTCGACGAGGCCGGGCGCCGCGCCGTCACGGCCGAGATCGACGCGCTGCTGCAGGGCTAGCGGGCCGGGCGGCTAACCCCAGGCCATGCGGCGCCAGGGGCTCGCCGGGTCGTCGGCGAGGATGCGGTGCCCGGCGAGGGACCGGTCGTACCACTCGCCGAACTCGCCCTCGTCGAAGCGCAGCATCCGGCCGAGGACGTACCCCGACGAGAACGACGTCCACGACCCGTAGACCTGGTTGGCGCGGTGGCCGGCGACCAGGACGCACTTCTCGGCCTCCTCGGCGTCGCAGTAGCCCGCGTTCAGGCCCCAGCGCGCCATGTTCACCGCGCGGCCGAAGTCGTAGCCGTACACGCTCTCGACGCGGCCGTCCGGCGCCAGCAGGCCGTCCGCGCGGAACCGCGCCTCGTACCGCCGGACCAGCTCCGACAGCGCGACGACCTGCTCGACCGTCTCGTCGGAGATGTCGCGTTCGCGGCACCAGGCGACGATCGCCGCCCGCCACGCCTGGGGGTCGGTGCCGCGGCCGCGCTGGTCGAGCACCATCTGGATCGCCGGGTCGCTGTTCTCGGCGTCCAGCAGCCGGTCGATCTGCTCGCGCCAGCCCGCGGCGTCGGTGATCCCCCAGTCGCGTTCCAGCAGGACGCGGTCGTCGCGGGCGCCGTCCGGGGTGGACAGCGTGTTCCACGGCACGCCGTTCCCGACCGCGAGGTGCGCGCCGACCGCGAGGGCCGCCGCGAGCCGCCCCCACGCGGCGTTGTCGGGATCGGTGACGAGGACGTCGTGGTCGCGGTCGGGACGGCGCTCGGCGTCCGCGAGCAGCGCGGCCACCTGCCGGTGCCCGTCGCCGCCCGGCGGCATCGCCGCCAGCAGGTCCCGCAGCGGGCCGAGCGCGGCGCGCGGACCCGCGTCCTTCACGATCAGCCGCGCCGCGTGCACGCCCGCGACGTCGGCGCGCTTGTGGTCCTGGACGGACCGGAAGGCCGCCATCGCGCCCCACGCCCGGCGCGCCGCGTCGCCCGTCCGCCCGGCCGCAGCCAGGACGTGCGCGGCCTGCCCGTCCAGCGTCGCGCGGACCTCCGGCCCGCCGGGCAGCGCCGCGGCCGCCCGCTCGGCGCCGTCCAGGACCCGCAGCGCCTCGTCCACCCGCCCGGCCGCGGCCAGCGCGCGCGCCTGCCGGGCCCGGACGGCGACGGACGACGCCCGGTCCCCGCGCGCCTCGGCGTCCTGCGCCGCGGACGCGTACGCCCCCGCGGCCTCCTCCGGGCGGCCCTGCCGCTCGTACTTGCGGGCCCGGTCGAGCATGGCCTGAAACGTCATCGATCCCTCCGATACGGCGCATACCGTATCGGGACGCCGGTCAGCCGGTCGCGCTGATCTCCACGCGGGTGTCGTGGAACACCGGGCCGCCGCCGAGGTCGGTGGCGCGCTCGTCCACCACCGCGTTCGCGTTCGAGCCGCCCGCGAACCGCGGCCAGTGCCCCTTCGTCGTCGCCGCGACACCGGGCCTGACCTGGTCGGACACCTGCAGGACGGCCTCAAAGGAGCCGCGCTCGTTCGCGACCCGCACCCGCTGCCCGTCGGCGAGGCCGCGGGACGCCGCGTCGTCCGGATGCACCCGGACGGTCAGCTCGCCGGCGCGGCGCCGCAGCTCCGGGTTGTTGCCGAACTGGGTGTTGAGGAACTCGTGCGACGCCGCCGAGATCAGCGCGAGCGGGTAAAGCCGTGCCCGCTCCGGATCCGCGACCTCGGCCGGCGGGACGTATCCGGCCAGCGGGTCCGCTCCGGCCCCCGCCGCCCGCGCCGAACGGAACTCCAGCCGCCCCGACGGTGTCGGGAACCCGTCCGCGTACGGGACGAACGGGTCCGGCACCGCCAGCCGGGCGAACCCCTCCTTGCGGAGCCGGTCCAGCGTGACGCCCGCCATCCACGGATGGTCCGAGGCGAGGAGCTGCTCGGCGAGCTGCTCGTCGGAGTCGTACACGGCCGGCTCCTCGATGCCCATCCTGCGCGCCAGCCGCCGGAACGTCTCCGACGTCGGCAGGCACTCGCCGGGCGGCGCCACCGCCGGCTCGTTCCAGGTCAGGTGCAGGTGGCCGTAGCCCTCGTGCAGGTCGGCGTGCTCGTGCTGCGCCGTCGCCGGCAGCACGATGTCGGCGTAGTCCACGGTGTCGGTCGGGAACTGCTCCAGCACCACCGTGAACAGGTCCTCGCGCGCGAGGCCGCGCCGCACCTTGTTCTGGTGCGGTGTGCTGCCCGCGGGGTTCGCCGCGATGACGAACAGCGCCTTGACCGGCGGGTCCTGGACGTCCAGCAGCCCCTCGCCGAGCCGGGCCATCGACAGCGTCCGCACCGGGCCCGGGCGCAGGTCGTCGCGGTAGAGCGCCGCCTTGTTCAGCTTGATGTGCCCCGACGTCGAGAACGCGAGGCCGCCGCCGTGCCGCCGCCAGTCCCCGGTGACCGCCGGGATGCCCGCCAGCACGCGCAGCGTCGCCCCACCGCCCGCATGCCGCTGGATGCCCTGCGTGGCGCGGATGGCGGTCGGACGGGTGCAGGCGATCCGCTCGCCCAGCGCGACGATGTCCGCCACCGGGACGCCCGTGATCTCCGCGGCCCGCTCCGGCGGGAACTCCGCGATCCGCTCTCGGAACTCCTCCCAGCCCTGCGTGTGGTTCCGCAGGAACTCCTCGTCCTGCGCGCCGAGCCCGACGATCACGTTCAGCAGCCCGAGCGCGAGCGCCGCGTCCGTGCCGGGCAGCGGCGCCAGGTGCTCGTCGGCCTGCTGCGCCGTCCGCGTCCGGACCGGGTCGATCGCCACCAGGTGCGCCCCGGCCTTGCGCGCGTCCTGGACGAACTTCCACACGTGGTGCCCGCTGGTCAGCGGATTCGTCCCCCACAGCAGGACCAGCTTCGCGTGCGCAAGATCCTGCGGATCCATGCCGCCCGCGGACCCGATCGTCGCCTTCAGCCCTGCGGCCCCCGCCGCCGAGCAGATGTCCACCGCATGCGCCGACGCGCCCAGCGCGTTGAAGAACCGGCGCCCGCCGAAGCCCTCGCAGCCCTGCAGGTAGCCGAGCGTGCCCGTCCCCCAGTAGGGCCAGACCGCCTCGCCGCCGTGCTCGGCGATCACGCCGCGCAGCCGCCCGGCGATCTCGTCCAGCGCCTCGTCCCAGCTGATCCGCTCGAACCGGCCCTCGCCCTTCGCGCCGACGCGCCGCATCGGGTACAGGATCCGGTCCGGCTGCTCCGCCCGCTCCAGCCACCGGTTCACCTTGGTGCACAGCGCCCCGCGCGTGTACGGGTGATCGGGGTTGCCGCGCAGCCGCACGGCCTTCCCGTCCCGGACGGTCACCACCCACGAGCACCCGTCGGGGCAGTCCAACGGGCACGCCCCCAGCACCTTCAGCCCGGACCGCGCCGCGTCGACCATCTTCGAACCCCCTAGCAGGTGAAACCTCTCCAGTGTCCGACATAACCACATGAGCGTCGTCCCAGGACATCCATTACACGCGCTCCCCGGCACCCGGGTCGCGGCCGCCCCGGCGGGGTGGTTTCCTATAGGGCGACGGAACCGGCCCGGTGGGGGGAAAACGAAGTGAAGAGCGTCGAGCCAGAGGTGTTCCTCGTAGCGCGGCCCGAGCTGGACTACGACGAGGTGGCCCGGTACCTGCGGGACGTCGGCGGCGAGAGCTGGCTGGAGCGCCTCGACCGCGGCGACCTCGACGACGAGCTGAACGACCCCCAGAACCTCGCCGAGTTCGCCGGCCGGCTCTGCTACCGCTCCTGGGAGCCCGGCCTCAACCCGAACGTGACCAAGGTCCGCACCGACTCGTCCGCCTACCTGGAGAACATCCTCCGGAGCCTGCACGGGTCGGTCCTGGAGCACGTCAGCTTCAGCTTCGTCCTGCACAACGTCAGCCGCGTCCTGACCCACGAGCTCGTCCGGCACCGGCCCGGCGTCGCGATCTCGCAGGAGTCGCTGCGCTACGTCCGGCTCCAGGACATCCCCTTCTGGTTCCCCGAGTGGGCCCGCGAGGACCCCGAGCTGATGAAGCGCGCCACCGCGATGCTGGAGCAGATGGAGGAGTTCCAGGGCTGGATGACCGAGCACTTCGGGCTGGACGAGGAGGGCGTCCCCTTCAAGGAGAAGAAGCACAAGACCTCCTTCATGCGCCGCTTCGCCCCCGAGGGCCTCGGAACCGGCCTGGTCTGGACGGCGAACGTCCGCAGCCTGCGGCACACCCTGGAGAACCGGACCGCGCCCGGCGCCGAGGAGGAGATCCGCCTGCTCTTCGGCAAGATCGGCGAGCTCATGCGCGCGGAGGCGCCCGACCTGTTCGGCGACTACGAGATCGAGGACGGCGCCTGGGTCCCCAAGTGGCGCAAGGTCTGACGCCCGGCTGAGCGCCGGCCGCGGCCCCGCCCGGGAAGGCTCATGCTTGCAGGACCGCCTGCGTCTGCGTGACCTGGGCGACGCGGCGGCCGGTGCCGTCATAAAGATCGGTCTGCACCACGATCGACGTCCGCCCGGCGTGCAGCGGATGCGACACGCCCCGCACGCTGCCGTCCTTCACCCCCCTGAAGAAGTTGGTCTTGGACTCCAGCGTCGTCGTGGACGCGCCCGGCGGCAGGTTGAGGAAGGCGCACGCCGCGCCGAGGGTGTCGGCGAGCGCCATCAGCGCCCCGCCGTGCATCAGCCCACCGGCGGTGCAGCGGTCCGCCGCCCAGTCGAGGTGGCCCGTCACCTCCTCCGGGTCGGCCGCGTCGATCTCCACGCCGAGCGCCCGGGCGAACGGCATGGCGTCGGCGATCTGGTCGGGGGTGATCCCGGTGGTCATGGAAGCCTCCTAGCACGGCTGCGAGAACCTACCCGCCCCACCCTCACGATCCCCCGCGCGCCCCGTCCATTACCTGACAGGTAAAGCGGAGACGTCCGACCTCACCCAGCACACAGAACATCCGCGACCATCTTTGACTTCCGTTTCCCGCGCGTCCCTCGGTTGAAGCCGGTGGTCTTCCTGATAGTGACGCGGCCCCCCATACGGAGGACCACTCCTGGCCGGCCGGTCAGGTGGACTGGTGGGCGGTTGCGAGCCTGACCGCGAACGCGATCAGCAGCACGCCCGTGACGCGCTCGATCGCCGCCTTCACGCGGGGGCGGCGCAGCAGGCGCCCGAAGCCGTCGACGGCGGCGACGTACAGGGTGAACCAGCCGAGGTAGAGCAGCGCGAACACGGCCGACAGCAGCAGCGTGCGCTGGTGCGCGGCGCTCGCCGTCGACCCGACGGACAGGAACTGCGGCAGGAACGTCACGAAGAACAGCGCCACCTTCGGGTTGAGCGCGTTGCTCAGGAAGCCCTGCCGCAGCGCGCTCGCCGGCCGCTGCCGTGCCCGCCGGGCCGGCGCCTCCTCGGGTTCGCGGCGTGAACGGGCGGCCGAGCGCAGGGTCTGCACGGCCATCCACAGCAGGTAGGCGGCTCCGACGGTCTTCAGCGCGGTGAACGCCTTCGCCGAGGCGAGCAGCAGCGCGGACAGGCCGACCGCGGCGGCGCCCGCGTGCACCGCGAGCCCGGTCGCGCCGCCGAGCATCGTCAGCAGCCCGGCCGCGCGGCCTCCGACGAGCGTGCTGCGGGTGATGAGGGCCTGGTCCGGCCCCGGAATCATGATCAGGACGAGCGCCGCGAGGGCGAAGGCGGGGATCGAGGTCTCCATGCGTCCAGCCTGCGGCTCCCGAGTCATGGCGTCCAATGCCTATGATCGTGGGAATCCATAGACAGGATGAATATGTTGGACCTCGTCCGCCTGCGCGTGCTCGTCGCCGTCGCCCGGACCGGTTCCGTCACCGCGGCGGCCAAGGACCTGCACTGCACGCAGCCGTCGGTGAGCCACCACATCGCCCGGCTGGAGGCGGAGACCGGGGCGGCGCTGCTGCAGCGCGTCGGACGCGGCGTCCGGCTCACCCCGGCCGGCGAACTGCTCGCCGAACGCGCCATGGAGATCCTCGGCCGGGTCGACGCGGCCGCGGCGGAGCTGTCCGCCCACGTCGGCCTGAGCGCCGGCAGGGTCAGGCTCGCCGGCTTCTCGTCGGCGATGAGCACCCTGATCCCGGCGGCCGCGACGGCGCTCGCCCGCGCCCATCCGGGCCTTGAGCTGGACCTCACCGACACGCACCCGCCCAAGGCGCTGCGGTTGCTGCGCGCCGGCAGGGTCGACGTCGCGGTCGTGTTCCGCTACGACGAGTCGCCGTCGGAGGAGCCGGGCGTCCGGCTCCACCACCTGCTCGACGACCCCACGTTCCTGGTAACCCGTGGTCCGTCCGGAGACGGGACCCTGGCGGCGCATCGTGACGCACGCTGGATCGCCGGATGCGAACGGTGCCGCGGCCACCTGCTGGAGCTGTGCGCCCGGGCGGGGTTCACCCCGGAGATCGCCTACAGCACCGACGACATGGTGGTGATGCAGTCCCTGGTGGCGGCCGGACTGGGCGTCACCACCGTGCCGGGTCTCGCGCTGCGGGCTCATCGCGGCGCCGGCGTCGAGGCCACCGAGGTCCCGGCGGCGACCCGGCGGGTGTATGCGGCCACCTATGGCGAACCGCCCGACCCGCCGGCGACCGCGGCGCTGCTCGCCGCCCTAGGCCAGGCGGTGTGAACCGCTGTGGCAGGGCCGGCCGAACCTGAAAGAGTGCGGCTCGCCGTCATGCGGTGGACGAGCGCCTGGGGCGCCGCCGTGCAGCCTCCGGTCGGGGGCGACGAGGACTCCGGCGTGAACCGGTCGACGAGGGGGATTCGCCGACCACACCGTCCGGCAGGTCGTGCGGGTCGGGCTCGGCGGCACCCGGATCCGCATGACGATCACCCGGGTCACCTTCGCCCATGCGTCCACGGCGGTGATCCCTCCCGGGAAGGAGCTCGTGAGCGACCCCTTCGCGCTGCCGGTGTCCGCGCTGGAACGCCTCGCGATCAGCCTGCGCTTCACCGGACCGACCGGGCCGGCCACCTTCCTTCCGGCTGCTGAAGCAGACGCTGGGCTGGACCAGCCCGCGACTGCGTTCCTCGCCGGCCGCCGATCGCTGGACTTGGCTGATCCTCGCCGCCCACGCCCGACTGCGCCTGGCGCGCGGGCTGGCCCGTGATCTGCGGCGGCCATGGGAACGCCCGGTGCGACCCGACCGGCTCACTCCCGCCCGTGCTCCCAAACCCTCCCAGCCCAGCCCCGGGCGACCTCCGGGCGTGACCAACCGCCAGCGCGCTCGGCGGCAGGAGGTCGGCCGGGTCCTGGCCACGGCGAAAGCTACGGAGCAGGCACCCCTGCCGGCGAGGGCTCACTCGGACTCGGCCTTGACGAGATGCTCCACGACCGTGTCGCTCAGCGCGGCGAGAGCCTGGACCTGCGCGGGCGTCAGCAGGTCGATGAAGTGGCGGCGGACGGACTCGACGTGCCGCGGCGCGGCCTCCTCGATCGTCCGTCGGCCTTCGTCGCTGAGGACGATGACCGAGCCGCGGCCGTCGTCCGGGCTCGACTCGCGGGTGACCAGGCCGCGTTGCCGCATCCGTGCCACTTGGTGCGACAGGCGGCTCGGTGACCAGCGCATGTGCGCGGCCAGATCGGTCAGCCTGATCCGCCCGCCCGGCGTCTCGCCGAGATTGGACAGGACGTCGTAGTCGGCCTCCGAGAGCTTGGAGTCGGCGGCCAGGTCCCGGGCGAGCTGCCGGTCGAGCAGCAGTGACAGGCGCCGGTAGCCGCGCCAGGCGCGGTCCTCGTCGGAGTTGAGCCAGCGTGGTTCTTCCATGCCGAACACTCTATTTGACATATCACATACTCGGATCATAGTTTCTTGACATGTCAAATAGATGGCGGAGGCTGAGCCACCTGTACGGCGGGCTCGTCCTCTTCGGCGTCAGCATCGGGCTGATGGTGCGCGCCGACCTCGGGCTCGACCCGTGGGACGTCCTGCACCAGGGCCTCGCCGCGCGGACCGGCCTCCCGCTCGGCTGGGTCGTCAACCTCACCGCGGCCGCCGTCCTGCTGCTCTGGGTCCCGTTGCGCCAGCGGCCCGGCCTCGGCACGGTCAGCAACGTCCTCGTCGTCGGCCTCGCCGCCGACGCGGCGCTGGCGATCGTCGCCGAGCCGTCCGGGCTCGGCTGGCGGATCTCGCTGCTGGCCGCCGCGATCGTCGGCAACGGCGCGGCGACCGGCCTCTACATCGGCGCCGGGTTCGGCCCCGGACCGCGCGACGGCCTCATGACCGGCCTCGCCGCGCGCGGCCACTCCATCCGGGCCATGCGCACCGCGATCGAGGCGGCCGTGCTGCTGCTCGGCTGGCTCCTCGGCGGGACGGTCGGGATCGGGACCGTCCTGTACGCGGTCGGCATCGGCCCGATCGCGCAGTTCTTCATTTCCAAGCTGGAGGTACGACCATGCGTTGCGGCCTGAACGTCTCCACGTCGGCGGCGCCCGGCGCCGACCCCGTCGCCCGCGCGCGCGAGGCCGAGCGGCTCGGCTTCGACTTCGTGTCCGCGTCCGACCATCCGTGCACCGCGCACCCGACCATGGAGACCTGGACGATGCTGTCCTGGATCGCCGCCGCGACCAGCAGGATCACGATCGCGACGCGCGTCCTCGGCGTCCCGTACCGCAACCCGGCCATGGTCGCGAAGATGGCCGAGACGTTCGACCGGCTCTCCGGCGGACGGCTGATCCTCGGGCTCGGCGGCGGCTACTCCGACGAGGAGTTCCGCTCCTTCGGCATTCCCGTCCCGACGCCGCGGGACAAGATCGACGGCCTGGAGGACGCGATCCGCATCGCCCGCGGCCTGTGGAGCGAGCCGGCCTTCACCCACGCCGGCCGCGTCCACCACGTCGACGCGGCCGACCTCGAACCGAAGCCCGAGCGCGACATCCCGATCTGGCTCGGCACGTTCGGCCCGCGCGCACTCGACCTCACTGGACGGCTCGCCGACGGCTGGATCCCGTCGCTCGACTTCGCGCCGCCCGAGACGGCACGGGTCATGTTGGAGCGCATCGCGGCCGCCGCCGAGGACGCCGGACGCGACCCGGCCGGCATCACCCGCGCCTACAACGTCGGCGTCCGGATCGGCGGGCAGGCCGAGGACGGTCCGGGCCTGGTGAGCGGGCCGCCCGGCGCCGTCATCGAGCGGCTCCTCGGCTTCGTCGAGATCGGCTTCAACGCCTTCAACTTCATGCCCGCCGGTCCCGACATGGCCGAGCAGGTCGAGCGGCTCGCGCACGAGGTCCTGCCCGCGCTGCGCGAGGAGACCGCCGCGCCCGCGTGGCCGTTCACCTGATCGTTCGCGTGAACGTCCATGCGGCGGGCCGCGCTCCGGCGCTCGGCGGAGACGTCATCGCGGTGCAGAGGGTGGGCGCCACGTCGGGGCATGCCGGGGTGTCCTGGCCGCCTGCCCGTTCAGCGGATGAATCCGCGTGGGAGCGCTCCGGTTGGAGCGCGTTCTTGGATCCCGCGGACGTCGCCGTCCTGGCGATGGAGCCGTCCGGCCTGGTGGTGGCATGGAACCCGGCGATGGCGCGGCTGGCCGCCACACCGGCCGACCGAGCGATCGGCCGCCACGTGACCGAGTTGTTCAAGCTGACCGACCAGGGCGGCGAGACGGTCGACCTCGCCGGGATCCGCTCCGGCATCGCCAAGATGACGATGAGCGGTGGTCGTTCGCTGTGGGTGGAGGTCTCGTGTTCGGCATCGGCGGGCGCGCGCTCCGGTGCGCTGCTCACCCCTCTCACCATGATCCATGGGCATGCTCAGCTGCTCGACGATGCCGTCACCGAGGAGAACGCGCGGAAGTCCCTTGAGGCGATCCACGATGCCGTGGAGATGATGCGGCGCGTCATCGCCGACCTGGCCGTCGCCGTCAACGACGGCCCGCCGTCCCCGCGGGCCGTCCCGGCGACCGAACTCCTCGACGTGCCGTCGCTGATGCGCCGGACGCTGCAGAGCCTCCCGTCGGTGGCGGACAGGTCGCTGCTTTCGTCGCCCTCACGCCTCTTGGTACGCGGTGACCCGGTAGGGCTTCGGCAGTGCCTGCTCGTGGTCCTCGCCAACGTGCTCAAGCCCTACTACCGCTCCGCGGCCACCGAGGACCTCCCCGGGACAGGGCTCGGCCTGCACATCGCCGAGGTGGCGATATCGGCCATGCGCGGTCGCATCGACCTGGCGTCCGCGCCGTCCGGGGGCCTGCGCGTCGCTCTCCGGCTGCCCCTCGGCCCGCCCGAAGACGACTGGCCTTGAGAAACGCGTTGCGGGCTCTGGTCCACTCTCGATGAACCGGGGTAACCGAGCGCGGTCCCTGGGGCAGCGCTAGTGGAGTACTCGGATCCGTAGAAGGCCGAAGTCGGCACGGCCGACCATCTGCCGCCTCAAGAATTTGATCTTGTTCACGTTGCCTCCGACAGCGCCGCTGCTGTGCTCCAGAGTCAGCCCGGCTTGCACGTGTTGTGGTCACGGCGCAGACCGGTGGCGAAAGCGGCTAGATGAGTCGACTCTCCGGCTTCGGCCACGGTGATCCAGTCGTCGAGCAGGTGGCCATTCCGGGCGGTCATCATCGCAGCGAAGCCGCGGACGTGGCCGGCGGCCGGCAGGGCTCTTGCCGCACTCTCTGGTGGCCGCGTAGCGGCTGGAGCCGGCCCTGGACTGCGCGTCGGCTGCCGGTGAACCAGTCGCACCGACGTCAGCGCCCCCCTTGCGACTCATCCCTGTTTTGTGCGGCCAGCGATGTTTTGCGGGCGGCTTATCGCCGCATATGCGCTGGTTGGCCCGAGTGGGGTATCTCCGCAGGGTGGTGGAGGTGGACCTTTCGGCTGTGTTCGACGAGCTGCCGGTGGCGTGCGCGCTGATCTCGCCTGACCTGGTGTTCATGTCGGTGAACCGGGCTTACGAGCGGCTCGCGCGGCGGCCCCGGGACGAGCTGGTCGGCCGGAACATCTTCCAGCGCTGCCCGGCGATGCCTCCGGCTCCAACGCCAGTACCAGCACATGCCAGGAACCACGGCGCTGCGTGGTGACGGTCAGCGTTCCCGGGCTGCACTGGCGGCCGCCGCCTGAGCCAATGGGCGGGGCGGCAGCGGGGCGAGGCACAGCTGAGCGGGACATACCTGGCCGGGGTGCAGGCGGGTCGGGCACAGTGGCCATCACGTTCGTCGGGAGTCCGTTTCCGATGCTCCCATGTGGCTCCGGGTTCACGTAGGCCCGGAAACGGCGCATTCGTGGCGGTATCGTGTGGCGATGCGGATCGAGGTGCTGTCGGACCATCCCGCGACTCAACTCCGAGCCACTGATGCCGCAATCGCCCGCACGCGGAACCAGATCGCCGAGCACGCCCGAGCAGTGGACACCCTGCGCCGGCACCAGCGAGCCTCACGCCGGTGGTGGCAACTCGGCAAACGGCTCCGGCACGCCCGCGAACTGCAGGCGATGCAGCAGACCGCCCCGGCCGTCGACCCCGCCGCGCTGCACAAACGCGCACAGCAGCAGGCCGGCGTCGCCGCCGAAGAGAGCCTGACGCACGACCTGCAGTGCTTCTTGCTCGGGGACTGGACGCTGTTCCGCGGCTACGCCAACCGGCGCGGCGAGGTCGACCACCTGCTGGTCGGCCGGTTCGGGATCTGGGCGATCGAGGTCAAGGGGCGGGGCGTGCGGGTCCACGTTACCGGCGACGACTGGCGGTTCGAGAAGTTCGACCGCTACGGAAACCTCGTCGATACCGGGGTGCTGGCCGACCGCCGAGGCCGCAGCTGGGGACGGCAGGTCTCCGAGATCGCCGCAGAGCTGGAGAAGTTCTTGCGCTCGCGCAGAACACCCGTCCAGGTACGCACCGCGGTCGTCGTGATGCATGATCGGGCGGAACTCGGCACCTGCCGCAGGCTCGGCGTCGACACCATCAGCATCGGAACCCAGCACCTGCACTGGAACAGATCTACCGGGCAGCCTTGGACCTGGATCAGCATACCCAGGACAAGATCGTCAAGCTGGTCCGGCGCGACCACCAATTCCACGCACGCAGACGCCCTGGACGCCGCGACTGACCCCGCGACCGACTCTGCGGAGCGCACCCCACCCCTGCGCCTGACCATCCGTAACGCCAGCGGGTCGCGGGTGGCCGCCAGGTTGGCGGGGCCGACTTCGGCGTCCACAGGTGGATGTAGCGAAGGGTCGGCTCAGTCGACCAGCTCCGCGGAGTAGGCGGAATCGGCCCAGAGCAGGGTGAGTTGGGGGTCGAGCAGGCGGAGCCGGGCGGGCCATGTCGCGGGCGACGGTCCGGTTGGACAGGGCCGCGGAGGTGACCAGCACCGTCAGCGGCAGCCGCAGATGGACACTGGGCCGCACCAGGCTGTGACGTGCCACGGTTCGTGTCGTCTGATCTGCCGAGCTATCTGTCGTACGGGCCATGCACTGGCCGCGCCGCGGTGCGCGTCGCTGCCTGCCGTAGCAAGCGGTTCCGGACGCCGATCGGCCAGGGCGTACCGGGGATTGTTCCGGCCGTCCGGCAGAGATGACGGCGCGGACAGGGTGAGGACGGCGACGCCGCCGCCGAGCGTATGTGGCAGGAGGGATCGTGGTCCGCACGGTAGGTGACTGGCGCCCTCAATCGGTGGGGGCGCAACGCAAACAGGGGACAAGGAGCTCTTCGTATGACCCTCCACGAAAACAGCGGCACCGACAAGTCCGAGACGAACCGCGCCAGCAGCACCTCCCTCCCGGGGAAGGTTCGCGACCGCGTCAGCGAGATCATGTTCGTCGCTGTCGTGGTCGCCCTGCCGGCGCTCGCTCTGGCGATGTGCGCCGTGCCCGGCCACGCCCAGAACACCTGCCCTGTCTGCAGCACGCAGTACTGCTCGCTGTGCGATGGGCACCCCAGTGACGGATCCTGCATCAAGTAAGTCCTGATGCGGACTCGGCAAGTCCGTTGCGGACGATGCTGACAACTCGTCCGTGACCCACATTCGCGGCCTCACCTTCCTCAGGTGGGGCCGCACTTCCCTCTAACGGACGGACCGGCTACATCTTCGGCCGGCCACCCTGCGGCTCACCGGACTGCCCTGGTGCCGCGCGGCGTCCCGCAGATCGAGGTGACGCTCGACGTCGACGCCAACGGCAACATCGGCGTTTTGGCGAGAGACCTGGGCACCGGCGTGGAACGGTCGGCGGCAGTCACCGTCGGGTCGGCCTTGCCCGAGGACGACATCGAGCAGATGGCGCGCGAGGCTCGGTGGTACGCCGAGCAAAGCCGCCGGCGCAAGGAGGAGGCCGAGGAGACGGTCGCCGAGGTCAAACGAAACCTAGAGCACACCGACACCGAGAGCGTCCGCACCAGCGCCGAGAAGCTCGCCCGGCTCGGTCGCAAGCTGCGGACCGTAGTACAGGCGCGACGTGTCCAACCTGGACGCCCTCGATGAGTTTCCGCGCTTCCGGCGGTCATCACCGTCATGGCGATCTTTGCTCTCATCCACGGTGCCGGCGGGAGCGCTCTCGACTGGCACCTGCTCGAAGCAGAACTTCGCAGCCGCGGGCACGACTCGGTCGCGGTCGACCTGCCGATGTCCGAACCCCAGGCGGGCCTCTGGGACTACGCCGACGCCGTCACCCGGGCGATCGGTGACCGCCGGCCCGTCGTGGTGGTGGCCCACTCCTGGGGTGGCTTCGTCGGCCCGCTCGTCTGCGCGCGCGCAGACGCCGCCGCGCTCGTCCTGGTGACCGCGATGATCCCGCGTCCAGGTGAGACTCCGAACGACTGGTGGGCGAACAGTGGCCGCCCCTCGTCCGGACACAGCGGCGACGACGAGCTCTACTTCCACGACGTCCCCCGCGAACTCGCCCAGCGGATACAGGCCCACGACGGCGCGCTCGCGGAAGGGATCAGCTTGGACCGTGCCGGGCGAGAGCCCTGGCCGCTGTCCGCATGGCCGGCCCTTCCGACGAGATACCTGCTCTGCCGCGACGACCGCTTCTTCACCCCTGAGTTCGTGCGCCGCCATGTGAAGGAACGGCTCGGCATCACTCCCGATGAAATGCCCGGGAGCCACATGGTGATGCTGTCTCGGCCCGGTGAACTGGCCGACTACCTGGTGCAGGTCCTCCCATCGCCCAATGCTCGCCCTACGACCACGGCCTGAACCCGCCGGAACGCTCGACGCGCTGGCCGCATCGCCCAGGGCCATTCACATCCTGCAACTCCGCAAGAGCAAATCACGCTGAAAAGGCTCACCAAATCATCGGCCTCCACCAGAGTGGCGCCCGAAGTGGTCATGTACTCGTTTTGTACTGCGGGCTTCTAGCGTGGGTACTCGCCTCGGAAAGCGAGGCCTCACCGAATGGCTCCTACACCTGCCGGGGGCCGGAGTGGCACGTGACCGCTCACACGAAGATCCTCTTCTTCTGGGCGGGAGAATGGTCGACGCTCGCCCCGTCCGCCGGCAGTACGAAGCCGGTCAAGTCGCACACCGTGAAATCCGGAAAGACCGATCATCGACGTGTCGAACGGCATGCGGCCTTCCCTGGACTGAGCGCCAGCTGCGTCAAGTTCATCGGTGTCACCGACGTGCATTGGAAGGACAGGAGAGGGAACCCGCACGCGAGCATCATGTACTCCAGAACCGTCGCGCTGAATTCGTTCGGCCAACGCTGCAAGCCGTGACGGGCGTACGTCACCGCTTGCTGGGGTGCTCGCCGGGCTTGTTCACGACGCCGCGCTGGAGGACCGCGGTGGCGGTGGCCTTGACCATGTAGCCGCGTTCGCCCAGGTAGTTCAGCGCCTTCTTATCGAAGATCCGTTCGCTGCGCTCGCCGTAGGCGACCAGCGCGGCGGCCGGTTCCTCGGTGTCGGCGAGCCGGTTCACCAGTTCGTCCGAGAAGTCCGGCACCAGGTCCCGGCCTCCGCAGTGCCGGTGCGCGGCCGAGTATTTTGTTAACGAAACTAATCAGTTATCCTCTCCGGCATGCCCGGCGGCGGGCGCGGCCCGCCGCTGTCGGGGAACCTGGTCGACAACCGCGGGCGGTACGCGGTCATGGTGGTCGGGTCCGTGCTGTACTGCGCGGCGTCCGGCCTGTACGTGCTGGCCCTGCCGGTCTGGGCGCTGCTGGCGGTCGCGGGCATGGCGGGGATGGTGTCGCGCGCCGCCGCACCACCCTCGCGATCGTCGCCGGCGCCGGCACCGTGACCGCGGGCATGCTCTGCCTGTTGGCCGCCGACCTGGCCGGACTTCGCGGCCTCGGTCCCGTCGCCGCCACCGGCGTGCTCATCGCCCTGGCCGCCATGCTGCCCGCGCTGCCCGGGATGCTCGCGTGCGCGGGCCGCTGGCTGCTGGCTGCTGTGGCCGCGCATCCCCGCCCCGGGCAACGCACGCGGTGCCACCGAACATCGTCTCTGGGGCACCGTCGCTGACGTGGTCACCCGCCGTCCTCGCCTGGCCGCGACCATCGTCACCACAGGACTGGTGGCCGCCACCCTCGGCCTGACCAGCCTGCACACCAGCGCCGACCCCCTCGACAAGGTGCCCTCGCACAGCGACTCGGTCACCGGACAGCAGATCCTCGCGCAGCACTTCCCGCAGGGGACGTCGGCGCCGCTGACCGTGGTCCTGCCCACCGGCATCGACCAGGCGATGCGCACCGCCGCCCGGCAGGCCGCGAGCACCGCGCCCAACGTGGCCTGGGCCGAGCCCGGCGAGCCACTCGGTGACCGGCCGACCATCACCGTCGACCTGGCCGTGCCCCGTACGGCCAAGCCGCCGACACCATCGACGACCTGCGCCACCGTCTCGACGACGTCCGCCCGGAATCCTGGTCGGCGGGTCGCCCGCCCTGCGGCTGGACTACCGGCAGGCCGCGCTGGCCGACACCTGGCGCATCGTGCCGCTGGTCTCGCTGGCCATCACCCTCATCCTCGGTCTGCTCCTGCGCTCCATCGTCGCGCCGGTGATGCTGCCGGCCGCGGTGGTGCTGCCGTTCGCCGCCTCCCTCGGCATCGCCGCCCTGGTCTTCACCCACGTCCTGGGCTTCGGTGTCATCACCGCCGCCGGACTCGTCCTGGCCGGCACCTTCGCCGCCCTGGCCCAGATCCCGGACGTCACCGTCGCCGAAGTCGGTATCGCCGTCGCCATCGGCGTCCTCGTCGACACCCTCCTCGTCCGCTCCCTGCAAGTCCCCGCCCTGGTGACCCTCCTCGCCGAACGAACGTGGTGGCCCGCCCGTGCCGCTGGGACGGGCCGAGCTGAGCACCACCGATGACTGCCGCATCCCAGGCGGTTCAGCGTGGGACGGCCACCAGCGCCATCGGCAGGGCCGAACGCCGGAAGTCGACCAGAGGCCAAAGCAACTGAAGGCGGCCGCCGTGCACGGCCAGTTCGTAACGCCCGCAGAAGTCGCGCCGGTACCCGCCGGCCGACACCTTCTGGCAGGCGACCGGCCCGCCGTCCAGGTTCAGGGCCAGGCGCAGGTCGAGCCCGGTACGGGGCAGGAACGCGGCGAGCGAGGGCAGGGAGAAGTAGGCATCGCGAGTGGTGCCGACGATGATCCGCCCGGCGCCGTCCTGCCCGAGGAAACTGCGGTTGGCCAGCCATCGCTCGTCTGTGCCGCCGGCCCGGCCGTGCCCGTCGGCTCCGAGCAGCATCGGGTAGGACACCATCGCCTGGCTCGTGCCGCCGATGGCCTGCCGCCAGTCGAGACCGGCCAGGTCGACCAGCCGGGCACCGCCCTGGCCACCGGGCCCGCCGACCACGAACGCCCCGTGCGTGGCCTGGTAGGAAGCAGGACCGAGCCGGTGGCCGTCGCTGACCACCGGGGTGTCCGGTGTCCCGTGACGGCCGTAGTAGCTGCCGTTGACGACCAGCGACGCCCCGGTGGCCTTCATCCAGTCACCGACGTCCCGGTCGCCCGCCGGACGATTGAGCACGCGGAACCGGTAGCGGGCCGTGTCGATCCGGCTGAGCAGCAGGGCGTCCACGGATTGCCCGCCCACCCGGACGGGCAACTCGGCGACCTCCAGCCCGGTGGCGACCTGATGCCAGCGCACCGGCTCGGGCGCATCAGGCGTGCGCTGCCCGGCCAACGACAACCGGATCCCCCGGGACAGCCGATGGTCGTCCGGGGAGACGTCACCCCAGACATTGGCGCCGCGCCGCAACATGACGTTGACCGCGTACCAGCCGCCCTTCCCGTAGGCGATCCCCACCACCACCGACGCCACCAGGACGGGAGCCGAGGCCAGTGCGACAATCCATCGCCACCGCCACTGTCGCAGGACTCTGGTCCGGATCATGCGAGTTATGACGCATGACTTTCAGAGCCGGTTCGGACCGCGCATTGTCCGCCCCGGGTTCGGTTCTCGGATGCGTGGCGTTGACTCGCAGGTCGTATTCTTGTCGGCGATGGGAACACGAGGTGTGGAAGGCGCATATCAGGGTGCGCTTCGGGCGTTCCAGAACCCGATGCTCGATCTGCTCCACCGGACCTATGCGCCGTTCGTGGTGACGGTCCTGGCGATGATGTTCACACCGGAGCGGCCGACGGTGGCGGTGCCGGATGCGCACACGGAGATCGCCGACGCCCTCGACCGGTTGCGGGCCGCGGGCTACGGCGACGACGGCGACCAGCCCTTGCCCGCGGGGAATGCCCGTGACCTGTGCAGGCAGTGGGTGCACGCGGGCTGGCTGGTGCGGCAGGTCACCGACGACGTCGAGGTGTACCGGCTGTCCGCACACGGGGTCGGCGCGCTGGAGGTGGCCGGCCGGGTCGGCGGGGCGCGGACCAGGGTGTCGGAGTCCCGGGTCCGGACGCTGCTGGAGGCGGTCGAGCGGCTCGCGCAGGACGCGGACCCGGACGTGATGGCCCGGATGGCGCGCCTCCAGACGGAGATCGATCAGCGCCGGCGGGAGCTCGACCGGCTCGAACGGGGCGGCGCCATCGACGCCGTCGCCGACGATCAGCTGCTCGAGGCGGCCGAGAACGTGCTGCATCTGGCCCGGGAGCTGCCCGCCGACTTCGCCCGCGTCGCCGAGTCGATCAAGGCCATGCAGCGGGACGTCGTCGCCGACCTGCGGCAGGATGTGCGGCCGACCGGGGAGGTCCTGCGCGAGTACCTGGAGCGCGGCCGGCAGATCATGGACACGACACCGGAGGGCCGCGCGTTCGCCGGGGCGTTGCGCCTGATCGGCGACCCGGCGCAGATCGACGACCTGTGGAACCTGCTGCGCACCGTGCTGCGGCACGGGTTCACCGACCTGATGCCGGAGCCGCAGCGCAGGGAGCTCGCCGAGATCGCACGCCGGATCGAGCAGGGCGTCAAGGAGGTGCTGGCCGCGCAGCGGCAGGCGTCGCACGTCATCACCACCCAGGTGCGCGACCACGACCCGATGCGCGACCGCCAGGTGGACGAGCTGCTGCGGGAGGTGATGTCGGGGTTCCACACCTGGGTGCCGAGGTCGCGCCGCGGCACGGTCGTCGCGCCGCTGCGCCGCCTGCCGGTGGCCGACGTGAAGCAGCTGCGGCAGACCCTGAGCGATCTGCGTCCGCCCACGCCGCCCACGCCGCTGCGGGAATGGGACGAGGCGGAGGACGTGCCGGACGCGGACACCCGGGCGTGGGGCGGTCCCCAGTACGCCGAACTGCACGCGCATCTGGCGGCGTTCGCCGGAGATGCGGACGGCGTCGACGTCGCGGCCGCGTTCCGCGCGGCGGCGCAGCAGATACGGCGGCCGGTGGATCTGCTCGGCCTGCTGGAGATCGCCCATGGTTTCGGAATGACCGACACGGCCGAGGTCGCGGTGGTCGATGCGGTCAGGCCGGACCTGACCCGTCGGCGGCTAGCGTTCGGCGGAGTGCTCGCAGCGAACCCGGCGACGCCCCGTCCCGCGGACGGTGCCGCCGATGAGAGGCCCGGAAACGACGATGAGTGAACCGGACGGCGCGGACGACGGCTGGCCGAGCGGCGCGGAGGCCGGCTTCATCGACCCGGTGGCGATGGAGGACGATCCGTCCGAACTGTTCGCCGGCGACACCGGCACGCTGGACGTGGACGTGCGGAGGGTGCTGGTGCGGCTGCTGCAGCGCAGGTTCGTCCTGGCCGACAAGAGCCCGGCGCAGTGGCGCACGCTGCTGGAGAACCAGCAGCTCATCGAGTCGCGGCTGCACGACCTGTTCGTCCGGCTCGTGGTCGACCACGACCGGGGCATCGCCTACAAGCAGCAGGTGCGTTCGGAGGAGTCGGACGTCCCGATCCTTCTGAAGGACGACCCCTACAGCCGGGCCGAGACCCTGGTGCTGGTCCACCTGCGGACCGTCTTCCAGCGGGAGCGCGGGACCGGCGAGACGTCCGCGCGGGTCGACATCGAAGAGCTGGAGCAGACCGTGCTCACCTACTTCGACCCCGACGACCACAACCTCGCCCGCGGCCAGCGCGAGATCCGCAACGCGGTGGAGCGGCTGGCCAAGGACGGGCTGCTCGTGGAGGAGTCCGCGGGCCGGTACCGCATCACGCCGCTGGTCGAGGTCGTGCTGAGCACCGGGAAGCTGACCGAACTGAGCCAGTGGCTCCGGGAGCAGAACGAGGCCGCGCCATGAGCATGATCGATACGTTGTTCGGGCTGATCCCGGCGGCGTCGCGCGGGCAGCAGTGGGTGGCGAGGGACCTGCAGCTGGTCAACTGGGGCGGCTACGACGGGTATCACCGCATCCGGTTCGCCCCGGGCGCGACCCTGTTCAGCGGCGGTTCCGGGTCGGGCAAGTCGACGCTGATGGACTCCTACATCGCGTTGCTGATGCCGCACACCACGCCGTTCAACGGGGCGTCCAACGGCGGGGTGGTCGGCCGGCCGCGCGGCAAGGACCAGCGCAACATCCTCTCCTACGCGCGCGGGAAGCTCGACGAGTCGCGGGCGGACGGTGAGACCAGGATGCGCGTGCTGCGCGGGGACGGCCGCGACACCTGGTCGGCGATCGCGATGACCTGGGCGGACCCGAGCGGTGCGGTGTTCACCGCGCTCCGGGCCTGGTACGTGCCGTCGTCCGCGCGCACTCTCGACGATGTCGTCGCGGTCCGCGCCGTCCGCGACGACGCCTACGACCTGCGCGAGCTGGACGGCCCGGCGGGCAGGAGGTTCGCCCGCGACGCGGTCGCCGCGACGGGCCTGACGTGCTTCGGCACCGACCGGGACTTCACCGCCCGGCTGCACACCGCGCTCGGCATCGGCGCCGCCGGGGACGGGCACAAGGCGGTCGGGCTGCTCGGCCGGATCCAGGCCGGCCAGCAGATCACCACGGTCGACGCGCTGTACAAGACGATGGTCCTGGAGGAGCCGTCCACCCTGGCCACGGCGGACGAGGTGGTGCAGCAGTTCGACGAGCTGTCCGGCACCCGGGAGCGGATGATCACCGCCCGCCGGCAGGTGCGGGCGCTGGCCCCGATCCGCGACCACCGGAAGGCCATCGACGACGCGGTGGCCCGGTTGCGGGTGATCGACGACGTCGGATCGTTCACCGACCCGGCGTCGCCCGCGGCGCTGTGGCGGCACGAACGCCGGCTCGACCTGCTGCGCGCGGCAGAGGAGGACCTGACCCGGCGGCGCCGCCGGGCCGAGCAGGAGGTGGGGGAGACGTCCGCGCTGATCGGCGTGGCGGAGTCCCGGCGGGAGGCGCTGCTGGACACCCTGCGCGCGTCCGGCGGCGACCGGCTGGAGACCGCGCTCCGGGAGGTCCGCAATGTGGAGCGGCGGCTGGCCGACGCCGAACGCGGACGGGAGCGGCTGGGCCGGGCCCTGGGCGCCATCGGCACCGCCGTGTCGACCGGCGAGGACTTCGCCGCGCTGGTCGAGGCGGCGCGCCGGGCGCTGGCCGACTCCGAGGCCAGGAAGACCGCCCAGAACGAGTTCGCGAAGGCGGCGGGGGAGGCCGCGGCCGCCGGACGCGAACTGGCCGGTCTGCGCGACGAGCGCGCGGCGGTCGAGGCCCGCCGCGGCAATATCCCCACCGACCTGCACGCCGCCCGCGATCGGCTGGCCGACGCCGCCGGGCTCACCTCCGACGACCTGCCGTTCGTCGGCGAGCTGATCGAGGTGCGCACGGAGTTCGAACCGTGGCGGGAGGCGTTCAACCTGGCGCTCGGCGGGTTCGCCACCCGGATGCTGATCGACATCGGCCGGCTGAACGCGTTCCGCGAGGCGATCAACGCGGTGAAGAACCCCCGCCGCATCCAGTTCGAAGGCGTCCGCACCGGCATGCGCGACGACGTCGGGCTGAACGACAGGACGCTCCCCGGCCGGCTCGACTACCGGCCGTCGCCGTTCACCGCCTGGCTCAAGAGCGAACTCGTCCGCGGCTTCGACTTCGTCTGCGTCGAGACGCCCAAGCTGCTGATGCAGCACTCGAAGGCGCTCACGATCAGCGGCCAGACGTCGCAGGCCGGCCGGGGCGCGCACGGCGGCCACGGCCGGCCCAACCTGCTGGGGTTCAGCAACACCAGGCTGCTCGCCGACCTCGACGTCCGGATCGGGCACGCCCGGGAGCGCCGCGACGACGCCGTCGCGCGGGAGGCGGAGGCGCAGCAGACCCTCAACTCGTTCGAGGAGCGGCGCGCCGCCTACCAGGCCGTGACCGAACTGTCCTGGGAGCAGGTGGACGTCGGGTCCGTCACCGCCGAACGGGATCGCTGGCAGCAGGTCATCACCGAGGTCCGCGAGGGCAACCCGGAGATCGACCGGCTGCAGCAGGAGGCGGAGGACCTCAGGCAGGAGGCGAAGGACCTGACCGAGCGCGTCGGCGGGCAGAAGCGGGAGCTGGACGGGCTCGAGAAGGAATGGGAATCGATCGTCGACGAGGTGGACGGCGCCCAGCGGGCGCTCGACACCGCCGCGGCGACCGGCACCGAGGTGAGCGCGGAGCACCGGGGCTACCTCACGGGACTGTTCGACGACGCCCCCGACGGCACCGGCCCGGCGGCCGCACTGAAGGAGTTCGACGCCGCGCACCGTCGCGGCTTCGAACGGATGCGCGCCGACCGCACGTCGGCGGAGGAGGAGATCGGCCGGTCCCGCAAGGCGCTGCGGGACACGTTCTCGACGTTCGTCGAACGCTGGCCGAACCCGAACCTCGGCACCGAACCGGACGCCTCGTACCGCGACTTCGACCGGCTGCTCACCGATCTGGAGACCAGCGGCCTGCACGAACTGGAGACGGAGTGGCGCGACAGCCTGCTCAAACTCTCCGGCAACGACCTGACCAGCCTGGACAGCGAGCTCGCCGCCGCGGTCCGGGAGATCCGCGACCGGATCGACCCGGTCAACCGGATCCTCGCCGAACTGCCGTTCGCCGACGACGGCCACCGGCTGCGCATCGACCCGCAGGAAAGCCACTCCGCGGTGCGCGCCCGGTTCCGCAAGGAGCTGCGCGACGTGCGCGCCGCCATCGACAAGGCGGCGACCGACGCCGACCGGGAGCGCGCCTACCACCGCATGGCCAAGGTGATCGACCGCATCCGCCGCACCGCGCCCGATTTCGCCGACCTGGTCGACGTGCGCAACCACGTCCGGATCAGCGCGGAGAAATGCGACCTCGCCGGCGAGCACGTCGCGGTCTACGACCACATCGGAGAGAAGTCCGGCGGCGAGTCCCAGGAGCTGGTCGCGTTCATCGTCGGCGCCGCGCTGCGCTACCAGCTGGGCGACGCGGGCGCCGAACGCCCCCGCTACGCCCCCGTCTTCCTCGACGAGGCGCTGATCAAGGCGGACGCGCACTTCACCGGCCGGGCCATCGGCGCCTGGCGCGGGCTCGGCTTCCAGCTGGTCATCAGCGCCCCCAACGACAAGCACAGCGCGATCGAACCCCACGTGGACGCCGAATACGTGACCCTCAAGAACACCGAGGGGCGGTCATGGGCGAAACCCATCGTGGCGGTTCCCGACGCATGACCCCCCGACTGATCACCCCGGCCGACGCGGTCGAGTCGCTGCGCCGCAAGGTCCACCAGAAGTGGGCGGCGGCCGTGTGCGCCGACCTCGGCGCCGGAGAACCGGTCACGTTCTCCGTCCCGCTCCGTCCCGGCGTTGCGACCGGTAGCGCGGTGTCGCGGATCGGGCACGCCGCCTGGCACGAGTGGCACATGCGCTGGCGTGAGTTCGCCGGCCGGCACACCGCGGGCGTGCTGATCGTCCGCAAGCCGGTGTCCGTCCAAGGCGTGACGGACGAGTACCCCACCACGCTCGTCGCGGACCTGGACGCCGCCGTCGCACTGGCCTCCGGAACCGGGCCGCCGATCGTGGACGTCGCCCGCGCCCGCGCGCTCGCGTCGTCGCTGCGGTCCACCGGCGCGGTCCTCACCCCGGCCACCGTCCGCGCCGTCTGCCTGCTCGGAGCCGATGACGTCGACGTACTGCTCAACGCGGTGACCTGGCTGCGTGACAACCCCGACGCGGGCGCGTGGACCGCCCGCCAGCTCCCGGTCCCCGGCATGCACACCAAGTGGCTCGACACCCATGGCGCATTGCTGCGCGACGTCGCCGGACGCGACGTCCGCGACGAGGTCCGGTCCCGGCCGGCCGTGCTGCATCTGACCTACGTCGATCCCGGACACGCCGCGTCGGGCAGCCGCAGGCATGACGCGTGGACCACGGGCGACACGCACGACATCGCCTACCGGCCGCGGATCGTCCTCGTCGTCGAGAACCGCGACTCCAGACTCTGGTTCCCGCCTGTGCCGGACACCATCGTGGTCGAGGGTGGCGGCAAGGCCGCTGCGGCCCTCCTTGCGGACGTCCCCTGGATCCGCGCCGCGGACCACATCGTCTACTGGGGAGACATCGACGCGGACGGATACGCGATCCTCGACCGGTTCCGCGCCGCGCTGGCTGAGCCCGCGCCGGACGGCACGCCACCGAAACCGGTCACCTCGATGCTGATGGACGCCGCCGACCTGCACCAGTACGCCCGGCACGGGGTGAACCACGACAAGGCCGGTCGCCCCATCAAGCCGTCTTCGGCGATCCTGCCGCATCTCACCGAAGCCGAGGCCACCGCCTACGACACCGTCGCGACCGCAGGCCCCACCCCGTTCCGCCGGATCGAACAGGAAGCGATTCCCCTGGCCCGTGCCGCGACCCGGTTGCTGGACGTCCGCACGAGATCCCATCCGTGACGAAGCGGCTGACGGTATCGAGCGGGAGAATGTCCACTTCTGGGCCGGTTCAGGCCGGGCGGATCCGGTGTCCGGACGTCGGTGAGATGACACACCTGGCCCTGCTTGCTTAACTATGGACGATCTTGTCGTTACTGTCGTACCCCAGGGTCGGCGATGCGGTCACCGGAGGTAACGATGCGGTCCGGACGGTGGGTGCTCGTCACCTGGCTGATCATCGGAGCGCTCGCTGCGGGACAGCGCCACTACTTCACCCAGATCGACGGCAGCTGCGCCAAGTTCGCGACGATCGGGCTCACCATGGTCTCCGGTCCGCTCAACTACATCGGTCTCAACCCCACCGCGAATTGCAAGGTCCCCGAGCCGAGCAAGTGAAGCCCCCCGGGTCGTGGCGCTCACGGTCCGGGGAGGCGATCATGTAGGGATGACCTCCTCGCCCCGCCCGCCGCACGTCGGGTACCTCCTGGACAACGCGCGCGCCGAGGCGGGCGAGCGATTCGTTTGGCTGGCCGAACTGTTCGACGGCGTGACGCGGGGGCACTTCGATCGGCTGGGGGTCGGGGCCGGTTCGCGCTGCTGGGAGGTGGGGGCCGGTGGCCGCAGTATCCCGGAGGCGCTCGCGGCGGCCGTCGGTCCGACCGGGCACGTGCTGGCCACGGACATCGACCCGTCGTGGCTGGAGGCAGGCGACGGGTACGAGGTGCGCCGGCACGACGTCGCCGCCGATCCGCCCCCGGAGCCGGGGACGTTCGATCTGGTGCACGCCCGGCTCGTCCTGGTCCATGTACCCGACCGGGCTCGGGCGCTGGCCACGATGGCGGCAGCGCTGCGGCCGGGCGGCTGGCTGCTGGTCGAGGACGCCGATACCGCTCTGCAACCACTGGCGTGCCTGGACGACAGCGGCCCCGCGCAGCGGCGGGCCAACCGGCTGCGCGACGCGTTCCGGCAGCTGCTGACACGCCGCGGCGCGGACCTGCGCTACGGCCGGACACTGCCGCGGGCGTTGCGTGAGGCCGGCTTGGCAGACGTCGCCGCGGCGGGCTCTTTCCCGGTCGGCGGGCTGCCCTGCGACCGGCTGGAGGCGGCGACCATCCGGCACGTGCGCGGCGAGCTGGTCGCGGCCGGCCTGGCCGGCGACGCCGAGATCGACGCGCACCTGGCCGCCGTCCAAGCGGGCGAACTCGACCTGACGCTCGCGCCGCTGATCTCGGCCTGGGGACGGCGGCCGGCCGAGGAGCCGCCGGCAAGCGGTTAGGCCAGGATCCGGGTACGTGTTCGTCTGGCCGCGTCAGGGAGCCGTGGTGTTCTCAGGAACGCGCGGGGCCGGGCTCGCCGGCCGTGACGGCTCGGTGCTCCTGATCAGCCACAGGCCCGTGAACACGGCCGTGGCCAAGGTGACGGCGCCGGCCACGACGAAGGCGCTGTTGAGCCCCGCCTCGAAGGAGGCGCCACCGGACTCCCGGGTGCGGACGACGGCTCCGAGCACCGCGACGCCGAGGACCGCGCCGATCTGCCGGGTGGTGCTGCTGACGCCCGACGCGAGGCCGCCCTCCTGCGGGCCGGCCGCCTGGATGGCGGCGCCGGTCAGCGGGGACATGGTCAGGGCGAAACCGATGCCGACGACGGCGAGTCGCCACCACACGTTCGCGTAGCCGGTGTCGGCGTGCACGAAGCCCAGGGCCAGCAGTCCCAGCCCGGCGAGCGTCAGGCCGACGGTGACCATGATCCGGAAGCCGTACCGGGCGGCCAACCGGCCAGCGAACGGGCTGACGATGACCATGGCGAGCGTGGCGGGCAGGGTCTGCACCCCGGCTTGCAGGATCGAGCTGCCCTGGACGTAGACGAAGAACTGGGAGAAGAAGAACGACGAGCCCATGAGCGCGAAACCGACCACGATCATCGCCGTGTTGGAGACCGTGAACAGCCGTTGCCGGAAGAGTCGCAACGGCAGCATCGGTGCCGGAACCCGCCCTTCCACGACCACGAAGGCGGCGAGGACCACGGCCGCGGCGGCGAAGCTGCTCAGGATCACCGGCGAGGTCCAGCCACGGGAGCCGCCCTCGATCAGCCCGTAGGTGAGCGCCCCCACGCCCAGGACGGACAGGACCGTCCCCGGGACGTCGATCGCCGGCGCGCTGGGGTTGCGGGACTCGTCCAGCACGCGCAGGCCGGCGACCAGCAGGAGCGCGCCGACGGGCACGTTGACGAGGAAGATGGCGGGCCAGCCGAGGGCCTCCACCAGGACGCCGCCGGCCAAGGGCCCGGCGGCCAGGCCGATCCCGCTGAGTCCGGCCCACAGCCCGATCGCCCTGACCCGCTCGTGTGGAACCGGGTACGCGGCGGCGAGCAGGGTCAGCGAGGCGGGGCTCAGCGCCGCGGCCCCGATGCCCTGCAGCACCCGCCCGACGATCAGCCAGCCGATCGAGGGCGCGGCGGAGCACAGGGCGGACGCGGCGGTGAACACCACGACGCCGGCCAGGAAGATCCTCTTGCGGCCGAACCGGTCGGCGAAGACGCCGCCGGACAGCAACAGCATGGCGACCAGCAGCACATAGGCGTCGACGATCCATTGCAGCCCGGTCAACCGGGTGTGCAGCCGCTCCTGCATGTCGGGCAGCGCCGCACCGACGATCGTGTTGTCGAGCAGCACCATGAACTGCCCCAGGCACGTCACCGTGAGCAACGCCGCCCGGTTCGGCACGGCCACCGGCGGTGCAGACTTCATCGTTCCTCCTAAAGCAGTTCGCTACTGCGTTAGGAATGTAGACGACGGGCGCCGTTAACGCAACTGGGAGCTGCGCTAAGGTGAGGGCATGGAGGAACGAGAGCCGGCCCGGCGGCCCGGCGGACGCAGCGCCCGCGTCCGGGCGGCGGTGCACCAGGCCGTCACGGACCTGGTCGGCG